>JAXMBH010000004.1:0-317650 GCA_046349975.1 Pirellulales bacterium
AAGCGCGGCGGCTGACCATTCCCACTAAGCCGACTAGCAGGAAAGTGGCAACCGCAGGCTCAGGGACTTGCACGCCGTTGAGACTGGAACCGCTGCCGCTCGTATTGCCAAAGCGGGCGCGCCACTCGGTGTAGTCCTCTTGACTCACGGTGCCGGGGTTGTTGACTTCATTCTGCAATGGGCCGCCATTGCGCCAGAGCACATAGTCAGCGGCGTCAACCGTGCCATTGCCATTGTAGTCGCCGGGGACGCCGACTGGGCCGGTTTGCACGGCACGAAGGATTTCGCCATTGCCGCCGGTGATAATGTCGAAGCTCCAACCCGCGGGAGCATTGAAGACCAGGCCGTTGTCGATGACGTCGGTCGCGGTAAGCAGCTCGTAGGAGGTCTGCGTTGGCGAAGCGAGTGACGTATCAAACGCCAAGATTGCGCCAGCATTAAAGGTTGCGTTGCCGGAGACATCGATTCGCGACAGCAAATCGCCGGCTTCGAGCTGGAAGGCAAGAGTTCCCTGAGCGCCGCCGCCGGCGTTGATGGTCGCGTTGCCGTTAACGTCGATGACGGCGTCATCGCCGATGACGCGCAATGTGCCGGCGCCTTGGGTTCCGATGGTCAGCGCGGTGCCGGTCGTTTGGTTGGTGGTAATGGTGCCGCCGCTGACGTTGTAAACGCCGGTGCCCCACAACGCGGTGTTGGGATCCTGGGCGTTTCCGATGGTGATGCCGAGGGCCGCGGTTACGTTGCCGCCGGTCTGATTCATGGTACCGGAACGAAGGCTGGTGGTCTGACGTCCAACAACCACCTGACCATTCGCGACAATGCTGCCACCGCTTAGATTGTACGTCGATTCGCCTTTTGTATCGGCCACGACAAAGTTCAACGTGGTCGTAATCGTTCCGCCCGATTGGTTGCCGACAATGCCCGTTGCACCGTTGTCGGTGGCGCTTCCGGCGTTGCCCAGCAGGAAGTTTCGGCCGGTATCGATGGTGCCGCCGGTCATCGTGAACGTAGTGTTCGTAGATGTGCCGCGGCCAAGAAACACGTTGCCGTTACCTGCACCAGTGGCTTGGACGTTAATATCGGCGTTATCGGCCACGGTCAGGCTCGCGCCCTGAGCGTCGTCAAGTCCGATGTTGAAGTTATTGGTTGTTACGTTGACGATCGCGTTGCCGGTGAAGGAGCCGCTCACATTATTAGCGGTTTCGCCAATCGTCAACGATTTCGACGTGAGCGTGCCGCCGGACACACTGAAAGTCGACCCGTGCGCGGCATTGTTGCCGATCACAATGGCGTCGCCGATCGATACCGTGCCATCGGTTTGGGAGTAACTTGAGGCGGCTCGCACGCCGACATTCAAGTCGGCCGTAGCTGCGGAAATCGTGAGGCTGGAAGCCGCCCCGCTGATGTTGAGGTGTCCCGGAACGCCCGTGCCGGTATTGCCATTGCGCTCGCCCAAATTGATGTTACCAGTCGTCGCAACGAGAGAACCGCCGTTGGTGATGTTGACGGTGGCGTTGGCGGTCGACTTCGATCCGAACCCGATTTGGACCAGCTGAGCCGACGTAACATTTGAGCCTGCGCCGTCGATATTAAGCGTGCCGTCGTAGCCGGAGTTTGTCGTGGCGACCGCTCCGCCGCCAACGATCACCGAAGCATCCGCCCCGCCGCCGGCGAGGGTGAGATTCAATTGAGCGCCGTTGTTCACGGTAAGCGTTGCCGACCCGACGCCGCCCGGGCTGGCCATGTCATGACCAACACGCAGTTTCTGGTAGAGCCCGATTCCGGCAACGGAGTCGGTCACGGTGCCAGAGTTTCCGAGGAAGATAATGTCAGCTTCCTGGGGTACCAGATTCGTGGTGACGCCATCGGAATAATTGGCGGCGGTGAAGTTGCCGCTGCCGCCCATCCAGAAAACATTGGCTGCTTGAACATTGGCCGCCAGCATCGCAGCGACGGCAATGCACGTCAGTTGTAAGCTTCGATTCATTCTTATTGTCCCCAGTTTTCAAGCAAAGTTGTTTTGAAATGAATGTTTGCTGACGCTAGAGTTTAATCAGAAGTCTCCGACCGCCTCGCTGCCGGCTCGGCTGGCGATTGCGCGCCAAGCGGCGAGATCGACGTCGTTGCTCACGTAGCGGCAAGAGACATCGCACATGGCCACCATGACACCGCCTGGATGACGACTGCGCGAGGCTAAGACCGCGACGCCACCGGGCGAGCACGGCAACCCGTCGCTCGCGACATCGAGACAGCCGCCGGCGTCGGGGCCGCAGCCGCGCTTGGAATCGATGGCGTCGCTCGTGTCGCAACGCGCGGAGTTCGGCAGGAGCAGCGTCGAAATCTGAAAGGTCGTGTTGACCGGAATCCAGAGACGCCCGCGGCGATCGATCAGCGACTCGGGCGGGCCGCCAGTCGGGGCCTGCCGCATCTCGAGAAGCATCAGCGTATGGCTGAGTCCGTCGATGATTTGGCGCGTCTTAATGTGCTTGGAAATCTGCTTTGTCCCGCTTTGAACCGGATCTTCAAATGGGCCCGGCTGGCCTGGTTGGTTGGAATTCGTGACAAAGTTCCAA
The DNA here is from genome assembly GCA_046349975.1 of Pirellulales bacterium. GTDB lineage: Bacteria > Planctomycetota > Planctomycetia > Pirellulales > Lacipirellulaceae > JABDGM01. The sequence continues at coordinate 2,574 of JAXMBH010000004.1, forward strand.
ACGGGCTGCTGCTGCTGGAAGCGACTGGTGCCCCAATTGATTCCGTAATTCCCCTTGTAGTCTTGAGCAGTGTCACCGGACCCCAGGCCTGTTGCCGGATCAACGGTAGAAAAACCGCGGGCGTATGGCACTTTGACAGCTTCGTCGGTCGGACACTGCAAGGTCGGCTCGGGACTGGAAAAGCACTTGGCCAGTTGTTTTCGCGGTTGAATATTGGGGTCGTATAAGGCGGCGATCGCCGCACCCTCGATATACGGCAAGATCTGGATGTAGAAAGAAATGCCGTCGTTATCGGTCGGATTTGCGATATCGGGCATATGAACCGACGCTGGGAATTCTTTCTTGGCCGATTCGTAGTTCGTCACGGCAATCGCCAGCTGGCGAATCTTGTTCGAGCAAGCGGAGCGGCGCGACGCTTCGCGGGCGGCCTGAATTGCCGGTAGCAGTAAGGCTACGAGAATGCCGATGATGGCGATCACGACGAGCAGTTCGACGAGTGTGAACGCAGAGAGGCGGCCGGGCCGCTGGTTTTTCCTTAAATGCATGACTTCTGGTGCTCCACCTAGACCGAAGCGGCGAGGACTGCCCCTTCCCCGCCGACCGAATGCCACAACCCCTTACCCAGTAAGGGTTAATCGTTACCATGCGCCGTAAGCGCAAGGCGTTCCGCTGACTTTACTTTGCCGGGTGATGTGTGGAGGTTGCGCCGAAAATTGGGCGAATCCAGATTTTTCAAAAATTCGCTGCAACTTGTTGTCCCCCCCGGCAAATAGGCTAATAGCCGTTTGGTAATTTCATTGGTTGGAATGACGGCGTGGCGAATTCGGGCCGATGGATGACGACCCTGACAACTTGGCTCATCACGATGCGGCGCGCGAGCACCTGCCGCTCGCTGCGAACTGGGAGCATGCGCGCACAGCAGTATTTGCCCAACTGCTTGCCGGCATTGGGTCATTCCACGATGCCGAGGATGTGCTGCAGGAGGTAGCGGTTAGCGTGGCCAAGAATTATGGAAATTACGATCCCTCTCGGCCCTTCTTGGCGTGGGCCCTGGGGATCGCGCGCAATCATATGCTCATGCATTATCGGCGACACCATCGCAGCCGGGTGGTGTTTAGCAATGAGTTGATGACCACGATCGGCGAGCATTTGCAGGCCATCGCCGAAAGGCCGGTCGATCGGCGAAAAGAGCAACTGCACCATTGCATCAAGAAGCTCGATGACCGCCGCCGGCGGCTGGTTGAAATGCGGTACTCGAGCGGCCTTTCGGTACATGAAATCGCCGAGCGGCTAGGCAAATCGATTCCGGCGGTAAAAGGCAGTCTACATCGCGTGCGGAAGATCTTGGAGCGGTGCATCAGTATGCGTGCAGGAGAAGGCAGCCGATGAATATTCCGCAGCATATCGCCGAGCTGCTCGAGGACTATGTCGATGGCACGTTGGCAGCCGCGGGGCAGCAGGAGTTGTCGACCTGGGCGGCAACCTCCGACGACAACGCGCGCTCCATCGCGGCGTGGTTTATGAACGAAGCGCAGCTCCACGAGGCATCTCGCCTCGCGGACATGCGCGACATTTTCGAGCACATGCCGTATGAGTCGCCGCAGCGCGACAGCGCCCACATCGTTCCATTTCCGCCGGCTGCTTGGCAGTCGGCGCCGCGGCGCTGGTTCACGGTAGCGGCTGCGGTCATCTTAACATTAGTCGCGTCGTACCTGTGGCTGCCCCAACGGTTCGGCCGCAACCGCAATCAAGGTGTGGCGTCCGCTGCGGCTGCCGCGCCTTCGCCGGCGATCTTGGGACGCCTTTCCGATTGCGTCTGGAATGCCGATGCGATGCCGCTGCGTGTCGGCGAGGACATCAAAGCAGGAACCGTCGTCGGCATCAAATCGGGGCTCGCGCAGCTGGTCTTCGAAAACGGCGCTGAAGTCGTGGTGAAGGGGCCCTGCCGGCTGCGGGTCGATAGCTCGATGCTGTGCCAGCTGTTTTCCGGCAGCGTATCGGCAGAAGTGCCGCATCGCGCGGCCGGTTTCACTATTCGTGGGCCAGCCTCGGAAGTCATCGACCTGGGCACGCGGTTCGGCTTCTCGGTTGGCGACGGCGGGAATTCGGAGGTCCACGTCTTCCAAGGTGAAGTCATTTCGCGGGAGCTCGATGAAAAGGGCGAAGTCATCGGCAACGAAATCCTGCTCAAGAAAGATCAGGCGATTCTCTACCCGGGCTCGAAGCAGAAAGCGCAGCGGTTGGCGGCGAACGAAGCCAAGTTCGCTCTGGAAGTGAAGCCATTGTGGCGGAATGACAAGATTGAGCGGCTGGTCATCGATCGAAACATAGCCCTCTGGCTGCGTGCGGCTCACGGCGTTCAAACCGATCGCAAGAATCGCGTGGTCGCATGGCAAGATTTAGCCTGCGGGTCAAACCGCGTTGCGAACGACGCATTCCAGCCCGATGCGCGGTTCCGGCCATCGTTTGTTCAGAAGGCGCTGAACGACCATCCGGCAATTCGGTTTGATGGCGTCGCAACCTATTTGACTACCATTCCCATCACGACGACGGATGATCAGACCATTGTCGTCGTTTTCCAACATGCGTTGCCGCAGGCGGGCGCCAACCAGTTTGGCGGACAGATTCTCAACTATAACGGGCCGCCGAGCCGGTATTTGCCGGACGTCTATAGCCCCGGCGTGCTGCAACTCGGCGAAAAGATCGACGGATGGAATGGCCCGCCCGGCTCCATCGCGGCGAAAGCGTTCGTGGGAAGAGACTCTCGCGGCGCCGATGTCAGCACGGGCGTGGTCGTTTCCGATTCGCTTGGCTATTCCCACCCGCACGTGGTGGCCTATGTGTACAGCAACACCGCAAATACGGCGGCGTTGTACATCGACGGCAAGCTTGCCGATACCTCCTCGGCGCCCACCCGCGTGGCCGTGACATCGCGCAAGGTCATCGGCAAGCACGGCATTTTCGACCAGTGGTACTTCCATGGCGATTTGGCCGAGCTGGCGGTCTATAATGAAGCTTTGAATCTGGGCGATATTGAAACGCTCAGCCGGCAGCTCATGGAGTTGTACGGCCTCTCGAGCTCCAATGCGAACTGAGAGGTCGGCGGCCCGGGGGATTCGAGGCGAGGGCGATTGCATCGGTGGCCGGTTACTTGCCGTTTGGAGCGCGCTTCTGAATTTCCAGAATCGCATGAGCGGCGATCACTCGGATATCGAGTTCGGGATCATCGAGCATCGAGGTGAGCCGAGTGATGTCGGCCTGATCTCCGCGAATTGCCAGCGCGCAGATGGCTGCGAAGCGTTGCGGCGTCGTGCTGGCCGACAAGTACGGCAAGAGCTGGTCGTGGTACCGCGCGGCTAGCTTGCTATCCTTCGCCGTGACGTAGGCCGTACCAAGGAGATGCATGCGGTACTCCGACGACGGCTCTTTATCGGCCGTACGCTGAAGCTTCTCGACCACGTCCGGCGGCAACTTGTCGCGCAGATATCGCAGCGAAAACGCGGTCGTGCCGCGAATCTCGGGATCCGTATGATCCAAGAGGTCGGCGAGCTTATGAACGTCGTCGGGATTTCCAGTGAGGGCCAGCAGCCAACGCGCGAAGGGCAAGCCTTTGCCGGTAACGGTGGCGGCAAGATGTTCGACGCGCGGCCGGTCGCCGGCTGAAATAATGTAGTTCAATTTGCCGAGTGTTTCCGCGGCATGGGTGGTATCTGGGCCATTGGGATCGCGAAGTGCCGCGATGATCTTTTGCAGATACTGGTCCTTTTCAGCGGGAACCGAGCTGGCCTGCGTTAACACGCGCCAGATGCCGATGCGATACTCCGGCTCGTTGCCCGAGGCTTCCAACTCGTGCTTGAATACGGGAACGACTTTGTCGCCTTCCCCGGCTGCAACCAGCGACTCGGCGGCATGGACTTTTACCCACTTCTGTGCTTCCTGGAGGGCGCGATCAAGCGTTTCGTGGCAGCGGCCACTCAACGCGGCGTCGGTAGCGTCTGCTAATTGCGGTATGGCCAGGAAGATGCCCACTCCTAGGATCGTTAACAATGTTGTCGACAAACGCATGTTGTTCACGGTTGGATTCACGGAGGATCGTGCACTTCTGAATTTTAAATGCGATACTGTTCTAACAGCGGACTATAAAATTGCCAGCGGGTTGCGCCGCTCTTCCAGCGTTCCCCGAGTGACTCCCACCCGATTGGCCGCCTTTAGGCGCTGCCACACCTGTTTGCCGGTCGTTCGGCCGCTGAGCAAATCGCGGTATAGCGAGATCGTTGCCCGGGTTTCTCTGGCGTCTTCTGAAAGCAGCTCGATGCGGTAATCGCAAAGGCCTCGCGAGAGCAGCGTCGGCACGATTTCAGCCGCGCTTTGCGGGACGGCATTGAACAACGTGTTGCGGCAACCGACGTCGGCCTGCAGCACGTGTTCCATGCCGACGCGGTCGCGCAGCTTTACGGCGTGAACATCGCACGGGCGGCCACAGTTGGTTTTGTTCGTGCCCGGCGAGAGCACCGCGCAGAACACGCAGTGCTCCATGTGGAACATCGGCATGTGTTGGTGAATGACCACCTCGAGCTGATCGGGCCGCACATTCTCGACGAGTTCGAAAAGTTGATCGCGGTTGAGGTCGTAGGAAGCGGTCACGCGAACCGCGCCGCGTCGCTGCAAATAGTCAAAGGTCCATTGATTGGCCGCGTTCAATGAGAAATCGCAGACATACGGCACGTAATTCTCCGCGCAAAACGACAACCCAGCGAGGTTGCGTACGAGAAAGCCGCGGGCACCGTGTTTGTGCATTGCGCGAAAGATGCCCGCTTCCCCAGGCTTCTGAATGCGCGGCGTGGCGAGGAATAAACTGGCGCCCGCCGGTGTCGCAATTTCGGCGGCAGCGCGATAATCGCGAATATCTTGAAAGTCTGCGTAGAAGTCGGCCGCGCCTGAATCGACTGCGGCCTGCAGTTGGTGCAGCGTGCGGCACAGCACGTGAAGTCTTGGCGAATTGGAAGCCGGATCGACGAGTCGTTCGTCACCGGCTGAGTGCTGAACTGACAAACGACCGCGGATGGAGGCTTTCCAGGAATCGCCGTCGGCAATTCGTCGAACCGGCCGCGCGAGGCTCGCGGCCTGAAGTTGCTCGATCATTTCGTGCCGCAATTTGCCCAACACGCTGAGCGGCGCCATGGGATTACCGCTGATCGTGGCCTTCAGATCGCCGAGTTCGAAGACGGTCGCGCCGAGTCGGCCGAGTTGCTCTCTCAAAATGTCGATTGTCAGAGGGTGCTTCGTCGCGACAGCGAGCGAACCCGTTGATCGCACAGTACATGTAGCGCCGTTTTCCGCCCGCCCGATAAGCCGCAGTGGTTCGCCCGCTCTAGCAACGACTTCGAGATTCAACACAACCCGCCGCTGCGGCTTCGAGCCTGCAAATGTCTTTCGCAATCGCGAGGTGAGCTGCGGGTCGTCGGTCAACCACAATTGCTGACCGGGGTATAGGCAGTTGAAATCAATCGCATCGCGGCCGAATCGTAGCTCGACTTGCCCTGCCCCGCGCGGCTTGACCTCGTAAACGCGGCCCCCCTGCTCTTCCGCCTTTTCGCGATCGCCGGCGAAGACAACGCCGTCCCCCGCCGCCACGGCCCGAGCAACCTTCACAATCACGCTGCGCTGCCCAACGCTCGCGATCTGGCCCAAGAGAACGCCTCGTTTGGCGGAGCTGAGCCCGGGCACCAGCATTTTGTGGTCGCAGCCGTTCAGCCAACCGGGCGAAAAACCTCGCGAAAACGAGAGCTCCATCTCGGCGACGTCTTGCTCAGAAAACGCCGCAACGGTCCCCGCCGCGGCGGCATCCAATGCGCGGCGATAGTGCCGCGTGATGTTTGCGACGTACTCCGGCGTTTTGAGTCGGCCTTCGATCTTGAAGCAGCTCACGCCGGCCTCGATCAGTTGCGGCACCAGATCGTAAGCGGCCAAGTCTTGCGGGCTCAGCAGATACTTCACATCGCCGAGATCGACGTCCTGGTCATCACAAATCAGGTCATAAGGCAAGCGGCAGGCCTGCGCGCATTGCCCGCGATTTGCACTGCGGCCGCCGAGCGATTCGCTCGTCAAACACTGCCCGGAATACGCGACACACAGCGCGCCGTGGACAAAAGCTTCAAGTTCGATGGTCGTCTGCCGGCGAATTTCGCGGATCTCGGCAATCGACAGCTCGCGGGCGAGCACGACGCGCTCGATGCCGAGATCCTCGGCCGCGCGAATGCATTCGCCGCTAGTGAGCGTCATTTGGGTCGAGGCGTGAACGGCGAGATCGGGGCTGATGGCACGGATCAACCGGACGAGCCCGATATCCTGCACGAGCACGGCATCGACGCCAGCCTCGGTGAGCTGGACAATATGCCGTTCGACAGCCGGCAGCTCGGACGGGAAGACGAGCGTATTGAGTGTCACGTAGCCGAGCACGCCGCGCCCGTGCAGGTACGACATCACTTCAGGTAGTGTGTCGACATGCAGGTTGGTTGCCCGTGCCCGGGCATTGAAACCGCAATCAAGGCCGAAGTAGACGGCATCGGCCCCATTTTCGACGGCCGCCGTGAGGCAGATGCGATCGCCGGCCGGCGCGAGCAGTTCGAGGCGACGACGATCGTGAGGAGTCATCGACGACAACCGATCACCGTCGGCCGGCACTTGATCTGAATCTGCTGAACGAGTCATCGAGAGGTTGGCGGCAGCGGGAAAGACGATGGAAACCGAGAACGGCTGAAAGTCAATTTTACTTCCCCCACTGCGGGCGGGAAACCAACTGCCGCGATCCACGCCGCCGCCTGCGTCAGCTCCCGCCCGAATACCGCTGCAGCAAATACCCGATCACGAACACCAGCACCGAGACGAACAGGAATCCCAGCATCGTGTTCGCTTTGATGGTGTTATTGAGCTGCGCGACCACCGCCAATAGCGGGACGGTCAAACCAACCATTTGTAGAAAGCGGGCCACCGTATACATGGCCAGCAACGTAACACCGGCGACGGGTGGTGACAAGCGGCCGGTAGCGGCAGTTCCCGCTGTCTCATACGATAGCGGTACGATGAATACAGATCGTCCTTCGCCGCCGCCGCCCACCGATAGGCATGTGTCGCCGGAAATCCCGCAACCGATCGGCCGGTTGCAGCGTCGCGCCTTGCAGCTGAAGTGCCCCGCGTGTGGCGAAGCGCCGATCTTCCGCGGCTGGTTTGCGATGCACGACGCCTGCCCGGCTTGCGGCCGACGGTTTAACCGCGACGCGGGCTACTTGCTCGGTTCGATCTACTTCAACTACGGCGTCACCGGCATGATCGTCGTCATCATGTACTTCGCCATGTTCTTCGGCGACGTGCTGACCGATACCCAGCGGCTGCTGGTGCTGACCGCGTTCGGAATCCTGTTCCCGATGTGGTTCTTTCGCTACGCCCGGGCGCTGTGGATCGCGTTCGACGAACACTGGGACCCGTGGCCCAACGAAAGCGAACTGCGCAGGATGCAGCACGAAGATGTCAGGGCGCAGTGATCAGCCCAAGTGCTCATCGGCCGGGAGTTGAACGCCGGCAGCAGCTTCTTTGGCCTGCCGGGCGCGGCGAATCGAAAGATAGGCAACGCTTCCAAACGTGCACAGCACGAGGTACGGCATCGACATCATGAAAATGATGCTGTAGTAGTAGCCGGCCGCGATCGATTGCCCGTGCGGATCATTCTGCGCGAGCCCATCTTTGCAGGTTGGGCAGGCTGCGGCCACGCTGGCGAACATCAGCACGAGCGCGAACACGAGCGCCACGAGAACCCAGCGAACGACCGCCGGCTCGAACTGGTGATAAATGGCTTTCATGGTGAGGACTCCCCGCGGGCACGGCCGTTGGAGTGAGATTCGGAACTGCCGCAACAATTCTAAGTCACTGGCCCGCTGGCGGCCAGAGATGATAAAGCATGACGTATACAATGACGCCCGTTACCGAGACATACAGCCAAATCGGAAATGCCCACTTTGCCAGCCGCAAATGTTTTTCGCGGTAAAGCGCGGCGGCGGCCAGGCGCTCGGCATCCGATCCGCTCGCCCCGCAGCAGCCAATGGCGCGATAGCCCAAGTACATCTGCCGGATCGCCAGAAACGGCACCGTCGCTGCCAGCAATACGTGGGAGGCCAGAATCGTGAGATACGCATACCGGATGACGCCCGGATGCGTGAATTTCACGCTGCCAACCTGCGCGTGATACCATAGGTAGCAGCCCAGAAACACGACCGACACGCCGAAGGCGCTCAACATGGCGCGTTTGTGCGCCTCGACGCGGCCGCTCTTGATGAAATATAAGCCCAGCAGCAACAACACGGTCGCCAGGGCATTGAGCGACGCGTTCACGTGCACGATCGGGTGGGCCGCCAGCAAGATCGTCAACTCGACTTCTCTTTCTCAGCGGGGCCGGCAGCCAAGTCTTGCGGCGGCTTCTCGTTTAGGCATTCGATCAACAGATTCTCCAATCGCTTGCACTGGCTCTCGCTGGTGCCGTCGAATACGCCGCGAATCTTGCCTTGCTTGTCGATGACGATCGCGTAATCCTGATGCCCCTTCAAACTCAGGTAGATCTTCATGCCCTTCGCCACGCGCTGCGTGTATTCCAAATCGGCCCGGCAGAACAGCCACCGCTCGGGGTCGGCTTTCCAGCGATCGGCGTAGGCTTTCAGAGCCTCGACCGTGTCGGTGTCGGGATCGCACGTGATGCTGACCCACGTCACATCCTTGAGCTCCGGCAGGTTGCTGAGCACCTGGATGTTCGCATTGAGCCGCAAACACTGGCCTGGGCACGTTGTGAAGAAGTAGCTTGCAACCCACACGCGGCCGCGCATATCGAGCGAGCGAAAGGGCTTGCCGCTGCGCTCGGTCAGCTCGAATTCTGTCAGCGGCGGCCCGACCAGGCTAGCCGGAATCGCATCGCTCTTGGCAATTTGCCATTGGCGCACCTGGTACCACTTCCAGAGTCCAAAGAGCATGGCGACGAGCACAAACGCACAAAGTATGAACGGCACCGCCGAACCGGCGGCCGTGCCTTGGTCGCTAACCGTTTGCGGTGGGTGTGATGCGGGCGCCGATGAATCGGGTTGCGTGTCGAAACTCATAACAAGTCTCCGGTCGATCGCGTGCCGGCGATCCACCAGGCGGCGGCAAACGTGATGCCGGCAAACACCAGCGAGACGGCCCAACAGGCCGCTAGCGAAGGCAGATGGGCGGCGGCAGCATCTCCATTCTGGAGGCAGTGCCGCAACCCGACCACCCCATACGTGAGTGGATTGATGTTGATTACTGCCCCCAGCCAGCCGCCCACATCCATGGGGAAAAACGCGCCCGACAGCAGCCACATCGGCAGCAGAAATACGCTCATGATGGCGTGGAAACCTTGCGTCGAATCCATCCGCCAGGCGATGAGAAACCCGAGTGCGGTGAGGGCGATCGACACGACAAACATAAGTAGAATCGCGCCAATGATGCCGCCCACGGTTGCCTGAATGACGGGATGCCAGCCGAATGCGCTCGTCAGCCAGCCCAGAAACAGGAAGATGATTCCCTGGAGCATCGCGATCAGCGCACCGCCAAGGATTTTGCCGAAGACCATCGACCACCGCGGCACAGGCGCTACCAGCACGCCCTGCAAAAATCCTTCGCGACGGTCTTCAATGATCGAAATCGTCGCGAAGATGGCCGTAAACAATAGGATCATTACCAGCGTGCCGGGGAAGAAGTGGGCGTAATCGAGACTGCTCGACTTGCTCGCATCGTCGCCAATCCTGGCGCCGCTGAGCCCGGCGCCGAACAGCAGCCAGAAGATGATCGGCTGCCCGAGCGCGCCGAACACGCGGTTCGATTGCCGGAAGAATCGCACCAGTTCGCGTTCGCACAAGGTAGCAACGACGGGGAGTGGCGCGACGGCGCCTACTTCGGAATTAGTGCTAGTGGCCATGATCGTACATCACTCACGGGAAGCGCGGATTCGACGGCTAGGGCGGCAGACAGGAATGCCGGCCCACTTATGGTTCTATTGAGGCTGCGCGGCTTTTGATCGATTGGTTGTTTAACACCGAGCCAACGGCGCGGCAGAGCGCCTGGTTCCGTCGCCGTTGGCTCCGGGTTAAACGACATTTTCTGCGCGAATATCGTTAATGCTTCTTGTTGCGTGACTTCTTCTTTGGCGACTCTTCTGCATCGCTGCCGTTGTCATCCCAAAAGCGATGACCGGTGAAGTGAATGAACACGTCTTCGAGCGTCGGCTTGCCCAGCGTGATTGATTCGGTTTGTTCGGGGAAAGCCTCCACGAGCCGGGCAATCCATTGATGGCCGTTCGGCTGTTCGAGCCGCACCGATCCATCGACGACCTTCGCCATTACGCCGAACTTCCCATGAATTTCGGCTGCCAACGATTCGGGCTGTTTGCAGCGAATGGTGATGGCATCGCCGCCGACTGCGGCCTGCAAATTGGGCGGCGTATCGAGCGCGGAAAGTTCCCCTTTGTGCATGATCGCGATGCGATTGGCGCGGTCGGCTTCTTCCAGCAGGTGCGTGGTGACGACCACCGTCACGCCGTCGTTATCGCGCACCTGTTCGAGATACTGCCACAGGTCGCTGCGTGCGCCCGGATCGAGGCCGGTCGACGGCTCATCAAGCAATAGCAGCCGTGGACGATGGAGCATGCCGGTGGCCAATTCGACGCGTCGCCGCAAGCCGCCGGAGAGTTTTTCGACGAGTTCGCGCCGCCGCTCGGCGAGGCCGAGGCGCTGGAGCATTTCGTCGGCCCGCGTGCGAAGTTCCCGACCGCCGAGACCGTAGAGCCGCCCATGATGGATGACATTTTCCATGACGGTCAGTTTCTTATCGATGCTCGGCGCCTGGAAGACGACGCCCAAGTGCGAGCGAATTTTGGCCGGCTCGCGTCGCAGATCGCAGCCGAGGATGCAGATGTCGCCCTGCTGGATCGGAATCAGCGTGGAAAGCACGCGGAACAGCGTTGTCTTGCCGCTGCCGTTGGGACCGAGAATAGCGAAGATTTCGCGCTCGCCGATGCTGAATGACAAGTCACGAATCGCCTGGTGCTCGCCGTAGCGGTGGGCCAGGTGGGAAATCTCAACAGCAGGCGAGCTAGGCATACGACTTCAATTCTTATTGCGTGTGCTCGCGCGAAAGATCTTGCTCGGCCGCTTTCACGTCGGAAGCTTCGATCTTGCGCGGGTTGGCCGCGTAAACCCAACGCTCCTCAGAGTACCGCGCATAGCCATTGTTAATGCGCCAGCCGATATCGGGCACGAGCATCAGCATCAAAAACACCGACATGAACGTCGCCGGAATCGTGAGCACCCATTTCCAGTTGGCTTCCCAGAGCAAGTGCATGAAGAACATGATTACGAGCATGGCCTTCGTGCAGGAGATCGCCAACATCAAGGCCCGGCTGGCCTGGTACGGCACATGCTCGCGCCAGAATGGAAAGTACGTGAGGAACGAGCCCATCGTGAGCACGCAGAGGGCGACGAATACCATGATGTACTTGGCATTACCGCCGTGGTGGGCGTGTTCGTGGCTATCGTGGCCGACTTCGGTATGTTGGTCGCGATCGGACATGAGTGTCGTCTCAGTTGGAAGCGTTGAATGGGTAGTTGATAGTTGATAGTTGCTAGTTGTGGTCGAAAGATGTTGGAAGGAGTCGTTCGGCATTGTCTTCTTCCGACTATCTACTAGCCACTATCAACTATCTCGTGTCATCTAAAACAAATACAAAAGTGGAAACAGAAAGATCCACACCAGGTCGACGAAGTGCCAATACAGACCAATATTCTCTACAAAGTTCGCCCGGCTGCGATCGAGCGTTTTGAACAGGAGCAGGGCGAACACGATCAGGCCCACGAGCACGTGGATCGCGTGGAACCCGGTGAGCAAAAAGTACGTGCTGGCCCACATTGGCCCGCCGGGAATCATGATCGGCAACCGCAGCCACGGATATTGTGCGTTGAGGCCTTCATGCCGCTGCTGGCCGCCCTGCTCGGCCGCTTGCTCGCCGGTGGCCGCGTGCTGATACGCGGCGAACTTCACCACGGCCCCTGGCGGCACCGCGCCGGCTTCCGCGGCCTGAATCACGGCGCCTTCATCGTGCGGCGGGTAAATTTCGAACGCCAGCTCGGTGAGCTTGATAATGCCTTCCGGCGAATCGGGCTCGTTGCGGACCGCGGCTTCAGCTTCATCAACCTTGCGCGCGACTCGGTCGATCACCTCGATCCGCGCTTTGTCCTCTTCCGAAAGTTGCGTGCCGGCACTGGTGATTCCAGTCTTCAGATCATTTAACCTCCGGCGCACCGCGGCGGAGTAATAGATGTCGGCCTTGTCGTGCACGAGGCCGTGCGGCTTCACGGGGTAAATGCCGTGGGCAAACTTCGCCGAGTATTCGTACATCTTCACGCCGAGGAACACGCAGCCCAGCAGGAAGGTGAGCAGAATCCAGCCTTTCGCCTTCGCGGCTTGGTTAAGCTTGGCCGCTTCGAGCGCGAGCACGACGGTGACGCTGGAACAAATCAGCACAAAGGTGTTGAACGCGCCGATCGGCTCGCTCAAGTGCACGTCGTGCGGCGCGGGCCAGGCCACCGCCCCGAACCGCAGCACGATGTACGTGCCGATGAGCCCGGCAAAGAACATGATTTCCGTCGATAGGAACAGCCACAGGCAGGTCTTGCCATTGGGAATCGGCAACGCCGGCTGATAGGAAAACTTGGAACCGTGAGAGTCACTCATATTTCAATCGATTCTGCATGCAGTTCGCTGTTCGCGACCAGGAACCTCAAACTGCCACCATCAACAATAAACCCATCCAACAAATCAAATACACCAAACTCGCCCGCAGCAGCCGCCGGGCGGACCGCTCGTCGCGATGAATCAAGAACAGCACCGACACGATTGCCTGCAGCAGTCCCAAGACCAACGCCCAAAAGGCATAGATGACGGGGCTGCCCGCGCTCGGCGACATCGCCGGCACCAGGCTCACCGGGATGAGCAATAATGCGCCGACCACGCCCTGTGCACCGGCCCGCAAGCCAGTGGGATCAACGACCGTCAGCATCCGCTGACCGGCTTTGGCATATTCGCCGCGATACAACCAGGCGATCGCCATGAAGTGGGGAAATTGCCAGAGGAACATCACCGCGACGACGGACAGGGCCCGCGTATCAATTGCGGCGCCCGTAGCGGTCCAACCGATCAAGATCGGCAACGCTCCGCTGATGGCGCCGACCGTGGTGTTCAGCGGCGAGCGTGTCTTGAGCGGCGTGTACACGAGCACGTAGATAAGCCACGTGGCGAGGGCCATTGCGGCGGTGATCCAGCTGACGGCCAGCGTCAACTCAAGTGTTCCGAGAACCAACGTGCCGGCGCCGAACAACAACACATCGCGGTCGGCGAGACGCCCCGCCGGCAACGGTCGTACGCAGGTGCGCTTCATGAGCGCGTCGGTCGACTGTTCCCACCACTGATTAAACGCTCCGGCACTAGCCGCAACAAGCGACGCACCGAGCACAGTGTGTAGCAACACCGCGGCGGAAATGCCCCAGGGCGATGCCAGGTGGGCGGCGACGACTACCGTGACCAACTCCAGCATCACGATTCGCGGCTTGGTCAATTCAACGAAATCGTGCACCCGCGCGAGCCAGCGCGCGCGATTGGTCGCGTTCGGAATCGAGACGCCGGTGGTGGTCGAAATGCGACTCATACGGCAGCCCCCAATCCGCGGCGAACGGCTGGCTGCGAGGCAGCCGCATCGTGCAACAGCCGCTGAGCATACAGCGCCAGAGCCACCGAACTTCCCAAAATCAGCGAGCCCGTGGCCACGTGGGCCGTGATGACATGCGTCTGCAGCCAGCCGCCGTCCTGGACGGCGAAGCTCTGCGGCGAGAGCCAATGGGAGGCCCACAGGGGTACCGCGTACTTTACGAGCCACGTGCTTGCCCCGAGCAAGATTTGCAGCATTAATAGCGCCACCAGCACCAGCGACAACCGCGATACGGGCAGCACCTGCCGAGCCCGCGTATGCACAAGCCACACGAGCGCCACAACATGGAGCGATAACACCGCGGCCAACGCCAGATGTAATTGCACGGCGAGCATAAACGTCGAAGGCAAGGCATCCACGGGTACATGACGCAGCACCGCGCCAAACACGATTTGCAGGTAAGCGAGGACCGCCGTCGCGATCGATATCATGCGAATCAAACCCGCCGATGCTACGGGTTGCTGCGGTTGCGTATTCAGCCACGATCGCGACGTAAACACGACCAGGCCGACGGTCAGTGCGAAGAACACTGGTCCGGTACAGCCATGCAGCATGGCGAGCGTTCGCTCGTCCAATAAAACACGCATGCCACCCAATACGCCTTGGAACACCACCAACGCCAGTGCCGCGACGCCGAGGACTTTCAACCAACGGCGATCGTCATTTCGCATCAACAGCACCAACAGCCAAATTGTGAGCATGCCCACGGACGATGCCAACAATCGGTGGCCGTGTTCGATGAACAAATCCCACGGGCCGCTCACCCACGTTTGCCAAGGATACAGAAACAGATTGTAGCCGTATGTGTTTGGCCAATCTGGAACGGCCATCCCGGCATCTGTCGTGGTCACCAGCCCACCGACCCATAGCAGCGGAAAGGTGGCGCAGGCCAACACCACCGCCCAGCGATGGGTCCAACGTGAGCCGAATTGTTCTGCGGATGAGACCATCTAACTGACTGCTAAACCACCACCACGACACGACGAGCACGACGCGGCAAATCTGGCATCAAACGTCCGAATCGGCACTGCCGAGCCCATTTCAGTCTCTAGTGTGCCGGCGGCGCAGGAGGCCGGTTCTGCGGCGGCGGCATCGTTTGCGGATAGTAATCGATATCAACTTCCGGCGAACCGTACTCGTAAGGGCCCCGGTAAATCACCGGTTGGAAATCAAAGTTGCCATGCCCCGGTGGGCTGGGCGCTTGCCACTCCAGCGTATTGCTATACCATGGATTCCGGCCCGCCGGCGGACCAAAGAAGATGCTGTAGAAGAAATTGATCGCGAAGATGATCTGCGTGCCCACCATCAGGATCGCGCACCACGTCATGAACTGATTCAGCGGCAACAGATGCCGGAACGTTTCGTAGTGATATGGATCAGCGAGCCGCCGCGGGAAGCCGACCCAACCCAAAATGTGCATCGGGTAGAACACGCCGTTGAGGAAGATGAACGTGAGAAAGAAGTGCACCTTTCCCCAATTTTCGTTCATCATTCGGCCGAACATCTTCGGGAACCAGAAGTAGATCGCCCCGAACACGGCCATCGCGGTGCCCGCGAACAGCACGTAATGGAAGTGGGCCACGATGAAATACGTGTCGTGGATGAAGATATCCACTGGCGTTGCGGCCATGAAAATGCCCGAGAGCCCCCCGATGATGAACATCGATACGAACGATAGCGCGAAGAGCATCGGCGTCGTGAATTGAATCTTCGCGCCCCAGATCGTGCCGAGCCAGTTGAACGTTTTGATGGCGCTCGGCAGAGCGATGAACATCGTGGCGACCATGAAGGTCATGCCGAGCACGGGGTTCATGCCCGAGACGAACATATGATGGCCCCACACGATGAACCCGAGGCCGGCAATGCCCGCGATGGAGTACACCATGGGCTTATAGCCGAACAGCGGCTTGCGGGCGAACGTGGAGATGATGTCCGACACCATGCCCATCGCGGGCAGAATCATGATGTACACGGCCGGGTGGCTATAAAACCAGAACAAGTGCTGCCACAACAGCGGCTGACCGCCGCCCGCCGCGTGCAGCGAGTTGTTTGCGCTCCAACCTTCCGGAATGAAAAAGCCGGTGCCAAACCTCAGATCGAGCAGTTGCATGAAGCCGGCGGCCGTGAGCACCGGCAGCGCGAAAGCTTGCAGAATCGCGGTGATGAACATGCCCCAAATCGTCATCGGCAGGCGGAACATCGTCATGCCGGGGGCCCGCATCTGAATGATCGTCGTCAGATAATTCACCGAACCCATCATCGACGACACACCGACGAACGTGAGGCCGATGAGCCACAACATTTGGGCATCGATCGTGAGCGATAGCGGCGGATACGATGTCCAGCCCGACATCGGTCCCGAGCCCACGAAGAAACTCGCCCCGAACGCAAAGAACGCCGGCCACATGAACCAGTAGCTCAGCATGTTGAGCGTCGGGAACGCCATGTCATCCGCCCCGATCATGAGCGGAATCAGAAAGTTGCCGAACGCCCCGGCCAGAATTGGAATGATCACGAGGAAGATCATCACCGAGGCGTGCATCGTGAACAGCATCGTGTACGTTTCGGGCGCGATCTGGCCGCCTTGGGCCGAGAACAGCAGCTTGCCCAAGATCGGCATATCCGACCAGGGATACGCCAGCTGCCAGCGAATCCCGAGCGCGAGCAACCCGCCGATGAAAAACCACACCAGCGTGCTGAACAGGAACTGGATCCCGATGATCTTATGGTCTTTCGAAAACACGTACGTCGACAGGAAACTGCCGACATGCGCGTGATCGTCGTGCGCGTGAACGTGGGTGTCTGCGGTTATCGTGCTCATGTCTTGATGCCGGGTAGGCGTTGGGCAATCAGGCGTTTATGTGTATTGGACTCTTGGCAGCGGGCTGCTGCTCATGCATCGCGAAGTTGTGCTACGGCGTAGCCGCTGGAGCTTGGGCCACCTTGCGGGCCTGCTGCTCCAACGCTTTTTCAGCCAGCCAGGCATTGTATTGCTCGCGTGGCTCGAACGTGGCGCGAGCGCTCATCTTGTAATGGCCCCAGCCGCAGAGCTCGGCGCACACTACGTCGACTTGCGTCTTGGGCTCGCGGCACTTGAACCACATGTACTGCTGCATGCCGGGCACCACGTCTTGCTTCATCCGCATGTTGGGCAGGAAGAAGCTGTGGAGCACGTCGGCACTCTTGATGCTCAGCAGGATTTCCTCGTTCGAGGGAAAATGAATGTCGCCATCGACGCGAATGATGTCGTCCGGCGTATGGAGTTCGCCATCTGGGCCGGGGTAACGAACGTCCCAATTGAATTGCCGCCCGGTGATCTCGGCCGTCACCGGCACATCCGGCCGCCGCATCTTGGCATCGGCCCAGGCATTCATCTGGTAAATCGCAATAAAGAGCAGCGTCACTGCGGGTAGAATCGTCCACACCACTTCCAGCGTGTGGCTGCCGTGCGAGTATTTCACGGGCTCAGGGTTCGAGCGGGCGTTGTACTTCCACATGAAGTAAAACAGGCAAACTTCAGTGGCGACGAAAATGATGCCGGTCAGAGCCAGGATGAAATAGAACAATTGGTCGATGACGCGGCCATGTTCCGAAATATCCTGCGGAAACGCATGGTTGTAATACGGCGCAAGGACGAACGTCAGCACGCCGAGAATCGGCACGAGCAAGAACAATAATGCCCAAAAGTGCTTCACAATAATCTCCGTCACGGAGTGGGTGCTCGAACTAGCCGGCCGCTATGACGACTGGCTCGGTTGCTCGCTCACTCGCTCCACTACTTACTGACAACTTCTGAATTAATGGGCCGCTTTTGCGGCTGGCTGGCTGGTTCAAATTGCAGCGATTGCACGTAGTCGACAAGCTGCCAAATCTCTTGCTGCGTGAGTGTGCCGGGTGCGCCTTCGGAGGCCGGGCCGCTGGCGGGCATCGGCGTGCCGGGAATTCCGGCCGACACGCGCCAGAAAATATCGATCGGTCGCCGCCCGCCGCGGAAGACGCCCTCGCGCAAGTTGCGCGGAATCGCATTCCGCGGCGACAAGAGGGTAGCCATCAGCGCGTGCCGTTCGCTGTACTCTTTCTGGGCGTCGCGTATTTGTTGACGAAGGTTGTCTGCATCTTCGCCCTGCGCCTTGGCCAGGTCAGCCCGCAACGTTTCAATCTGCCCCACCATGTCGTTGGTGGCGCGGATGAACTCGTTGTTGGCTTTGTTCCAGTTGTCGAAGTCGTCTTGCTGGCCGTCGCCGAGCGCCGTCGGACCGTGACACTTCACGCAGTTTGCTTTCGCACCGTAGAACAATTCGCGGCCGGCTTTGACCGAGGCTGCCACATCCTGCGGCGAGCGGTCAGCGGGCGGAATCGCGCCATCCTCGGGCATGATCATTTGCGTCGGCGCGCCCTTCCACGATTCAATGATCGGCCCGAGCAGGTCTTGCATGACCAGCTTCTGCACGGCCGGATCAGCCGCCGGATCGAACTTATCGTTGGGCTCCAGTTCATCGGCCGCGTGATTCACGAGGGCTGTTTCCATTTGGCCGCGAATGCTGAGGTACTTCACGTATTCCACGAGTGCCGCCACTTCATCCGGCGGTAACAGGGCGAACGAAGGCATCGCCGTGCCTGGAATGCCGTCGTGGAGTGTCTTCGTGAGGTCGGCAGTCGTCGGTTCGGCTGACGTGAACGTGCTCTTGAACTTATAAACGCCCGGGCGATAGTCGCGCGGGTATGGGTTCAACACAGAGGCCGTGGGCCCCTGGCCGTCGCCAGAAATACCGTGGCAGTGTACGCAATGGCGGCGATACAGCCCGTGCTTGCCGCCCGCCTGCTCGCTCCACACCGGACCCGCCGCCATATCCAGCTTGCGTTGATCGAGGCCGGTCTCGGGCAGTGCCACCGGTTTATCCGGCGTGCCAAACATTCCGCCGAGGATATTCGCAATCGCCTGCTGATGTTCGGGCGAGATCTGCTTGGCGACCACGTTCGTCATGTTCAGCCGAAACGGCGGCGAGCTTGACTCACTACAGCCGGCAATCAGGGCCGCACTAGCCGCGAGCAACATCCAATCAAGTTTCAAACGCTTTGACTTCGACATCGAGGATTCACACCACGAAGGACACAAGTTCGCCAAGTCTTGGAGTCATCGGCATACAATTCGGCCGGCAATCCGAGCGCCCCAGCGGTCGCATCGGGCGGCTCGCCGTGCTCTCCAAGTCCTGTGCGGTGAATTTACTAATAGCGGGCTTACAATCGGAACGCTTTGGCAGGAACGACAACCTTGAGTTCTCTCACTTCATCCGGCTGCAGCGTGAGCGTCAGCCGCCCGCGCGGGTTCCATTTCACATCAGCGGCATCGGGCGTGGCACCGACCAAACCGTTGCCCGGCGCCGCGCCACTTTCATGCCACACCTGGAGCTCGAGGGGCTCTCCGGCCGGCACGTTGGCAATTTCGAATTTTCCATCGGGGCCAGTGACGGCGAAGTAGCCGTTCTTGCGCGGCAGCATATAGGCCGTCATCCACGGATGGATACTGCAGGTGACCTTGCTCGGCACCTGCTCTTCTTTTTGAATCTTGAACGGGATGGCGCCGCCGGCTGGGATCAATTGATTGAACCCCGAGCCCGCGATGTTCGTGTTATGGCCGGTGGTGTCGCTGTTCTTGATATCGAGCGCCTGCCCAACCGTGATGCCCACAACGTGGGTCAGAAACACACAGTGCTTCTGGTCGAACTCTACCGGATCCGCCTTCGGATTCGCCGACTCATGCACGCGTGAGGCATCACGCAAGAAGATCGCGACGTTTTTAATGGCCTTCGTATCCGGCGCGACAACGAGCGTCTCTTGCGGCGGAGCCTGGCCGTTCACCGAGCAAATGTCATGCTCTTTCGTGACGTTGTAGGGCGGCATTTGCGGCGGATCGCCATCGAACACAAACTGGCCTTTGATCGTCGCCCAACCTGTGCCCGTTGGTGCGGCGGCAGATGCAGCCCCGCCCTCGCCCTTGCTGGCCAGCAGCGAATCGCGAATCGCTTTCGAGGCATT
Source organism: Pirellulales bacterium (assembly GCA_046349975.1). Classification (GTDB taxonomy): domain Bacteria; phylum Planctomycetota; class Planctomycetia; order Pirellulales; family Lacipirellulaceae; genus JABDGM01. Next base: position 22,429 of record JAXMBH010000004.1, read on the forward strand.
TGCATCGGCCACGGGGCCCAGCAAATTCGCGCGGCTGTTGCAGCCAGCAATCGCCGCCGCGACCACCATTAAAACTGCCCAACTCGAACGCGTCGCACAAAGTTTCATCGCAAATTCAACCGTCGTTAACTGACCACTACGACCATCAACAACAACTCGAACAACCCCCGGCCTGTTGCCGGGGGTTATTCGGATGCCGTCCCAAGCTACTTACTTCGCTGAAAGCGCGTTGGCCTTCACCTTAATATCACCCAGATCGAGCGTCTTGCCGGCCTCGATCGTCAACTCGGCCTTGCCGCGGCGATCGGTCTTCCCGCCCTTGAGCGTGAGGTCCTTCAAGTAGCCGCTCGCTTCATGCCAGAACTGGAAGTCGTGCTTGCCAGCCGGGATATTTTTGATTTCGAAAGTGCCGTCTTCGCCCGTCACCGTCATGTAGGGATGATCCAATGCGAGGACGTAACCCTTCATAAACGGGTGAATGTTGCACACCACGGGCTGTGGCAGCGTGCCGGCCGAGCTGGCCTTGACCTGCGTTTGACCGCCCGTTGGTATCGTTTGATTGAACGCGAACACCGCGACGTTTGTGTTGTGACCCACCGGATCGGAGTTCTTGATGTCGAGCGTCTGGCCGACGCGAATCAACGTAATATGCGGTTTGAACGAGCAGCCATTGTTATCGAGCACCACGGGCTCCTTCATCTTGGCGTCGTACTCCGGCGCGACCGTCACCTTCTGGCCGGTGGCGACCTTCAGATACACCACCGCGTTCACCAATGCGTTGTCTTTGCCGATGACGATCGATTCATTCACCGGCTTCTTGTCGACGCAGTAGGCATCCTTGGTCACCGCCAGCGGGGCGGGCGTCGGAGCCGTGCCATCCACCAGGATTCGGCCCTTCAGCGAACCCCAATCTGCCGCCTGAGCCACGACATTCATCGCCGCCAGAACCACGATCGATACCACTAACTTCAAACTTTGCAACATGCTTCGCCTCGCTCTCGAAATGAATTGGTCGTAGGGCCAACTCCACTCGATCAAAAAAACACTCCATCACGCGGGATCACCGAGATCCCATCCTGCTAACGTTGCGCCGAAGTATTATTCGGCGGCGACTCACCAGCTGCCGGAGGCTGATTCGCGGGCGGCTGACCGGCCGGTGGTGGCTCTTTCACGAGCCCCTTCACCGACGTCTGCCGCCGTGTGTACTCGTCAAAATTCATGAGCAAGCTCACGACGCCCTCGAGCTGTGCGGTGCTCGGACCGGGGAACAGCTGTTGGCTGATGCCGCCAAAGGTCGGCGGCGTAGGATCGTATGGTATGTTTACCGGCATGCCCGTGTACGGCAAGATGCGCTGCGGATTGGCGATCCAGCGATTCACGTAATCCGGCCGCAATCGGCGATATACCTGATCCAAATTCGGCGCCGTCGCCCGGATGGCGCCCTTCACCTGGTAGTCGCCGACCGAGTGGCATTTCACGCAGTAATTGCCGTCGGTGACGATCTTCATGGCATCATTGAGAAGCGCCGGATGGCCGGCCTCCATTTCCGCCATGTAGTCATTGCGACGACGCTGGTTGTACTCATAGGGATACTCCGCGCTGCTCTTGGCAGCGAAGTAATCGACGAGCTTGCTCGCCTCGTCCCCGGTCATGTGGAAGTTCGGCATCCGCAAGACCGCGGCCGGGCGAATCGGCGTCGGGTCCATGAGGAAGTCGTGCAGCCAATTCGTCTGCACCTTCTCACCTTCGTTGTGCAGCGGCGGCGGCAACCAGCCCCAGGCCTCGGTCGCGACGACGTTCGGATTGTTCGCCTTCTCATCGGCAATCACGCGCGGATAAAGATACTTCGCCAACGTGCCGCCAAGTCCCGGGAATGCCGTGCCCTGCAGCGGGCCCTTGCCGTCCATCCGGGCGGGAATCTTCATGTTCTGCACGCCGACCTTGCGCACTTCGCCGTTCACCACGGCCGGCTGGAATAACATGAACTCGTAGAACCGCGGCGACTCCTCGTCGTCGGGCTCGATGGCCACGCCATCGGCATCGACCAGGCGCGGCTCGCCGGTGGCTTCATCGCGCATCGGCATGCCGTGCAGCTCGCCGTGCATGAGGCCGCGCTTGTCGGCTACCAACGATGCCTTGATCTGTTCCGGCGTCACGTTCGGCCGCAGGAACGGATAGTCGCTCGTCGCCGGCGGCGCTTCGAACTGGTTCGGCGCGAAGGCGACGTCCCACCGTTCCATTTCCAGAATGTGGCAGCCCGCGCAGTTGTACTTATCCAGCACGTGCCGACCCTCGACGACCGCTCGCTGCCGCGGAGTCGGCTGATAGATGTACTTCGTCGCCGGCGCTTCGTTCGTGAGGCCAAGGACAAACGTCATCACCGCTTCCCGCTCTTCGGCATTGAATGGGAACTTCGGCATGCGGAGCCGCTCGTCGTACCGTTTCGTGCGCGTCGTTTCGTAGTCGAAGCTCCGTGGCATCCGCAGCTTCTGCCACAGGAAACCGTGCCGAGTGTGCGAGCCAAGCGACTGCAAGAAGTAGCCAGTGTCGTTGTCGAACCGGTCATCGAGCGGATCGATGCCGTGGCCTTCGCTGGCCGACAAATGACCTTCACCCGGGGTGGCCGCCAATTCTGGACCAGCCAAACCGACTCCTTCATGATGCACGGCCGCATCGCCCTGCTTCGTGGCGGCGCCGCCAACTTGCCGCGTCGGCAAGAACTCGCCGTGCGTTTCGAGGAACTCATTGATGTTCTCGAACGCCAGCTGCGCGGGATCCTTACGCCCCCAGCTCGCCAGCGGCGTGCCGATCGGCTTGGCGGCCTCATAGCCTGGAATATCGTGGCAGCCGAAACAGCCGTAACGGCTCAATGACCGCCGGCCGACGTATTCCAGCTGCCGCTGGGCGCGGTCGTTTTCATCTTTGAACGGCCCGAGCAGCACGCGCTCATCGACTTTCACGCTCGATGCCAAACCAGGATCGATACCTTCTTTGGCAAACCGCTCGGCACGCAGCCGCGGGAACGAAGCGCTCAGCCACACCGTCGTGAGATCATTGAGCGCCGCCCTGTCGTCGGCGGTGAGCTCAGTCGCCGGGATCGCGACCTCAGGCTTCCAATCGGTCGGCACGCTCAGCAAGTAAGCCATTACGTCAGCAGCTGGGTCGGTCACCTTGCCGGTCGGCGCACCACTCGGATCCTTCTCCTGAATCGGATCGAGATACACGTTCGGCATCGAGGTGCGCGGATAGTAATGATTCGGCGCCTTCACCCAGCTATAAAGCCACTGCCGGCCCTTCTCGGTGTTCAGCTTCGCCGCGAGTCGCGACAAGTCGGGTCCTTGGTTCGCGTGAATCGTCGGGAAATCGGCATGCGAATGGCAAGCCAGGCAGCCGCGCGTTTCGAACACCTGCTTGCCGCGCTCCGGCGACGGCGATTCCGTAATGCCCTGCGGCGGCCGGATGTATTCAAACGGCTGGCTGCTGCTGAGCAGCAAGTTGGCCAGCGAGCGAATTTCAATTTGCTCGAACCGCTTCGTGTAGTCGACGTCCGTAACCTCAATGTCCTGGCCATCCGCGCCGTGGATCTTGAACGCCTTGTCGACACCATTGAGATGTTCGTGGTTCAAGAAGAACTGCGGCATCCGCGTCGTCGGCCGGAAGTCCGATGGTTTGCGAATCCAGCTGAAGAGCCAGCCGTATTCCACTTTCGAATTCAAATGCCGCAAACTCGGGCCGACCTTGCGGAAGGCGCCCGGCGTGTCGACGTCCTTGAGCGCGTCGGCCAAGGCGTGCGTCGCGGGCGTCAGCCGTGGCTTCTCCGCCGGTTGACCCGCCTCGGCGGCAGTCGCCTTCTTTGCGAGATCCGCATCGGCACGAATTGCTTGCGCGAGTTCGGAGCGCGCCTCGGTCGCATCCTGGCGGGCATGCACCTTCGCGGCCATCTCGCGCTCGGCCGGCGACAAGCCCGGATCCGTCAGAATCTGCGCCGCCACTTCCGTGTAATTCGGCTCGAGCCGCAAATCGGGCCCGGTGCGCTTGAGCGGGCCATCGAAGCCCGTGATCTCGTGGCAACCATAACAGCCGTACTGCCGGATGAGATCGTAACCCTTCACCAGCTTCGGCGCCGGCGGGTCGGGGAACCGCTCGCTCGGCTCGAGCTCAACCACCTCATGATGGCACTTCAAGCAGTTGCTCTCGATGAATCGCTCCGGCGTCATCGGGAAGATCCAGTGATGGTTGTCGAACCAACCATACTTCCGCGACCAATCTTGAGCCTGATGCGGATCGTTCGGCGTATGCGACGCCCATTTGAATTCGGTCGCGCTGCCCTGCCCATCGTGGCAAATCGTGCAGCCCATCTCGCCCTTTTTGTGCGGGCTCGTGCTGCCGACGAACAAATCCAGCCGCGGGTGCGACGTAAACGGCTGATCCAAACCGCGCTTGATCTTGAGATTGACTGGCTTGCCCCAATCGGCCACGTCCAGTAGGTAGTGCTTCACATCGTCCTGCGACGTGATCACACCACCGTTGGCTTCAAGCAGAATGTCGCCCATCTGCAGCCCGGCGACCGCGGCGAGGCTCTTCGGCTCGACCACCTGGACCGTTACCGCCGTCGCCTCGACCTGACCGCGCGGCGCGAGTGTCAAGCCATACACTTGTGCGAGCGCGTCGGCCGGTCCGTCGGTTGCCACCGCCTTCGGCTGCTCTGCCGGAGTCGTGAGCTGCACCATGCGCTCGCGTTCCGATCGCGGAATTGCCGGATAAGCGGGCTCAGTCGCCGAACCCGGCGCCGTCTTGTCGATCGCGCGATGGCACACAATGCAGCGGTCGTACCGCGACACCGAACTGAAGTTGTAGTTGATCTTCATGTCCGGCAACCAAATCTGCTCGAGCTTGATATTGCCGGTGTACAGAGCATCGAGCACGGGCGCGCGATTCACCCATTCGCCGGCCGTAGTCGTGAACTTGCCAAGGTTTTCGCGCAGCCGATTCTGATCGGTCTGCAGCGCGGCGATTTGCTTTTGTAGCTCCAACTCGGGCGCTTGCACCTGCTTCACAATCGCTTCCAGACCGATGCGATAATCCTTCGCAGCAGCCACAGCCGCGTCGTAGCTGGCAATCTCCTGCCGCAGCCTTTCAATCTTGCCTTCGATCTCTTCGGTTGGCTTGCCTTCCCCAACGAGGATGCCGCGCGTGCTGATTGCAGCCGTTTGATCTGCCGCCCGGAACTTCTTCGTCGTCAGCAGCGAACTCTCGCGCCGCTTCGCCTCCCGGATGAAGGCGTTCATCTCATCGATCACGCCTTGCCGCGCCTTGGCCGCCTGTTTGCTGCCGATCTCGGCCTGCTCTAAACGCTGCGTCGCACGATCGAGCCGCGAGAAATCTGCCGGCTTCTCTGGATGTTCGCTTGCCTGCAGCCGCTCATCCTCAGCGGTCACCTTCTGCTTGAAATCTTGCAAAAACTGCGAGTCGATTTTCGCGCTGCGGGACTTGTCCAGGTCCATCTGCAAACGCTCTAGAGCAATGCGCGAATCGGCAGTGGCCTGGGCATACTGTGCTTCCAGAGTCCAGCGTTCCCGCGAACGGTCGTCCAACTGCCACTTCCGCCACTCGCGGTTATGGTCCTTGGCCAACATCCAAATCGTGCCGGCCAGCAGCACCAGCGCGGTCACGCCAAACAGCACGTGAAGCTTCGCTTGGTCGTACCAAGTTTTTTCAGTTGCGGGCATTTTCAGCTATCGGCTTTCGGCTATCAACTTTCAGCAATATCAACACGGGACTTCTGGCTGACAGCCGATAGCCGACAGCCAACAGCCTTCTAAAAATTCAAAAAATACTCCGGGATCGCAATCAAATACTTCAAATTGAACGACCACCGCAGCACCATCTTGATCGGCAGCGCCGCCATGAATAGCAGCAAGTTCGCCAGCACCATGTAGCGAATGAATCCCATTCGCTGGTAGAAATTCCGCAGAAACGTTACCGCCATCATGGGCGGCAAAGCGATGAAGTATCCCAGCACTAGGAGCGTGCCCGGCAGCTCACGCGTGAACAAAATCGACACGAACTGGGCGAGCGGCTGCAGCCACACCGAAATCCACGTCGGCGTGTAGTCGACAATCGATTGCATCGTCGGTACTGCCGGCAAGCTCCGGCCCAGCCACCACTGCCAGAAGTATTCCGAAAGATTGACGTTATTGAGCGCTTCGACCTTGTGGGCGTCCCAATGTTCATAAGGCCCGAAGAAATTCCAGTTCGGCCCGCGCAGGAGCGTCCCCAGCACGATGAGTGTCACCCACAACTCCAGGAACCCCAGCTGGAACACGATGTACGCGAACGGCCGCTGCTTAATCGTGTAGTAGCCGTTGCCCAGCTTATTGAAATCGATATACGGAATCGCCATCAAGCCGACCACAATCAGGCTCGGCAATACCACGCCCGCCATCCACGGATCGTAGTACACGAGCATTTCCTGCAAGCCCAAGAAGTACCACGGCGCCTTCGATGGGTTCGGCGTCTTCACGCTGCTCGCCGGCTCTTCCAGCGGGGCCTGCAGCCAAATCGCCCAGAAGATGAGTAGTGCCGTGAGCGCGATCATGCAGATCATTTCGATGTAGACCAGGTCCGGCCACACCAGCACCTTCTCATCATCAAGCTTCTCCAGCGGCGGCTCGCCGTTGGCCATCCGCGCGTCGTTCTGCACGGCCTTCCACGTCGCCAGCCAGGTGAAAAACGCGAGCAAGAATACGAGTGCCACGATCGGCACGTTATCCGGCTTCGCCACAATTGCGAAGAAGTTCGGGTCGGGCATCGACAGCCCCAGGAACAGCAACATCAAGTTCCAAATCGTCCATGCCACCGGCGGCCGCACGAACCACGCCCGAAATACGAATAGCACGACGAGCACTACCGTCGTGCCTAAGGTGTAAATAACCGGCCCAGTATGCTCATTCACCACATTCCGAAACGACATCGGCATCTTGGGCATCATTTCCAAGTTGCCGCCGGCCGCCATCGAGGCAAGCACCATGAACGCCACGGCCACAATCGTCCACACCAGGGCGTTTGTGACCGGCACCGCAAAGCCGGGCGCCCGCACTCGGAAGTATGTCACGGGTCCAAACTTCTGCCACATGAGAAGCGCCGCAATCCCGTTCATCGCCGCCAGGGCAACGTAAAACGGCACCAAGAACGACGAAACCGATTCGGCAAACTGCTGTGGTGAGATTCCGTGCATGTAAGAGAGGTCGAGAGTCGAGGGTCAAGAGTCGAGAGCCAGAATGCTTGGCCACTCACTTCAACCCGGTCACATTCCTTAACTATTTCGCTAAACGCTGCATTTCGGAGTTTTGCCTTCCCCCCTCCGCCTTCCGCCTTCCCCCTTACTACAACGGTCCGCTGATGCCGCCGTCTTTTCGGACGCGCCAAAAGTGGATCGCGAGCAACAACGACACGCCGAGCGGAATGGCGATGCAATGCAAAATGTAAAACCGGTTCAGCGTCTCTTCACCCACGTTCCGCGCACCAAGGAGCGCAAAGCGCGCGTCAGACCCGCTCGTAATCATCGGGTAGCCTAGATTCAGCAGCTGATGTCCCGGCCCTTCATGCCCCAAAATCGGAGTCGCGCGAGCCATGTTCGAACCGACCGTAATAGCCCACACCGCCAGCTGATCCCATGGCAACAAGTAGCCGGTGAACGACAATAGCAACGTGAGCAACAGGAGAATCACGCCGATCACCCAGTTGAACTCGCGCGGCGGCTTGTAGCTGCCCGTGAGAAACACACGGTACATATGCAGCCACACGGTGATCACCATCGCATGGGCCCCCCAGCGATGGATCTCGCGCATGATGCCGAGCGAATAAATATCGCGCAGCGCAAGGATATCGTTGTACGCCCACTCCAGCGTGGGGCGGTAATAGAACATCAGCAGCACGCCGGTGACAGTTTCCACGAGGAACAGGAAGAACGTCACCCCGCCCATGCACCACGTGTACGAGAGCGCGATGCCCTGCTTCTTGATCGACACCGGGTGAAGATGCAGGAAGAAATTCGTCAGCATCACCACGATGCGGTTACGGCGGTCAACCGGCATCGGGTGCCGAAAGATACTCTTCCAAATCTGCGATTCAGTAATAATTTCGCCTAAACCGGCCATGTCGTACTGAGTCCGAAGGATATGTCGCGGGTATTTGCGAGTTAATTGGAAATGTCGTCAACGGGATTGGTCATTAAGCTCAAAAAAGCATGTGAATCGACCGCGGCCGCGAGCAATTGTCTACACCGGGATGTAGCATGACGGATCGTTCCAGGCGCCCATCTCTTCCTGGAACGTGCGGCTCTTGTCGACTTCGATCGATCCATCGCTGCCGATGCCGATGGCGTAACGCTCGAGCGGCCGCGGCGCCGGTCCTTCGAAATTGATGCCGTCCTTGTAGAAGCCGCTGCCGTGGCACGGGCACTTGAACTTCTGCTCGGCCTCGAGCCAGTTCGGCGTGCAACCCAAGTGCGTGCACACGCTCTTGAGCGCTACGATTTGCTGCTGGCCGTTGTATTCGGTGTTCACAATCCACACGCCGAACTGCGCTTTGAACCGCTCTTCCACCTGACCAGCAGGGAACTTATCGGGCGTGCCCACGCTGAACCGGCTCGGCGGCTCGCGCAAAATGTTCGGGAACATGAACCGTACGACGCCGAGCGAAAAACTCGCCGCCGCCGCACTCAGCGCGGTAAATCCCACCGCCAAGGCCGACATGCCGAACAAGAACGCCCGCCGCTCGGCAACCGCCGCGTCTTTAGCGGCCTTCAGCGCCCCCGGCTTCGCATACGCCGGCTTCACCGGCATCGGCGGCACGACGATCGCTTCTTTCGCCTTCGCCTTCTTCGCCTCGGCAACTGCGGCCGGAGCGGCCTTCGCTTGCGCTTCGGCCTTCGTCATCGGCCCGGGCTTGGTCGTCTTACGCGCCGCGGTGAGAATGCTCTGTGTATCAACCGGCTCACTCTTCGCCGCCGGCGCTTCTTTCTTGGCTGGCGCCGCCTTCGCCGCCGCCGGCTTCGCGGCCGGCTTTTCTGCCGGAGCCGTTGGTGCGGCCGCAGCGCCGCCTGCTTTTTCAGCACGCGCGGCCGCCATCATCTCCGCCACGCTCAGCCGCGCGCCGCCGGCAGGCTTCTTCGCAGCCGGCGCGGCAGCAGCCGGCTTTCCTGGTGCCGCGGGCTTTTCGGCCGGCGCACTCGTCTCCGGGGCTGCCGCTTCGGGAGCTCCCGCCGCATCGCCTTTGTCAGCTTTTCGCGCGGCGGCCAATATTTCTGCGACGCTCAGTTTCTTCTCAGCCATTCATTCACCTTGCGCTCCAAGTGCACAATCTCCACGAGCACTCAGAGCGGGAGAAACGCGGGCGCGAAAAATGCCCGTTAGCCGCGATTGAGGGCTCGCGGCAGCCCGCCTGGGGGTCCAAAAATCCGTTACGCTGCAACAGGTTATAGGAATCGCGAGTTCGGCCACCCAGGTGATTGTGACTTTTTTCACAATGTTATGCGTAATATCTATGTGTCAGTCGAGGGCTTGTCAACTGCCACAAGAAATCACTGCCCCGCGTGGCGGAATTATTTATTGTCCATCTGACGTACCGGGTCGTAAAGATCAAATTTTCACAGAACCGCGATTCAACCCGTAAAAACCTCGACCTCCATGTGCGCTGCCCCGTCATTGCGCGCCGTCAATTGACCCGCCGCGCACGCGTCCGGAAACTGACGTCAGCGCGTGGCCGTAAAGCCGGTCAAAGTTTCGCAAATCCACCAAGCACTCCCACTGCTCTAAAACCACTGGCGCCGAGCGTTAGCCGGCGCGTTTGCCGTACAATCAGACAGTCGCTCAACGAGCCTATAATCGCTTAAAGATACTCATGAACATTCTCGTAGTTGGAAACGGTGGCCGCGAACACGCCCTGGCTTGGAAGATTCGCCAGAGCCCGCGTGCCGAACGGGTCTTCGTCGCGCCCGGTAATGCCGGCACGGCCCTCGACGCGGAAAATGTCGACATCCCCGCCACTGACGTCAAAAGCCTGCTCGCCTTCGCGAAGCAGAACAAAATCGATCTCACCGTCGTCGGCCCCGAGGCCGCTCTGGGCGCCGGTCTCGTCGACGCGTTCCAAAAAGCCGGCTTGAGAGCCTTCGGACCGTCGAAAGCCGCTTCGGAGCTCGAAACGAGCAAGGTCTTCTGCAAGAATCTGCTCCGCCATGCCGATGTGGCCACCGCCGATTACCGCGTTTTCCGCGATGCCCGCGCCGCCGTGACCTACCTCAAAGAGCGCGACGATACGCCTGTCGTCGTGAAAGCCGATGGTCTCGCCGCCGGCAAAGGCGTCGTGGTGTGCGACAACCGCGACCAAGCCCTCGACGCGATCGAGCGCATCGGCGTCAACAAGGAATTCGGCGACGCCGGGAATCAAATCGTGATCGAAGAACGCCTTCACGGCCAGGAAGCGAGCGTGCTCGCAATCACCGACGGCCACACGATCATCACGATGCCCGCCTGCCAGGACCACAAACGCGCCCACGACGGCGACCGCGGCCCCAACACGGGCGGCATGGGCGCATACTGCCCGACTCCGCTTGTCACCGAGAAGATGCTCGCCACGGTCGAGGAGCGAATCCTGGTCCCCACGATTCACCAAATGAAGCGCTCCCGGCGGCCCTTCCGCGGCATCCTGTACGCTGGTCTCATGATTACGAACCAAGGCATGAAGGTGCTCGAGTACAACGTGCGATTCGGCGACCCCGAGTGCCAGCCGCTGCTGATGCGACTCAAGAGCGACTTGGTCGACCTGGTGGAAGCCGTTGTCGATTCGCGGCTCGACGAAATCGCTGCGCCCGAGTGGGACCCGCGCCCGGCCGTGTGTGTCGTCATGGCCAGCGAGGGCTATCCTGGCAGCTACGACCGCGGCCAACCGGTGCGCGGCCTCGACGAAGCCGCCAAAGTGCCCGAGGTAAAGGTTTTCCACGCCGGCACCAAGTTGAAAGACGGCCAGGTCCTCACCGACGGCGGCCGCGTCTTCGGCGTCACGGCTCTCGGCAGCAGCATCTCCGCCGCCAAGCTGCAAGCCTACACCGCGGTGAAATGCATTCGCTTCAGCGGCGCCTGGTGCCGCAAAGACATCAGCGACAAAGCGCTCACGTACAAATAAGGCGGAAGGGGGAGTGTGGAAGGGGGAAGGCAGAACGAACGGCGGTCCTTCCGCCTTCCGCCTTCCGCCTTAGGATGTCGCCCCATCGGCAGCTGCCACCGGCGCACCGCCGCGTGGCGCGAGCACGAGCACCATCGCCGCTCCCGCGACGACCAGAATCAACCCTGCCCAGAAGAACGGATTCACGTTGTTCCACTGGTGTGTTTTCGCAATTGAGACGAGCGTGTTGATCACCGGCGCGCCGCCAAACACCAGCGGCATCACGAACACCGGCTTCCCACCGGAGTTGAACGCCAAGATGATGCCGAGCGCCCCGAGCGCGCCGAACGCGCCGCCGAACAAGCTCCATATGGTACCCCAGCTGCGATAGGTACTGGCCTCGCCCATCTCACCAAGGAAGAAGTACGGGACGATCACGGCGATGACGAAATAGGCGATCCCGACGCAAATAAGCGGCCGCATGCGACTGTGATGCATGGCCGCTTGCCCCTTGTGCAGTACCGGGCCATAAGCGCCCCAACTTCCAATCGCGAGCGCGATCGAAAGAATACGCAGCGACCAGGTTCCAAATCCCGATTCAACTGCGGGCACGGACGAAGCGGCGGCCGGCTGTGCTGCGGGGGTTGGCGAAGGAGCGCCTGCATCGGGCGTAATTGCCGCAGTCGGCGGGTGGGGCGCCGCGTGCGGCGCGAAGATCAACACGACCATCGCGCCGAGGATGACAATAATGAGCCCGGCCAAGAACATGGGACCGATCTCTTTCATCTTGCCCGCCAGGAAGATCGTGAGAAACGCGTTCACCACGGGTGCTCCACCGAATACCAATGGCATCACATACAGCGGGCTGCCGCCGAACGTGAATGCGAGAATAATGCCCAGTGCACCGAGCGCGCCCATCGCCCCGCCGGCGAGGCTCCAGATTAGGCCCGTAATCGTCCAATCGCCCTTCTCACCGCGGTAGTGCAGCCACAGTGACGGCACAATCACGCCAATCAGAAAGTATGCGAGGCCAACGCACACAAACGGCCGGAGGCGCGCGGGTGCTCCCGCAATCGTCGACATCCCGATTTGTCCCTGCTGCAACGTGGGGCCGTACATGCCCCAGCAGAGAACGGTTAGCGCAATTGCCGCAAACAACAACAGAGTATTCCGCATTCGTTCAACTCGCGTGTACTTGATTTGTGCAGTGAATCGCAACGGCGTCACCGGCTCCCCACTCTACTCGCCCCGCAGGGCCCCCACAATCGGAGCCTGCAACACCGACCGTGTCGCCAGCCAGCCCGCGGCGAGCCCGACCGCCGCAATTACGCCCAGCAAACCAGCGAGAATGGCCCACGGCACACTCGCCGCGTGCGGCAACCGTTGCGGTATCAGGGCGACAAATGCCGCCACGCAACCCACGAGCAATCCGCCAACGAGCAGCACGGCGTTTTCCCACACGACCATCCAGGCGAGCCGGCGTCGCCGGAAGCCGCCGGCCCGCATGAGCGCGAGCTCCCGGCGTCGCTCCAGCACGCTGCGCAGCTGCACGATCGCGAGGCCGACGGTTCCCAATAGCAGCCCCAATGCCCCCAGGCTTTGAAACGTCGAGAGATACGTGTTCTGCACCGCGAGGAACTGCGCGAGCTGCTCCCGTGCGTCCTGGGCGTCGAAACCTTCCTCAGCGAGTGTTGACTCGAGTACCGTCGCGATTTTCGTTGACGATTCCTCTTCGGCACGATCAGAATCCGATGGCGCGGTGTCATGCGCCTGGCCTCGAATCAAAAAATACCGATATCCCGCGACATCGGGAAACAGCTTTAGGAAGTTCGCTTCGCTAACGAGTAAGTTCCCCTGCAGCACGCTGTTCTGCAGCAGCCCGACGACTTGCAGCGTCACTGGCCGCCCGGTTGTGTCGCGAATCGTGTACGTCGAGCCCACGCCGCCAAGATGCAAGCTGTAAATCGCCGTGCTCGCATCCAGCACGACAGGCACGATCTCGTGGCCGGCCGGGTCCTGGCCCAACTTCGTATCGAGCGCCCGCCAGGGATTTTCCGCATACTGTTTTTCACCCGCAGCCCAAGCGAACCCGCCGCGTTCGACAAGCGCCGGCGGCACGCCCAACACGCGTGGCTGGGTCGGCTGATACAAATTGAGGCAGCTCGCGTTCTCGCCATCAGCTACCCGTAGCGAATACGTCTGCCAACCTGCCAGTTGCTTGTTCGCTGCATCGGAAAAGCCAAGCTCGCGTCGGCCGTCCTCAGTATTGAGATCGAAGTGAATCGGTAGGTCGCTCGTTGCGACCAGCGTAAAACCGCCGGTGCCGCCTTCACCGGTATCCAAATGAAACGCACTCACGGCGATGATCAAGAAGCTGGCCGCGGCTACGAGGCCGATGGTGAGCGTGCTGCGGCCGGGATTACGCGCCGTGTTGAGTGCCGATAGCTTCGCGAGCGAAAACGACCGCTCGAATCCGCCGCCGTGCCGCGACTTTCGCAGCCAGCGGCCAATCTCTCCAAGCATTAACACGAGCGCGGCCGCGCCGCTGCCGAAGAAGATCCCGGCTTGAGCCTCGCCTGTGAGAAAGAAACCCGTAGCACATTGGATAACGACAAGAAGCGCCAAGACCAGTCGCCAGAGAGCCCACGAACTGAGCCAACTCGATCTGCTTCTCGTTTTGGAAGAGCGGTCGATCGTCGATAGCGCGGCGTGTGTCGCATCGCCAATGTTCCCCGCGATCAACCGGGTCACGGGTTGTCGCACGAGTCGCCGGACACTCCACCAAATGGTGATCGCCGATACGATGACGCCGACCAGCCAGCCAATGGCAAGGCTCGCGGCTGAAACGTGCAGTCGCAAGAACGGCGTTGAGATGGCCGCGAGCCACCACGTTGTGAGGCCGTAGACCATCAGCCACGCATAACCGACGCCGAGCAGCACGCCCGCGGTCGCCCCGGCCGCCGCCACGACGAGGCCCTCGCTCGCGAGCAGCCGCGTTATGTGTTTTCGTCCAACTCCGACTGCTCCCAAGATGCCCAACTCGCTGGCGCGTTGTTCGATGCCCAAGCGGAACAGAATCGCCACGAGCATGACGGCTGCCGCGATCAGGAAGAAACTGAAGCCGATGAACAGTCCTTCAAATGGCGTTGTGCCCGCGGAAGCGGCGAGGCCCTGCTCTTTCACGGGTAGGAATGTCATTCCCAGCGACGTGGGCTCGATATATCCAGTGAGCTGATGCCTGGCGTTCGAGACGATCTCGCTCGCTTCCAGCTGTTTGGCGGTGACACCTTTGAGGTCGACTGGTTGAGCACGAGAATATTCGTTGGCAGGCAGCCTCATCAAGCTGATCGTTCCCCACCGGCTGGCCCACAGCCGCTTGGCGGTGGCGAGCGACACGAAGGCTTTCGGCGTCGTCCGATACTCTTTCCAGTAATCTTCGTCCTGCGGCCGAATCCGCTCGACCAGCTCGAACGGCACATCCCAATCGCTGATTGATTTTTGATCCGTCACGCCGGGTAGCTCGGGTGTCAGCTTCGGGTCGGCTGCCGGCGTTGGTTTGCCATCGGGCGTTTTCAGTTCGGCAATGGCCCGCAGTTTGAACTTGGGCGCGGGCTCGTGCACGCGCAGCCGGCCGTGTGTGCTCTCCGGTTCGTAGAACGTGACTGTCACTGCGTCGCCGACCTTCGCGCCCAAGTCGTCGGCGGCCCAGCGATTGAGGACGATCTCGTTGTCGGCCAATACGATCGGTTGGCCTTTCTCATCGAGCAGCGGCCCCAATCCCGCCTTCGAGTCGACGCCGGCGATGGTCGAGTACGGGATCTTTTTCCGCGCGTCGCCATCGCCGAGCTCGATCGTGTTCGCCAGGTAGGTGACGACGGACTGCGCCGCATTAGTCGTTGCGGCATCGACGGCCTGCACGGCGGCTGGCGGCAGGACGAGCTCATCGGCTGAAATTTGAAGCACTGGGTTGGGAGCACCTGCATCGAATGCCTCGAGTTTCAGGCCGTAGTCCTCCGGCTTCGGCCGCAGCGTTTTCTGCAGGGCGGCTTCGGCCTCATTGCCGGCGGGGCGATCCATACGACCTGTCGCGACCAGAATCGCGTTGGCCTTGCCGGGCTGCTTGAGCAATTCCTGCAGCGTGCCGAGCGGCAGGAACGCATTCCGCGGGAGCTGCTGACTCGGCACGAGGCCGAACCGGGCGAGCCCCTCGACGGGCAACACGGCTGCGACCGTCAGCGTGCGGCTCTGCGACGTCTCGGTCTTCTTCCCGAGCGTGCTGTCGGCTGGAATTGCCGTCGCCGTCGGGATGCGCACGAGGACGTTGTCGCCAGCTGTTACGCCTAGTTCGCGGGCGACGGGTTCCGTCAGCGCGAGTTCGCCCGACCCGATCGGCTTGGGCGGTCCGCCGGTTCCCAAGGACCAGAACGCCGGTTCGCAGCCAATGATGGAGATGCCCGTTGCGCGCCGTGATTCTTGGCCACTGCCGGATTGCAGCGTGCCGTTGAGCAGCAGCGCGGGCTCTGCGCTCACGAAGTGCGTCTTGAACTCGGGGTTCGCCGCCAGTTCGCCGGCGAGCGTTGCGCGAAAGGGATGCGGCGCTATGAGCACAGAATCGATCCGACCGAGGCGCTGGAGCGTGAGATCGCGGAGGCTGCCGCGCATGGAGTCGCCGACGAGCAGGGCGCCGGTGAGGACGGCGGTAGCGACGGCGACGCCGAGCGCCACGGCGACGTGGATTCGCTGATAGTGCCGCAGGCTTGCGAGGACAAAACGCCAGGCATCCATGTCAGTTCCGATTTGGGGTGGGATTACCCGTATCAGTGTAATGCCACGCCCGCGGTCAAGTCAGGACGGGCCATGCAAACCTGTCGGCGATTCGTCGTGTGATCACGGTCGATACGCGGCCAGTGGCCGCGAGAATTAGCGTGGTATTGCGTAGATGGCCACAACTCCCCTCCGGGGTTTTGGCCATCTACGTGCCCATCCTGGTCAAAACTGAAAGGAAACCGCGCACCGATAGCGGCCCTCGCTGAGTGTGTGACGTATCAACGAAATACGAGCCGCCGGGTGGGGGAAGACTTAATTCAGGATATCAAAGAGCAAACGGTGTGGTGTCGCGCGTTGCATCTTAATCGATATCTGTACGTTTGTCAAGTAACGCTCACACCCTTCGAAGAGTCAGGGCGTGCTACCCACGATGACTGCTTTGGCTTCGCCCTAGGTGCCGCGCACCGGGCCGAACCACTCGATTTGCTTGCGCGGGCAGAACACGAATCCTTCCGATTCGCAGAACGGTTTGAGCCAGGCGGCGCGGGCTTCGAGTTGTTCAAGGTCGGTGCCCTGCGGCATGACGAGGACGCGTTCTCGATTGAGTTCGGGAAACTCATCGACGTAGCTGCGCACCGCAATCAGATCGGCGATTGAATCGACCACAAACTTGATCTGGTACTCGGCGAGGCCCAAGAGCCGGCGGATTACGTCTGGCCGGTGCCGTTCGCGTTCGTGGCGGCGATGCCAGTGGGCGTGAGCGCGAGCATCGGGCGCGGAGCTGGCGAACTTCGGGCTGATCGACATCAAATCGCACGCCACGGGGAGGAACAGTGTGCCGGCCGTTTCAATCGTCACGTGCCGTCCCACGGCCCGCAGCCGGGCGCAGAGGGGAATGAGTTCGGCAAAGAGCATCGGCTCGCCGCCGGTGATGACGACGTGATCAGCATCCCACTCTTCGACCTGCGACACGATTTCGTCGACCGCCATGTCGCAGCCTTCCGGCTGCCAGGAAGCATACGGCGTATCGCAGAACCAGCAGCGCAAGTTGCAGCCGCTCGCGCGCACGAAGACGCTGGGCGCTCCGGTGAGGAAGCCCTCGCCTTGGACGGAACGGTAGATTTCAGCGATGCGCATGGGGAATTTTATTCACCACGGAGACACGGAGGGCACGGAGGGAAACAATTTCGAATTGAACCGCCAAGACGCCAAGGACGCTAAGGAAGGCAAGAATGAAAGGGGGGAGTCGTTGAAATTGGTGGTTGTCGCTGAATTCGCAAAATACCGGCGGAAGCGAACTTCGGTCTGAATTCTTGCGAATTCAGCTACTCGTTTTGGACACTTCAAATTCTTCTTTGCGTTCTTCGCGTCTTGGCGGTTTGTTCTACTTCTCTGTGCTCTCTGTGTCCTCTGTGGTGAGATTAAGAACGCTGGTATTCGACCGGATCGCGTGTTCCTGCTTCGGCGAAGCCTTTCAGCCGCAGTTGGCAGGCGTCGCAGCGGCCGCAGGGTTGGCCGGCGTTGTTGGGGGCGTAGCAGGTGTGGGTCAGGCTGTAGTCGACGCCTAATTCGAGTCCGCGGCGGATGATCTCGGCCTTGGTGAGTTGAATCAGCGGGGTGTGGATGCGGAAGTGGGTTGTTCCTTCGACGCCGGCTTTCGTCGCCAGGTTCGCGAGTTGCTCAAAGGCGGCGATGAATTCCGGCCGGCAGTCGGGATAGCCGGAGTAATCGACCGCGTTGACGCCGATGAACAGGTCGCCCGCGCCCACCACTTCAGCATAACCAAGGGCCAGGGACAAAAACACGGTGTTCCGGGCCGGGACATAGGTCACCGGGATGCCGTGCGCGATGTCGTCGTCGGCTCGGTCCATCGGCACGGCAATGTCGTCGGTGAGCGCGCTGCCGCCGAATTGACCGAGGCCCACGTTCGCGATCACATGCCGCCGGACGCCGAGCGACGCCGCGACGCGGCGGGCCGCCTCGAGTTCAAAGCGGTGGCGTTGGCCGTAGTCGACGGAGAGGGCGTACAGGTCGAAGCCTGCGGCGCGGGCGATGGCGGCGGTTGTGGCGGAATCTAATCCTCCCGACAACAGCACGACTGCAGCGCGTTCTGTCACTCCGCTGTTCGTCTCGATAGTCACTTTTCTGTTCCCACGCCTCGCGACATCGCTGAGGAGGATATGCAGTTATTGAACGCCCGGCGATGCGTAGCATCGCGGCTAACATGGTCCGACAGTCGCGTCCTGCACTCCGCGGTTGATTTCCCTCAGCTTGCTACCT
This sequence comes from Pirellulales bacterium, assembly GCA_046349975.1. Taxonomy (GTDB): domain Bacteria; phylum Planctomycetota; class Planctomycetia; order Pirellulales; family Lacipirellulaceae; genus JABDGM01. The sequence continues at coordinate 40,639 of JAXMBH010000004.1, forward strand.
CCACCTTCCCCCTTGGCTTCCATCATGCCACAATGCAGGGCCCGCCAAAAGGAGCGGTGCTTATGTCTGACTTCCGTGATACGCTTGAAACGTTCGACAACCAGTTTCCCGACCGCGATTATCAGATCGAAATCGTGTCGCCGGAGTTTACGTCGGTGTGCCCGCGGACGGGCCAGCCCGATTTCGGCACGATCACGATCAGCTACACGCCAGATAAGAAGTGCGTGGAGCTCAAGAGCCTGAAGTTTTACCTGCAGAGCTTCCGCAACCAGGGCATTTTTTACGAGCACGTGACGAACACGATCCTGGACGACCTCGTGGCGGTGATTCGGCCGCGGTATATGAAAGTCGAAGCGGACTTTAATGCGCGTGGCGGCATGACGGAGAAGGTGACCACTAAGTACGCTGCCGAATACATTTAGCAGCATCTCAAAATATCACCACAACGACACGAAGGACACGACGAAGCCAATTCGCTTAGGATAAGTTCTGACACGTCGTGCTTGTCGTGTCGTCGTGGTAACAATCGAAAGACAATCAGGCGAAGCCATGTCCGACCGTCCACAAGTCGTCCTCTCTGGTTTTGCCGACGAAGTCGCTATTCACAAGACGGCGGTCGAGCAGTTTTCCGCCATGGCCGCCGCGGGGCTGCAGTTTTACAGCTTGCGGTTCGTCGACGTGGGCAGCGGTGTAAAGAACGTGATGAAGCTCACGAAGAGCGAAATCACGAAGCTCCGCCATCTGGAAGATGAGTACGGCATGAACGTGGCCTCGATCGGTTCGCCGATCGGCAAGGTGAAACTGCGCGACATCGACGACGGCACGGCGAACCAGTTCATTCCATTCGACCGCTACCTGGAGAAGGAGGTCGCCCACGCCTGCGAGCTGGCCCATGCGTTCGAGACCAAGCTCATCCGCGGTTTTTCGTTCTACCCGCCGAAGGGCGACGACCCGCACGAACATCTGCCACAAGCGGCCGACCAGCTCGCGCAGATTGCCGAGATGTGCCACCGCAACGATCTCACGTTCGGCCTGGAGATTGAAGCGAACCTTGTCGGGCAATCGGGCGGGCTCATTGCCGAGCTGCACCGCCGCATCAACCACCCGGCCGTTGTCACGATCTTCGACGGCGGCAATATCATCAGCCAGGGCTACTCGCGGGAAGAGACGTTCCAGCAGTACGTGGCGATGAAGCCGAGCATCGGGTGGATGCACATTAAGGATTATCACGACCCGTCGCTCACGAGCCGCACGAAGCATGTAGAAGAGGACAAGCTTAAGAACTTCGTGCCGGTGCATCTTGGCGACAGCGGGCACGAACGCATCTTGCGCGACTTTGCCGAAGTCATGCCGCAGTTGCACGAGAAGCTCACGAAGCGGGGCATTCCCGGGGTGATCCTCGATCTGGAGCCGCACTTAAAAGGCGGCGGGCAATTCGGCGGCTACAGCGGCCCGGACGGCATGGGCGTCGCCGTCCGCAGCCTGTGCCGTATGCTCGACGGCATCGGCATCGACTATCATCTGCGCGATTTTGACGATGTTCGGGCTGAGCGGGGGTTTTAGGTGCTGCATACTGCAGCCATCTGGGCTGGCGGCTGCGAAGTCTTGAGACGCGCACGGGGGAGTCGCTGCGCTCGGATCTCAGCTCCCTTGGGATGGAAGAAGTTTCGCGGCGCACTGGGGGCTCGCTGCGCTCGACCCCAGGCACCCCTTGGTGCGCTCGGAACGAGCTATCCCTTGGTAATGCTGCGCTCGACCCTAGGCACCCGCTTGGCATAGAAGCCGGAGCCGTTGCGGCGGCTGCCCTAGCGCTCGACGACATCAATGGGCAGCGGCACAGCGGACTCTTCCTCGTCGCCGTGCAGCGATTCGTAAGCTGCCGCGGCGCGCCACGTTTGCGTCATTTCGTGATACGCTTCGACGGCCCAGTACGCTGCTCCGATGAGAGCCACGCCGGCGGTGACGCATTGCAGGTCGTACCAACTGGGGGCGTCGAGCATGAGCCATAGACTGGTCATGCCGGCCAGCATCGAGACGATGACTTTCGTCACGGTATCGCGGCGGTGCTTCGTCAATGCGTGCCGGCTGATAGCCCGGCGGGCGGTTTGATTGGCGAGCGCCCGCAGCGCACCCAAATCGGCCTTGGGTACAGCAGCCGCCTTGCGGGCGATGGCATCCCAATCAACCGCCGCTTGTGCGGCATCTTCAAGGGCAGCTTGCTCGGCGGCGGCGGGCGATTCGTCGCGCGACACCACCTGTGAACGGGCCGGCGCCACGGCGGCCACTGGATTCACAGCCTTGGGAGCCAGTGCGGGAGCAGCGAGGGGCACGCTGGCCATTGGCACATCGCCGCGCACGCGCTGCAGCAGCTTAGCCATGTACTCTTCGATTGACTCTTCCTCATCGCTGGCCGGCGTTGGAACGCTGCCGCCCTCGCTATGCATGACGCCCGTCACGCGCGGCTGCGCCGCGAGAGAGCTCTCGGCGGCTGGCTGCCGCGCGGGCATTGGCGACGGGTTTTCGGCGGCATCGTCGTGGGCGAACAAATGGGCGTAGCGCTCGATGAACGACGTGGGCTGAGCGACCGGCTTGACCGGCGGAGCGGGTTCTTCGACCGCTGGCGGAGTGGTTTCCGCGCTGGCGGGCGCCCGATTAATCACCACGGCCGAATTCCTATCCAGCGATGCAGCGCCCCCGTCGATCGGCACTGCAATGTCGTCGGCCGCGACTTCGGCCTCAGCATCTGTAGGGGAATCGGCTCTGACATCGTGCGGATCCGCTGGCGCCGCAGGCTCGGCTGGCGGAGCTTCGTCCTTGGCCCCCTGGTTCCAAATCGAGAACGCGGCAAACGGCGAGACCTCTTCGTCGAGCTGTTCGCTGGCGATCGCCGACGGACTTGCCGGTCCCCCGGCCCAGACCGGCGTTTCGACTTCGATCTTCGCCGCTTCGGTCGACTCGGTGGCATCGAAGGCCGGCAGCGCTGTCCAGTCGTTGGCCGCGGTCTTCGTCGGCGCGGCGACTTGCGATTGTCGCACCATATCGGACCATGAGGCCGGTTGCGGTGCATCGGCGAACGGATCCTCAACGTCGTGTTCGCGGACGACAGCTTCGTCTGCGGCGTCAAATTGCGCCGCATCAATAGCCGGCTCCGTCGCGTCGAATGGGATCGAATTGCGAGGCGGCGTCGACCATTCGCTTAGCCGGAGGTCACTTGCGCCACATGGAACGTTGGTCGCCTCCGAGGCTTGGGTGGGCGGAAGCACCGCGCTAGAAACAGGGGAAGCCGACTCATCGATCTCCGCTTGCCCGAGGCCGAATCGACTCGAACTCACGTCCGCTGCATCAGGCAATCGAAGTGCGGCGACTCGCTCGACTTCCGGAGCAGCCTGGCGCGGCTCTGCAACTGTCTCGTGCCACTGGTCGTCCGTTGTGGTTCTCGGCAAGGCCGAGGCTGGGGCCGATGGAGCGTCGGCATTCGTGCTGCGCGGCACCTCGGCAACTTCAGCCGATTCCGCTACCTCGTGAGCTTTCGCGGCCGCGAGTTCGCCCTGGAGCTGAGTCATCCGGGACACATGCTCAGCGATCTGCCGCTCCCAGGCGGCAATCTGCCGGCGTAGCCGCAAGGCCTCGCGCTGCCAATCGCGATCTTCCCCCGGGCTGACTTCATCAACGCTTATATCTTCGATTGGCTGCGAGCTCAGGGCCTGCAACTGCGCGCCAGCTTCGGTAAGCCGTTCCAGGAGTTCGCGTTTCTGCTCGCGCTCTTTCCGCAGCGCGGTGAGCATCTTCCAACTGCGGCTGCGCGACATGGCACAGGCGGCCTGCAACTCGCGGAACACGACTTCCGCCGCATCGCTGGCCGTTATATCGGCGTCGGCCGCCGAAGCGCCGTCGATATCGAGTTCGGTATCGTGCTCGTCGACAACGAGCGATTTGCGACTGCTTTTGACGTCCGAGCCGTCTTCAGCGAGGCCCCGCGCACCCGGCGCGTACTCCTCGGCGATGAATTCGAGGGGCTCTCCGGCAGCGTCGTCTGTCGATTCAGCCTCCAGGCTGCTCATTGCATCGAACGAATCCTGCACGGCATCCATCAACATCGCGCACTCTTCTGCGGTCGAGTCGTCGACGTTCGCACTGTCGGCTGCGAACGCTGGTCGACCGCCGGTGTACTCAAAGAGCGATGTTTCGCGTTGGCGATCGACAGTCGCCGCCGCGATGTTCTGCAGGGCGGGCTGAAGCGTGTCGCTCGTCAACAACCGCGCCGCCGGAATCAAACCAGTCGTCGTGGCGTGGTCATTGCCAGTGGTCGGCGCCAGGGGCGGCCCAACGAGTTCCAGCTCGACGCCGCCGAGCAGCAATCGATCGCCACTAGCGAGCGGGGCATCATCGAACGCTGCGCCGTTGAGCTGAGAATCGGCGGCCCACCGTCGTGCCGTAAGGCCGTCGCTGTCGCGGACGAGGAGGCAGTGCACGGGCTGAACTCCGGGCGCCTCGATCCGCAAGTTGCAACGAGGGCTGGAGCCCACGGTCGTCTTGCCCATTGGCAGGTCGATCAACTGCCCGGTGCTGCGGACTCGGACGCGCAGCGAACTTGGTCGGCCGCCGCTCGGCGCGTGGGAGACGGGTTGTCGATTGGCGAGCAGCATCGGTGGACCTGGAATCATGGGAGCTGTGGCGGAACGGCGCGGACAGGGCGCGCTCCGCCTCCGGGGATGCAATTTCCTATTAAGAGCATGTACGTCGCCCAGCCTCGACCGTCAAAGTCCCCCACGTACCCTGGTTACTGCTGCCGGCACGTCGCAGGCCGTATATTCCGGAAACTTCGGCTGGCCGTTGTAATGCGAAGCTGCCGATTACCGTTAGGCGCCTGGCAATAGTTGGCGGGTGGGATAACCCAGGGTTTCCCGCGGCAACTACGAAATGTCTGGCCTGGGGGGAATTCGGGGGAATGCGCGCTAGCTGCGCGAGCGTTCCTGCTTGGCCCACCCGGCTGGCTATTTTCCGGGCAAATTCGAGCTGCGTGTCCAGTTCGGTGGAAAAGATTTCCGATTGTAAGACTCGCTAGCGATCCATTGGGCTGGACCTGCGTACTATATTTAGGTTGCCGACCACGTAGCTGCCGCAGGCAGTTTTGTGGCGTAGCCGAGGGGAGCTTTGGCGTCCGCGCCGCATTCGTAGCCGGGCTGCCAAATAGATGAACGGGAACAGTGAATTTGGGGGGCGGTCGACCGCACACCTATTCGTCACAATGGTGCGTTTCGATCGCTGGCCCGCCAGGCAAAGGTTCTAATCACGATGACACGCAAAGATTCGATTACGAAGATGCGCGACTTGTTGGTCACACGTCGCAACGCCATTCGCAAGGCCCTGGCCGGCGACTTGAGCTTGCTCAAGCAATTGCGCGAACAATCGGGCGGCGACGTCGTTGACGCCGCACTGGATGCTGCTCAGGACGAAATCAGCTCGCAGCTTGCTGAAGTGGAAAGCCGCGAGCTGGCCAATATCGAGCGGGCCCTGGTCCGCATGAAGAACGGCAGTTACGGTGAGTGCGAAGGCTGCGGCAACCGCATTCCGCTCGCCCGGCTCAATGCGCTACCGTACGCTACGAGCTGCATCGAATGCCAACGTGCGGCGGAAATCAACGGCGGCCACGGCAGCGGCGGCAACGACTGGAGCCGCGTCCTCGACTCGGGCTACTCCGACGTCGACGTGTCGTTCAGCGACCTTGAGGCGCAGTGAGATTCTGCGGCTTGTTCCGAGAAGCCGTTTTGCTTCCGAAACGGTTCCCGCAAGGTATAATTGAGCCCGGTGGCAACACGTTTGCCCCCGGGCTTTTTTCATTGGGTCGATCTGCCGTAACTTTACCGCCAGAGCGGTGTTAGGTAACGAGTTACGCACCGCTTTGAACTAGTACCAGCAAGCCGGGAGTTCCGACCGCCGTTAGGGACGACGTCCCGCGATTTACATACGTCTGTAAATAATCTGCCCCCAGCCAGCATGTGTGGTCACCGACACCACGCTAGCAACTCACAGGACCATGCGATGACCCGTCGCGACTTCTCATCCCCAGGCATCCTCGGTCGCAGTACCCGCTTGATCGCAGTCTCGCTGTGCGCGTGCCTCAGCGCCGCGCAGGGCGTCGCTCAGACCAACAACCTTGCGGCCGCCACGCCGCCTTCGCCCGCGACAACCGGCAGCGGCCCGGTGCCGACACCGCCGGCCAGCCAGCGCGACGCCGAATATTCCGCGCTTGCCCACGATGTGCAGCAGATGGACCGCGAGTTCAGCATCGTGAAGCGGGTGGTGAAGCTTGTCACGCCGGCCGTGGTGCACATCGAATCGAAGCCGCTGCCGAAGTTTCAGGGTTTGCTGCACGTGGAAGAGGCCGGCTCCGGAGTCATCGTGAGGTATGGCGCGCGGCACTTCGTGCTTACCAACCGCCACGTCGTTCGCCATTCATCGCCGGAGAAGATTGAAATTCACTTGGCCGATGGCCGCGTGTTTCATCCCACGCAGATCTACAGCGATTCGGAGACCGACGTTGCGGCCCTGGGCATTGAAGCCGACAATTTGGCCCCGGCGCGGCTCGGCGACAGTGATGCTCTCGAAATTGGCGACTTCGTTCTGGCCATCGGCAGCCCATTCGGGCTGAGCCAGAGCGTCACCCGCGGCATCGTTAGCGCGAAGGGCCGCCATAACCTCGACCTCGGCGATGATGATCTCAAGTGGCAGAACTTTATTCAGACGGACGCGGCCATTAACCCCGGCAACAGCGGCGGCCCGCTCGTGAACCTGCGCGGCGAAGTCGTCGGTCTCAACACCGCGATCGCCAGCGCCTCTGGAGGTAACGAAGGCATCGGGTTCTCGATCCCGATCAACATCGTGGCCCGCATTGCCAAGGCGCTGGTCGACAATCAGAAAGTGCCCCGCGGCTACCTTGGTGTGAAGCTCGACATCAACTTCAACCAGCAGCGGGCCAAATCTCTGGGCCTCGGCAGCCTGGTCGGCACGCGTGTTTCGGGCATCGAGCCGAAATCGCCCGCCGAACGTGCAAACCTCAAGGTGAACGACGTGATTCTCGAGTACAACGGCGTCCGCATTGACCAGGACATCCACCTAATCTCGCTGGTGAAGCTCACCGAAATTGGCCGCCGCGTGCCGATCACCGTTCTCCGGGATGGCAAGGTGATGAACATGGACGTCGAAATCACCGACGGCGGCACGACGAAAGCAGCGGACGAGTAATGCTCACATTGCATCGCCCGTTGGGTGGCTGGGGCAGAGGCTCTGCGATGCGCCAGAATAGATCCATCTGCACGCGAAATAGAATCGATGCCGCAAAAGCACACGCATCGTCGTAACTTCAATCTGCAGGGGCACGCACATGAGCTGACGTTCTCGTGTTATCAGCGTCTGCAGTTTCTGCGTGCCGAACGAACGTGTAATTGGCTGCTTGAGAGTTTGGAAGCGGCCCGACGCGACAGAGGCTTCGCAGTGTGGGCGTACGTAATCATGCCGGAACATGCCCATATTCTTATCTGGCCGCGATCTTCCAAGTATAACATTTCTGAGATCCGCCGCGTCATTAAAGAACCCGTCGGGCGAAACGCAATTGCTTTTCTGAAAGAAAATTCGCCCCAATGGCTTGCGCGAGTCACACGACAGCGCGGCAGCAAAACGGAACGCCTCTTTTGGCAGAGTGGGGGCGGCTATGATCGGAATATCGAATCGCCACAGGCGTTGCAGGCCGTCATTGAATACATTCACTTGAATCCTATTCGGCGCGGATTGGTGCAGTCGGCGCAAGAATGGCATTGGTCTAGCGCTGCGCATTATGCGGGAGGAACGTCACCGTTGATTCCGGACTCAATTCCGGCGGACTGGATAGGCTAAGAACATGGAAGCGCTCTGGGGCATTCGCTGCGCTGCTGCCCCAGGCACCCCGGTGGGATTGGATGGATTGAGGGTTTTGGTAGCGCTCTGGGGCATCGCAGAGCCTCTGCCCCAGGCACCCTCGTGTTCACTTTGCCTTACGCCGCGGTTAGTCGTGAGACGATTCGTGCGGTGACGGCAGCCGTCTCCATATCGACGGCGACGTCCATATTCGGCCGTCGCTCCGGCTGCCGGCGGCGATCGAACACTGTGGCGCCGTAGGTGAGCGCCCCCTCGGTTTCGACATCGCCGTACATTGGCTCGGTGGTGAACAACTCGGGTTCGATCGCGGCGATGACCGCCACGGCATCGTGCAGGTGAATGCCTTCGACGCCGAGTTGCTGGCGATAGACGCGAAAGGCGCACGGCAGAATCTTGCGCAGCAGTTCGCCGCGTGGCGACTCTTCGTTGGGGAGCTGTTCGAGCAGGTCGAAGTTCAGCATCACGCGGCTGGTGAGGTCGATTGGAATGAGCGTTTTGGTGATTTGCGATTGAAACACTTCGCGGGCCGCGTCGGCGTCGCAATAGATGTTGAATTCCGCGGCGGCTGTCACGTTGCCGGGCCCGCCGAGTGTGCCGCCGATGATGATGAGGTGCCCGATCATGGCGGCCAGGTCTGGCTGCTGTTTTAAGGCGGCCGCGATGTTGGTGAGCGGCCCGGTGGCAATGATCGTCACGTCGCCGGGCGAGGTCCGCACCTCATCGCAGATCACCTTAACGGAGGAGTGCTGATGATGCCGACGGGCGACATCGAAATGGGCGCCGCACAACCCGTCGGCGCCAAAGAGATGCTTGCCGTCGACCCGCATCATTTGGTCGACCGAGGCACAGCCTAACCGGGGCGACCGTGCGGGGTCGAGCTGCTCGACGATGGCCTGCACATTGAGCGTCGATTGCTCAGGCGAGATAGCGCCGCCGGTGGCGGTGACGGCCAGGACGTCCAACGACGGATCTTCGAGCGCCAAGCAAACGGCTACGGCGTCGTCGATGCCGGGGTCTACGTCGAGAATAATCTTTCTAGCCATGATATCGATTCCCGCCGAACCACCGCCCAGCCGGCGGCGTCCATCATCGGGGCCGTCATTTTAAGCCGGCGGCGCAGTTTTCTCAACCTTTCGACCGGTTCGGTTTAGTTCCCGCCGCTTCGGCACCGTGGCTTCGCCTGCTACAATTCGGCCATGCCTCGCGACATTGCCTCACTCCTCGGCCACGTTTCGGGCGGCGGCAGTCTCTCGCAAGAAGAGATGGCTGCCGCGATTGACGCGATCATGCGCGGCGAGTGGAGTGACGACCAAATCGGTCTGTTGCTCACAGCACTGGCGGCCAAAGGTGAGACGGTCGACGAGATCGCTGGCGCGGCCCTCGCCATGCGTCGCCACATGACGCCGATCCGCTCACGGCACGCCGAGGTGCTCGACACTTGCGGCACGGGCGGCGGCGGTTCAAAGATGTTCAACGTGAGCACCACCGCCGCGATTGTGGCCGCGGCCGCCGGCGTGCCGGTCGCCAAGCACGGCAACCGCAGCGTCACCAGTTCGAGCGGCTCGGCCGATGTGCTGGCGGAACTCGGCGTGAACATTAACGCCACGGTTCGGCAGGTCGAAGCGTGCCTCGACGAGCTCGGCCTCTGCTTTTGCTTCGCGCCGCTGATGCACCCATCAATGAAGCATGTATCGAACGTGCGTAAGCGGCTTGGCATTCGCACGATTTTCAATGTGCTGGGCCCGCTGGTGAACCCGGCGGGAGCGTGCTTCCAGCTGCTTGGCGCCGGGCGGCCGGAGCTTAGGCCGCTCCTGGCCGGGGCGATTGCGAAGCTGGGCACGCGGCGGACGCTCGTCGTCAGCGGGGACGATGGCTTGGGGGACGTCACGCTCTCGGGGGCAACGCAAGTGAGCGACGTGGTCGCTGAAGGCGACTTGCCCGTGGGGAATACGACGGCCGGGCGGGCCGTGGCTGGGGTCACGAGCTTCACCTGGCGGCCAAGCGATTTTGGAATCGAAGCCGGGGCCACCGCGTCGCTTGCGGTCGCCACGCCGGCTGAGAGCGCAGCGATCATTCGTCGGGTTCTGGCCGGGGAGCGCGGCCCGACGCGAGATATCGTGGTTCTCAACGCGGCGGCCGGGCTCATCACTGCCGGCCGCTGCAGCGCTGCAAAAACCGCTGCGGCCGCTGCTGTCACGGCAATCGACTCGGGCGCGGCCCGCGATCTGCTAGCCCGCCTCGCGGAGCGTTCGCACGCCCCGGCGTAGGTCACTTCGCACGACTTCAGTCGCTTCGCCAAGTTGGTTCGCCGCAACCGCTGCGCGATCACTACAGCTTCTCACCGCTAGCAAGCACTTTGCGGCCTACCGTGGGCACAATCAATTTGTCCGCCAAAACCGGTCGAGACAACTATAGCCGTCGCTCTTCCCGCAGGTGCGCATCTCGCGACCAGCGACGACCCAACCCTTCTGCCAGTCTCCTCCCGCCTGCTTCGACCCAATGCCGACTTTTTTAAGCCTGCATCGACAGCGCTACTACGCGCCGGTGTGGCTGCTCGCATTCGGCCTCGTGCTGAATGCGGGGGCGCCGCCGGCCGCCGGCGTACCGATTCCCGCTCCGCAAGACGCGACGACGGACTTGGCGGCGCCGCTCGACAGCGGCGCGCCAGGCGACGTGACGATGTCAACTGATTTCGCTGCGCCAAACGGCGACGTGCGTCCGAATGGCGAGAACCCAGCCACGCTTCCCGAGGGCGAAGTGCGCCCGAATGACGAGGATCCAGCCAAGCTTCCCGAGGGCGTCATTCGCCTCGACCAGCCGCTTGGCGAGCCGCTCTCAGACCCCGCTGGCTACACGTGGCAGTGGACGCCTTCGGGACTCATCTATCATTCGTACATGGCGGGCGAGCACGAGCCGCGGATGTCGCTGTTCACGTTTTCCGATCTCGACAATGGCTTCTTGTGGGATGCGACACTCGGCGGCCGCGCGGGCCTGGTGCGTTATGGGACTACGGACCCGGTAAACCCGATCGGTTATCAACTCGACTTCTATGGCGCGGCCAACGCGCGGCTCGACGCCAAAGAGGAGCAAGACCTGGTGGCAACCGACTATGTATTCGGCTTTCCGATCACGTGGGGCGATGCCCAGTGGCAGTGGAAGTTCGGCTATGCGCACCTAAGTTCGCACCTGGGCGATGAGTATGCCATCAAGAATCCGGGCTCGCTGGCTAATCGGATCAACTACGTGCGGGATTCGGTAGTGTTTGGAACATCGTACTATGTGGCGCCCAGTTGGCGGCTATACGGCGAGACGGGCTGGGCGTTCAATGCGAGTGGCGGCGCGGAGCCGTGGGACGCGCAATTTGGCACGGAGTATTCAAACCCGCTACCACAGAGCCGCTGGACGCCGTTTGTGGCCGTTAATGGCCGCGTTCGCGAAGAACTGAACTTTGGCGGCGATGTGACGATCCAAGCCGGCATCCTGCAGCGCGGGCTGCTCGACCAAACGCTGCGGCTGGGCGCCCAGTACTACAACGGCAAATCGAATCAGTTTCAGTTCTTTAACCGCACCGAGCAGCAGGTGGGCATTGGCGTGTGGTACGATTTCTAGCCCACCACGGCTGGCGTGCTGGCAAAGTGAGCGCGGTAACAAGCAACAGCCCAAGCGGCAGTGGCTCAGGAATGGCTGCCGATTGTGTGGCGGCTCCGGCAATGTTTGCCATTGTCACGCCGAAGTTCGCCCGCCAATCGTTGTAGTCGTTTTCGTTGTACTTGATGGCAAAGCTTTCGCGCCACACAAGATAGTCGGCCGCGTCGACGAAGCCGTCGGAGTTGAAATCGCCGGATAGAACGACGCTGAGCGTGACGGCCTGCGGACTATTGTCGACCTTCCACTGGAGGTGCTCTGGCAACGGCGGCAATTCAACGTGAGAGAATTGGTGGACGATCGCATCTGCCGCGACGACGTGAAATACCGCGCCGACGGCCGGCATGAATCCAGCAGCGAGAGAGACGGCAAGAGTGCCTCCCACCTCTGCCGAGCTTCGCACATCAAGTCTTCCATAATCCGTCGCCGAGGCGAGCTCAACTTCGAGTCGGCCGGTGGAGCTCTGGGAGAACAATCCGCCAACCTCGAACTGGCCGCCCCTGGTGGGAGCGACCACGCCGCTGTTGTTGACGCTACCGTAGATCGCACCTGCGCCATCAAGCCGGGCGCCGGCCAGCACCGTTACGGAGCCAAATCCGGTCGCACTACCCTGTGGGCTCGCGATGTGCAGCGAGCCTTCGCCGACGATCGTATTGCCGACATATCCATTGGCCTGCGTGAGAGTCAGGTTGCCGTTGCCGCGCTTGATAAGGCCCGACACGCCACTAATTTCTGAACCGATCGTGGCGTTTACGTTCTCATCGACGACCACGAACTGGCCGCCCATGACGAGGCTGGAACCAGTGAGCGTATAGCCATTGGTTTTGAATGTGACGTTGTTCACGGTCTGCTGGGCGGCGAGGGTAACGGTGCCGGCGGCGCCCCAGAAGATGGCATCGTCGCCGCCGGACCAGGCCAGTTCGGCGCTGCCGTTGTACCAGCGGCGCGATGAGCTATCCCAAGTGCCTGAGCCGCCGGTGCCAGCGCCGGTTGCGGAGCGGGAGCCGGCGGCGACGCCATCGGCGTCCCAGTACATCGCGCCGGCGGGCGGCGCGAGGCGGTCGACGTAGTACACGGGTTGGTTGTTGCCTTCGCTCGTGGTGTAGTAACCGTGGCCGCTGGGGTCGAACGTGATGGCTTCGCCTTGCTGCTCGGTGGCGAGTGGAATCGTCATTGGCGTGGTGGCGAAGGCGCTCGCAATCGTGCCGCCGACCGGGCGCGTGTATAGCCGGCCCGAGTTGCTCTCGGTGTCGCGGACGAGAATTTCGTTGCCGGTGGGCGAAATGTCGGCCGAGGTGAGCCAGTCTGATGTGGTGCTGAACGTCGTCACGAGTTCGAGCGTGGTGGTGCCGCTCGTTGATTGTGGGTAGGCGGCACGATACACGTGGTGCGGGTTCTCGCGTTTCGAGATGATGTAGATATCGCCCGTGCCCGGGTCAACGAACATGCTCTCGGCATCGCGAGCGCCGTCGGGATATTTGAACGTGAGCTTTTGCGCGCCGGTGAGCGTTGTCGTGACGGGCGACTGGGTATCGCTCACGACGGGTTCGGGCACGCGATAGATCGACACGCTGCTGCGGCTGGCGCCGTTGTCGCCGGTATCAGCGATGTACAGGTACTGTTGCCCGGCCGTGGGACCGGGACCGACGGCGATGTCTTCCCAATCTGTGGCCGAAGCGCCGGAGATTGCGTAGGTGCCGAGATTCGCGCCGGCCGTCGACATGGGGAACACGCGGGCGGAGTCGCCCGAGTCGTTGTGCGTCCAAAGAACGTTGGGGTTCAAGCGGCTAGCGATGAGGCCGGAGGCTTCGTTAACGCTGGAATTTTGGATCGAGCCGGTTTGGAGCGGGGTGGCGAATGTGGCGGCGGGGAGCGTGCGGCTTAGTCCCAGGCAAAGCGCGAAAGCCACGGCAATGCCAGAAGATTCGGCGACGAAGCGAAGCATATAGCAATTATAGCAACAAGCGGCACGGGCCAGAAAGAAGCGGTCAGCGGGGCGTTCCGGTTCCGCTGTGGCGATTTGATATTGCTCGCGCAGAGGGCGCGAAGTTTCCGTTTTCGCAACGCATAACTCACTCGGCGAAGCGGGTGTCGTTGTCGTCGAGGTTAAGTTCTTTGATCCAGATATTGCGGTAGCGCACGTCGTGGCCTTCGGATTGGAGTTTGAGTCCTTGAGGGCTGTCGGTGATGCCGCGGCCGCCGTCGTTGCCGCCGTCGACGCCGGAGTTGGGGCCGCCGTAGACCTGGCCGATGCGCACGCGGTCGTGTACCCGCTTGCCGTTGAAGATCATGCTGACCATGGGGTGTTCGATCAGCTTGCCGTCTTGGAAGCGGGCGGCGCGGAAGACAATGTCGTACGCGTTCCATTTGCCGAGGCCGCGGTACTCGGCGTAGGGCGAGTCGGATTCATTGATGACGGCGCCCATGCCGTGCTTGGTTTTGTCGCCGTCGCAGATTTGAATTTCGTAGCGGTTCTGCAAGTACACGCCGCTGTTGCCGCCGGGCTTGGTGACGAGAAATTCAACGTGCAGGCGGAAGTCGCGATAGGGCTTCTTGGTGACGATATCGGCCGCGCCGTACTTGCCGCCGGCGGAGGCGGGCTCGAGCGTGGAGACCGCATGGCCGCCGGCGTCGACGGGGTCATCGACGATCTGCCATTTGATGGGGAGCGACGAGGCGAAGCCGGGGCCTTTCCAGTAGGTCCATTTCGAGTCGAGCATGTCGCGCGTGCCGTCGAAGAGGAGTTCGGCGCCGGGGAGAGGTTTGGCGCCCAAGCCGGTGGCGGCGTGGGAGAGTGTGGCGGCGTATGTCGTGGTGAGGATGAGGGCGAAGGTGGCGAGAGGTTTGAGGGACATTGGATGCGTCTGGGAACGTTGTTGGTTATGCGGTCGAGTGGTGATGGGAGGGCGAAGTTCGTTGGTGCGAGTCTCGGAGAGACTCGCCTACGTGTGGGCATTGTAACGGAAAAATTACCGGCGGTGTCGCTGCGCTCGACCGCCGGCTAATGGCTGCGAACCCTGCGAATTCGGAGCATACGTGTAAGGATACGTTTCCGCACCGAACTTGCCTGCCACCCGAACGTCGACGACACCGATCAACTTCTGGCGTCAGAGCTGCATACCGCGAGCAATGCCAGGCCGCTGGCTACGAGTGGGCCGAGGAACAGGACCATGGTGATGGCGCGGGTGATGAAGGGGAGGTTGCCGCGGTCGAGGAAGTGGAAGAACTGGAGGAAGCCAGCGCACGCAGCGAGGAGGGCAACGCCGGTGAGGCGGGGCCAGCGGCCGGCGGCGTAAGCGAGGGCGAAGAATGGCAGCGTGAGGAGCGACTGCATGATGAGCGCGGTGGGGCCGGTCCATTCGTGGCCAGTGTTGCTGAGGATCATGAACAGCAGCCACACGGCGCCGAAGGCGATGAGAATGCGGCGGGCGGCAGTTTGCGGGCCCCAGTAGTCGAGGAGCGAACTGAGGATCCAGGTGAACCAGAGGATGGCCAAGAATAGCGTGGCGAGTTCTTGGGGAAGACGCACTTCGCGCTCGCCGGAGCGGAAGAAGGCGACGAGCGTGATGGCAACGATGCCGGCAGTAAGGAAGGCATGGTAGCCCGCGCGGTAGGCGGCCTGGCGCTGGAATTCGTCTTTGTCGTGGAGGATGCCGAGTTCGCGGAGCAGCCCGGGGCCGAAGGCGCCGGCAGCGGAGAGCATGAGGAACCACCAGTTGACGCTGGTCAGCAGGAAGCCGGCGAGGACGAGCGCGGCGGCAACTATCGTGGCGGCGGAGAACGGCCAACGGGTGCGGACCATGGTACTAGCCATTTGATTCACCATTCTGAAGTTGAAAGAGTGTTTCGACTGGCACGGCGAAGGCCTTGGCCAGCGTTAATGCGAGCGCGACGGAAGGCGTGTAGTTGCCTTTTTCGATCGAGACGATTGTTTGCCGGGTCACGCCAACACGATCGGCGAGGTCCTGCTGGGTGATGTCGGCGAGCAGGCGGTGCTGCCGGACGAGGTTTCGAATTGGCGAGCTAGACGTCACGCCGCGATTGTATAGGCGGGTTTACATTATGTCAAGTCAGCTTTACATTCAGTGTTAAGTATGGCCGGCTTGCTGTGCCGGGCACTGTGGCCCGTTTGTATCGCGGTGGGTTCAAGATTCGTCGAATTCGATCGCCGTGATCTCAACCGGCGGCGCACTGGGGGCTTGCCTGCGGCTCGACCCCAGCCACCCCATTGCTAAATGGGTCGTTGGGTGATGGCGGCGCACTGGGGGCTTGCTGGCGGCTCGACCCCAGCCACCCCTTGAAGATTGCGGGTCAGCGTCTCGGAGAGACTCGCCTACTTCGGTTGGTCGATGGTAACGTCGTAGCGGTTGTTGGCGGTGCGGGAGCCACCGAGGCTGGCGTGCGATTGGGCAAGCGTGGCCGCCGGTTGGCCGCGTTCGTAGCGGCCCCACCAAGCGTCGGCTTCTTCGACGCTCCAGGCGGTTGCCTCGGGACAGCGCGAGATGAGGATCGCCAGGTCGCGGGCAGTCTGGGGGCGCTTAGCGCGGGACTTTTCGAGGCAGCCCAGCAGCGCGGCTTCGAGGGCCGCAGGAATTGGTTCGCGCGACTTTTCGGAGAGTGGCGCAGGAGGTTCGGCGACGTGCTTCTGGCAGAGGTCGACGACATTGTCGGCTTCGAAGACGGGTCCACCGGTCAGCAAGAAGTAGCCGACAGCGCCGACGGCGTAGAGGTCGCTGCGGGCGTCGACTGAGTTGGGCATTTGGATGGCCTCGGGCGACATGTAGAGCGGCGTGCCGGTGAGCGAGGCTTGTTGCGTGAGGCCGGCTTGTTTTTGTTCGTCGAGGGCTTTGACGAGGCCGAAGTCGAGGACTTTGACGACGTCGGGCTGGCCGCCGCGGCGGTTGAGCATGATGTTGGCAGGCTTGATATCGCGGTGGACGAGGCCGAGCGAGTGGGCCTCGTAGAGCGAGCCGCAGACTTGCTCGAGGATGTGGATGACGCGCGGCACGGGCTGCGGGCCGTAGCGCTCGACGAGCGATTGCAGGTCGATGCCGTCGAGGTATTCCATCGCGTAATAGAAGACGCCTTCGGGGGTGCGGCCGTAATCGTAGATGGCGACGGTGTTCGGGTTGTTGAGCTGGCTGGTGATTTGGACTTCGCGTTCGAAACGTTCGAGGGCGGCCGGGTTGACTTTGTCGACATCGAGCATTTTCACGGCGGTGGGGCGGCGGAGCATGGCGTGGTGGGCTTTGTAGACGACGCCCATGCCGCCGGAGCCGAGTTTTTGCTCGAGCTTGTACTGGCCGATTTGCTGGGCTTCGATCGCGGCTTTCTGCG
Source organism: Pirellulales bacterium (assembly GCA_046349975.1). GTDB lineage: Bacteria > Planctomycetota > Planctomycetia > Pirellulales > Lacipirellulaceae > JABDGM01. The sequence continues at coordinate 57,535 of JAXMBH010000004.1, forward strand.
CTTCGCGGCGCGAGTGGGCGAGCAGGAGCGAGAAGACAAAGATGGCGGCGGCACTCAAGACCAAGAGCGCGAAGAGCGCCCAGAAGACCCAGCGAAGAATCGTGAGCGGGTGGAAGGCTTCGGCATAATCCATTTCGGTGATGACGGCATAGTCGCCGTCGCTGACGGTTTTCCACGCGCCCACCACCGGCACGCCACGGTAGTCGCGATAGCCCTCGACATTCACGCCGGGGCGGTGGGCAGTCGCTTCCTGGGCTGCGACTGTGAGCGGCAGTTCATGGCGGCGAACGGCGGCATGGTGGCCGGCGGTCATGTCGCCACCAGGATCGCGCACGAGGATTTGAAGGTTGGAGCGCGATGACTCCTGATCGGGCAAGAGGCCGAGCAGGATGAGGTTGTCATCGAAGCGGCTTTGCGAGACCATGCGGCCCAGTTTGTCGATGGCGTACGTTTCGCCCGTTGAGCCGAACGAGCCGAGGGCCATGATGCGGCTGAACTCTTTTTCGGGATCGATGCGGAGGCCGAGGACGCCGACGACCTGAAAGCTTTCGTCGCGGATGGGCGCGACGACGAACATGGTTGCAACACCCATGCGTAAGCGACCTTTTTCGTCTTTCAATGCGACGACGCTCGCGAAGGGCGCGGAAACATCGGTGGCGCCATCGAGGGCATGCGAGAGAAACGAGTCAAACTCTGGAACATCCTGCTGGCCGACGAGTTCGGGGCGGCCGGAGGCGACAATCCGTTTCTTCTTATCGACGACGATGTAGCCGTTGTAGTTGTGCGCCGTCAGGGCGGGACCGAGCGATTTCTCGAGCTTGGCGCGGAGCGCGGCGGTGTCGTCCTTCGCGGCGTGAGGATCATTGGGAACGTCTTGGTTGGTCGCGATCGCAGCATCGAGAAGCGGATAGACGGTGTGACGGATATCGATGTTGTTCGCCAACGAAAGGGCGTTTGATTCCTGGACGTGCGACCAGGTTTCCAACATGGCGGCTTCCAGGTCGACGATGGTCTGCAATTGCGACTGGAGGCTGTCGCGCATGGTGGTTTCGACCGAGTTGCGAACGAAGAAACCGATGATCGAAAGCAGAACGACCGCGATGATGGGCCAGGCCCAGATTTGGCGTTTGAGGAACTGGCCGGTGCGCGAGATCGAGCGGCCGACGCTGGTCTTGGCCCAGGTCATGTGGGCGGCCTGGCGGCGATCGGTGGTTTTCGAGAGTCCAAACCAGGAGAGAGGATTCATGCGAAGAGTGGCGAAGGTGTCGCGCTAGAGTGCTGGATGGGGTTAGTCAGCAGCGCGGGTCGCGCGACTGCGGATGGAGGGCGTTCGTGCAGTGATGTTAGTGCAGCGGTCGGGCGCGGAGGCTCGCGAAACCGGCTCCGGTGGTTGAGGCGAAGAAACTGGTAAGTTTTCAGTATAGTTCGGGAAATGTGGGTGGGCAGAGAGCGTTGGGTGGTGGGTCTGCGGGCGGGCGTTGGGGAGGCGGCGGCGGGGCAATGTGGCCGTTTGATCGCAGGCACTCGGCCGCGACCGCTAACGGAGGGCGGAGAGGGCATGTGGGTGGGAAGTGCGTGGGGGGTGGGTATAATTGCCGAGCTTTGTACTTGCGAAGATGCCGCGTGAGACCACGCGCCAGTTCGATACTTTGCCCGCGGGTGTTATGGCCAATCGAAAGACGCTCGGCGGCGTGATTCACGCCTATCAGAAATACGACCCGATGAAGTTCCCGAGCCCGACGCAGCCGCCGCCGGATCTGGCGTCGGCGGCGCTGGAGCACATGCTCATGTTTGGCGAGCATCGGGAACTTACTGAGGAGGAGCTAGCGCGGGCGGTGCGATTGGATCCGAGTCAGATCGCGGGGCTCGGGCCGAGCATCGACGGGCTGATCGAGATGCTCAAGGAGCGGAAGCGGAAGATCCTGGCGAAGTACGAAACCAGGACGGTGCGGCAGCGAGCGGCGCAGGCGTTTGCCGACCAGGCTACTGAAACGAAAGTGCCGAAGAAGTTTCGGCAGGCGTTTTATCATGCCGTAAAGAGCGAGCAGATTCGCGATCTGGAGCGGCTGTGGTACGCGGCGGGCGATGACCAGTCGCCCTGGGCCGGGGCGCTGGTGAATGTGATCGAGCGGCTGGGCGAGAAGTATGAAGTCGATATTCTCGCGGCCAAGTATGAGTTCACCGGGCATGAGTCGATGAGCGTGCCGCAGGCGCTCGCGATCAAGGAAGAGCTCGAGAAAATTGACGAGCTGCTCAAACAACTGGAGGAGGCGCGCAAGACGGCGAAGATCGGCATCATCGACATGGACTTACTCTCGGAGTTTGCCGAGCCCGGGGATGTGGATCAACTGAGTGAACTGCAGCAGAAGGTGCAGGAATACTTGCGGCAGATGGCCGAGCAGCAGGGGCTGGAGCAGCGGGCCGGGAGTTTTCGGCTGACGCCGAAGGCGTATCGGATTTTTCAGGGGAAGCTGCTGGATAAGTTGTTCAGCCAGCTCGCGCCCTCGCGCACGGGGCGGCACCAGGGGCCGATCGTCGGCGAGGGGGCGGTCGAGATGCAGCTCACGAAGCCGTACGAGTTTGGGGATTCGATTGCGAACTTCGACATCCCGGGCACATTCATCAATGCGCTGGTGCGGCGCGGGCCGGGAACGCCGGTGCGGTTCGAGGGCAGCGACATTCAGGTGCATCGCACGCGGAACACACCGAAGTGCGCGACGTGCGTGCTCATGGATATGAGCGGGTCGATGCGTTACGACGGCCAGTACATCAATGTGAAGCGGATGGGGCTCGCGCTGGAAGGTCTGATTCGGTCGGAGTACCCGGGCGATTGGTTGCGGTTTATCGAGGTCTATTCGTTCGCGAAGGCGGTGGAGCCGGGGAAAATTGCGAACTTAATGCCGAAGCCGGTGACGCTCTACGACCCGGTGATCGCGCTGCGGGCGGATATGAGCCGGGAGGATATCAGCGAGCACCGAATTCCGCCGCACTTCACGAACTTGCAGCATGGGCTGCAGCTGGCGCGGCGAATGCTGGCGACGCAGGACACGCCAAATCGGCAGATCATACTCATAACCGACGGATTGCCGACGGCCCACTTTGAGGGGTCGATGTTGTACCTGCTGTATCCGCCGGACCCGCGGACCGAGGCGGCGACGATGCGGGAAGGGATGGCCTGCCAACGGGAAGGTATAACGATCAATCTGTTTTTGCTGCCAAGCTGGTCACAGACGGAGGAGGATGTGCGATTCGCCTATCGATTGGCGGAGAGTACCAAGGGGCGGGTGTTCTTCACGGCGGGGCGGGACCTCGACCGGTATGTGGTGTGGGACTATTTGAGCCGGCGGCGGGAGTTGGTGACTTAACGGTTGTTGTTATGGGGATTGGGGTTAGGGCGGTTTGAGTGGAGTGGAATCTGCTAGGTGGCGAGCTGGGGCATCGCAGAGCCTCTGCCCCAGGCACCCTGCGATTCCGCCTTAGGTCGCCCCGCGGTTGTGAGTGGAATCTGCTACGTGGGGAGCTGGGGCATCGCAGAGTTCTGCCCCAGGCACCCCCGACAACTGGCAGGGCACTGGGGGCTCGCCTTCGGCTCGACCCCAGCCACCCTAAGCGTGAATTCCACGCTCGTGCGAAAATGTCGTGGGGTATGGCGACGCGGGGGGCGGTTGCTGGGGCGTGGGGGTGTGCCGTTATAATGCCCCGCGACGGATCGTTCGTGGTCGGCAACTTCTGCCGGCGGTTTTTTGGGGCCATGAAGGCCCGGGCACGCTCGTGCCGATGACGAATGAGGCAGCGCTATCGCCATCGCGGCATTCGCAATGGTGATGGGCGTGCTTCCCCACCAAGGAGAGTGGCAAGGTCGAGTTCGCCGCAGCCGCCGACTTCCGACGGCGGCTAATGGTTGGCGAACGTTGCGGATTCGGTCCACGGATTTTCCGTGGCGATGAATTCTGACTGTGCCAGTCGTCCTTATCCTGCCCTTAGGCCCGCCCCGAGGAGTCTCACCTTGCAGATGACATGCAATTTGGCTCGCCGTGTTTGCTTGAGTTTAGTTTGTGTTTGCGTGAGCGCGCCGGCTTGGGCGGCGCCTGCCAGCGATACGCTCTTACCGCGCGGTGTGAAGGGCTATGTTTCGGTCACCGATGCGAAGCAATTCGACGAGCGGTGGGACAAGACGCAGCTCGGCCAATTGTTCAACGACGACTCGATGCAGTCGTTCGTCGCCGATGCGCGAAAGCAGCTGGTCGACGAGTTCGGCGCGGTCGAGCGGAAGCTCGGCATTACGTGGGACGACCTCAAGGGTGTGACGGGCGGCGAGCTGAGCTTGTCGCTCATCGAGCGGAAGAACGGCCCCGAGGCGGCGCTGGCGATCACGATCAATGTGACGGGCCACGAAAAGGAGGCCGAGCGATTCATTGCGGCGGCGGAGAAGCGGTTCGCGGCTCGCGGTGGGCGGAAGTCGACGGTGGCAGCCGGTGATACAACGCTCCGCGTGTACGACGTGCCGGCTGACAAGGGCCACCAACGGCAGCAGACGGTTTATTTCATCAAAGATAACGTGCTGTGCGGCATCGACGACCTGGCCGAAGCCCAGGCGTTGGTGCGGCGGTTCGGCGGCGGGGCGAATGACAACCTGGCGTCGGTTGTGGCGTATCAGCAGGTGATGGCGCGGTGCCAGAAGGAAGCAGGCGACCTCAAACCCGAGGCGCGGTGGTTTGTCGAGCCGTTCGGATTCGTGTTCGCCCAGCGGACGCTACGGGACACGGAGCGTCGCCGCGATCAGGACCTGGTGAAGATTTTGTTCGACAATGGCTTCGACGCCATTGTGGGCGCTGGCGGTCATTTGAATCAGCTGGTCGACGGGCACATTGAGTATCTGCTGCGGACGGCGATATATGCCCCGCCGGTGAAGGGCAAGGAGAACGATCCGCTGCGGTGGACTTCGTCGATGCGGATGATGCAGTTCATTAATGCCGCACCGGTTGAGCCGCAATCGTGGGTGCCGCGGATGGTGGCGAACTACATGTCGGTGAACATCGACCTTGCCGCGGCGTTCGACAACTTGGGACCGCTGTTCGATGCGATCCAGGAGCATGAGGACGCCTGGAAGAACACGCTCGAAGGTTGGGCAAACGATCAGTACGGACCGCAGGTCGACGTGCGGAAAGAATTCATCGAGAATCTCAACAATCGCGTGAGCGTGATTACTAGCTACGACACGCCGATTACGCCGGAGAGCGAGCGGTCGTTGTTCGCGATCGAGGCGAAGAACGAAGCCGCGCTGGCGAAGACGCTCGACAAGTGGATGAAGAACGAGCGTGATATCGTGCGGCACGAGGTGGCCAACGGGCAGTTTGTGATATACGAACGCACGCGGAAGGCGAACGTTGTGGAACAGCCCGAGATCGAAGTGCCGGGCTTCTCGAAGTCGACTAAGAACGCGAATCCGAAGAAAGAGCGTGAGCGCGTGCTGCCGAACTCGGCGGTGACGGTGGCGCTCGGCCATCTCATGCTGGCCTCGGACATCAACTACCTGACCGCAGTGCTTGAAGGCTTTGGTCAGAACGATCGGTTGGCGAGCAGCGCGGATTATCGGCAGTTGGTCGATGTGCTGGCGAAGCTGGCGCCGGGCGAGCAGTGTGCCTGGGGCTTTGGGCGTGGCGATGAAGAAGTGCGGCCGATGTTCGAGCTAATCCGGCAGAACCGGATGCCGGAGTCGAAGTCGATGATGGGCAAGCTGCTCAATAACCTGCTCACGACCGATGCCGACCGCAAGGCGGGCACGCCGCGGAAGCAACAGGTGGATGGGGCGAATCTGCCCGATTTCGAATCGGTGCGGCGGTATTTTGGGCCGCACGCCCGGGCGGTGCGAGCGGATAAGGATGGCTGGGTGATCACCGAGGCGGTGATGAATACGGAAGCGCCGTAGCAAAGGGGGAAGGCGGAAGGCGGAGGGGGGAAGGCCGAACCCGTTGGCCTCCGATGGCTAAAGCCTTTGCGGCGAGAAGCCCCATGAATGGGGCTAGTTGAGCGTTCCTGTGGCTTCAGCACCCCGCCGTGAGCGGCGGGGCTATTATCGCTGGCGCGAAGAAGGGCGGTGAACCGCCCTCGGTGCCGTGCGGTGCGCTGCAGTCAGTGGCATATTCTGGGATGCCGTGCGCCCATAATCTGATTCAGCTGCGGTTGGGTTCTGTTCTATTTCTGCCTTCCCCCCTCCCCCTTCCGCCTTCCGCCTTATTTCGTTGAGAGTTTTGCCCAGAAGGGGTGTTGGCGGTCGGCGCGGGTGCGGACGTCTTCGAGCAGCGTGCCGAGGTCGGGGCGGACGATGCGGTCACTGGGCGAGATGTTGCGGTTGTTGACTTCGACCGCGAGCTTCTCATTGAAATCGACCAGCTCGGGCGAGAGCCACACGGTGACGCGATCGGCTTGTAGCGTGACGGCCAGCTTGTTCGTTTCCAGTCGTTTGCCTTCGATGCGGGCTGGGCGAACGTTCGACGCCGGCGGCCAGCTGCCGGGGGCGACCATCGATTTGGCGGGCAGGCCGTCGGCCTCGAGCCACCAGAAGAAGTTGTCCCACGGCCGCATGCTCACGCAGTCGATTTCCTTGGGCGTTTTGCGCTGGCGACGGCTCATCCAGTCGAAGAGGCGTTGGATTTCGTCGCCGAACGGTTCGTAGCCGCGGCCTTGGAATTCGACCACGGTGATGTCGGTGTTGGGCTTGAGGTAGCGGTCGAACTCGCGGGCGTTGCCGGCGAGCTTGTTGCCGTCGAGCTCGCCCATGATGAAATACCAGTTGTCGTAGACCGCGTTTTTGGCGTAGCGGCCGATGAACTTGTCGATGACGATTCCGGCGCCGATTGGAACGACGCCGGCCCAGGTGTCGGGGTGGGCGATGGCGATATCCCAGGCCGCTTCACCGCCCATGCCGTGACCGGTGAGGAATACGCGGTCGGTGTCGATCGAGAAGCGGCGGCAGGCGTCGCGGAGGGCGCCGAGCACGGCGAAGTGCTCGCGGTCAGAGTATTCGCACGTGTACTGGTGCGGCTGCTGCCAATCGACGGCGATGACGATGTAGCCGTGGCGCGTGGCCTGGCCGGCGCGGTCACCTTCTTGCGTGTCCTTCGGCGCGGGGCCGGCCCAGAAGTCGATCATCTGCTCGGGCTTGGCGCCGGAATCGCCGAGCGTGACGAGCGTTGGATAGTGGCGGAGCGGGTCGTACTCGGGCGGCAGTTGGACGAGGTAGCGTACATCGGCCTTGCCCGATTGGCCGGTAACCGTGAGTTCCTGCAGGCGCGGGCCGCGCTCGGTTTGCTTCGTGGCGGCGAGCGGCGGCTTCATGAGCTTGAGCATTTGGGCGATGCGTTCGATCGAGGCGCCTTCGACGTCGTGCAGGTTCGAGAGCAGCTTCGCGCGGTTCGGGGCGAGCGGTTCGCGGAGGAATGCGAGGATCAAGTCGCGGCCGTGGGCGAGGGAAACGGCGGTTTGGAAGTTGTCGGTCGCTTGGTTCGCGCCGACGAGCCAGCCGCTCACGGCGAGGGCGACCTTTTGATCGGGTTTGAGCGCGGCGTCGTCGGCGAGGCGTTCGAACGAGGCCAGCCGGGCGATGGCATCTTCGTTCATCTCGGCGGCGATTTCTTTGGCAAAGCCTTCGGCAAGATCGCGGCCGTTCTGATCGGCGATCTGTTTTACCTGGGAGTCCAATTCGGCGAGCACGGTTTTGCGGCGGGTGTCTTCGGTGGCGTATTTATCCAGCAGTTCGCGGACTTGCTGCAGCGTTTCGCCGGCGACGCCTTCAGACGGAAACTGTTCGAGTAGTTTGCGGGCAAGCTGGTGTTGGCCGGCCGCGGCACGCAGCTGGATCTCCTTGACGATAAGCTTCGCGCCGAGCTGGCGGAGTTGCTTCACGTCTTGCAACAGGTCTTGGCGTTGCGGGAAATCTTTGATGACACGTTCGAGCTCGATGCCGGCGTCGCGATAGCGTTCGCTGGCGAGGTAGAGCCGCACTAGCTGCAAGCGGCCTTCGATATCGTCAGGCTTCACGGCGGCAGAGAGGACTTTGCTGAGGACATCGCGGGGGATGCTGCTGGTGGCGATGCGCATATCCCACACAATGGGCCGCGGGCCGCCGCTGAGGCCTTCAACTTTGGTGTAAAGCGGCGTGATTTGGGTGATGCCTTGGACGACGGCGAGCGGGCCGTCGGCGCCCGGCATTTCGTAGATGCGGCGGCCGTACTCGTCAAACGGTGTGATGCGGGTGGCGCTGCCGATACGGCCGACGGCGCCGCCGCGCTGAGCGACGGGTTGCCAGATGTTGATGCGGACGTCTTGGCCGGTCTTGTCGTCGAGAACTTGTTTGACGTTGAAGCTGTGGATGTACGTGCGGCGGAGGCCGTCGTCGACAACGATCAGCGGCGTGACGGGCACTTCACCGGCGGGCGTTTTCGGCGTGAGCGGGTTCTCGGCGATGCTGGCGAGTTCGGCATACTTACCCTCGAGTTTGCGGCCGTCTTTGAGGAGGAGCGTTTGAGCGACGGCGGGCGCAGCGGCGAGCGTTAGCGCAGCGAGGGCGCAGAGATAGCGGCAGAACTGGTGGATTGAAGTGTGCGGCACGAACCTGGCTCGGGCGTGGGGGTCTTGGTTATGTTCTGCGTTGGTGATTTGAGCCACTAAGGACGCGAAGAGCACGAAGTATTCGAAGGAAGAATTCTTTAACCGCTATTTGCGCTAATGAAACGTTAATAGATTTTGCGAGCGGCAACATTCAGAAAATTAATTTATGGACGGGCGTGAAAGGAGCCGCCGCAATTCGCCGAACGATTAGCATCCCTTAGCGAATATTGGCGGTTTGTTTTCCTTCGTGTTATTAGAGGCCTTCGTGGTTCATAGCTCGGTGGCTAACTTCATTGTCCGATGGAGCGGCGTAGGGTCAACGGAAATGGCGTCCGCCGGGCCACTGTGTCGGTCGGGTGGTACCGACTATTCGGGTCGTGCGTGCTGTACGATTGCGGAGTGATCGCAACAGGCACGGCGGGCGGGTACTCTGTGGTAGCACCGTCGATCGAGCGGCGAGACCGCGGGATATGCAAGTGTATTGGCCCTGGGTTGCGGAAGTTTCGGCACGGCGGAGCGTGCCTACTACAATGTGCCGGAATGGCGTGCATTGACATGGCCCGGCGGCTGGGCGAAAACGGGGGCGGATTTCAGGCCTGACCCACGTTGAATTGCGACCATCGATGCCTGTTCGTTCTGCCCTGAAGATACTGCTGGCGCTGGTGCTGGGATTGCCGGTGGTGTACTGCGTGCTCGCGGGCGTGGGGAGCCTGCTGGTAAGCATGGGCGACGTGGCCGGGGCCGGGATGGTCGGCGGCGTGAAATCGGTGTGCCTGGTGACGTGGGCCGTTAGTTTGGTGGGGCTAGTGATTTTGTCCGCGGTGGTGGTGATAGGGCTCTTGCCGGATGTGGATGAGGATGATGGGCGGTAAGAGAGGTGTACGCAGTAAGGCTTAAGGCGTGAGTCGTAAGCGGTGAGGCAATCACGACGGGCAGTGGATTCGGCTTGGGCGCCGACGCAGAGGCGAGCATCGCGAAAACTGGCTTGTCGTATGGGGCCGGGGGTTCGGGGTTGAGAATCTGTCGTGGAGGAGGAGATTTCGTTTTCGAGTATGCATGAGACTTATGAGAATCCGCTGATTGCGCGGTATGCCTCGCGCGAGATGGCGACGTTGTGGGGCGACCAGCGTAAGTTCAGCACGTGGCGGCGGCTGTGGGTGGCGCTCGCTGAGGCCGAGGCGGAGTTGGGGCTGCCGGTGTCGCAAGAGCAGATTGCCGAGCTGCGGGCAAAAGTCGACGACATCAACTTCGAGGCGGCCCAGCAGTACGAGCGGAAGCTGCGGCACGATGTGATGGCGCACGTACATGCGTATGGCGACCAGTGCCCAGGGGCGCGGCCGATTATTCACCTGGGGGCGACGAGTTGCTACGTCACGGATAATACCGACCTCATTCTTATGCGCGAGGCGCTGGAGATGATCGCGCAGCGGCTCGCGGCGGTGATCATCGCGCTCGCGGATTTCGCGAAGCAGTATCGCGACTTGCCGACGCTGAGCTTCACACATCTGCAGCCGGCGCAGCCGACGACCGTGGGCCGGCGGGCATGCCTGTGGGCGTACGATTTGGTGCTCGATCTGGAAGAGATTGAGCATCGGATCGCGTCGCTGAAGGCCCGAAGTGTGAAAGGCACAACGGGGACGCAGGCGAGCTTCTTGGAGCTGTTTGACGGCGATCATGCGAGGGTGCGGCGTTTGGAAGAGCTCGTCGCCAAGAAGATGGGTTTCGAGGCAACGTACGCCATTACGGGGCAAACGTATTCGCGGAAGATCGACGCGCAGGTGCTCGATGTGCTGAGCGGCATCGCAGCGAGTGCGCACAAAGCGGCGACCGATTTGCGGATTCTGGCGCATCGCAAAGAGATCGAGGAGCCGTTCGAGAAGGAGCAGATCGGCTCGTCGGCGATGGCGTACAAGCGGAACCCGATGCGGAGCGAGCGGATCTGTGCGCTGGCACGGTTCGCCATGAACCTGGCCGGCAATGCGGCGGAAACGCATGCCGTGCAGTGGATGGAGCGGACGCTCGATGACAGCGCGAACCGCCGGCTGGTGATTCCGCAGGCGTTTTTGGCGGTCGACGCGATTCTCATCCTGTACCAGAACGTGGCGACGGGGCTGGTCGTGTATCCGCAGGTGATTGCGAAGCATTTGCGCGAAGAGCTGCCATTCATGGCGACGGAGAACATCCTCATGGCGGCGGTGGCGGCCGGCGGTGATCGTCAGACGTTGCACGAATTGATTCGTCAGCACAGCCAGGCGGCAGCGACCGTGGTGAAGCAGGACGGCGGGGCGAATGATCTCATTGCGCGGCTGAAGGCCGACAAAGCATTCGCGGCGGCGGATATTGAGGGGGCGATTGATTCGGCCGCGCTCGTCGGCAGAAGCAGGGAGCAGGTAGATGAGTTTATTGGCGAGGTCGTTACGCCGATACGCGAGAGGTACAACGAAGTGACTTCTGCCGAAGTGCGGGTCTAAGTTACAACTCAAGGCACGACCGAGATGCTGCCGAACTCGCGAAAGTGATCGTCGAACGCGAACGCCTGAGCAATCTTGAGGCGCTCCATGACCGTGCGACTCACACAATCGGTGAAGCTCCAGCCTTTGTCGCGGTGGGAGTTGAAAATTGTCCAGGCTTTGTAGACGTCCGCAGCTTGCACCCATTCAATTCGGCAGACAACTTCCTCGAGAATCTGTCGCCCTAACTGATTGAGACGTTGCAGTTGGCCGCGACTTTTGAGTAGCGTTAAATATTCGTCAAGCACGTAGTCCGTCGTGACTAGCAGAATTGAATCGGTCGCTGCCATGAATTCTTTCGCAGCACGATGATTCGGGTCCTTTGGTACCGAGGCGGCAAACCATGCGCTCGTGTCTACGAAAATCATGGTTCGCCGTATAACACGCGGTCATGATCAGCGCCAGAGAAACCATCGTCTGGGCCTTCGGGCGGTAGCTCCTCCGCTAACCGCAAGAATTCGGCGATCGCCGCTTTGCGCTGGGCGATGATTTCAGCACCATCTTCAGCGGCTCGCTCTTCGACGCGCAAACGAACCTGCTGGCCATTTGGAATCGCAATTGGCACGAGTGGACGGAACACTCCGTTGTCAAAAACTGCTTCAACATCGTAGCTCATCGCGGACTCCCCAGGACGACCGTTCTCCACGTGATTATATCAAATCCAGCGGCGATTGCCGGCGGTGGCGTTTGCGGCTGCAGTCGCGGCAGACGCCGGTGATGATGAGGCGGTGGCCGGTGACGCGGAAGTCGTGTTCACGGGCGACGGCATCGCGCAGGTTGGCGAGCTCTTCGCTCGAGAATTCGATGAGCTTGTCGCACATCTGGCAGTAGAGGTGGTCGTGCTGCGGGTAGCCGTAATCGTGCTCGTACACAGCCCGGTTGCCGAGCGACATCTTGCGCAGGAGGCCGGCTTCGACGAGTTGATCGAGGGTGCGATAGACTGTGGGCCGGCTAATTTTTTCGCCGTGGTGGCGGGCCGAGTAGGCGTCGATCAGTTCGTCGGCGTTGAAATGGTCATGCCGCTCGAAGATGAAATCGACCAGTGCGCGGCGCTGCTGGGTGGTGCGTTTGCCACGGCTTTGCAGGTATTCCTCAAACCGTTCTCGCGGCGAGAGCGAGACCTGAACTTCGCCGAGAGAGAAGTCTTGAGGCATGGGAGGGTCGAGGGTCGAAGGTTTTGGGTCGAGGGCCGGAACGACAGGCGTCGAGCGACCGTGCCGAAGCGACTGCAGCACGAGAGCGAACCACCACAAAAACAATCTGCCGCGTGCTTATTGAGACGAGTCGCGCCGGTGAGAATCGTCACAACTTATTGCCGCAATCGGCATTACGGTCGCGAGACCAGGCGCTTATTGATTCTAAGCGAGCGGATGTGGGGCGGCAATAAGCGGTTAAGAGCGGCCGGGGCGTGGACGGCCACGGCGCGTGATCTTCGAGCGGAGATGATTCGACGGCACGTGCCCGTCAAGAACGGCGACATTACAACGAGCGCCGCCGTTTTCGCGGCGCTCTGGGGGCTCGGCTTGGGCTCGACCCCAGCCGCCCCGCGGCGCAACGGTGTCTGGCGCCAGTCTCGGAGAGACTCGCCGACGGTTAACCGATTTGGTCGAGCATGCGCTGCAGGGCGGCATTCATCTTCTCGGGTGATTCGTAGGTACCCGCGGCGATTTGGCTGCGGATTTGGTTGACGAGATCCGTGCGGATGCCGCCGGTATCGGCAGCCTGGCTGGCGGCTTGGGCGGCCGGTGAAATCTCGACGCGGTCGGCCCCGCGAGTGCCTTCAGTCGCTGGTGTGGCTTGGGCGCGTTGGGTGAAGTGCGGCGCGTTAACGCCATGTGGGCCGTGAACTTGGGATGGTCCGTAAATTTGCATGACAACGTCTCCCGCGGGGGATGAGTCGATCCTCAGTGTATCTAGGTATTAGGTGAACGCTGGACCGTTCGTGCTTGGTCGATGGTGATTAGCTTCTGTCGACCTGACTTGCGAATGCAAGTGCCAGAGCCTTAACAGCATCGACGCCGATTAACGTGGCTTTCCAACAATTTCTGCGAGCGATCATTCAGCGCTAAAACGCGCGTTGTATTGGGTGTGACGGTAGTGTGCAGACGGGTTCAACAGTCGTGCCGAGCGGTGGGCCGTTGGCGCTGACTTTGTGGTATGGCGGCAACACGGCGGCCGGCGCGTGGCACACATTCAACACAGGCGGCCGTCGCACCTAATCATAATACGCGGCTTAAACCGGCCGGGTTTGGGGATGCCGGCGCGATACGATTGGGCGATGGAGGATAGAAGACGCCGGTTTGTCGGTCAAGACGGGAGGAAAATGGTCACTCACGGGTGTAGCGGAATGGCTTGATAGCAGGGAATGCAGACGGGTTTTGCCGGAACCCGGGCGATTTTGGCAGGTTTGTTATATTGGGAAAAACGAGCACAGGAACGTTGTATGACGGCAATTGAACGGCCGATGGGTGGGGTACTGCCAAGTTGGGGTTTGGTGGCAGGGCCGGCCATTGTACGGCGGGCATCGGCGACCGCCTTGCTGGTTCTCTTCGTTGTATTGGTCGGAATCGGAAGACACGCCAGAGCGGATCGCGAAACCAAGTCGACGGCCTCAGCCGGAAGTGCAGCGTTATTCGAGCGACTGGATGCGAATCACGACGGCGGGGTTAAGAGCGACGAAGTCGACAAGGCGAATCGCTCGCTGTTTGAACGTTTGCTGCGGCGCGGCGACGCAAACCATGATCATTGGCTCTCGCGTGAAGAGTTTATCGCGGCGCTCGTGCCGAGCCGGCCGGAAAAGCAGCTCGAGGAGAAGGGACCCGCGACGCTGCCGGGTGCGAATGCGGTGCGGTATTTATTGCTAACGATGGATACCAATCGCAACGCGCGAATTGAAAAGGGCGAGGTGCCTGGCGAATTGAAGGCGGCATATGAGGCAATGTCGGAGCGACTCGACCGGAATGCGAACGGGGCGCTGGAGCGTCAGGAGCTGAGCCGCGGCGGGCCGGCGATGTCGGCCGTGGCGCTGCGATATGTCGCGCGGATGGGCATCGACGTAGATGCCGAGGTAGCAAAGCTTAAGAAGTCGCAGGGCGAGGCGTTCGATCGGTTTGAGCAGCAGCCGGTCCCGCTGCAGGAAGTGCGCACGCCGCAACAGGCCAAGGAGCTGTTTGCTCAGTTCGATGAAAACGCGGATGGCGTGCTTGAGCTAAAGGAATTGCCTGAGCCACTGCAGCAGCGGTTGGCTCGGCTGGTGCAATTAGGCGATCGCGATGGCGACGGCAAGTTGACCGAGACGGAGTTTGTCGCGGCGGTGGAAGTCGCGGCGAAGTTTCTGCAGCGGCGACAGAGCGACGAGATGTCGAAACGCGACACGAAGGCGGAGCGCAAGGCAGCGAAGGGGAAGGTCGTTCCGAATAAAAAGTAGGGAATTTTTTGGACCAATTCGCTGGGGTCTCTAAAAAAGGGTGGCGGAATTGGGCGGGGTGGTTCGCGGCGGCATGTGGCAAACTTTGAGCTAAACCCAAGCGATTGGCAGCGGGCCTCTTGCATCACGAGTGGCGGTCGCGGCAGCGCTTTCATCGCGTGCAGAACGTCGACGCAAAAGCGTGGTCAATGCTCTAATCGGTGTCCTTCGCCACGCGCGAAACTCTCCGCTCGCCCGCTTTGCTGGCGCGAACCTGAACTATGCCAGCATGTCTTTCGTAATAGTTACAAACCTGCAGGTCGCCGGGACTGCCAAACCGAGCCCCTGTTCGGTGGGTTTGGAACACAGAGAGGAGACACTCATGGCCCCGCTGCCGCCTGCCGGCAAACTGCTCATTGCCGGAACCGATTTTCCGTGGCTACCGCCGATCTGCTTCGGCGCGGATTCGTATTTCGATCTGTGCCGGTCGTTCGACCGGGAACTCAAAGAGTTGGAAGCCCGCTTTCCATCGCATCGGCCGATGGTTTCGCTCAGCACGCGCAACAAGCAGTTCAAGCGACGGAAGAAGAAGTAGCGAACACTGCACGTGCCGTCTGATGGTAGCAGGCATGCTCCGCGGACCGTGGCGGAAGTCGGAAAATCTGCCGGCGAAAGACTGGCTTCACTTGTCGGCGATTCGGGTTACGGCACACGGCGTGTGCCTACTACAGTGGGCGGTTCCCACCGTGCGGTGATATGATGGGGGGATGAAAGTACTGCTTGCCAGTCCGCGGGGTTTTTGTGCCGGCGTCAACATGGCGATCGAGTCGCTGGATCTCGCGCTCGCGTCACTCGAGCCGCCGATTTACGTGTACCACGAGATTGTGCACAACAAGTATGTTGTCGAGCACTTTCGTGGCCGTGGCGTGACGTTCGTCGACTCGCTCGACGAAGTGCCGGTCGGCTCTACCTTGCTCTTCTCGGCCCACGGCGTATCGCCGGAGATTCGGCGAATTGCCCGGGACCGGAAATTGCGGGCGATCGACGCGACATGCCCGCTCGTGACCAAGGTGCATTTGGAGGCGATCAAGTACGCGAATGCCGGGTACACGATCTTGCTCATCGGCCATGAGGGGCACGACGAAGTGATCGGCACGATGGGCGAAGCGCCGGAGGCGATTCTGCTGGTAGAGTCGCCCGAAGACGTGGCGAAGCTGGAAGTGGCCGACGAGCGCAAGGTGGCGTATCTTACGCAAACGACGCTCAGCGTCGACGATGCGAACCGCATTATAAGTAAGTTGAAGGAGCGGTTTCCGCACATTGCCGCGCCGCCGAAGGACGACATTTGCTACGCCACGCAGAACCGGCAGGAGGCGGTGTCGTTGCTCGCGCGCGAGGCGGAACTCGCGATTGTGCTCGGCAGTCAGAACAGCTCGAACAGCCAACGGCTGGCCGAGCTGGCGCGCGAGCGTGGCATTCGGGCGCACCTGGTCGATGGCCCCGGCGACTTGCGGCCCGAGTGGTTTGATGGCGTGACGACGGTGCTTGTTACGGCGGGGGCTAGTGCACCGGAGACTGTGGTCGAAGCTTGCCTCGATTGGCTGCGCGAGCGATTCAACGCCACGGTCGAGCCGCGGTCGATTCGCGAGGAAAACGTGTCGTTTCCGCTGCCGCGGGAGTTGCGGAACATCGTTGCGTTGCCAACAGGTCAATTGCGGTAGCGGTCATTCGCACTTTGCGGCGCGCGGGCTTCGTACGGCCCCTGGCGCTCTTGATCGTCGTGTCGCTGAGTCCAACTTGCGAACACGATTGGCAGAACGATCACGGCGACATTCAAGGTGAAACCGAGTATCGCCGTCGAAATGTGCCGTCGCGGACCGTAGAAAGCAGCTACATAAAAGCCCCAGGCCGCGGCGGCAAATCCCAACACGATGAGCCCGGCGCAACTCAGGCAAATAAATGGCCATCCGGCTGTGCCGATCAGACTGCCACCGACACCCATGAACATCACGTATGCGATTACGGGAGCGATGACGGACATCCGCGCTGATTCCGCCGCAGACGGTACGGGCGGCCGGGCCGAGGAGGGCTTGGTCATGACGTGCGTTCCATGACGAGTAGCAAGATGAGAAGCGGGAAGTGAAGCAAACACAAGACATCGTGACAATGTCACTTATCGTGCTTGCGCTGCGCGCTTCGCTATCGGGCTGCAATCGTGGAGCAGCCGATGAATACGCCGTCACTCGTCTACGTGCATGCCCAACTCTTTCACCAAGAACGCCCAGCGGTCGGCGGCGTTTTCGATGAGCTTTGAGACGGGCGTGCCGTGGCCGTGGCCGGCTTTGTATTCGATGCGGAGCAGGATGGGGCCCGCGCCCGGGACGTCCGCAACAGCACGCTGGAGGGCGGCGGCGAATTTGAAGCTGTGCATCGGCACGACGCGGTCGTCGGTGTCGGCGGTCATCACGAGGGTCGGCGGGTATTTGGTGCCGGGCTTGGTGTTGTGGTATGGAGAGTACGCGAACATCGTGCGGAAGTCGTCTGCCTTCTCCACATAACCGTATTCATCGCGCCAGAATTGGCCGGCGGTGAATTGCTGGAAGCGGAGCATATCCATGACGCCGACCATGGGAATGCACGCGCCGAAGAGGTCAGGCCGCTGGACTACGACGGCGCCGACTAAGAGGCCGCCGTTGCTGCCACCCATGATGGCGAGCTTTTGGCGCGAGGTCCAATGGTTGTCGATGAGCCACTCCGCGGCCGCGATGAAGTCATCGAATACATTTTGCTTGTGGTGTGCTTTGCCGCCTTGGTGCCAGGCTTCGCCGTATTCACCGCCGCCGCGCATGTTGGCGACCGCATACACGCCTCCCATTTCGACCCAGGCGAGGTTCGCAGGGCTGAACGCGGGGGTGAGGGAAATGTTGTAGCCGCCGTAACCGTAGAGGAGTGTGGGAAGCGGCGTGTTCTTTTTGAGGTCCTTGCGATAGGTAAGGATCATCGGCACGCGGGTGCCGTCTTTGCTTGTGCAGAAAACTTGTTCGACGGCGATCTTGTCGGGATCAAACTTCACTTTCGGTTGCCGCACGCGCTCGGACTTATTCGTTAATACATCGTAGCGATACACCGTGGCTGGCACGTTGTAGCTCGTATAGATGAAGAATGTCTCCTTGTCGTCCTGATCGCCGCCAAAGCCTTCGACGGTGCCCTTCCCCGGCAGTTCGATTTTGCCAAGCGATTTGCCGGCGAGGTCGAAGCGTTCGGCCGCGCTGAGGACGTCGACCATGTATTGGCAGATGATGCGGCCACTCAGAATGCTGGCGTTATCGAGCGTTTCCTTGCGCTGCGGCACGATTTCGGCGAGGTGCTCGCGGCCGGGCTGGTCGATATCCATCGCCACGATGCGCTTGGTGGGCGCGTCGAGATCGGTGAGAAAGTAGAACTTTGGGCCGTCGTTGCCAAGGAAGGAGAACTGGTTATCGAAGTCGCCGATGAGTTCCTTGAAGGGGGCATCGACGGGGGCGGATGCATCGCGCACGAAGACCTGGTTCTGCGGATCGGTGCTGCGGGCCATTTGCAGCACCAGATACTGGCCGTCATCGGTAAGTGTTACGCCGAAGTTCCAGTCTGGGTGATCCGGCCGCTCGTAGACAAGCTTGTCGTCACTTTGCTTCGTGCCTAGCTTGTGGAAGTAGATTTTTTGATTGAGCGCGGCCGCTTGAAATTCTTCGCCGGGCTTGGGGGCGGGATAGCGTGTGTAGTAGAAGCCGCTGCCGTCTTTCGTCCAGTCGACGCCGCCGAAGCGGCACCATTTGATGACGTCTTCATGCTGTTTGCCCGTATCGACATCGAGGATGAAGATTTGCTGCCAGTCGCTGCCGGCCTCGGTCTGCGAATAGGCGAGCAAGCGGCCGTCTTCCGTCGGCCGATAAGAAGCGAGCGCGATCGTACCATCTTTTGACCATTGATTGGGGTCGATCAGCACGCGGCCTTCCGCCTTGTAGGAATCGGCAACGTAGAGCACGGATTGATTCTGCAGGCCGTCGTTCTTCGAGTAGAAGTATTTGCCGCCCTCGTGCAGTGGCGGCGAGTAGCGTTCGTAGTTCCACAGCGACGTGAGCCGCTTCACAATCGCAGGGCGCTCGGGAATGGCATCGAGATACTTGCGGGCAACGTCGTTCTGCTGCTTTACCCAGTCGGCGACTTCTTCGGACTCGCGCACGTCGGCTTCAAGCCAGCGGTAAGGGTCAGGAACCTGCGTGCCGAAGAATTCATCGACCTGATCGACGCGGCGGGTCTCGGGGTACTTCATGGATGATCCGGCAACTTTCTTCTGGTCGCGTGCGATATCTGCCGCATAGACGTGAGTAAACAGAAAACACCATACAAAAATCGCAGCCGCTGCAACTACCCAATATCGACGCATTAAGATCTCCAAAACGATTGAACCGCCAAGACACGAAGGACGCGAAGGAAGGCGAAGCTTGTTGATGCCTTCGTGTCCTTCGTGCCTTTGTGGTAAATGAACTGTCCAGAATCAGCTACTCGCACTGCGGTAGCTTAGCAGCGCGCGCTGGAAGACCCAACGGCTGACGGCGAGACTGGCGGCGGTGGCGGCGAGGGCGAAGAGCGCTAAGTACGCGTATTCGGGCCGCAGGGGTTTAGCGAGCATGCGGGCCGGCACGTTGACCACGATCAGCACCGGCAGGATGAACGTGAACCCCCAGCGGAGCCAGCCGCCGATGGGGCCGCTATAGATTTCCATTGGGTAACGCGAGAACGTGGTGATGTAGAACCAGAAATCGTAGATCGACGTATTGCGGCCAAGCCACACGCTGGCGGCGGCGAGGACGATCGTAAGGCTGTACAAAATGCCGACACCGGCGGCGATGTAGACTGGGTACAGGATCACCTGCCAGATCGCGAGGTGGAATCCTTCCACTCGCGGCAGGGCATAGATCATCAGTGCGGCCGCGACCAGGAAGTTGGCAAGCGAGGCCCATTCGATCTTGCGCAGCGAAATGAGAAACTGTGTGTCGATCGGCTTCAACAGCGCGAAGTCGAGGCCGCCGGTGCGGATGAGCTCGCTGAACTCGTCGGCATTCGTCATAAAAAACATCTGCACGACGCTGTTGATGAACATGCTCGTCGCGATGAACACGAAAAACTGGTATTGATCCCAGGCCGAGCCGTCGCTTGCGCCGGCGCCGATTTGGGCCGTATAGCGGAAGATTAGTAAATAAAAGCCCACGTTCATCATCACCCAGCCGAACGAGGAGATCGTTTCGATGATGAAGTTCGCGGGGAACATCATCTCGCGCACGAGGCTGTTGCGAACGAAGGTGAGGAAGACGCGGAGATATGAGGGGCTGTGCACGCTTTGCATTTTTCAAAAGGAATTAAACCGCCAAGACACCAAGAACGCGAAGGAAGGCAAAGCGACGGAATTGATTTCCTGGAGTCCTTTGCGTCTTCGCGGTTCAAATCGTTTGTTCCTGCCGCCTACGTGGAAACTTTCGATGGCGAAAGGTAAGATTGTGTGGATGATCGATTATAGGTTTACGCCGTACTTTGAGAATGAGGTTCTGCGTAAGCGGCCGGAATTGACGAAGGAAATGTGCATTTGCGTCGTCGAGAATCCGGTTCGAGTTGAGCCGCAGGAGAATAATCGATATCGATTTTGGGCTGCTGTTCCGGAACTCGGAAATCGGTACTTGCGGGTGATTACGCTCGACGACAAACGTACGATCCATAACGCCTTTGCGGATCGAAGGTTTAAGCCATGAAACTAAGTTACTATCGCGACACAGATTCCCTGTACATCGACCTTGCCGGGCGGCCTAGCGTGGAAACACGTGAGGCATCGGAAGGCGTTCTGCTTGACTACGACGCGGAAGGCAACTTAGTTGGCATTGATATCGACAACGCGAGCCGAAAGCTCAATCTATCTGAGCTGGTAGCGAATCACATTCCGGTGACGAGTGACGCTTAGTGTCGTCGCATCGGGAGCTTTAACCGCCAAGAACGCCAAGGTAGGCAAAACGATCTTGGCGTCCTTGCGTCTTGGCGGTTCAATTCGAATTACTGCTCAACCTCCAAACCCGCTGTATCGTTTCACGCCGCGCCAGTAGACGACGCGGCTGGCGATCATGAAGAACAGGACCCAGGCAACTTGGATGCTGAGGCCGATCCAGAGGTCGCGGCCGTGGATTTTTTGCAGGAAGACGGCCGAGGGGAAGTAGGCGAGGTATTGCAGCGGGATGATTTGGACGAGCGTTTTCCAGGGCGGCGGCAGCATGTCGAGCGGGAACATGTGGCCAGAGAAGAAGAAGTTGAACAGCATGTACACGAAGAGCAGCGAGCTGACCTCGAGGAACCAGAAGCCGATCATGCCAATCGTGGCTTCCAGGAAGAAGCCGAGCAGGAACGAGAAGATGAGCGAGGCGAAGTAGGCGCAGAGCACATCCGGCGGCGGCCAGCCGGGGAAGTAGCCGCGGCAGATGTAGAACACGAGCGCGAATGGCACGACGGCGATGCCGTAGTACACGAGCTTGTGGGCGACGCGCTGCAGCAGCAGGAAGCCGACGAGGTCGATTGGCTGCACGAGGTATTTCTTGATTTCGCCATTGCGGATTTGCAGGGCGATGCCGCCGGCCAGGCCGGGCATGCTGGAGAAGGCCCGCGTGATGGTTGTCAGTAAGTAGTAAGCGACGAAATCGTGATAGCTGTAGCCGGCGATTTCTTGGCCGGTCTGGCCAGTGCTTGCCTGCATGCCGGCGAACACGGCGCCCCAGAGAAAAATCTGCGTGACGATCGGCAGGAACCGCATCAGCGTGCCGAGCCAGAAGTCGCCGCGGTAAACGAGCCGCTCCTCAATACAAATGCGGAGGATCGTCCACCAGGTGAGAACGCGAGCGAGCATGTGGGAAGTCGAGGGTCGAGGGTCGAGGGCCGGAACTCGAGTGCGATCTCTTGGGAGGTTGAGAGTTGAGTGCTGAAGATCCAGAGGCAAAACTCGACTGCAATCTTAGTGGCGTCGGTGGAGGGCGGCCAGGGTGGCGGCGGCGATTAGGAGGGCGACTGCCGTGGGTTCGGGAACGGCGGGGCCACCGAGCAAGGCGCCACTACCGGCGCCAGCTGATGTGCCGAAGTTACTGCGCCAGACGGTGTAATCGGCGTTCGTAACAGTTCCCGGTGTCGTGTCGTTGGGCAATGTCACATTTTGATTCAGGTTATTGCGCCACAGCACGTAGTCGGCGGCGTCGACTTTGCCGTTGTTGTTGTAGTCGCCGTTGACCGCGGGCGCGGGCGGGGTCAGCACTTCCCAGCCGATGTCTTTGAGCGCGTAAGCGTCGAGCGTGGTGAAACGTTTGCGCTGGCCATCCAGGAGATCGGGGTCCATTGCGGCTTCTTGCTGCGTATTGGCGCCGAATATTGTACTCGGGGTGCCGGCCGCCCAGTGTGCGAGCTTAGTATCAAGCGGTACGGAATTGCCGTTATTCTGCGACTTCGCATTCGTTCCTGTGAAGCTGCTGCCGCTAACGCGAGTTTGCCAGGCCGATGGCGGGGAAGGAGGATCTGACTGTTCGCCAAAGCCTAAGGAGTGCGCCAGTTCGTGAATTGCCACCGAGTAAAAGTCGGTCGTACCGGGTAGCGGTGCGTTTGTGTGATCGAATGACCACACGCGCGCGCTCGAATCGAATGCGATCGTACCACCCCAGCGGGAAAAGCCGCTAACTTGGCCACGAGTTGTGATGGCGTCGGTGAAATTCTTGGTAATAATCGGTTCCTGATCGAGCTGTGCCTGCGTAAATGAGTTCGTGCCGACTACCGTCCGCGGAACGTACGAATACCCACCCGGTCCTCCGATGCCGGCTGTAGCGTCGGTCAAACTGCGAGCTCCAGCATAGATCACAAATTTATTTGCTGGCACAGTCGGGTCGACTCTTTCCGCGTCCAAGCCCGTGCTCGGGTCTCTAAACGTTTCACTCCAACTCCAAACAATTTTCCCGTCGGAGACGGCACTCTGCATTGGCGGGGGCGTTTGAATAGCTGAAAACGTATCGGCGAGAATGTTGCTGAAGTAAGTGGCAGCTGACTCCAGCGCCGCCTTCGCTTGCGCACCGCCGGTTGCACCCTGTGGATTGCCCGAGCCAAAGAAGTTGTTCGTGTCGTACGTATAGTCGATTTGGACTGTGATGGCGGCGGCTGGTTGCGCCAGCGCCGCGAGCGACCACGCGAGAACGATCCAAATCCATTGCCGCCTGCCATTGTTCATCATGATGGATGCCCGTCCGAGCCAGCGGATTTGCCTTGAAGAGTTTCTCTCTACTGTAAGCAACTTCGGCAAATGCGGCCAGCAGCGTGGTTTGCCAAGGGGATTTGGCCCCATCGACACGCGGCCTGAGAGCCCTAAAATGACGGGTTCACACACAATTTCGCTGGTTTGACATTGAAAGGCAGGAACGGCCATGAGCATGATCGTTGATATCCACGGACGCCAAATTCTTGATAGCCGCGGCAACCCCACGGTCGAGGTCGACGTGACGCTCGACGACAACACCGTGGGCACGGCGGCGGTGCCGAGCGGGGCCAGCACGGGCATTCACGAGGCGTGGGAGCTGCGCGACGGCGATAAGTCGCTGTTCCTCGGCAAGGGCGTGGCGAAGGCCGTCACGAATATCAACGAAACGCTGGCCAGCGAGCTGGTGGGCATGGAAGCGCTCGACCAGATTGCGATCGACCAACGGATGCTCGAGCTCGACGGCACGCCGAACAAGAAGAACCTGGGCGCGAACGCGATTCTGGGCGTGTCGCTGGCCGTGGCGCATGCGGCGGCGCGGTATTGTGAGTTGCCGTTGTACAAGTACGTGGGCGGGTCGAACGCCCGGCTGTTGCCGGCGCCGATGATGAACATCGTCAACGGCGGCCAGCATGCCGATAACTCGGTCGACGTGCAAGAGTTCATGGTGATGCCGCTGGGCTTCGAGCGGTTTAGCGACGCCCTCCGCTGCGGGTGCGAAATCTTCCATCACCTCAAGAGTGTGCTCAAGGGCAAGAAGCTCAACACGGCCGTCGGCGACGAAGGCGGTTTCGCGCCGATTTGCCGAACAACGCGGCAGCGATCGACCTGATTCTTGAAGCGACTGAGAAGGCCGGCTACAAGGCCGGCCAGCAAGTGTGGATCGCGATGGACGTGGCCGCCACGGAGCTGTACGACGAGAAGACCAAGAAGTACACGATCGACGGCAAGGCGATCGACTCGGCCGCGATGGTCGATCTGCTCGCCAGCTGGGTCGATAAGTACCCGATCTGCTCGATCGAGGATGGCTGCAGCGAAGACGATTGGGAAGGCTGGAAGATGCTCACCGACAAGGTCGGCAGCAAGATTCAGCTCGTCGGCGACGACTTGTTCGTCACGAACACCGAGCGGCTGCAGCGCGGCATCGAAGCCGGCGTGGCGAACAGCATGCTCGTGAAGGTCAACCAGATCGGCACGCTCACCGAAACGATCGAAGCCGTGCGGCTGGGCGCCCGCAACGGTTACACGAACGTCATGAGCCATCGCAGCGGCGAAACCGAGGACTCGACGATCGCCGACCTCGCGGTCGCCCTCAGCACCGGCCAGATCAAGACCGGCAGCGCGTCGCGCAGCGACCGCATGGCCAAGTACAACCAGCTGCTGCGGATCGAAGAACAGCTGGGCGCTAGTGCGCAGTACGGCGGGCCGTGGTTTAAAAAGCGCTCGTAAGAATTCACCACAGAGGGCACGGAGGACACAGAGGCGGCCAGAAGAATTGAAAAATGCAAATTGCAAATTGTAAAATGCAAATTACCGAGCATCCCGCTTGGTAGTTTTGTCGTTTAATGATTTGTCGTCTGCAGTTTTCTCCGTGACCTCCGTGGTCTAGTTTCGCACTTTATGCTAGCGAGTCCGTGATGATTGATCTGTAAAAATAACGCGAGCCTCCGGCACAATGCTTGGGGATTTGACGAATCCAAGGCATTGCAAGGAGGCTCACGTGAAGAATTTTGTACCTTCGTTTGCGGCATTGTTGCAAGAGCTGAATCTGATCATGACGTTGCCGACATTCCAGAACTTCCTGGTGATCGCCTACGGTTGGGTATTTGCTCGCCGGCGTACGGTAACAGCTATGATCCAGGCCGCGGGAGCGTTGGCGTGAAGCATCACTCGACGTTCCATCGCTTCTTTGCCGCCGCGCGCTGGTCGCTCGACGAATTGGGGCTGACCACCTTTGGGCTGGTTCAACCGTGGCTCGGAGAGACGACTTATTTGGCGGCTCGACGACACCCTGGCGCGAAAGAGCGGCCGGCGAATGTTTGGCGCGGGCATGCACCACGATCCCTTGATCTCCAGCCGCAAGCTGGCCGTGCTCAATTGGGGGCACAGTTGGGTCATCGTAGGCGTGTTGGTGAAGTTTCCGTTCCGCACCGACCGCTATTTTTGCCTGCCGATCTTGTTTCGGCTGTACCTCAACAAGTCCGCAGCCGACCGTGCGCGACGTGTACCGGACGCGACCCGAATTGGCCGTCGAGATGCTTCAGGTCCTTGCGAAGGCCAAAAAAACGCTCCGTTTTCACGTCGTGGCCGACAGTTTGTACGGTGGCAAGAGCGTGCTTCGGGAGTTGCCCGCCAATTGCCAGCTCACCAGCCGCCTGCACCTCGATGCGCGTCTCTACGACGCGCGGTACAAGCGCGGCGGCCCGGCCAACGCGGTCGGGCGCGAAAGCGAGGAGAGCGGTTGTCGTCTCCCCGTCGGATGCTCGAAGATCGCGCCCATCGCGTAACCTTGGAACTCTATGGTCGGCGAGAGCACGCCTCACGTCACTGCGTGGCTCGCTCGGAAGCCGACCTCGCGCGACCCCTGCGCGTCGTGGCCGTTGAGTCGCTCACAACCGAGGGCCGCCTTCAGGCCTTTTATTCGACCTGCCCGGAAGCGACCGCTCAACAAGTGCTGGCCTGGTATGCGCACGGTGGGCCATCGAACAGACTTTTCAGGAGACGAAAGGTTACTTGGGCTTCGAGCAGCCACAAAGTTGGACTCGTCGCGCGCGTGGAGCGTACGCGCCGCCTGGCCATGCTGCTGTACAGCCTGATTGTGCTCTGGTTCGCTGATCATGGTCATCGCTTATGGCAAGCTCCCGAACGGCCCTGGTATCGCTCAAAACGAGGACCAGCGTTCGTCGACATGCTGGACATACTCCGCACCGAAACACTTCGCTCGAACATTATCTCACTAGGTCTACAAGGACCAGGCAGTCGAAAAATAATCCAAACACTACAACAGGTCAGTTCACTGGCCGCTTAAAAGTGCGAAACTAGACCCGTGTACTCTGTGGTGAAATAGTCTTGTCTGATGAAGCTTCTTACTCTTCCGTCACGGATTCGCCGTGGTTCTGGGTGCTGCTGTTCGCTCTGATGGCGCTCGTGCTGCTGGTCGCGATTGGCCGTAAGTACGAGCGGCGGCAGGCGAATATCGAGCGGAACTACCAGGGAAGGTCGCGTGTGGCCGAACGGGTGACGCGCGAGGGTGAGAATAATTCGCCGCAGACGGAGCGAATTGAAGAGCAGGATGCCCAGCGTGAATACGCCACGCCGGGCAACCAACTCATCCCTGTCTGGCCGCTGGCGATTTTGCTCGGACTCATCTCGATCGTCGCGGGCTGGATGCTATATCGCAGTCGTGCCGCGCAGGCGCATACTGCACGTCGCAACTAGAACGATTTGTAGGACGGACAGAATTGTCCGTACTACGCGCGGGTGCGTGCGGCTAATCATGAGGCTTTGCCATGACCTGGCTTGCTGAAAATGCGTTGCCGATATGGGTCGGCGGGGCGGTCGCCCTGACGATGGCGATGTTTGTTTACCTGCAAACGCGCAGTCGCGGGGCATTCTATGGAGTCCTCGCCGTGATCGCGATCACGGCCGGGCTACTGCTCGTGAATCGGCTCGTTGAAACGCGGCGTGAGGCCGTGGAACATGCGCTTTACAGTCTGGCGGCGACGGTCGAGGCGAATGACGTTCCCGGTGCGCTGGCGTTCTTGGCGCCCAACGCGAATTCCGCGATGCGGAGGGATGTCGAAACACTCATGCCCCAGGTGAAGATCGAGCGGGCGCGAGTCATCGGCACGCCGGAGATTGAGCTCAACACGACAGAGGATGCGGCGACGATCAAATGCCGCGGGATCATCCTGGCCGTGAATCGGAAGGACGGCATGAAAGGCGGCGGCGATGACCACATGGTGCTCGAGTGGGTGCGCCGCGGCGAGCAATGGCTGCTCCTGAATTACACATCGGA
Source organism: Pirellulales bacterium (assembly GCA_046349975.1). Classification (GTDB taxonomy): domain Bacteria; phylum Planctomycetota; class Planctomycetia; order Pirellulales; family Lacipirellulaceae; genus JABDGM01. The sequence continues at coordinate 84,381 of JAXMBH010000004.1, forward strand.
GAAGGACTGGAATCGCGAGCTCGGCCGCGCACGCGCAAATAAATAGCCCAGCCGTCGCGGCTGGGCGATTCGCTGGGTGGCTGGGGTCGAGCCGACCATCGCAAAGCGATGGTGCCAGCGAGCCCCCAGTGCGATTGCATTTGGCGTAGCGCACTGGGGCTCGCCTGCGGCTCGACCCCAGGCACCCCGCGAGCCCCCAGTGCGATTGCATTTGGCGTAGCGCACTGGGGCTCGCCTGCGGCTCGACCCCAGGCACCCCGCGTGGCGGCAACGTTCAAGAACGCAAGACTCCGAGCCGGGGACGGTTCGGCTAATTGTTGGGGCCGTTGTATGGGCCGGGTCCGGGGCCCTGTGGTCCCCAGTTGCCCGGTGGGCCGTAACCCGGTCCCGGGCCGCCGTAACCATTGCCTGGGCCGTAGTAGCCGTTGCCGTTGTTCCAACGGCCGTAGCCGCCGTAGCCGTACGCGGGACCGGCGTTGTAGTAGCCGCCTTGCAGGTATGATTCTTTCCAGGCGTCATGGAAGCGTTCCCACTCGGCGTCGAGGCCGCCGCGGCCGTTGCCCCAGGCCTGCACGTCGTAGGTGCTGTCGACAGAGCCATTCGTGCCGCGGATGTTTGTCCGCACGCGACGGTAGCGGCTTGTGACGTTACGTTCATCTTCCAGCGGCTCGACCGGTTGAATGCGTTCGTATTGCGCAACGCGGGCGCCGGTTTCGGGATCGTGCGTGTAGGTGCTGCGGCTGAAGATCCAGCTTGGAGGCGCGTCATCGGCCGCGCAAGTTCGTTGATACACGGGCCGCTGGCATGTGGTGCACGGTGCTTCGGTGGCGGTGGCAACGGCAGCCGCACAAGTCGCAAACGACAAGCAACAGAAATAGAGAAGAGCGTTCATCGGAAGGAGACTTCGGCGAGGCGGGAAGAGGGGATTGGCCGGCGCGAGTCGCTAGCCATCTTCCATGCTAATCGCGGCACGAATCGCTCAAGCGGCGTTGCGTTTCGGCAACACGCCGCGCGAGCGTCGGCGGCAAGGCCGAATCTACCGCCGATGACCGCTGCGGTGTTTGCCGAATAATTCGGTCGTGCGGAATGATGAATGGCGGCGTTTCCACCCGGCGATCTACCGGACGCGGCAAAAGACCGGCCATTGCAGCTAACCTGGAGGGCAAGCCTATTTGGGCGTTGCCGGGGGCGCGGCTGAGTCTGTGGCCGGGGTTTGTTTCTTCACGACGTACAGTTGACCGAAGTCACCGTCGGTTTCGCCGTTCGGATCGTACAGATACTCTTCATCCTCTTCGATGCGCGGCAGTTGCAGCTCGTACTTCGGGACGACGACCTTCATGAATTCGTTGTTGTCTTTCGGCTTGCGACCTTCCTCGGCCTTAAAGCTGCGCACGCCTTGAATCCAGGCGATGTTGTCGACGACGTTCATCACGTGCCGGCGAGCGCTGCCGATTGCGCGGAGGTAGCCGCCGCCTTCCATTTGCGGCCGGCTGCCCACGGCATGCTTCTCAGGCTCCGGCGGAGTTTGTGCCGCTTGAGCTGCGGCAGCTTGTTGTGCGGCGGCAGCCTTGGCTGCAGCATCCTGTTCTTGTTGCTTGCGGGCAGCGTTCTGGGCGTCGACCTGGTTGGCCATCGCATCCATGCTCGAGCCGCCACTATCGGCACTGCTGCTGCTGCTCGACGAGTTGCAGCCGAGGAACAAGATCGCTGAAACGGATAACAGTGTCGAAATACGCACGACTTTAGGAGCAGTCATCTTCGTACTCCCGAGAATGATCTCAACCAAGTTTGGCGTCGGTATAGGTAAGAGAATTTTGAACAGGAGCAAACAGAGGAAACGGAGAACATATGTTGTCGTCCTGACTTGGTTAACTCTGTTTCCTCCTGTTCAGTTCAATAGCTATTTCAAGGAAAGTTTCCATTCCCGCATCGTCGGCAGCATTTCGCGTTCGGTGCGGTCGATGCGTAGTGGCGTGAGCGTGATGAAGCCTTTCTGCCAGGCTTCGTAGTCGGTCATCTCATCGCCCTGCGGCATCTGCGGCATGCCGGTGGCCCAGTAGTAGCGCCGGCCTTTGGGGTCGAGGCGGCGATCGAAATCGGACGACCAACCCACGGTCGCCATGGGCACCACGCGCACATCGGCGGGCTGCGAGAGTGCCGAGGTCGGGATATTGATATTGTACAAATGGTGAGCGGCCGCGTCGCGTTGGGCGAGAATTTGCTCGATGAGTCCGACGGCCATGGCGGCCGCCTTATCGAACTGCGGCTTCTCATCGTATTCGAGCGACACGGCGAAACTCGTAAGCCCGAACACGGCCGCCTCGGTGGCCCCGGCCACGGTGCCGGAGTAGAGCACGTTGATGCCGAGGTTCAGGCCGCCGTTGATGCCGCTCACAACGAGGTCGACATCTTTGCAGAACTCCGAGACCGCGAGCTTCACGCAATCGGCCGGACTGCCCTCGACGGCCCAACCACGGCGGCGATCGCCGTCGTAGACTTCTTTTGCCATGAGCGGGCTGAGGAACGTGATTGAGTGGCCGACGCCGCTTTGTTCGATGGCGGGCGCGACCACGTGGACTTCGCCGAGTTTTTGGAGTGCCCGTTCCATGGCCGCAAGGCCGGGGGCGTAGATGCCGTCGTCGTTCGTGAGAAGGATTTTCATGGTGGTATACGCCAGCATACGGTGCGCGAGCATCGGCGACAACGTGGGGAGGAATTCGGCGGTGTGTGGGCGTTAGCGATCGAGTGATGGGCGAGTCGAAATGGATGGAAGCTCGCAGCGCGACCAAGAGCGCTCAACGCGGCGGTGGGAGGAGGGTCTGAGGCCCAGGGTACTTGCTTGCGCTGCGTGCTTCACTCCGAGGAGTGCGTTGGAGGGTCGATTCTATTCGCGATTGAGGCGGGAATTCGCGCCACTGGTTCGGGGCCTGCGCGAGCGCTATAATCGCGGTTCCCTACGGCGTCACCGGTTAAATTCAGGAATGACCATCACGAACCACCCGACCAACCAAGCGACTCACCAGCAAACCACTCTTACGGCCGAGCGTGTGCTTGTCCTCGATTTCGGCTCGCAGTACGCACAACTCATCGCCCGCCGCATTCGGGAGCAGCACGTATATGGCGAAATCGTGCGGCACAACATATCAGCCGCGCGCGTGCGCGAGCTTGCGCCGAAGGGGCTGATTCTCTCCGGCGGGCCTTCGAGCGTGTACGCCGAAGGGGCGCCGCTGTGCGACCCGGCGATTTTCGATCTCGGCATTCCCGTGCTCGGCATTTGCTATGGCATGCAGCTGATGTGCCAGGCACTGGGCGGACGCGTGCAAAGCCATCCGGTGCGGGAGTACGGACGGGCCCACTGCACGATCAATGAAGGCAGCGACGCCGACACGCTATTCGCTGGCGTGCCGTGCGAAACCGAAGTGTGGATGAGCCACGGCGACCAGGTGGACACGGTTTCGGGCGACTTTCTGCCGCTCGCGCGCACGGCTTCGTGCCACCACGCGGCGGTGAAGCATCGCAGCCGGCCGCTGTTCGGGTTGCAGTTCCATCCCGAGGTGACCCATACGCCCGATGGCAAAACGATCCTGGGGAACTTCCTCGCGAATGTGTGCGGCTGCACCGGCACTTGGCGGCTCGGCGATTTCGCCGAGCAGACGATCGCCCAGGTGCGCGAGCGAGTTGGTTCCGATCGCGTGATCTGCGGCCTCTCGGGCGGCGTCGATTCAGCGGTCGTGGCGGCTCTGTTGTATCGAGCGATCGGACCACAGTTGTCGTGCATCTTGGTCGATAACGGACTGCTGCGCAAAGATGAAGAAAAAGCCATCGTCGATGAATTCACGAAACACTTTCAGACCGACCTGCACGTGGTGAAGGCGGAAGGACGGTTCCTCAGTGCGCTCGCGGGCGTGACCGATCCGCAGGAAAAGCGGCGGATCATTGGCCATGCGTTCATCGAGTGCTTTACAGCGGAAGCACGCAAGATCGAAGGCGCGAAGTATCTTGCCCAAGGGACGCTTTATCCCGACGTGATCGAAAGCGGCGCGGCGCCCGATGGCCCGGCCGACACGATCAAGCTGCATCACAACGTGGGCGGCCTGCCGGCGGAACTCGGCTTCGAACTGATCGAACCGCTCCGTGATTTGTTCAAAGACGAAGTCCGCCAGCTCGGGCTGCAGCTTGGCCTTCCGGACGAAATCGTGTGGCGGCACCCGTTCCCGGGTCCAGGCCTCGCCGTGCGGTGCCTCGGGGAGATCACGCGCGACCGGCTCGATACGCTCCGCGAGGCCGATGCGATTGTCATCGCCGAGATCAAGGCCGCGAATCTCTACCGCGGTACGTCGCAGGCGTTCGCCGTGTTACTGCCCGTGCGCTCGGTCGGGGTAATGGGCGATGCCCGCACGTACGACAGCGCACTTGCTGTTCGCTGCGTCACTACGGATGACTTCATGACGGCCGACTGGACGCACCTGCCACATGAACTGCTGGCGAAGATTTCCACCAGGATCATTAACGAAGTAAAGGGCGTGAACCGCGTGGTGTACGATATCTCGTCGAAACCGCCCGCGACGATTGAATGGGAGTAGGAATAGTTAAGATCGTTCGCAAACTCACTGGTCGCTGAAGCGACCAGTCCGGAAATCGCTTGGTGGACTGGTCGCTTCAGCGACCAGTGGCAGCGGGGCAATTTTTCTATTCCGACAAAAACGCGACGTCTCTCTAGAAAATTCGCCACCCCTCCGTTACGCTGACGCGATGCCTCCCTTCCGCAAGTTCCGCAAGAGCTCCGCGACGAAGTCCCACAGCTACAAAGGCCGCCACCGCTACGAACACTGGTACCTCGACAACCAAGTGTACTTCATCACCGCTCGCTGCCGCGATCGATTCCCGGCTTTCACTAACGCGGATGCCAAGACAATCTTCTGGGATCGCTTCGATCATTACACGCACGAGTTCGGTTTCGTGCCCTGGGTGACGAGCTTGCTCGACAATCACTACCACACGCTCGGGTATCTAAAAGTCGGCGAAAACCTCGGCCCGCTGATGCAGCGGCTCCACGGCTCGGTCGCCAAGCTCGTGAATGACGTGCTCCCGCAGCGTCGCCTTCCGTTTTGGCGAGAGGCGGGCAATCGCGACTATTTCGATGGCTGCATTCGCAGCGAGAAGCAGTGCCGACTAGCCTACAAGTACACGTTGCGCCAAGCGATGCGGCATGGAATCGTAGCGGATTGGCGCGTGTATCCGCACACGCGCTTGGCGATCGATTTGGAGCGCGGCGTGACATGCGCACTGGAGTTGGGCGCGTTTCTTGAGGCTGTGCCGTACAAACGTTATGAGGACCGGCGTTCCACTGGTCGCTGAAGCGACCAGTTCGAAAAAAGTACTTTACGTCGCAAGCACCGACCTTCACCGCACGCATCGGACTGGTCGCTTCAGCGACCAGTTAAGCGGCGCATCACAAAGATCGACCGCCTCCCCTGCCCCCTCGCTCCCGTATCATGTATCCTCAAACGCATGTCGCAAAAATACATATTTCAAATGTCGCAGCTGACCAAGAAGATCGGTCAGCGCGAGGTGCTCAAGGATATTTGGCTGGCGTTTTACCCCGGGGCGAAGATTGGCGTTTTGGGCCGCAATGGCTCCGGCAAGAGCACGCTGCTGCGGATTATGGCCGGCCAGGATAAGAACTTCGACGGCGAGGCCCGGCTTAGTGACGGTTTCACCGTCGGCATCCTGGAGCAGGAGCCGCAGCTTAACCCGGACAAAGACGTCTTCGGCAACGTCGAAGAAGCGGTCGCCTCGACGCGGGCACTTCTCACCGAATACGAGCAGCTATCCGAGCAGTTGGGCGAGGTCACCGACCCCGACAAGATGGAAAAGCTGCTCGATCGCCAGGCCAACGTGCAGGATAAGATCGACCATGTGAACGCCTGGGAGCTCGATCGCCAAGTGGAAATCGCGATGGGCGCGATGAACTTGCCGCCGGGCGACGCCCGCATCGACACGCTCTCTGGCGGTGAAAAACGCCGCGTGGCGTTGTGCAAGCTTTTATTGCAGCAGCCCGATTTGTTGCTCCTCGATGAGCCGACGAACCACCTGGATGCTGAGAGCGTCAACTGGCTCGAACGGCATTTGGACGAGTACCCGGGCACGGTCGTCGCGGTGACGCACGACCGATACTTCCTGGATAACGTGGCCAAGTGGATTCTCGAGCTCGATTACGGCAAGGGCCATCCGTTCGAGGGCAACTATTCCTCGTGGCTCGAGCAGAAAGAGAAGCGGCTCGCCATGGAAGAGAAGAAGGCGAGTGCTCGGCAGAAGACGCTGGCTCGCGAGCTGGAGTGGGTTCGCGCCTCGGCCAAGGCCCGGCAGGCCAAGAGCAAGGCCCGTATTCAAGCGTACGAGAAGATGGCGGCCGAGCAGTTCGAAGACAAGCCCGAGGAGCTGGAAATTCAAATCCCGCCCGGCCCGCGGCTGGGCGACATGGTGATCGAGGCCGAAAACCTCGGCAAGTCATATGGCGACCGAGTCATCTTCGAGAACGTGAACTTCCGGCTGCCGGCCGGCGGCATTGTGGGCATTATTGGCCCGAACGGCGCCGGCAAGACCACGTTGCTCCGCATGCTCATGGGCCAGGAGAAACCAGACACCGGCGCACTGAAGATTGGCCCGACCGTCGCCCTGGGATACGTCGACCAATCGCGCGACAACCTATCGCCAGACAAGACCGTTTACGACGAAATCTCCGGTGGCCACGACACGCTTGAGATGGGCGGCCGCAAGCTCAACTCGCGGGCGTACGTTTCGCGGTTCAACTTCACTGGCCAGGACCAGCAGAAAAAAGTCGGCGTCCTCTCCGGCGGCGAGCGGAATCGCGTGCACCTCGCGAAGCTGCTCCGCCGCGGGTCAAACGTCCTCTTGCTCGACGAACCGACGAACGACCTCGACGTCGACACGCTTCGAGCGCTCGAAGAGGCCGTGGCGAACTTCGTCGGCTGTGCGGTCGTCGTGAGCCACGACCGCTGGTTCCTCGACCGGCTGGCGACGCACATCCTCGCGTTCGAAGGCGATGGCTACGTCCATTGGTGCGAAGGCAACTTTCAAACGTACGAGGACCAGCGGCACGAGCGACTCGGAACCAGCGCTGACGAGCCGAAAAGGTTTCGGTATAAAAAACTGCAGCACTAAATGAGGATGCTGGATGCTGGATGCGGGGGGCAGGGAACAAGGCAGTTGAGAACAGCTCTTTCCCGTGACCCCAGCATCCCGCATCCTGTATCCTTTCGTGACAACGAATTGGACAATTGATTTCATACTGAGCGTCGAAAGGGACACACACTGTGAGCGTCGTTCGCGTGGGAGCCACGAAGCGTTTTTCGGACAACTGGGAGAACATCTTCGGCGGCGGGAAGTCGTCGTCGAAGAAGAGTGCTGAGAAGGCGGCCAGCGGGAAGGCGGCGAAAGGCAAGACTGCCAAGAAGTCGCCAAAGAAGGCGACAAAGGCTACCGGTAAGAAAGGCGCAGGCGGGAAGAAGCGCAAAGGCAAATAGCGTGCTTACCGCCCACCTTGCGCAGCCCGGCGACGTACAGGAGTCGGTGGGCGATGCCCCGCCCGGCGAAGTCGCTTGCCTCCAGGCGCCTCACCGCTACTATTGGTATCCCTGCTGAATCGACCGGAAATTTTGCCCGATCGGCTGATTTTCGCTAAAATCGGCGTAGCGGCCGGCCGAATTGGCAATTAAAGTGTGTTGTTCCTGCCTTGCGGTGGGGTTACACACATCCCTGCTGCGTCTGCACAGGCGGCCGATTTCGCTGGTCGCCGATTCCTTTCGTACACAACCGCGTACGCTTTGTTTCCATGTATTTTGGAGTGACGAACATGAAGAATTGCCAAGCCACTTGGGAGGACGAAGAGAATAACCGGCATGTCGAGCTGGTGGTGAACTACCGGCTCGACGACACGCGGGTTCTGATCAACCACGTCACTCCTACCCGCGTGACCTTCCTCTGCCCGACCTCTGGCAGCCCGGTGCGATCGATCGGCGTGCGCACGGGCGGCGGTCGCCGCTTGTTGGCGAAGCTGGTGGAAGAGTCCGGCCATTTCGACACGCTCAAGCAGCACATTGCCGAAGGCCGGTTGGTCGAGATCGATCACCATATCGACCAGGCCCCGAGCACGCCGGCGCCGGCGATTGTGGCGTAACCTGCGGTCACGATCGACACGATTGAAACACGAAACGCACGGTCCAACTGGGCCGTGCGTTTTTATATAGCCGACCGGTTTCGGGTCGGTGAACTGCCGCGGGAGTAACCACGGCTAAGGCACTTGGCAGGCCTCCCAGCCGAGACGGCTGGGCTATTTAGGCGCGGGCCAGGAACTCGGCGCTGCGGGTGTCGACGCGGATCATTTCGCCTTCTTTGAGATACTCGGGGACGTGCACGATGAGGCCCGTTTCGAGCGTCGCCGGCTTCGTGCGCGAGGTGGCCGAGTTGCCTTTCACCGCCGGGTCGCACTGCGTGATCTTGAGGTCGACGGCCGTCGGCAACTGGATGCCCACGCACTGGCCATTGTAGATCATCGCCAGCATGCCTTGGAGGCCTTCAGTGACGTACTGCAGCTCGTTCGCCACATCGGCGATGGGCAGCGCGTACTGGTTATAGTCGCCGCTGTCGAGGAAGTGGGCCGCCTCGGCATCGGTGTACATGAACGTGATCTCGCGCCGGCCGAAGTCGGCTTCGTCGAGCCCTTCAGTACCTTTGAGCGTGATATCCGTCTTCTGCTTCGTGATCAGGTTGCGGGCGCGGAACTTGTACAAAGTCGCGCTGCCGCGGGCTGACGGCGACTGCACCGTCACGCTTTCGATGATGTGCGGCTGGTCGTTGTAATTGAAAACGCCGCCGGGCTTGATTTCTTTCGCGAGCATGATGAATGTCAAGAGCTGAGAGTCAAGAGTCGAGAGCCAGAAGTCAACACTAACGCGCAAGAGGGTCCGCGCCTATTCTGGCTCTTGACTCTCGACTCCTAGCTCTTGACTCACGACAGCACCGCCCCCGAAGCCGGGTCGATTGGCAGGCCGCCGGTAAGCTTGGCAAGCGCGCCGACGACGTTCAGCAGGCTCGACGGGTCGAGTGTGCTGGCTTCCCAATCGTCTTCGTCCTCATCGCCGGTGTCGGCGTATTCATCGTGTACGCGTTCGAAGAGCATGATGTCGAGCCGGGCGTCGGCGCTAAGCATTTTGCGCAGCTCTTTGGGCCCGAGATCCTCTTTCATCTGGCGGGCCAGCTCGACACTCTGCTCAGCCACAGCGTCGCCGCGTTCGTAGCTGATTTCGAGGGCCGCGTTGTCCTGCGGCGCCTGGACGAGGACCGATTCGAACATGCCGTCTTCGTCGGCGGCCAGGTTTTCCAGCTTCAGACGCTTCGATGATTCCGTGATGGCAGCCTCGACCTGGTTCACCGTGGGCCGATCGGTTTGCTTGAACAACACGAAGTAGGTGTCGCGCCACTCGAGTTGATCTTCGTGTTCGTCGCTCATGGCCCGTCTCGGTCGTGGGTCGTGGGAATGGGCATCGCCCACCGTACTCTTGGCACACTTGGCGGTTTTAACAGTGGGCGGTGCTCGCCCGACAGATCCTTAGTTCCAATTCTCTTCTTCATCATCCGGTTCGCCGTCGTCGGGCACGTCCATGTCGCCGTGCCACGATTCGAGCCGTTGCATCATTTCATCGCGTTCCTTGAGGCTGGCCCACACACTCTCGCCTTGTTCCAGGCGAATCTCATACTGGCCTTCGCGAACGCAATCATCTTCGCCGCAAAAATGGGGCGTCGCGCTGACCCACATCACGCGATACAACGGAATATGCTTGTCGTCGATCCGGCAAAAAACACTCATTCGCTCAAACCCTCACTTGGCCGCACGTCCCAGCTCGGCACTTCGCCGCGATGCAGCCTGCACCGCTTCGACCACAGCGTTCTTGAACCCGCGCTCGGCGAGCACGGCCAGCCCGGCGAGCGTTGTGCCGCCAGGGCTCGTGACCCGCTCCCGCAACAGGGCCGGCGTCTCGCCGGTTTGCAAAACCATTTCAGCAGCGCCGACGGCCGTCCGGGTTGCTAGCTCTCCGGCCAGCTCGGCTGGCAGACCCGCCGCCACACCGCCCTCGGTTAGCGCCTCGATCATACTATATACAAACGCCGGCCCTGAGCCGGATAAGCCTGTCACCGCATCGAGCGACGCCTCCGGCACTTCAAACGCGGCGCCGACGGCCGAAAGCAGTTTCGCGACGAGCTGGCCATCTTCTTTCGTGGCGTGCTCGCCCAAGCTATAGCCGCTGGCGCCCTGACCGATAAGACATGGCGTGTTCGGCATCACACGCACGATTCGCTGCCCGTTGGGCAGCGCGCCGGCGATCCGCTCGACCGTAATTCCGGCGGCGATCGAAATGACCAAGGATTTCGCCGCGATCTTGCTGCCGAGCGCCGCGAGGGCGTCAGCCATCGTCTGCGGCTTCACCGCCAGGAATACGACATCCGCCTGCCCGACATTGGCGACATTGTCGCCTGCGACTTGCGCGCCCGGCACCTCGTGCAGAAACATCCGCCGCGCATCATCGCTCGGGTCGCTGGCGACAATGCTGTCGGCGGTCACCGTGCCAGCCTTCACCAACCCCCGCGCAAGGGCGGTCGCCATCCGCCCCGCGCCCATGAATCCGATTCGCATCGCCAGCATCGATAGCAGCCTTTTTTGACAGTATTTGACTGCCGCCATCCTACGGCAATCCCGGGCGCGAAACAACGTGCTGGCAAAGCACCTGAGCAGGGAACAGAGGGGCGGGGACGTAAAAGGAAATGCCTGCACCAGCAGCAGCTTTTGAGTATTTTCGACGTCACCCCGATTCCCAGGCCCCAGCTCCACGCTCCCCACTAGCTGCTGCCACAACTAAGTCATCTAGGCATACTGGGGCGTTTTTGCGAGACTTCGCCACCCATCTTGGCCGAATGATCAAGATGAAGGCTAGTCATTCTTCTTCTCAGGTAGTGCGCAAGGAGGCGCGGTGGCCATGCGACGGATCGCGTGTGCACTGGGCGGCATCGTTCTCGCAACGTGCTGTTCGCAAGACATCGTAGCGGCAGAATCCTCAGGCTCCAGCTGGTGGCCGTGGGGCCACAAGGAAGAGGCGAAGCCGTCGACTTCTGCGGCATTGGGCGTTGGCGGTTCAACGCCGGCAGCCACATCGCAAACCGGCAGCGGCTACGGCGCGACCTCGCCGCAATCCGGCGAAACATTTGGAACGACTACGCCTGAGACCAGCGGAATATACGGTGCTGCAGGTCCGCGCTCTGGCGGAACGTACGGCACCGCAACGCCCTCAACCGGTAATCCGTACGCAGTCACGACACCCGTCCCCGCGCAGCCGCCGGGAGACCATGTTGAAAAAGAAAGGTGGATGCTCGACTCGCCGAAAGGCAAGGTGAGCTGGCCGCGACTGTCGAACCCATTCGCTTCAACGGCGAAGAAGGAAGAAGTCGACACCCGCAACTCGTGGGTCGAGAAGACGCCGGAGAAGCCGAAGCCATCGCCGCTGAAGCCGATCACCGACGGCGCGCACAAGGTTGCCACCGGCACGAAGAACGCGTGGCACAAAACCGTCGACGCTTTGACGCCCGGCCCATCCAAAACCGAGACGGCGAGCAGACCCGCTCCACGCATCGCGAAGCGCGAAGTCGATCCGCCATTCTGGAAGCGGATGCTCGGCGCCAAACAGCCCGAACCGGAGCAGCCCAAGACCATTCCCCAGTGGATGGCCCAGCAACGCATCGATCCGTAGGCACAAAGCCGACCGGTTCCGGGTCGGAGCACGTCAAGAATAAAACGCTGCATCGCAAGCACGAGTCAGCCCCCCGGCTCACCGGGGGTTTTTATTGCGCATTGACTGTCGTCGCGCAAACCCCCGGCAGAGCCGGGGGCTGATGGACTTCGGATAGCAGTTCCGATTGATGTCCTCACGCTCCGCAGGAGGAAATTGCATCTCGCAGAGCGAGATGCCTACAATCGCGCGCACTAGACACGCCCCAGCGAATCGCCAGAATTGATGCGCATCGGCCACTCTTTCCTGGAGGCGCATCATGGCCATCAAACCGCCCGAGTTGCTCAATCGTCTGCCAAGTGTTTCCGAACTGCTCGACAAGCCGCCCGTGCGGGCGCTCGTGGACCGATGGAATCGCAGCACGGTGGCGAACAACCTGCGGACGTATCTCGACGAGCTTCGCACCGACCTCGAACGCCGGGCCGCCGATCTGCCGTCGATTCGCGAGCTCGCCGAGCGGGCGGCGAAATTCGTCGTTTCGCGCCAGCACCAGTCGCTCGGCGTGGCGATTAACGCAACTGGCCGCATCGCCGGAGCGCCATGGATCAACACGCCGCTCTCCGAAGCCGCGTTGGAACGCATGATCGCGTTCGGCCGGGAGTTCGCCACGGCTCCCGTGCCCGATTCGGTAGACGCCCCCAGCGAAATTAGCGTTGCAATCTGCCGCCTGACTGGCGCAGAATCCGCCGTCGTTGTACACAGTTATTCCAGCGCCGTCTGGCTCACGCTCGCCGCACTGGCCACCAATCGCGAAGTGCTTGTCGCCCGAGCGGAAGTCGGCGCTGTCGACGGCGTCGATTCGCTGCCCAAACTTGCCGCGGCCGCTGGAACAATTCTCAAGGATGTAGGGGCCACAAACCGCACAACCATTGCCGACTTCGAGTCAGCGGCTTCATCGCAAGCGGCCGCGATTTTCACACTGAGCAATGACTCGTATCAAGTCATCGGCGACACGACGAACGCGGAGCTCAGCGATCTCGTTGCACTCGCGCACAACCGCCAACTCACGCTGATCGACGCGCTCGGCGCCACACCGCTGGTTCCGGCGCCTGAAACGATCCCGTGGCCGCGACGCTCGGCCCAAGCGAGCATCGCTGCCGGCGCGGACGTCGTCATCCTGCGCGGCGACGCGCTAGTGAGTGGCCCTGCCTGCGGCATCATCCTCGGCAACCAGGAGGCGATCCGACGCATCGCCGCGCACCCGCTATGCGCTGCGCTGAGGATCGATGCGTTCCGAGCTGCCGGCCTCGCCGCAACGCTCGTGGCGTACGAGAATCAATCTTCCGCCCCGACGCAGGAGCCCATTTGGCAATGTCTGCGAACGTCGACCGAGAACTTGCGCAATCGGGCTGAACGGATGGCGGGGCAACTTGCTCATGCCGATGGCATCGCCACCGCGACCGCTATCGAAACGCATAGTCCACTCTCGGCAGCAATCACGGGAGAGGGGTGGCCTTCTTACGGTGTCGCGCTCACGCCCCGCGACAGCGATATCGCCGCACTCGACCACCGGTTGCAATCGGCGCGGCTGCCTATCCGCGGTCGGGTCGAAGGCGATCGAGTCATCCTCGACTTGCGCACGGTGCTACCTCGCCAGGATCGCCTCTTGGTCGATTCACTGCTCGGCGCGCACCCGGCGCCGCCGGAACAACCGGCGGAACCAGTGGCCGCGACGCCGTAGTCACCAACGCTGCCGCTTCACATCCGGTGTCGAATCCCCCGGCAGCCCCCGGCTCTGCCGGGGGTTTGACTTGCGCGTGGATGTTGCAGCGTCACCCCCGGCAGAGCCGGGGGCTGACGGACTCTCGGGAACACCACATTTCTCACCGCTGGCTCACGGCGGCGATTCCGCGCGCATCGCTTGAACCGCCAGCGTGCGGCCGCCGTACACTCATTGGCGGTTGACGAACGCCCTACAGACGGTAAACTTCGCCGTGCTTGCCCGATTTGCACCAGGTGACTACGATATTGTTAAGTCGTTAATTCACCTCAACTTAGGCCAATTGGGCAACCCGGGGCCGCGAGGCCGCCAACCCTTGTCTCAATTGGCCTCGAATTTTTGAGGCAACTGTGTAGCATTCGCCCCCATTCAACAGGGGGCTTCTAAGGATTCTTTTATGACCCAAACGACCCGCCGATTGCGATCGACTGTTCCAGCGTGGCTAGCTTTGGCGTTCGCCCTGGCAGCCACGACCACCGCCGCCTGGGCTCGCCCGACACAGCCCTCGGCCACGGACCGCGCCATTACGCTCTCTGTGGCGAAGCTGATGGAGATTCAGCACCTCACCGGCCATCGGCTCGATGACCAGATTTCCGAACGTTGCTTGAAAACGTTCGTCAAAGATCTCGATCCGCTCAAGCTGTTCTTCTATCAGAGCGACATCGACGAATTCAACGCCAAGAAGGATCACCTCGACGAATTCATCAAGCGCGGCGACATCAGTTTTGCGTATGAAGTGTTCTCGCGATTCCTGGCCCGTGTGGACGAACGCATCGCGCTCGCCGAAGCCGAATTGAATAAGCCCGAAAACTTCGATCTCGATGAAGAAATGGTGCGCGACCCCGAAGCGGCCACGTTTCCGAAGACGCCCGAAGAAGCGGCTGAACGGTGGCGCCAGCGTGTAAAGTTCGACCTGCTCAAGGAAACGGCCGACAAGGTGCCGATGGACGAAGCGATCAAGAAGCTCACCAAGCGCTACGAGAGCATTCGCAAGAGTTGGCAGCAAACCAGCAACGATGAGTTGATGGAGCGCTATCTCACGGCGATGACCAGCGCGTTCGACCCGCACTCGAGCTACATGGCTCCCTCGACGCTCAACAACTTCAACATTCAGATGAAGCTCGAGCTCGATGGCATTGGCGCTTCGCTCCGCGCGGTCGATGGTTACACGGTAGTGCAGAATATCATCCCGGGCGGCGCTGCCGACAAGAACGGTGGCCTCAAGCCGGAGGATAAGATCGTCGGCGTCGGCCAAGGCCAGAACGGACCGATGGAAGACATCGTCGACATGAAGCTCAACGACGTTGTCGAAAAAATCCGCGGCAAACGCGGCACGGTCGTGCGGCTCGAAGTGGAACCGAAGGACGGCGGCGGCCGCAAGACGGTCGCCATCATGCGCGATCGCATCGAGCTCAAGGACAGCGAAGCTCGCAGCGAGGTGATTGAACGCGGCAAGAAGGCCGATGGCTCGCCGTACAAGATCGGCGTCATCCAACTGCCGAGCTTCTACATGGACATGGACGGCGCCCGCATGGGCCTGAACGACTACAAGAGCACCACGCGCGACGTCCGCCGCCTGCTCGAAGACTTCAAGACGAAGAATGTTGACGCCGTCGTGGTCGACCTCCGTTGGAACGGCGGCGGCTCGCTGACCGAGGCCGTGAACATGACCGGCTTATTTATTGACAGCGGACCAGTCGTGCAGGTGAAGGATTCCGCCGGCCGCACGCAGCCCTACAAGGACCAGGAAGCCGGCTTCGTGTGGGAAGGTCCGCTCGTCGTCATGATCAACAAGTTCAGTGCGAGCGCGAGCGAAATCTTCGCCGGCGCTATCCAGGATTACAATCGTGGCATCGTCATTGGCGACCACAGCACGCATGGCAAAGGCACGGTGCAGCAGTTGTTCGACCTGAGCAACGCCTTGTTCCGCTTGAACACCAACCAGAACATGGGCGCCTTGAAGCTCACGATTCAGCAGTTCTATCGTCCGGGTGGCGACAGCACGCAGAATCGCGGTGTGGTGTCGGACGTCGAGTTGCCGTCGCTCACGACACACCTGGATGTCGGCGAGAAAGACCTCGACTACGCTCTGGAATTCAGCCAGGTCAACCCGTTGCCGCACGACAATTTCCACATGCTCAACTCGCAGATCGTCGATGGCCTGCGTCAACGCTCGCAGAATCGTGTCGCTCATTCTGAGTACTTCGCCAAGGAAGAGCGGCAGATTAAGCGATACGAAGAGCAGAAGGATAAGAAGACTGTCACGCTCAACCGGGAGAAGTTCCTGAAGGAGCGTGCCGAATTGGATGCCGACAAGGAACAGGAAAAGATGTTCGAAGGCATGAACGACCCGAAGCGGCCCGTCTTCGAGATGGACGGCTACGGCGAGGAAGCCCTCGACATTACGGTCGACTACCTCGAGCTCTTGGGCGGCAACAAAGTCGCCGCGGCCCGAGCCGGCGCGGCCGCCCAGCAATCGGCTATCATTCCGCAGTAAGCGGTGTCGATTCGATTTCGATGAAACAGACAAAACCGCCGAAGAGCGAACTCCGGCGGTTTTTTCGTTCGTTGCTGCGACGAGTTAGAGCAGCTTTTGCGTTGGGAGAGCAGTTCGTCGGTAGCCGGACCGCATGCGGTGTCGCCGCGGCGACTGGGCACGGCTCACTGGCTACGCGTCATGTCGCTAGGTCAACGGAATTCGCAGCCCGTCGTATGCCAGCTGCATCGAGGGCGGCAGCGCGCGGTTCGTCGCTTCGTGCTCCAACTCGTGCGACATGTGCGTGAAATACGTGTGCTTTGGCTGCAACTCTTGGGCAACTTCGACTGCTTCTTCCAGGCTGAAGTGCGTGGCGTGTCCGCGCGGCCGCAGGGCATCGAGGATAAGCACGTCCAAGCCAAGAAGCTTCTCCATGCTGTCTGGCGGGATCCAGTTGGCATCGGTGCAATAGGCCACATTGCCGAATCGAAAGCCCAGCACTTGGAACCGCTTGCCGTGCTGCATGCGGATCGGAACGACGCGTGCTCCGAGTATTTCAAATGGTTTCAGCCCGATGCGATGAAACTCCAACTGCGGCGCCGCGCCAGGGTGGGTTTGCGCTTTTTTTGAGAACGCATAGTCAAACGACTTGCGGATCCGATCTTCCACGCACTCTTCGCAGTACAGCGGTACCGGGCCCTTCAGGTAGAACTGCATCATCCGCAGGTCGTCGAGCCCAAACACGTGGTCGGCGTGCTCGTGGGTGTAGAGCACCGAATAAATGATGCCGACCCGCTCACGCAAGAGCTGCCCGCGCACATCGGGCGAAGTGTCGATGAGCAGGTTCCCGCCGGGCAGCCCCACCAGCACGCTGCACCGAGTGCGTTTGTTCCGTGGATTGTCACTCGTGCATACTTCGCAGCCGCAACCGATCATCGGCACGCCCACGCTGGTGCCGGTGCCAAGCAGGATCATTTGCCCGCGGATATCGGTGGTGACCCACTCGCGGTCTTTGGATTTGTCTTTGTCTTTAGACACAGGACCTCTTCAACGCGCTCCCCAGCCGCAGGGGCGTACGACGGACCATTTGGTCCGTCCGAACGGGATAGCCCATGGAATGACGGACAGAATTTGTCCGTCCTACGCATTCAACCTCGACCTGCCATGACCCGGTCAGCACCTGCCCACCGCCGCGCGGTATGGGTTGCCAGCTTGGCGCTTAGCTCCAACTCCGCACCCTTACTGAGTTTAGCCTGCGTGGCCGACCTCCGCACCCTGCCCAACTCCGCTTGACCCTCTGTGCCAATCGCTATAAACTTTTTGCCAGAGCCACGTTACGCGCCAACCAGCCGTGGAGATTGGTCGACTCGGCCATCTCCGTTATCGACAGGCGAAGAGCCTGTTCCGCTTGTCGCTTGCATTTTGGCTAGCGAAATCCTTCCGGCTCAGCCCCGCCTAAACTACCCATGGAAATTCTCGAACGTATTTGGGAAATTGTCTCCGGAATCGGCAACGCGATCCTCGGCCGATTCGAACGGACCATTACTGGCCTGTTCGGTTCGGCCAACGCGCGTTTTCTGAAACGCTTGCAGCCAAAAGTCGAAGCGATTAATTCGCTCGAGCTCAAGTACCAGGCGATGACCGATGAGGAGCTGCGCGCGCAAACCGCCGATTTCCGTCGGCGGCTGGAAGCCGGTGAAACGCTCGATGACATCTTAGTCGAAGCCTTCGCCGTTTGCCGCGAGGGCGGCCGCCGCTTTCTGGGGTTGCGTCATTACGACGTGCAACTCATGGGCGGCATGATCCTGCACGAAGGCAACATTGCCGAAATGGTGACGGGCGAAGGCAAGACGCTCGTCGCGACGCTGCCGGCGTATCTCAACGCGCTGCAGCCGATCACGACCGATGACGACGGTAACCCGCGCGGCTCGGTGCACGTCGTTACCGTAAACGACTACCTCGCCCGCCGCGATATGGAATGGATGGGCCCGCTCTACACCGGTCTCGGCCTCGCTGTGGGCGCGATCCAGAGCGGCATGGAATCTGACGAGCGCCAGAAGGCCTATGCCTGCGACATCACCTACGGCACGAACAATGAGTTCGGCTTCGATTACCTGCGCGACAACATGCGCATCGCCGCGCGCGGTGACGCTCGCTACCCGAAACAGCAGCAGCAGGCGCAAGGTCCGCTGCACTTTGCCATCATCGACGAAGTCGACAACATCCTCATCGACGAGGCCCGTACGCCACTTATCATCTCCGGCCCGGCCGAGGACGACGTCACCAAATACGCCCGGGCCGACAAGGTCGCTCGGCAGCTCAAGAAAGACGTGCACTTCGAGGTCAAGGAGAAGGAGCACACGGCAAACCTGACGGATGAGGGCGTCCGCGAGGCCGAGCACCTGGCCGGCGTTGAAAGCTTCTACACGGCCGGCAACATGCAGTGGCCGCACCTTATCGACAATGCCCTCAAAGCCCACCATCTCTACAAGCGCGACGTGAATTACGTTGTCGACGATCAAGGCGAAGTTGTTATCGTCGATGAATTCACCGGCCGCCTGATGCCGGGCCGCCATTGGAGCGATGGCCTGCATCAGGCTGTCGAAGCGAAAGAAGGCGTCCGCATTAAGGAAGAATCGCAAACCCTCGCCACGATCACGCTGCAGAATTTCTTCAAGCTCTACGACAAGATCTGCGGCATGACGGGTACCGCCCTCACCGAAGCCGGCGAATTCTGGAAGATTTACAAGCTCGATGTCATCGGCGTGCCCACGAACAAACCGATGCGGCGGGCCGAGCACCCCGACGTCATCTATCGCAGCGAACGTGAGAAGTTCACGGCCATCGCCGATGAAATTGAACGGCTCAACCGCTGGGACCAAGTGCTCAAGGATGACGGGGAGCTCGTCGCCGGCACGATCGAAAAAGAGACGGATAGCGAAATTGTCTTTGTCCCGCAGAACTCGAAGCAGTCGCAGACGCTTCCCAAAAGCAAGGTCAAAGAAGCACAGCGTCGCGGCCGCCCTGTGCTCGTGGGCACCGTGTCGATCGAAAAGAGCGAGCGGCTTTCCAGCTTGCTCGATAAGCGCGGCATCAAGCACCAGGTGCTCAACGCCAAGCAGCACAAGCGTGAGGCCGAGATCGTCGCCCAAGCCGGCCGCAAGGCCGCGGTCACGATCGCTACGAACATGGCCGGGCGCGGTACCGACATCATTCTCGGCGGCAACCCGGATACGATGGCCTGGGCCCTGTTGCAAGATAAATACGCGACCCGCCTTGATGTGCCCCAAGAGGAATGGCACAGGCTCGTCACCGAGATCGAGCAGCGCGAGAACATGAAGGCCGAGGGCGCCGAAGTGAAGTCCCTGGGCGGCCTGCACATTATCGGCACCGAGAGACACGAAGCGCGTCGCATCGACTTGCAGCTTCGCGGCCGCTGCGGTCGCCAAGGGGATCCCGGTTCGAGCCGGTTCTATCTCTCGCTCGAAGACGATCTCATGCGCATTTTCGCTGGCGAGTGGGTCAAGAACCTGCTCACCCGCATGGGCATGCAGGAAGGCGAGGCCATCGAAAGCCGGATGGTTTCCCGCCGCATCGAAGGGGCCCAGAAGAAAGTCGAAGAACGCAACTTCGAAGTTCGCAAAAACCTGCTCGAATACGACGAGGTGATGGACGAACAGCGGAAGCGCGTTTACGGCTATCGCCAGCGGATTCTCGACGGCATCAATTGCCGCGATCTCATCACCGAGATGATCGATCGCCAGGTCGACGAAGCATTCGAGCGAATCCTCGCTCCCACGTACGGCGCTGAAACGTTCGCCGCGGCAGCTGGCAACATGCTCCATGTGCAGCTTGACGCCAAAGACTATCGCAACGCGACGTACAGCGATGCCGAGCGGCTTGCGTTCGACGAAGCGACCCGCATGGCCGAATCACAAGTGCTGGATGCCATTGAAGAGAACCTGCCGGAGGAAGAAGATCAAAGCGAATGGAATTGGGCGGCGCTCGCTACGGCCGCGAATACACGATGGGGCCTCAACCTTCGCGACCGCGATCTTAAGAAAATCGGCCGCGAAAACTTGGCGGAAGAGTTGATCAAACTCGCCCACGAAGCGATTCACCGCATCGATCTAACGTCGTGCGCTCGCTACTTGGAGCCCGACTTCGGCGTGCGCACTGCCTGTGCGTGGTTGCACGACAAGTTCGGCGTCGAAATCTCGCCGGATGAAGCGAGCAAACTCGATAACGCCCGACTTACTGCGCTCGCTCACGAACGGGCGATCGCCTCGTACGACCAGCGCGAGAGCGAATACCCGGTGCTGGCCGGCTTGTATCGCTTCTCCACGCACGGCGCCGCGGGCGGCCGACAGGGCATGTTGCGGGAAGACCTCGTTGAATGGGCCAAGCGGCGATTCGACGCCGACCTCAGCCTCGACGACCTCAAGAACAAGCAGCGCGATGAAATCCGCGAGGTGCTCGTCGAGCATAGCCAACGCAGCAATGAACGCGCCAAGAAGGTCGCCGCCGAGGCCCAGGCGCGCGTCGAACAGCTCTTCGCCAGCGAGCACAGCACGACCGCCACGCTCGGCGCCGTCACCGGCGGCAATGGCAAGCTCGATGACCTCACGGCCTGGCTTAAGAACACCTGCAGTGCCGAAGTTTCCGCTGAAGAACTCGCCCGGCTCGACCGCGAAGCGGCTGCCCGCAAGGTGTCGCAGGTCGTGGAAGACCACTTCCGCCCGGAAATGCGCCGCATGGAGCGGCTGCTCATCATCCAGATCCTCGACACGGCCTGGAAAGAGCACCTCCTGGCGATGGACCACCTCAAGCAAAGCGTGGGCCTGCGGGGCTACGCCCAGGTCGATCCCAAGGTTGAGTACAAGCGCGAGGGCATGGCCCTGTTCGACCAGATGTGGGGCTCGGTCGGCAACTACGTGACCGACCTCATCTTCAAAATGGAGCAGCTCGATGAAAACTTTGTCGGCAGCACCTGGGTCGAGTCGGCAGCCATCAAAGAAGAAGCCCGGCCGGTGAGCGAAATCGAACGCCAACAACAGGCCGCCATCGCGGGCACCGAAGCCGACACCAAGCTCGAACCGATCCGCAACCTCACGCCGCGTGTCGGCCGCAACGACCCCTGCCCCTGCGGCAGCGGCAAGAAATACAAACAGTGTTGCATGAGGAAGTAGCGGCGCAGTGCTGCTCGTAGCGTCGGCGGCAACGCCGAATCTACTGCCACCAACTTGAACTCCCGTGCTCGACCATGAAAAAGCACCTCCCCCTCACGCTCGCCACGGTCGTACTGCTCGCGGTAATTGGAGCTCTCTGGTCGCGCATCCGCACGCTCGAAGCGGAAGTCAACTCCCTCCGCAAGCAAGTCACAACCGATGCGACGATCATGCCTTTGCGGAACACAGAGGTAAACCGCGCTAACGAACCTGCGAACAGCGTCAGCCCCTTCAAGTTACTCACTCCCGCTCGACAAAATGATCATACGGATCGCGCCACGAACGTCGGCGTGCTCTGGGAAGTCGAGCGAGCGATGATCGGCGGTGCACACGAAAATGGAGTGCCTCGCCAAGAAGATATCAGAGTCGAAGGCAAGATTGACTCGCCGGACGCAACGCCGACGTTGCTCAAAGGTGAATAACGCCGTTAACGTTGAAGGACGAATATATGTCATCTTCTGTCGAAACCGCAAAGCAGCGATTGATGACGCTCCTTGAGCAGCAGCCGGACGACAGTTCGTATGACGAGCTGATCAGGGAACTCGCATTTGCCCGGATGATTGATCGCGGGCTGAGCGACGCCGACGCAGGGCGCACCGTGAGCAACGAAGCTATCCATCGTGAACTGTCCGAATGGCGAAATCAGAAATAGTCTGGACTGAGGAAGCGCGCCGATGACTGCGTGACATTTTCGATTATATTGCGCAAGATAACCCCACCGCGGCCAATCGCGTAATCGAAGGTATCTGGCAAAAGGCTCAAATGCTGGCAATAAACCCGGAAGCTGGATTCAAATATCCCCTACCGGGTCGTGACGACGTTCGCGTGCTGCTGTACGGCCACTATAGAATCGCGTACTTGAGCGAAAGCAAGATTATCACAATACTCGGCGTCTTTCACGCTGCACTGAATATCGACCGCTACTTCCCTAAGGAACCAACGTAACGCTCGATCTGGGAAAGGACTCCCGCGTGGCTCGACTCATCTCCTGGCTGCTGAACGTCGTTTACCTGGCGATCGTTATCTTCGCGTCGCCGTTCATTCTCTGGCAGGCCTTTCGTACAAACAAATACCGTGAAGGCTTCCGCGAAAAGCTGCTCGGCCTCGTGCCGCGGCGCGAAGGCGACGCCACGTGCGTGTGGATCCACGCGGTGAGCGTCGGCGAAGTGAATCTCATGGCGACGCTCATCCGCGAGCTGCGTGCCGCCCACGCCGATTGGCAGTTCGTTATCTCCACTACGAGCCGCACCGGGCACGACCTTGCGAAGAAGAAATACGCCGACCTCACAGTCTTCTACTGCCCGCTCGATTTCAGTTGGGCCGTGGAGAACGCGATGCGGCGCATCCGGCCGACGATGCTCATTCTGGCCGAGCTCGAACTCTGGCCGAATCTCATCATGGCAGCCAAACGGCACGGCGCGCGCGTGGCCATTGTCAACGGCCGGCTCAGCGATCACAGCTTCCCGGGTTACCGCCGCATCCGGCCGTTCATCGCTCACATGTTGCGGCAGATAGATCTTATTGCCGCGCAGAATCGCGAGTCGGCCGATCGCTTCCTGGCGCTCGGCGCGCCGATCGCCAATGTGCACGTCACAGGCTCGCTGAAGTACGACGGGGCGCAAACCGACCGTAATAATCCGCGCACCCAATCGCTCCGCAAGCTCGCCGATATCACCGACGACGACATCGTGTTCCTTGCCGGCAGTACGCAGGACCCCGAGGAACAAATCGCAATCGATATCTTTCGCCGCCTCGCGCCAAAACACCCACGGCTGCGGCTGATCCTCGTCCCCCGCCATCCCGAACGTTTCGAAGACGTCGCCAAAGTCCTGGAGGCCTCGGCGCTTCCCTGGCAGCGCCGCAGCGAGCTGATCAGTCAGCCCCCGGCTCTGCCGGGGGTCAGCGTCACAGAGCCACATCGGGTGGCCGCGGTCGAGCCAAAGGCGAGCCCCAAGAACACGGGCGTGGCCACGACCTGGGGGCTCGCTGCGCTCGACCCCAGCCAGCCAGCTTCAGGAATTCCGCGAATCCTGCTCGTTGATACCGTCGGCGAGCTTGGCGCTTGGTGGGGCGCCGCCACGATCGCCTTCGTCGGCGGCAGCTTTGGCAGCCGCGGCGGCCAGAACATGATCGAACCCGCTGCCTACGGCGCAGCCGTGTCGTTCGGTCCAAATACCTGGAATTTTCGCGATATCGTCGCCACGCTCCGCGCCGCGGGCGCCGCCGTGGTCGTCGACGATGCGGCCACTCTCGAAGACTTCGTCCGCCGCTGCCTCGAAAACCCGCCCTCTGCCGCCGCCCTTGGTCAGCGTGCGCAGGCACTCGTCCAGGCGAATCTCGGCGCAACCGCCCGCACGATCGAACTGCTCAACGGCCTGAGCGTTTCAAACGCAACCAAGGCAACGTCTCGCAACGCTGCCTAAGCGTCGCCTCACGAACTCGCCCCTTCCACCTGCCGCACCACATGCTCGTGGTTCGCGGCATGCTCGGCACAATAGCAGCACTCGCCATCGCACTTCGAGCAGTAGCGAAACTGCATCCGCGGCGCCTGTTCGTTTGTGATCCCGCACACGCGGCACTTGTGCACGATTCGCGGCGGTCCTTTCACCGCTTTCGCTTGAAATCGCATCCGCCGATGGCCGTGCTTCACATCAAACCAAATGTCGCGACCGAAGAACAGCAGATAGTTCGCGACAGCGGCAACGATCATCCCCCGCGCCATCCAGTCGCCGACGAGAAACGTCCAACCGTAAATGATCCATTGAATGAGCGCCAGCCAGCGGATCTGCACCGGGAGCACAAAGAAGAGCAGCAGCGTGAACTCTGGATACAATCGTGCAAACGCCAAGAACACAGTGCCGTAGAGAAATGCATTCGTCGCCGGCACATGCGCCGCCACCGGTCCAGCGGCGAGCGGCGCGGCAAATGCAGCAGCCACTGAAGCGATGTAACCGACCGCCAGAAACACGTTGTAGCGAAACGCTCCCCAAGTTTGTTCGAGCGCGGTTCCCATCAGGTAAAACAAGTACCAAAACATCGCCGCGAAGAGCACATTCATTGTGGGTGGCATAAACAAGAACGTGCCCAGCCGCCAGACTTCGCCGGACAAAACTTTCGCCGGGACCAGCTGAATCCGCTCGACAATATTCAGCGCTTTCTCGCCCGGATTCAGCTGTATCGCCAGATAGAGAAAGATCTGCCCTACGATGAAGATCACCGTGACATTCGGCACGCCATGCCGGCCGTATTTCGCGTTGAGCTTCGATAGTAGCGACATATCAAAACGGCGACCGCCGCGGCCCACAATGTTCGAAACGCTTAGTATCGCATGCCGCACCGCACTTTCCCATGCCTCTCGCCTCGCGCAGTTTCGCTGCGTATAATCAGGCCTCTATGCCTGTCATCGAAATTCGCGGTCTCGAAAAGTCATATCGCGTCTACCAAAAGAAGGAAGGCCTGCGGGCCGCGCTCGAGGGGCTGTTTCATCGCGAATATCGCGAGGTGCAAGCCGTACGCGGCATCGATCTCGCCGTCGATCAAGGCGAGTTCGTGGCCTTTCTCGGCCCCAACGGCGCCGGCAAAACGACGACGCTAAAACTACTGTCCGGCGTCATCAACCCGAGCGGCGGCTCGGCTCACGTACTCGGCTTCGTTCCCTGGGAACGCGAAAACGCCTACCGCCGCCGCTTCGCCCTCGTGATGGGGCAGAAAAACCAGCTGTGGTGGGACCTACCCGCGGCCGAGTCCTTCCGGCTGCATCAACAGATCTATCACATCGACGCCGTTCAATTTAGCCGCACGCAAGATGAGCTTGTCGACCTGCTCGATGTTCGCCGCCTGCTCAACCAGCCCGTGCGCGAACTCTCGCTTGGCGAACGCATGAAGATGGAACTGATTGCCGCCCTGCTCCACTCGCCCGAGGTGCTATTCCTTGATGAACCAACGATCGGTCTCGATGTGATCGCCCAGCACAACATTCAGAAGTTTCTGAAGCATTACCAGGAAGTCCGCCGCATCACGATCCTACTCACCAGTCACTACATGAAGGACGTGGCCGCCCTCTGCCGTCGGGTCATTGTCATCAATCACGGCCAGATCGTGTACGACGGCTCGCTTAGCGGCATCGTCGACCGCTTCAGCAGCCACAAGATTCTCACACTGCTATTCGGCAACGGCCAATTGCCGAGCGACATTAGCCGTTACGGCGAAGTCATCGAGCTGGCCGAGCCGCGCGTGAAGCTGCGTGTCGACCGCGAACAAATTTCGCAGGTGCTCTCGACCGTGCTCGCCAACCACACGCTCGAGGATGTGAGCGTCGAAGACCCGCCGCTGGAAGAAGTAATCGCTCAGGTCTTCGCCCAATCGGCGGAAAAGACGCTGGAAACGGCCGCCTCATCGCCTTACTAATCTAATCACCGGCGTGCGGCAGCTGCGCGGTTCGCACCCGTATGATTGAGAGAGCGCCCTTCTGCGGCGGGTGGACGAGCGTTTCAAAGATAGCAAGACGCTACGGTGGGTCGGAGCGGTCCGGCACTAGCGCCATTGGCCGAGGGCTACCGGGTGAGCGCAGCTCGGACAAAAGCCAACCACTCCTCCGTCGGTACGCCATATGGCCGAAACTTCTCAATCGTGCCCAGGTCTTCACTCGCGAACAGCCCGCGATGCTGGCGCAGCTTCGTCGCGGCGGGACTGTCCAACAGGCTCGCTGAATCGGCTGCACTCATCTGGAATGCGACGCGCATTTCGAACTCACGCAGCGCCATGCGATCGAACAGCCGGTTTACGTTGTTGTACGAATCGCACCACACGAGCG
Organism: Pirellulales bacterium; assembly: GCA_046349975.1. Taxonomy (GTDB): domain Bacteria; phylum Planctomycetota; class Planctomycetia; order Pirellulales; family Lacipirellulaceae; genus JABDGM01. The sequence goes on from JAXMBH010000004.1 coordinate 110,479, forward strand.
AGTGAACGCCCCACGCCGGGCCATTGCGCAGGATTTCTGCCCACTGCTTATCCGGGCTGGGCGGCTTGTCGTGGTCCATCGAGAAGCTGAAATCATCTTCGCCGCGCCGCAAGTCGCGGAACCGCCCGCCATTGAACACGACGAGGTAGATCGGCGGCGCGTCTTCATCGTTCGCCGCTTCGCGACGAGCAAGTTCAGTCGCAATTTCATTCATCACGCGCGCCGTCTCGCGCTGTCCAACCACTTCAACACCCGCGGGTAGCGCATCCGCGATCCGCTGCCAAGTTCCCGCCTCGGGCGACTCTGGCCGCGTGCCATCGAGAATGTAGAAGCGCGCGGCTTGTTTTGCTGCGGGTAGCGCAGGCGACGTTTCGTCGCCAGCTGGCGCCTCGGCAGCCCCGGCCCCCCGCTCCCCGTTCCCGGCGCTGTTCTGCGCCACCAAGGAAATCACGGCGTTCGCGAGCACGCCGAGCGCTGACTCATCCCACGCGCCAACAACAAGCAAGTTGCTGCCGGCATGCCGGCCGAAGCTTGCGAAAGTGGGCTCCTTGATCGCCACGGCCGCGCCGATCCACGCCTTCTGCGCGGTTCCGGGCGCCGCTTCCACACGCCCGGCGAGCATTTCGCGCAGCGGTAAATTTGTGGCCGGATCGGCAGCCTGGTCGCCCTCGAAGACGATTGCGGAGCGAGATTCCTTTGCTCGATCCTGACTCCGCGATCCTCGATCCTTCTCCTCAATTTGCCGCAGATAATCCACACGTTGCGACTCCGGCAACCACACCACCTGAAACGGATGATTGCCGGCAAGTAACCCGTTCTGATCGTTGTAAATCGCCTCGCCCGGCCGGCTCAAGAACCGCGCTGCCTCATTCCGCTCGTCGCTCAAAATGACGTGCGCATCCGCCTCGCTGCATTGCAGCGCCACGCGCACCGCCATCTGACCCATCGTGCTGCGAGCGAGCGAGTACGCCCCGCTCAGCGTTTGCGAACCAAGGAGCACGTGAATCCCGAACGCACGGCCTTGCCGCACCAACCGATCGAGCAAGAGCCCAGCGTCCTGCGCAAGCTTGTCATCTTCGACAAACAATTCCTGAAACTCGTCGACAATGAACAATACCCGCGGCATCGGCACTTCCGGCCGCGCCTTGCGGAAGTCCGGCAAGTCCTGCACGCCAGCTGCACGAAACATCTCACCGCGTCGACGCAGTTCACCGTCCAGCCGCTCGAGCACGCTCAAGCCAAACTCGCGCTCGCTTTCGATCGCAATGACGCGCGCATGCGGTAGGTGATGCGTCGCGTACGTCTTGAATTCAACGCCCTTCTTGAAGTCGATCAAATAAAACTCGACCTGGTCCGGGCCGTAAATCAAAGCGGTGTTGGTGATTAATCCGTGGAGGAACGTCGACTTGCCCGAACCGGTCTTCCCAGCCACCAGCAAGTGCTGCGACGTTCCCTTTCCCAACCGCACCGATTGCAGCCGCCGCGCGCCGGCGCGACCGATCGGCACAACGAGCTCCTTGCCACTGTTGCCGGTCCAATATTCGGACGGCGACGGCGCAACCTGCTCGAACGGCACCTCGACCTTCATCGAGTCCTTCGCCGCCCTGCCCGCCGCCCGCACCACTTCGTTGAACTGATCCGCGTTGGGCGGCGCATCGAGCTGGAGCGGGAGATGCTCGAACGCGGAGTAACGCCAGCGAAAGCCGGATTCGCCGATAACAACGTCGGGCGGCTGGAGCCGCGCGGCAGGCGAGCCGCCCGACGGCAACTCGCTGTCATCGAAGATCGGCGTCTGTTCGCGCCCGCCCGAAACCCAATCCAAGTGCACCGCCCCGGCCTCAAGATCCTTCAAATCAAAGTTCGCGGGCATTTTCTGCTTGCGATCGACCATGATCAGGGTGTACACGCCGCATCGCGGTCCGCTCGTGGCAATACTCACCAGCTTTCGCGCTGCCGCCTCGCTGAAGTTCGTCGGAAAGTTGGCCGCCACGAGCACCTGAAATGGCTCCGCCACTTCACCGGCCTGGGCGTTGTATTCGTGAATCGTGGCGAACTCATTCCGCAGATATTTCTGCAAGACGGTCTCCATGTGAGCCGTGAGCCGCGTGAGCTGCTCGTCGATTTGCCGCGCATCGGTCCAAATGCGGCTCGCAATCAGTTGCTCATCGTAATCAGCCAGGTGCATGAACGAAGCAAAGTTCTCGCCCAATCCCACCGGGTCGAGGATCGTGAACCGCACCTTGCCCGGCGGCATCGCGGTGAGGAGCCGCAGCATCATCAGCTGCAACACATCAATCGCCTCGCGGCGGCCTTCCTCCTCGGCCGTGATCAACAGCACCGGGTGATCTTCGAGGGTCATGAGCGCCGGCAGCGGCATGTTCGAATTCGCGGCCCGCAACCGCTCATCCAGCGGCACGCCGTTTTTCACTTTTGCCAAGTCGAGCGTCATTCGCCCAAACTGTATCGAGGGGGCAGGCTCCACCGGCTTCGGCCACGATTCGAAGTCCGTCGTATTCCAATCAGGAAACAGCCGTTCGCACTCTGCCCAAATACCGCCCCACGCCACGTTCAAATCTGCCAGCCCGCTTTGCCACCGATCGCGCAAGGCTTCCCAATCACGATCGTGCGTCGCCTGCAACTCGCGAACGCGTTTCGAGTAATCCTCGCGATTCTTGGCTGCTTGAGTATCGTGAGTCTCTGTGACGACCGCCAGCGCCGCGGCATGGCGCTGCTTCGCGGCGGCGAGGCTGGCATCCAGCTCGCTGCGTAGCTGGGCCAGCCGTTGGGGAAACGTTTGGCCGGCCCGGCCGATTTCCGTTTCCATCCACTTCTCGCGCTCGCCGACGAGAGCGTGAACCTTCTTCTCGACCGAACTGATTCGCTCGTCGCGTTCTTCGGCGAGTGCCTGTGCTTCGCGGAGGCCGCGGGCACGTGCGGCATCGAGCGTCACGCGCAACCCTTCGCGAGCATCTGCCAGCAGCTGCTGGATGCGCTCAAATTTTTCGCCGCTTTGAATCCGCGCAATGGGCCGCAACCAGGCTAAGAGCCCAAGCGTCGCGGCGATTGCCACGCCGAGACTCACCGCCAACCAGATCAGCCAGTTCTGCCAGCCGATGACGAGCGCGCACGGCGCTGCCACAATCGCCCACACACCGCAGAACACGCCAAACGGCGTTCCGCCCTCAAATAATTGCGGCAGCTTTTGCTTGTGCAGAGCCAAGGCGGTATCGCGCACTTCGGCTGCGATTTCGGCCGTGCGGTGTATCGCGCGGTCGACGTGATCCGGCCCAGCCATCTTCTTTTTGATTGCAACACCGTCGCTGCCAGATTTATGTTTCGACAGCGGCTTCCAACCTCGCTGCGCATCGGCCGGCACCGCCACTTCTTCGGCAATTTCCTCGCCAGCCTGGTCATCCGCATCGCGCAGCACCCGCACAACATCACCCGATGGCTCTGGCTGCGGAAACTCCCGCCATTGCCGCCGCATCTTCAGAATGTCGATCGCGTCCTGCTCGAGGACGGCGAGTTCCTGGTGGGTGCGCTTCAATTGCAGCACCGTCGCCTGAAACCGCTCTTTGGGCCGTCCCTTGAGCGCGTCGAACACAGTCAGCGCTTCCCAACTCGCATTCTGCTGCTCGCTACGAGCCTCATCTTTGACTCGCGACAATTCCGACTCGACGCCCTGCCGCAGGCCTTTGTACTCCTGCTGGGCGGAATTTCGGTCGGCCTCGTACCGTTCTCGAGCCTTGGCCGTAGCGCGTTCGAAGTCGTCGTTGGCCGCCGTGCGGCTATCACTGAAGCGGCGATCGATTTCCGCCGCCGCCGTATCGCGAGCCTTCGCCGCAGCTTCCAGCCCCTCGGAGAGCACCGTGCGAATTCGCTGCTCCTCGCGCGCACGCTCATTGGCCAACCGCTGCAAATCGCGGAGCAATTCCAGCTCGCGCCGCGTCGAGAGCGGCTCGATTGAGGTTGTCTCACGACTCACAGTCACGCTCGACCTCATTAATCAGCAAATCCATCCGGCCAATCGCATCGAGGGCCAGTTTCAGCCGCGGGATCATCGGTTCCAAGTGGTGCTGCTGAAAATTCCGACTGACCGCGTCATTCCACTCCGCTGAATTCTCGTTCCAGACTGTCTCCAACTGCTCCAACGCATGACGAATTCGGCCGGCTCCTGTCGCTAAATCGCACTTACGCATGATCTGAGTTTGCCATCAATTCCGAAAGGTCTTTTGCCGAGGCGCTGAGGACACGGAGCGATCCATTTTTCTCTCCTCTGCATGCTCCGCGCCGCTGCGAGAGCCCTTATGTGTTAGATTCACTTTCCTGCGCTTTGTCACTTGGCCCCTCAGGTGCCGCCGCTGCGGTGGCCGCTACCTCATCTCCCTCGGCGGCGTCGTTGCCCTGCTCTTCCGCCCAGATATCCCGCACCATTGAAATATCGTCGTACGCCGCGTGCGGATTCGCCGTCCGCACCGCGTGATATTCCTCGAGCTTGCTGAGAATCCGACTCAGCACGCCGATCGACTCCGGCACTTCGATTTCGACGAGCTTCACCAACTGTGAGATGCGTCCCTCGTACTCGAACAACTCATGCCGCAGCGTTTGCTGCCAGTGCCGTACCCGCTCGCACTTTTGCTGGCAATACGCCAAGCGGGCCTGCGCTTTTTTAAGTTCTGCCCGTTCCTCATAACAACTCGGCCGTTCGTCGGCGATCGGAAACATGAGGCACCGGTGCAGCGCTTGCTGCGCCTCGTGAGCCTGGTCCATCGCGATTCGCGATTGGCGCCTCCAGTACCCGGGCCGATCGTGATCCAGCCACTCCTGCACTCGCCGCATCTCGCCGCTCAGCTCCGCGAGCGCATCGGTCACACGATCGCCAAACGAAATCAGCGCGAGCCTCACGGCCTCGATCGCTTCGCTGGAATGAACTTTCGCGGGACCGCTCATTGCCGTCGAGAGCTCAGAGACAAGTGTCGAGAGCCAGAATTGCGAACTTGGGACGGTCGAAAGTTCCGGCTCTTGACTCTCGACCCTCGACTCTTGGCCCCGCACTCACCTTTGCTGCAAATACTCCTCGATCCGCTCGGCTTTCCGCATCAAGAACGGGGCGTGCTCGTTCGTGACTTCCACGTAGCGGCCGATTACCTTCATGTGCTCCTCGAAATCCTCGACGAATTTCTTATGCTCCTGATCCCGCCAAGTACCGCCTAAAGCGTGCAATTGTGCCCGCAGTGACGTAAGTCGCTCTTCCAATTCCTGGTTAAATTTCTTAAGGTTCTGCGCAAATCGTCGCAGTTCCACCGGGTCGACAATTGCTTGCGACATACACTGCCTCGACACGAGCTCCGAGTTTTGTTCCGCCCGGCTATTCCAAAGTCGGCGGCAGATTGAACTTACGAAAAATTCACCCTGGGATTTTCAGCCGCACATTTCATTATACCCTGTACCGAAAACGCCGGTAATTGCAGGCCCGCCGTGACGTTTCCTACGGCCTGCACAACCCTCGTTGTGCGTCCGTCCGAGCGTGTGCTGCCGCATTCCCGATCACTTGGCATTTATGCGGTGCTGATCGTACAATTAAAAGCAGGTAGTCGTTCATCCCCAGTGTGGCATGCAGTCCCACGCCCTAAGGAGTTTTCGCCTTGTTAACCGAGCAAGAGGTTTCGCGCAGTTGGACCATGGTTTTTAAGAGCAAAGATTTTGCCCCAGCCACGTTCGATCGCGCGGAACAATTGTTAGATGAGCTGCGCCCCGAGAGCCCGCTGCGTCACCGCCTGACGCTTGAGCTCGAAGAGCTCCGCAGCATGCATCTGAGCAAACAGAGCGTCAACGCATAGGTTGCCCGCCTCAGGTCAGGCTCTGCGCCTGACGTTTTGCGTTGATAACGAACATGGAAGCGGCGCGGCCGCGATCTGGCCGAGCGCCTTCCTCGCGGTTCAGCCGCGCACGGAGGCGCCGATCACATCGCGCCAGCGCCGCTCTTGTTTGCGCCCAGTGGGGCAGAAGTTTCCTGTCGGCCCGGAGGTTGCGCTGTGGCGGAGTCTTCGACGCCCCAGTATTAATGAGGGCGCTGGGGCATCGCAAAGCCCCGGCCCGAGCCGCCCGAGTTCTGGGCCGGCAAACAGTTCCATGCCACGTGCCGCAGTGTCGCGGTCATTACTTCCGCTGATCCAGCCGCCCCGACTTCCCAATGGCGCGCAGCAGACGCCAAACCAAGAACCCACTCACCAGGTAGCCGAGCAACCCCGGCACCGATACTCCACGAATTGCCCAAGAGTCCCGGCTGATAAGCAGTGAAGAGCCAAGAAATAGCGAACTCGTGATCAGCCCCAGCACCAGCCGATTCACACTGGGCTCCAGTCCACGGTGATCGAGGTGCACATCGAATCGGCCGCTTTCGACTTGCTGCAAAATATCGCGTAGCCGCCGCGGCAAAACTTCCGCCAGCTTCTCCAGTTCCGAATAAATTCGCCGCGCCTTGCGAATCTGCCGCGCCGGCGACAACCGTCGCCGCATCATCTTCTTCTGGTACGGCTCGATCAGTTCCATCAAGCTGAAATTCGGCTCCAGCATGCGCGCTGTGCCTTCGAGCATCACGAGCACTTTAATCAGCATCGACATTGCTGGCACGAGGGCAATGCGATAACGCTGAATGATCTCGACCATTTCAGTGAGCGCGCCCGCCAGATCGAACGCATCGACCGGTTGATTGGCGTAGTGGTTCACAAACTCTGCTAAATCCACGCACAGCGCCGGCTCATCGAGCCCCGGCGGCACGGCTCCCAACCGCATCACTTGCGACGTCAGCTGCTGCGGATCCTGCGAAATGATCGCGATCAGCATGTCTTCGATCTCTTCGCGAAGTTGCTCGTCCAGCCGGCCCACCATGCCGAAATCCAATAGCCCGATTGTGCCGTCGCCAAGCACGACCAAATTTCCCGGGTGCGGATCACCGTGATAGAACCCATGATGAAAAATCATCTCTAGGTACATCTCGGCTCCGTGCCGCGTCACCTCCCGCAAATCGACGTTCGGGATGCCCTGCACACACGGGTCGCTTAACTTCGCGCCGTCGAGAAACTCCATCGTGAGCACGCGGCCCGTCGACAGCGCCGGATAGAATTTTGGAATCCGCACATGCGGCGACGTCGCAAAATCCCGCGCAAACTGCTGCAGGTTCCGCGCTTCACGCGCGAAGTCGAACTCCCGCCGCACGATCCGCCGAAACTCCGCCACCGTGGCCTGCGGCCGATAAGGCTGCAACTCCGGCAACTTCTCCGCCAGTTGTGCCAGCCCGGACAAGATATCGAGGTCCGCCTCCATCCGCCGGCGAATGCCCGCATGCTGCACTTTCACCACGACCTCATCGCCCGTGTGCAGCCGGGCACGATGCACCTGGCCAATCGATGCCGAAGCCAGCGGCACCGTATCGAAGCTCGCAAACGACATCTCCAGCGTTTGATTCAATTCCGCTTCAACTGTCGCGCGCACGACCTCCGGCTCATCACAGGCCACACTCGTTTGCAGCTTCTGCAACTCGTGCGCGAGCGGCATACCAACCTGGTCCGGCCGAGTACTGAGAATCTGCCCGAGCTTGATGAACGTGGGCCCCAGCTCCTCGATCGCCATCCGAATCCGCGTCTCGCGGCTCAAGTGTGCGAGCTTCTCCCCATCACGATTCTTGAGAAACCCTTTCACGAACGATAGATCGAACCGGCTCACCCAGCCCGCCAGCCCGTATTTGCTGAGAATCGTGAGAATCTCTCCCCAGCGATTCACATTGCGATACACATTGGGAAGCGTGGTGATTTTCATAACGGCAACGAAGCGGCGTAGGACAGACAATTCAGTCCGCCCGGTGATACTGCCATGAGGTAATATCGTTAGCAGCGATGGACGGACCGATATGTCCGTCCTATATCAATTTTGGACTCGCCCACGTCCGACTTCAATCACGCCACCGGCACCAACCGCCCATTGTCGAGCGCCACCCGCTTCTCGAGCGTCGCCGCGAGCGGTTCACTGTGCGTCACCACGACAAGAATAGCATTCCGTTCCGCCTGCAATTCCAGCAGTAATTTGCCAATCGCCGCCGCGGTCGTGCGGTCAAGGTTGCCCGTCGGCTCATCGGCCAAGAGCAGCGTCGGTTCGCGCACCAGCGCTCGAGCAATCGCCACGCGTTGGCGTTCGCCGCCCGATAGCTCCGCCGGTCGATGCGCAAGCCGCTGCGCTAGCCCCACACGTTCCAACAAATCAGCCGCCCGCTGCTGATCCTCCAGCGTCGCCGCTCCGTCTGCCAGAAATGGCACGAGCACGTTCTCCAGCACCGTGCATTGCGGCAGCAGATGATGCTCCTGAAACACGAACCCGACATTCTCGCGGCGAAACTCGGCCAACTCGGCTTCACCAAGTTGAAACGGATCCTCGCGAGCAAGTGTCACGCGCCCCAAAGTCGGCGGCTCGAGCGTGCCTAAAATCGAGAGCAGCGTGCTCTTCCCCGATCCACTCGGTCCGAGAATAGCAAGGTTCTCACCACGCCGCAGCGCAAACGAAACGTCAGCCAGAATCCGCAACGGCTCCCCAGGCGTCGGGTACTCCTTCACCACATTCTCAACAACCAACTCGGCAGGTGAAGCATTGCTTGCCATGGAACCGCTTGCGATGGCTATCTCAGTTCAAATTAAACTGCCAAGACGGGAAGAACGCCACTTTGCGAGATTATCCTGGCAAGGTCATGCCAGTTTCGATCGCCTTTTAAAAACACATCGCGCGAACTCCACATGACCAAGTTTCAATTAAATGAACAGGAGGAAACAGAGATAACAGAGCAATCTATCTCCGTTCACTCTGTTTCCTCCTGTTCAACATCATCTGCTACGACTCTGTTCCTGACGTGGCGTCGTTCGCGTCTTGGCGGTTAAAATTCAGTATCAATCCGCCGCCATCGCCCGCAGCTTCGCGGCGATCTCTTCGGGAATCGCGATCGACACCGGCAACTCGCCGTGCGGCACGCGGCAGCAGACGCTGGTCATCGAGCCCGTCGCCACATCGCGACCGTGCTGCGAAAACGCGAACTTGTAGGTCACGCTCTTTGTACCCACGCGCTCGACCGTAACGTCGATCTCCAGTACATCCTCGCACTTTGCCGGCGAATGAAAATCGCACGACGCCGACACCCGCGGGAAACTCACCACATCGCCGCCGACCGTGGTGTAAACGCTGAAGCCGAGATTGCGAATTAGCTGATGCTCGGCCGCCTCCATGAATCGGAAGAACGCCGAGAAGTGCATGATGCCGGCCATGTCGGTATCAGAGAACTCGACAAACCGGCTCGTATGAAATAGCGTGGGCATGGTGAGACAAGAGCTGAAAGACAAGAGTCAAGAGCCATACTGCCTGGCTATCGACACTCAACCCTCGATCCTCGACCAATCAGTCTCCCACATACGGCAATAGCGCCATGAACCGGGCCCGCTTGATCGCCCGCGCGACCGCGTGCTGGCTGGCCGCGTGGCAACCGGTCTTACGTCGGCTCACGATCCGGCCATGCCGGTTGGTGAGCTTCGTGAGCAGGTCAAGGTCCTTGTAGTCGACATACATCGGCCGCGGCGCCTGGCCGTCGATGTAAATCGGATCGCGCTTCGCGACCTTCTTCACGTTCTTGTTGCGATTATTGCGTTCGTTGCGATCTTGATACGGCGGCATGCGATTAGTCCAAAAATCTCTAACGATTCTGACCTGAATTTGAGCCTTGTATTCTAGCGGAACCGGTGGCCGACGCCAAGGCAACGAATAACACGGGAAATTCCCTCCTAATATCCGAATTTTGCCGGGTATTTCAGCATCACGTCGGCGACATGCCGCGTACGAGTCGCTGTAGCCGACCCGCGCGAGAATCTTCGCGGCTGCCGCCCGATCCTTGGCAGCCATTGCCTGATCAAAAGCTTGCAGCTCCCCGGTAGCCCGAAGTCGGGCGGAAATAGGCCAATCTTCGGGGGACCTTCCGCTGACTTGCCAATACAGGACCAGCGTTCGTTTGGCCATTTCTGCGGCATCGTATCGCTCGTGAATGGCACGTTGCCCGGCAGCACCAAACTGCGCACCGCGATCAGGATTGATCAGGAGTTCCGCGAGCTTATCAGACAAGTCGCGTGCATCGGACGGTCGATGCAATAATCCGCCGCCCGTGTCGGCGACGATCTCCGAAAAGCTACCATGGTCGGGAAGCACCACTGGCACCGCGTTCGCCATCGCCTCGAGCGCGGGCAATCCTTTCGACTCGCGATACACGGTCGGTGTACTAAACACATCGAGCGATTGCAGGAACGCAATTTTCTGCGGGCGGTCGAGTTCGCCAAAGTACTGGAACCGGCCGGCAAGCTTACCCGAAGCGGCCCGCTTCTGCAGCGCCTCCAGATAGGGCTTGTCGCCGCCGCCCAAATAACCGGCCGCGTGCAAAACGAACGGCGGCACGTCGCCGCGTTCGGCCAACAACTCGCACGCCTCAACGAGCAGATGCAGGCCCTTGTCTTCGCAGATGCGAGCGAAGTAGCCGATCACTCGCGGATTGTCGGAGCGCACGTCGTTTGACAACACCCCCGGCAAAGCCGGGGGCTGACTATGCGTATTGAACGACGATGCGTCGCCACTGCCGATGGCAGCCCCCGGCTCGGCCGGGGGTTCGAGTGCCCGGTGCCCGTCCAGTTTCAGCCCGTGCGGAATCACATGCACGCGTGCTCGATCCACGGCAAGATACTCTGCCATAAAATCAGCGTAATATCGATTGAGCGCTACGAACGCGTCAACATCTGCCGCCCGCTCGCGCAAGTGCGCCCGCGCCTCCTCATAAAACGGCGGGACCAATTTTTCGATAAACAGGTCTTCGCCGGAGAGTTGGCACACGACCGGCGGGCCACGCCGCTCGCGAATCATCCGCGCCATGCCAATCTGCATCGAATTCGACAGATGCACCACATCCGGCCGTACTTCCTTGAGCAGCCAATCGACGAGCTTTTCGACTTCCTTCCGCAAGTGCCCGGCCTCGCCCTGCAGCATCGTCACGGTCATGTCACCCAACTGGGCCGGGTCGACACTGCTCGCACGCTTTGACAATCGCTCCAGCAGCATTGGGTTATCTAGCAATCGATCGAACCACCAGGGCGTATGCCGGAACAGCGAGACTTTCGACTGCAGATACACATTGATGCCGCCGAAGAAAACGCGGCCAATGCTCACGTCCGCCTCATCGGTGCGAAGCGGCGTGTAGGTCGGTACCAAGAGCACATCTTCGCCCATCGCCAACAGCGCAGCGGCCAGCGTGTTGTCGTGCAAACAGCTGCCGCAATACATGCCGGCCGCCCCTGCCGTGATGTAAGCGATGCGCATGTGGAGTGGTCGAGGGTGGAAGGTCGAAGGTCTAGAGTCGAGAGCCAGAACGCGCGCGTCGCTCGCCACTCGTTTGCAGTTCGTATCGCTGCAACCAATTCAAACTAACCAAGGGGGTGGCCGGGGTCGAGCGCAGCGAGCCCCCAGGGCGACGCCACCAGAGTCGGCACCTCGCTGGGGGCTCGCCTGCGGCTCGACCCCAGCCACCCTGCCACTCGCTTACAGTTCAGCTCGTTACTCCTTCAGCCTTCATCCTTTCGAGCCAAGGGTCCAGGTCGTTGAAAATGTCACCTGCTCCTTCGTGGAAAATTCGCCCGATGAGAATGTCCGTCATCGGCCGCACGTGCTGGGGATACTCGCGAATGAACTTGCCTACGCGGAATTGCCCGCAGTACCACGCTTCCGCGAGCTTGCGCACCCACGTCGTGCTGCGAGCAAAATGCGGCACCCACTTACCGAGTTGCTCGCCGCTCGTGTCCCCCTTCTGCAGACCCTCGACGATCGTATCCGCCGCGAGTTGGCCGCTCTTGAGTGCGAACCACACGCCGGAGGAATATATCGGATCAATAAATCCCCACGAATCGCCAACGAGCACCCAGCCGTCGCCCGACGACCTCCCCGTAGCGTAGGAATATTCTTTCACGACATCGAGCCCTGCGACCCTCTCTGTCCCGGCGAGCCGCTGGGCCATCGCCGGGCAATCGGCCACTTCACGGTCGAAAATTTCCTGCGGCGTTCCCGCACCCGGCGCGAAGAAATAATCCGCATCGCCGACGACACCGATGCTCACTACATCATTCGACAGCGGAATATGCCAGAACCACGAGCGGTTCGACTGCGTGCGGAAGCACACCGTCATCACGCCGTTGTCAATCACATCGCGCCGCGAACCGCGAAAATGGCCCCAAATCGCCGCCTTGCGAAAGTCTTTATTGGGATTGCGCTGCCCGCAGCGTGCGCCGAGCAAACCAGCCTGGCCTGTGGCATCCACGACGACCTGCGCGCGGATGAGGTCGCCCGCGGCCCCGTCCTCTGAAGTGCCATTGGCACCAGCAGATTCGGCGGCCAAGCGCACACCCACAGCACGCTCGCCTGCGAACACAACTTCCACGACACGGGCGCCGCGATGCACTTCGACGCCCTTTTTCACCGCATTGTCGAGCAGGAACTGGTCGAACTTCGCCCGCTCCACATGCCACGTGCGGCCGCACTCGCGCGGGTCGTGACGCGTGAACAAGAAGGGCGACGACTCCTTCCCGCTGCTGCTCACAAACTGCACACCGACCTTCTCGACAAACGGCCCGGCCTTGAGCCCCTCCAATACGCCGAGCCGCTCGAACACCCAATACGTCTCGGGCATCAGCGATTCGCCGACCTTCCGCCGCGGCTCCGCATCGCGCTCCAGCAGCAGCACGCGGTAGCCGGCATCGGCCACGAGCGCCGCCGTCGTCGACCCACTCGGGCCGCCACCAACCACAATGCAATCGTATTCTGAGGATGAAGTTTTCATGATTGTCGTCGTGTGTTTTTAACCACGAAGACACAAAGAGCACGAAGAAGGAATGAATGCAAAGCGTTAGATGCAAAATGGAAGCGTGATTCCATTTTTCATTCTGCATTTAGTATTTTGCATTGAACATTTTTTGTATCTTCCTTCGTGTTCTTTGTGTCTTCGTGGTTCAAATTCTTCCTAACTAACCCTTACAATCTCCAACAACTGCACCGTCGGCCGTTCCTGCACCAGAATTTGTGCCGTGCGTCCATACACCGCCTCCTCGGCGTGCACGCCGAAGTACTTCTGCAACTCCGGGCCGGGCATGATCCTGAACAGCCCGATCAATTGCACTTCGCGCAGCACGCCTTGCTCGATGAGCACGCGTCCGAGCGGAATTTGCTTGCCGACGATTTGTTCTTGGGCAACGGCGGGCAAGTCGGCGAGCCATATGCGGATTACCCCGAATTGTACGACCGTCCCATCCGTTTGGCGACTCAGCGTGCTCACTCGGCCATAACTGGCGTCGTCGCGATATTCATGGTGGGCCGCGACGACGACCGGCGACTTGTGAAACGCCTCGAGCGTTACGGTCATATGGTCGTTGTGCGCCAGCAGCATCCGCGCGTCGACCGGCAACGAATCGGCGGTCACCGATTCAAACTGCCCGATCGCGGTGAGGTCTGAGTAGAACAACGTCGCGAGCCGCGACGCGCTTTTCGAGTACAAGTCCGGGGCGGACGTGGTGGGGGTAGGGTCGGTCACCGGGCGGGAACGGCCAGCGTGCGACAGTTCGTTTCGGTCGCGTCGGGTTGCTGCAAGACCGTGTCAATCAAGTGGTGGGCCAGCCGAGAGAGCGGCTCCGGCGCCAAATTCTCGGCCACGCGCACCGCCTTCTGGCGATGCTCTTCAACCAGCAAAAATGCCTTCTTGAACACGCCCGCCCGTTGAAACAACGTGCGGATCTGCTTGAAGACACGAGGAGTCGCGTCCCCCTCGGCCACCAGCTGCTCCAACTCGCGACGATCCTCCGGCTCGAGCCCTTCGAGCGCGAGCGCCCACAACACGGTCGGCCGCCCGCCCAGCACGTCGCCGCCTAACGTGAGCTTGTTGAAATCGTCGCCTTGCCAATCTTGCAAGTCGTTCAAAATCTGGAACGCAATGCCGAGGTGCTTCGCCAACTGCGCGACGGGCTCGGCGTACTTCTCCGCCGGGCCCGCCAATCGCAACCCGCAATAGAGCGCCGCCTCAAACGCCGGCGCTGTCTTGAGTGCATAAATCTTGAGCGCCTCGCCGGGCGACAATCGCTTGTCGCGGCTATCACGCCATACCAGTTCGGCCCCCTGTCCTTCACTGAGCTTGGTGTGCGCGTCGGCAAGTTTGTTGAGAATATCGGCCGCGGTCGCTGCGCCGAGCGCCTCGGTATCGCGGCTCACCAGGCGGTAGCCGAGGCCGATAAGATAGTCGCCCACGTTGATCGCCGTCGGCACACCGTGCGCCATGTGGACGGTCGGCTGGCCGTAGCGAAACTCGTCGCCGTCTTGAATGTCGTCGTGAACGAGGGATGCCTTGTGGAAGGATTCGATCGAAATCGCCGCCCGCCGCACCGAATCGCCAATGCGCTCGTAGCGCGCCCCGTCGCTCTCCGGCCGTGCGCGGGGGCCGCGCGTCATGGCATCATAAGCGGCGAGCGTGATGAACGGCCGGGAGTACTTGCCGCCTTTCGCGAGAAAATCGTACGCAATCGCTTCCGTTGCCGCGAGCGGGTCGAGGCCACCGGCGCCGCGGCCGTTGACCTCTTCCAAGCGCGGGCCGCCGCGCATGCGCGGGATCAATCGCTCCAACTCGTCCGGCTCAAACATCTGCCGCGCCACGTTCAATAGCGGCGCATAATCCAGCGGCTCTGTTGAGGGCGCGTCCTGTCGCGCGGCTGTCATGCTCAATACCTTTCGGCCTCAGGCTTTAACGTCGCGAAAAACGCGTCGACAACCTGCCCGCAACGCGGGTTAAAAATGGACCGTTCGACCCAAACGCGGCGGCCCTGAGCCCGCCACAATGGCAGGTGCTATCAAACACGGAATTATCGCGGTCCGCTGAGCCGCGAACAGTGGCCGCCCTCCCTGAAATGCCTAACCGATGCGAAACCGCGGCTAGCGCCCTGCGGCTAATCCGATCAGCCGGCGGGCAGAGGTGACTAGCGTCCGGTTCAACATCGGCTGCTCGGGGCCCGACAGGATTCAGGAAGTGGTTGCCGGTTCACGTACCGCGACCGAAGTCGCCGCTAGCGCCCGCGAAAGCGCCCCGGCGGCAAACACCAGCGGGTACAGCCGCTCATAATACCATATTTGGGACAAATAGAAACCGACGATCGCCGGCCGTCTTAACCGATCTTCTTCCGCCGCACTGGCCAGCCACGCCAGGCCCCGCGAAACGCTCCGCTCCAAGGCGGGCGACATCGCCGCAAACGGCACGAGGGCACTCACAGCCGCGGCCGTTTCTTCAACACTGCAAAACTTGGCCAGCGTATCGTTTTCCCGCCACGAACGCATGTTCGCCGCCCGATCGCCTTCGGAATAGTCGACCGGAGCCCGCGGCGGGCCCCAGCCGCCGCCCGAGTGCTGGCTAGCCACCATCCAGGCCGCCGCCCGTTGAGCCATATTCGAATCGCAACAGTGCAACTCGCCACAAGCGGCCAACACAAGTGCCGTGCCCAGCACCGGGTTCTCATCCTCCGTCTGCAATTCGTCGCCGAACCACATCGGCACAAAGCTCCCGTCATCGCGCTGCTGCGACTCCAAATACTGCAGCCCCTGTTCGATCGCGGCGACCATCCAGCCCAGCATCTTGGCCCGCGGCCCAGGCAGATCGCGCTGCGACTGGGCGTGCCACAGTCGCTGCCAGGCCGCGAGCGCTCGCATGGCCTGAGCCGTTGGGTCGGTCGCGCTGCCATCAAACGGATGCGTGTTATCGTCCTTGCAGTACGTCGGCCAACCGCCATCGTCATTCTGCATTTCGAGCAGCCAATTGATGCCCAGATTCGCTGCCCGCTCGATGCGCCCGCGATGCGCCGCGGCATCGGCGTGCCACGCCCGCGCGAGTGCCACCAGTGCGCAGGCCGTTGAGATCGTGGTCGGCTCGGCGCCCGGCGCATCGCTCACGCCCCAGCCGCCGGCTGGTGCACTCGTCGTCGCGCAGGGCGTGGTTCGCTGCGTTCTGAGCAGCCAGTCGATCGCCTGCTCACGAACGGCACTGCTGTCGTCGCCAAACGACTCCGGCGGCAATCCATTTTCCGCAACGGCAGCCTGCGCGGGCAGATGATCCGGCAGCGTGTCGCGGGCCGTCGCTGGATCCGGCCACGACGAGCCAATTGCCATACTCTCTTGCTGCTCGTGCCACACGTAAGGCGCTTCGACCATGCCGGCCGTCAGGCTTTCATACGCTCGCGCGGTGTTCGTCGTCGCGAAGTTCATCGCTACCGACCAACTCGAATCGGCGCGCACTGAGGAGAGCAAGTACTCCACGCCGCGCTCGACAATCGGGTGTTCCTGACAACCCGTGCTCGCGAGGCTCATCACAATGAACGCGGTCGACAGCGGCGACCCTTGGAAACTATCATCCGCCGCCTGCAATTGCTCCAAATACGCGAGCGTCTTCTTCCGCAGCCGTCTTCGAGCGAAGCGAATAAGCGGGTTCCGCGGCGGATCGTTGTGGAACTTCGCCAGCCCCACCGCCATCACCAGCGGCGTGCCCCATCGCGCCATGAGGCCGATCTCATGCTGCAAGCGACTCGGCACGCTGCACCATTCGAATGGCAACGAGGGCACCTGCCGCCACGGGATCATGTCGGCAAGTGCGCAAGCGGTGAGAATTGACGCCAAATACGACTTATCTGGGCCAACTTCCCGCTTCAGCCCGGCCACGCCGCCTTGGGCCGCCACAAACTGATCGGCCCGCACCATCAAATCGGCGTATTTCGCTGGTATGCCTGTCAGCCGAAACGCGGCCTGCACAAGCATCGTGGCCGACACATCGGACCCGGCCCCTTCGCAATCGCCCCAGCCGCCGTCGGTGTTTTGCCGCTTAGCCAGCCAGTGTACCGCTTCGAGCAGCAGCTCGCTCAGATCGCATTGTACGATCTGCTCGATAACCTGGCTGTCGTCCGCACTCGACTCGGGCAGCACGATATTCGAGCACTGCCGATGCGACACCACGAGCGCCGCCACCGCCGCCGCCGTCGCCACCGGCGAGCTGCTAACACTACCCGTCCAGCAGCCACCGCTAAACTCAGCCAGCAACTCCGCGCGCACGGCCTTATGCGCGATTGACAATCGTTCGAGATCAACCTCAAGGTTCATAGAACAAACGCGAGCAAGCTCACGTTGCAACCCGGCCCAGGTAGGTCAGAGAGCCGGCACACCGCCAAACAAGAAGCGACGGTTTTTCATAAGTAGTCGGTGCCTCGTTCGCAACCGAATCACGCTGGCTCCGAGCCGCGTGCAAAGCATTCCACTCGCATCAAAACCCGATAACAACTCTACTTCAAAGCGTGTGATGCGAAGCCCCACCACGAATCGTAATCGTAACAGCACTCCATTTTACACGGCCATCAAACCGCCCGTCCACGGGAGGCCAAAAAACGGCGATAGCGCCAACCGCTACGCGTTGCAAATTAAGCACTTACGGAACGATACCCCCCATCTTCCGCTGCGGCACACTGCCGGCGACAGCACCTGGACTCGAACCAACAGGCCCGTCGCAAACGCCATCCAGAGGGCACCGCCCTTGCCTGTAGAGTGCCACGCCTTCGACGCCGGAGGCGTACAACGTTCTTCACCCCAGCAAGCCGAATCCTTCCCAATTCTGCTACGGTGCCGGCGACTTCCATAGGTTCAACTCGCGACAACGCCGCCAGGCTTCTGAAACTCCGACCGATACACGGGCAACTCCGCAAGCCGCATCCGCCGTTCGAAATGCGTACGGTAATCGAGATCATGCTCGGCCGCCCGCTCGGCAACTTCGAGCGGCCCGACCAGCGTCGTTTTTGCAACCAGCAATTTGAGCGTCTCCTCGAACCGCTCACGCACGTCGGTCCAATAATGCAGCGCGCCGCCCGGCACGAGCACGCGCTCGACCTGGTGCACAAATACCTCATTGAGCACACGCCGCTTCGCATGCCGCTTCTTCCACCACGGGTCGGGAAAGTAAACATGCACGGCGGCAAGCGAATTCTCCGGCAACAACTCGGCAAAAATCGGCTGGGCGTCGCCGTGCACCATCACGGCATTCGTGAGCCCTGCCTTCGCCAGCCGCGCCGCTGCAAAGCGCGCGTACTTCGTGGCGATCTCGATGCCGAGAAAGTTGTGGGCAGCGTTCTTCGCCGCGGCCGACAGCATGAATAACCCTTTGCCGCTGCCCACTTCGACTTCGAGCGGCGCCGCGCGCTCGAACAACACTCCCGCATCCCAAGGCCGCGGCAACTCCGCTGGCAACTTGAGATACCGCGTGAGATCGAGTGCTGGATCAATTTTTCGTAATGCGCGACGTGCCATCTTCTTCAATCAAGAGGGGGAGACAAGGAGAGAGGGAGAATGTATCCCAACGAGTCTCCCTCTCTCCCCATCTCCCACTCTCCCCCTCTTCTTTCACCGTCTTTCCTCAAACCGAAACATCTCCTCGACCTCCCGCCGCCAATCCTTTTCAGGCGGCGATGCGCCAAACGACAACAGCGGCATCAAAATCATCCCAGCCACGAAGCCGCCGATGTGCGACCAAAACGCCACTGCGTCCATCTGCACGCCGAGCAGCCCCATCACGCCCGAGTACAACTGCGTGATGAACCAAATCCCCAGCCACACCAGTGCTGGAATATCGATGATCGTAATGATGATGATGAACACTAGCGTCCGCACCTTCGCGGTCGGGAATGTCACCGCGTACGCCCCCAGGACCGCCGCCACGGCCCCGCTCGCACCCACGACCGGCATGATCCCGTTGGGCCCCGTCACCCAAAACGCCAGCGTCGCCACCACACCGCACGCTAAGTAGAACGCGAGATAGATGAGGTGCCCCAGCCGATCCTCGATGTTGTTGCCGAACACCCACAACATCCACATGTTCATGATCAGGTGCATCCAGCCCCCGTGCAAAAACATCGTGGTGAGAAACGTGGGGTACACCCGCGCCGGATCCGTCGACATCACCAGCCGCGGCCCCGGCACAACCTCACCAGTTCGCGGATCCATGATCGGCAACCGGGCTTCAATCACCTTGCCCTTGCCAACATGCGTCAACCGCGCCGGCACGAAGCCATACTTGAACGCAATCTCCGTCTGCCTTCCCGCGCCCAGCGACGATGTCCACACCGTCACTGCTACATTGATCGCAATGATCAACAGCGTGACCAGCGGAAACCGCCGGTGCGGATTCAGATCGAAGAGCGGAAAGAGCATGGCGGGCCGCCGACGCCCTTTAGGCGCGTGCGCTCAAGGCTGCAACGGGGATGGGGATGCCGCGAATCTGCCCCTCGCACACCAACTGCTCGCGCACAAAACACTGAAACCGGCAGCGAATCATCGCGCCAGCGCGCAGTTGAAGTTTCTGCGCCGCGATCACGAGCTGATCGCCAGGGACCACCATCCCCCGAAAGCGGACTTCATCCATCCCGCCGAAACCGATCATCTCGGTATCCAGCAGGTTGTGCCGGTGTGCATGATAACTGCACAGCTGCGCAGCCGCTTCACACATCACGACGCCGGGCATAAGCGCGATCTTCGGAATGTGGCCACGCACCCAAAACTCGTTGGGCGTAACGTCCTTGTACCCCACGCAGATGCCCGCTTCCGGATCGTCGTAAACGATCGCCGTCAGCTGCTCCATCTCGTAGCGTTGCGGATTGTGGCGGCGAATTTCCTCGAGGTCCGCTACGACGTGGTTCACGTCGTACTCCGAAAAATCGAGGATGAGATTTTTGCTCGGCACCCGTTGCCTCACGTCATCGCGTCACTTTGAAGGCCGTCGTTGAATTCGCAAGAATTCAGGGAATGGGTGGCGCAACTGAGTTCTGGAGAATTCAGTACACCCCAAGAACGACCACACTACGTCTTCACTTGGTGCCGGCGGCCCTTGCGTGGCCGGCTGCACGCCGGGCGGCGACCATGATTGGCCTTCTTCACTTTGCGTCCTGGCTTTGCCATGGGGGAATTCTCGCTTTCTAATCGATAAGCCTGAGCAGGCGGAAATTAGCTGTTTCAACAGCAATGCCGCCGGCAATCCGTCGGCGGCACTACATCCTCGTAAGTGTATCAGGCCAGAGGCTGGATCGGAAGGACAACCAAAATGTAGTCCTCTCGCTCCGCGAGAGGAACGGCCTCTCGCCGGCTGGCTGGGCCAAAGGCCCGGCCATGCCCCAGCAACGCAACGATTACGTCACCTTTTCGCTGGGTGCCTGGGGCAGAGGCTCGGCGATGCCCCAGTAATGGAATGACAATGTTACTTCTTCGCCGCCAAATCCCAAGCCGTGAGCCACGTAATCGACTCCGGCTGCAGATTAAAATCGCTGCGCAGCCGCTTGTCCATGTCGGCCAAATGGCCCGCCCCGTAGAAAATGCCGATTTTCTTCTTGCCCTCGGCAATTTGCTGCTTCAGCACTTCCAGGGCCTTCTTGTTGCGGTCGGTGATAATCGCCGAGCCGTCATCACCGCCGAAGCTGATCATCAGGCTTTCCATATCCGAGAGCTGCTTGCCGAGAACAATCTTGATCCGTCGCGCGCGGTCTGTGGCAAACAGCGCCGAGATCAAATCAAAATCGCTGCTCTGCCCCTTCGCCGCCATTTCGCTCTGCTGGGCCATCGCCTGGCCGATCAGCCGAAAATACATCTGCAAGAACGAATCGTTCCGCTCCGCCATCGCCTTCTGGAAATCCTCCGGCGACATATCGGCATGCACAAAATTCGGCTTCGTATAATCGATGTCCTCGAGCTGATGATCGAGCTCGAGCACATCTTTCGCCATGTTTTGCATGGCGCCGATCGGGTGCATATTCGATGTCCCGCGGCCGCGTTCCACGACCGTCCCCTCGGGTGCCACCAACTCGTACAGTAACACATCGTACTGCTTGAAACGCTCATTGAGCTTGTCGTAATAGCCCGCGTCGGCGATGTGTACCGCGCCAATGAGATCGACTTCCACCGGCTTCTTGCCGCCCGCCGGTGTGCCCGTGTAGCGCACGACGGCCGTCTGCATGGCGAGCGGTTCGCCGGCAGCATCGTACTTCATGCGGACCCAGTCCTGGCCGATGTCTTTGGCCTTCGCATCGCCGGCTTCCGCGGTTGTCGCATCGTCGGCCTTTGGCGCGAGGTTGGGCTTCGAGGTATCTGATTTCGTCGCGTTCGCAGCCTTCGCCGTCGGCCTGCCAGCAGCGCGGGCGCCGGCACGTCGCTGGGCCAGGGCGCTATTGGCCCCCAGCTGCGCTAGCAGCATCGCCACCACCAGCCAGCCGAGCGCCCCTCCCGATAACAGCGCACGACGCGCACGACTCCATAACCAAGACATGAAAAATCCTTCCACAAGCCGGGGCGGACATAAAAGATAGCGCTGCTAGCGCGCACGCTGCAAAAGTATACTCCCCGTCGAATCAGCTGACAAAGCACGATGTCAATCGTATTGCCCCCGTGGTGCGTCCGACTGCTGACCGTGGGCGCGCCGAATCGGCTGACAATGCAAGGTGTGAATCGAAGGACGCCTCATCGTGGCCGCCGCTGGGGGACCTCGCGCCCGCACCAACGGCCCCTCGGCGAGACAATGGCCCCCGTTGCGAGTCACCCTGGCAACCGGCGCCAGCGGCTGCAAGCGCTTTCAGCACTCTTATCCTGGTGATTCCTCGCGCCCGCCGTACGCCGACTTTTTTTTGCCGAAATTCTCTTTTCTTTTCCCGAAATATCTTTGCGTTGCGCACGGTTTCGGGTATTATAAACACCATCGGGGCTAATAGGTCCCGACTCCACGGCTTCCACAGGTTCCTGCCCCACCTGTGGGAGCTTTTTTTATGCCCGCATGTTCGCGGCCATTTCGCCACGTTTCCGTGGCCATTCTTGCTACGGCCGCCCTGCCTGCGACAGCGATGCTGCCGCTGGCCCTCGCTGCCACGCTTCGCTGACAGCACGCCAAGTCCCGCCGAAATCGTGCCAGTCCGGGCATTTTTCGCGTGCCAAACTCATCCAGCGGCTGGCCGTACAACCGGAATAACCCCGAATTTCGCCACTCTTTACCGATCTTACTCAACTGATACCGACGGCCCTTCCGATACTACCCACACAGCAGAGCCTGTGGGGCTGCACGTCGCGCCACCGCCCTGCCCACTTCCGCCGCGTAAAGCACCGGTAGGGGTCCTATAAATGAAACGCCGTTCCTATAAACTACTCGCCGCCACCTTTGCGTTCTGCGCTCTCTGGAGTCAGGCACGCGCCCAGGAGAATCTGCCTACGGGGCCCTCGAATTACGAGCAGGACCTGCAGATCTTCGCGCCCTTCGAGCTCGACCTCGATAACAAGGTCGATGACCAATGGTCAGGGTACTTCTTCGAGTACAACAAGCTCTTCTGGGTGTACACCGGCGAACGCACGACCGTCGGCAGCAAGGACGTCTTTGAGAACGTCAACGGCGTACAGGTCCAAGGCCAGTTCGCCGAAATCATCTACCGACAAAATCCCAACGACGAAGGCACGCGCCCTGATCCTTATCTAGTTCAGAACGGCCTTACGAACGTCGCGCCACGCTCGGGCTTCGGCACCGGCAATCGCTATGAGTTCGGCTATCGCGATGGCGGCAACGGTTGGTTGATCAGCGTGCTCGATGGCCCGGAGGTTCGCCAGACTCAGTTCTACGGCTTCGCGCCCGATGCGGCACTTGGCAACGGCATTCCGCCCTTCATCGCGGATGATTATACCGACGGTAGCGACGTCGGCCCGGGAA
This sequence comes from Pirellulales bacterium, assembly GCA_046349975.1. Taxonomy (GTDB): domain Bacteria; phylum Planctomycetota; class Planctomycetia; order Pirellulales; family Lacipirellulaceae; genus JABDGM01. The sequence continues at coordinate 133,328 of JAXMBH010000004.1, forward strand.
CAGGACCTGTGGGTGAAGCTCGCGCATTCGGCTTCGGCAGCGTACCCGTGCTGTTCAAGACACCGCCAGGTTATCTCCAGGGCTTCCGGGACTACTTGCAGAACTTGGCCCCCGCGCAACAAGGCACGGTCGCCGGCCCGCTGCTGTACGTCGGCAACTACGGCCTGCCGGTCTTCACCGAAGGCGCGACCGACGATGCAACCGGCGTGCTCTTCCGCCGAGCCGACGACCTCGATGCCGACGGTATCTGGGGCGACGTCCTGGTGGTCGATCCGGTGACCGGCGGGATCGCACATATTGTTGACTTCGACGACCTCCATACGTTCAACATCTACTTCGATTCCGTCTCGGTTCGCACCGATACGCAAATGGACGGCATCGAAGCCATGTGGACGCACGATCTGTCGAATCAAGACTATATGGCCAAGCACCAAAACAACCGCATCACGCTGGCTTATGGGGCGCGGTTCTTGCGAGTGTACGATGACTTCCGAGTCGACGCCTTCGGCAGTATTCTCCATGACGCCTTCTGGGACACCTCGTACACGAACTCGATCGTCGGTCCGCAGGTTGCCCTGCAGTGGGTCAACGAACGGCAGCGGTGGCGAATTGAAACCGATGCTCGGTTCATGGCCGGCTACAATATCGCCGACTGGAACCAGGTGGGCTTGATGGGTGCGGGCCTTGTGCCGGGTGCCTTGAACCAGCCCTTGTACGGTCGCCCCACCGCGTTCTCCCACGGCTTGCGAGATCAGGAATTCGCTCCCGTCGGCGAACTCCGGGTGAAAGCGTCCTACCACTTCACCAAAGCGTTTGCCGCGAACTTCGGCTACACCGGGTCCGTGATCGCCAATGTGCGGCGGGCCGCGCCGTCGGTGAATTACCAGTTGCCAGACATGGGCTACGTCGACGCCGGCGGCCAAACATTGCTCAGCAACGGCTTCGACCTCGGCCTAGAGTTCAATTACTAATCGAAGCGTAAAGCGGCGACTGTCAACTGGAATAGCTTAAGGATGAATGATGAAGGATGCCGGGCGTCCTCAGTCATTCATCCTTTTTTGTTGTCGCGAGATGAACAGAGTCGATCGTAGGACGGACAACTCTGTCCGTCCGAACAGCAACACGGATTCGGACGGACAAAATTGCCCGTCCTACCATTCATCACATCACGCCGCCTTCTTCACTGGCGCCGGCTCGATTGGATGCGACTCCTTCGCCCGGCCAAATTCGGCCAGGGCTTTCTCGATCTGCGCGTTGAGCTCATCGAGCTTCGCGATCAGCTCGTCGTGGCGCGAGTCGAGTCGCTCAACCAGTTCGCGTGGCGTGGCGGGGGGGTTGGCCATGCAGAAGAATCCGGCGGCGCCGGACATCGCGGGGTCAGACGTGTGGGGCGCGGAGCGGGCGACGGCCGCTTTTGCCGCCGCCTTGCCCTAGGGTACATCGACCCCAGATGCCGGAGGGCGGGAGACCACAATGACCCGCCCGCCGCAATTTTGGCCGGCAGGTGCGAAGCTGTACCAGGTCCGCCGGTTATGCTGCCAGCACCCGGCAAGTCGCGTAGGACAGACAATTCTCTCCTTCCTGGTCGATAATAACGCCATGCTGCAGTGCGGCGGTTGGGGCGCGCGGCGAGCAGAATTGTCCGTCCCGCCGGAGGGGCGACGTCGCGCCGCTTGCTGCCCAAAATTCTGTAGACAGCATCCCGTCAGGCCGGCTAGAATGGCTGATTCCCACCCGGCGGGGTCCTATTTCGGGTTGTGGGTTCGAACAGTTCGGTTCCCCCAAAAAACTGCGGCGTAACGAATCAAATCTTAGGAGTGCATGTGGTTAAGTTGACTTTGCGTGACAAGGAATCGGCCCAAGAGGCCGTCCGCCGTTTCCGCAAGCTGGTGGAGCGGAGCGGGATCAAGAAGGAAATGCGCGTACGCGAATTCTACGAAAAGCCCAGTGAAATTAAGCGCCGCGCTCGCCTGCGTGCCGAGCGCCGTTCCCGCCGCGAGCGGTTCCTGGCCTCGCACTAATTACGATTTGGCCGTCTCCGCGCCGTATCGTGCTCGCTAGCGCTGCACGCGCTCGCACGAATTGCTGTAGGCGCAACAGCGTTGCTATTCAAACTAGGACGGCCGGCGTCGCCATCAGCAGACGCCGGCCTTTGCTGTTCTGTTGCAGCCAATCGCCCCTTGAACTGCACCATAGCGCTGCACCGACAATAACGGTCAGCCCTCAATTCTGCCGGGGTCCTGCACGAACGCTGCCAGCATAGCCAACCACCGCGCAACAAAAAACCCCCGGCAGAGCCGGGGGCGGAATGGTGACTTGGTTATTGGGTTGTGATTTCAGGCCAGCTGGGCTGGCTAGAAGTCGAACTGGAGCCGCGCGAAAAAGCCATCGAAACCGAGGATGTTCGCATCGTCGTACGTGATCGGCTGCAGCGTGTTGAGCTCGTGCGTCGGCCGGATCCCTAAGTCATGCCAGGCCGCGAATAGGTAGCCAGCAGTGATGGCAGTGCGATTCGACACCTGGCCCGTAAGACCACACTCTAATTCCGTGACCGGGATGATCTGCCGGGTGCGGAACGTTTGCGTATTCGTGGCGACCGGGTTCACGCTCTGCGAAGGATCGTTCACGTCGCGAATGTTCGACACGTTCACGTCGCCCAGGAGCAACGAGATATCGCCTTTCGCGTAGATGCTCAGCCAGCCGTCTTTGAAGAAATACCGGCGGCCTTCCAGGCCGGTACGCAAACCACCGCCGCGGAAATTGAGGCCGACGCGAGCATCGGTCACGGGGAATTCATCGGTGTCGCGAGCGACGAATGACTGCTGCCAGCCGACATCGGCCCAGCGAACGCCGCCGCTCCAAGTGATGTCCCACGCTGGGCAACAATTGCCGCAGGTGCCGCAACAGCCATCACCGCAAGCATCGCCGCAGCCGCAGCACAGGCCGCCGAGCGGAATCGTCTTAGCGCATTCCAGGTCCAACGTGCGAGCATCGACATTGGCCCGGATATCGGTGCGGCCGCCCGGAGGAGGGGCTGCTTCGTTGGGCACAATATCGCCCGGCTGCGCCGTATCGGTCGCATCGCTCGTCATTTGTGTGTACATGAAACGGATCTGGTCGCCGCAGCAGCACGACTTCCAGCCCGCGCCGACGCGCCACGACGAGTTGTAGTCGAATTCGAGCGGAATGTATTGATCTGAGCCGGCATTAAGGTCTTCCCGCACATACGCCGTGGCTTCGCTGAAGCTGGCATGTACGTTCAAATAGTCGGCCGTGACGAAACAGCGGCCGTCGCCCATCCCGAGGAAGCCGCCGCCGCTGCTACCACAACCGGTGTAGCAAGTGTCGCAGCCGTCATAGCAGCCGTTTTCACTGTAACAGTCGCCATGTGGGCCGTCGGCATAACCGCCGGGCATCGGCATGGCATCTTCCATGGGAGCTGCCGAAGCCGGCGCTGAGCTCATGCCCATGGGCTGGTTGCTGGGCGTTGGCACTTGCTTGTTGGCCTGAGCCACGCGCGGAGCGTTTTTGTAGACACTGGTCGACCGCGATTGAGCGGACGCCCAGTTACCGGTAGCTGTGACTGCCAGCGACAGCGCGAGCGCAGCCACCCCCTGGGTGCGCAGTTTCATCAGAATCCCCCCTAATAAGACGTGCCGGGCAGACGGCACGCGAAACGTGCAGTCATTGCGAGGCAGCTTTGCGTTGGCCCCAATCCGATGCCTTCGCAACCCGCGCTACCTCTGACCCGACCGTTAAAGTCCCTTTCAACCATCGGTAAGGGTAGAATCCGTACTTTGCTCTTTTTCGATATAAACCGTACGCGCGGAAAGAGCGTTAAAGTTTCGCCAGGCGGAAAAGCCTGCCCGGCCTGCGACATTTAACAGTGTGAATCAAGTGGATGCGATGGCGCGGAGCATGGGCGCGCTCGACCGAAAGGCACACGGTATCGTAGGGTGACTGGGGTCGAGCGCAGCGAGCCCCCAGTGCGCCGCTAATAACCGCAGCACCCTGCGGGCTCGCCTTCGGCTCGACCCCAGTCACCCCCAGACTGCGACATCGCAGAAGTCTAGCGGCGGCGGTAGTTGAATTTGCCGGGGTCGCTGCGGCGTGAGGCGTTGCCACGCGCGCGACGTGAGGGCACGCTCAAACGGCGCCGGCAGCGGCGGTGCCGGCTGCGGCACGAAGCCTGCGGTCCGCGGGCTCGTCGGCATGGCGAGGCCGATGTGCGTCGAGTTGCGCGGCGTGGACTAGCGCGTCGTGGCATGCGTGTTAGAGTGCTCGAGCGAACGTTTCTTACGGCCAACGATTAGTGACGCGAACGATGTCCCACGATTCCCGCCGCGAGGCCCAGCACGACCAGCGCGACGCTCGTCGGTTCCGGAACCTGGACGCCGCCGAGTTGGAAGATCAACACGGGATCCGATGCCCGGTATTGCCGCAGGTTATTATTGAAATATTGGCCGGCTGCAACGTCTTCATCCTGGAAGACCGACTTGCTGCTCTGTCCGCCCGGGTTGAACACGACAAAGGCTTCCGCATTGTCGTCGGTGCTGGCGCCCGTCGTGCCGTCGTACACGTTCCTACCGTTCATATCGAACAGAATTGTGCGGAAGTCTGGCTGCGAGGCGCCGAACGACGCCGCGTAGGTGGCAGCATAGGCCGGATCGACGTCCAAATTGATTTTGAATCGCACCAACTGGCCGGGCAAAAGACCGCCGTTGCCGATCGAAACCACGAGCTCATCGCCGGTGTTAATCGTGCTGCCGGTGAGCGAAAAGCCGGGGGTCGTGCTCCCGAGTACGATCGGCGAGCTGTTTTCGACGTTGCCGAAGTTGAAGCGGTTGTCGCCAATCGTGAGATGGAACTCAGTGATCGGGCTGGTCGATTCCGAGTTGTTCAACAGCTCGACGTAGGGCATGTTGCGGTCCATCATGCGTTGATAGCCGAGATCCCACATGAGCCACTTGTCCCACATCATGTCCGTTGGGTTTTCGAGCTTGAGCTGCTTCTCGGAGATGCTCACGGTCCAGGAATTGGCGGCCTGGCTCACCGTGGAGGGGGCGGCGACGAGTAACAGTGCAAGTAACGCGGCTAACTTTAACGTCTGGCGAGTCATCTCTATCGTCCTTATATTGCCTCTGCAATGCGCGTCTTCTGTTTCTGCGACGCGAAGTTGTTCCGACTTGGTGGTTTGTTTGATTGCTGCAACTCTGGTGGCGCGGCTGGGCGTGTGTCCGCCGTGAGACGTCGCGTGGTTCGCAGCGGCAGGAGATCAGCCGCAAAAAGCGGTTAAACTCGTGCCGAAGTGAGGGCACGCGAAGATCGGCTGCGCGAGAATCGCGAAGAGGAGCGGCCGGCGCACGTTAGCAGACAGGGGTTGAAGCTGTCCGAATTTACGCTAGTGCCGGATGGCGCTGTGCGCGAGAACATCACTGCCTGGCGGGCGAGTGCTGAGCAGAATCGATACGCAAATCGCTGCGTTGAACTCGGTGAGCACTGCCGCGAGATCGGCAGGAGTGCGCTAGAGAGTTCGGAGGGCGCTGGCTCAGGAATGTCTGGCGAACAGCGGGCTCTTCGCCGCTGCCGATCTGACACTCATGAGGTCCGCTCCGAAAAAACGCTGGAAATATTGATCGATAAAAACGCGGCAGCACGTGGCACGCAAAAAAGCCTGTGACTACCTTGGTTTTGTTATAATCCCCCTTGTTAGGGCCGTCAACATAAATCTTGCGACTCGTGGGATTTTTATCGAATCGGCCGGTCGTGTGGGTTGTGTTGAGTGGCCAGCGCGCAAAAAAAGACGCGGCGAGGTCCCCTCAAGCTCCCAGCTCGTCCCGCCGCGTCAACCGCCAGCCCTCTCCCCAAAGGTCTGACGGCACTGAACCCTAATACGCGGGCAGGCGGTGTCAAACGAATTGCCAATTAGGCAGGTCGTGTGTGCTGTGCGTAAGGCCCGGCTGGCCAATATTGGGTGTCGTAGCGGGTATTTCGGTTGGCGGTCGCCGCGCTGCCTCAGATCAGACGAAACTGCGGTGGTAAATGGGCAACGTGAGTGGTGGCGGCAACAACCTGTAAGACGAACTAAGTTGGAATCCAATCGAGGCCGAGATCCAGGGAACGGCTGGCGTGGGTTAGGGCGCCGACGCTGATGCGGTCGACACCGGTTTGAGCGATTTCATGGGCGGTGCCAAGCGCTACGCCGCCCGAGGCTTCGAGCTCGATGTGCGGTGCTTGCTCATTGCGCCGCTGGACGGCGGCGTGCAACTCTGCGGGCGACATGTTATCAAGGAGCACGATATCGGGGCCGGCGGCGAGGACAGAGTCGAGTTGATCGAGGTGGTCGATTTCGACTTCGATCAGCATTTCTTTCGCGATGTATTGGGCATCGAGTTCGGCGACAAACTGGCGCGTGCGGCGGACGGCGTCGGCGGGCGTGAGGTTTTTCTCAGCGGCCAGTGCGAGGTGGTTGTCTTTGATGAGGATGGCGTCGAAGAGGCCCGTGCGGTGGTTATGACCGCCACCGCAGCGGACGGCGTACTTTTCGAGGCGGCGCCAGCCGGGCGTGGTTTTGCGAGTGTCGTAAATGCGGGCTCGCGTGCCGGCGATGCGGCGGACATACTCGCGGGTAAGCGTGGCGATGCCGGAAAGGCGGTTCACGAGGTTGAGCATTGGGCGTTCGCACGTGAGCAGGTCGCGGGCACTGCCCGTGAAGCGGGCGACAGCGGCGCCGGTGGTGAGGTCGTCGCCGTCGGTGAGGAGCAGTTCGACATCGATATTGGCTTGCATTTCATCGATGATGACGGGCAGCGCGGGCAGGCCGGCTACGACGCCGGGTTCGCGGGCGGTCATCGCTGCCCTGCCCTGGGCGTCGGGGCCGACGAGGGCGACGGTGGTCCAGTCTTGTTGGCGCGCAAGGTCCTCGCGAACGGCGAGGCGCGTAAGTTGGCGCAGGTCGTCGTCGAGCGTGGAGTCCCAGGTTAGTTGGTGAAAGTCTTGAATAGGGGTCAGGGGTCAGAGGTCAGGGTTCGGGGTTCAGAAGGGAAGAGGGTGGGGAGCTGGTGCGTATGGTAGCTTGCTGGGGGCTCGCTGCGCTCGGCCCCAGGCACGCGGCGAACTGCAGCAGTTGGAATCGAACGTAGCAAAAGGAACGGCGGAGTTCCATAAGCAATCGGCTGTGGGCCGTGGACCCGCGGGAGCGAGGGAAGCGTGGGGGGCATGGATTAGAAAATCGCTCGACGGGATCGAACTCATATTGAGACGGCGACATCTTGCGTTGCTCAATACGATTCTCTCGGGATTTGGTCGTAGATATCCAAAACCTCCCCCCTGGGTTTTGAGCATCTACGGCGAACTGCTGCATCGCGTTTTTGCGCAGAGCGAGAGTTATCGTTGGCGAACCTTTTGAACATATGGCAACGCCATTCTGCAAGGCAGCGATATCCAGGTAAGACAGCTGTCGACTCGTTTGCGCGAAATTCAGTTTTTGTACATGCGTACATTATCATAACGACTGGCTCTATGCAAGAGCCCCTTTCGGCCAGCGCGCATGAAGCTTCGCGAAAGCGAGGGATATCGCGGATGACGGATCATGATTGCCGACGCCGGGCGATCTCGTCTCTCTGCGCGAGTTACAGCATCGTGGCTCAGAATGTGACACGACTAGCATCGCTGGGCGGTGGCCGTCTCCTCGATGCCGCCCCTCCAGGGCTTCACGAGCGGATGACCTCCGCAAACCGGTGCCTCACAGCACCGGCTACCCGCCGCCGCCCCTGCGGGGCTGAGAAATCGCCACAAGATCGTTAGACGATATTCAGCGTTGTGACTGCGCGATTGCGCGCGGAGCGCGTTACCAACGCATGGTTTTGATGATTTCGGCTTGCCAGATTTTGTAGCCGGTGGCGTTGATGTGGAGGCCGTCGGCGGTGAGGTCTGATTTCAGCTCGCCCTTGTCATCTTTCATGAGGGAGTGGAGGTCGAGGTAGTCGTAGCCGAATTCTGTCGCGAGTTTTTGGAGGCGATTGTTGACATCAAGGACGTTGGCGTTGTGTTTGGCAAAGCCACCGCGAGTGGGGAGAACCGATTGCACGTGCACGCGGAGCGTGGGGGAATGTTTTTTCACGCGGTCGAGGACTTCGCGGTAGCCGGCCTCGATGGTTTCGGGCGAGTGGTTGTCGCCGAGGTCGTTGATGCCGATGAGGAGGAAGGCGTCGGTAGCGGCGCAGTCGAAGAAGGACTCGTCGAGGCGTTTGAGGATGCCGCGCTTGTCGTCGGGCGGGAGGGCGTTGCCGATAACGTCGGCGCCAATGCCGCGGTTGAGGATGCGGCGGCCGGGGAAGAACTTAGCGACTTCGAAGCCTTCGGTAATGCTGTCGCCGACGAGGACGACGTTTTGGAGTTGGTCGTTCTGTTCGCGGAATTGTTTCACGCGCTCAGTGTAGTGCATTTGGAAGAGGGCGCGCCAGTCGGTCGGAGGCGCTTTTTCAGTTTTGGGCTCGTCGGCGATCACATTCGCCGACAGGAGCAAAAGCCCGACGATACAACTTGATATGCAAGATGGGCTGAGTTGAAGATGCTGATTTAGCATATTGGGGCACGGAATTCACGTTGCGGTGTTGAATCGACACTATGTGCAGTCCGATTTATCACTCAATGATTTATTGAGCGGCAGGCTACGCGCCAAGGCCAGGGTCGACATGCGAGCCAGTTGCTTCTCCGTGGTGTTCGCCAATTGCGCAAGTTCGATGTCTGATAGTTTTTGATTGGCCAGAAAAGCCTCAATGGCGGACACCTCGCGCGGATTTCGCGTCGATTTACCAAGAGTTGCGCATTCAAAATAGTGCCGCAGGAGCAGTTCTGCTACATCCCAACCTTGACCGTATCGCAATAACTCCGCGCCTTGCGGCGACACGCGTTTGCCGATGTACCCCACGAATTTGCGCACGACTTCGTCGTCAGTGGCTCGAAATAGGTTTTCCTGAATAAGCCGACCAAAATAGAATCGCAGCGTAACCGGCGTGCCGGCGAACCATCCGTTTTCTTCGAGATCCCGATGTTCTCGAGAATCGATCGGCGCGTCGAATGCGCGAGCGAAAGCGTCCATAGAGATGGATCAGAAACTACTTTGTCTCTCCGTCAACGTACGGATCTTCGCGCGAAAGTTCGCCGTTGGGGAGTTCGTAGTAGAGAATGCCGTTGATGGAGTAGACGTTGGGGATGCCGAGGCGTCGGTTTTCTTCTTGGGCGGCGTGGACGGCCGCGTTGCCGATGCGGATTAGCTCGGCGACTTTTTCGTAGGTTTCCAGAGGGATCGTTGTACTAGCCATTGGTTTCTCCTGCTTGTTCCACGCACTCCAAGAAACGGCTGAACAATGCCTCGTCGGAAACGAGGAAGTCCTCGTGGTAACCGAATGCGACTTCGACCAAGCCGCTACCGGCATTGTAAACTATTGCCCAATGATCGGCAATTTTTCGATAGATGGTCCAGAAATTGGTGAGACTGCGTGCATAACGGCGGCGGATATCGCCTTCGGGGACGTTATGTCCGCCACGTCGCACGCGCTGCTTCACACGGTTGACGCAAGTATCGGCGGAGTCCAAGTAAACGAAGTAGACCGTGACGGCGAAACTCAGCTCATGGGCCTGTTGCATGTACTTTCGCCACGTGCGGCCGGATAGGGTTGTCTCCACGATGAAGTCGTTTCCAGCAGCAAGGAGTTCGGCAGCTTGCGTGTAAAATTTCTGGCCGGCGGTGTACTGCCGTACGAATTCGTCCGTGATGTCGAGTTGTGCTGCAATTGCGTCGGCGCACAGGTACGGACAATCGCGTTCGGCCAAATAGGCGGCGACGAACGTGCTCTTACCCGAGCCGTTGGGGCCGGCGACGATGAGGAGTTCTTTGGCGGGCATGTTTCGATTGCTCGTTTAACCCTCGAGCCAGCGGCGCGGCGAAACGCCGCGAGCCGTCGCCGTTGGCTCCTGGTTAAACGACCCGGGATGGTTCATTCGTCGTGCAGTCATAGATTATGTGGTCACCAGGCTCCGCGTGACGAATATCCTCTCGCGGAGCGAAAGGGGGTACAATTGCGGCTGGGATTGTGCTGGTGGAACGCGATAATAAGTGGTTGGCGTTTTGGCGTGGATGAGACGTAGTATGGCCAACGTGCGGCAACGAGAGCAACCGGAGGCTGGTGGACCGAGCAGCGATGATTCGCGGCTCGGAGAGACGCAGCCACGCGGGGCGGTGCGGCCGGTGCTGAGGCGGGCGGATCAGGCGGTGGTGGCGGCGCTAGTGCTGGGTGCGTTCGTGGCGCTGGCCGTGTACTGGTTTGTGCAGGGCGGACCGCGGGGAGAACTCATTGAGATCGATCGGGCGGAGCCGCTCGAGGCGAAGTACCTGGTCGACGTGAACTCTGCGGAGTGGCCAGAATTGGCCGAGTTGCCGGACGTTGGCGAGACGCTGGCGCGGCGGATCGTGGAGTCGCGGGCGGCGGCGGGGCCATACAAGGATCACAAGGATTTGCGGCGCGTGCGTGGGATCGGGCCGCTGACGCTCGAGAAGATGCGGCCGTACTTGATGCCGCTGCCGGACCAGGAGGATGTGGCGGGGGAGGCGAAGGGAAAGGCGGGTGCGTTGTAGTTGAACCACGAAGGCACGAAGAGCACGAAGAAATGACGGACGAAGAGATCAATGCGATCGCCGCAGAGCGATTTCGGGAACTCGATCGTTATGAGGAAGCGGGCGAGCGTGCGGGTCAATTGAAGGACTGGGCGTGGTCGGTGCTTTGTTGGGACGGGGTTTTGCCTATCGTCGTAATTGGGATTCCAATAGTGGTTCAATGGATGGCGCCCAATGGGCAAATCCTGCTAGCGCCGATGTTCGGCTTGTTGCCAGTTGTTGCCTTATGCGTCCGTTTCGTATTCGGATGGAATCGAATGCGACGTGGTGAAGCTTACGTATGGCAGATGGTATTCTTCACCGTGGCGATATCAGCGCTGTTTTTGTTTGAGATGTTCATTCTGAACGACCAGATAGCAAAGGGACCCAAGATCGCCGACCCGCAGGTACTGGCGACAATGTTTGCTGTCTATCTTTCGATGATGGCAATAGCGCTGTTTCCGTTACGTAAATTGCCGATGAAACGGTTTGACGATTCGGCACAAGACGACGCCGCTCTGTGATGCCGAAGCGTGGGAGCTGTTGCATGCCAACACGGCGCGGGCAGAAGAGAGTTGGCTGAGTCTCTAACTGCTGAGAGTGGGCATTGTGGGGTTTGTTGCGTGAACGGGGGCGAGGACGCCCCGGCTCGCGAAAGTGAATTGGGGGCGTGATTAAACTTCGATTGCAGGCAGCGCTTGAGCTGGGAGCGGTGAATTTTCTTGCGTCGTCTGGTGGTTGCCTCGGCGGTATAATGTAGGATTCGTTTTAACTACGAATCGCCTACTCACGTTGCGTCAATATTGTCGGCGCGGGTGAACCTTCCCTCGCCACGGCGAGTCTGGAGCGACCTGGCCCCTCCCTATACGCGAGGGGAATTGATATGGAATTTCGATTGCAGGCGCCGTTTGAGCCGGCGGGGGATCAGCCGCAGGCGATTAAGGAACTTGTGGCGGGGCTGCGCTCTGGGCGTAAAGAGCAAGTGCTGATGGGGGTGACCGGGTCGGGGAAGACGTTCACGATGGCGAACGTCATTCAGCAGCTGCAGGCGCCGACGCTGGTGTTGTCGCACAACAAGACGCTCGCGGCCCAGTTGTATTCGGAGTTCAAGGAGTTCTTCCCGCACAACGCGGTGAGCTACTTCGTGAGCTATTACGATTACTATCAGCCCGAGGCGTACATTCCGCAGCGCGATATTTATATCGAGAAGGATGCCTCGATCAACGAGGAGATCGATCGCATGCGGCTGGCGACGACGAGCTCGCTGGTGAGCCGGCGAGATGTGATCGTGATCGCGAGTGTGTCGTGCATTTATGGGTTGGGCTCGCCGGCGGATTACAAGGCGATGATGGTCGGCGTGTCGGTGGGCGATGTGCTCGATCGCGACGCGATGCTGGGGAGGCTCATCGATATTCAGTATGAGCGGAATGATATGGACCCGTCGCGCGGCAAGTTTCGCGTGCGCGGCGATTCGGTCGAGATTTGGCCGAGCTATGAGGAGTTTGCGTATCGGCTGGAGTTTTGGGGCGATGAGGTGGAGCGGCTGTCGATCATCAATCCGACCTCGGGCGAGGTGATCGACAAGCTGGAGAGCGTGTACATTTATCCGGCGAAGCACTTCGTGTTGCCGGAGGAGCGGATTCACAACGCGGTCGATGATATTCGCAAGGAGTTGCGCGAGCGGCTGGAGTTATTCAAGTCGCAGGGGAAGCTGCTGGAGGCGCAGCGGCTGAGCGCGCGGACGCGGTATGACGTTGAGATGATGATGGAGATGGGCTATTGCCCGGGGATTGAGAATTACAGCCGGCCGCTGAGTGGGCGGAAGGAAGGCGAGCCGCCGTACACGCTGTTCGATTTCTTTCCGAAGGATTATTTGCTGATTGTGGATGAGTCGCACGCGACGGTGCCGCAGGTCGGGGCGATGTACAACGGCGACCGGAGCCGGAAGGTGACGCTGGTGGAGCATGGGTTCCGGCTGCCGAGCGCGCTCGATAACCGGCCGCTGAAGTTCAATGAGTGGCGGGAGCGAGTCAACAATGTGGTGTATGTGTCGGCGACGCCGGGGCCGTTTGAACTGGAGCAGACTGGGGGCGAGGTTGTCGAGCAGGTTGTGCGGCCGACGGGGTTGTTGGATCCGGTGATTGAGATTGTGTCGGCCCGCGGGCAGGTGCCGCACTTGCTGGAGCAGATTCGCGAGCGCAGTGCCAAGGGCGAGCGTGTGCTGGTGACGACGCTGACGAAGCGGTTGGCCGAGGACCTTTCTACGTACTTCACCGATGAAGGCGTGCTGTGCAAGTGGTTGCATAGTGAGCTGGATGCGTTCGAGCGGGTGGAACTGCTGCGCGATTTGCGGATGGGGAAGTTCGAGGCGCTGGTGGGCGTGAACTTGCTGCGGGAAGGTCTCGATTTGCCGGAGGTTTCGCTGGTGGCGATTTTGGATGCCGACAAGGAAGGCTTCTTGCGGAGCGAGACGTCGCTGATGCAGACGATTGGGCGGGCGGCGCGGAATGTGAATGCGAAGGTGATTCTGTATGCCGACAAGGTGACCGAGGCGATGCAGCGGACGATCGACGAAACGAGCCGGCGGCGGGCGTTGCAGGAGGCGTACAACAAGGAGCACAACATTACGCCGGAGACGATTAAGAAGGCGATCTTCGCGGGCATTGAGGCGGAAGCTTCGGCGCATGCCGAGGCGAATGCGAAGGTCGGGCGGACGGACGAGACGGTGTACATTACGGAGGAGTACATCGCAGAGCTTGAGGCGGAGATGTTCGCGGCGGCGGAGGCGATGGAGTTCGAGCGGGCGGCGCAGATTCGCGATCGGATTGGGCAGATGCGTGATCAGATTGGGAAGCCGGTGACGGCGGTGCCAGAGCGCGAGAGGGAGGGCGGCAAGAAGCGGCGGGGGGCGAAGAAGAAGCAGGGGGATCCCGCGCAGTGGAAGGGGCGGGTGCCGCGGCCGAAGAGGAACGTGTGAGTGAGGAAGCTGTCAGCTATTAGCTATTAGCTGTCAGCTTCGCTCGTGGCGGGGCTGCGGCTGGTGGGAATCGTTGGTGTATTATTGCGGCTGCTTGGGCGGTTGGTGCTGTTTCAGCCAGTTTTCGAGTTGGGTTGTCGCAACGGCGTCTTTCGAGGCTTTGGCAATAGCGAGGCCTTGTTGGGCGACGTCGATTGCTTCGGGTGTGCGATTCGCTGACGCGAGGGCGCTGGCCAGATTGGCATAGGCCAGGAAGAGAGTCGGCTTCAGTTCCAGCGATTTCTGGAAGTGTTCGATGGCCTCAGGCAATTCGCCGGTTTGGACGAGCGCGGTACCGAGGCTGTAATGGGCTTCGGCGGAGTTTGGCTGCACTTCCAGCGCTTTTCGATAGAGCGTGGCCGCGTATGGGTAATCGCCTTGGGCGGCGATGATGTTAGCAAGGTTGCAGAGCGCGCCGGGATTCTTGGGCCTGAGTTCGAGGAACTTTTCGAAATGCCGGCGGGCGCCGGCGATGTCGCCGATTTGATTGAGCGCGATCGCGAGACTGTTGTGAGCGCCGGAGAAGTCGGGCTTAAGTTCCAGTGAGTGTTCGAGCAACTGGATGGCGGCGTTGGCGTCGCCTTTTGCGCCGAGGGCATTGGCGAGGTTGAAGTACACATCCGGATTGTTCGGCGCGAGTTCGGCTGCGGGCTGCAGAATAGTGAGTGCGCGATCGGGGTTGCCGGTGATCGTGAGCACGCGGGCCAGATTGTTGCGAACTTCGACGTTCTTTGGATCGAGTTTGAAAGCGCGTTCCAAGACGTTGATCGCCTCGGCATAGCGCTGGGCTTCGATCAGGGCGATGCCATAGTTGTTCAGGGCGGGGACATGGTCGGGTTCGATATCGAGCGCACTCTCGAGCATTTTGAGCGCTTCGGGCAGCCGCTCTTGTTCGAGCAGCGCGAAGCCGAGGTCGCTGCGGGCGTCGGCGAAATCGAGGCGGGCAGCGACGGCCGCTTGGAGTTCGGCGAAGCTCTCGGCCTTGCGGCCGGCTTTTTTCAGTGTGATCGCTAAATTGTGATGGGCGAGCGAGTTGTCGGGCTGGTAGTGAATGACTTGTCGCCAGAGAGTCATCTCATCGTGGTATTCGTTCACGCGATGGGCGCTGACAACGCCATAGGCCGTCAGCAGCGCGGCGAGCGCCAGTGTGGCGGCGGCGGAGGAGCGGGGAGTCGCAGCGGATTGGCGCGAGGTTCGGCGGTGTTCTCGCCGATTGCGCAACAGGGCGTAGCCGCCGACGACGAGCGACACGAGGATTACAGCGAGCGGGAGATACATGCGGCGTTCGGCGGCCATTTCGGTGCCGATCGGCACGATGAAAGTCGGCGCGAGGATGGCCGCGAAGAATGCGAGCAGGAATCCGGCGAGGGTGTTGCGCAGGAGCAAAACAATCGCGAGGATTGCGATGATGGCGACCGGGATTACGTACATCCAGGCTGCGGCCAATGTGTCGCGATAGGGGAGTTCGTAATGCACCAAGAGCGGCGCGGGCCAGACGACGAGCTTCAGATAATATCGAACGAGGATTTCGCACTGCGTGTACCACCAGGACTGGAGCGGAATGCCGATGTGGAAACCGGCCGAGGAACCGCGGGGTCGTCCGCTGTTCAAGAGGATAAGCAGGGTCCAGGTCGCAGCGAGGCCGAGGTAAAGCGGCCACGAGCGGCGGAGTGCTTGCCACAAAGAGCCACTGATAAATAGACGATCGAAGAGCAGCACGATGACCGGGGCCGAGACCATGATTTCCTTGGAGGCCATGCCGGCGAGGCTCGCGAGGATGGCGAGGAGCAGCCAAGCATTGCGGTCGTCGGCGCGGTTGCCGAACGCAGGAGTATGCTCGTCGGCAGTGGGAGGCAAACCGCCTTCACCGGCACCCTCTCCCGATGAGCGAGGGAGAATTTCGGGCGCGGACCAGTAGCGAATCGCGCAAAAGAGCGTGGCTAGATAGAAGAAGATGACCATGAGCTCGGTGCGCTGCGTGACGTACGTGACGGTTTCGGTTTGCAGCGGGTGAAGCGCCCAGAGCAGCGCGGTGATGAGCGCAAGCCAGGAGGCCGACGTGTTGAAACGGCCGGCGAAATACGGCAGTAGTAGTGTGCGGCGGATGATGGACCAGAGGAGCAGCGAGTTGAGAAAGTGAAACAGGACATTGACGACGTGATAGCCGAACGGGCTGACGCCGCCGAAGGCATAGTTGAGGGCGAAGGAAAGGTTGACGAGTGGGCGGGCGGCCGTGGGTAGATCAACTTCGGGCTGCAGCGGGCCGGGTCGTTCCGCAGTACCAATGAGAGGCCAGACCGAGGTGATCGACTGGTTGTCGATGATGGTGGGTGTGTCGTCGAAGAAGAGAGGTACGTCGAGGGAACTGGCGTACACGGCGCAGACGGCGATGGCGAGAAGGAAGGCGGCGGCGCGGGCTGTGGGTTGATACTTGGCGGCTACCGTTGTGGACCGGTCAGCTGAGGCGCCGGTGGTAGGACTGCTTCTGCGCGACATGGGCGATCGTGGGATGGGCGACGCGAAGGGAAGTGATTCACTTGTTATTGTTGGGATTGAGTGAATTGGGAAGTGGAAAAGCGTGCCACTGACGAGTGAGGGAAGTTTCCGTGGCCCCGATGGTTTCACTGGATTCGGGCGAATTCAGCCCACGTGGAGGGAGCAAACGCGGAGCAAATGAGCGGAGAGTGGCGGGCGGAGCTTCTGTTGGCGATTGCGGATCGTCGGTGGCGGGCAGAGCTTGCGCTGTTCGGGGGCGCGCTCATAAGGGGCGACTCCGGACGGCGTGGCCGTCCGGCTATTGCGGTGTGTTGCTGACGGTGGACAAGAGCGTGTCGATTGCGGTTAGAGTTTCGCCGATGGGGGTGTGGAGAACGGCGTCGGCGAGATAGTCGACCGGGGTGGGATCGCGGTTGATGATGACGAGGCGCGCGCCGCGTTGTTTGGCGGTGACGGGCAGATTCGCGGCGGGGGTAACGACGAGCGAAGAACCGATTGCGAGCATGAGGTCGGCGGTGCGCGACCAGCGGGCAGCTTCCATAAGAACGTCGCCGGGAAGTGATTGGCCGAAGGAGATAGTGGCGTGTTTGAGCCGGCCACCGCAGTTCGGGCAGTCGGGAACCTGATTATTCGCCAAGAATTTGGCGATGAACGGATCGATGTCGAAGCGTTCGTGGCAATCGAGGCAGGCGGCCTGGCGAGCGGTGCCATGGAGTTCCAGTACATGGCGGCCGCCAGCGAGTTGGTGGAGACCGTCGATGTTTTGTGTGATGACGCCGCGGATGCGGCCGGCGGCTTCCCACTTAGCGAGTGTGCGGTGGCCGGAGTTGGGTTGAGCGCTCGCGAAGTCGGCGTGCATTTCGGATTTTTGCCGCCAATACTCGTGGCGGGCATCGGCGCTTTGCATGAACTCGTCGAAGTATACGGTGCGGTACTTCGTCCACACGCCGCCGGGTGAACGGAAGTCGGGGATGCCGCTCTCAGTGCTGATCCCGGCGCCAGTGAGGACGGTGGCGCTTTTGGCGGCGGCGAGCCAGCGGGCAACTTGCTGAATAGTCTCGTCAGGTGATGCCATGTTTGTTCGCCACAGGGGCCACGAAAAACACAGTGAAGGAACAAGAAGCAATTTGCGTCACTATTGAGCAATTCGAATACAACCGAACGCTTGAAGATGGCTAATCGCTTCGTGCTTTCTGTGCCGGCTCTTAATCCCTTCGGCTTACTAAACGGAAACTGCCGGCCAGAGCAGCGCGAAGATGGCGCCGGTGATGAGGCCGTAGGCGATGCCGTCGACGATGTCGGCGATCATTTTGCGGCCGAACCAGATGCCATTGAGGATGTTGGCCGTGCCGTAGGTGAGAACGCCGGCGGTGCCGACGAACCGGAACACGCGCATGTGATCTTCGCCGGGCGACAGGACCATTGCGGCGAGGTATGCGATGACGGCGTTGGCGATGAGAAAGAAGATAACCGTGCAAGCCATGTTGGCTGCCATATTAGGCGGGGCTTTCCAGAGGGTGAGCGTGCCGCGCGGGCCGGCGTTCATTTTGGCTTTGTAGGCATCGCTCTTCATCGCTTCGGGCGAGGCGGCGTACGGGAAGCAGTATTGGCCGGGGGCGACGTTGTCGTTCTGGATTTGCCGCATGACGGCATCTTCGTTGGGCAGGCCGATCCACTCGCTCTTGTGATGCGGCAAGATCATCCAAGCGGCGAAGCTGGCAAAGAACAGAGCGACGCCGGAGATGAGGATAGGGAGCCAGAGCGCTGAGAGTGGAGTGAGCATGGGCGGGTCTCCGCGGATGAGAGGTGGACGGTCGCGGGTTAGTGTAGCGAATCGCGTCGTTGCAACAAACCTCCATGCAAGGCCTTGGGTTCTCAATCCGGCGCGTGCTCAAACGATCTATTGAGCAAGCAGCAGGGCATTGAAGCCAGCTTGGTTGAAATGGGTATCAGCCGATAAAGCTTCTGTAAGACTTCGGCTGCGCATGAGCTCGAATGAAATGCAGTCGGTTAAACTCCAAGCTTTATCGGCCCGTGCCGTGAACAGGCGCCAGCCAGCAAGCCAATCGCCCTTGTCAACGACGATGTCGTTCCGACCAAGCAAATGATTGATCAAGGCGATTGCTTTCAGACGCCAACTCGGTCGCGAAAACGAGTTGGCCGTTTCCAGTAGAACCGCTTCGGTTGTAACAATGCTTCCGCTGATGTGCTGGGACAGCTCAGTCGCCTTGGAATGATGTTGATCGCGACGATCGATGAGGGCAACCCAATATGACGTATCGGCAAAGTAGGTTGTCATCGGCGGCAATCATTTCTTCGGCGTGCCGTAGAGATAATGATCGTGCTGAGCTGCTAGATCACCCGGTGAATCTGGGATATCCGAGGCAAATTTTGCCAGGTCGCTAAACTGGCCTGGCGCCGCTTCGACAATGATTTGCAGCTTCTGACCGACAGGCAATGAAACGGGCTGATCGGGCACGATCACTCGGCCATCGAAGTGTGCTGAGAAACTTGTCGACATAGGTAGCTCCGATCAACTCGATCCTCAAGGATAGTATAGCATCCTGGCTCACTACCGTGTCATCTTCAATGCATCGTTGATCGCCCCCAGGTAGAAGCCGGCGAGGCGGAAGATGAGGAATACGATTAGGATCATGACGCCGGCGCCGATGAGCCAGCCGAAGGCGACGGCGAGAGCGCGGATGGCGAGTTCGGCTTCTTCTTCGTAGCGGTTCGAGAGGCGTTCCATTGATTCGACGAGTTTGCCGCTCTCTTCGGCAACGTTTAAGGCGTCGAGGAAGTCGAGCGGGAATGCACCCGTGCGCGAGAAGGCGATGTGCAGCGGATCGCCATGGGCGACATCGGCGACGATCTTATCCGTGTGTTGAATGTAGTAGTCGGTGCCGGTGGTGCGGAGCGCGAGCGGGACGAGGCGGCGGAGATCGAGTTCGACGTTGAGCATCAGGTGCAATGCCCAGGCGAGGCGGGCCAGCGCGATGCTCTCGAGCGCTTTGCCAATGACGGGCAGGCGGAAGGCGGCGTGTTGGATCGGGCGCGTCCAGAGCTTGCCGCGTTTGATGGCGATAACGAGGCCGGTGAGGGCGAGGCCGATCGCGATGAGGATGTTGATGTAGATGATGAGGCCGCGGGCGCCGGTCAGGCCGAAGCCGAGGATGTCGATTGGCTGGCCGTTGTTGCGCTGGGCGATGATGCCGAGGACGTAGATGAGGACGCCGACGACGAGGATGGCAAAGGCGAGTTCGATCATGGGCCAGGCGATGGCGCCGAGGAACAAGCGCTGGGCTTGGACCTGACGGCGGTAGTGCGATTCGAGGCGGCGCATGACGCGGCCGAGCGTGCCCGTTTGTTCGCCGACGCGGGCCATTTCATGGAAGAGCGGCGGGAGCAGCGTGCCGGTGCGAGCGAGGGAATCGGCGAGGGTATCGCCGCGATTGACGCCGTCGCGAACATTAGCGAAGAGCGTTTTTGTGCGGCCGGTAGCCATATCGGTTTCGCGCTGCCAGGTGCGGCGAATATCGATGCCGGAATCGGTTTCGACGGCGAGGCGGTGACAGAGTTCGGAGAGCTGTTTGCTGGAAAGCATAGTGGAGACGACGATCGCGGTGGGCCGGGTTGGCGGCGGGTGTGGCTTAGTTGATTCCGAATCGCGTGGGAGGCTAAGTGCGGGCGTGGAGAGTTCGTGTTGATTCTACTCTTCGTCGTGGGGGTTAAGGGGGATGGGGTGTTTGCCGGACCAGAGGCCACGTTTGGCTTTTTGCGCCTCTTGCTGGGCGGCGGCGAGGCGGCGTTTCATGGCGCCACTGTAGCGATAATCGAGTCGGGCATGAGCGAGGCCGGCGCGGACGAGTTCTTCGTTCAGCAGTGTGTCGCCATCCCAGACGAATGCGAGAAAACGGTCGTAGCGGTCTTTTCGTTCGAGGCTGAACGTGAGGCGGACGCGGTGGTGAGCGCGCTGCAAGAAGTCTTTCGTGAACTGGCTAGCTTCGGGGCCCCAGGGTTCGACCGGCGAATCGGGCTTCACGCTTTCTGGACAGTTGATGCCTTGGAGGCGCACGCGAGCGCCGTTGGTGAGAAGAATCGTGTCGCCATCGACATCGCGGAGGACTTCATGAATGCCTTCGTCGAGTTGGTCAGGGGCTGGCTGCGGCGGCGTGAACGAGTTCGCGCGCCAGAGGATGAAGAGGAGCACTACGAGCCAGATGGTGGACCAGCGATGGTCGTACCAGTAGCGGCGGGAGTGGGAATTGTGGGTCACGCTGCTTAGCGTAGCATGGCGGGTGCGGAAGCTGAACTCGCTGGGGGCTGGGGGCTGGGGATAAGGGTTGGGGATTGGGGGCAGCTTGTGTGCCCGCTAAGTGAATGGCGCGCGGCTTATCGGATTACAGCTGGCAAGGTGTGCTCGAGCGGCGGAGTGCACGAGCCAGGTGAGTAAGAGCGTTGGCCGCGGCTAGTGGCAGCCGTGCGCGGCCTTCGACCTTAGGGCATCGTGGACCTGCCGGGCGAAGTGCGGCCGTATGCCTGAGGCGGAGTGTCGGAGGCTGCATTCGCACGAGGGGCGTGGGAACGAGCGGCATGGACGTTAGTTCGTGACGATTGGCTTCGGAAGTTCGAAGCGCTCCGCGGCGCGGCGGCCGAGGGGGTCCTGCATGAAGCGCTTGGCGCAGTTGGTGCAGAGGTCGAAGCGTTTCTTGCGATAGGTGTCGGCGCCGGCGAGGGCGCCGTCTTCATCGAATTCATCGTAGCGCTCGAGCACCTCGTTCAAATCTTCGAGATGGTCGCGATCTTCGTCGATGCGCAGTTCATCGTTCGAAGGGGCCGCGTACAACTCCATTTGTACGACGAAGCTCGATTCGTGATGCGGATCGATCTCGCATTGGCAAAGGTCGCAAATGTAACGAATCATCTCGCGACAATCCTTTCTTCGTTCGAGTGCGAATTCGAGAGTGAAGCGCGTAGGTTCATCGTAATGAGAGTTCGTCGCAGCGAGCAAGTGAGATTGTGAAGTTTTTGTGAGGTGACGTGGTCGAAATACGATCGCGAAGAATGTCGTTCGCATACTCGCGAAATGTTGCGAATTGCTGCGATGCGCGAGCGGTACGACAGTTGCATAATCGCGTTAAGATGTGCGTGATGGTTGCCAGCATTGTGTGCGCGTGCGGGCTGTATCAGAAAACAAAATATTCCGAAAGCGGACGCGCTAGGTGCGAGTTTCGGAGAAACTCGCCTATACGTTGTGGGCGACTGTGGGTACTGACTTGCAATGGCGAGGCCACTTGCACGGGCGGCTGGCAGGGGTGAGGTTGTGCGGGTCGAAGCGAGTTGGACTGGGTGAAGCGGGGAAATAAGCTGGAAAGTAGTGATAGCTGCAGGTAGAATGAGGTATCGCGATCTTGGCCAGATGGGCCGATGATTGGGCCGATACCCTGTGTGTGTTGAGGGCCTGCCTGGCAGCCCGGCAGGCGTCCGCGCCCTATGTCTACCGTCTCCAGTAGTGCCGCTCTCAGTTCGAGTGTCCTTCTTCTCAACCGGCAGTACGTTGCGATTCACGTGGTCGACGTGCGTCGTGCGCTGGTGCTGTTGTTCCGTCGGTTGGCGGAAGTCATTCACATCGAAGGAGATCAGTGGGCGAACTACGATTTTGAGTCCTGGCGCGAAGTGAGCGAGCTGCGTTCACAATACAAGGAGCCGCATGAAGATTGGGTGCAGAGCGTGCACTTCGAGATTCAAGTGCCGCGGGTGCTGCGGCTGCTGCACTACGATCGCGTGCCGAAGCAGCGAGTGCGGCTGAATCGACGGAACATTTTTGCCCGCGATGGAAACCACTGCCAGTATTGCGGCAAGCGGTTTGCGACCAGCGAGTTGAGCCTCGACCACGTGGTACCGACGTGCCGGGGCGGCGAGACATCGTGGGAGAACTTAGTGTGCGCGTGCGTGCGGTGCAATGTGCGGAAAGGTGGCCGGACGCCGACGGAAGCTGGCATCCGGCTGATTAAGAAGCCGGTGCGGCCGAAGCGCAGCCCGCTGCTGACGATCAAGCTGGGGAACCCGAAGTACGCGAGCTGGAAGACTTTTCTGGATAATGCGTACTGGTCGGTGGATCTCAAATAAAAAAGTCCGTTGTCCGTCGACAGTTGTCCGTTGCAACTCATCACAACGGACCACGAACGACAAACAACGGACAGTTCGCAACGCCGATCAGCTTTCGGCGAGCGGCTCTTTCTTTTCGGTGATGACGGGGCACTGCGGCGCCATTTCTTTGTTGAGCTCGATGAAGGGCTTCCATTCTTCGGGAACGTTGTCTTCGTGGAAGATAGCTTCGACCGGGCATTCGGGAACACAGGCTTCGCAATCGATGCACTCATCCGGATGGATGTAGAGGATTTTTTCACCTTCGTAGAAACATTCCACCGGGCAAACCACCACACAATCGGTGTATTTGCAGCCAAAGCACGGTTCGCAAACGACGTGCGTCATGAGTCGCAATCCTCCAAAGGGAAGCCAAAGCAGCCAGTTAGCGGCGTGGTCGAGTTGGGCGGCAGCACGGAATTGCCGCCCCGGTAAATCACTCCCGATGATGCGGCCGAGACCATCCGCACACGCGGTCCAAGTACTTGTTTGCCAAGCACTTGGAAGCCCCAGCCGCCACGCTTTGGAAATACTAGTTTTGCTAGTAAAGAGTGTCAAGCGGTGGAACTACTGGGGTTTCGGCGAAATGTAGGGGCTCTCTTCAACCGAAGTTGGGTGGTACGCCCGCGGCGAAAGCGGGGGTGCGGCATTAACCTTGCTGCCAGCGAAAATCCTACCTAGAATTGATGTGTTCGGGGGTACTTCTCGCAGGACCTGTGGGTCAGATGGTTCGATCGGAATAGGACTTGTCGGCCGACTTTCTGGGCCTGTCCGATCGTGCGGCGAGGAGTCATTGTCGCGCACGGAGCGCTAACTCAGATAAGGTGTGCCTGTGGCGCTGTCGGAAATCGATCGCAGTCTGCTCGATCGCTGCCTGAATCGCAAGCCGCGTGCGTGGGAAGATTTCGTAGACCGATTCATGGGGTTGGTGGTCCATGTGATCAACCACACCGCTCAATGCCGGTCGATCAATCTTTCGGCCACGGATCGCGAGGATCTTGCGGCGGAAGTTTTCTTGGCGATCGTCGATCAGGATATGGCGGTGCTCCGCCATTTTCGTGGTAAGAGCTCGCTCGCGACATATCTCACGGTGATCGCCCGCCGCGTGGTGGTGCGAAAGTTGGTGGAAGGCCACGCAGCCATGCCACTGGGGGATATGGTCGCCCGCGCGGAGACGGAGGAGTTGGAGCCCGAGCAGCGGATGGGCGATCGGGAGGAAGTGGGGCGGCTGCTGGGACAGTTGCAGGGCTCCGAAGCGGCAGTTGTGCGGATGTATCACCTGGAAGGCAAGAGCTACCAGGAGATCAGCCGTTCGACGGGGATGCCCGAAAATACGGTCGGGCCGACGCTCAGCCGGGCGCGGGCGAAATTGCGACAGCGCGCGGGTGTCGATGGGATCGCGCGGTAGGAACGCATTAGGCAATTTGTGCGGGTGCGCGTTTTCATGCGACTGCCGCGATAAACGGTTCAAGCCGCATATCTTTTGACTGGCGCCGCTGGAGTCGGATTGGTGCGCGCATCCGCCTCAACCGGCTTGGCGGTGAGTTCCGAATCAATTGGATAGCGAAGCACCGGCGTGCGTTGCGCGCTGGCATCGCCATCGATGCGGTTCAAGGAGGCAATCGCCATGTCGCGGTTTTGGAAGCGAGCGCTGTGCGCGATGTTGGTTGGCGCCGGTTTGGCGATGGGCAGTGCGTGCGTGGCAGCCGGCGACATGATGAATTTCAACGCCGCCACTGCGCAAGAGCCGAAGGAACAGAGCTGGTATCGTGAACAGACGCCCGCGAAGCCGGATTCCAAGGCGATCGTGCAACAAAAGGCGCAAGTTCGCGCCCAGCAGCGGATGGATCGGCTGGCGTCGCTGAATTGGTACGGCATGTCGAATAGTCGGCCGCAGGCCTCTGGGACGCCGTTCACGGGCCGATACAGCCCGGTTTGGGAAATGCCAGGCGGGCGGCCGTACGCGTGGTATCCGCAGTCGCGGCCCGGGTATGTGTTGTATTGGCGGTAGGGGGCGGGTGAACTGCCCTGCGCCGTCGCCAACGTCGGGTGGCAGGCTCTTGTAGGACGGACAATTCTGTCCGTCCGTCGCTGCGTTCGGATTCTGTGGGGTTGGACTCGCGGACGGACAGAAATGTCTGCCCGACCTTCACGTGGAAGGTGTGCGACGAGTTTGCACCTGCTTTTTGGCGGGTTTTCGCGCGTTTGACTGGGGAAGCCCAGACTGTAGAATCAAATAAGGTGCGGGTTGACGCCGTTTTTGGCCCGCGTTGCGCGAACCTTTTTCTTGGCCAAGCGTATTGGTAAAGCTGCTCGTTGTGCTTCTGCTGGTGCTGCTGTTGTTCAGCAGCCGGTTACCTTCGGTGGCGAGGGCGATAGGGCAAAGTATCACTGAGTTCAAGAAGGGCTTCAAAGAACTCGAGAATCACACCGACGATGATAAGTCGGCATAGTTGACTGAACGCGCGGCGCCGCGGGGAATGAAGCGCTGCGACGGGATCGCCAATCGACAGGAGTTGTTGCGATGTTTGGTATCGGTACACCAGAGTTGGTTCTGTTCGCGATCATCGCCGTCATATTATTTGGCGGCCGGTTGCCCTCGGTGGCGCGGTCGCTCGGCAAGAGCATCGTCGAATTCAAGAAGGGCATGGCGGACCTCGAACAAGAGGTGAAGACATCGGTCTACTCGGAGCCGACAGCGCGCGTGGGCTATAGCGAGCCAAGTGAGCCGACTGGCCCGCGGTTCGAACCGCCGAAGGCGTAACCTGATGGCTATTAGCTGTTAGCTATTGGTTATTAGCAGTAGCCACAAGGGTTTTCCCGAAAGCCGGGATCTAGAGCGTTGCAGTTGCAGCGCTTTCTTTTTGTTTGGCTGCAACCCGTCGGCCTTTGTTGACAAAGCGTGCTGGTTGGCACTACGCTTTTGTATTCATGGTGGTTGCGTTACGCTGATTGGCCGTGGGCTACGAGGCTAACGATCAGCTACTTCTCTCGGGCGACTAGCTCAGTTGGTTAGAGCGCTGTGTTCACACCGCAGAGGTCACTGGTTCGAATCCAGTGTCGCCCACTCGTTGTAAGTCACCGCCAAATAAGGCTTTCTTTTACCTGCCGGCGGTCGGCAGTGTGGCGTTTCCCCGAGGCGCAAAACGGTATGTACCGTTTTGGCACTTTTTCGGAGCCCACACATGCCACGTCTTGTTCACGCGCTGCCCACGTATCGCCGACATCGAAAATCTGGCCAAGCCGTTGTCACTCTCAATGGCCGCGATCATTACCTCGGGCCGCATGGGACGAAAGCCAGCCGGATCGAATACGACCGGCTGATTGCTGAATGGTTGGCCGCCGGTCGACGCCCACTCACTACGGCCGCGTCGCACATCAGAATCGTCGAACTCTGCCTGGGGTATTGGAAGTTCGCCGTTGTGTATTATCGTGGCAACCCCAAAGTCATGCCTGGGATCAAACGGACGCTCAGTTACCTGCGGAAATACTATGGCCGCACGGCCGCTGTCGAATTCGGGCCGCTGGCGCTCAAAGCGCTGCGAGAGCGCATGATTGCCGAGGGGCTCAGCCGTCGGTACATCAACGAGCACGTCAGCCGTATCAAACGCGTGTTTAAGTGGGGCGTCGGCGAGCAATTAGTCCCAGTGGAGGCCTTCCAGTCGCTCACAGTCGTACCCGGCTTGCGCCGCGGCCGGAGTGATGCTCGGGAATCAGAGCCAATTTCTCCAGTGGGCGAGGTCGTTGTGGCTGCAACCCTGCCCCACCTTCCAGACGTTGTTGCCGATATGGTGCGGATTCAGCGACTCACGGGCTGCCGCCCAGCAGAGGTCTGCATCATGCGGCCAGTCGACATCGATCAGAGTCAGGAGGTTTGGACGTATCGGCCGCACGCTCACAAGACCGCCTATCGTGGTCGCGAGCGCCTGATCTTTGTCGGCCCCGCTGCCCAACAGATTATCACCCGCTATCTCGATCGCCCGCCTGAGGCCTACTGCTTCCGCCCCAGCGATAGTGAAGCGATCCGGCAAACCCAACGGCACGCGGCCCGCAAGACGCCGCTCTCGTGCGGCAACCGTCCGGGCACGAACCGGCGCCACGTCCGTAAACGCAAATTGAACGAGCAATACGCAGTCGATGCTTATCGTCGAGCCATCCACCGAGCGTGCGACGCCGCTTTTCCACCTCCTCCCGCCATAGCCCAACTACGGCACGAGCCGCACCAGGAATGGATCGCGCGACTCGATGAGCAGCAAAGTCGGGCGCTTGCGAGATGGCGAACCGAACACCGTTGGTCGCCCAATCGATTGCGCCACTCGGCTGCAACGGAAATCCG
Source organism: Pirellulales bacterium (assembly GCA_046349975.1). Classification (GTDB taxonomy): domain Bacteria; phylum Planctomycetota; class Planctomycetia; order Pirellulales; family Lacipirellulaceae; genus JABDGM01. Next base: position 159,980 of record JAXMBH010000004.1, read on the forward strand.
TAAGCGTTATGGACTCGAAGCAGCGGCAACCGTCCTTGGACACGCGAAAGCTGACGTCACTCAGATCTACGCCGAGCGAGATTACACATTGGCAGCTAATGTGGCTCGCCAGATCGGATAACCAACGTTCACCACGATGCTCCGGAACAAGCCGCCCGCGGGTCTTGAGACTCACGAGGCGGCGTTCTTCGTAAGTTGATGGCAGTCGTTAAGCTCAGGTGCCCTAACGAGTGTGGCATCGGACTAGTGTGCGGCTGCAGGAAGGGGGCCCCAGCCGACTGAAGATCTGAACCAAGCCCCCCGGGTCTCGATCGGTAGGGGCACGCATCTATCCAAAAGGAACTGATGTTATTTTCAAATCTTACCCTTGGATGCAAATCTTACTCTTGGGGCGAATTTTATAGCGCCGTGCCAATCTTACCTTTGAACATCAAATCTTACCCTTGGACGAAAATCAGGTCGTCAAAGGCTTTACGATTAGGCTGCCTAAAGTCCCGTGCAATCATATGGCAATCCACAGGGATATTTCGCGACGGCCAGGGTGGCGAAATTTGGATTAGATAATTCAGCCCGATTGCCTCGCGCGCACGCGCGCGTAGCGTAAGCCCGCAAAAACGCTATCATTAGCGATAGTTCAGTTGCTTTGCACGACACGCGAGGGAGTGCGTCGGCGAAGCATTATCGTGTGGACTACAACTTTTCTTGACTCAATCGAACGGAGTCGAAGCTATGTATCAAGGTTTGAACAACTCTGCAAACGCCTGCGATATTATCGAAGTTGAGGGAGCAGGCTCACCATTAAGCCAATATGACTGGCCGCAGCCGGGAGTTTTGTGCGCCAACCTGTGCCTACCGAATAATGCTCCGCCGATCGGCTACGAAGAGCTTGCCACCGCAACTGACAGGCTGATGCGACTGGTTGCTGAGTGCAATTTCGTGTTACTGGCAGCCCGCGGAAGAATTGAGGGCGGAGCGTTTCGGGACTATGTGAAGCGAGTCTGCTGTTTCGGCAAACTCAGACAAAACTGCTCGAAGTTGCTCGAAATTATCGCTCAAATCAGAGATTAGCTCAGCCAAGCGGTCGGAAACAACGACGAACTCGCTATGGCGCAACTCGTCTGACACAGAAGCCTACCTTCGTTGAAAGAGCGACCAGCCGGCCGGCGTGCGAAGGTAGGTGAGAGCACGGCCGGCCGACTGGTCGGATGCGGGAGCGACCCGCGAGGCTGATTATATGATGCCTGACAGTATGAGGCGATACACACACCTAATTCGCGGCATCTTCCCCACGTTGATGTGCTGGCGCCGCTGCTTCGGCGACAGGGTAGCTGTGATTGCCGATCTTTAGCCGGCCGTTGTAGGCAGCGACTTCGATTTGATCGTGCATAAGCCGCTTTGGGAGCGTCGTCAAATCGGCAGCACGTACCGCGTGCGTCTGTTTCCACGCCGCGCCCTCGGCCTGGACGATAATTCGCCGGCCACCGTCGATGCTCAGCGTTGAACCCTCGAATGCGAACGTGACCAAAGCCGTTGGCTGAAGACTCTTCAATACTTCCGAAAGTTCCTTAATCGCCAGCTTCAGCCATTCGCGGCGGACATCACAGTGTTCGCGGGCGGCATAGACAGCTTCGAAGGCGAAGGCTCGATGATCGGCTGCAGCCTCCATTTGTTTCCGCACTTCAGGGACTAAATAAAGCTGCGAGGCGCCCTCCACTATCCAGTCCGGCACGTTCGACCGGACGGCGTGACGCAGATTAAAGGCGAGTATCGCCTTGAGCTGGTCCAACGACTCCACGAGAGGTATTGTCGATAGTTGTGTTCTGAGATTTTAGGCGGCGTCCTGCATAATACCGTCGATGAACGTTTTGCCTTCGATGAGATGCGCGATGTGCGTGTGTCCATTGAGTCGTCGCCATCTTTTCTGAGCAGCCTGAGCGAGCTTGAACATCATGGCCAGGCTGGCCCTCCGGCTGCCGCTGCCTTTGGTTCGGCGATGACGTAAGCGAATCGTGGCGAACGTGCTCTCGATAGGATTGGTGGTTCGTAGGTGCTTCCAGTGTTCCGCGGGGAAGTCGTAGAACGTCAGCAGCACATCGCGATCCTTCTCCAGACATTCGCAGGCCGCTGGGTACTTGGCTCGATACTTTTCCAGGAACCCATCGAAAGCCTTTACGGCGTCGGCGCGGTTCTCGGCCATCCAGATCTCGTGGATGAGAGCCTTGGCCCGCGGCTGCACGCTCTTGGGCATGTTGTTCAGCACATTCCCCGTCTTATGCAACCAGCAGCGTTGCTCCCGAGTTTCACCAAAGACCTTCCGCAGCGCGGCCCAGAAGCCCAGCGCCCCATCGCCGATGGCCAACTTGGGAGCGAGCGCAAGTCCACGGCTCTTGAGGTCCAAGAGGAGCTCGTACCAACTCTGTTCACTTTCCCGGTAGCCATCGACGACGGCAATGAGTTCCTTGAGTCCATCCGCCGTGGCGCCCATCAAAACGAGCAGACACTGCCGCTGATTGGCCTCGTTTTCCAGGCGAACGTTCACGTGGATGCCATCCGCCCAGACGTACACGTACTGTTTTTCGGAGAGGTCGCGGCGACTCCACTCGTCGTATTCCTGGCTCCACTGTCCGGAGAGTCGCACGACAACGTTCGGCGAAAGCGCCGGAGCATCTTCGCCCACGAGCGATTGCAAGGCTTCGGTGAAGTCGCCCGTTGAGATGCCTTTCAAGTAAAGCCAAGGAATCAGCTCGTCGATCGACTTGCTGCGGCGGAGATACGGCGGAAGAACCTTGGAGGAGAATCGGACGCGGCTCTCCTTCGCTCGTGAGTTGTCTCGAACACGCGGCTGCGCGACCGCCAGCCGGCCGGCCCCGGTGAGAATCTCTCGCGCTGGCTGGTAGCCGTTGCGGACCACCAGGCGCTTGCCCCGCGCATCACGCCGCTCGGCATGCACGGACAGGAACTCATCGACTTCCGCTTCAATGGCCGTCTGCAACATCTGTTGCGCCCCGTGCCGCACCAACTCGTCCAAGGGACTCATCTGACCGAATTGAGATCGAAACTCCAATACCTCGGCATCCACCGCCGTGGCTGGACCCGAAAGTTCCTCTGTCGTAACCTGTCGCATGGCGTATCCTCCGTTGCCCTCGTCGGGCCGCTAGTGAAATAAAAACCTAAATCACCAGCAGGATACGCCGCCTTTTTCTCAGCTCATAGAACACAACTTTCCGTCATACCTCGGTCTCCACGACAGCGGGTAGTTCAAATTCCAGAAAACCAAAGCCTCCCCCATGGTCAAACTGGCCGGCAAATGACACGATGTCTGCCGGAGGCCACGGGCGATATCCCTCAACCGCACTGAGTTCCCACTGCCGATGCACGAACTCAAGCCCCTCGTCGCCAAGGTCTACGAAGCCTAGCAACCGAAGCCCATCATAGACCCGAAACGTGCCGTTCATGGGAAAGATGACCTTTGCGACGCGGCTATGGCTTACTCGCTTTTCGGCTTTGTCAGTCGGGCTTCGTTCACAGTGATGTAATTGTCATGCGGGTACAGGCAGATATTCATTGCCGACCGCTTGCCGGACGTGGTGGCGCGGTTGTAGCCATTGAGCTTTGCTAGGGCCTGACCGATTGCCAAGTGCAGCTTTAATGCTTCCTCAAACGACACGATGATATTCATCGCCTTTGGTACTGCCTCATTGGGCGCGGGTCGGATTTGATTGGCGTAGCAGGTGCCGAACGTTTTTTTGGTTTTGATTTCTGTAGGCATGTATTGGTTCCTCTTAGCTAAAACCCCACATGTACCGACTTGCCGAATTCTTGCGCCAGTTCGTCGAGCTTGGTCCAGCTTAATCGCCGGCCCTTTGATTTCACGGCGGGAATCCACACGACGGCACCTTGGCTGACGCGCAGCTCGCCGAACTTGGCGTTGTTTTTGCGAACGACGAACACAAGGTCTTTGACCCCGACGGGGCGGGCGGAACCTCGAAAGTTACCTGGTGAGCCATGATGCACGCTCCTTGGTGTTTAGTCATCGAACTCGGCCACCTGACGCGACTGATTCGCGGCGACGGCGGCTTGCCATTCTTGCAAATACACGGTGAACTCGGTGGTGACGGCCGCTTCATCGGCAGCTTTGGCTGCTTCCCGGTCGCCGGTCTCGTCGAAATCGGCAGGCAGGGCGAAACCGGCATCGCGGCATCCTGCCAGATAAGCCTCGGCGATCGCTCTGGCCAAAGGTTCTACATCGTCGGTAGGGCTTTGAAGAACGTCTTGCAGCGGTCCGTCAAAGTCTTGAAGCCAGCCGCCCCAGTCGCCCATGTTGTCTTGCTCGACGAGACAGCGGCCGGGCCAGTCCGACGGTTCAAAAGATCGCAATTCTTCGAACAGCATGGTTAATTATGCTTCGGTGCCTGTCCTCGTTTGCGACCCAGATACGGTTCCATGTCTCGCTCGTGTCGGTCAAGGTCCTCTGCATCCAATTGGCGTTGCACTTCGCGCCGGTGCGGTTCGTTGACAGCCCGCGTATTTATGCGGCTCATCAATTCGGAGAAAACGGCATCGGGCGCATGCAGAGGACCGTCAAATTCCTCGTCTAAGTTATCCGCCGCGTTCGTAGCGAGCGTCAGTAGTCCCACATCCTCGGGCCGCAATTCACGGACCACCTTCCCAACGATGGACTCTACAGTGAACTTGATATCGCAGTGGATGATGGAGTGTTGGTGTTGCACTTCGAATTTCCAGAGGTCCCAGAGCGTTCGCATGGGTGAGTCGTCGGCGAGTAACTCTTTCACCGAAAAGCGTCGCAGTCGGTGGACGGACCGCTCGACACACCGGTTGTACTTGGCATCAATGATCATTCGAGTTGCTTTGTCCATCGGCTCATGCCAAAGCTGCAGCTAGTTCGACATCGGGCGATTGAGGCTTCGGTTCGTCCCCCCAGATGCGCTCCAAGGTGGCGGCGATATTGGATTCCATCCGGGCGATCAGCTCGCGGTTGGCCTCCACCAGCCGCCGCTCGGCTTCGATCTCCGACACGATCGATCGCTGCACTTCCAGGGGCGGGAGGGGGATTTGCAGTTCGTCCAGATCATCGGGCCGCACGCCAGATTGCCGAACCCGACCCGACAGCGCAATGACGGTTTCTTGGACACTCGGCGAGCTCAAGAAGTAATACAGCCACATCCGGTCTAGGCGATCAAGGTCCGGAATGCACTTGATGAGCGCGACGTTGTAGGCCCCTCGCTTGCCTTTGAGAATCTGGAAGACCGGGGGACCGTAGCGTCCGATCATGATGTCTTCAGGTTCACACGTTTTGTGACGCTCCGAGGTCGGGATGTAAACGGCCCAGTCGTCGCTCTTGTAATCACGAATCTGCAAGAGACGAATGTATCCGTCTCGTGGTTCCGAGATGAACGTATCCTTTGGCGGTTGCGTCCCTCCGCTGTACTCGCAAACGTCGCCAAGCCTGACCATCGGCCAATCGGATTGGATGGGGATGTGGGGACGGTAGTGGTCGAGGACGGCGCGGGCGCCGTCGATCACCCGCTGATACCCCTCGATCTCCGCCACGATCTCCTTCTGCACCTCCAACGGCGGAAGGGGGATTTCGAACTTGCTGTAAACGTCGGAGCGGTTCAGCCCGGGAATCCCGGCACCGCCGCGCAGCTCAGGAAGGTTCAAGCTCTTGAGGATACGGTAGAGGAAGCGGAGGTCTGACTCGGCGGGGTTCGCCTGCTTCACGTAATACGTCGTGTCGATTGGAAAGCAGTTCTGCTCGATCCACACGACTTCACCAGCGGAACCCTTTCGACCGACAACGATCGCCGGACCTTCGACGATAAAAGTGTCGTGGCATCCTGTAATCCCGTTCGATCCGACCACGGGATACGGACCGTCTTTGCGCTTCTCTTTCGGAAGACTCTCGCCATATTCGAGCGTGCAGACTTCTTCGAACGGTCGCAGAGGGAACGCGGAACCTCTCGCGCCGGCGTCCCGATACCGCTCCCCGCTCAAGTTGTAATCCCCATTCGCCGCGATCTTCTCCTTCGCGACGATCAGTTCGCGCGTCGGCGTGAAATCCTCCGCCGCGACCGGCTCCTTCGCACGCAGGCGGCGCAGGTATTCGTTCACCTCCGCCAGCACTTGCGGCAGGTCGTTCTCGTCGATGGGCCGGCGCTGAGCGCCAAGGCCGAAGCCGTCGTTCTGCACCTTGAAGAAGCCAACGGTGTCGGACTGTTTGGCTAGCGACTTGTCGAGGATGAGGATGGAGGTCTTCACGCCGCTGTAGGGGTTGAAGACGCCCGCCGGCAGGGAGACGACGGCGACGAGGTACTCGTCGACGAGCATCTTCCGCAGGGCTTTGTACGCCGTCTGGCTCTGGAAGATGATCCCCTCGGGGACGATGATGCCCGCCCGGCCGCCGGGGGCGAGGTGCTCGGCCATGTAATCCACGAAGAGCACTTCGCTGCGCTTGGACTGGACCGAGAAGCGGTTGTGCGGCTTGATGCCGCCTTTGGGGCTCATGAACGGCGGGTTGGCGAGGATGACGTCGGCCAACTCGTTCCAGCGGTCCTGGCTGGTGAGCGTGTCGTATTCGTAGACGTGCGGGTCGGTGAACCCGTGCAGGTACATGTTCACGAGCGACAGGCGGACCATGTCGGGAGAGATGTCGTAGCCGCGGAAGTTGTCGGCGAGTTTTTTGCGTTCGTCGGGGGTGAGCAGGTCGCCTTTGGCAAGTGGGATTTTCGAAGTATGGAGGGCGGCTTCGCCATTCGAAGCCCCCTCACCCTGCCCTCTCCCGGAGGGAGAGGGTTCAGAGGAGTTGGCGCGGAGGATGTGCTTGTAGGCACTGATGAGGAAGCCGGCGGTGCCGCAGGCGGGGTCGAGAACCGTTTCGGTCTTCTTCGGATCCAGGATCGAAACGATGAAGTCGATGATGTGGCGCGGCGTGCGGAACTGGCCAGCCTGGCCCTGCGAGCCGAGGACCGAGAGCAAGTATTCGAAGGCGTCGCCGAGTCGCTCGGAGTGATCGTACTCAAATTCGTTGATCGTCTTGAGAAAAGATTTGAGTGTTTCGGGGTCACGGTACGGGAGGAAGGCATTTTTGAAGATGTTGCGAAATAGAGCCGGTACACCGGGGTTCTGCGTCATCTTCACCATGCCGTCTGCATACAGGGCGATGCGCTCGTCGCCGCTGACGCTGGGAGCCATGAGCTTTGCCCAGCCGTACTGAGCGAACTCCCGGACGAAGAACTTGCGTTTGCCGCCCAGTTCTTCGGCCTGCGTGTCCATATCGTCCATGAACTTATAGATGAGCGCGATCGTGATCTGCTCGACCTGGCTCTTGGGGTCGGGGACCTTGCCGACGAGGATATCGCGGGCGGTATCGATGCGGCGCTTGGTTTCGGAATCGAGCATGAACTTCCTTGTGGTCTAATGCGAGAACTCAGGCAGCAAACTGATTTAGGGACACGTAGTCCTTGATGTACTCGGGAATCAGGTTGCGATATTTCTCTGGGACGGCCTTAAAGTCGGCCAGCGACAGAGTCGGGTTAGTTGCCAGGTCGCCGTACGTCTTGCTTTCGATGATATAACGGACTTCTTCACTGGTGGCATACGCCTTGAAGTAGTTCTTAATGGCTGGCATCGCCTCGGCCTCGGTCGGTTTGTAATCGGCAACGAACTTGGCGAATTCCTCTTCGAGGAGATCGTTCTTGCTCTTGAAGCCGGGAATCAGACCGAAGACCTTCTGCAGGATTTCGCGGAGGGTCAGTCGGCGATCCACCGAGGCGGCTCGGCGCAGCTTGTCGAGTGAGTAATACTCGTCGGGCTTATCGAAAACCTCACGGTTGACGTAGTCGATCACCTCGTCCCAGCGGCCTTCAGTGACGGCTGTGACGATCTTTTCGTCACCTTTCACTCGTGTCTCAAACTTCTCGAAGAGCATGCGGTCGATTTTCATGCCCTGGGGACCGATCACCTGCTCTTTCATCGAGGCGATGATGTCCGAGCCCAAGTGCTCGTAGCCCCCGGGGATCGGGGTCGGACCGTCACCATCGTCACCGCCACCGCCTCCACCGTCGCCAATGCCGGTTTCCTTAGGCGATGGGAGTTCGACTACCTCGTCGTAGTCGTATTCCTCTTCGAAGTATTCGCAGTTGGCGAAGAAGTCGAAAAGCTTGAAGCGGGTCTTTAGCGGCTCGCTGACGGACGCTTTCAGGTCGTCGTCGAAGATTTCCTTGCGGAAGTCGTGGAGACGCGTGCCGCGGCCTTTCATTTGGATGAACTCGGTCGGCGAAAAGATGGGCCGCATAAACGCCAGATTGAGCAGGTCTTCACAATCATAGCCAGTGGTCATCATGCCGACCGTGACGCAAACGCGGGCCTTGCTGGTACGGTAGCCGGGGAGAAAGTTCGCGCTGCCGAGTAGGTTGTTGTACGCGAAGTTGATCGTCATCTTCTGAGCCGTCGGGATGCGGCTGGTGACCTGCACGGCAAAATCGGACTGATACTTCCCGGGGAACAAGCGGTCGGCCATATCGTTCAGGATCTGCGTGAGTTTGGCCGCATGGTTTTGGCTGACGGCAAAGACGATCGATTTGCCGATTTCGCCGCTTACTGGGTCACGCAGAGCGTGGTCGAGGAACGTCTTACAGAACAGTTCGTTCGTGGCGCCCGCGAAGAACTTCTTCTCAAACTGAGTTTGTTTGTAGGTTTGCTCGCGATCTTCGCCTTCCTCGTCGGTGAAGTTGACGACAAAGCCATCATCGGACAGGAGTTGTGTGGTGACGTTGGTGCGAGCGTCGACAACGATCGGATTTACAAGAAACGGACCTTCGGGGTCGTTGACGCCGTCCACCAGGGAATAGCGGAACGTGGGCTCCCCCGACTCACAGCCGAAGGTGCGATACGTATCCAACAGGAGGCGACGTTCGAGTTCGCGGGGATCGCGCGTGGTGGGTTCGGCGGGATCAAAATTCTTGAGGAAGTCACGTGGCGTCGCTGTGAGCCCGAGCTTATAGCCGATGAAGTAGTCGAAGACCGCTCGGGCATTGCCTCCAATTGAGCGGTGAGCTTCGTCGGAGATGACGAGGTCAAAGTCAGTGGGCGAGAAAATCTGCTGGTACTTATTGTTGAACAGCAGAGATTGCACTGTCGTCACGACGATGTCACCCGCACGCCAGTCCTCGCGGTTTTCCTTGTAGACAACGGTTTTGAAGTCGTTCTTGAGGTAAGCGACAAAGTTCTTGCGAGCTTGATCTTCGAGTTCGAGGCGGTCGACCAGAAATAACACGCGCCCGGCGTTGCCGGTGCGCAGAAACAACTTGATCACGGCCGCGGCAATGAGCGTTTTGCCCGTGCCCGTCGCCATTTCAAATAGGAAGCGATCCTTGCCCGCCTTTACTGCCCGTTGAATCGCCTGGACCGCCCGCTGTTGATACCCGCGCAGAAACCGCAGGTCATTTGTTTTAATGTATTCAGATCGCTCGCTTTCGTTCTTCCACCCTGCATCGGAGGCATACGAAGGCCGCTGGGTGAGTGCGATGTAGTCGGTACTAACGGATTCGTCGATTAGCCGCTTGGGATCGGGTACAACCTTTTCATAGGTCGCTACGGATGCCGGTTTCGGAAACGAGGTGATGATGTACGGATTGCCGCGCTCTAGGTCCCAAAAGTAATGCAGGTTCCCATTTGACAGAATAATGAAGCGACAGTTCTGCGAGCGGGCGTACTTGCGAGCCTGTTCCTTGGCACTCAGCGGGTCGATCTCTTCGGCTTTCGCTTCGAGGACGACAAATGGGAAACCCTTCTCATTGAGCAGCAGGAAGTCGATGCGGCCCTGCTCTGTGCGCTCAAAGTTCTGGCCGAGGGCATCGAGTTCGGTCGTGGTGACCTTGGTGCCGTATTCCAGGCAGATATTGGGTGGCTTGCCGCTCTCGGCAAAGAACCGCCAGCCAGCGGCTTCTAAGAGCTTGTTGATTTTGATGCGCGCAGTCGCTTCGTTCATGCCAAACGCACTGGCTGGAGGAGCTACCTTCACCTTCTCCGCCGCGGAAAAGCGTTAAGAAATCTTATTATGGCAGGAATTTTAGCGGTCGCCAGCCGTAGCAAATGCAGCCAGAACCCGCGGACTGGCGGTGGGCATTCGCCATCAGCCGTTTCGCCAACCTTCGCATGGCGTCTTGTTGAGAAGCTAGGTGCCTCGCGCGCGCACGCGCACGCGAGGGCGCCGTATGGGAGGGATATCGGGCCTCGCTACCTGCCTTTTCAACGCGCCAATGGTAAAGAGCCGCACGATCTTGCGATGCAGCAAAAACCCGGCAGTAATTGCACAATTTCCGGCAACCAATTGGCGCAACCTCAGGCTGTAATCGCGGAATATCAGCGGCAGAGAACGCAAAGCAAACATACTCTTATTCTGATGATTCCCTTATCTTGGCTGGTGGAAGGGATTGCCCCGCCATGAACAGCGACGACCTCACCCGCGAACAGGCCGAACGGTTGAAGGCCACGCTATTGCCCACGCTGCGTTATCTCGACCGACTCAAACGCCGCATGGTGAACCGCGGCTTCCCGTCGAATGATCCCCTGCTATGTGACGTGTGCGGGGCGTATGAGGCCATCCAAGGGCTGCGGGTGCGGCTGCATTATCTCAGTTGCGACGGCGGCGTCGGGCGGCCGGCTAGGCAAATGCAAGCTGATGAATACGCACAGCCTTAGCCTTGTTGCGGCCGGAGTCTAGCACGGCTGATCGTTGCTGCGACGAATGCGAAGAGTGCGATACAGCTTGGTTGGGGGGGCAGGCGTCCACATTACTACATATGTTTTGTTGGATTCAAGCGCAGTCCCAACGATGACTCCATGGTCATTGATATCGCTAGCCACCGGCTCAGTGACGACTACGCCCAAGTCAGTAAGAAAGGAATGTAAACTAGTGGCGTTATTCGCCGTGCCCTGCCAGACTAGAGCACCGATCAGTGCCAAACTGACTTGCAGCTCACCGCGGCTCAGCAGCGCATGCCGACGCAGAAGCACTAGAGCAATCCATTTAGCAGAACCGTTATGGTATACTTGTAAAGACATCGCGAGCTTGCCGAGGGCCTTGTGCGGAAGGACCGCTGAATGATGAATCAATCCATTGTTCGGGTGCTGAGCGCCTTGGTGATTGCATATTCTACGACGTCCACGTGGGCGGCCCTTTCTGAGGCTCGGTTCATACCCTTGGGCGACTTTCCCGGCGGTGAATTCGGTAGCGAGGCCCTCGACGTGTCCGCCGATGGGTCGATCGTTGTCGGTACCGGTATCAGCAGCTTCCCCGCGCCGGGCGTTGCAGGAGCGTATGGATTTGAAGCGTTTCGCTGGACGATGACCGGTGGCATGCAGGGGCTAGGAACGGAACTGTCCGTTCGCGGAACACTTGGCAGTGCCATCGCCGGCGACGGTTCTCGCATTGTTGGATTGATTGGTGACGCATACCCAGCGCGCAGTGTGTTCAGTTGGTCGCCGGGCGAATCGATGCAACGGTTGTCCGGATGTTCCTGCGTGGGATTGGATGATGCAGAAGCCGTCTCGTATGACGGCAGTGTGGTTGTTGGCCGCATGGCGCTCCCCCACAGCTACCATGCCTATCGGTGGACGTCTGCTGCAGGGGCGATCGATTTGGGTGTACTATCAGGGGGAAACGAAAGCGCGGCCTACGCGGTATCTCGGGATGGTTCCGTCGTTGTGGGTGCTTCGGCGACTGCTCGCTTCTCCCAAGCTTTCCGCTGGACGGAAGAGCAAGGCATGGTGCTGCTAGGCAGCGGGTCAAATCGTGGAAGCAGCTCCGCATATGCGATGTCATCGGACGCCTCAGTCATCGTGGGCGAGCTTGAATCGCAAGCCGTTCGCTGGACGATTGACGGGAATACAATTCAGACTCAGATCCTGGGAGATTTGACTGGCGGAACGCCGCACGGCTATGCGCGAGGAATTTCCGCCGATGGGCGTGTGATCGTGGGCTCGTACTCAGCTGCGGGCGGCTTTGAAGGTTTCTTGTGGACGCAGGAACTAGGAATGCGGTCGCTCAGCGAACTTCTCGTTGCGCTTGGCGTGGACCTTCGTGGTTACAAGAACTTGAACGCAAGAAATGTCTCGGCTGATGGAACCATGGTCGTCGGAACCGGCACGAATCCGGCTGGCAAAAGGGAAGGATTTGTGGCGATTATTCCGACAAATAGCATTCCTGAACCGTCGAGTTTCATCTTACTTTTGTTCCCGGCCGCACTGCTGGGAGGGCATCGAATTCGTCGGCACGGAACGTAGTGCTGACAAGATAGCGCCGCTCTGGAAAACAGCGCAATAGTGGTACCCGCGACCGTTACGCCGCCCATCCCACCAACCGAAGCACCAAGGCCACGATGGTTGTGTCGATTAGGAGAGTGCGAAGTGCGAATCGCGAGTGAAGCCATGGTAGCGATGGAATGACAAGTGCAGCACTGGTTGCAAAATTATGGGGAATCTGACGTCTCCACACGTTAGCGATGCGAGTACCGTTCAACCCGGTCGATGGAGTGTCCCAAATAAGTGGCATCGCTAAGAACGGATTGTCTTTAATTACGAATCCGCCTATGCCAATCTGGCTGCCAGCGCTGCCTGGCCGTTCGCACCCGAACGTCAGCCTATTGGAGAGGGGCATCGCGGCGAATGTAGGTGATTGGAATAGTTGTACATAAAAAACTCCGCTCGCCATGAACTCCTCACCCACAGCACACACAACAGCACCGAGTGGCCCCTACGCCACTGACCACGCCATTCGCAGCTTCCGGCAATTCATTCGAGTAAGTCGCGGGTGTTAGCGGTGGTCTCCCGCGTCTTGCTGTAAACGCGGCTTGCTACGATCAATAGAGCCACGCCAACGATTAACGATGCGAATGGCCCGGTCGCAATTGCCAGCAACATAACGGCCACACCGGAGAGATACGACACTCCGAGATAGGCGAGCAAAACAGCAAATAACATCCGCGGTGTCATTGGGAACCTCTATCCAAGTGCGTTTCCACGGCCGCCTGCATCTCAACGATCAACTCGCGGAGTTCATCGGCCCGCGCGTAAATGTCCGCATGCACCGGCTCGGCAATGAGCGCGTCGGCTTAAGTGCATGACTATCACCAAAGCAGTGATACCCTCGACTACATAGTCAGCAATGGGTGACTAGTACACCGAGTTTCTCAAAACGGTCGCCGCCACTGACGCCTAAACTTGCTACAATCGTGCCGTGATAGACCACCTTCGGCGTGCCGTCGGGGTTGACGACCTTGGAAATATCGTCCGCGTTGACGCGCTCAAATGGCCGACGTATAAATGCTAAGAGCCTGCTGTAGGCCGAAGTGGTCTCTGCATCCTTGGATGCAAGTACCGTCGGATTTCCCAGTAGGCTCTCTTTTTGCGCACTAGCGAATGCCCGGTGGTTGTAATAGAGATTCCCGTTATTGTCTTCTCTGATGGTGAATAAGCAATCCACGGTTGCAGGACCAACCTGAACCTTGGCACCAAGCGTATGGTATGCCTTGACGTTATGTTCCCGATGGGAATCGGCTGGTGGCTTAGACTGAACAAAAACGGCGCGGGAAAGAATCTTGGGTAAGTCGGCTACCATCAATAGCTTTGCCGGGTCAACTCCCGCAAAAATCGATTTCTTAATTCCCTTTCCGCTAAATTTAATCGGCCCCAATCGCGAGTGCTGAACCACGACCCCGCTGTTGCGAAATTCAAACAGTTTGTTGCCGGCAACTTGCTGTAGCTGGGAAAGCGACAAAGACTTCCAGCCCCGCGGGATGGTTGCCTTGATTGGTTTCATCTCGTCAAGTTGCTGCTGCGCGGAGGCCGCCTCCCAATCCCCAAACCATCGCTTGAACCATGGGGAGCGGGCCTTCTGCTCTTGCCACGCTTGGCCCGCGGCACGTACTTCGTCGTCACCGGTCTCGTCCTCGCTAAGCTCCATCACTTGCGAAGAGAGGTCATCGAATAGCTTGGCGAGATTAGCAGCTTCGGCGTCGGCGCTTGGTGACGCGCCGGCAGAGTGGACTGCTTTGGTCGGGACTGACCTTCTTCTTCGTCTGCCAAGCGTCAGCCCGCGCTTGGGCGGCTTGCGGCTCTTCGCCCCCGCGCGTCGGCTACGTGCTGGGCAATCTGAATGAAAACGGCGATGCGGTGCCCGTCGTAGTCGCACTAGAATTGCCCGACTTGAATCTCTTCCGGGAAGGATGGGTAGAGCTTGTCACCAGCGTCGCTGCGATAGTTGTCGACTTAAGGGTAAGATTTGTTTCCAACAGTTGATTACGGAGGATAGATCGGTCGACGGGACCCGAGCATGCGGGGGGCGTGGTCACGATTTCCGGAGCCATGGGGCCCCCGGTTACGCCCTTGTCTCGTGGACATTTAGAGCTTTGCTGAAAGTGAAGTCCAAGTCCACAACCTCGACTTCAAATTGTTGGGTCAACCATCTCCTTCGACCGAGGCTGCGGCCCTCGAAGATCAAAGCGCTGGAACTGCGCCTTCGGGCGAACCAGCCGATCAATGAACGGCACCTTCGGTCGGACCACGACGGCGCCACGATTAATGAAATTCACGACCTATATTCACTAGTCTGGTTTTGGGACATTCGGACAAGCGTACCAAATGCCGGTGTTCCCGCACGCCTCGCCCACCCCCGCGTGTTTCCAAGCACCTATCGCGACCACGGCTGGGTCGTCTGAGAGGCATTCAGCGTGTTGCATCGACGGCCCGCACGATTGCCAGGACGTTGGCCCGGACGGCTTCGGGCAGACTCGGCCAAGCTTCGATCACCGACGCCAATTCCGGGTCAATTGGACCGAATTCGCGACCAAGTGCAGCGCAGGGTGCAGCGCATTTCGCCGACTCGCCAAAATTACTATACTGTCGCGCTAGTTCGGTTCCAGTGTCGCCCACTCCCCTTCCCTTCTTGTGTCGTACACGACCGTAATCATTGGTTTTTGCAAGGGTGACTTTCTCTCTCACGACGCCTGGGATGTCTGCTACGGCTGCTGACTGCATAGGATTTTGCAAGTTACTTGCGGCCTGAATTGCCCGGGCAAAATGATCGTCGGTCGTCTGCCGATAGTGCCTATCCGCAATAGTGGTGCTATGTCCTAGCCAGTCTGCCGCTACGTGCTTCGGAAATTGGTCCGCCAACTCAGTTGCTCTGGTTGCTCTGAGATTCTGGAATAACTTCGGCCACGGCTGAGATTGGCACGCCGAATGATCTTAATCAACTGGGTTCGTAGGTTGGCGTTCGTGTCACGATAACGCTGTATTACCGGCTGCTCACTCACCCGCTTTACCTTCGGATCGAAGTCGGTGAGCAACTCCTTATATGCCGCTTCCAGAAATGGCCGCAACTCGGGGAACATTGGCATTACACGTTCGCCCTTGCCTTCGTGGTGCTCGGTCTTGGGAGAATGAACGCGGATTCGGCCATTGTCAAAATCTACGTCTCCCCACTTTAGGACGAGGTGCTCAGACGGGCATCGTAAGCCACCGTAGCGGCTGAGGGCAAAGATAAGCTGCCACTGTAAATCAGGGCATGCTTTCAGAACTGCATCCGCTTCTTCCGTTGTGACAAAATAGTCCCGCGAGCGATTAGCTCGGACCACAACGCCCTTCATTTCGGCAAATGGGCTCGCATCAAGCAGGCGACGCCTTACCGCATCGGAAAAAAACTGCCGAGCAATGCCGCATCGTCGGCGGACGGTGTTGTCACTGAGTCCTTGCCCTCCCTTTGGGGATGACGGGCGACGTCGATGTGATGATCTCGATCCGCTCGAACTTCTTCTACACCCGCACGGTGCCGTGCGAACTGTGGCATTTCGATCGCGGCAAGCCGAACGAGCGTCGCGACCAGGTGCTCATGAGGCCGAGTCGGCTCATGCAGTTCCAGCCACGCGAGCAACGTCGAACAATTTTCTCGTTCATGGCGTTGATCTCACGATCGGGGGACGATTACGAAATGGAGGTAGAAGCCTCAGGTCGTCCTGATCGGCGATAGGTGCTCAGCATCAAGACCGTCGCACAAATAAGAGTCATCATCGCAGACGTCGGTTCGGGAACCGCGCCAATGGCACCGCCCGCTCCAATGCTGCCACCTGAGTTGAAGCTCGATCGCCACACATTGTAATTGGCAGCCGCGCCGCTGCCGCCCGCCTTGCGGAGCAGCACGTAGTCGGCCGCATTGCTCACGCCGTCGCCGCTAAAGTCACCCGGCACGCCCACGCTGAGGATGCCCCGCGTGTAAAGTTGCGAGGTGTTCCAACTCAATCCATTGGTGAGTGCCGGCAGGGTGAACGAAGCGAACTGGCCAGTGAGCGAACCCCAATCGAACAAATCGAACGCCTGGCCAGAAACTGGTGAGAATCCGTCGAGCAGCGTCACCAGTAGCGAGCCGTCGGCGTTCAGCGAGCCGCCAATATGCAACTGATCGTACTGTGCACCTGGCGTGGGCCCCGCTAATTCCATCGTCAAGGCGCTGTTGCCGCCGAAGCGCAGGCTGCCTTCCACGCTCACGCTGGCAGGGCTGTTGCCCGGCGAATACGTGCCTTCGAAGTCAGCCGTGCCCGCGCCGGTAAAACTCCCCGCTCCCGATACGGCGCCATAGAATACCGTCGCGCTGCCGGCGGCGGTGCGAACTTCACTGCCGTTGTGAACGACGTTGCCAAAAAACGTGACGACATTCGCGCCCGCGGAATTGATGATCTTGGCATTGCTCGCCGCTCCGCCCGTGAGCGCGACGTTGCCGTACACGTCGCTGTTGCCGCCGGAGAACTGCATCTGGCCCTGGTTCGCGAGGCCGCCGGCGAAGAAGTACGAACCGTGGCCGGTGATTGTGCCGGCCGAGGCATTCGTGATCGGCTGCGAGAACTCGACCGAACCTCCCAGTACATTGATCCTGCCGGCGTTCGTTCCGTTAGCGCCGCTGAAGAGGAGAGCTTGGCCGGCCGTCGCGCGGATTTCGCCCGTTAGCGCGTTGGTCACCGGTTTGGCGATTTCGCCGTCGCCGGTGATGAGCCCGCTGTTGGTGAGCGCGCCGGTGCCTGCGAGTTGGGCGGCGCCGCCTTGCAGCGTGATCCGGCCACCCGCGGCGTTCGTCATCGCGCCTCCGACCACTATGAGACTACTGTTGGGAACGAAGATGCGCCCGGTGCTCGCGTTCGTGAGCGTGCCGCCGGATGTCAAGGTCGACAGCGAGCCGCCGCTGAGGAACACTGTGCCATTGTTAGTGAGGTTATCGGAGCCGAACGCGCCGCCGCCGAGCGTGAGCGAAGCGCCCAAGTTGATCGTGGCGCTCGTGGCGGTCACGGTGCGGCCGTTGCCAACGGTGAACGACGAGCCGAAGAAGCCGCCGGAACCGATCGTAAGGCCCGCGGGTCCGGTGATGCCCAGCGTGCCGGCGTTGAAGTTGAACGTGCCGGCGATGTCGAGGCTGCCGGTGTTGAGCGTGCCGCCGTTGAGTGTGAATTGCTTCCCGGCGGGGATCGTGGTCGCGTTGGTGATTTCGAGCGTCTGGCCCGCGGTGAGCGTGGGATTGTCGCCCAGTTCCGTCATCGCGTCCACGGTGTAACCAGCCGTCCCCGTAAGGGCCAGCGTGCCGCTGTTAAACGTGAGGAGGAAACCGGTAGGATTAATGACTTTGTTCGTCCGCAGTGTCCCGCCGTCGAGGACGACAAAGCCGCCGTAAACATAGGTGTTTGCGGTCCCCGTATTGACGATGCCGCCGGACTGAATCCGAAGTTGGTTATTGCCGGTCCCGATATCACCGATATAGACCGGCATGGAAATCGCGTCCTTCGGGGCAAGCGAGGCCCCGCCGCGAACAATCAGGACGTTGTCGTTCGAGGCATTAGCACTAGCGAGAAAACCCCCGACATAGACTTGTCCGGCCGTCAATTGCGATCCGCCCGCAAGTTGGACCGTTGAACCACCGGCAATATACAGAAAGTCGCCGAACGATCCCCTTGCATTCGAACCGACGTTGACAGTGGCTATCCCTGTATTGTTGCTAGCGTCGACGCCAACCGTAACACCTTGGGTGGCCTGCAAAGCACCGCCGTTCAACGCGAGCGTAGCTCCGGGAGTGATCAGCAATTCCGGCACCGACTTCAGCGTTCCGCCCGCGTTGACGTTGATCGTCACGTTCGTTCCCGGCGAGAACGAGCTGCCCGTTTGTAAATCCAAGAGGCCACCGTTATTGACGGCGATCGCTCCCCCGCCAGTGCCCAAGATGAGGCTGCCGCCGTTGGCAATGGCGACGGTTCCAGTGCCCTGATTGCCACCGATCGAGAGAGTTGCCGGGAATAGAAGCGACGACCGCAGGTTGAGGGTCCCGGACTGGCCGACCGTCATGGCCAAGCCGCCGTCGATGGTGGATGTTCCGACATTCATCTGACCCGGAATTGCAGTTTGTCCATCGCCGTGGACAACGATCGATTTGCTCGTATTGGAAGTGATCCTCAAACTACTTTGAGCGCCGATCCCGGCAGTGGTGAAATTACCTCCTTCTACTTCGACCGAACCGGCTTCGACTGTGCCTTGGTCCGCAGTTAAACCAGCGGCATTATTTGGTGCATCGATAGGCTTGATTTTCAACAGGCCATCCACAATTAGTTGGGAATTCATACCAATGGTCACCGCTTCAGATGTTGGGCTTTGAACGACCCCCGGGATGACAGGAACCGCTCGACCGATAACGAGTCCCGGCGTGCCCGTAACATGGAGGTGAACGTTGCTTGTCTCGAGTTTCACGCTACCTGAGCCCGTGATCGAACCGGCCGTCAGCGAGCCATTGTTGAGGTTCACTATCCCGTTGGCGACGAGGCTGCTGGCTTGCATCGCCCCGCCGTTGTCGATGGTCGCCGCGCTGCCGTTATTCAAGGTCACGGAGTGTGTCC
Organism: Pirellulales bacterium; assembly: GCA_046349975.1. Classification (GTDB taxonomy): domain Bacteria; phylum Planctomycetota; class Planctomycetia; order Pirellulales; family Lacipirellulaceae; genus JABDGM01. The sequence continues at coordinate 178,924 of JAXMBH010000004.1, forward strand.
CCGGTGTGGCGACGGTTCCAGCGTTCAGCGTCGCGCCGCCATTCACCGTCAACGAAACACCTTGAATCGACACGTCGCTGTCGACGCTGAGACGTGTATTGATGAGCGTGAGGCTTGAGTTGCTGTTCAGGTTGAGGGTACCAGTGTTTAGGGGAGTGTCGGCGCTTAGCGCATTCATGAAGACCGGGTAGGCATTCGGCTGGGTGACGATATTGCTGACGGTCGCCCCACCGGCTGGAAGCAATGGCGCATTCGATCCGACGCCGAACTGAATTGTGTCGATGCTTCCCGGCGTGCCGTTCGGATTCCAGTTGCCTGGATCATTGAAGCCATTCGAACTGCCGCCCGCCGTCCAGGTATACGTCTTCGGTAGCGCGGTCGTCGCGAAATCCCAACTCAGGATTCGCGCGGTCTCGATCGGCCCCTCCAGCGCGCCGAAACCGACGTACGCTTGGCCCGAGAAGTTGTACGGATTGCTGGCAAGAAGTGTTAATTCAGCCGCTGCCGGTCGCATGGCGGAATGTGACCAGCGGGCCTCGACCTTGTTCTGCGAGCCGTCGTAATCGACCCACGCGTGCCAAAGCTGCCCATCATTGAAGCGTGCTGAATCCTCGACGTAGGTGTATGCAGTGACATTAAAGTCATACCTCGTGGCCCAGACCCGATTCAGTTCAGAGGGATGAGCGTCATAGTACGCGGGACTGAACGGATCGAACGAAACGGACAGAAGTGGGTTCGCCCCGCCCGCTCCCAGAGACCCGCCTGCAGCGGGCGCGGTCAACACCATGAACGAGAAGCCCGCGTTGCCGGGACCGTCACCGCCGCCGCTGGCGGGAGGATCGATCCGAAACGAAAAATGGCTGCTGAACGTTCCGCCATCGCCGAATGTCACTTTGTTCGCCGTGAATAGTCCGCCGTAATCTCCATAGAAGTTTGGATTCACAGCCGGCGCGAGGACCACATTTGGCGAATTGGGGTCAAGTCGTGCCGCACCAGTGAACTGTAAGCCGCTCGTGTTTGAAAAGTCGCTGTAGGAGAAATCGGCGCGGGCTGCGGGCGCCGCGGAAACAAGGACCAGCCCAGCAATCCAAGCCAAGGGACGATGCATTTGGGATTTCCTAGATAAGAGTTAGCGAACTTTGGGAGCGGCGAACAAGAGTTTGCCAAAGGTCCAAACATGGTCGTGGGCAATTTTTCCGGTATCCGCTTTTCCGGGATATGCAGTTAAGAACTGCGTCTATTCAGGGCCTTTTCAAGAACCGGGCCGCCAATTCGCCGACCCCGGCTTGGGAATAGCGCTGACATGCCCAGCAGAAAAACTAGACCCTCGGGCTCCGGCACAGTAGTGGCAAAGTCAGCATTACCTGCACCCGAGCCGCTGGTGTTGCCAAACCGGGCGCGCCAGGCGGTGTAGTCGGCGGCATTCACGACGCCTGGCGTGTCGACTTCGTTGGCCAGCGGCCCGCCGTTGCGCCAGAGTACGTAGTCAGCCGCGTCCACCACGCCGTTGTTGTTGTAATCGCCAGCGACGCCCACGGGCACCACACTCAGTGTGCCCGTGGTGTAGAGTTGCGAGGTGTTCCACGAGAGACCCGCGCCGAGCGCGGGCAGGCTCAGCGAGGAGAACGTGCCGCTCAGGGAATTCCAGTCGAGAATATCAAAGGAATTGCCCAGCGCCGGCACGAAACCGCCGAGCAGGGTGACGCTCAGGACGCCACCCACTGAGAGTGTTCCGGCGGCTTCGATTTTGTCATAGCCGCTGCCCGCGGTGAGGCCGCCCAGTTCGATCTCAAGTGTACTCGTCGGTGCGAGCATGATACTGCCGCCGGAGATGATGGCGGGTGAGAGGCCAGGTGAGAACGTGCCGGTGAACGTCACGTTGTCGAACGATCCGGTCCCTTTCACGTAGCCGGTGAAGGTGAGGGGATTGGCGGCCGAGTCGCCTTGGGCGACGCCGTTGATCACGACTCGCTTGGCGAGCGTATTGGGCGTGTTGATCGTGCCGTAGCCGGCGATCGCCTCGCCGAAGTCGACGATCGCGCCGTTGGGAATGGAGAGCGTGCCAGGGACGACATTTTCGCCCAATTCATCGAACCCGCCGAGCGTGGAAAGTCCGCCAGGCCGAGCAGCCCCTGCAGAGTTCACGGTCACCGAGTGGGCACCCACGCGCAACTGGCCTTCATTCACGAATCCCAGGAAACTCGTCGCACTGCCGAGCGAAACAGGACTGTTCGTTCCAAAATCGATGACGCTCGTCGGCCCGATGCCCGCGATGGGCCGAGCGATCGAGGCGGATGCGTAGAGTACGCCGTCGGGATCGATGCGGACGGTTCCGCCGCTGCCGAGCGGACTCTGGATTTGCAGCGAACCGGCGTGAACAACAGTGGCCCCCGTATAACTGAGATTGCCGTAGAACGCCTGCGCGCCGTAACCATCCTTGACAATGCTGCCGTTGCCGGTGATGGCGCCGCCGTAGGAGCCGTTGGTCAAGCCGCTGATCGTGAGCGTACCGCCGCCCAGGTTGATTGCGGCCGAGGAGGAACCACCGCTCACCAGACCGACGACGCTCGTACTTCCCGCGACATCGAGTTTGGGGCTACCTGTCCCGGCAAAGACGATAGAAGCCGGCGTATTGAGAGCACCCACGGCGGCGACGTGAACCGTGCCGTTGGGAATCTGGATTGTTCCGCGGAACTGCGAGAGATTGCCGCCGAGATCAACTTGAGAGCTCAAATCAAAACCGAGTTTCAACACGGCGGCATTGCCGACGCTTGAGACGTGGGCGTTGAACGCGCCGCGACTGATGTTGAGCGTGCCGGCCACTTCGGCGGCGCCGGTCCACGAAGGATACCCGCTGCCCACAACTTCATACGCGTTGAAAGTAGCGTCAGGGCTGACAGCCAAGGTTCCTTGTCCGGAGATAGTTCCATAGAAATAAAAGGGAGTCGTCCCATCGATCGTCAGCCGACCACCATCGGAGAGGCGCAAAGCGCCGCTTCCTAGGAGTGTGCCGACGCGTTGCGAAAAGCTCGCCGTGTCGAACAGTCCCCCTGCGCTAATCTGAAGTTGGGCAGTACTCGCGCCGCCCGGTCCAATGAGCTTGTCGAGCGGCTGATTCTTGCCGAGCGTCACCGTGGAGCCGGCGCTGACCGTAAGATTGCGGCGGACTTCCGCTTCGTAAGTCGGAGTCGTACCGCCGCCCGGTTTGACCAGCAGAGAGCCGTCGAGGACGCGATTATCTGTCGCAATGAACGTCTGAGGCGAAACGGTGATGACGCCTGCTCCACCGCGCGTTATGGTTACCCCGCCCTGCGAAATGTCGCTCCCACCACCGTCAACATTAACGCCTCCGACTAGCGAGCCGAATGAGTATGAAGCGATGCCCAAGAGCGCGAGGCGCCCTCCGCCTCCCCCAATTCCTGTCCCTGCTGAAGGTGTGCCGCCCCGAGCAGAAAGGCTCGTGTAGGAAACCGTTGCGCCGCTGATGAGGATGCCTCCTCCAGCGCCCCCTCCGCCAAAATCGTTAAGTCCTCCTTGGGTGCCATCGGCGTTAATCGACCCCACGGTCACATTGCCATTGGCGACGATCGCCAAACCTCCGCCGCCTCCCCCGCCAACCTCGTTGCCAAGCGAAGTGGAGGCGCCGCCGCTTCCACCTTCAATGCTTGCCAAAAGGTTGCCATACGCGAATCCTCCAGGAACTTCCTCGAAAATGTTTAAACCGCTTCCGCCAGCTCCCCCGAAGCCGCCTCCCGTTGAAAAAACATCAAAAGTACCGCCAGCATTATCGTCGGAAAATTTGCCGCCTCCCGGCCCAAAGCCCTCATGCAAATACGCCTCGTGAATTCCAATTCCGTTAATGACTTTGTCCAATCGAGTCGTAAAGCCACCGCGAAATCCTCCGACGTTGTCTATTTGAGGAATTCCGCCAATGTTAATCGTTGGTTGAATGAGAACACCACCTTTGGAAGCCAGGGCAATCGGTCGCTGTCCGGTAAAACTTACAGCTGCCGAACCGGTGATAGAAATGTTTTCAAAGGGGAAGACGGCCAAATCGACGCCATTGGGCTGTGACACCAGCACGCCGCCGGCGACCCGTGTGCCGTTCAGTCGAACTTCCAACGCATCCGTATCGAAGGTCCATGTGCCGGACGACCCGCCGAGCGTGCCGGTTTGGCCCGACGTGTCGAATGAATTAGGATCGATAACGCCCCCAGCGGCGGAATGGGCGAGCAGCAGCATTGCGGCGGCGATTGCGAATCGAGGGCGCATCTTTAGATTTCTTCAAAGAGTAAAAAGTGGATCAGACGTGAAGACCCGCCGACGCGGCTCTGTCATCAGCGCGAAGAGAATCAGACGAGGGGAATGCGGGCATTCGGAGCGGCGAGCAAGAGTTTGCCAAGATTCAAACATAGTTGTGGGCGATTTTTCCGGTATCCCGCTTTTCCGGGATATGCAGTCAAGAGCTTCCCTTATTCAGGCCCTCTTCAAAAACCGGGCCGCCAATTCGCCGACGCTTTTTACGCCCAAGTGGCTGTAAATCGCTTTGAGGTGATCGTCGATCGTATGTTCCGAAAGTCCGAGCTGGCTGGCGATGTCCTTGCGCGACCGGCCGTCGAGCACGAGCAGCATCACGGTGCGCTGTCGGGGAGTTAACGGCTTAAAATTATCGGTGGGAACCACTTCCCCGGCGGTCGAGCTGAGCCACGCAATGCTCGCCAGTGCCGCGTGCAATAGTGCTGCATGCCGGGCCTCGAACTCGGGCTTCGTGCGCCGCCGCAGCATGTGCAAGCAGCTCCACGTATCGACGCCCCGATAACGCACGGCATGAACCCATGAGTCGAGGCCGAGCCGCTCGACGTACTTGCACCACAGTGGCGAACAACGCCACTGGTCATCGGGGATCAAATCGCGACGGGTGGCCGAGGCCAGCCGCTGCCCGTCGAACCGAGCGGCCATTCGGACCTGAAACATTTTCATGCTTTCGGGATTCAGCGCCTGATCGATCATTACGGCCCGCTGCTCGTGGGTGTAGCCGAAATCGACCAGCGCCACGGGCGCGATTGAGTTCGTATCCGGTGCGCCGCGTCCCCAGGCCCAGTGGCCGGCGTCGGCCCCGATGATCTCTCCCAGGGCGGCCACGACATCCTGACGACGAGCCTCCAGATCGTCTGGCGATGGGGCCAGCGATGTCACCGCGGCAATCAGCCGAATAGCATCATCAACATGCAGGGCACCAAGATGTGGGACGAGATTGGACATCGCTGGGAAGGGCGCGAACCCCGCGGCAGGGACGCCGGGACGTTCTTCTGACGTGGGACTGGCGTACCGAAGCGTTACCACTAACTACATGCGAATTCCGCCGCCGCGTTGCACGAAGATTCTGGAAAAAAAATGTCCAGACACTCGCTTTCGACGGCAAAAGAGCAGCTCGCGATTAGCGGGAAGCCGATTGATACCGGCGCCGGCAATGGGGCGTGGGAGGCCTGTCTGAAGCCGATGGCGTGTTCCATTTGGTGTCTGATCGTCGCCGGGAGATGCCTTCCGACGCCGATTCGCCAAATTGAACAGGTGATTGGCCCGGTCCTGCCGCTACGGCGAATCGGCCTGGGGTTTCGCCGGCACGAACTTGGCCCCCACAATGATCCCGTGCCGACCGTGGCCGCTGCGGTCAATGGCGTAATGGCCCGTGTCGACCGTGAAATCGTAATGGGCGAGCGTTTGTGGCGTGTTCTCGAACCTGTCGGGCTTGGCAAATTCCGCCGTATACTCGACGCCGTGCGAAATTCGCACGGCACGCAAACGGCCGTGGAACAAGCCCTCGGCCAGGTATCCAAATTCAGGGTTCGCGGGATCCGCACCGAGGAAGAACGGCATATCTGAGAGGGAAGAACAGTGTTCAATACCGTGGCGAGACTCTTGCAAGACGCCGTCCACATAGAGTCGCAGTTGTTTTCCGTCCCAAACTCCCGCTAAATGGCCCCAGTGATGCAATTCGGGAGCCCCGCGTGCGAAAACGGACGAGTAGTTCTCCTCCCAGTGGTCGCTTCGATCACTCGAAGTGTACATCCCGAATGACCACTTCCCTTGGTTGCACTCCAAGGCAGCGCTACCGCCATCGGTCGAACTGACCAGCGAGGTCCATTTCTGGGCCTTGCGATTCGGGTATTGTTCAAGTTCATCCGCCTGCGCGATCGCTTCGATCGTCCACGGGGGACGACCATCGAAATAGACCTTCGGTAATATCACATAGTCGTGGGCGCCGTCGAACTGCAAGCCGTCCTGTCCCGGTCGTTCAACGACGTCGCGTTCGGCATGGGCCAACCCCGGCCAGGCGTCGCGCACAATTGCCCCATCGGGGTTGTCATTCTTCTTTATCTGTTCGAGCAAGACTTCGTTTAGGAAGGCCACTCCCTCGTCCATAAGTCCTCGACGCAGCAGAGTCGACCCGAGAAGCGTCTTGGCTTCCGTGATCATGGTCTGCGTTGTTGCCACGGAGAGACACTCCCGCAGTTCGCGCTCGGCGACGTCGTAGCGTCGCAGCCCGAAGCACCTGCGCCCGATCATCAGTAAAATGGCTGCTCGGTCGCTGGGGCGAACATCCAATTCGCGAAGGACACGATCCCAGGATTCGTTCATGGCTTGCGCCGGGAGCGTCGCCGGGTCGATGGAGCGCGATTGAACTCCCAAAGCGGTGACTAAGAACCGCAGCCGATCCTCGGCGGTCTGCCGGCTAGCGGCTTCGGCCGTCCGGGCGTCGCGCGCTTCTTGAGCGGCTTGTTCCGCGCGTTCGGCTTGGGCGCGGGCGGCTTGCTCGGCGCGAGTCGCGCGGAGGGCTTGCCATTCGCTGACGCTAATCCCCACCACGAGCGAAGCCGCGACCAGGGCCGCGGCCGCAACCGGCCGGCGGTTGCGATGCACGAACTTCCGCAACAGATACGCCGTCGAGGGCGGGCGGGCTTCGATCGGCTCGTCGGCCAGGTATCGCCCGATATCGCGGGCAAATGCGCCGGCGGAGTCGTAGCGCCTTTCACGGTTCTTTTCCAAGGCCTTCATTACGATCCAATCCAAATCTCCCCGCATCGTCCGCGTGAGCCGTAGCGGTTCTTCTCCCCGTTCGGCCGCCAAGGCGGGCAAGACGTCGGAACTCGACAACCGCGTGCTGGGCAAAACGGGCTGCTCTTCGCGAATGATTCGCCGTGCCTCGTCGAACCCGGCGGAGCGGAGTTTGGCGGCGTCCAACGGCGTCGCGCCGGTCAACAACTCATACAGCAGTACGCCCAGCGAGTAGACGTCGGTCCGCGTATCCACGTCGAGTTGGTCGAGTCCTGCTTGCTCTGGGCTCATGTATTCGAGCGTCCCGATAACCGTGCCGAATTCGGTAAACATCGTGTGGTCGGTCAGTTTCACGCCGGTCGCTTTGGCGACGCCGAAATCGATTACCTTGGGCACGGGCCGACCGTCATAGAAGGCGATCATCACGTTCGAAGGCTTGAGGTCGCGATGGATGATCCCCTTTTGGTGCGCATGTTGCACGGCCTGACACACTTCTCGGAACAACTCGAGCCGGGTCGACAACGACGCGCGACTTTGCCGGCAGTACTCGGTGATCGGCAGTCCTTTGACGAGTTCCATCACGAAGTAAGGCCGCCCCGTCTCGGTCGCGCCGGCGTCGAGGACCTTGGCGATCGACGGATGATCCATAAGCGCCACGGCCTGCCGTTCCGCCTCGAACCGCGCCAGGACCCGGCGGGTGTCGATCCCAGGTTTGATGACTTTGAGAGCTACGATGCGCTGTACTGGTGCGGTCTGCTCAGCTTTGTACACCAGTCCCATACCCCCTTCACCGATTTCTTGCAGCAGCTTATAGGGACCGACGAAAGTTCCCACCTGCTCAACCGAATCGCTGCGTACGACTGGATAAGATAGGTTCGTCGCGGCCGATTCGAGAAATCCCTCTGCTTGTTGGTCGGCTTCCAGCAAGGATTGCACAGCACTGCGCAGTATGTGGTCGTCCCCGCAGGCGCCGTCGAGATAGCGCTCACGTGCCTCGCCCGACGACAATTCCCGAGCTGATAAGAACAACGAGTTGGCGCGAGGACTCCACTCGAACATGAATAAGTTGGGAGAGCCGCAGCTATATTTTCAGATCTGTTGGGATTGTGCTCACCGAGCCGCCGCCGTTAATGCTTCACTATTATGCCTCGTTGAGCCGGCGATACAACCAGGCCCGCGCTAGCGCCCATAGCCGATCGGCTGAGCGTCGACTTATTTGCAGCGCGGCGGCGGCGTCCTGGTGATTGAGGCCGGCGAAATAGCGCAACTCGACGAGTTGCGCCGCCTGCTGGTCGTGCTCCGCCAATTCGTCGAGCGCCTCGCTCAGGGCGATCAGGTTTGCCGAGCGGCAGTCGTCTGCGATGAAATCATCGTGGAGTTCCTGGCGTTGGAACCGGCCCCCGTGTCGCTCCGACAGCTTCGACCGCGCTCGGTCGATGAGAATTCGCCGCATCGCTTCGGCCGCAGCGGCGAAAAAGTGGCGGCGGTTTTGCCAATCGGGCACAGGCTCATGAGCGGTGAGTTTCAAGTAGACTTCATGCACCAGGGCCGTCGGTTGAAGCGTCTGCCCGTGGCTTTCCTGGGCCAACCGCGCGGAGGCCAGATTTCGCAACTCGTCGTAAACCAGCGGCAACAAGGCCTCCGTGGCCAGTGGCTCACCGCGTTGAACCCCACAGAGGATTTCCGTGAATTTGTTCACGTCGGTATCCTAATCGGCGGGAGGGAAATGGGCAAAGTACGTCGCAGATATTACTCGTATTGGAACGTCGCGTACGTTTAACAGTCGTTAATCGTATTCATGGCCGGAACAAGACGCCAAGCGACGACGAACCCGGTGCGCTGGGGCGCATGACGAGGTTGGAAACAACTCAGCCGCAGTGACTTAGGCGCTGATTCGAGATGTCGGCTCGCACGGTTTTCTCGTGTTGATGAATCTGGCAAAGCCGCACAATCATCTTGCTGCGCAGCGGTTTCGAAGCGGGCGCACGGTCGGATGGCCGCTTGCCGGCGGAGAAGTTGTGCTGCGAATAACTGAACGTGGGCAAAACACCGCGTCCTCACCTCAAATATCCCGCAACGATTGCGAATTGAACATGCACGCCGTCATTGTCCAGCGGTAGGCGTGCTTTATTCCGACAGTGGTGCCACCGCAATGAACTCCGGCGGAACATGGTCTGTCAGCCAGACGTGGTTGTCGGTGACGAAGAACTCGAATCCATCGGCATGCATTCTCGCTGCATCGATTGTCAGGACCACCGGCTTGCCATGCCGCATCGCGACTTGAACCATCGTGTCGATGTTTGTCGACATGTGAACGTGATGGCGGTTGCCTTTGACTAGTCCTTGCGCGAAGATCGAATCGAGATTGCGTGTCGCAGTGCCGTGATACAAGACCTCTGGCGGCGTGCACGCGGTGTAGCCAAGATCGACTTCCACGGAATGACCTTGCCGCGCGCGAATTCGCAGCCGATCGCTGCTGAATTCGAAGCGCTGTTTATCGTTATCGGCAACGACCTGTTCCAACACTTCGAACGAGAACGGCTTACCAGCGACTTCGAAGGCAGTGAGCAGTTCGTCGACGCGCACCCAGCCACCTTCCTGCAACTCGATGCCGATGGTATCTGGACGATGGCGCAATACAAAACTCATGCTCTTGCTGATTTTCTTCAAGCGATCTTTTGTCATATTCGTATTCTCGACTAAGCACCGCGGGCAATCATCTGCAAATGTGACGCGCACAGCTGTCTTGCCAAGCCCTTGATGTAACTTCGACCTTGTTCTCGGTCTTCCAACTGTTCCAGTAAGTGGCCGGGAATTGCTTGCCAGCCAAGAAAAGCACCGCTGATCGCTCCCGCCATGGCCGCAATCGTATCGGTGTCGCCACCAAGCAGGATAGCGCTGCCGATTGCCTGTTCGTAGGAATCGGGCGCCATCGAGAAGGCGGCAATCGCCGTAACGACGGAAGAGGCCGCCTCGATTCCATTGCCGAATAGCGCGATGTCCTTCGGATTGCTCAATTGCGCGGCCCGGCGCAACGGGCCAGAGTAGTCCACAGCATGACATCTAGCATAAAGTACGTTAAAGAATCGCTCGCGTTCAAATTCTTCGCTGCCGACAGCCAGACCCACAGCCAGCGCCAACAATTGTGCGCCTTCAATACCAAGCGGATGCGTGTGCGTCGGTAGCGCAGACAACCTGGCCTCTTCCCAGATCCGGTCTGCATCGTGGTGAAACATCAAACCAACCGGCGCGACGCGCATCGCAGCGCCGTTTCCGAATGAGCCGCCCGGAAAGTGATTCGCCGCCAACCACTTGTAATCTTCGCCGGCGATCATCGCTTCGATGATGACGCGGGCCTCGCGACCGTAGCCTCGTCCCGCGACGTAGTTTGCCGCAAACCGATCGCACAGGTGTCGCTCGTCGATACGTCCGCACGCAACGAGTGTTTCAGCTACGCCGATCGCCATCTGCGTGTCGTCGGTGTACCACTGTTCGCCGTACGGCGGGTTTTGAATTAAGTGGTGAGCGGTCAGATAGCGGGTCTTAATAAATTCGGACGACTGTCCTTCGAAATGTGCGCCGAGCGCATCGCCCACCGCAAGCCCGAGCAGGCACCCGATGAAGCGATCCTCCAATGATCGGGAGACGTTACCCATGGGAGTTACCTCGTACGCGCCGATGCTCGTGCATGGCGAAAAGCCCCGCCAACAACTTTAAATCCGCCGTTGCGCCGTGTTCGGAAAGCCATGGCATCACTTGGTGGAATGGAACTTCATGGACGGTGATGTTTTCACTCGAGTCGCCGCCACCAGACCCGCGCTTCCGGATATCCTCCGCCAGAAACAGCACGATTTCTTCATCGGTCAATCCCGGGGACGAGTATCCGCTGGCGATTTCGGTCCATCGTTCAGCTTCGTAGCCGGTTTCCTCCCACAACTCGCGTTTGGCCGATTCGAGAAGTGATTCGTGCTCGCTTCCCGCAACGTCGCCGGCCAGCCCAGCCGGTATTTCGACGACTTTTTCACCGACAGGAACTCGAAACTGCTCGACGAGCACCACTCGATCATCGTCGGTGATCGCGATAATCCCCACTGCCGGTCTCCGAACCTGGCGCGTGGCGAACTCCCAAGTCCCGCAAGCGACCAGCGACAGATGGCGACCCGCGTGCAGCGTTCGTAGATCAGTTGAATCCGTCATCTTACCCTCGCCTTCCTGCCTGTTTCTAAACTTCCAGTTTTTCATGTAGGTGGAGTTGGCTCCGCCCGGTTCCATCGATTTGAATCAGCCGATCGGGGTGTTGGTATTGAGCCACGAGATACCGCGTAACATCAACTTGCAGCGAGTGAACTTCTCGCAGGAACCGCAGTCGCTCTTCGTTTTCTGCGTGCAAATGCTCAGCATCGAGCTGCTGCACCTCGCGGCGATGGGCAATCTGCTGTTTGTGATCAGCCTCCTGGCGATGCAGTTCGCCGGTATGCTGAAGCTCGTGCATCTGCTGCTCGTGCTCTCCTTGCGCGTGCTGCATCTCGCGACGGCGCACATCACGCTCCGACTCACGCAGCAGCTTCAGGTCGGCCAGCTCCTGCGCTTGTTGCTCGGTTTCGGCTTTCAGTTTGAGCTCGGTGCGCGCTTCGATGGCCGCATCGTGCATTGCCTGCAGCTTGTCTGAAGCGACATAGCCGCGGTAAACCACCTTGTTGATTCGGTAACCGATGCGATCGGCTCGTCCGACCAGGTTGCTATATTGATTCAGGTCGCTAAGTCGATTCGTCCGCTCCTTGAACTCTTCGAATGAACCAGCCGCGGCAAATTCGATCACATCCGCCGTGAGCGCATTGATGAAATCAGCAATCGGGTCATGGGTCTGATCGAGCATGCGATGGATGTCAATGAGTTCGAAGAACACCATCAATCGGACGACCAGCAGCGCATCATCTGCCGTGCGGACCTCCCGGACGTCGAAGTACATCTGGTCGGGAATAGTTCGCAACTTGGTGAACTGAAGCGCTCGCGGGGTCTTTCGGCTCGGATTCACTGGGTCGGCGCCATGCCAACTGAATTCGTGCAGCCACTCGTCCTCCTGCGGCACGTACTGGGCCGGCCCCGTGAGCACACGGCGAGTCACCAGATCATCGGTCTGCCGTTGATAAATAACCAGCGCCTCGTGCGCATCAATGGGGACAGCCGGTTCGACGGTAATCGCTTCATGTTCAACCGGGTGGAACCAGAGATCAGTCGGCCCGCGCCGGTTTTCCGTGCGACCATTTCGCATTCGCACCGCCAGGTACTCGTGCGACTCAGCACTGTACCGCCGCAGCGGCTCAACTCGCTCTCGAATGATGAGCATTCGCCGTGGTCCATCGACAAAGCGCACATCGCCATCCGGTTTCCAAACGGCCACACGATCGCCGCGCTTGATTGTCCGAATTTGGATCATTGGTTTGTCTCCCATTGATGTTCGCAAGCCGCCTGAAATCGTTCGCAAAGGGCTACGACGTCTTGTCGACGAGCCAGTTGGTCCTCCCAGCCTTGTGGTATCGATTTGCGCCCAAATCGCAATCCCAGAAGGGCACCGGCGACCGCACCTGCGGTATCGGTGTCGTCACCTAGATTAACGGCTTTCAATACACCTTCTTGAAATGAATTGCTGGATAATGCGCACCAGATGCTGGCCTCTAAACAATCGATGACGTAGCCGCTCCCGGAAACCTCCGTTGGGTTTAGATTGCCGATTCCGTCGTTAAATAGTCGTTGCACGTTCGAGCGCTCTCGCGGAAACCGACTCTCGATTATTTCAGACACCGAGCGCTGCGATTGTGCGACTGCGCTACGAATGTTGGCGCCGCGGACGAGCGCAGCCGCGATTTCCACAAAGAGCGCGCATGCAATCTGGCATCGCGGATGTCCGTGGGTAAGACGACTGCACTGCATTGCAGCATCCAAGCGATCTGCGGGATCCGAGAACGCCAAATAGAGCGCTACAGGCAGAATGCGCATGACTGAGCCGTTTCCATTACTGTGCTCATTCGTCAGGCCGGCTTCGGTCGGATTCATGCCAAGTTCCAGCCGACTGATAGCTCCGCGCGTCGCATTGCCGATGTCAAATACGTCGCCATGCGGAGTCCAATTTGCATGGCGCCACCAACCTACGAAGCGACGCGCCTGATCCTGGTAATCAATCCCGCACTCAGTGAGGCTCTCCGCAAGACAAAGCGTTAGCGAGGTATCGTCCGACCAGGTTCCGCTCGGCTGATTGTGGGTTCCAAAGCTGCGCATATCGGTCACGGGTTGTTCCTGCAATCGTTTGCGCGAACAAAACTCGACCGGAACTCCCAAAGCATCGCCCACAGCAAGGCCGAGAAGGCCTGCCGTGGCGATCGTGTTCAAATCATGATTGGGATTGGCATTCATAAATGCTTGACCGGCAAGGGTTGGGTTAGCTTATAACCGCCCCGGCTCCGCGCATCTCGTCGATGGCTCGGTCGCAATCTCCCTGCTGTAAATCCACACCACGGGTACCTTCCGTCAGGAGCACGACGCGGAATCCGAGGTCGAGGCCATCGAGCACGGTTGCGCGAACGCAGTAATCCGTCGCGAGTCCCAGCACATGGATTTCGTCAACGCCGTTCGATTTCAAGTACGCCGTCAGGCCAGTTGACTTGCGACGGGCATTGTCAAAGAACGCGCTGTAGCTGTCGACGGTCGGATCTGTTCCCTTGTGGACGATGTGATCAATGTTCTCGTGATTCAAGTCGACCGCGAGGTCGGCGCCGGCAGACCCTTGCACGCAGTGATCGGGCCACAGGACCTGCTCCAGCCCGTGCAATTGCCCCGTCTCACCGACGCGCCGTCCCTTGTGCCGGCTCGCAAACGATCCGTGGTCGGCAGGGTGCCAGTCCTTGGTCGCTATAACCAAGTCGTATTCGGGCATCAATCGATTTGCGACATCAATCACTTCATGTCCATTCGGCACCGCCAACGCGCCGCCAGGCAGGAAATCGTTTTGGATGTCCACCAATAGGAGTGCTTTCATTGGAATGCGTCCTTCAGTTCACGGCAGTTGGCAACCTGAGTCGCCAGCAATTCAAGCGTGTCGGCAATGGTCACGTCAGGTCGTTGCAGTCGCAGATGAATTTCCACATCAAAGCGCCGCGCATATGCCACATCGGCTCCAACGACGATGGGCTTCTCTGCAGCCCAACACGCTCCGAGTTCGAGCAGCGTGATCGGACAAAGTGTGTGTGCGGGAAACCAAAACACCGCCAACATCGCGCGGCGCAAATGCCGAACTTCCCATTCAATTTGTTGCGTTTCTGCCGCCGTATCGTCGGCGGGAAACGTGACTCGCCGCGGATTCAACACGGCGTATTCGCCGCGCGGCAGCAGTCGCAGTAATCTGCGTTGCCAGTTCTCAGCGTCCGAAACGCCACCAGCTAGAAACAGCGCGGGCTCGCTTCCTTCGTATTCCGTGGGTGCTTCGATATAGTTCATGGCTAAGTCAGTAAGGGGGGAACAGCCGTCGAAAACCGAGTCCGAGTACTACGGTGGCGAACACTAGATTTCGTGGAACGCTTGCCAGCCAACGCATCGGAGGTGGCTTCGTTGCTACTCCCTGAGCCATAGCTGTGTACAGCGAGTTGGCTAATTCTGTCATCCAGTCGACTGTTCGTGGCCACTCACGCAGCCGGCCAATCCATCCGGCAGGAATCGCATCGGCACCTAAATTGGCGCCACAAATTGCTCCTGCAATCGCCGCCACGGTGTCTGTGTCGCCGCCCAGGAGCACTGCGTTCTTAACGCATTGCTCGAAGTCGCGAGGATAATTGGCCCAACAATAAAGTGCGGCTGGAACTGCGTGGTTGATGTAACCACTGACGCCACGCGTCCAGCCGCGTGAATCGGCAAACTCGAGACACGACTTGTTTTCCTCCAGTGCCGAGACTGCCGCGTGCAAGGTCCCCCGCAGTTCTTCGCCGCGCGTTATCGTTGCGACATCGGCCAGGAATTCTTCCGGAGTTCTGGTGTCTCCCACCGCAGCCAGCCGCGCGGCACGGGCAACGATCAAAGCGCCTTCCTGGGCTCGTGGGTCCGTGTGGGTGATTCGAGTTGAAGCATCCACAAGAGCGACAAGGTGTGGCTCGTCCTCCGCACACACGCCGAGCAGAGCCGATCGCATGGCGGGACCGTTGCCGGCACTCGCAACACCGCTGCGTCGCGGGCCGAATCCAATCAGCAGTATGAGGCAGGATCGCAAAGTGGCGAGCCCAACCCCCGCCGGAATCGCCAGCAGCCATCTTCCGAACTGAGCGGCTAACTCACGCTCAAATTGTTCAGGTTTCCCGGCTGAAAGCGCAAGTGCTCGGCCCACCATCAATGTGTGTTCTGTGTCGTCGCTGCAGAAGCCCCAGCCAAATATTAGGTTCGGTGCCAACGACGACTCGCCATACATCCGCACCGCGCGCTGCCGCGAGAGTCCCTCACGCCGCAGCCCAACTGCGTCGCCGAGCGCAGTTCCTAGCAGGCAGCCGAGGATGTGGGGATAGTGGTCCATGATCAAATCTCAAAGTTGAATCCCTTCTTCATCAGCCGGTCGTACTTTCGTTTATCGAAGCGATACAGCCGCGCGGCCCGGTGCGACACGTCGGTCTCGATCTCGTTGGTTTCCTTGACGATCTCCATGCTCAGCACTTTCTTGCGAAAGTTGCGTTTGTCGAGCTCGCGATCGAGGATGACTTCGTACAGATGCTGCAATTGGCTCAGCGTAAATTTCTCCGGCAGCAGTTCAAACCCGATCGGTTGGTATTGCACTTTCGACCGGACGCGGTCGTGCGCGACACTCAAGATTCGTTGGTGGTCAAACGCGAGATCGGGCAGGTCATTGACCGGGAACCAGGCCGCGTTGCGCGCATCGGTGCTGGCCTGCACCTCATGCCCAGCCAGGTTTACCAGTGCGTAATACGCCACCGTCACCACGCGCTCGCGCGGATCGCGATCCAGGTCGCCAAACGTGTAAAGCTGTTCGAGGAAGATATCCTTCAGCCCGCTCTCTTCCTGCAACTCGCGACGGGCAGCCGCGTCGAGCGTTTCGTCGACACGCACAAACCCGCCGGGAAGTGCCCACCGGCCGGCAAACGGCTTGAGGTCGCGCTCGATCAGCATGACTCGCAGCTCTTCAGCGTCTAACGCGAACACCACCACGTCCACCGTCAGGGCCGGGCGGGCAAATTCGTAGGTAAAGCTCATAAATCACTCCTTAGTGTCCTATCGACACTTTAGTAGTGTAGTAATGACACTAAGTCAAAGCAATGGTTCGCGGCGTTCTCATTCTTTCGTTGCCTTGGCAAATTCCCGCGGCTGGGCGAAACTGTCTGCTTGCTAGCGGAGGGAGTCCAGCTCAGAAAGTTCCCGGTGAAAACCGCCCGATAAGATCGGGAACCGGCACCACGTTTTCGGATCGAGATTCTTGTCGTCGACGTGGAACGAGGGGGCGTACCGCTCGCGCTTCCATTGATTGCGGCTCCACAGCTGAAAGAACCGCCGCACCCAAGCAGCGAGCTGCGTAAGTTCGTAACCAGCGAACTGGACAGCGATCGTATCGAGCACTTCCTGCGGCGAACGACGTTCTCCGATCGCCTGATCCTCGATCGCATCGAGCAGGTCGTATGGCATCAGGTCGTTTTCGTCGGTCTGCGATTCCGCTAGCGGGCGCAGCTCGGCCGTCGGCTGAAGCCGATTCACGACACTTAGCGCGGGGAACGGGCCGAAGCCAACCGGCCCCTCGGTTTCTAGCCATCGCAACCAGCGGCGTAAGAAGGCTTTGTCGATACCCGCAATGGGGCTGATACCGCCACACGTATCACCGTCCATCGTCGCATAACCGACCGCCGCTTCCGAGCGGTTGCTGGTAGCCAGCAGCAGCGCGTTCTTTAGGTTCGCAAGCAGCCACGCCGCAGGTCCGCGGCCGCGAGCTTGAATATTCTGCAGGGCCACATCGTCCGCTGCCCAATCCAGTTTTCGGCCGAGCGCGGCTTCGACCTTGTTCACGTAGCCGCTGCACACGTCGTCGACATCCAATTCGAAATGCTCAGCGCCCACGGCCTCAGCAACGGTCCGCGCAGCATGCCGTGTAACTTGCGAGCTGTTACGAGTGGACTGGAATACGGTCGTAAGCAGCCGCCCGACAAGCTGCCGTGGTGAACGATCCGCCGCATCCTTCAGGCCGATGCTCGCGATGAACTGCTCAGTTCCAAGTTCGGCGCAACCCAGTCGAACCATCATCGCAACCAGGCAAGCAACCGCCGAAGAATCGGCGCCGCCGCTAAGCGATACAACGAACCCGCTGGAGTGACTTTTGCGCAGGTAGTCGTATAACGCCAGGCAAATTGCCCGTGCGAATTCTTCATAGTCCAAATGGTTGGACGATTCCCAGCTCTGAGGCGCAGCGCGGGCCGGCTCCGGTTGGCAGGCTGGAAAGTCGAAGTCGACTTCGATGATGTGCTCACCCTCGTCTGGCCGCGGCGACGGAAGGTAGCTGGCCGATTGTGACCGTCGCATGCGCGTGGCGTCGATATCGATGACGGCGTCCGTCACAACGGCCGGCGCAAACGTCAGCCGTGGACCAGTGGCAACGATCGCACCGTGCGTTGCGATCAACATGTGCCCGTCGTAAATCACTCGCCCTGCCTCATTGCCCACCAGGTTGGAGTAAATGTAAGTGACACCAAACATCCGCGAAGCTTCCATCACCAGTTGCTGCCGCGTGCGGGCTTTGCCAAACGCAAAATGGCTTGCACTTGGGTTGACGATGATGTCGGCCCCACGGCGTGCGTGGGCTTCGCCCGGACGATCGGCTACCCAAGCGTCTTCACAGATTTCAAAACCAATTCGCACGCCGCCGATATCGAACAGCAGCTCACCGATGGGGCATTCCTCATCGGCGAACGCCGTTGTAGTAACGACGCCGGAGGGCCACGGCTTGAACCATCGCGGCTCGTAGTGCAGGCCATCTCCCGCCAGCCACTGCTTGGCCACGATCCCGGCAAGCTTCCCGTCGACCAGCAAAGCCGACGTGTTATAAAGCGCGCCGAGATGCATGATGGGCAGCCCGACGCTCACCGCCATGGCTTTGGTCGTGGGCAGCAGCTCGACCAGCAGCCGCTCGGCCGTTGCGACGACCGCGTGCGAGAAGAAGGCATCTTCGCACCCATAT
This sequence comes from Pirellulales bacterium, assembly GCA_046349975.1. Taxonomy (GTDB): domain Bacteria; phylum Planctomycetota; class Planctomycetia; order Pirellulales; family Lacipirellulaceae; genus JABDGM01. The sequence goes on from JAXMBH010000004.1 coordinate 197,189, forward strand.
CCCGTAATGCTGAGCTCAGGCAAACAGAGCAAGCTGACGCCGCGACTGCGGGCGAGCTCAATCGCCTGGCGAATATTTGCCAGGTTTCCATCCCACTCCAGGGGCGTCTGATTCAGTGCCGCAGCGGCGACTCGGATTAATCTCATCGCCAACTCCTTCTCGCCTTCGGTGCTACGGAACCGCGGTCGCAAGCTTAGTCTCTCGCGCCTCGCGAATCATCGCATTGCGAAGCTCGTGTAAACCGACATCCAGTCCCACCGGGTACTCGTGCGGATTCATGAAACGCCGTACGCCCGGGTGCAATCGCCTCAACTGCGACTGTGCCCGCTCGCGTATCGCTGCCAGCGGCTCTGCATTCGCGACACGTTTTCCGCCACGCAGCACTGGCTCGAGCATATCGGCCACTCGCGCATTCGGCTGAAACGCCTTGCGTCGTGTGTGGTCCTTCAGGTCAACGATTTGCAGCCGCGGATCGGGGCCCGCAGTCGTGTCGTAAATCATGTCGCCGGCGAAGCCCGACTTATCCTCAAATCGCCGCACCTGCAAGACACCGGGAATCGACGTCTTGGCAGCTTGCTCAGAAAGTTTGATCTTGGGACGCCAGACCCCTGTTTGATCGCGAAGCGCGCCCAACTTGTACACGCCGCCCAGCGCCGGCTCGTCATATGCGGTCACTAACTTCGTACCGACGCCCCACACCGAGATCTTCGCACCTTGTGCTTTCAAGTTCTCGATGATCGCTTCATCCAGGTCATTCGTCGCGAGAATTTGGGTTTCCGGAAACCCGGCCTGATCCAAAATCTTGCGTGCTTCGATGCTCAAAAACGCAAGGTCGCCAGAATCGAGCCGAATGCCAGCCATCTCGTGCCCGCGCTCGCGCAGTTTCATGCCAACCTCAACCGCCCGCCGCACGCCTTGCAGCGTGTCGTAGGTATCCACGAGGAACACCGCATTGTTCGGCATCACGTCCGCATAGCCTGCGAACGCGTCGGCTTCTGTATCGAACGACATCACCCAGCTATGGGCATGCGTACCACGGACCGGAATTCCAAACATCTGTCCCGCAAGTACGTTGGAGGTCGCGCTGCAACCGCCGATGTATGCGGCCCGGCTCGCAGTCAACGCGCCATTCATCCCTTGGGCTCGCCGCAAACCGAACTCGACGACCGGATCGCCCGCTGCAGCCGAGCAGATCCGCGCCGCCTTCGTGGCGATCAATGTCTGAAAGTTAACGAAATTGAGGAGCGCCGTTTCGAGGATCTGGCATTGCAACATCGGACCGCGAACCCGGAGTAGCGGCTCTTGGCCGAAGGCAACAGTCCCCTCGGGCATCGCGTCGATGTCGCATTGCATCCGAAGCATCGCCAAGTAACGCAGAAAGTCGGCGTCAAATAGCCGGTGCCCATCGTTGCCGGTGAGCGAGGCCAGATAGTCAATGTCGCGCACATCAAATGAGAAATTCTCGACAAACTCCATCGCCGGGCCCAGCCCCGCCGCAATGGCATAGCCGCCGTGAAACGGCGGTTTGCGAAAGAACAAGTGAAACACGGCCTCCTGTTCGGCTTTCCCCAACTTCCAATAGCCATAGGCCATCGTGAGTTGATAGAGATCGGTCAACAGCGCCAAAGTGGAGTTTTCGCTCGTCAACATGGCTCCCGTCCTTTCTTAGTGTATTATCGACACTAAGTGACCGGCGTCAACAGCGACCGCGTAGAATTTGCAGTACTGCCTCTTCCTAAGCTTCTTGGAAGGCAGGAGCACTAGCTCGACTTTTCGTTGATAAGCTCCCAACTTAACCCGAAACGGGCAAGATACTTACGGAGCCGATTCGCATCGTTGGCCTGCTTCTTTGTTTGTCGCGATGCGGCAAACAGCTTTCGACCCGCTGCGGAAAGTGATTTCGCCTGCCGGCACACTGCCACGACCGCTTCGAGTTGGACGTGATCAAAAAGGTCCAGCGCCGCAATTTGGTCTGTATTTAGCACGTCACACAGCGATGCTGGACTGTCCTGGGATGCCTTTCCAATCCATTGACCTCGCAGCCGGTCAGTTTCTTCGTCGACGAGTTCAACCGTGATCCGCCCGCCCGCCGCGAGCGTTGCCATCCGCGTCACTGCCGCATTCAAATCGCGAAAGTTGGCCACCCATTGCGCATCGGCGGACGTCGCAAACTGCAGAAATCGATCGCGCGCTTCCTTGTTCATTCGCACCACTTGCCGCGTTCGCGCCGCGAATTGGTTCAGTTCGTAATCGACGTTGGGCGGAATATCTTCCAATCGCTCGGCAAGCCCGGGCAAGCAGAACGTCCACAGATTGATCCGCGCCAACAAGTCCTTCCGAAGTCTAGGGCTGCGTTCGCGTCGCCTTGCCGACATTGCCCGCGTAATCAACGAACTCCAATTGCGCTCCGGTCACAGATCGGATCGTAAACGGAAAGCTCTTATAGACGCGGTCGGCGTATACGGAAGAGGAGCACGATAACATCACTTGGCCGTTGTTTAGTTTCCACGTTCCGTTTGACAAGGGCAGTTTCTTAAACACTTTTTGAAAGGCACTCGTTTCGACCGATTCGCGATAAGTCGAAAACACGCCGCTCTTATCCAGGTTCAAATAGAAGGCCCCATAGGAGTCGTTGATTTTCCAATTGCCGGGAAGCAACTTGAGAGTTTCTTCATTCGTCATTGGCTTGGCAGTAGCGGGCAAGCTAGTGGGAAAAGCAGGCGGTGATGGCAGTGTTAGAACGGAGTTCGCCGGCGTAGCTTTCGCGAGAGTAGTTGGCACGCTCGACTCTGATTTTGGGCGCGTTAAGACCATTAACACGTGGCGTGATCCTTCCCGCGCCGAGAAATCAGTCGGGCGCGGCGCATCTTGAGGTGGAGAGAGGCAAACCACGAGGCGACCATCGTCGATGCGATAAATTCCGTGCCCGGTCACTTGGTTTTGGTCGATGACATTGAGCTGTCGTGGATAGGTCGTGGCATCGATCGAGAAGACTCGCGCGTGTCGTTTCCCATCCTTGGGAGATGTGAATACGATCGTATTGTCGACTAATTCCATTCGTCCACCGGATGGCAACCATCCGGAGATCGCGTCCGCCGCAATGGCGCGACCGTTGTCGACTAGTTCCACGACTTGCCAGGCGCCCTGTAGCTCTTGATATCCGGCGTCTGCCGCCGCGATCGCTGAGCACGGGAATAACGTGACGACAAGCATCCAGTGGTTGAATTTGTGAAATGGATTCGTCATGGTCGCCGCGGCCTTTCTTTCGCTAGAAAATTGGACGGTGAATACTTTACGCGGCGCGGCCTGGTCGAAGTCCGCTGGTCGGATTCGACATCGACTCAAGCCAGGGCTCGGTTGCTTGGGATGCATCGCATGTTGAGGTTGCCGATCGGACGGTGGGCGCGTGAATTCGAGACCGGCTATCTGCTAAGGTTGTCAGAATACTGAGCAGCACCATTTCACCTTGCACGCGATTATCGCAGTAGTCGCGAATCACTTGCTCCTTGAGCTGATTTAGCCGCGTATCGATGTGGTGAGCTAAGACTTCGGGAGGCAGCGGCGATTCTGTTTCTGGTCGTTGGCCAGATGCAAGCGCATCGATCTTGCGAATCTCCTCGAGATATTCTCCAGGTCGACGGATGTGGCGTCGTCGCAAAAACCCGTATAGGCTCAACGCCCCTGCGCTGAATGCTCCAAAGATGCTTAGGAACTTGCTGACTGCCTCAAAGAGCTTGCTCGTCAGGAGGGGTTTATCGCGGTCCAGGTATTGTTCAGCGGCCGGATGCGCCTGGTAAGCTGATGCGAACTCGCGCGGCGAGAGTGGCAGGAGACGCTTCGCGAAGTCGGTTTCAAAAACACTGCGCATGACGCGCTGAACAGTCTCTGCGGGCAGATTGGACCGCGCTATTAAGAGTGTCCGTAAGCCGAGCGTAGGGCAATCGCGTTCCGGCATAAGCGAATCGCCGACGTACATTCCAGCATGAATCACCGTTGGTTCGACAAGAATTCGGTCGACGCTTCCGTCCGCACGCTCAACGTGTTGCAGTTCGGAAATCAGAAATGACTCTACGTTCGGAAATGGCACCAGACAATACGCGCCGGTATCGAGCAGATTTTGAACGAGCACGCCGGGGAGCGACGCCACCGTCATCACCACATCGGGCAAGGCCTGTAGATTTGCCGCTCGCTCGGCTTCACTCTGGGATTGGGCGTTTTGAGCGTACCGGGACAACTGCTCTTTGCTCAGAGATGATTCGGAGTAATCCCCTCGTCGGTTAGCATCTGGCGATGTCAAGCGTAAGAAACTGATAACATCGTGTGCCAACATGTAATCATTTGTGCCAGGTTGTCCGAGATTGACACGCCGGCCCATGATTATCTGGCGCAGCGAAAGGCCCATTTCACATAATTCGCGTCGGGCGAGGATGTGCAAGGGGGCAACGTCGAAGCCGGCCAGAACGCGAACGTCTTTGCACGCTGCGATCTTCAGTCCTGAGGAGACCATCGCCAGGTCTTGTTCTCCGTCTGCGAGTTGTCGGATCGAATCTTCAAAGCCTTTGGTCGAAACAATCTCTATCTCTAAGTCGCGCGGGCGGGCGTGCGCGGCGAGTGTCTCGGCAATTTGAAACCTTCGCGTTACAGATGATCCAGCGGCCAATCGTACGTGCTCGGTCGACACGGGGCGCAGTGCGTCGATGGCTGCGTAAAGTCCCCAGCCGATCAACGCGATGGCGGCCAAGCCGAATAGGTAAGCTCGGCCTCGTTTGACGATCAGTATTTGAGGCTTCAACAAGGGCAAGAGACCATTGCTCCGGAGGGCGTGCAAGACGGTACGACATTTTTGGCTAAGTAGCCGTTCGGCTTATAGCTCACCTGCGCACCTGTTTCAATGCTGGTTTGCATGCACTAGCAGAGTCAGTGCCCTGGGCGGGATAGCTAGCAGAGCGACTGCAGGCCATTGCAATTGGGCTGGACGTACACGGGGCGGGTGTTGCTAGAATTTGGCGCAACCCGTCTCATCGCTTTCGACGGCTCGCTCCGTCGCGAAATGTTCCGGTATGAAAGACTTGTCATGTCACAGCGGTTCATTCTGTTCTCTGCTTTTCTCATTATCATGGGCCGAGCAGAAGCAGGGCTCTTGGCACCGCCGACAGCTCCCAATCAACTAGTAATCGATGCGACCAATGTTCTGTCGCAATCGGTTGCGATGCCGAGCGGATTGCCGCAGAAGATATTGGCTTCTGCCGAAGGCGTTGCGATTGTGCCAAACTTGGTTCGTGGCGCGTTTGTGGTTGGCGTACAGCGTGGTCGCGGCGTCCTGCTGATACGCGGGCCCGACCGGCGTTGGCAGGCGCCTCGGATGATCGAAATCACGGGGGGCAGCTTGGGTTATCAGGTTGGCGTGCAGTCGACCGACTTAATCCTCGTTTTCCGCACTCCCAAGAGTGTGGCGAACGTTATGCGCGGCACGCTAAAGATCGGTGTCGATGCTTCTGCGGCCGCTGGGCCGTTGGGGCGCCAGGCCTCGGCAGCGACTGACTTACCGCTGCAAGCCGAGATTCTTTCGTATTCGCGTGCTCGCGGCGCGTTCGTTGGCGCGTCGATCGACGGGTCATCCATTTCATTTGATAACGTGACTGATGCGATGTACTATCAACCGCCGGGCACGGTTCCAGCATCAGCTGCGCAGTTGGTGCAACTCATTTCGACGCTTTCCGCCGGCGAGGCTTCGAGCCAGCGGGCGGCAGCTACTTCGCCCGGGACAACACTCCCAGCGACTGCAGCCCCATCGCCAAACTCTTTCGAAGCCACACGCCAGGAACTGGACTCTGCATCGCGGCAACTAGCCGCTTGTTTAGACGACCAATGGAAAAAGTACCTCGCACTTCCGGCGGAAGTGTACATTCCCAATCTCGTGCCTAACGTCGATGCGATTCAAGAGGCGCTGGTTCGATACGAAATCGTCGCCAGGCAATCCGAATACGCCGCACTCACTAGTCAACCGTCGTTTCAAGCTACGCTTAATGGATTACGGCGACTTGGCGAGTTGCAGCAAGGTCGGCAGTAGAGGTTCACGTCTTGTCACGCTGTAGGGTTACCGCTGTGAGTCGTTCTCCGCGCGCCTGCGATCTTAAATCTGCCTTCGCCTGCCAGCGCGGATGATGTGCCGATCCAATTCGCTGCCCGCGTTTAACGCACGTTCGTGGCGGCATGCTGTGTCAAGATACAGATGATCTCACGAACGGTATTGGGGTGGCGCTGAACCTGTGTATGTTCAGCTTCGACGACGAGGTTGCTTCGTACGCCAGACAGGTAAGCGCTCGAAACTGGCACGACGCCGTCCGACGGACCATCACGCAGAGACACTTCATTGTCGCCGATCACGGAGTGCACTTGGATGTCACTGCCGTACGGGAGGACTTGTGTGGCTTGCAGGATTTCACTGTTGGGCTCGAGTAAGTCAATGCTCGTGGGTATGCGATCGCGAAGTTCTTCGCGGAACAAACCAGGATTGGCCAGAGCGACTTGATCATAGCGCAATTGTCGGTCGGCTGGCACTTCGATCAGTGCGGAACTGATTCGGCCGATCAGCCTCTGGGCAGCTGCCGCGCCGCGATGGGGAGTTGCAATATAAATGACGCGTTTAATATCCGGCGATGGGGTGAAAAAGAAAGCGGCAGCTAGTCTGGCACGTGTGTCAGGGTCGGCAATTACGGTTTCCAACGGGCGTGTCGCCGCCGCGCGCCAAATGACATCACCGCTATAAGTGACTTGCATCTTGGAAACCAGTCCACCCATGCTGTGGCCGACCAAGACCATTTGGGAGAGACTGCCATCGCTGCGCTGAGGATCATATGCACGGCGGACCTCGACCAGTTGCTCGCGCAGCGTCGATGCGCTGGACAGAAATGGATCACCCGTGTCGTAGCGAAAGAACCAGAACTGGTACCGTTGGTGGATTTCGGGTGTTGCGGTTAGTTCATTCTCGAGTTCGGACCAAGTGAGAGGATCAGATGCAAGCCCATGCACAAACACGACGGGGATTTTCCCGGGTTGAAATGGTTCGTGCATGTGCAGTCCTGCGAGGGTGTCGCCACGCCCCGGCCGGACGAAATCGTCAAGCCAGGCATCTGTTTCTTGCGATACTGCGTAGGCGATCGGCGCCGTCAAGTCGCGTGCCAGCGGCAACCCATCTAGAGTGCGATCGGTTCTAAGTGGATCGAAGAACTCAAGCGCGGGGCCGCCCCCCGCAGCTAAGCTTGGTGACACGACGGCTGTGGCCGCGAAGGGCTGGGCTGAATTCGTAAATGGTCGCTTTGGCGAAGTCGCGGTAAGAACGACATAGGGAACGCCGACGCCGCAGGCTGCGTGACGTCGGGAGAGTCGCGGCGACTCATAAGTGCCAACGGGCAACAAGTTACAAAAATCACTTGGTGCCCAATTAAAGCCGTGATAAGCGACCGGAATGACCTGACCACTTGATAAAACGATGCCAACATTACGATTGAACCGGCCAGAGCGGTTGGCCGATTCGATCAATGCTTGGACCGACGAGTGGTACAGCATCGAATCATCGCATTCTGTTATTTCGCGAGTTGAAACATGATGTGGCCAGGCCGCCATAGCCGCTGCAAGATAGAAGTCGACGCACCGCGGATCATTGTCAAGTTCCGCCCGCTGTCCAGCGTGGTAATAAGCGGTTGCAATGTCAGCGCATGTATCGCCAGACGTGATTAGCGCAGCGGAATACGGCGCCGGCGGAGACCATCGGCTCTGAGGCAGAAGCAGAGCACATCCGGCCGTTGACAGAAGGCCCGTTGCGAACAACAGGCAGTTCGTAAACGTGCGAACCGTTACGGTTCGCGGCGAAGCAAGTTCCAATCCCATGGCCGGTTCCGTCCGGGCAATAGATGTCCGATTGGGCGCGTAACCTGTTAGATTATGCGCGCCGGCGGAGAATGGCGTGGACTCAATGCGTCTCGCTGGCGCTCATCCTACCGTACCGTATTCGGTAGAAACGGAACGATCGCTAGACTTTATCGTCAAGCATGGCCTCGCCACAGGATACATGCGCGATCAGCTGAAGCGCTACACGTGTCGTACGGCAACGGGGTTGAGTTTCTGCGGAAACTTCAGCCGCCCGAGCAGGGGCTCGAACGGACTAGCGCTGGGGGTCGAGTGCGGGATGAGATTGATATCTCCTCCCGATGGCGGCGATTCATGGGCGGCGGTCCAGACGGCGCGCTGACCTTGCTGGTCGCATTCGGGCGATGACTTGACGATTTTGGTTGCGCTGCGACGGCCCCGAAGCAAGCCCTAGCATGCTGGAAAAAGCTGCTGACAATGGCGCGCAACGGCCCCAGGCCGGCTGCATCCGGAATGTTGTTCAGGGCGTTATTCTATTTCTCTGCCTTCGTCGCCGCCGGCCGCTGACTTGTTGAACTCTTGGCGGCTGCCTCAGGTTTCTCGAGTCGCACCAGCAAAACCCGTTGCGTAGTGTTATCGGGAAAATGTATGAGCGCCGGTGTGGTGTCTTGTGTCAGATTTACGATGCCAACCTCGACGAGCGGACGCGACTCGCCAGCTGCCGTCCACGCAGCACGCTGCGTTTGCTTGTCGACCATGCCTTCAATTGCTTTGACGACATTCGTGGCCGTATTCTGAAAAGTGCCGTTAATGACACCCTGCTTGCTCACCGCGAGCTGCATGTACATGGTCGGATCAGCGCCAGTCGGCTCGCCATCTTGGGTGATGGCAAACACGCCCAGCGGCATCCAATCTTTGGCATCCGGTTTCGTTTCTGGTTGAGCCGTAGCAATCGCTTCGGCTTGTTCGATGTACTGCACCTCGGTGCAGACTGGCTGATCACCGTAGTACACCGACCCGTCTTCGTAGTAGACGTTGTCTCCGTAGTTGTAGTAGATGGGATCGGCCCAACCGTAATCTACCCAACCCGTCAACCCGTTCCACGCGGCCCAGCCCCAATAGCCGAAACCCGGATAGTACGGCCAGTCGATGTCGTGATCATGCCACCAATGGTCGCCGAACCAATCGCCATAGTCTCCCCGATGGTCATTCCAATGGTCGCGCACCGCGCCGAGATGTTCGTTTCGCCAATTCTGCCATTGGCCTAGATCGCCGATTCTGCTGGGAAGATTTTGAATATGGTCCGGACGCCCTGGCCGGCCTAGGTCGGGTCGACCCGGCTGACCAATATCGGGTCGCCCGGGTTGACCGATGTCTGGCCGTCCCGGTCGGCCGATATCGCCGGGGCGATCGCCCGGCGTGCCGGGGCGACCGATATCACCAGACCGGTTGCCCGGTGTACCTGGACGACCAACATCTGGCCGATTGCCTTGTCCCGGCAAGCTATTATCGGGTCGACTGCCTGGCTGACCCGGTCGGCCGACGTCGGGACCGCCACCGCCCGGTCCAAGTCCTTCACCCCCGCCGGGTCGCGCTGGCAACGTGCCGGCAATATCGCCAGCGCCCGGCCGCCCGCTCTCGCCTGGCAGAGAGTTGCTCGGGCGATTCTGCAAGAACTCAGCCGCCGCTCCACCGGCCAAAGCGCCGCCCAACCCGGCCGCGGCATTCCCGAATGCGTTTGAAGGTCTGCCGCTGCCAAGATTTCCTCCGCCGGCACCCGGCAATCCGAGGAAGTTCTGTAAATCATTGCTTGAAGGACGCCCACCACCTGGTCGATTACTCGCAACACTGCCGGCACCCGCTCCGGGACGCGTGGCCACGCCTGGGCGCGAGCCAGCCCCAGTTCCGGGCCGCGAGCCGACGTTGCCTGGTCGGTTCGCGACGTTTCCTGCACCGGGTCGATTTCCGCCGCTGCCACCAGGTCGGCCTGGTGTCGGCAAGTTGCCCATGGACGGTCGGCTACTGGCCGTGCGATTGCCCGGACTCGTGCTGGGCCGCCGCGCGGCAGTCGAGCTCGAAGGCCGCGAGCGCGACATCGACGGCGTTCGCGACGCCGTGCTGCGCGACGCGCCGCCCCGCGAACCGCCACCGCTGCTGACGCGGGCTCCGCCGCCTCCGCGCGACCCGCCGCCGCCTCCGCGGCCACCACCACCGCCCCCACCACGACCGCCGCGGGCCCAAATGTCGCCCGCCAACCACGCGCATACGACCACGCTGAGAATTAGGATCAAGAACTTCTTCATGGAAACACCATGGATACAGGTCGGGTATTGGTAACGAACGCTGCAAGTATTCGAGATGGCTAGCAGCAGTTATAAAACGAGCAGTGCTAATCGGACGCTAGCCAACCAGAAGGAGCCCGGCAGCTAATCTGGATTTGCCGCCGGGCGACAGCCCCCGGTTTCGAAATTCCTACTACTCCTGCGGTTTGCGAACGACGGTAACTTCTCCAACGTCGGGCAAGATTTCTCCATCGACCGAGCGCTGGACTCGTTGCCAGGTAAACGAGTTGTCATCGAGCTTCTTGATGATGTTTACTTCAGAGGCCTTGCCGCCATCTGGCAGCGTGCCGGTTTGCTGAATCATCCAGCGTTCGCCTTTGCGAGTCCACTTCGCTTCGTACACGCCGCCGTCGGAGTCGAAGACCCAAGAATGAATTTGTTTTGCTGCCGGGTCCCACCCGATGATTTGCATTCCCGCCATATCGACATCGCTGCCGACGACGACGGCGAACGATCGCGTCATGAAGTTCTTGTTTTTCGTCCAGTTGCAGTCGGTATGGATCGTGGCGTTATCATCCTGGTCGACATCAACCCAAGAGCCGATCATCCACTCCAGCTCTTTGAGGTGCTCGTAGTTCGAGGGCGGCGGCGCTGGCGGCTCAGGCGGCGCCGGCGCTTGTTCTTCCGACACACGATCGAGCAACCATTTGCCGTCTCGCTTCACGAACAGCGCGGTGTACGCTGATTCGTCTGGCTCCTGGTCTGGTCGCCTAATGCGTGCGATACCATTTTCAACGGCGACATTGGGTGAGAAGAATTGGATCGAAGTTGCCGTCACTTCGAGCTTCGCGTCCTTGAGATCAGCGAACGTATCGGCAAACTCCTTCTCGATGGCATCGCGGCCCACAAGTTCTTCGCCTGTTTCGGGGTCTGTATATACGGCCTCCGGCGACCACAACGCGGCCAATGCCTTGGGGTCATGCTTGTTGTAGGCAGCCACATATGCTTCATCGCTGTTGCGAATCGCCGCTTCGTCTTCGGCCTGAGAGGCGTATGTTGTTCGTGTTGACGTCAACAGGCTGCATGCAAGCAGGGCCACACATACGGCCCAAGAGAAAATCTTCATGTCATCGACCTCGATAAGAGAAAGGCGTCCTGCGAAATCAAGCTGCAACCGCGCCGGCTCGGATGCCTGGCAAAGTGATGGGCGAATACGAGGGGCGGAGAAGAACGGCACTCCGGTGCTTCGTGAACGAACATTGTGCAGAGGCCGCCCAGCCGGTTAGCGCCGTAGCCTTAAATAACGACCCCAACGATCGCTTGCTCCACCGTAGACGGCATGCATCCGTGCGGGCATACCAACAGATGATTGTACATTCACTCAATGCGACCACCAGTCGTTTTCTTAGAATTCCAGCTGCGACGTAGAGCGCGCGGAGGCGAATTGCACCCGCCGATGATTCGCGGCAATCTTCCGCTGGTGTGTTGGCACCGCAGCGTCTGCCCCCCCAAAAGAGTTCGCTTCCCGCCTGCTTGCTGAAGCCTGAGCGGCGTTTCACAATCAGCTGATGGCGTCGCATAAGCACCAACGTGCAAACCGGAGGCGGCTGTCAATGAGCGACGAAACCAAGGGCGAGCGTGGGAAAGCAGATGATGAATTGGAGCGAGAAATTCGCGCCGATCGAAAATTTACGCTGGAGGAAGCGGTGGCGCGCATGATCGGCCCCGGGGCCATGAAGGGCGAGTCGCCCATCACGCGCATGCAGCAATCAGCGACGGAGATTGCTTCCTGGTTGCGCACTCACTTGTCGGACTCAGCAGGCGCGCTCGAAATTGTGCTGAATCGTCGTGTGAAAGAAAGTGATCTTCTGCTCGCTCACTTTGAGGAGCCGCTCGTTGCCCTCGCCAGCTACTGTCAGCAGGTGCTCGACTCCGACCACCTTTTGGAGGAGCTTGTTCGCGACGCCGACTTTCAGTGGGGCCGAATAATGGGCGAGCGACCTTACTTCGAGAAAATGCAGTCGTGTCCCGATCCCGACGACCCATATACCATCGCTTCGGTACGTGCGACACTGTTGCAACTCCACCAACAGCTGACAGCGTGTGATGATGTGGGCGATTAAGTTGCGATCTAGGCTTTACCGATAGTCCGAAAGTCTGCCGTTCGCGCCATTGCAGGTGCCCAGATCGCGCATGGGTGCAATTACCTCGCGAACGATTGACCGAATCCGATATCTGCATCATCACGCTTACATCGCTTGACGCGATTGTCGAATTGTTAATCAGTTCGGCTGGCGATCTTCCATCGTTCGTAGTATTCCCGAATCGCGGCGACGGCTTCGTCACCGCCAGCAACACACTTCGGGATGGAAAAATCGTCGACACTGGCCAATGGCGGATCGTAAGACATCATCGCGGTCCTGGCCCAACTCACCAAGCCAGGCCACATCCGGCCGACAAGGACTAGCGGTGCATCTTGTAAGTGATGCACCTGGAGCAACTGCCAGATCATCATCGTTTCCAGCACCGTCCCGATGCCGCCGGGAGCCACGATGTACGCATCGGATTGAAGCACGAATTGGTGCAGTCGAGTGAAAAACGTGCGATGCTCAAAGGCCTGGCTGACAAATGCGTTGACATCCTGTTCAAAGGGTAAATCGACGCGAATGCCGACCGATTGGACGGCGCCGGCGGGTTCGGCGGCGCCCTCGTTGGCCGCCTGCATTAACCCCGGACCGCCACCAGTAATGATGTCACAGCCGAGTTTGGCCAGTTCTGCTGCGGCGCGTTTGGTTTCCTCATATGCAAAGCTTCCGGGCTTTGCCCGCGCGGAACCAAAAATTGTGACGCGAAAACGATCGCGCCGTGTGGGACGTAAGCGAGTGAGATTATTGACGGTGTCCCACAAGCCGAGAATTGAATCGATGAGGACTTTCTTTACTGCTTCTTCATCTGCCAAGCTAACCGCTGTGCCACGGACTTGGTGGTTTTCGTTTGGGTTCATGAGATCGCTCCGCGGTACTGTGAAAGCCATCGGCTCGGAATTTTAGTGCGGCTACATTCTAGTTCGAGGTGACACACGCGCGTATGCGGGGCTCGGCGTAACGGCCTACTCCCCCCCTAGCGAGCAGGTTTTCTTTCGTCGGACGCGGGATCGAACGCGGGGTCGAGAGTTGGCTTTGCCCTTGATGGAGCAAACGACACTCTTCTTTCGGCACCTTTGGCCCAACTCGTTTTCGCGACAGACAAGCGACAAACCAACAGCCAGTTATTAGAATACGTAGCATTCTTCCACTCGGCTGAGCACAACCTTCCCACAGCATCACCGATTATCTCGCCACTAGTTTGACATCGCCAACCGAAGGTTGCAGAGCGAATTAAGCGCCACCGACCCGTGAAAGATGCGCTGAGCGGCTTGTCCTGCATCACGCGAACAAGATGTTCGCGTTTCGTCACTCGATTGAGAGGGCCCTGCCATGACTACGCAACGCCAAAAGACTCAACAGACCACTGCAGTACCGACGACCGAAGATCGGCGACAACATGGCTGTGGACCGGTTGAAGTCGATGACGGCGCCGGCAGCCTCTACCGCCGGCATTTGCTCTTCGATGGTGTGGTGCAGGAAAGAGACGCCAGCCCGCGCGAGCAGTTCGAGGCTTTCGCCCGATCGATGCGCGATGTCCTCGCCCAACGCTGGGTCGTTACGGACGAAACGTACGAACGTGAAAACCCGAAGCGGGTGTACTACCTGTCGATGGAGTTCCTTATCGGCCGCTCGCTCGCGAACAATGTTCGCAATCTGCTGCTGGATCGATTCGCTCACAAGATGACCGCGGAGAACGGCCTCGAGTGGCTGAATCTGCTCGAGCAGGAGCCAGACGCAGGCCTCGGCAACGGCGGCTTAGGGCGGTTGGCGGCGTGCTTTATCGAATCGATGGCCACCATGGAGCTACCTGCGATGGGCTATGGCCTGAGGTACGAATACGGCATGTTTCGCCAGACGATTCGCGACGGTTGGCAAACCGAGCAGCCCGACAACTGGCTGCGTTGTGCTGACCCATGGGAAGTCGCTCGCCCGCGCGAGAGCGTCGAGGTTCAGCTGAACTGCTCATTCGAGCTCTCGGGCGGAGGGCTGCGGCCAGTGTTCGGCCGCCCCTCGACTTTGATCGGCGTTCCGTACGATCGGCCCATTGTCGGCTATGGCGGCAGGACAATCAACACGTTGCGGTTGTGGGACGCAATTACGCCCGACTTCTTCGACTTCAGCGAGTTCAGTCGCGGCGATTTTGCCGGCGCGCTTGCCGAAACGCTCGCTGCTGACTCGCTCACCCGCGTGCTCTATCCCGATGACTCCACCAGCATGGGTCAAGGTTTGCGGTTCGTGCAGGAGTACTTCCTTGTCGCTTGTTCGCTGGCCGACCTCGTGCGCCGCTTCCGCCGCGGCAATGAGGATTGGCGCACGCTGCCACACAAAGCGGCGATTCAGCTAAACGACACCCACCCCGCCATGGCCGTGACAGAGCTCATGCGAATCCTGCTGGACGACGCCAAACTCGGTTGGGATGAAGCCTGGGATCTGACTACGCGCACCCTCGCCTACACCAATCATACGCTCCTTCCTGAGGCTCTCGAAAAGTGGCCGCTCGCTTGGTTCGAATCCTTACTCCCGCGTCAGCTGGAAATCATCTGCGAGATCAATCGCCGATTCCTCAAGATGGTGCGGGAGCGATTTCCCGGCGACGACCGGCGCGTCGCAGCCGTCAGTCTCATTGAGGAAGGTCAGCACCGCAAAGTGCGCATGGCCAACTTGGCGATCGTTGGCTCACATAGCACCAACGGCGTAGCCGCGATTCACTCGGACTTGCTGCAAAAGACGACCGTCAAGGACCTCGCCGAGATCTTTCCAGAACGGTTCTCGAACAAAACCAACGGAGTTACTCCGCGACGCTGGCTGCTGCTGGCAAATCCGTGTCTTGCGCGGGTCATCAGTGCGGCGATCGGCGATGACTGGATCACTGATCTCGCTCAACTCGCCCGCCTGAAGGCGCTGGTCGATGACGCCGGCTTCCAGGGCGAGTTCCGTGAGGCGAAACGAGCCGCCAAACAACGGTTCGTCAGTTGGCTACAGTCGTCGCTAAACGTGACCGTCGATGCCGATTCGATTTTTGATAGTCAGGTCAAACGCATCCACGAATACAAGCGGCAGTTGCTCAACGCGCTGCGGATCGTCGTGTACTACAATCGGCTGCGCGCAAACCCCAACCTCGATCTAAAGCCGCGGACATTCTTTTTCGCCGGAAAAGCTGCGCCCGCGTATCACCTGGCGAAGCTGATCATCAAGTTCATCAATAATCTGTCGGGCACGATCGACGGGGACCCCGCCACTCGCGGTCGGATGAAAGTTGTGTTCCTGCCCGATTACAGCGTGACGATGGCGGAACGCTTAATCCCTGCCAGCGAAGTTTCCAACCAGATTTCGACGGCCGGATACGAGGCCAGCGGCACCAGCAACATGAAATTCATGATGAACGGCGCGCTCACCATTGGCACTCGCGACGGCGCTACCATTGAAATGGCTGAAGAGGCTGGCGAAGATAATTTCTTCCTGTTTGGTCTCACGGCGGACCAAGTGGCGGCGGGCCGTTGTTCCTACAGCCCTTGTTGGCATTACGAGCACGACTCCGAAACCCGCGCGGCGCTGGATCTCATTGCCGCCAATCATTTCAGCCGCAACGAGCCCGGCACGTTCCAACCGCTGCTTGATGCGCTTCTTAAGAACGGGGACCACTATCTGCACCTAGCCGACCTTGGTTCATACTTAGAAAGCGACTGCCGACTCACTGCAACCTATGCCAACGAGAAGTTGTGGACGCAAAAGGCAATCTGGAACGTCGCCAGTTCCGGTAAATTCTCCAGCGACCGCACAATTGCTGAATACGCGGCAAATATCTGGAATGCAATTCCTTGCCCGGTGGCTAACGGGTAATTAACCATAGACAGTAGCGCCGGACTATTCGCGAAATTAATTCATTCCGCCATTGAGCATGGCAAAAAGTGACGCGGCACAATCGCTTACGACATGACTGACTAAAACACGCGTATCAGGTACTGAGCGCAGAGAAATAGGTAGTGAATTGTGCGTCCGGCGCTGTGTGAATAGCGAGGTCGCGCGGAAGTCGCATTCAGCAGCACTCGGCATCAGCGACATATGGTTTGGCAATCGCTATTCGCAATCGCCTTGGCAAGCGTGACAGTCGTTCTTCACGCGGCGGGGACGGTCATTTTGGTCATTCCCCTGGCCGGCGCAATGAGTCGGCAAAGTGATTCTCCACGCAGTCCGCGAGCTGTCTGGACCCTGACTCGTTTAGTGAGCATGCTCCTTATCCTGCATCTCGTGGAGATGGCCACGTGGGCAGCAGCTTATTATGTAACCGGCGTGTTTGATAACTATGAAACATCCCTGTATTATTCGCTCAAGAGTTACACCACTGTTGGATATGGCGACGTGCTGCCGGCAACGAATTGGCGTCTATTGGGGCCACTTGAGGCAGCAACCGGCGTACTAATGCTCGGTTGGTCGACGAGCATCATTGTCGCTACGGTGCAGCGATTGTATGACGTGCGTTCAACGTAATCTCCGCCGAAGGTGCCACGGCTACGTTCGGCTGCTAACTTGAGGCAGTTGCATTGTCGGCTCAGGATCCAACAGTAACCCCCACAGCGAAGTGGTTCGTGGACATTCAGTGCGGGTGCCGGCAATTCAGTGGCTTCGGGAATACGATCGCTCCTGGTTAGCTAGCGACGTAGTTGCCGGAATCATGCTCGCCGCATATGCGTGTGGAGTCGCCGCGACCTCGCCGAGAAGCAGTACGTGGGTGTGTGGGCCCATCCGGAGGAGTAGCAAGTGTCAAGGCGCCAATAGTGGCGCTGAGAGAAGGCGCGGGACGATACGGATCGCGCGTGCCTGTGAGACTGTTGGTTGCGGCTGGTTGACTATGGAAAGACTATGGTTGCGGAACAGAGACGTCTGCCGGTGGAGAGTCGAGCCGAGCGCCTGGTGCATCCAGTGCGAGGGCCGGGCTATAGTTCAGTTCGGCCGCCGTCGCGGCATGCAATTGCGCTTCGGCGACGTAGTAATTCGCTTCGGCGTCGATCACAAGGAGTTCTGCTTCGATCGTGGCTACTTCGCGGAGATTTACGGTTAGAATGTTGCTGTCACCACGCTCCAGTTTTGTGCGCTCGGCATCGGCGAGTTCCCGCGTGAGCGCAGCGGTGCGGCGGGCAGTTTCGAGAGTAGTCGCGTTCGCTTCAATTGCGGCCCGCGCGCTTTGCACCTCGGCAGCAATGCTTTGTTCCAGATATGTTTTCTTCGCCGCAAGCTGGGCGAGCTTGGCGCGGGCGGCCTGAAGATTTCCCGTGGCTTCTCGACGTTGAAGCGGCACATCGAGAGCCAAGCCGGCCTCTAGCTCGAACTGCGATTTATCGCGTTTGGGATCGGCCGGTCCCCCAACATCCTGTGATGCTGTCAGCAGGCCATCTAATCCTGGCAGCGCTTGATTCGAAGCCTGCTGCATTTTCAGCTCTTGCGTCTGCTGCTCCAACTGCAACATGCGAAGCTCTGGCCGCTGGGCGAGCGCCAGGCTCGTTAATCCGGCGGCGGTCTCTAGTTGTGGCCGACCGACCTGGGGGAAATCCTTAGGTGCTTGTGCGGCATTCGCTATTAGAGGAGTACCGGCTGGATCTCGAAGAAAGAGCGAAAGCTTGATTGCCGCCTGCTGTAGTTTGAGTTGAGCTTCGACGAGCTTCGCTTCGCGCGAAACGATTAGTCGCTCGTTATCAACCAATTCGATGCGAGCGATTTCGCCTTTATCGGCGCGCGTTACCATTGCGGCCTGACGGTCGGACGCAAGCTGTAATGCCTGCTGTGCAATTTGAACACGTTGACCAGCGGCAACCCAATTCCAGTAAGTGACGGAGGCGGCAAAGACTGTGTCGACTACTTCGGCCTGAAATGCTGGTTCGGCTGCGGCGCGATCGATGCGAGCCTGGAATACCGCAGCACGACGTTTATCAATATCACGATCGCGGAGGAACGGCAGGGCAAAACCGGCCTTGAATTCGCCACCGTCGTTCGTTTGACGTTCTTTGTACCAAGGTTCGAAAAAGCCGCGCCCGATTCGATAGCCTGCAAAAGTCTGACCGCCGGACCAGTTATACTGTTTCAGGCCGAGTCCGTTACGGTAGTTTTTATAGTAGCCCATCGCTTCGTTCATTGATTCGCCGACCAGATCCACATCGAACTCACCCATCGCTGCGAGTTGCTTCGCGGCCGCGATTTGGCGCTCACGACTGGCGGCGTCGAGCGAGGGATAACTCGCGTAGACAGTCGTGATTACATCATCGAGTGTGATCGGGTTCGTTTGAGGCGAGGGCAGCGTTTCGCTTTCCGATGTGGCCGCATCAGCGCTCATTGAACCTGAGGACGCTCGATTTGTGGCAGTATTCACCTGCGAATCGGTCGCAGCGATTGTGGCTGGCGTGAGCGGCAGTTCGACCGCATCGTCAGATTGGTAGGACGTTTGACGGACTGAAGCCGCGTCGATCGGAAACGATGTTGTAATTTGTCTATCAGCAAGCACCGGCGGCTTCTGACCTTTGTGGATTTCGGCGGAAAGCGAAGTTTGATTTCGTGCGTCGCCGGCGGCGTGCGGGCCCGCTATGGCTGGCGCTGCAGTTGCCTTGAGTTCGGTAGCGCGCGGTACGGCATGCGACGGACTACGACATCCGAGCGTCGCGACGAGTATAGCTAGCGTACAGCGATAGAAAACGGTCACAGCTTGACCTTCGGCAACTTTTGATCCTTTTCGTCTTTCGGTTCAGAAGCCGAAACGACTGGCGGAAATCCATTAAGTTGTCGCCACAGCTCGTAACCGAGGCTTACGCGGTTTAGCAGGACCCAGCCATTTACCCGAACTCCCTGCCTTAAGTAGCGTTCATTGGGCCACACTGACCCGTCGTCGGGGAGGACCAGGATCCGAAATTGCCCTTTCCCGTTATCCGTGGCATCCACATTGATGACCTTGCCACCAAAAGTCCCGACCGCGACGGAAGGCCAACCAGCGAACTGCACCGCGGGCCAACCTTCGAATTGAAGGCGGACTGTACGTCCTGGCGTCACGAGCGGGGCGTCATTGCCTGAAACCCAGAGTTCCGCAGCCCGCTGGGCCGCTTCCGGGACGAGAACAAAGAGCGGATCGCCCTCCTTGACGATCTCGCCGCCTTCGCTGGCGAGCAGCCGCACGATAGTCCCATCGCGTGGAGCCGTCACGACTTGGTTGCGCTGCTTGGCAAGCTTACCTTCGATCTCACTGAGTTCCTTTTGCGCAAGTGCGGCCTCGCCACGGGCCTTCTGCTGCTCGGCTCTCGCCGCTTCGGTGTAACCATCGGCCTCGCGCCGCTTTTGCTCGAGTTGCGAATTTTTGGCTTCGAGCGCGCTTTCGGCTGCGGCCACATACGATTCCGCCTGCTTTGCTTTCGCGACCGCTTCCACGTATTGCCGTTCCGCAATCTCAACCTCTTGGGGCGAAGCGAGATGTTCGTCCAGGAGTTGACGTTTGCGAGACAAGAACGCATCAGCTTGGCTGCGGGCGGCTTCAGCGGCGATCAGTCCTTGCTTTTCCGCGGCGATCTTTTGCTGGGCCATGGCAACCTCTTGATCCGCCGCCGAGATAGCTAACCGTTGCGCTTCGGTGACGGCGCGTAGCTTTGTTTCATACGCCGAGGCAACCTTCTGATAGGCATCAAGCTTCTCGTGGGCGGCAGCGCGCTGTTGTTCGTAGCGCTCTAGCGCTTGAGGATCGATATCGCGAATTTCGAGCACAGTTTGGCCCTGCTTTACTTGGGCGCCCTCTCGAATGCCATCGCCCCACTTGAACACGCGGCCTGATATATTCGCCTGAATCGTTTGCTGCCGCTCCAATGGAGCAAAGGCGATGACTTGACCGCGGCCTTTGATCGATTGCTGCCAGGGCGCAAACAACAACGCGCCCAGCGCAACCACCAGGAGAACAACCAGCACCCGGGCGATTCTGCGCGGAACGCGCGGCGACGTGACAAGCCGCAACGCCGGAATTTGCTGCGTGCTAATCTGTGGGTTTGCGAGATTCACGGACATGGTCGACACCGAAGAATTGATGTGCAGCGGCAGACTGCGGAGGTAGGGATCAGGCCGGAGGCGGGCTTGTTGCGGCCACGTTCCCGTCGCTGTCGACAGTAATTACCAGATTGCACGCGGAAATAATTTCGCCGCGTCCGGTCGAGATGACGCAAGTGCAATTGTTCAAGCGCGCGTACAAACTGCTGATCGCCTCGCTGAGCACGTCATCGGGAATCGTGTCCAAGATTGAATCCACTAGCAGCAAACGTGGCTTGGCGGCAATTGCTCTAGCAAGCATCAGCCGTGCCAACTGGTCGGGTGTGAAATGCCGGCCGTCCGTAGTTATGGAGGTGTCGAGGCCGTTCGGCAAATCAAGAACGAGATCCAATAATCCAACGTCTCTCAGCGCACGCCGGATGTCGTCTTCGCCGACGTTCGTCCGGCCCACGTGAATATTCTGGGCAACGGTTCCAGCGAAAACTTCGGGCTCGCCCACAACAGCCACCTGATCCTGAATCGAGTCGAGCCGTAGGCGGCGAATATCCGATTCGTCGAGATCGACGTGGCCGTGAGCGGGCGGTTGCAATCCACCGATCGATTCCAACAGCATTCGTCGGAGGGCCGGGTCCGGGCCCACAATTGCCACTCGGGAGTCGGCAGCGATTTGGAGGCTGGCGTTTCGAATCGACCGGCCACTAATCAGCCGCCGTGACGAGAGATCATGCACCGATACGGCGATGCCGGCACTTCCGTTTTCAAGCCGCGCTCCACCGGCCTTGTACATGGGCATATCGAAGAGATGCCCGAGCTTATCCATGGAGGCCATGAGGTCATAGTAGCTCTCCAGATACTTGGCCACCTTGGCGAATGAACCGATGATCACCGTAACAATCAGTTCCGCGGCAACTAGCTGTCCCAGCGTCAATTCCCCACGGATGACGAGCCAACCCCCGAGTCCCAAGAGCGCGGTGCTAGCCAATACTTGCAACGTGAGCGCCGCGAGCATTTGCCGCATGAGGATGCGAAAATGCTTGGAACGCGACCGCACGTACGATGTGATCAGCCGATCCGCATTGTCGATCGCGAGGCTCAGTCCACCCGAGCTGCGAAACGCAATAGGGTGGCGTGCAAGTTCTTCTAGCCAGGCGGCCGTGGCATATTTCTCGCGCGACTCGTCAATGCTCGTGGCCACCGCTCCCCGCCCGAGCACAAATACGATGACCACGATCAACGCAATTAGAGCGATGTCGAACCCCAGCAAGATCGGGTGGTAAAAAGCGATCACGGCCATGCCGACGATTGCTTGCAGCACGAGAGCCGTTCCATCGAGCAGCAGTAATGTTGTAACTTTCTGTACCGTCACGACTTCAAAGAAGCGATTGATCAGTTCGGGGCCGTAATGGGACGTCCAATACTCGTTGCGAACGCGTGGTAGACGAATCGCGAGATCGCCAGCAATTCGGACGAAAAGGCGACGCTGGATGATCTCGGCTACGTAGACTTGCAGCGCTCTCATTGCGGCTCCGAACGCCAGCAAGGTGAACAACAGCATTGCCAACACAATGACTGGTTGCAGCAATTGGCCGAAGGAAATCGTATTGACCAGCGACTCCACAGCGATTGGTGTGGATAGCGCAAGCAGCCCGACGAATACGGCGAAGACTACGATGATTGTGATATCACCACGCTCGGGCGCCAGCATCGACAACAGCCGCGACCAGGGCGAGTAGTGAATGGACTCGCCAGGCGCGTCAACCCCGCTCATGATCAGGGGTTGCAGGGCAAGCCATTGGTGCGTTCGCTCGGCGCCAGTGCAGCACATTTTCCGTAAGTCATTGAGCGTTAGCCAGCGCCCTTGCCGTTCGGCCGAGTCAACGACTCTTACTTTTCTTCCGCGGAAGTCAGTAATAAGCAGCCACTGCAGCACGCCGGTGGCGGATACCCAAAAGGTCGCGATCGGCGCCGCTGGGCGTACTAGACGTGCAGCATCTGCTGCCGTTGCCGTGAATAAATCTAACCGCACCTCGCCTGCCATGCTGGAGCCTGTTAGCACACCATGGATGATCGCGGTCGCGTCGGTTGCCGTGAGTTGCTCGTTAAGAAGCGAATCGACACTGCGTCGGAACTCGGTTTGATCAATCACCGCATGCATTTCGTCCGCTGCAATCTGCAGCAACGCCAGGATTGTGTCTAGTGATTGCGATACGGAAGCAGGTGGTGTGCTCCCTTGTTCGGCGTTGTCGTCCATGCCATGGCCGTACGTGTCCGACACAGGTTGTTGCACGGCAGAAAAATTCGAGACGTCATTCATAGTCTTGCTGACCAAACCATTAGTTGAAATGCAGACTCAGGACTGTTTCCAGATCCGCCGAGCTTTTTTTGCGGCTCGCATAAGTTCCTTTCCGGCAGAACCCTCGCGGTCGATTAGCCGTAGGCCATCGAGCAGCCACTCGGCAAGCCACGGTTCGCTGAGCGAGTAGCGTACGGAGCGGCCGTGACGTTCGTCGCGCACAAGCCGCCGCCCCCGCAGAGCGCCGAGATGCTGCGAAACGGTAGGTTGTGCCAAGCCAGTGAGGCTTACCAATTCAGTTACATCCTTGCTTCCTTGCCCCAACTCTTCAATGATCCGCACGCGGGCAGGGTGAGCCATGGTGCTGAGGAGGTCAGCCAACTCGCGGGCAACAATGCTTCGTTCTGGCATGAGTGTGAACCCACGGTGCAAATAAAACATTATTATATTCTAATATTTGAATATGTAAATCGTAAATAACCCTTGCCGGGGGAACTGTGGCAGACCCCACCGCGAAGCGGGCTAGTCGCTAGTCGCCGCGAGGGGGTTCCGGGAGACGACGCGACGCGGATTGCACGTGGCTTCGTTGGCCCGCGCGAGCCTGAATGACGGTATCGTCAATGGTGGCGAACGAAGATCTCATCTGGCGGCTGTGATCTCACGCTCGGGCAAATAGCCGTTACAGGGCTCTTGGCGCGGATCTCACTCATCTTGTACGTGGCAATGGGATTCAATCCACTGGGCAACTTCGGCGTCAATAGCCGAGGTGAGCATCGCTTGTGCGCCTTGGCGAAGCACTTCGATCAACCCGTCAAGGCCGTGGGCGCGTATGGCATGGCCGGCAGCGATGGCGAGGTCGAGCGGGCGCGTGCGCAAGCGCTCGCAGGTGCGATTAGCGACGGCAGCTTCACGACCAGCCAAGCGAACAGATCATCCGCTTTCCCGTCGGCAACGGTGCTGAAAGCCATCTTCAAAAGATAGCGAAGACGCAGGGCCGGGACCCGTGTTAACACCGGCCGCACCGTGGTACGGCGCACGCACATTACGCCGTTCGAACGCTGCCGCGATGGATTATTGGTCTTCGCAGTCGCGGTCTTGATACTTTCTTTACGCGGCCCGGGCAAGTCTTTGCCCCTTCTTTATGCGGTCATTGATAGGATTCAAGACGACACAGCTGATGCGGCCAGTGGCTTCACTCACATGTGTCATTCAAGGCCACGGGGCGGGCATTCGTACTTGTCACACGCAGCCCGCACCAGCGCTTACTCGTTTTGGACAATGCTGAAAAGGTGTTCTGTGAACGACTTCGTCATGCTTGCCATTTCCGGGGCCTTCGCGATTTCCTGCTGGCTCTTAATCGTGCTCAGTGATCGACTCGGGGACAACGATCGAGGCTGACCGTGCTTCTGCGGCAGCGCGACGCCACTATGGCGGGCACAGTCTCGAGAGTGATGTGGCTGCAAGCCGCGGTGCGTAAATGGAGAACTGGATCGTGACCGGAACTGAAATGATTGGACTCGTGTTGTCGGTTGGCCTGTTGGTCTACCTGACAGTCGCGCTTTTGAAGCCGGAGCTGTTCGGATGACCGCAAACGATTGGATACAAATAACCGTCTTCTTCGTAGTGCTGGCCGCACTTGCGAAGCCATTGGGCTGGTATATGGCCCGCGTCTACGAAGGCGCGCCGTGCTGCGGAATGGACCGTGTGCTGGGTTGGTTGGAGCGCCTCGTGTACCGCGCCGGCGGCATCAATGCGCGGCAAGAAATGGACTGGCGTCAATACACCGTTGCCGCCCTGCTCTTCAACGCCGTGGGCTTTCTCGCCGTATATGGGCTGCTGCGGCTGCAGGCGGTGTTGCCCCTCAACCCGCAACAATTCCCAGCCGCCACGCCCGACCTGGCGCTCAACACCGCGGCCAGCTTTGCCACAAATACCAATTGGCAAAGCTACGGAGGCGAATCGACGCTCGGATATCTATCGCAAATGCTGGGCCTCACGGTGCAGAACTTTGTATCGGCGGCATCCGGCATGGCGGTGTTGGTCGCGCTAATCCGCGGCATCGCGCGCCGCACCACCGCGACGATTGGCAATTTCTGGTTCGATCTCGTGCGGTCGACGGTTTACATTCTCTTGCCGTTGTCGGCAGTGTTGGCACTCTTGCTCGTTTCGCAAGGCGTGATTCAGAACGTCAAAGCCTACAATACGGCCAGCGTTCTACAACCGATCGCCAGCGCCGAGGGCGCCAAGATCGACACACAAACGCTCGCCATGGGCCCTGCCGCGTCGCAAATCGCAATTAAACAATTGGGCACGAATGGCGGTGGGTTCTTTAATGTGAACTCCGCGCATCCGTTTGAAAATCCGACACCGTTGTCGAATTTTCTCGAGATGTTGTCGATCCTGATCATTTCTGCCGCCTTGTGTTACACATTCGGCATGATGGTGGGCGACACGCGCCAAGGTTGGGCGCTGCTGGCCGTGATGTACGTGATCCTGGTGCCGCTGACTGTGCTGGCCACGTGCCGGGAGCAAACTGGAGTGCCCGCCTACAACGCGCTAGGCGTCGACCAAGTCGCCAGCGCCGGCCAATCCGGCGGCAACATGGAAGGCAAGGAGACCCGCTTTGGCATCGTGAATTCGACCATTTGGGCATCCGCGACCACGGGCGCTTCGAACGGCAGCGTCAACGCGATGCACGATTCGTTTACGCCCATTGTCGGCTTGGTGCCCATGTGGCTCATTCAACTCGGCGAGATCATCTTCGGCGGCGTCGGCAGCGGCCTCTACGGCATGCTTATGTTCGTGATCGTCGCGGTGTTCATTGCCGGGCTGATGGTCGGACGTACGCCGGAGTACCTCGGCAAGAAAATTGAAGCCTACGAAATGAAGATGGCGTCGCTCGTCATTTTGATTCCACCGCTCGTCGTGCTCGTCGGCACAGCGATCGCCGTGGTCGGTCCTGGGCTCGACTATACCGCTGGCAATGAAATCAAGAGCACCCTTAATAACCCGGGTGCCCACGGCTTTTCGGAAGTGCTCTATGCGTTTTCCTCGGCTGGCAACAACAACGGCAGTGCGTTCGCCGGTCTCACCGCCAACGAGCCTTTCTACAACATTGCCCTCGCCATCGCGATGTTCGCCTCGCGCTATTGGCTGATGATCCCGACGCTCGCGATCGCGGGCTCACTGGCCCGCAAGAAGTACACGCCGCCGAGCGCCGGGACGCTGCCAACGCATCGCCCACTCTTCGTGGTGATGGTCGTGGGAACTATTTTGCTGGTTGGCGCGCTCACGTTTGTGCCCGCACTCGCATTGGGCCCGGTCGTTGAACAACTTCAAATGCGCGGCTAGTAACGCCGCGAATTCCTAACGCCGATCTTCATGAACACAACGTCTCAGACAAAAGCCCGCCCGCTATTCGATCCGCCGATCGTACGGCGGGCGATTATCGACTCGTTTCTCAAGCTGAATCCCAAGCGGCAGCTCCGCAACCCCGTAATGTTCACGGTCTTCGTGGGCAGTTTACTGACGACGGGCCTGGGCATTTACGCCACGATGCGTCCCGGCCAGGAATCGGCAGGTTTCATTCTTGGCGTCTCGGCGTGGTTGTGGTTCACCGCGCTGTTCGCCAATTTCGCCGAAGCGATGGCCGAGGGTCGCGGCAAAGCCCAAGCCGACTCGCTCCGCAATACGCGGCGCGACGTCGTTGCCAAGAAGCTCGATCAGCCCCGGTTCGGCGCAACTTTCAAGCTGGTGTCGGCATCAACACTGCGCAAGGATGACGTTGTGCTCATCGAGATGGGCGAGCTCATTCCCAGTGACGGCGAAATCATCGATGGCGTCGCCTCGGTAGATGAAAGCGCCATCACCGGTGAAAGCGCCCCCGTCATCCGCGAGAGCGGCGGCGATCGCAGCAGTGTCACCGGGGGCACACGGGTGCTTTCCGACTGGCTGGTGGTGCGCATTACCGCCAACCCCGGTGAGACATTCCTTGATCGGATGATCGGCCTCGTCGAGGGTGCAAAACGCCAGAAGACGCCGAACGAAATCGCGCTCGACATTCTGCTTGCCGCGATGACGATCATCTTCCTGTTCGTGTGCGCCACACTGCTGCCGTTTTCGAAGTTCAGTGTCTCTGCCGCCGGCCAAGGGACGCCCATCACGGTGACCGTGCTGGTCGCGCTGCTCGTGTGCCTGATTCCGACGACGATCGGCGGCCTGTTGTCGGCCATCGGCATTGCCGGCATGGACCGCATGATCCAGGCGAACGTCATTGCGATGTCGGGCCGCGCCGTGGAAGCCGCTGGCGACGTCGATGTACTCCTTCTCGACAAGACCGGCACGATCACGATGGGCAACCGCCAGGCGGTAGAGATGATCCCAGCGCCGGATGTTCCGCCCGCGCGCCTTGCGGATGCCGCCCAACTTGCGTCGCTGGCCGACGAAACGCCGGAAGGTCGCAGCATTGTGGTGCTTGCCAAAGACAGGTACGGTCTTCGCGGCCGCAATATCCACGATCTCGGCGCGACCTTCATTCCATTTTCGGCGCAAACTCGGCTGAGCGGCGCCGACTTTGATGGCCGCAGCCTGCGTAAAGGCGCAGCCCAGAGCATCGAACGCTTTGTCACCGACCAGGGCGGGCAGGTGCCCTCCGCCGTTCGACAAGCAGTCGATTTCGTGTCGCGCCAAGGCGGCACTCCGCTGGTTGTGGCCGACGGCAAGCAAACGCTGGGCGTCATCTACCTTAAGGACATTGTGAAGGGTGGCATCAAGGAGCGTTTTATCGAGCTGCGCCAAATGGGCATCAAGACAGTGATGATCACGGGCGACAATCCGCAGACCGCTGCGGCCATCGCCGCGGAGGCGGGCGTCGACGACTTCCTCGCCGAAGCGACCCCGGAAGCGAAACTAAAGATGATTCGCGACTACCAGACTGGCGGCCGGCTCGTCGCGATGACCGGCGATGGCACGAACGACTCGCCGGCGCTGGCCCAAGCTGACGTTGCCGTCGCGATGAACTCTGGCACGCAGGCCGCCAAAGAGGCAGGCAATATGGTCGACCTCGATTCGAACCCGACGAAGCTTATCGAGATCGTTGAGATCGGCAAGCAGTTGCTGATGACGCGCGGTTCGCTCACCACGTTTAGCCTGGCAAACGACGTCGCCAAGTACTTCGCCATCATTCCGGCGGCGTTCGCCACTACATATCCCGTGCTCGACAAACTCAACATCATGCGCCTCGCGACGCCGTCGAGCGCAATCCTGTCGGCCGTCATCTTCAATGCGCTGATCATCATCGGGCTCATTCCGCTCGCCCTTCGCGGCGTGCCCTATCGGGCGGTCGGCGCCGCGCGGCTGCTTCGTAACAACTTACTCGTGTACGGCCTCGGCGGTCTCATCGTGCCGTTCATCGGCATTAAGGTGATTGACGTGCTGCTGGTCGCGTTACGCATTGTTTGAGGTGCCACATGTTCTCCCAACTCCGAGCCGCTGTGCGCGTGTTCCTTGCTCTTACTGTCATTACGGGAGTGGTCTATCCGCTCGGCGTGACCTTGATCGCCCAGATTGTTTTCCCACACCAGGCGAATGGCAGCCTCATCGAATGCCATCGTAAACTGATAGGCTCTGAACTGATTGGTCAGGCATTCGACGACCCACACTATTTTTGGGGCCGTCCCTCGGCAACGTTGCCGGCGTACAACGCTGCCGCTTCGACTGGCAGCAATCTGGGGCCGACAAACCCCGCGCAGCTGGATGCCGTAAAGGCCCGGATTCAGGCGTTCCGTAATTTCCAGCCGAATGATACGCGGCCCATTCCCGTTGAATTGGTGACTGCCTCCGGCAGCGGCCTCGACCCACACATCAGCCCCGCGGCCGCCGAATTCCAAATCGACCGGGTAGCGAACGCGCGCGGAGTGAAGCCGCAAGCGATACGTGACCTGGTGGCCAAATACACCGAGGACCGTACACTCGGCGTTCTGGGGGAGCCGCGCGTCAATGTACTGGAGCTGAACATCGCGCTCGACGAGCAAGACACAACGGTAACACCCTAAATAAGAGGGCCGACACACCTCGGCGGTATCGACACAACATCTGGCGGCGCTGTGTGCAACGAGGTTCCCCGCAGGCTGCACACTCTCGCGAGAACCTTTCGGACCACAACGGCGCCGCCTTAACCGATGATGATGATAAAGGCATATGGAATGATCACATTAGTCTCACTCACAGCGCCGACTCACGAGGAGCGGTGTGCGCCAGATGAGAAAGCGGCAAAGTCTTGGTTCGCGCGGATTTGGCCGAAAATCGTCGACTGGCTCACAGATCCGATTGCTTTTCCGGGCAAGTGGCCGGTGCCGGCCGCAAGCGCGACGGGCTACAATAGCATTGAAGCCCCACGCGTCGACGATGCGGCGAGCGCGACGCCACGCCACACCTGTGCGCAACACTAGTTGCGTGACCGCGAAGTTGTTTGTCGTGCGCGAGGCAGCATGTTCGCATCATTAACTTGGCAATCGTGCCCGTTGTGAATGGTCAGCGTCCCAATCCCGATGTTTTGCTCGCCCGCGTGCGCGATGAGAAGGAGCGATCGGACCGGGGAAAGCTGAGGATCTTCTTCGGCTACGCAGCCGGCGTTGGCAAGACCTACGCGATGCTCTCGGCCGCGCGTCGCGAATTGGCGGCCGGCAAGCAGTTGCTTGTCGGCTATGTTGAGCCGCATGGCCGGCCCGAAACCGAGAAGCTGCTCGATGGCCTCGACATTCTTCCGAATCGGAATGTCGAGTATCGTGGCACCACCCTGCGTGAATTCGACCTTGATGCGGCGCTCGCGCAGCGCCCGCAATTGATTCTGGTCGACGAACTCGCGCATACAAATGCGCCGGGCATGCGGCACCCCAAGCGGTGGCAAGACGTAGAAGAACTTCTTGCGGCTGGCATTAATGTGTGGACGACGCTCAACGTACAGCACATCGAAAGCCTCAACGACGTGATCGCCCAGATCACTGGCGTAGCCGTCAAGGAGACTCTGCCCGACACGATACTCGAGCGGACCGATGAAATCGAGCTTATCGACATCGCGCCGGATAAGCTCATGGAGCGGCTGGCGGCTGGTAAAGTGTATGTGCCGGCGCAAGCGGAACGCGCACTACAGAATTTCTTCCAAAAGGGTAACTTGGTCGCCCTGCGAGAGTTGTCGTTGCGCCAAGCGGCGAGCCGCGTGCAGCAAGATGTTGAGCTCGCGCGCCAAGAGCGGGACGTCGCCGAACCGTGGTTGACGGGCGAGCGACTGCTGGTTTGCGTGGGCCCGAGTCCGACAAATGTCCGCATTATCCGCGCTACCAAGCGACTAGCGCGATCGCTGGGCGCTGAGTGGCTGGCGGTGGCGGTGGAGACGGGCGCGGCTGGCCGTCACTCGAGTAGCGTAAAAGAACTTACATCTCGCAACTTACGTTTTGCCGAGGAACTTGGTGCGGAGACACAGGTGCTGGTTGGCAACAACGTTGCCGAGGTGCTATTGAGCTTTGCCCGCGAACGCAACGTCACGAAGGTGGTGGCCGGCAAGACGGCTCAGCCTCGTTGGATACAATGGTTCTCACGCACCATCATCGACCAGTTGCTCGAGGAGAGCGGCGACATCGACGTCTATGTCGTATCCGGTGAGGGTGAGGGACGCCTCGTCATGCGACAGCCCCGCAGCGAAACAGCATGGCCCTGGCAGGAATACGCATGGGCCGCCTGCGCCGTGGCAATTTGCACGTTCTTGGCGTGGGGAGCGCATTCGCTCGGCCTGGCCGATGCTAACATTGTGATGATCTTTCTCGCCGGCGTGGCGATCGTCTCCGCGCGATTGGGCCGCGGGCCCGCGATTGCATCCTCGGTCGCGAGTGTGCTCACATTCGACTTCTTTTTCGTGCCGCCGCGACTCACGTTGGCGGTCGGCGACTCCGAATACCTCATCATGTTCGTTGTAATGTTGAGCATTGGACTCGTAATCAACGAACTCACGGCGCGCCTGCAGTCGCAACTCCACGCGGCCCAGCAGCAGGAACGACGCACGTCGCAGCTCTTTCGGATGACCCGCCAGCTTAGCGAACTTGCTGGATCGGACTTCCTGATCCGCACCGCCGGCCGGCAAATCGAGGAAATCTTCGGCGGCGAAGTCGTCATCTTCATGCGAGAGTCTGACGATAAATTCACTCTTCGTGTCGGCGATCGAACGCAAATCATCGCTAATCCGGTCAACGTCGTAGTAGCCGAGTGGGTTGCCTCGAACGGCAAAACGGCCGGCGCCAGTACCGACACGCTGCCGAACGCCACCGCGCTCTTCGTTCCACTCGCCGGGTCGCAGCAGCTCGTCGGCGCCCTCGGTGTCGCTCCACAGGACGAGAGTCGATTCCTCGATCCCGATCAAGTTCGCTTGCTGGAAACTTGCGGCAGCCTCATTGCCTTGGCAGTCGAGCGAGATCAATCGGTCCTCACAGCGCACGAAGCGCAGCTGCAAGTGCAGGCCGAGCAGTTGCGGAACTCGTTGCTAACCTCCGTGTCGCATGACTTACGCACACCGCTCGCCACGATTAGTGGTACGGCCTCCGGGTTGCTCGATACCGCGGGCGAACAACAGCGCGAAGGGTTGCAGACTGTGGTCGAGGAGTCGCAGCGGTTGGCACGCTTGTTCGAGAACCTGCTCGATATGGCCCGGCTCGATTCGGGGGCCGTCACGCTCAACAAGCAATGGCATGTGCTCGAGGAAATCATCGGGACGGCGCTGCATTCGGTGCGGCGGGAGGTTGCTCAGCGCCCAATCAGTGTTTCGATTCCCGACGGTTTCCCGCTGCTTAAGGTTGACGGTTTCTTGCTCGAACAGGTGTTGACGAACCTGCTGGAAAATGCGGCTCGTTACACGCCGCCCGGAAGCCAGATCGAGATTTCCGCTGCAATGGCAAATAGGCGTGCCGAAATTCGCGTGGCCGACCATGGCCCGGGACTGCCACCGGGAACGGAGCAGCGCGTGTTCGATAAGTTCTTTCGCGGCAACGTGACCGCGCCCGACGGTCGCCGCGGCGTGGGCTTGGGGTTGGCGATATGTCAGGCTATTGTGGAAGCACATGGCGGTCATATCACTGCCGCCAATCGTGCCGTCGGAGGAGCGGAGTTTCTGATGACGCTGCCGGCCCACGAAGTGCCCCCGACGATCGACGCGGAGGCCGCCTCTCTTTCGACCAGTGGTTAAATGATGACTGCGAACGCCGCTCGTGTGCTGCTTGTCGAAGACGAACCGCCGATCCGCCGCTTCGTAGGCGCCGCCATTACGAGTGCCAGTTACGTGCTCGATGAAGCGACAACCGGCGAACAAGCGCTTAAGCACGCGGCGCAATCGCCGCCCGATTTGGTGATTCTGGATTTGGGCCTGCCCGATATGGATGGCCAGGATGTCATTCGCCGCCTTCGTGAATGGCTCACGGCGCCGATTATTGTGCTCTCGGCGCGTGACCAGGAACAACAAAAGATCACAGCGCTTGATAATGGCGCAGACGACTATTTGACCAAGCCGTTCAGCACGCCGGAACTGCTTGCCCGAATGCGGGTGGCGCTGCGCCACTCCGGCCGCGAGGGCGAAGAATCCGGCAAGATGTTATTCGAACACAGCGACCTGAAGGTCGACCTGGCGACACGACGCGTGCATGTCGCTGATGAGGAAGTGCACCTCACTCCTATTGAGTACAAGCTGCTGGGCGTGCTAATACGCCATGCCGGTAAAGTTCTAACGCATCAGCAACTGCTCAAGGATGTATGGGGCCCCCAGCAAACACGGGAGACGCACTACCTGAGAGTCTTCATGGCTAACCTGCGCCGGAAACTTGAGCAGGACCCGGCCCAGCCGCGGCATCTGCTTACGGAACAAGGTGTCGGTTACCGATTGGCAGTCGATTAACGGTGAGTTGCTGGTAAGATTCAGGAGTCTTCCACGAATCGTCGCTCAGTTTTCCAAGTTAGCGCGGCTGTCGCAGTGGCCTTGGTGAAGTCGCTGCTCGCCGCTCGGAGAAACAGGAAGGGTAACAGGTCGATTTCATGGCAATAATTCCGTCTTTCAGGTCGACCACTTCGTGCGGCGAAACGGGCCGATAGCTAATGTATACACACAGCGGGTTAACTATGGGCAACGCGATCCTGTTCTTGCCGCTGCATGTTGGATACCATCGGCCGCATTCCATTCCTAATTGCTACTGAAGATATCGATGAAGAACTTAGCCACGTACCTAAACGACCACGGCGCCGGAGCACGATTTGCGATTGAAATGCTAAATCGGCTGAACAAATCGCATGAAGGCACTCCATTCGGTGAATTCGTCGATCGAATGCATGACGCGATTGAGGAGGATTACGCGGCTTTGCAGTCGATCAGCCAGCAATTTGCGCAGGAAAGCGCGGCACTCAAGGAGGCCGCTACATGGTTAGCCGAGCGCGCCAGCCGCCTAAAACTTGAACTTGGTAACGAAGCCAAATTCGCGGCATTTGAGTCGCTAGAGGTCTTGTCGCTCGGCGTGCTGGGTAAGCACAAGTTATGGCAGACCTTGCAAGATATATCGCCCGGGAACGTGGCACTTCAAGGCGTAGACTATGAGACATTGATCGAACGCGCTCGATCGCAACACGAAGAAATCGAGGCCTGGCGGCAGAACCTGGGACGGGAGGCGTTGGGCTCTGCTGCGGAATAGTCTGCTTGGCCTAGGTTACAGTGGGAAGGCATGTCTTTTGCTATGCCGTACCGTCCCATCTATTCAACGTGACCTCAATCATTAAGCCAGGCCCGTAGATGTTCCAGCACATCAAAGATTTGCAGTTTGACGCTCGAGTTTCGCGGCCCGATCCTCGCTTCGCGAATATGCTTTTGGACCAATTTGGCGGCGGCAATGGTGAGTTGAAAGCTGCCATGCAGTATTTTGTCCAAGCATTTGGCTGCCGGCGCTCGCACCCCGACAAGTACGACTTGTTAATGGATGTTGCTACAGAAGAATTCAGCCATCTCGAAATTGTCGGCGCAACGATCACGATGCTGCTCGATGGCGTGAATGGTGAAATCAAGGATGCAGCGGAAGGGAATCTCGTAGCGCAAATGGGCAACGGTTCCGTCAAGAAAGACAATGTCATCGGCATGGCGATGGACAATCCCCGGTTCTTGACCGAGTCTGGCGGCGGACCGCTGTGTACCGACGCGCTTGGTGTTCCCTGGACGGGCGCCTTCGTGAATGCTAACGGCGATCTGACCGTGGATTTGCGGTCGAATATTGCTGCCGAAAGCCGAGCAAAAATTGTGTATGAACGATTGTTGCAGTTTACCGATGACCCGTACGTGCAAGACAGTCTGCGATTTCTGATGACGCGAGAGATTGCCCACTTCCAGCAGTTTAGTGCCGCACTCGACACGATCGAACCGAACTTCCCACCTGGCGTCATGCAGGGCGACCTGCGGTTCACACATACCTATTACAACATGTCGCCAAGTGAGGACGCACGCGGTCCATGGAACAAAGGCAAAGGGCCGTGGGAAGCCGGCGAGAAATGGGAGTACGTCGAAGATGTCGTCGCGCAAGTTGAGGAGACCAAAGGCCAAACCGACA
Source organism: Pirellulales bacterium (assembly GCA_046349975.1). Lineage (GTDB taxonomy): Bacteria > Planctomycetota > Planctomycetia > Pirellulales > Lacipirellulaceae > JABDGM01. Next base: position 231,405 of record JAXMBH010000004.1, read on the forward strand.
AGGCGATTGAAGGGCATGATCGCGATGCGAAGGCCACGAAAAAGCTGGAGAAGCAACTCGCTGCCGACCGGAAAGCGGAGATGACGCCGCCTAAAAAAGGCGAACTTAGCTGGTCCAGCTATGCGAGCGACGAAGCAGGTTGACGATTGCTGCCCAAAATGCCTTGGATTTCAGCATGATTCGCACTGTTGCGCGGAATTCAGCCAGGCCATGGTGGAAAAAAGTAGGCCGCCCACACCCTCCGGCATGAGCGGCCTCAATTCGTTATGGACCTGGGTTATGCTTCCTGTGCTTCCACATTGACCTCGCTCAGCGCCAGCTCGGTGAGCTTCTGATCAGTTTCCTTTTCCTCATCTAATGTTTGCTGGAGTAGCTCAACCGCCTTGTCATTACCTAGTAGCTCGGCGAGAGTACGCGCTGTCCCATATGCGGAGATTTCATAGTGTTCGACCCGTTGCGCTGCGGCGATCAACGCTGCGTCTTTGACAGTCGGGTCGCCGTCTTCTTCCAGCAGTTCCGCGCCTTCTGCGACAAGCCCCTCCATCGCCTTGCAATGCTCGGCGCGGGGAGCTTTGTCGATCGATGCGAAGACTTGTTCTAGACGATTGACATGCTCCTTGGTTTGTTCCAAGTGGTCCTCAATCGACGCTCGGAGAGCTTCGCTGGTTGCGCCCTTAGCCATCTTGGGCAACGCTTTAACCAGCTGCTTTTCGGCACTGAGAATATCCTTCAGCTCGTGAACAAAAAGGTTTTCCAAAGAATCCAGCTTCATTGTTGGGCTCCAAGAGTTGTTGCAAATGGTGGAACAACGACCAGGATGGCGGGATCGCTTCATGTCATGAAGCGTTGTCTAAAGAGCCCCCGGGGCCGTTGGTGACTATGCGCTTTCACGGCAAGGCGAGGTCGCAAACCTTGTACCGGCGGTCGCGGCTTTCGCGGAATGCCGGCGGAGTAAAGCTGCAAAGCGCAGGGGGGCCAGCACGTATAAGGGCAAATCAGCGCCTCTTGCGCGAAGTAACTGAGTTGCCGTAGCGTGAACGGCACGCCCTTTCTGATCATGCTGGCCCACGAACTTCCACGCAGGCGTTTTAACCGGTGACGGATCTTCGCCTCGGGCGTTCGAGCAAAGGGACGCACCAACGCAAACGATCAACCTGATCAGTACGGCACTATTCCCAGAAAAGTAGTGTCGAAACGGCTCCCGTTTTGTCGGGTGCCGCTTGAACAAAGCGCTCAGCTCCGGCTCAGTCGTACGGCACAACTCATTGTCTATTGCAGAACCCAATTCCGTGGTAGTCTTCTTTTGGGAATCACCAACGTTTGCGATATCTTACGGCCGCGCCGATGGGGCACGGCGGACGTTTTATCTGTGCCTGAAGCGTGGCGGCCCGATGTTCCAACAGCATCTCTTGAAAGGCTTCTTCCTGTTGATGTGGGCGTTCTCGGCCACTGGTGTTACGGCGGAGGTCGTGCCCACGGGCACCACTGCGGAAACGCCGCTGTCGTTAATCTTCGACACCGACATCGGCAATGATGTCGATGATGTGCTCGCGCTGGGCGTCGTTCACGCTCTTACAAGCCGCGGCGAGTGCGAATTGGCAGCGGTTACCGTGACGAAGGATCATCCTTTGTCGGCCCCGTTCGTGGATGCGATTAACACCTTTTATGGGCGCGGTAATATCCCCGTTGGCGTCGTTCGGGGCGGGGCTACGCCGGAAGCGAGCAAATTTACAGGACTCGCCGATCAACTAGACGGAAACAGTTTGCGATTCGCTCACGATCTGAAGAGCGGAACGCAGGCGCCAGAGGCCGTCGCGCTTCTGCGCCACACACTTACTAATGCGAAGGATGGTACGGTCGTTATCGTGCAGGTGGGATTCTCGACCAATCTGGCCAGGCTGTTGGCTTCCAAAGCAGACGATATCAGCGATCTGACCGGAGTCGAACTCGTGCGAAAGAAGGTGCGACTCCTGTCCGTCATGGCTGGTGCTTTTGGCGACAGCCCAAAGACGGCTCCAGCGGAATACAACGTGAAGCTGGACATCCCCTCCGCACAAGCCGTTGTTTCCGATTGGCCGACGCCCATTGTTTTCAGCGGCTTTGAAGTCGGATTGGCAGTGCCCTACCCGGCCCAAAGCATTGAGCGAGATTTCGGCTACGTGGCTCATCATCCGCTGGCCGAGGCGTATGTGCTGTATAATCCTCCGCCGCACAATCGACCAACCTGGGATCTCACCAGCGTGTTGTATGCCGTGCGGCCAGATCGGGGCTATTTCGATCTCTCGCCGCCAGGCCGGGTTCGTGTGACCGACGCGGGTGTGACGTCGTTCGAACCCGACGCCACGGGCACTCGCCGTTATCTCATTTTGCGGCCGGACCAGCGTAGCCGCGTCGCGGAAGCGCTCGTGCAGTTGGCGAGTCAACCGCCGTGCGCAGGGAAGTAGTCATTGTCGTCAGCGGTTTGCGCGACAAAGTGCTTCAGGGCGCAACACGCCCAGGTGAGGCGTGCTCGCTGGACGGCCACTCGCCGTATTTTGAAACACCAGCCCCAAACACAACGCACGCTCCAACTACGGCAGCGACGATGTGATCCCAGACAAGCAACTCGAAGCCGGCGCGGTTCTGATCGACGAAGATCGCATGACCTGTAAAGGCTTCGAATGCTGTTTTCAACGCCAACGCAGTCAGCAACGACGCGATGGCTCCGAATAGTGGCTTGTTCTCGGTGCGTCGCGCGTCGCCGAGTAGCGAACAGGCGAGCCACGTGAATAGTGCGGTATCGATTCCTGAAAGTCCGCGATAGAACGTCAGGGCAGGAAATGCAAGATAAACAAGTGCAGACACACTAGCCGCAGACAGGACGACGCAGGCCCTCATGTGTCGCGGATTGCGAAGCTCGCAGATCGCCCCCAGTACGACGAACATTAATAGATCCCATTGCAGATGCTCCAAGTTCCAATGCGAAATGTGCGCGGTCGCGACGCGCCACAGTTCACCACCAGCAATGCGTTCGCGGTCAAATTGGAGCATCTCCGACAGTATGGGTGAGGATGCCGCGGTGATCGCGGCGATTGTGATCAGCACTGTCACTGGCATCCGAGCGAATGACTGTGCTAGGCGCGAATAAAGCGTTCTTAAAGGCATGGTGCATCCGTGAACAAGTTTAAGATTGATACTCGGCTTACAGCGCGAAAGCAGGAGTGGCCGAGAGGTTCTCGACCACTCCCGTCAATTGGCGTTTAGATCTCGTTGTTGGATTGCTGATTCAACTGGCCGCGTCGTTTTGCTGCGATGGCCGAAGCGCCAGCCAACCCAAGACCGATGGCCGCAGAGATTGGGTCGATGGCGCCGCCGCCACCGCCGCCGGGCAGGCGAAGATCAAAATCGGGCCGCGAACGACTTGTTGTCGGCTGCGGAAGATTTGGCATGGTTGTCGGAACCGGCTGGGTATTCACCGTTTGATCGACGGGCCCCGGCGCTGGCGCTGGCGTTGCTTGCGATATCGCCTTTTGTGCCGTTTCGACCGGCGGGCCCAGTTTTGAGATCGCTTGTTCGCGAAGCGTCTCCAATTGCTGTTGAACGCGGGCCTGCGCCGCGCGATCGCGCCCAAGACGACCGACGTTTCGGCGCTCGATCTTCCAGCGCTGATATTCGCCATCGTTTTCGAGGACGATGAACGATGCGTACTCGCTGGTGATCGAGAATTCCTCGCAGAGCTTTACTACCTCCGTACGAACGGAGTCGACATTGCCACGCTCACGTGCCGACGCGAGCAATTGATCGACGCGCTTCCAAGCCCACATGCGTTCAATTTCAGGATTCGTATCATCCCGCGCCGGCAACTCGAGTTTGAGCGATTGGCTGAACGGCTGCCCTTGAACATCGCCGGTGATGGTAACATTCGTTGAGCCGGCCTTGTCATAGCGCCCGTAAACGCGAAGTGGCGAGCCGTGATAGAGATTTGGCAGTTTCTGCGGCTCGACATCGTAGACTTCACCCCCTTCGAACGCGATTTTCAGGTTGCTAATCGCCGGCCGCATGAGCTTGCGTCGAAAAGCCTGCGCTTGTCGACTGAAATCGTCGCCTTGAGAAATAAATGCGGCCAGCCCACCAGCCTGCTCGGCCAACTGGGTGAGCAACGGACGATTGACTTCATTGCCGACGCCGACGCAGAACACACGTGAACCCGGCGGACGTTTCTGGATCAACTGCACGAGTTCGGCCTGATCTTTCTGCTCCGTCATGCCGTCGGAAAGAACGACCACGTTCAATGTGCGATCGGGATTCTGATAGCGGTACGCAGTGTCGATTGCCGGGCGAAGCACCGTTCCGCCAAGAGCCTTCTGAGACTCCAAGAACGTTATCGCTTGTTTGAGGTTGTCCTCATTCGCCGCGCGAGTCTCATTAAACAGCGTGTTCGGCGTGATGTTGAACGTGATCACTTCGAACTTATCTTCCGGGCCTAGCGAATCGATAAAGCTTCGCAACGACGTTCGCGAGAGCGGTAGTTTTCCGTCGAACGCCATGCTGCCAGAAACGTCGAGTACAAAGACATAGTCCATGCCTTTGTTCACTTCCTCTAGTTCCTTACCTACTGTGAGTGAAAGCTGCAAGACGCCGGGTTGCCCCTCGGTCTTTGACGAGATCACGTTCACCCCCGTGGTGGGGCGCTCGCAATGGCAGGCCACGACGACATCCTGCTCAAGCGAGCCGGCTGGTGTTTCCAGACTCGCACGCCAGTAATTTTCACTGTGCTTGGCGACCACGATGCGATCCTTGTGCGACGGGCTTTCGATGGCCGTGATGGGTACTTCGCTCTTGACGTCGACCGTGACGGCGAAGTGGCCCTTCGTTTTTTGATCGAGCCCAGGGCGTGCCACAGTCGCCAGCGGATAGACATACGTTGTCCAATCATGATCGGTATCCAATTCTTGGTAGTAGGTGAGTTTGACTCGTTGCTCGGCACCTGCGGGTATTGGGAAGATTCGCATCTCGAACCGTTTGTAGTCGACCTGCTCGAGCAGACCAGGATCGCGTTTTTGCTGTTTGTAGCTATCGTAGATTTGCCGCGCTCGCTGTTTCTCTACGACTTCACCGATCATTTCTTGGCCGCCAATCCACATGCTGAAATTGCTGACGCTGGCACCTTTGGGAACCGGGAAAGTGTAAAGGGCCTCGACGATACGGTTCTCTGTGTTGAGGAAAACCTGGTCGACTTCGGTGACTGCAATGCCGTTATTAATGGTCACGTGCACATTCTGTTCTTTGATCTCGAGCACACCACCGAGTCCGCCGTCGGCGATCAACAGGCCCGCCGCGTTGGCGTGTAGCGCCGTAAACGCGCCGAAGGCCAGCAAAGTGATTAAGAACCCAACCTGTTTCATGCGAACTGCCATACGTTTCTCCTTTCGAAAACGGGATGTAGAACCATTGAGGCAGCGGCAATCGCAAGCTGTGGGCCAAATTGACGTCTATTCCATAAACTCTTATCAATACATTACTTACGGCGACACGCCGCACGTCGGCCGTACTAGACAGGAAGAAATTGGATACATTGCGTGTACACTGGATGTACATCCAATGTCAGATCGAAAAACAAGGGACGAACATGGCACTCTTCGCTGCCGGCGATGTTCGGTATCTCGAAACCGTCGTCCAAGTTGCCTTCGCCAACCCATTTTCGCCCGACCGAATAGCACTCGAGCGCGAGGCCCTCGGTAAGGAATTCGAATCTGGCAGCGCGCCAGTGTGGAGCCGCACACAGCTTGAAGTTCACGATACGAATTTGATCCGTCTGGCATCGCAAGCGGCAGTTGTCGTCGAGTCCGCAAGGACCGCACTCGCAGCTGGGCAGCGCGCTGCGAAAAGTGAATTGCTGCTCTACGAAGATGCCGCGCTCTATGTGCTCTACGATCGCTTCCGAGCCGATTTTCAAAGCGCGGTGACGCCGGCGCTCGCTGGCGATGCGCCGGCGAAGATGGTGTTCTGGCCGAAATTCAAACGCGCGTTCGAGCACTATTTTGTGATTCCAGAATGCCCGCTACCGAACAACTATGATCCCGCGCATATCTTCGCCGGGTTCTTTCAGGTGCGTCGGGCCTTTCACCACATCTTCGAATACATTGTGGGACAATCGAAACCGACTGCCCGGCTTCGTGCCGCCGTATGGCAATCGATCTTCACGCACAATCTACGGCGGTATCGACGCTCACTCTATGGGCGGATGAGCGAGATCACGACGTTGATCAGCGGCCCTTCAGGCACTGGCAAGGAACTCGTGGCGCGGGCCGTCGGTTTATCCCGCTATATTCCGTTCGATGAAAAGTCGTCTCGTTTTGTTGACGATTTCCTGGGCTCATTTCATGCAGTCAATGTTTCCGCACTTTCGCCAACGCTAGTTGAATCGGAATTGTTCGGGCATGCCAAGGGTTCATTCACCGGAGCGACTGCCGACCGGCGCGGCTGGCTGGAGCAATGTGGCCCACTGGGCACCGTGTTTCTTGACGAAATCGGCGAACTGGATCCGACAATCCAGGTCAAGATGCTGCGGGTCGTACAGGCGAGGTTATTTTCGCGCGTTGGTGACACGCAGTTGCGGCCGTTTTGTGGCAAGCTCATCGCGGCGACGAATCGCGATTTGGCCGAGGAAATGCACGCCGGTCGGTTTCGCGAGGATTTGTATTATCGCCTGTGCTCCGATTTGATCACGACCGTACCGCTTCGCGAGCAACTCGCCGATACGCCGACGGATCTGCACGAACTCGTGATGTTTACAGCCGAGCGGACCGCCGGCGACGATGCCGAGGAATTGGCCCGCGAAGTCGAGCAGTGGATTGAGTCGAAACTGGGCGTCAACTACGAATGGCCAGGGAACATTCGCGAGTTGGAGCAGTGCGTGCGCAACTGCCTGGTGCGTGGCGAATATCACCCCACACGCCGGCAGGCAGCTGTTGACCCGGCAAGGCGGTGGTTTGAGGAAGCGGAGCGGGGTACGTTGTCGGCTGATGAGCTGCTGACGCACTATTGCCGTTGGGTGCACCGCCAACTCGGAACATTTGAGGCGACGGCCAATCGAGTCGGGCTCGATCGCCGAACGGTAAAACGCCGCGTGACGCAGGATGGCACGTGAGAGCGGCTAATTCCACGAGCTTGCAGCTGTATCGCGCCGGACAACAACCGTGCACTTCGCGTGCTGACGGCGCCGCCCGCCTGTTCGGTTAATTCTTGATCTGCTGAATGAGCGCCTCGAGCGGCACAGTCGCGAAGGTGCTTGCGTAGTCGGACATGGCGTAAGGGATAATCAGCTCCCCGTTGTGAATCACGCCACCGCAGCTGTACACAACGTTCGGCACGTAGCCCTCGCGCTCATTTTCGTTGGGGGCGAGCAGTGGTTCGCGTAAGCGGCCGATGACCCGCGAAGGATCTTCCAGATCGAGCAGGCAGGCGCCCATCGAATATTTACGCATTGGGCCGACACCGTGTGTTAACACGAGCCAGCCTTCGCTTGTTTCGATCGGCGAGCCGCAATTGCCCAGTTGCACAAATTCCCAGGATTGCGTCGGTTTCATCAGGAGCTGCTTCGAATACCAGAAATGCAGCATGTCGGAGTACATGAGGAAAACGTTCTCGCCATCTTGGCGCGACAGCATCGCGTAGAGCCCGTTAATCTTTCGCGGGAAGAGCGCGAGACCTTTGTTCTTTACTTCCGGCCCGTTCAACGTATTGATGCGGAACCGGCAGAAGTCCGCCGTTTCCAACAGCTGAGGAAGCACCACCTTGCCGTCGAACGCGGTATAGGTGGCGTAATAGTGCATGTGCCCTTCCTCTTCATGGAATTGGACAAATCGCGCATCCTCGATGCCATTTGTTTCGGTCGGCGAATAGGGAAAGATAACGCGTTCGGTTAACCCTTGCTCCGGGGCAAACACCATTTCGTAGTTCGACTGGGCGAGCGCGATGATGCCCTTGGCTACCGTATCGAACTCCGCGGCCCGCTGGCGGTTTTGGCGACGCACCATATCGACCGCTTGGTGCAGCTGGGTCAGCGTGAACGCATCATCGAGCAACGTAAACACCTGATCAGCATAACCATTCCCGAGCCCCAACTCGATGAGCTTGCGCTGAAACAGCGGCTTTTCGTACGCCGCATTGGGAACCATCTCAGGCGACGTCACCAACCGCGTGGCTTTGTCCAGATGGATCTTACCCGCGGCGTCGACGACGCCGCTGCGAAATGTGATTGAGGAGATGTGCCCCTCGCCAGTCGCACGCAAACTAAGCACGAACCGCTTCGATCCCTCGGGCAATCCCGATTGATCGGGATGCCAGACCATCGACGGATTAAAAAGCGCGGCCGACTCGAGCGCATACTCGTGTGTGAAATACGACCCGATAAGCAGCTGGCGGTTTTCGCTCAGCGGTTCGTCGGTAACGAGGAATTCGCGAGCGAACTCGAATCGGCTCTGGAAGAACTGCCGCAGTCGCAAATGGCGGCCATGGAATTCGCTGAGCACGTTGTGCAGCAGGCGATCGACCTCGTCATCAGATAGCGCCGTAATGCGCGCTACAATGCGCAAGGCCCGTTGGGCGTCGGCCAAATGAAATGGCCGAAACAGCACCCTTGCATTATTCGGCTTTAAGATCACACCGGTCCGCTTCAAATCCACTGCCAGACTCCCTTCATGACGCAGTTGGGCTGGTTGTTGTATCCGATTTGGCGGTTGCGCTCAAATCGACGTCTCGTGCTTTGCGAATTGTCGCCAGTGAGTCCTCGACAAGTCGCATTTCGACAAGCGCCAGCAAAAAGGCCAGGGTCGATTCGGCTCCCTGATTTTCGTTGACACGATCGGCATGCAGTCCATCGCGGCAACCACCGGCGGCATGATCGTAAATCGGCAAGCCCAGATCATTCCGGCCAAGGAACCACTCGAACGCAAGCCGGGCCAGATCCAGCCAGGACCGATCGTCGGTCGCGCGAAACGCTTCAATGCTGGCCGACACCATGGCCTGGGCTTCCAGCGGCTGCTGGTCGAATTGGGCGGCTTCATCGCCGCGCGAGTAAAAGCCGTTGGAACCAATCGGCCGAAAGTGGCCGGCCGCAGCGCGCTGTTGCGCTGCGAGCCAGCGCAAAGAGGTCAGCCCCACTTCCATCGCCTTTGGCGAATTGCTCCACCTGCCGCTGAGAATAAGTGCGTGCGACAGCTTTGCATTGTCATAGGTCGCCGCCGGCTCGAACCACAACCAGTCGCTGCTGGCTGCTTCTTCGTACAGCGCGATTAACCGCGACGTGAGGCTATCGCGCAATTGGTTCACCAACCGATCACCACTCAGTCGCCGAAAATACTCGTGAATGCCGATGAGTGCAAACGCCCAAGCGCGGGGCGATGTGCTTTCCGCCACCATGCTCAGCGCGCTCTCGAACCGCTGGATGCCCCACGCCTGCAGCTCGTGACGCTCCGAACGCCCGACGCAGCATCCCAATGCCCAAGTTACTCGTCCGAGTGAATCATCCGAGCCGCGATCCTCCAGCCAGCGGCGATCGTAGCCCATGAAATTGCGGAATCGATTGTTGGCTTCATCAAACGAATAATTCACGAAGGCTGCATACGTGTTCGCCATTCGCTGCACTTCGAGCGCGTCGACGCCAAGCTCCTCCAATAGCACGGTCAACACCAATGCGCGCGCGTTGTCATCCAAACAGTAACCTTCGTGAAAGTTCGGAATCGAGTACGTGGCGTGCTGCAAGATGCCGGTCGAGTCGGTCATTCGCGCCAGGTGCTCGAGACGCAAATCGGGCAGCTGCAATGGCTCCTCAGCCAGCGTGCGAACCGCAAGAGGTTTTTGGGGTGCATCGATTCGCGCATGCCGTGCTCGCTCGAACGACTCCATATACAAATGCGCAACCTGATCCCAAATCATCTCTCGTCCAAGCAAGTAGGCGCGTTTTCGCATTGCGTGGCGCCGCGTCTCGTCTTCGAGCAAGCCGATTACTTCCCTGGCAATTGCCGCCGTGTCGGCGAAAGGAACGAGCACGCCGCGGCCGTCGGCAAGGAGTTCTTCGGCGTGCCAATAGGGCGTGGAAACCACCGCCTTGCCGCAGCCGAAGGAATAAGCAAGCGTGCCCGATGTAATTTGCGCTGGATTCAGGTATGGAGTAATGTAGATATCCGCAGCACCGATAAACTCAGTGAGTTCGCGCAGCTCGACGAAACGGTTATAGAAGATGACGTGCTCTTTCACGCCGAGGTCTTTCGCCAATCGCTCGAGGCTGAGCCGGTAGGCTTCGCCTTGTTCGCGAATCAAGTTCGGGTGCGTGGCGCCGAGAATGATGTAGACGAAGTTCGGAAATCGTTCGACAATTTGTGGCAGCGCACGCAATGCATATTCGATGCCCTTGTTAGGCGACAAGAGCCCGAACGTAAGCGCCACTTGTTTGCCTTCGACGCCGAATTGATCCTTAAAGAAATTCGGGTCGACAAACGGCATATCTGGAATACCGTGCGCGATCAGGTCGATCTTGTGTGACGGCACGCCGTAAATGCGCTCCAGAAAATCGCGGCCGCGTTCCGACATGACGACGAGTCGCGCCGATAGCTCAGCTAAATCTTGCAGCACCTGCCGCTGGTCCGCATTGGGTCGTTCGAGCACGGTGTGCAGCGTGGTGACGACCGGTATCCGGAGGTCGCGCAGCAGTCGCAGCACAAAGCTGCCGGCCGGACCGCCAAATATTCCAAACTCGTGCTGCAGCGAGACGACATCGGCATTCGCAAAATTCAAGAAGTCGGCGGCACGCCGATAGGTACTAAGATCCTGTTCCTGGATTTCGAAGCGAACTTCGGATGGATACTCATAGCCTTCCTCAATGTCGTTGACGGGTACGACAATGCATTCCGTGGTGGGATACTGGCCAGCCACGGCCGTCCGAAGGTCATGTGTGAATGTGGCGATGCCACACTTGCGCGGCAGATAGTCACCGACAATGGCGACTTTGCGAATTTGAGTGCTGCGGGTCATGAACCTATGGCGCTTCTAAGAATTGTCGAATGGGTGCGAATCAATAGCCAGTCATCGCTACATCGTTACGATTTGTGTGCAGCCAGTAAATCGCCCATCAGTGCGACGCGCGACAGCTCAGCAACTCCGGTATACCGGTCGGAGGCTCCGTAGTACACCAGCAACCGATCGTCGGCTTCGACAAGTCCAGTAGGAAACACGACATCGGCGACGAAACCTTGGGTTTCGAAATCGAGTTCTGGCCGCAGGATCGGGTGTTCTCCCACTTTCAGCACGCATGTGGGGTTGTTCCGATCAAGCAACATTGCCGCGCCATAGTACGCGCCGACCTTTCCGGGCTCAAGCGGGCGTTCGTTGCCATGGTAAATCTCGAGCCACCCGTCGGGTAACTCGATCGGCGGAGTGCCGGCGCCGACGCGGCCGGTCTCCCACGCCTGCTCACCCCCGTAAATGAACTGATGATTGCCCCAATGAATCAGGTCGGGTGAGGATGCCAACCACATTTGCGGGGTCGTAAAAGGAGTGCCGCCGACAGGTCGATGAAGCGCGAAATACGATTGACCAATTGTCTGCGGGAAAAGGACTACGTCTTTGTTCTCCGGACAGAAGATAACCCCGTGGCGAGTGAACGACTCGAAGTCGCTGGTGGACGCCAGTGCTGTGGAGGCGCCGTGTCGCGACACAGACACATAAGTGATGTAGAATTTGCCATCTAAGAATGTAATCCGCGGGTCTTCGATGCCGAACTCTTCGTGTTGGGCTTTGGGAGAGAACGCAGGGCCACTAAGCGAATCAATTGAAAGCCCGTTGCGGCTCGTGGCGACCCGCAAGTGCGAGACAAAGGTCAGTCGCACCAAGCCATCGGCCTTGCGGCGTACAACACGCGGGTCCAGAACCTCCAAGTCGTCGTTGCGCATCCAGTCGACGACATACTCCCCTTTGTCGACACTCCAACGCGGCAGCGCGGTCCAGCCTTCGCGCACTTCCCGGGGCCGCTCGGCTATTCGAATAAGCAAAACGACGTCTTCACCAAAGCGAACAGCGCCAGGGTTGAACGTGCCAATGACCTCCCAATCGGTGCGACTCGCTGGAACGTCCTCTGGGCGAAGCAACAGATGTGTGCCGAGCCGCATGATCATCCTAATCCACGAACGGTGATTAAATTACAAAACAACCGGTGCTTGCTCGATGTCTGAGTTTTCACGAATCCTTGTTCCGAATTACCGATGTTCGACTACTTCGCGTGAGCCAATCGATCAGCCGCGCACGCCATCGCCACGGAATCGCGGCCATTCTGTGCGGTAATTCGACGTTCATGATTTCGATCTTTAACCCACGCGGCTTGGTCCGCCATCAAAAGTCGCAGCAATTCGCAGTACGTAGGAAGTTTCTGTAAGTGGTCTCCCCAACGCAACTCAAACTGCTGGTAAACGTCGTGACTTCGACCATGACCGATACAGTGGCGTTCATTGCCGCCGTAACCGGCAATCGCATCGACCCGAGCGGCCGGAAATAAGTCGCACAGCTTGTGCATGTTGGTTTCGTCCGCGAGACCGTGGATCCGTACCCGCGTAGGGATCCAGCCAAATAGCGTGATGTCACCGCGTTCGAAGATAAGTCTTAGTTCTTGTCGATCGAGCCGATGGGGTTGGGTGAAGCCGTGGTAGAAATTGATGTGAGCGCCAGTTCCATACTGCACCGCACATTGCACTTGATCCTCACACCTCGAGGCGGCGCGTACGCTGGCTTGGGCAGAAACAACTTCGCCCTGGCCGAGCCAGCCAGCAAACAAGTCGAAGAAATGCACGCCGTGCTCGATAAAGATGCCGCCGCTCTTCCCGCGATCCCAGAACCAATGCTCCGGCGGCAATCCTTCATCGGAAGCGTAATTTTCGAAGTACCCATGCAATACCTCGCCTAGGAGCTGCTGGGAAATCACTTCTCGAACGAGATCAAAGACCGGGTTGTAGCGCTGCATTAGGTTGGCGACGAGCAGCCGATCTTGTTGGTTTGCCAGCGCTACCAACTCATCCGCGTCGGCGAGCGTCATCGCGAGTGGCTTTTCACAAATTACGTGCTTGCCGGCCGAGAGTGCGGCCTTTGCCTGCTCGAAATGCAAGAACGGCGGCGTGGCGATGTAAACGACATCGATCTCGGGCATCGCAAGAAGCCGCTCAATCGCGACCACATCTTCGAGGCCGTATCGCCGTGCAGCGGACTCAGCGGCCGGCCGGGCCGTGCCAGCCATCGCTCTTAGTTCGACGCCCGGCACCTGCACAAACTGTTGCAATGCAAAGAGTCCGAACCCGCCGCACCCGATCACCCCCAGTGAAGTCTTGACATCTGACATGTCCGTGCCTTTCGCCCATTTTGCGGTCCGCCCCAGTATTTTCCCCATCATGGCCCGCTCAGGCAACTGCGTCGGTTAGCGGCCGATATGACAGCAATCATTTCAAAGTTACGCAGATAACTAGTTAAGAACCTTCATTTAGAACAAATCGGCGCAGCGACTCGGGCGCATGGCGCGCGTGGGCACACACCAGACAGGGTGATTGGCAAAATCGCCACCTGGGTTTCGAATGGCTTCACACCGGCGTTGTGATACGCGGCCTTGCCGTGCATCCTCCGCCATTCAATTTGCTTCACACCGAAGTTGTGCGTCGAGGGAGGAATCATGAAGCGCGCTCTCTTGCTGCTATTGGCGATGGTGTCTTTCGCGGCCGCATTGCCAGCTCAGGCCGATGATTTGGCGAAGAACTTTGCGTCCCCGCCGGCTGCGGCCCGGCCGTGGGTGTATTGGTTTCCACTCAACGGCAATCTTTCGAAGGAAGGCATCACCGCCGATCTCGAAGCAATGGCGCGCGTGGGCATCGGCGGTGTGTTGTACATGGAAGTCGATCAGGGAGCACCGCGCGGGCCCGCCGACTTCGCCGGCCCCTTGTGGCGCGAATTACTCACGCATGCGGGGCGCGAAGCCAACCGCCTCGGCCTCGAAATCAACATGAATAACGACGCGGGCTGGTGCGGCAGCGGCGGGCCTTGGATCACGCCTGAGCTGTCGATGCAGAAAGTCGTGTGGACCGAGACGACCGTCGAAGGACCACAGACGATTGACGTTGCACTCGCGAAGCCAGCTGCCGAGCACGGTTTCTATCGCGATATCGCCGTGCTCGCGATGCCCGCACCCGCGGGCAACTTCCGCACCGCGCAAGGTCAGTGGAAGGCATTGACCGCACCGCAACATTTTCCGCCGCAGCCCGCGAAATTCGCCGATGCGCCGGCAGACAGCATAATTGCTCGCGACCGCATTATCGACGTGACCGCGCACATGGCTGCCGACGGCAAGCTCTCCTGGAAGGCGCCGGCCGGCAAGTGGCTCGTCTTGCGCTTCGGCCATACCACAACCGGCAAAGACAATCACCCTGCGCCCGAGACGGGGCGCGGACTGGAATGCGATAAATTCAGCACGGCGGCTGCTCAGGCACATTATCGCGGACTCATAAGCAAGCTAGTTGCCGACTACGGTCCACTCACAGGCAAGACGCTTGTGTCGATCCACATCGACAGCTGGGAAACCGGCTCCCAAAACTGGACTCCGCTGATGCGCGACGAGTTCAAGAAGCGTCGCGGTTATGATCTTTGGCCCTGGCTGCCAGCGTTTGCAGGATATGTGGTCGACAGCAACGAGGTGACAGAACGATTCTTGTGGGACCTGCGGCAAACGATATCCGACCTCATTGTTGAGAACTACGCCGGCGAATTCCAGCGGCTGGCACACAAGGATGGCTTGCGGTTATCGATCGAAGCGTACGACGGCGTACCCTGCGATGAAATGACCTATGCCGGACGGGCCGATGAACCAATGGCTGAGTTCTGGAAAGTTGGCGCCAGCACTGAGTACAGTTGCACCGAAATGTCGTCAGCCGCGCACACCTACGGCAAACCAATTTTGGGCGCCGAGGCGTTCACATCGACGAATGTTGAAAAGTGGCTCGAATACCCAGGCTCAATCAAAGGGCTGGGAGATTGGGCATTTTGCGAGGGCATCAATCGGTTTGTATTTCATCGTTACGCAGCGCAGCCCTGGACTAACGTAGCCCCGGGAATGAGCATGGGTCCCTGGGGACTGCACTATGAACGCACGCAAACGTGGTGGGACCAATCGAAAGCTTGGCATCAGTACCTCGCCCGCTGCCAATATTTGTTGCAGCAGGGATTGTTCGTTGCCGATGTGCTTTATCTGCAACCGGAGGGAGCGCCGCGGCGATTCGTGCCGCCTTCGAGCGTTCGTGGCGGTTATAACTTTGATGGCTGCACGCCAGAGGTGCTGCTCACTCGCGCGGAAGTGAAGAACGGGCGGATTGTCTTGCCAGACGGCATGAGTTATCGCGTGCTAGTGCTGCCCGATGTCGAGACAATGACGCCAGGATTGCTGCAAAAGATCAACCAGCTAGTCGAAGCAGGAGCGGTCGTGTTTGCGGCTGGCTCTCCCAAGAAGGCGCCCGGGCTGACTGGTTATCCACAATGCGATTCCGATGTACAGGCGCTTGCCGATGACCTGTGGTCGAATGGCAAACTGCACGCATGGAAGGACAATAGCGGCGAGGCAGGCGGCCCGGCCGCTCCCGCAACGATTTCCAATTCGGCTCGGTGGATTTGGCTGGATGAAGGACAACGGCAAGTCGAGGTACCGCCGGGCAGGCAGATGTTTCGGCGCGAGTTTGAAATTGCCGCCGGTGATCCCGTCAAAGCGGCCAAACTCGTGCTCACGGCAGATAACTCGTTCGAGTGCAGCGTCAACGGCCGTCCGATCGGTGTCGGCGGCAACTTTCACCAGGTGTTTGTCTTCGACGTGACGACGGCGCTCCAAGCTGGCAAGAACAAAGTCGAGGTCGTCGCCACGAACGGCGGTGTGGGTCCGAATCCCGCCGGCATGATCGGAACGCTTTGGATGCGGCTGCGAAGCGGTAAACAACTCGACCTGTCAACTAATAAATCTTGGCAGGCCGCCGCGAAAAACGGCGACGCTTGGACACCGGCCCGAGAACTGGGCTCCATGGGCATGGAACCATGGGGCTCGGTGAACGCACCACCAGCAGGCGCAGTGCTCTATCCGCACGCATCCGTGGTAAATGAGTGGCTCGCCACCAACGGTGTGCCCGCCGATTTCCAGTCGACGCCGCGATTGAGTTTCATTCACCGCAAAATCGGCGATGCGGAGGTGTATTTTATCGCCAATCCAGAGAATCGCGACATCGCCGCGATGGCCGAGTTTCGGATTAGCGGTAAACGGCCAGAGTTTTGGTGGCCGGATTCGGGCCACACATCTCCGGCGCTCGCATTCGCCGAGCACAATGGAACGACGCGAGTGCCAATCACGCTGGAACCGAATGGCTCGGTGTTTGTCGTATTTCGACAAGAAGCGGCCGGTATCGATGCCATCGCCAGTATCACTCGCAATGGCCAAGAACTACTCGGCGAATCCTCGGCGGTGCTCGGTGGCAAGAATATTGCCCTGCCTGTCGATGTCGCTCAGCAGAAATTTGTCGAGAGCGGAAAGTATGCCGTGCGGCTAGCAAGCGGCAAGACTCGCGAGATCGACGTCGAGTTGCCCGCACCGCTGAAGATCGACGGTCCTTGGCAAGTAGCATTCGATACGAAGCGTGGCGGGCCTGGGAACATCTCATTCGACCGACTGGAGGACTGGTCGCAGCGTCCTGAAGACGGCATCAAGTACTACTCGGGGACCGCCACGTACCACACCACCTTTCAATCGCCTCAAGACACCGGCTCGCAGAAATTCGAGTTGGACCTAGGCCGCGTCGAAGTCATCGCCGATGTCACACTCAATGGCAAACCGATCGGCACCGCATGGAAGCAGCCCTACCGGCTCGATGTGACCGCGGCCATCGTTCCCGGCGAGAACCAGCTCGAGGTCAAAGTGGCCAACTTGTGGGTCAACCGGCAGATCGGCGACGAATTGCTTCCGGAAGACAGCGATCGGAATGCGAACGGCACGCTTAAATCGTGGCCAACGTGGCTGGCGGCGGGCGAGGTGAGCCCCACTGGCCGCTACACATTCACCAGCTGGCGGTTATGGAAAAAAGAGGACTCTCTTACCCGCTCGGGCTTGCTCGGCCCTGTCACTATTCGAGCGGTTAAGCCATTATCGAATGATTAGGCCGAACGCAGCGTTTGCTCGACGCCCGCGGCCAGTCGTATGATCGCCTTCACTGTGGATAACGTAATGGGCGTTCACGCCGCACGCTCGCTGCGTCAGCAAGTTTTTCTTGACCACACCGGTCGCCATCATTAGCCTCATTTGTGCAAGCAACGCATTTCCCAGGCATAATGGCAGGTGACGCTCGGCATGGCACGACGATTTCTCCTATCTGCAATGATCCTTCTCGCCGCGAGCGCAGCGGGTGGCGAAGAAGCTGGTTCAAACGTTTGGCAATACTCGCCGGAATTGCTGCGTCCCTTCTGGCAGGGCGATACGATGTACGGCGAATCCGTGCTGTTCCTTAAGGATGATGCTGCCGGCGAACCTCATGCGGCGGTGCTGTTCCCCATCGACAAAGTTGTGGCCGTGAAAAATTCGGCTGGCGATATCACTTACGACGAGGGCCGTGACTATACGTGGCAGAAGGGTTCACGCGAGATCCGCCTCACACCAAATACACGGATAACCTTCAGCAAGCCCGCCGACTTGCGCCGCCCGCCGAATACGCAGCCGTTTCACTTGCAGCATCGCGACGGCAAGAGCGACATCCTGTTCGGCGGTCGGCTCGAATACCACGAGCGCCAGACTGGCATCACCTACACCCACGCATCCAACGCGTGGAAAGGGCCCCTCATTAAGAGCAATGCCGCTGCGCTCCCCAAAACCAGTGCGAAGCTTCAGAACGGTGACGGTCTGAAGATCCTTATCATTGGCGACAGCATATCCACCGGCTGCAATGCTTCAGGCTGGGCCGGGGGCCCGCCGTATCAGCCGGCTTACCCGGAGTTGCTGCGACAGTCCCTCGAACATCATCACCAATGCAAAGTGTCTCTGACCAACCTCTCGGTAGGCGGCATGGCGACACCGTGGCTCCTGACGATGTTCGACAAAGTGGTGGCCGACAAGCCAGACCTCGTCATCATCGCCTTCGGCATGAACGACGCTGCTGGAATACCGGCTAAGGATTATCAAACGAACATTCGCGCCGCGATTGAGAAGATTCGCGCACAGCTGCCCGAGTGTGAGTTCATTCTGGTAGCCACGATGCTTGGCAACCGCGACTGGATTGCGCTCGAGCAAGAACTGTTTCCCGCGTACCGCGATGCGCTGCGGGAACTATGTGGGCCGGGCATCGCACTGGCCGACGTGACCTCGGTGTGGACCGAGATCCTTAAAGTCAAACAAGATTGGGATCAAACCGGCAATGGCGTGAATCATCCGAATGATTTTGGGCATCGAGTGTATGCGCAAGTGCTCGCCAGTTTGCTCCTCCCGAACGCGACCGCGGACGCCTCGACGCCAGCCAGGTAACTCGCTGCACAACTACACGGCCATTATCCCACGACTTTGATGATCTCCCGCCGATTATGCCGTCAGCGAGCAAGTCGCCATTGCTCGCTCGTTCACTTTACGCTGGTCGTTGTGACGGGCCTCAGCGCCATGGCCGCGACGGTTGTCGGCAGAGAATTCCCGCAGCCCACCAACACCGAAAAGTCCCCCGGTCAAGCAATGTCGCCAGACGAAGTATGTGCGACGGTGAAATTGCCGGCAGGGTTCAAAATGGGTGTCTTCGCCGCAGAGCCCGACGTGCAAAACCCGATTGCCATCGCAACCGATGATCGCGGCCGCCTCTGGGTTGCAGAGAACTATACCTGGGCCGGCGCCGACGCTGGCAATTTCGACCCCAATCTCCGCGACCGCGTGATCATCCTCGAAGATCAAGATGGCGACGGCAAGTTCGACAAACGCAGTGTGTTCTTCGACGAAGCGAACCACCTGACCAGCGTGCAAGTTGGCCTCGGCGGAGTTTGGCTCCTTTGCGCGCCGCAGTTGCTATTCATTCCCGACCGAAATCACGACGACGTACCCGACGGCCCACCAGAGGTAATTCTCGATGGCTTCGATCTTAAGACTTCCACGCATACTGTCGCCAACGGTTTGAAATGGGGACCAGATGGCTGGTTGTACGGTCGGCAAGGCATCTTGGGCACATCGGCGATCGGCGTTCCCGGCGCAGATGACGCCCATCGCATCACGATGAACACCGGCGTATGGCGGTATCACCCCACGCGGCATGTCGTCGAGGCGGTGATGCACGGAATGACCAACCCGTGGGGATTCGACTATGACGCCTTCGGTGAAATCTTTGTCACGAACACAGTGATCGGCCATTTGTGGCACGTTGTCCCCGGCGGTCGAACCGAGCGAATGTTCGGCTCCGACTTCAACCCGTATGCGTATCAGCTGCTTTCGCAAGTGGCCGACCATGTGCATTGGAACGCATCAGAAGATTGGACCGACGTTCGCAAAGGAGTGACGGACAGAACGAGTGCGGCCGGTGGCGGCCATGCGCACACCGGGCTCATGATCTATCAAGGCGACAACTGGCCCGCGAGTTTCCGCGGCAAGGCATACACGCTCAATCTTCACGGCCGACGGGTCAACTGCGATATCCTTACCCGCCAGCCGGTCGGCTACACCGCAACGCACGGCCCTGATATGTGCTTTGTGGCTGATCCGTGGTTTCGCGGAATGGACCTGATCAGCGGCGCCGATGGCAGCGTCTACATTGCCGACTGGTCGGACACCGGCGAATGCCACGAAATTGGCGGCGTGCATCGGACGTCGGGACGCATCTACCGGCTGACTTATGGAAACGCGAGGCCGGTATTCGGCCTCAACCTTACACTAGCCGCAGAGGATGATCTTATCGCGATGCAAACCAATTCGAACGATTGGTACTCGCGCCGCGCACGGCTTGTGCTGCAGGAGCGGGCCGTCAATGGCTCGCTCAATGTGGCTGCCTGCAAAGACAGGCTGCTCTCGCTGTTTCAGCAAAATCAGGATCCCGCTGTTCGGCTGCGAGCGATGTGGACGCTCCATCTAATCGGCGCGATCGATGAAGAATGGCTCGTTGCTCAACTCGCGCACAGCGATGAACATGTTCGCGCGTGGGCCGTGCGATTCCTGGCCGAGGCACACGGCCCGGTGGATACACCCTTTTGGGCGAACCTGAAGCCCCGGCTCGTTGCACTCGCGCAGCATGAACAATCGGGACTGGTGCTGCTGTATCTCGCATCCTTGCTGCAAAAGATGCCTGTCGACGCACGGTGGGAAATTGGCCAAGCGATCGCAACGCGTTCCGATGCGGCATTTTCCGGCGACCGCACGCTGGCCATCATGCTCTGGCTGGCCATGGAACCGGCGATCGCCAAGCAG
The DNA here is from genome assembly GCA_046349975.1 of Pirellulales bacterium. GTDB lineage: Bacteria > Planctomycetota > Planctomycetia > Pirellulales > Lacipirellulaceae > JABDGM01. Next base: position 251,860 of record JAXMBH010000004.1, read on the forward strand.
CCAGATCGCTGCCTGGCGCTCATCAAGCAAACGACATTCGGACTGATGCGCGAAAATATAGCTCGCCGATTGACCTCTGAGATCGACCGCGACCCGCACACGGTCGCACGCTTGCTGGCGCTGGCAACCGATGGCCAAGACGTGCGAGCCGACGTCTTGCGAGGTATCGCAGCAGCCCTCGCCGGGCGAAAGAACCCGCCAGTCCCCGACAACTGGCACGCGGTGGCAGCTAGCCTGGAGCCCCAAACCGACCAAACGGTGCGGGATGCTTTAAACACCATCGGCGTCGCCTTCAACGATCGCCACACGCTCGACACGCTGCGCCGCACCATCGAAGACAGAAATTCGCCAGCCGAAACTCGCCAGCGTGCTTTACAGCTGTTGCTAACGGCGCATCCGCAGGACCTCAATTCTACGCTGCGACAATTGCTGGCGGATCCAGTTCTGGCCAGCGAGGCCATTCGCGGGCTTGCCGCCTACGACGACACCAAGGCACCGGCTCTGCTGCTAGCCAGGTATGAACAGGCGCCGACCGACGAGCGCGTGACGATCATCAATACGCTGATCTCGCGAGTATCGTACGCTCGCGCGCTGTTAAGCGCGGTAGAATCAAAACAGCTGCCGGCCAGCGACATCTCTGCCGTCCAGGCTCGCCAGCTGCTGTCGCTCGGCGATGCCGCGATCGATAACCGCTTGCGGAACTTGTGGGGAGACGCACGACAAACCAGCGGTGAAAAACGCGAGCTAATGGGCAACTTGCGATCAGTCCTCATTCCCAGTCTCGCCAAGGCCGATCTTCACAATGGCAAGGCCGTCTTCACAAAGACGTGCGCCACGTGCCACACACTCTTCGGGCAGGGCGCTAAAATCGGCCCCGAGCTTACCGGTTCGAACCGTAAGAATATCGACTACTTGCTCGAGAATATCATCGATCCGAGCGCCATCGTCGCGGCCGACTTTCGGGCCACGGTCTTCGTACTGGCCGACGGTCGCGTGCTCAGCGGCATCATCCGCGAGAAAAACGATAAGACGCTCACAATCGAGACAGCCGACACCAAGCAAGTGATCGATCGGCAACTCATTGAGGAAACAACGGCTTCCGATAAATCGTTGATGCCCGATGGACTGCTGCAGCCGCTCACAGAAACGCAGATTCGCGACCTATTTGGATATCTGATGTCGGATTAGCGTCAAAGTGGACGTTCATTCCGCGTTCTTCTGCGTCGCTCGATCGACGTCTTGCGACAGCGTTCGAAAGTTGCGAATTCGGTGAAATGTCAGGAAGTTTGCATCGTGAGCATTGTGTGCACCGCCGAGCCCGTCATCGTAAGCCGTGCGGCTTGCCGCGATGAGATCCTCACCGTCGAACTCCCAATCCACATATTGGAAAGCGTGGGCAATGGGATCGCTGTGATGGAAAATGATCGCCTGCACCGACCAATTCACCAAGTCTGACGACCATATCAAGGCCAGCGTATTGCGAGTCTTCGCTGGCGACAGATTGCGGTCGCCAGGCAGCACGTAGTTGGCCAGCGAATAATAGCGTTTCGTCTTCTCATCTCGGCGAATCGTAAACTTCGTGGCACCGCCGGGAAGGTCGACGAAATCTGCTTTGGGATCGAACGCCATCTTGCTTCCGTCTTTCGATATATGCACAGCCGCTGCCAATCGGCCCAGCGGACCATTTACTCGCAGGATATCGACCAGTTCACCTGCGGGCGTAACGACGGCATTCCCTTCGAGCCAGCCGGCAAAGTTACCATCCAGCCAACGCCGGTCGCTCGGCAGATAATTGGAAACACTCCAGCTTGCAGAATCGAGCAGGTCCGAATCGGCCGACGCTGAAAGTACGAACGCCTCGTAACGCAGCATTCCCTCGCCACTCCCGCCCACGTGTTCCATGCACTTCCAGATGCGTCCTCTGTGAACGACGACGGGTACGGGTGCGCTGTGATAGCGACCATCCGCTAAGAGGAGTCCTGATTTCCCATCGGTCGGCGTTGACCACGTGTGGCCAGCGTCTGTCGATCGCATGATGACGACGCGACCATGCAGCCGGTCGGGCCCCATCAAGTATGCTGCCTCGCGGTGCACAAAAATCGACGCCCAGTACATGCCGGGCACGACGGCAACCTCTTTCCAAGTTTCACCCCGGTCGCTCGACCTAAAGACACGGGTTACGGCGATCGTCTTTTCAGTGCTCCTAGGGCCAAACTCATCGCACTTGGCCAGATAGTCGCCGTTCAACAGCCGCACGATCCCTGGTGAACCAACATAAATGCCCGACGATGCAGGACTATGGAAAATCACCTGCCCCGGCACCAGCGAACAATCAGGCTGCGAATCTGCAGCGTCACCGGCGGGAACCGATGCGCTGCAAACGAATGTAGCCGCAGCGAGTGCGAAAATTGCCGATGCCCATGCGCAGTAACGTATGATTGACATGTTGTTTGCCGAAAGAAGCGAATTTACACAGTCATGAATTGACTACATTACATTCGCAGCGCCGGCAAATCAAATGAGTTGGGCCATCGATCCAACACGCAAAAAACGTCCGTGCACTACCTTTCCGCGGCAACATGAGCCGCCAGCTTAGCCTTCATATCCTGCTTAATTAACATCTTGTTGACCGCGGTCGCCGCGATTGCCCCCTCGGCCGAGGCCACGATGGCCATTTGAACGTCGCTATGGATGTCGCCCGCCACGAACAATCCATCTTCCTCCACGCCTTGTTTGTCGTTGGTTTGAATGAGCCCATCGTCAGCGGTCTTGCAACCAAGCACCACGGGCAATTTCCCTGCTTGCGATTGATCTGCACTGAAGAACATCGCGTCAAAAGGCCGAGGGTCGCCGCTTTCGAAAATTAGTTCGTGCGATGCGCCCCTGCTTCGTAGTTCTTTAACAACTCGGTCGTCTCGGGGAACGCCGCACGCCGCCAACTGCCGACGCTCGTTGGGTGAAAATGGTTCACCATTGGAACAGGCCACAACATCTTCCGACCACTCGCGCAGGGTGATCGCCAATTTCGCCGCGGACGCGGCTCTTCCCAGTGCCACGAGTCGCTGGTCGCGATGCTCCCAACCGTCGCAAAAAGGACAGTGATGGATGCATTGCCCATAGAGTTCGCGGAGCCCCGGAATTTCGGGCAGCGCGTCTTGCACGCCAGTTGCCAGAATCACGGCGCGTGCTTGGTAGCTTGCCTCCTTCGTCTCGAGCTTGAACGCCGTGGGCCATTGGCTCCCGTCCGAGCAGCATTCGGCCGAAGCAACCTCGCAGGTTTCTATGCGAACACCATAAGCAGTCGCTTCCTTGCGGCCGCGGTCACGAAGGTCGGTCGGGTGAATACCATCGAGGCCCAAATAGCCATGAACGGCGCTGGCGGCGTAGTTCCGGTATTGCCCGTGGTCGAATAGCACCACGCGCCGGCGGCAACGGCCAAGCAGCAGGGCCGCACTCAGCCCGGCGGGCCCACCGCCGACGATAGCGACATCAAACTCTGCGGCGGCTCGATCGGCCATGATTTGCTAGGCTTGGGACAATTTGCTGGTCGATCGAATCGAGCGCGAGCTCGCATTCGCCGTAACAATCTTTGTCGAAACGGCCGGCGAGCTGCCGCCACATTACTTGCCAGCGTCCTTCGAACGCCCCTCGCGACGACGCATCTCTTTTACTTCACCTGCGGCTACTTCCGTCGCCTTCTCCTCGTCACGGCCGCGCTTCACTTGTGTCTCCTTGAGCTTTTCGAAACGCTTTTTGTCTTTTCGGTTTTCGGAATTAAGCATTACAGGGCCCTCAGCAGTAATTGGTGATGCTCCAACCCTCGCAAATCACAACACGTGGGTTTGAATTGGGGCAAATAACATACCTACCGGCTGGTTACCCACGGTGAGCTATCCCAATACTCGAGCGACGACACGATACCGCTACGTCGATTTGGAACGTAAGTTGCTTCTGTCGTATCACACCGAGTTGCGTTCGATCACCACGCTTCACTAATGGAATGAACCATGGCCAAAAAAAAGAAAACGGCGAAAAAGAGCGTAAAGAAAAAAGCTACTAAGAAAAAGGTCGCCAAGAAGAAGAAAGCGTCTCGAAAACGTAAGAGTTCAAAACGCGAATTAATCGACACCGGACGCGACAAACGATTCGTGCGTCGCGACGAAAGCGGTCAGTTTAAAGAAAGCGATGACGTCGGGCGGTCCCTGTCGCAGGATCGAAAGAAGAAGGCCAAACGAAACGTCCCGGCAGGTCAGGGTGACCGTGGTGATCGACAGCGTTAACCTACTGCAGCGCCCTAATCGACAGCATCTGCTGCATCCCAACCCCTTCTGACGGTGCGGTTCAAGGAGTATCCAGCGTGGCCACCGGGCGAACAAAACGCGCACGTAAGACCCGCGCCAAATTCCGGGCAAGTTGGCGGGGTCAGCTTCGCTTCGGGCTCGTTTCGTTTGAAGTTCAGGCTGTCAACGCTGCGAACAAGGAACACGCCGAAGTTCACTTTCATCTGCTTCATGAACCGGATCACGAGAGAATTCACTATGCGAAAATCTGCCCGAAACATGGTGAGGTGAACAACGAGGAAATCGTCGAAGGGTATGAGTACGCCAAAGGTCGATATATCGAGTTTGCAAAAGAGGAACTCGACACGTTGCGATCGGACCAGGAAAAAGCACTCACCATCGATGCCTTCGTGCCGCCGGAGGCAGTCGACCCGATCTATTTCGACGGCCGCATGTACTATTTGATGCCCTCGAAGCCCGATGACAGTGAACCCTACGCGCTGCTCGAGGCGGCCATGTCGAAAAATAACCGGTGGGCCGTCGGACAGGTTGTGTTCTCCGGCCGCGAACAACTCGCGATCGTCCGTCCGATGAATGGTCTCTTGGTCATGGCAATGCTGAACTATGCCGCCGAAATACGCGAACCCGAGGAGGTCAAAGCGGAGTTCACGCGGGCCCGCACCACTCCTCGCAAGCAACGATTAGCCGAGGATTTAGTAACGAAGTGGCAGGATAAACACTTCGACCTCACTGCGTACAAGGATCGCTATCGACAGAAAGTTCAACACGCAATCGAAGCCAAGGAGAAGGGACTGCCGTTGGAACCGCCGGAGGAGGAAGAACCTGAAGTAATCAACCTTATGGACGCCCTTCAGCAGAGCGTGGCGCGCATGACGGCAGAACGTAAAACATCCACACGAAAAGGCCACCCGCGCAAATCGTCCGCAACGTCTCGGCGACGGCGGGCGTGAGTGTTGCACCTTCGGTGGCTCGCCCTCGCTCGGCTGTTCTCCAGCTGCCTCAGTCGTATCCAAGGTGGACGCCGTGGGCTCAGCCACACGTAGCAAATTTGGCTACGCCGTAACCAGCCCACCGAGCGGAGCTTTCGAAGAATTCAACGCTGCCCAGCCTGCGGGCAGCAGGCTCGCCGCGGCACCCCTTTTGCATTGACGCCGCCGCGGTCCGTGAAGCGACAGCTCGATCACCAACGCACGGCTCGCTGCTGATCTACCAACCTTCCACTGAAAGGTCTGAGCCAATGAATTATGCACGGACCACATCTATCGGCACGTACACGTTGGTGCTAGCGGCTTTGGTCGTTCTTACTCTGCTTAGCGTGGGGCTTTCATTCGGCAATTTCACGGCCGCCTGGCATCTAACGATCGGACTATCGATCGCCGCCTGTAAAGCCGCATTAGTCGGATTGTTCTTTATGCACTTGCTGGAAAGTCCGCGAATCACGTGGCTGGTTGTAATTGTGGCCTTGTTCTGGTTCGGGGTCGTGCTGCTCGCGCTAACTTTCAGTGACTACCTCACCCGAGCAACATTCCCCTTCATTCCGGGTCATTAATAACCGGCAATCTCAGTCAATTAATTGAGCGTCCCTCGTCGATCGCGACTGAAAACACACCGTACAGCCCGGCCAAAGAATGATGCATTACCGACCAATTGAGTTGCCGCCCATCGGGCTCGGCCTAGCGTCAGTGATCCTGGGCGCGATCGGTCTGTTACTCTTCAGCGTGCCGATCATTGCGGTGCTAATCTGCGTTTGCGCTTTGACCGCCGGTGTCATGGGGCTAGCCGCCTATGCCACACGCCGCGACTCGAGTCTGCGGCTGGCGATGGCCGGCGTACTGTTATCGGGCACCGCGCTCTCGATTGTGACGGCGATTTGGCTTGCTCCAAACGGCTACTTCACGCCCCGGTCCGTGTTCCCCGACTACGGGTCCGAAGCCGGTGTACCGTACGTCGCACCACCAGCGCCGCCGCGGTCGGGGATTTATTGAATAGCAACAGGTAGAAGTTGGAACTCGCTGAACACTCCAGTTCTCTCGAACACCGGTAACTCAATACAAACTTTAGATTTCGATATCAGCACCATTACATCACGCCTTAATCCCGCCTTGCAATCCGCTGTCTTGGCCCGCCATGCCTCAACCATTTCGACGCTGGACCAATGTTGGCTCGAAAGGAAGCATCCTGGGATCGCTGCTCCTGCTGTCAATGGCAACATGGGCAGGCATTGTTTACGTCAGTTCATCGTACGGCACCGGCGCCGGCGTTGCGCCCGTGCAACCCATTCCATTTAGCCACGAACACCACGCTGGAATATTGGGCATCGACTGCCGCTATTGCCACACCACCGTTGAGCAATCCGCCGTCGCCGGCATCCCGCCAACGAGCATCTGCATGAAGTGTCATTCGCAAATCTGGGTTGGCAGTTCGATGCTCGCGCCGGTCCGGGCAAGCTATAGCAGCGATCGCTCCATCACCTGGAAGCGGGTCTACAACACGCCGGGATTCGTGTACTTCGCCCACAACATCCACGTGCAGAAAGGTGTCGGGTGCTCCACCTGCCACGGCCCCGTGAACCGCATGCCCTTCACATATCAGGAGCCCTCCTTACTCATGGATTGGTGCCTCGATTGTCACCGCAATCCCGCCCAAGCCGTTCGCCCGCGCGACAAAATCTTCGACATGACGTACGTCCCGCCAGCAAACCAACAGGAAGTGGGGGACGAACTCGTCAAAGAATACAAGATTCGCTCACCCCATGACCTTACCAGTTGCAGCGTGTGCCACCGATGAATCGCCCAGCGCATACAGACGACCGATACGCAGCGATTCGCGAGCAGTTTCGCGCTCTCGAAGGCCACAAGGGCTATTGGCAGTGCCTGGAGCAACTTTGCGAATCGCCAGAGTTTCAGGAAGTCGCCCGACAAGAATTCCCGGCGCTCGCCGACGTGTGGCCCGACTCCCTCAGCCGCCGCAAATTCCTGGCGTTAATGGGCGCTTCGCTGGGGCTGGCTGGGATCAGCGGCTGCTCGGTGAAACCAGCGCCGCAAGGAACTATCGCCTCGTACGCGCGAGCGCCCGAGCAGGTAATACCCGGTCGACCGCTGTTCTACGCGACCACGATGGTCCACGGCGGCGACGCTGTCGGCCTGCTCGTCGAAAGCCACGAAGGCCGACCCACAAAGATCGAAGGCAATCCGAATCACCCGGCAAGCCTGGGCGCAACCAGTGTCTTCCATCAAGCCTCTGTACTCACGCTCTACGATCCCGCACGATCGCAAACCGTCGTCACAGGGGACCAGGTGCGCACCTGGCGCGATGCAGAAACTGCAATGCAGAGTGCGCTCGCAGAACAGCGGGCAAAGAATGGCTCCGGTTTGCGGCTGCTCGCCGAATCAATCGTGTCTCCGACGCTTGCGGCCCAAATCGCCGAACTCTTGCGTCAGTTTCCCGAAGCGAAATGGCACCAGTGGGAGCCGATCAATCGAGCCAGTGCCGACCGCGCCTCGCAACTCGCATTCGGCGAGTTCGTTGAAACGCAATACGACTTCAGCAGCGCCCGCGTCGTGCTCTCGCTCGATGCCGACTTTCTCACCACCGGCCGTGGTCACCTGCGGCACGCGCGCGATTTCATCGCTGGGCGCCTCGTCCGAACCGCCACCAGTCCAGCGACTGCCGAAATGAATCGCCTTTACGTGGTGGAAACGGCCGTTACATCCACCGGTGCAAAAGCCGACCATCGTCTCGCCATTCGACCATCGGAAGTAGCTCCTCTGGCAGCCGCCCTTGCCGCCGCGATGGGCGTTGAGGGTGCCCCGCCAACAACTGCCGGCAATCATCAAGCATGGGTGGAGGCCGTCGCCCGCGACCTCATCGCCAACGCAGGCAAGTGCATCGTCCTCACCGGCTACCGTCAACCGGAACCGGTTCACCTGCTCGTACATGCAATCAACGCCAAACTCGGCAACGTCGGCAACACAATTCGCTACACGCAGCCGCTGGCCACACCCGTCATCGACCCTATCGCCTCACTCCGGGAATTGGCAGCTGACCTCCGCCGCGGCGCGGTCGACACATTAGTGATCCTCGGCAGCAACCCGGCTTATACCGCGCCAGTCGAACTGGACTTCGCACAGCTGCTTGCAAAGGTACCGCACAGCTTTCATTTGGGGCTCTATGAGAACGCAACGTCGCGGCTCTGCAAATGGCACTTGCCGGAGACACATTACCTCGAAGCTTGGAGCGATGCCCGCGCGTTCGACGGCACCGCTTCAATCGCTCAACCGCTCATCGCACCGCTGTATCAAGGGCGATCCGTCCACGAAGTCCTGGCAATTCTCACCAACGCGCCAGTTGTCGACGGCCGCGCGCTTGTCCAATCGCATTGGCGCGAACAGCACCGCGCGTCGAACTCCGGCGGCAGGAGCTTTGACGAGTATTGGCAGTCCGCTTTGCACGATGGCGTCATTCCCAGTACTGCATTTCCGCAAACTACCCCGCAGCTTCGCGAAAGCTGGGCCAGCGAATTCCAGTTGGATGCCCCGGCCGCACCAGCCCAGGATGACGCCGCTCCTTTTGAAATCGCATTCGACGCCGACCCTTCAATTTACGACGGCCGATACGTCAACAACGGCTGGCTCCAGGAACTCCCCAAGCCCATTAGCAAACTCACTTGGGATAACGCCGCGCTAATGAGTCCGCGCACCGCCGCCGCGCTGGGCCTTCGATACGAATCGTATTTGCATGGCGGCGAACACGGCGGCTACGAAGTCCCCATCGTCACGCTGCGGCTCAACGACCGCGAATTGCAAACTCCCGTGTGGCTAATGCCAGGCCACGCTGACAACGTCGTCACGCTCCATGTAGGTTATGGCCAAGAGTATACCGCCCGCGCGAACGGAGAATGGCAACGCTCCCTGGGTTTCAACGCCAACATGTTGCGCACCGTTGATCGACCTTGGTCCGCCCGAGGGCTACAGATTTCGACCACCGACCGAACATATCCCTTGGCATGCACCCAAGCTCATCAACTCATGGGAGAGAGCCGTGCCATCCGCACCGGTACGCTGAGCGAGTTCCGCGGGGATCCACATGCCCTCGTCGAGGGCCAACCCGAACCAGCTGAGGCAATCGTCTCTCGCGAGCGCAAGCGGCTGTCGCTTCCCGAATCACAATACGAGCCGTTCGACTACGATCCGCCGCGACGCAAGTGGGGCATGTCAATCGATACGACGGCCTGCATCGGCTGCAACGCCTGCGTCGTCGCCTGCCAGGCCGAGAACAACATTCCAGTCGTTGGAAAAGACCAGGTATCGCGCGGCCGCGAAATGCATTGGTTGCGAATCGACCGCTATTTGCACGGTCCAGTCGACTCACCCGATGAATTCCACTTTCAGCCCGTGCTCTGCATGCACTGCGAACACGCCCCTTGCGAGTACGTGTGCCCCGTGGCGGCGACCGTGCACAGCGCCGAAGGCCTCAACGACATGGTCTATAACCGCTGCGTGGGCACGCGGTTCTGCTCGAACAACTGCCCCTACAAAGTGCGACGGTTCAATTTCCTGGCGTACGCCGATTTTGACACTGTTCCGCTGCGCCTGCAGTACAACCCCGATGTCACCGTGCGCAGCCGCGGTGTGATGGAAAAGTGCACATACTGCGTGCAGCGCATTCGCCACGCCGAAATAAACGCCGAAGCCGCCCAACGGCCCATCCGCGACGGTGAAGTCCTGACCGCCTGCCAAGCCGTGTGCCCGACTCAAGCCATCGTGTTCGGCGATTTAAACGATGCTCACAGCGGCGCCAGGCAACTTAGAGAATCGCCGCTCAACTACGGATTGCTGGCCGAGCTGAACACCTACCCGCGGACGACCTACCTCGCCGACGTGCGAAACCCCAACCCCGAACTTCAGCACGGATAAGCCATGGCCACCATCGCAGGCACGCAGCCGGCACAGGAAGAGCTCCGCAAGCTCGGGCTCGCGCCGCGTTACGTACCCACGCACCATGACTTTGCTACGGTCACCACGCGCGTCACGAACGTGGTACTAGGCCCTCCCAGTCCCGTGTGGATTGCGCTATTCCTCTTTAGCGGCACGTTGATGACTGTCTTCGCTGGCGTTGTCATCTTTATCCTGATCACGGGCGTCGGCATTTGGGGAATCAACATTCCGGTCGCGTGGGGCTTTGCCATCACGTGCTTCGTCTGGTGGATCGGTATCGGCCACGCCGGCACGCTCATCTCCGCGTTCCTGCTGCTGATGCATCAACCATGGCGCACGTCGATCAATCGCCTCGCCGAGGCCATGACAATCTTCGCCGTCATGACCGCCGGCATCTTCCCGCTGATCCATCTCGGTCGCCCCTGGTTCTTCTACTGGCTGCTGCCCTACCCCAACACGATGAGCATCTGGCCGCAGTTCCGCAGCGCCCTCGTGTGGGACGTGTTCGCCGTGAGCACCTACTTTTCTGTGTCGCTCTTGTTCTGGTACATGGGCATGATCCCCGACCTCGCCACGTTCCGCGATCGCTCAACGACGCCGTTGCGCCGTGCAATCTATGGCATCTTCGCCATGGGCTGGCGCAATTCCGCCCGGCATTGGTACCGCTACGAAGTGACCTACAAACTCCTGGCCGGTCTCGCCACGCCGCTCGTTGTATCCGTGCACTCGGTCGTTAGCGCCGACTTCGCCATGGCTCTCATTCCCGGTTGGCACGAAACGGTCTTTCCGCCGTACTTTGTCGCCGGGGCGATCTTCTCCGGGTTCGCGATGGTAATCGTCCTCTGCGTCATCATCCGCCGGGCATACGGACTCGAAGATTTCATCACCGACGATCATCTCGACGTGATGGGCAGGCTGCTGCTCGCGACCAGCCTCATCACTTCGTACGGCTATCTCGCCGAACAAACGGTGACCTATTACGGCGGCGACCCGTTTGACGTGCATCTCTACTGGTACCGCCTGACCAACTTCGACAAATATGCCTGGTTCGTGTGGCTGCTTTTCACCTGCAACACGATTGCACCGCAAGTGCTGTGGTTCCGCGCGATTCGCCGCAGCCAGGTCGCCCTACTCGCGGTCTCGCTCATCGTGCTCGTCGGCATGTGGTTCGAGCGGTACATGATTATTACGAGCAGCCTCAGCGAAGATTTCCTGCCGTCGTCGTATGGCTTCTTCAAACCAACGCTGTGGGATCTCCTCACATACTTCGGCTCGATCGGGTTCTTCTTGGTCCCGTTCCTGTTGTTCGTTCGCTTTCTGCCGGTCATGTCGATCGCCGAAATGAAAGCCCAATTGCCCGGCGCGCATGGCGCGGAAGTCGGAAGATGATTCCCACACTCAAAGTCCATGGCCTGATGGTCGCGTTCACCACGCCGCAAGCGGTGCTCGAGGCGACCCGCCGTGCGCGTGAAGCCGGCTATCGCGAAATGGATGCCTATTCCCCCTACCCCGTCGAAGGCCTGGCCGCGGAACTCGGTATGCGACGCAGCCGCATCCCTTCAGTCGTGTTGATCGGTGGGATCGTCGGCGCGGGCGTCGGCTACTTCATTCAGTATTACGCCATGGCCGTCGACTATCCACTCAACGTCGGCGGCCGCCCGTACCACAGTTGGCCAGCGTATGTCACCGTCGCGTTCGAGATGACGATCCTCGTAGCCGCCCTCGCTGCCTTCCTCAGCATGATCATCCTCAACGCCCTGCCACACCCGAATCATTCAGTCTTCAACGTGCCTGAGTTCGTACGTGCCAGCCAGGATCGCTTTTTCCTCTGCATCGAAGCTGAGGATCCACAGTTCGACATGGACGAAACGAGCCGCTTCCTCGCCAGCCTGAATCCAACGGGCAATGTGATCGTAGTGCCAGTCGCACCGGAAGCCGAAGAAGAGCCCGAAGAAGGCGCCGATGCGAACACCGACGAGCCGCGCGTGGAGGTCGCCCTCGGTCACGCGTAGTCAGCGCCACTATTTCTCATGTTTCACCAATGCACAGATCGAACTGCAGCCCAAGCCGCCAGCTCCGCGGTTGTGGTGACGTATTGCGTCTTGTGCATGCTGGCTGGTTGCCAACAGAAGATGGCCGACCAACCGAGCTTCAAACCGCTTGAGCCCTGCAACTTTTTTCCCGACGGCCGCTCGGCCCGTCCGCCGGTCCCTGGCACTGTTCCGCGAGGCCACTGGCGCGGCGATATCGAGTTCGTCACCGGCCGAACCGCGCCAGCAGCCAATATTCCGCCGCCCGATGCGCAGCCGCCAACCCCCGGCGCCCCGCCGGCCAAGCCGCGTTTCGCCGAAAACACCGCCTTCACCACCACGTTTCCTATCGCGGTCGACGAAGCAACCGTTCGCTACGGCCACGATCGCTTCACAATTTACTGTGCCGTCTGCCATGATTCGTTGGGCACCGGCCGCGGCAAAATCGTAGAACGCGGTTACACGGCTCCGCCTTCGTTCCACATCGATCGCCTGCGTACTGCGCCAGCGGGCCGAATCTTCGCAGTCATCACCGAGGGGTATGGCTCCATGCCAGCGTATGGTGCCGAACTTCCGCCCGAGGACCGCTGGGCGATCGTGGCGTACGTCCGCGCACTTCAACTAAGCCAACATTTCCCGGCCGACGAGCTTACTGATGACATGCGCGCAGCGCTCGCCGCCGCTCAACAAAACGCTGCCGACGCCGCGCCGCCATCCGCCGAAACCGGGGGGCCGATACCATGAGCGACGCCCTGCATCTTGAGCGTGAAGCCATCGCCCGGCCGCTTCGTGGGTCGCTTTCCGTCGGCATCATCGCGGCGATCCTCTGCGTGCCGGCCGCACTTTTCGATATCGAACAGTTCTTCCGCGCTTACTACGTCGCCTGGCTATTCTTTCTGGGCCTTTCGCTGGGAAGCCTCGCATTGGCCATGATCCAGCACCTCACGGGCGGCGCCTGGACACTGCTCACGCGCCGCCTCGTCGAAGCGCAACTGAAGACACTGCCGCTTATGGCACTGCTGGCGATTCCACTGGTCTTGGGCTTGCCACACATTTTTTTGTGGGCCCAACCTGAAGCAGCTAACCCCGCACCCGGCGAGTCTTACCAAGCCTGGTACCTCGGACTTCGCTTTTTCTATTTGAGGGCAGGTGTCTACTTTGCCGTTTGGCTCGTCCTCGCGGCAATGATGAATCACTTCTCCCGGCAACTCGACAACACGAACGACGCCCTAGCCGTCTGGCGGCCATACAAAGTTAGCGGCTTGGGACTCGTACTTTTTGGCGTAACACTGCACTTCGCCACGATCGACTGGGTCATGTCGCTGCAACCCGGTTTTACGTCGACGATGCTCGGTCCGTTGGTTTTTTCCGGGCAACTCATCTCGGCATACGCCCTTGCCGTCATCTTGTTCTGCTGTGTCATCGATCGCCCGCAATTCGCCGAGTTGCTGTCCGACAAAGTGCTCAACGACCTGAGTAGCCTGCTGTTCACTCTCGCTGTTCTCTGGGCGTACCTGTCGTGGTTTGATTTCATGCTGATCTGGATCGCCGACCTGCCCCGCGGCAACCTCTGGTATACGGCGCGTTCGCAAGGCTATTGGCCCACCTTATTTTGCGTCGCAGGCTTGGGCCACTTCGTGATTCCGTTCTTCCTGTTGCAATGGCGCAGCATTAAGGAAAACCGTCTCTGGTTGCGCCGCCTGGCAACGATCATTCTCGTTTCCCACGTCCTTGTGCAGTACTACCAGGTCATGCCTGTTTACGGGCAGTGGGAGCTTTCGCGCCATTGGCTCGACCCGCTACCTCTATTGGCAATCGGCGGCATCTGGTTCGCCTCATTGTTGTGGCTCCTTACGCGTCGGCCACTACTGCCGCACTGCGACCTCAACTACACGCAAGCCCGCCGCTTGCACGCGCTCGACAACGCAGAACTGGCTCGCACGGAGGCTGCAAATCATGCCTAACATGCACCTGCCGCCGCCCGAGCCCCTCAATGACCCGCCAAGGCTCGAATCCTTTGTCCACCCAAAAGTACAATTCGATTCCACCGACGCCTCGTTCGGCGGCGTCGTGAAAGCGCTCCTGGCCTTCGCGATCATCTTCAGCCTGGCAGCCGTCGTCGGCGGCGTGCTGCTTCACTGGCGCCGAACTGCTGCCGCTCTCGCCAATGTCGCTCCGCAGTACAGCGTTCCCTCCGACAATCTACCCGCTGAACCACGCCTCGAACCCATCGACCGCGCTGAAGGAATCACCAGCAGCGATGTCTTCGTCCGCCAGCGCGCCTTCGAAACGGCCCTGCACAGCTACGGCCGAACCAACGATCCGCAGTACGTCCACATTCCCATCGATCAAGCGATCAAGCTGGTCACCAAAAACCTCCCCGTGCGCGAGCAGCCGGCCAACTCGAAGACGCCGCCCATGTACGGCCTGCTCGACGACGGCGAATCGAACTCCGGCCGGCTCTATTCCGCAGCTCCCTCCTGGTTAGGGCAATCGCGATGAATGGTTACTTCACGACACTTGCCTATCGCCAAGCATTTGCCGGGCTCGCGCTACTGGCCAGCAGCATCACTGCGAAGCACGCATACGCCGATCTGCCGGCCGCACTGCAGGGTGTCACCTTCGACCAGCGCCTCAATGCCCAAGTCCCCGTGGACCTTGTCTTCACCAACGAACGCGGCCAACCCGTGCGCCTGGGCCAATTTTTCGGCAAGAAACCGGTAATCCTCGTCCTCGCCTACTATCAATGCCCGCGGCTCTGCAATCTGGTCCTCAACGGTCTCGTGCAAGGCATGCTGGAGATGAACTTCGACGCTGGCAAAGATTTCAACGTCGTGACCGTGAGCTTCGACCCTCGCGAAGATTGGCATCTAGCCGCCGCCAAGAAAGACAGCTACCTAACGCGCTACGGCCGCCCTGGCGCCGCCGACGGCTGGCATTTTCTCACGGGCGAACCCGCGGCGATCAATCAACTTACTGACTCCGTCGGCTTCCGCTACCGCTTCGACGAAGCCCAAAACCAATACATCCATGCTGCCGGAATCATGATCCTCACACCCCAGGGCAAAGTCTCACGCTACTTGTACGATGTGAACTTCCCCGGCCGCGACCTGCGCCTGGCGCTCGTCGAAGCATCGCACAATCGCATCGGTTCGCCGGTCGACCAGGTGCTCCTGTACTGCTTCCACTACGACGCCCTGCTCGGCAAATACTCACCGAGCATCATGAATCTCGTCCGCTTCGCCGGGGTTCTCACGATGGTCTCCATTGGCGGCTTCATACTGTTCCTCCGCAAATCCGGCTCACGCACACGCTCTGCCGAAACCCAATATGCCCTGCAACCGCCACGAGATGAAGACACACACGCGCGCAACGACTTCGCCCCGCTGCATCCATGATCGCTGATATTTCAATCTGGACGAGTCCCGCCTCCACGACCGCCGAACGTGTGGACCAGCTATTCTTCTTTCTGGTCACGGTTTGCGGCGCAGTCGGCATGCTCGTCGCCGTATTGATGATCTTCTTCTCAATAAGGTATCGACGACGCCCCGGCGAGACCGGCAGCCCACCGCCGAGTCCGCAACCGCGCTCACTCGAACTCGCCTGGACCGTCGCGCCGCTCGCCGTCTTCGTCGTCATCTTCGCCTGGGGCGCCGAAGTCTACCTCACCGCGTATATTCCGCCCGACGACGCCATGCCCATCTACGGCGTCGGCAAACAATGGATGTGGAAATTCCAACATCCCCAAGGCCAGCGCGAAATCAATTCGCTGCACGTGCCCGTCGGTCAGCCGGTGAAACTGTTGCTCGTGTCCGAAGACGTCATCCACAGCTTCTTCGTGCCCGCCTTCCGCGTGCATATGGACGTACTGCCTCAGCGGTACACGTCCGTCTGGTTTCAAGCCACGCAGCCCGGCAGGTTCCATCTGTTCTGTTCGCAATACTGCGGCACCGATCACTCAGAAATGGTCGGGCAAGTCGTCGCCATGGAGCCGAGCGAATATCAAACCTGGCTCACGCAAGGCGCCGAGGGCTCGCTCGCCCTCCGCGGCCGGCAAGTCTTCCTCAAGTACCGCTGCCTGAGTTGCCACAGCCGCGGCGGCAACGCACGCGCCCCGTCGCTCGAAAATCTCTATGGCACAATGGTCGCGCTCCGCGACGGCACAACGACCGCGGCCAACGACGATTACATCCGCAACTCGATCCTGCGACCCAGCGACCAAATCGTTGCCGGCTACAACGACATCATGCCGGCGTTCGCCGGCCAAATTGGTGAAGAAGAAATCGTGGCCGTCATCGAGTTCATCCGCTCGCTCAACCACGGCGACACGCCGCCGCGCGTCGAGAACTTCCCGCCGCCCGCCGAAACGCCCCCGATTACACCTGAGCCCGCCGATCGATGAGCACCACCCTCGAAATCCCCCGGCCAGCACCCCTGCCGCAACCTCCCGAGCCGGTGCGCTCGTACCTCAATGCCTCGCGGGGCTTCGCCTCTTGGCTGCTTACGAAAGATCACAAGCGAATCGCCATCCTCTACCTCTTCCCCGTCACGGCCATGTTCTTCCTCGGGGCCTTCTTCATGGCGATCGTCCGGCTCAACCTCATGACCCCTAACGGCGCCCTCGTCTCCGCAGACACATACAACAAGAGCTTCACCGCCCACGGCATCATCATGGTGTTCTTCTTTCTCGTGCCTGTGGTGCCCACAGTGCTCGGCAACTTCTGCCTGCCGCTCATGATCGGCGCCAAAGACCTCGCCTTTCCGCGCCTGAACCTTCTGAGTTGGTATGTGTACATGTTGGCCGCGGGGTGGGTGCTCGTCGCGATCATCGCCGGCGGCGTCGATACCGGCTGGACGTTCTACACGCCCTACAGCTCGCGTTCCAGCCACTACAACGTGATTCCCACGATGATCGGTGTCGTCATTTCCGGCTTCTCCTCGATGATGACCGGCATTAACTTCATCGCCACAATCCACTGGCTCCGCGCCCCCGGCCTGCGTTGGTTTCGCCTGCCGCTGTTTGTGTGGACTCTCTACGCCACCAGCTTCATCTTCCTGCTCGCCGTGCCGGTGGTCGCCATCGCCCTGATCCTCGTGATCGTGGAACGCCTGTTCCAAGTCGGTATTTATGACCCAGCCCTCGGCGGCGACCCGTTACTATTCCAACACCTGTTTTGGTTCTACTCGCACCCGGCCGTCTACATCATGATCCTCCCCGGCATGGGCATCGTAAGCGAAGTGATCCCCTGCTTCGCCCGCAAAGAAATCTTCGGCTACCGCTTCGTTGCGTACGCCAGCTTCGGCATTGCCTGGATCGGCTTCTTCGTGTGGGCCCACCACATGTTCGTCGCCGGCATTTCCGCCCATGCCGCGCTCATCTTCTCTGCCCTTAGCTTCCTCGTCGCCATCCCGTCTGCCATCAAGGTCTTCAACTGGACCGCCACGCTCTACAAAGGTTCGATTACGTTCGAAGCGCCCATGCTCTTCTGCCTCGGCTTCGTCGTGCTCTTCACCTTCGGGGGCATGGCAGGCCTGTTCCTGGCGTGCCTCGGTGTCGATATGCACGTGCACGACACCTATTTCATCATCGCCCACTTCCATTTCATTATGGTCGGCGGAATGGTCACCGCGTACATGGGCGGCCTCCACTTCTGGTGGCCAAAAATTACTGGTCGCATGTACTCCGAATGGTGGGCCCGCAACACCGCCATCATTATCTGCGTCGGCTTCTTTCTGACGTTCCTTCCCCAATTTGTGCTCGGCTACAACGGCATGCCGCGGCGTTATCATACCTACGCGCCCGAGTTCCAAGCGTGGAACGTGCTATCGACCGCCGGCTCGTCGATCCTCGGCTTCGGCTACATCCTGCCGCTGTTTTACTTCCCCTACGCACTGCGCCATGGCAAACCCGCTGGGCCGAATCCTTGGGGGGCGACTGGCCTGGAATGGCAAACACCGTCGCCGCCGCCCCGCGATAACTTCGACGAAACGCCGATTGTCTATCGCGGACCTTACGAGTATTCCACGGGAAAGGCCCAAAATGAGCCGTGAAGACAGCTTCCTGACCGCCGACCTCCGCGATGTATTCAAACATACGATCATCGTGCGGCAACCGCTGCAAGAACAATTCCGCGACTTCGCGCACCAAACCGATACTGCCCGCCTCGGCATGTGGCTCTTCCTCGCTACCGAAGTCATGTTCTTCGGCGCGCTATTCGTCGCGTTCGGCGTCTATCGCTACCTGTACCCGGCCGCTTTCGAACTGGCAAGCTCTCGGCTCAATTGGCAGATCGGCACAATCAACACGCTCGTACTGCTGGCTAGTAGCTTCACTATGGTCCTCGCAGTCCACTATGCCCGTCTTGGCAATGCTCGCAAAATCGCTAATTGCCTGCTGCTCACCGGAGCACTGGGTACACTCTTCTTGGTGCTCAAAGGCTATGAGTACTACATCGATTACCGCGAGAATCTCATCCCCGGCTGGCGATTCGATCCTCTTGAATGGACAGCTGCCGCGAATGACAACGCAGATCTACGGCCCGGCAACGTCGAACTATTCCTGATCCTGTACTGGGTGATGACGCTCATCCACGCAGTTCATCTCACAATTGGCATCGCCCTCATGCTGCTACTCGCCGGCATGGCGCTCCGCGGGCGATTCTCAACCGAGTACTACACACCGGTCGACGTCGCCGGTCTGTACTGGCATTTCGTCGACGTCGTTTGGATTTTCTTGCTCCCGCTACTCTATCTCCAAGCAACGCACCAAATTTAGATTGCGATCGTCCAGCATTCGTGCACGAGGCTCGGCTCCCGATTCACATTCACCAATCATGGCTCTCCGCATCGAAGATTACGCTCTCATCGGCGACTGCCAAACCGCCGCCCTTGTCGGTAAGGACGGCTCGATCGACTGGCTCTGCTTCCCCTGGTTCGATTCCGAGGCCTGCTTCGCCGCCTTGCTCGGCAGCCCCAAGAACGGCCGCTGGCTGTTGGCCCCGGCCGAAGAACCCGTCTCGGTACAACGCCGGTATCGCGACGACACGCTCATCCTCGAGACCGACTTCGAAACGCCAAGTGGAGCGGTCACAATCGTTGACTGCATGCCGCCTCGCGGCCGCGAGCCCGATCTCATTCGCATGGTCATCGGCCGCCGCGGCAACGTCCGCATGCAGATGGAACTCATTATTCGCTTCGACTACGGCTCCATCGTTCCCTGGGTGCGCTCCGTCGATGGCGGCATCCACGCCATCGCCGGCCCCGACGCGCTCGTCCTCGAAACGCCCATCGAACTGCGCGGCGAACACCTCACCACGGTCGCCAGTTTTGAAGTTGCCGCCGGCGACCACATTCCGTTCGTTCTCACCTGGTACGCGTCTCACGAATCGCCGCCGCCGCGCATCAATCCGCAGGAGGCAATCGCGTTCGCCGAATCCTGGTGGCACGAATGGTCTACCCAGTGCAATTATGAAGGACCGTGGCGCGATGCCGTGATGCGCTCGCTGATCACGCTCAAAGCACTCACGTTCGCCCCTGCCGGCGGTATCGTCGCCGCCCCCACCACCTCGCTCCCCGAAAAACTCGGCGGCATCCGCAATTGGGACTACCGTTACTGTTGGGTCCGCGACGCCACCTTCACGCTCTACTCGCTCCTCAACAACGGCTACACACAAGAAGCACTTGCCTTTCGCGACTGGCTGCTGCGCGCCGTCGCCGGCCATCCCGCTGAAATGCAAATCATGTATAGCATCTTCGGCCGCCGCCGACTCACTGAGCTGGAACTCGATTGGCTCGACGGCTATGAAAACTCCAAACCTGTGCGAATTGGCAATGGTGCCTGGAATCAGCTGCAGCTCGACGTATACGGCGAACTGATCGATGTGTTCCACCTCTCACGCCGCAAAGGCCTGCCCGATGACGAAACCGCCTGGCAAGTCGAAACCGCCGTGCTCGCCTTCCTCGAAGATGCGTGGCGCAAGCCCGATGAAGGCATCTGGGAAATCCGCGGCCCGCGTCAACATTTCATCCACTCGAAAGTCATGGCCTGGGTTGCCTTCGATCGCGCCGTGAAGTCAGTCGAAACCTGGGGCTACGACGGCCCCGTGGAACGCTGGAAACGCTGCCGCGATGACATTCACGCCGAAGTCTGCACACGCGGCTTCAACCAACAGCTTGGTTCATTCGTGCAAACCTACGGCTCGCAATTGCTCGATGCCAGCCTGCTTATGCTGCCGCTCGTCGGCTTCCTGCCGAACGACGACCCCCGCATCCAGGGAACCATCGCCGCAATCGAAAAAGGCTTGATGAAGAATGGCTTCATCCAACGCCGCGAAATCTTCAACAACACTGTCGGCGTCCCACTCGACGAAGCCACATTTCTGCCCTGCTCCTTCTGGTTCGTCGACAATCTCGCCTTGCAAGGGCGCGTAGATGAAGCCGCCGACATGTTCGAACGGCTGCTTTCAATTCGTAATGACGTCGGCCTCCTCGCCGAAGAATTTGACGTGGGCCTGGGCCGCATGATTGGCAATTTTCCACAGGCCTTTTCGCACGTCGGCCTTGTGAACTCCGCCAACAACCTGGCGCCCAAGCGTGAAGCGCCTGCCGAACATCGCGCCACAGAAAACGGCAACAGCACTGAAAGTTAACTCGGCGTTTGCGACGCTATCTTGCCGTCTGTCGCCTTCTTAATCGCCCGTTGCACTTCGTCTATGCCAGCGGGTTTACAGATCCGAGCGATCACGGGTTCATTTTCCACCACCACCTGCCGCGCGTCGGGATGCCCCGACACAAGTACTACCGGAATCCCCTTTTCCGATATCGCTTCGGCCGCCGCCAAACCGTCGACCACCGGCATATCCAAATCGACGAACGCCATGTCAACTTCTAGCTGTGCGCATTGATCGATCAATTCTTCGCCGTTGCCAACAGCACACACAACTTCATGCCCCAGCAATTCAAGCAGCCGCACGAACGTGTTGCGCACATCCGGTTCATCTTCAGCAACCGCAATCCGCACGCGCCCTCTTCCGTTCTCTTCTGCCATACTTCTCCTCGCTACACCACCAACCGACGCTTCTACATCCCCACGAGTAAGCTGGCTATTCCGCCATCATTGTACGCGTTCGACCACGCTTCGTCGAAAGAATAGCATACGGCCAATTTGTCGGAGAGATCCGCGTGATGAGATTCTGTTAGCCGTCTTCCAACCGCACTATTATGCCTTCCTGGCCGCGCAGTTCAATCCGGCCATCGATATTTTCATTCTCACGATCGAGTCGCGTCGACAATTCGACCTTGCCGCGTATCGAAAAAGTCGATGAGGAAAAGCTTGCCGTGCTAGCGCCAAAGTTTAGCGCGATTAAGAAACGCCCGCCTTGCTCCGAATGCCGGCGATAAACGAATAGGTCGCCCGATGCTGGCACGTCGGTGTAACCACCAATCGAAAGTGCCAATTCGCTGCGCCGCAGCGCGATCAACCGATGATACAGCGTTAAGATCGAATCCGCATGGTCACGTTCCGCCTCTACATTATGCTGCCCGATGTCATCCGCAATCGGCAGCCACGGCGAACCTGTGGTAAAGCCCGCATGCTCAACCGCCGACCACTGCATCGGCGTCCGCGCGGGATCACGGCCGTGCCCTAACCCCGGCACATTTTTCTCAAACGGATCTTGCACCCGATCCGGCGGAATCGGCACATTGTGCATGCCGATCTCATCGCCGTAATACAATGTCGGCGTCCCACGCAGTGTGAGCAGCAGCATCGCCGCCAGCCGCGCCGCTTCCGCTCCAATTCTACTCGCCAGACGCGGATTATCGTGGTTTCCCAACACCCAATTCGGCCAGCCATGCGATGGCAGCGCCGCTTCATAGCGATTTACGGCATCGGCAATCGCCCTCGCATGCCACGGCAACTCGATCAATTGAAAATTGAACGGCAAATGCACGCCGTTGCCATGCATGCCGTAATACGTCACCAGTCGCTCTACCGGCAGATAGATCTCACCCACCATCATTCGGTCGGGGTACTCCTCCAACACCGACCGCATCCGCGCGATGATGTCGTGCACCTCTGGCCGATCCGTATTGTACGTCGCGAGCAACTGCCGATGCGGCGCCCAGTGCGGTTGATAATTCGGATCGGGCAAGTTATCGCGAAATTGATCGTCTTTGACGATGTGCCAAATCACGTCGATCCGGAACCCATCGACCCCGCGGTCCATCCAGAACCGCAGCACGTTCAGCATCGCTTCCTGCACTTCGGGATTCCGCCAGTTGAGATCCGGCTGCTCCTTCAAGAAGGCATGGTAGTAGTACTGACCGGTCTGCTCATCGAGTTGCCACGCGCTGCCGCCAAAGTTGCTCAACCAATTGTTCGGCGGCCCGCCGAGCGGCCCGGGGCTCCGCCAGATATACCAGTCCCGTTTCGGGTTATCACGCGACGACCGCGATTCCCGAAACCACGCATGTTGGTCCGACGTGTGATTCGGCACAAAGTCGAGCACCAACTTCAATCCGCGCCGGTGCACCTCGTCGATCAAACGATCGAAGTCCGCCAACGTCCCGAACACCGGGTCAATGCCCGTGTAATCAGAAATATCGTAGCCAAAATCGGCCATCGGCGACGGATATATCGGCGACAGCCAAATCGCGTCCACACCGAGCCACTCCACATAGTCGAGCCGCGAGAGAATCCCCGGCAAGTCGCCCACACCATCGCCATTTGAATCCTGAAACGAGCGCGGATAGATCTGATAAATCACGCCGCGTTGCCACCAGCGATGGGGTGCGCTCATCGTTCTCTCCTCCGTGCGAATCCTGAATCACAACATGCTGGGAGTTGGGTTATGTTCGACCCTCGCCGGATCATCGCCGTTGAGCTGCTCCTCGGCCGCTTCCCAACTCGAGTAACCCGCCAGCGCACTGCCCTGCTCGTACTTGCCCGCGCGCGGACCAGTGCTTTCAAGCGTGGCCCACCGCACATAGGCCAGCAACTGCGCCTCGGATGAGAACGTAGCCACGAGGCGGCGGGTCACAGTCGGCTTGGAGGCGTAAAGATAATGCATGATTCGTTTGCCACTCCCGTGGAGCGAATCATGTGCCATTTCGTCGGATGCCAGCAGCGCGGCCGCCTGCCGCCGCAAGTTGCAAAAACACCACGATCTAGCCGCAAAAAATCGCTGATTGCTACTGGCCTTTGCTGATCTTCTCAGCTGCCTTCACCGCTGCGGGTAGGCTCTCGTCGGCCACGCCGATCGCGCCTCGACCTTCACGCAATCGGTCCTTCACGTCCTGGTGCACATCCTCGACATCCGCTTCCCACACCCGCTTCTTCTCTTCATCCGTGAGCGGTTTGAGCGGTCGCATAATCCGCAGGCCCACGGCAGTTGCCGGTTCCTCCGTAAACCACCACGGGCTCAGCGGAATGTTCGGATCCGAAAGTTTCCACTCCTTCTCTTCTGACTTCATCCGCGCCGCGCTTCGGCTCATCGCCGCCGGTTCATGCCAACTGCCGCCGCGAATCACCCGCGGAAAAATCTTCGTCGGCCAACGAACCGCCGCTGTTGCGTCCACCGGACCCGGTGCAAGCTTCGCATAAGCATCTGGAAAATATTGATCGAGCGTCCACTCGGCCACGTTGCCGTGCATGTCGTACAGTCCCCATGGATTGGGCTTCTTTGTCGCGACCGCGTGCGTTTGATTGTCACCGTTCGTATCGACCCACGCGTAATCCTCCACCTTGCTCGCTGCATCGCCAAACGACCACGCCGTTGTCGTACCCGCGCGTGCCGCGTATTCCCACTCCGCTTCGTTGGGTAGCCGATAATTGGTACCCAACACACCGCTCAGCCATTTTGTGTACTGCCGTGCCGCGTATGCGGTGATCGTTACGGCCGGCTGATTTGGTTCTTCGCCCACGCCATAAGTGAAGGAGGCATCATACAATGGCGTTGGCGACGTCACCGCATCCACGTTCCAATCTGCTTCCAGCTTGTCATTCCAGGCATGTGTAAGCACCAATCGCAGATCGGCGTCCGCATTATCCGCATGCGCGTTCACCGCAACCCGTTGCATCTTCTTGAAAGCGTCATACATCGCCATAAACGCGCGATACTCACCCCACGTCACCTCGCACTTCGCCATCCAAAACGGCGGCACTTGCACGCGTACCTGCGGGCCTTCATCCTCCGACCGATCGGCCTCACCCGCGGGGCTGCCCATCAAAAACTCGCCGCCCGGCACCGGGATCATCTCGAATGTCACGGCGGTGCCCGGAATCTTCTCCACGTACGGCACCATGTAGCCGCCATCGACTTTCACCGATCGCACGCTTGCGGGCACATCCGCGACGATCCCCCGCTGCATCTTGGCAATCGGCTCGGCCGCCAACGCCTGAGCGGCGCCGCCCAACAACCCAACCGCCACAAGAGCTGCCCGCCAACGATTCGATTTCATCGCAAAGAATTGCATGTCACTCACAGCTGCATGGTAAAAAAGGCCTCTGTTTCTGCTATTCCAGGATGACCCAACTATCGTCCCGTGGCAAGCGAAGCTCGTGGCAACCCACAACTCTGGGGCGTCGCCCGACCGCCCATTTCCGACTATGCTAGTTCTATTCGCACCATTTCCATTCGTTGCGACCTACGCACCACCCACTCGCGGATTGAGGACTCGATTTATGGCGGAAACCGCTCCTTGGATCACCTATCGCCCCGAACTCAAAGTGCTCGATTGCACGATCCGCGACGGCGGTCTGATCAATAACCATCAGTTCAGCGAAAAACTCGTCCGGGCCGTCTACGACACCTGCGTCGCCGCCGGCATCGATTATATGGAAGTCGGCTACAAGGCCTCACCGCGCCTGCACCCCCGCGCCGACTTCGGCCCCTGGAAATTCTGCGACGAAGACGTCCTCAACCGCCTCTTCAGCGACCACGACGCCGACAAGACCGGCCTCAAGCTCTCTGTCATGGCCGACGCCGGCAAGTGCGACTGGCGCGAACAAATCGTCCCGCGGCAGGAAAGCAAGCTCGACATGATCCGCGTCGCCTTTTACGCGCATCAAGTCTCTGAAGCCGTCGAGATGATCGAACATTGTCACTCGCTCGGCTACGAAACCTGCGCCAACCTCATGGCAATTTCCACAATTACCGAGCTCGAAATCGATACCGTCCTCGCTGAAATCGCCAAGACACACGCCGATGTCATGGTCATCGTCGACAGCTTCGGCAATCTCTATCGCGAACAGGTCGATCGGCTCTACGCAAAATACTCGGGTGCCATGGCCGGCACCGGCAAAGATATCGGCATGCACGCGCATAACAACCTGCAGCTCGCCTTCGCCAACACGATCGAAGCCATTATCCTGGGCGCGAATCGTGTCGACGCCACGATGGGCGGCCTCGGCCGCGGCGCCGGCAACTGCCACATGGAGCTCCTGCTCGGCTTCCTGCGCAACCCGAAGTTTCGCCTGCGGCCCGTCATCTCGCTCTTGCAGGATTACATCGAGCCGCTAAAGTCGTCCGTCGAATGGGGGCCGTACGTACCCTACAACATTACCGGCCAAATGAACTTGCACCCCCGCGCGGCCATCCAATTCCGCGCCGGCAAAGAACGCGATGACTTCGTAAAATTCTACGACCAGGTCGTCTCCGACGTCTGATCCCAACTGCTGCCTCTATAGCGGTGCCAGTAATGCCACTTCACTAGAGGCAGCTTCAATACCAGCGATGCAAACCGGACGCGAGCCGCCCAGAGGGTGCCCGCCGGCTAATCTAATTAGCCGCGGGGCGCTAGCGCCCCGGTTTCCGGTGAAAACTCGCCTTCGGTCACGGCGATTCGCGCACTTCCTCGCGTAGCGATGTAAAGCCCACCCGCTCACGGTGGGCAACACGCATGCTGGCAGTCTGCGAACAACCCCATTCAAGGGGCTTCTCGCTGCCACGGCTTCAGCCGCAACCGCCCGAATGCCTGTGCCGAACCACGCCAAACGCGCCAAAGCAAACGTCTGTGCCCTCTAGCACCCAATCCCCAACTCCATTAGGTTGCGAGAATCGCCCTCTCAGCCGCAGACGCCGGCCGTGAGCACGCGATTCTCACGCAATGGCAAGATAGCTGCC
The DNA here is from genome assembly GCA_046349975.1 of Pirellulales bacterium. Taxonomy (GTDB): domain Bacteria; phylum Planctomycetota; class Planctomycetia; order Pirellulales; family Lacipirellulaceae; genus JABDGM01. Next base: position 278,250 of record JAXMBH010000004.1, read on the forward strand.
GAAGGAGCTGGTCTTGAACGTGCTCTTAGTCTCTCCGCAGACTCCGATGACGTTTTGGAGTCTCAAGCATGCGGTGCGATTCGTCTCGCGCCGCGCCGCATTCCCGCCATTGGGTCTCTTAACCGTGGCCGCGCTGCTCCCGCGTTCGTGGAATCTGCGCGTCGTCGATATGGATGTGCACCGCCTCCGCGACTCCGATCTCCGCTGGGCCGACTACGTGCTCGTCGGCGCAATGATCGTCCACAAGCAATCGATTGAAGAGGAGATCATCCCCCGCTGCAAACGCATGAACCGCTCCATCATCGGCGGCGGCCCGTTGTTCACCACCGGCTACGATGATTATGCCGCCGATGTCCACGCCGTCTGCGGCGAATGCGAGGATATCATCGACGACGTGATCCACGACATGGAGGCCGGCACACTCCGACCCAAATATCAATCTGCCAACGGCTTCCCCGATCTCCTCAACACGCCCGTCCCGCGCTGGGATCTCATCAACATCCGGCACTACGCCACCATGTCGATCCAAATGTCGCGCGGCTGCCCATTCGACTGCGAGTTTTGCGATATCGTGATCATGAACGGTCACAAGCCGCGCACCAAATCACCCTCGCAAATGCTCGCCGAGCTCGATGCCCTGCACTTCGCCGGTTGGCAGGGCACCGTCTTCTTCGTCGACGACAACTTCATCGGCAACAAGAAGCTGGTCAAAGAGTTCTTGCGCAAACTCGTCGCCTGGCGCAAAATTCGCCGGCCACAGATCGACTTCATTACCGAAGCCTCGGTCAATCTCGCCGACGATCAGGAACTCATGGACCTAATGGCCGCCGCCGGCTTCCATCGGGTCTTCATCGGCATCGAAACGCCATCAGCCGACAGCCTGCTCGAGGCCAAAAAGGTTCAAAACACTCACGGCGACCTCGCCGAAAAAGTGCAAGCGGTGCAACGCAGCGGCATGGAAGTGATGGGCGGCTTCATTGTCGGCTTCGACAGCGACCCGCAAGAAATCTTCCAATTGCAGTTCGACTTCATCCAGAAAACCGGCATTGCCGCCGCCATGGTCGGGCTGCTCACCGCGCTGCCGAAGACGAAACTCTATCACCGCCTCCTCGGCGAAGGCCGGCTCGACACGCAATCACAAACCACCGGCAACAACACCCAGGCCGTCCTCAATTTCATCCCCAAGCTCGACCGCGAATTCCTGCTCAACGGCTACAAACGCCTCATGTGGAAATTGTACGAGCCCAAAGCCTACTATCGGCGAGCGCTTACATTCCTCAAAGTGTACCGCCCACGTGGCCCCACCCTGAAACTTACTGCCGGCGACATTCGCGCGTTCTTTCGCTCGCTCTGGGTGATGGGCATTCTGCACCGCGGTCGCACTGCCTTCTGGCGATACCTGGCAATCGTCTTGCTGCGCCACCCGCGCAAGCTGCCGCCTGCGATCGCGCTCGCCATCCACGGCTTCCACTACCGCATGGTCGCCAAACGGCTCTAATCCAGTGCGCACCCGCCGCGTCCCGTGACAGCCCGCTAATTTCTCCCTTGCGAGACCTTGCGACGGCGCTGCCCTGGCATCCCTAATGCGTTAAATCCGCCTCCTAGGCAAATTCCTGCAGCGCCGGAATCAACTCAAACAAGGGCTCGCGCAGCGGCTCGGGATGCCGCAAGAAGTGCGCGAGTAGATCGCGCCGCGTCACCACGCCCACAAATCGGCCGTTATCAAGCACCGGTAATCGGCGCACACCGTACATTGCAAACAGCGACGCCGCCGTCGTGACTGAATCCTCCGCGTCGATCGTGTGCACGTCGTCACTCATAAACCCACTCACCGGCGCGTAGCGCGCACCACGATCGAAGAGGACGTCCAGCAAATGCTCATCGGAAATGAACCCGACGACTTCGCCGTCCGCCGTCACCACCGGCGCACCGCTGATGTGATGCTTCGTCAATACCTTCACCGCATCCATCAATGTTGCATCAGGCCGCACCGAAATCACGATCTTCGTCATAATGTCGCGAATAGCCAGCATTTCCAACTCGTTTTGCAAAGGGGCCCGTTTCGCTGTCTGTCGCGCGCTACTTATGCATCGTTCCAATCACGAACATCGCGCCACACTCGTAACAACCTTCGGAAATCCGGCGGCAGCGCACGACCTCGATGTGGAACTCCTTGGTCTTGGGAAGCTGGATCCGGCAACGCTCCTTCGGCAACATCTGCATGGGCGCCAAGAAGCCGATGCCCTGCCGCGAGGCGTCCGTGGTGTAGACGCCATAGTGCTTCCCTTGCCGCTCCAAAATCGCCTGCCCGCGCAGGTAGAATCGCAGGTACGCGCGCCGGCAGCCCGGCCGCGGTCGCATCGTCCCCCGCTGATCGAAGAAGTCATTGAGCTCGTCGGGCAGCTGGGTCTTTTGGTCGACCTGCTCCCACGCGAGTTCCATTACGCCTTGGTCATCGCTGAGATCCAACATTCGACAAAATCTCCGTCAAAGCGGGTGCCCGCGTGCTGCCGCTGGTAGGCCAACACGCTGTCTGGGGAAGCAGGATGACGATTCGGACGCCGCGCCGTAAGCGCATCAAACGCATTCACGACCGACAATAACCGCGCCCAGGCATGGATCTCCGGCTGCGCCACACGCACCGGATACCCTGTGCCATCGACCCGCTCGTGATGCTGATACACCATCATCAGTTGGCCGAAATCCAGTTCGTTCGACGAACAAAGCTCGGCATAGCCGCGCGTCGGGTGCGCTTCAATCGCCTCACGCTCCTCAGGAGTCACCCGATCCACTTTGTTCAGAATCGCTGGGGGAATGAACCGCTTGCCGACATCGTGCAACAGCGCGCCCACAGCAATCTTCCGCAGGTCATCTACATCGCTGATCCCAATCTCACGGGCGAGGATTATGCTGTAACTCGCCACGTTCGTCACATGCGTGAATGCCGCCGAGTCGTGCCGGGCAAGCCGGAACAACTCTCGTGGGAGTGGGTCTTGCTGGCCGAACAGATCGACCAATTTGTCAGCGACCCGGCCAGCTAACTGCCGAAATTTGGTGCAATCCAAGAGCCGCAGTGTTTGCTCCACGGTCACGGCCACCGCGAGCTGCAATGCCGCGAACTTGTCGGCCGAGTGGATCAGCGGATTCTGCACCACCTCATCGATTGATTCCAGCAAGGCCGAGCTGAAAACGGAAAAATCGCCGCTGCGAACATACAAATTCTCGATGCCGGCGTTCGCCAGTTCGGTAAACTGTGCCTCGTTCGGGCGATTGCCCGCACGGCAGTACAGCCGCGGCTCAGAGCCCGCCTCATATTGCACGAAGAGATCGACTGCGTTGGCCCCTGTCGTTCGCAACGCATGGACCTGAATCGGCACATACTCTGCGCGCCGTGTTTTCACAGACTCGTTCATCGCCGACAATGCCCGATAGCTGGGACGTCGCTAAACAACACGTATCGGGGGCCTTCGGCCCTCCATTTTTTCTTCGCCTAATTGGAGTCTAGGACGTAGCAACCAGGGGCGCAGGTCGTTCACACTCTCCACAACGGCCCAGAAACCGCCCCGCTGCGAGCTGTACCGGTTGCATCAATTGCACCGGTCAGAACGACGGCATAGAAGCAGCGCCGTAGGACGGACATATCTGTCCGTCCGCCTAGCGCTTTTTATCAAGGACGATCCGCGGACAAGCTTCTCCGCGTCACGAGCGCGGCAATCACGCCGACTTCTCTAAATCGCTCGCCTGGTTGAGCTTGTTATAGAGCGTCTTCAAGCTAATTCCCAATTCATCGGCCGCCTTTGGCTTATTGCCGCCGTTGCGCTCGAGCGCTTGATAAATCGCCTGCATCTCCAAATCACGCAGCGAAATCGGCCCCGGATGAGTAGCCGCTGCGCCCGTCAACTGCCGTCGATTGAAATGGGCTGGCAAGTGGGCCGCGGTGATTGGTCCGGCGTCGCACAGAATCGTCGCATGCTCGATTACGTTTGCCAGTTCGCGAACGTTGCCCGGCCACACATGCGACTTGAGTGCCGCGATGGCATCCTCCGCGATATGCCGCACGCCCGGCGCCGGTTTGCCGCGGAACCGAACGAGCAAATGCTCGGCGAGTTCCCCAATATCTTCGACACGATCGCGCAGCGGCGGCAGAAAGATCTCAAACGTATTGATCCGGTACATGAGATCTTCGCGGAAGTCGCCCGTCGCCACCATCTCCGGCAGGTCGCGATGCGTGGCGCACACCACCCGCACATCGATGCTCATTGCCCGATTCTCGCCGACGCGACGAATCTCCCGGCTCTCCAGTACACGCAGCAGCTTCGCTTGCATCGCCTTGGGCAATTCGCCAATTTCATCGAGGAAGATCGTTCCGCCATCGGCAACTTCGAACAGGCCCACGCGATGTTCATCGGCGCCGGTGAACGCGCCTTTGCGATGTCCGAACAATTCGCTCTCAATCAAGGTTTCGGGTAGTGCGCCACAATTGATCGCTACAAACGGCTCGCGGGCTCGCGGGCTCTGATCGTGCACCGCTCGCGCAACCAGCTCTTTGCCAGTTCCCGTCTCGCCGAGAATCAACACCGTGGAATTGGTCGGCGCGACCTTCGAAATCAGCGTCCGCACCCGCTCCATGCCCGCTGACGACCCCACCAACCGCGGCGTGCCTTCAATCCGTTCCAACCGCCGCTGCAGCGCACGATACTGCTGCGTCAATCGGCGTTTGTCCTGCACGCGCCGCATTAACGCTTCAATCTCCACGAGCTTGCACGGCTTCGTCAAGTAATCGAACGCTCCATGTCGCAGCGCTGCAATCGCCGTCTCCAACGACGATTTGCCCGTCAGCACCACCGCGTCGGCATCCGGGCACAGTTCCTTCGCCTTTGCGATCACATCGATGCCGTTGAGGCCCGGCATATCCAAATCCACAAGCAGACAATCAAAACTGTCCTTTTCCAGCGCCGCCGCCGCCGTCAGGCCATCGGGGCACACCGTCACCCGATGCCCCATCCGCGGAATCTCCAGCTTCATCAACTCTTGCAGCGAACGCTCATCGTCCGCAAACAGAATGGAAAGCCCTTTGGATTCGCCCGCCTCGGTATTCAACGTCTTATTGCTCATCGTGGCAAAAACTCAAGCCGTGTTAAATGATTCGTTTGCTGCTCGCCGGAAACTACGCTGCTCGTTGCCGAGCTCGCTTGCCGCTCGATGGATGCCGAATCGGCAGCGTTACCGTAAACTTCGAACCTTTGCCGGGACCATCGCTGTGCGGCACGATTTGACCGTCGTGCTCTTCCACAATGCGGTACGAAATCGACAATCCTAAACCAGTCCCCTGCCCACCTCGACGCCGCGTAAAGAATGGCTCAAACAAGTGCTTCAGCACCTCTTCGCTCATCCCGCAGCCGTTGTCTTCCACCACGAGCCGCGCTTCGGAATCACTGCGCGTGATCGATAGGGTCACCGCTCCGCCTGGCTCCACGCTATCGAGGCCGTTCGTGATCAAATTGAGCACTACCTGCTTCATTTCTTGCGGGCAGATTTCCACGATGACGGGTCCACCGTCGCGCAAGACCACATGCTTGTTCTGGTACTTGCCCAGGTGGCGGATCATCTCGATGACCCCCGCCACGAGTTCGCGGAAGTCGGTATTTTGCCGCTCGGGGTCGCCCATCCGCGAAAAATCGAGCAACTTTTCTGTGATCTGTTTGCAGCGAAACGCTTCCTTCTGAATCATGTCTAGATAATTCAGCACAATGTCGCGATCCGAACTTTGGTCGGCGCTGCTGTGCGACAGCAACTCCGATAACCGGCTCTCCAGCGACTCGCTGCACATCGCGATTGAAGCCAGCGGGTTGTTGATCTCGTGCGCCACACCCGCGGCCAGAAAGCCCACGCTCGCCAGCTGCTCGCTGCGCACGACTTGCTTCGTCCGCTCGCGCACTTGGCAATCGAGATCGTCGCGAATCTCTTGGAACCGCGCGGTCATGTCGTTCATCGACTCGGCCAGCTCCCGCATCTCGTCTTCGCTTTCGAGCCGGATGCGATGATCGAACTGCCCAGCCGCCACCTTTCGCGATCCGCTTACCAACGTCGACAATGGCCGCGCAATCCACTTGCGAAACAACTGCACCGCCGCGATCAACAGCACCGACGTCAGCACCGTCGTCGTCCACGCGAGCCCAATCGCAAAGCGGTACTCGTTGCGCACATCGGAAGCCAGCTGCCGAAATCGATCGTGCAAGTAGCTCGGAAGTTTATTCGTCAGGTCCCGTAACCGGTCCACATCGCTCGCTAGTTGGCTGACCGCCTCACGATTATCGAGCAGCCAATCTGGTGCTTCACCCGAATCGAACTTCTTAATCCGTGCAATTACTCCATCAATGTCGCGCAGGGTCTCGCGTTCGTAGCGGTCATCGCTAATCGCCAAATCGGTGCGGGCCCGGTTCGAATCAAGCTGCTCCCGGTAATGCCCGAGCGCCTGGCAAAACAGATCGAGCCGTGCGTGATAGTGCTGCCACAATAACTGCTCCGACTCCGCCACGGCCGGCGAATTGTCGAACGCGGTGTCCAGGGTTTGCCGGTCATGCAGTTGATTGAGCACTTCGTGCAGCCCCGCCACCTGGTCGCGCAGCTTATCAGCCAGCGGCAACTCGCCCGATCGTACGCTGAGACTCTTCGCCAAACTGCGATATGCGTACAAGCCGTAACACGCGCTGCCAAACAGCGTGAGCACCGAAATCGCGAACAGCCCCAGCCCCAGCTGCAGCTTGCGGCGAATTGGCCAGTGCGAAAAAAGCACGTGCGACCTCCTTGTCGCGCAATCGGCAACCACCGATCGTGCCGTGGGTGAACGTCTTCCTGAGCTCGGGACGGAATTCGATACGCTGACTTTCACCGGCAACGGGACGCCGGCATTGTTTTGCGGCGGGAGTGTAACAGAGAACCCCAGCGAGCGGAAGCGCAAGGGAGCGTGCTAGCATGCCGCCCCTCGACCTCGGCTCGATCCACACGAGTTACTCGGTTTAGTAGCGGTTCACGCGCCGCAGCAACAGCATGCCGGCAATCGCCAGGACAACATTTCCGAGCCACACCGACCACGGCGGAAAGGCGCCATCCTTGGCCTGATCGACGCTCACTGCCAGCAACGGGTAGTACACCAGTAAGATCGGCAAGAAGCAAATGAAGAAGCTCGCGATAAACTCGCTAAACCGCATCCACACTGACACGGGAATCCCGATCAGCACGAAGCAGAAACAACTGAAGCCATTCGCCCATCGCCGCCACGGCTCTGTATGCAGCCGACAGAGCCGCGTCTTCGCGTTCTCGATCTCTTTGTCATTTGATTTCCAAGCAAAACTCGAGATCGAATCGAAGTCGCCGGTCATCATGCCGAACGCCGCTTGCGCAATATTCGCTTGCTGGACATTCGCCACAACTTTCTCCTGCTCCCGAATGGCTGGCCCAATTTCGGACAGAGCATAATTCGATGGGCTGCGGTTCTTTTGCGTCGAACCCGTGAGGTCCTCGACCGAAATCACGTACTCGAACTTGCCGGGGTCGCTGTAATTGATCGCTCCCTGCATTTCGAAGTTATGAAACGTCACGATCAACTTGCCTTCGTCCGAAACAAGCGTCATCTCGGCGTCTTCCGCCGTAATCGTCCACGTCTGTTGATTCTCACCGCCCTGCAAAATCAGCGTTGGCGAAATCAACTTGTGGCCGTCGACATCCCGCACGGTGATGTTGGCTTTGCCGAGATTGTAGGTCCGCTTCAGCCGCAGCTGGCTATACGTCACCTCTTCGATTGACGACAAGAATACGCGGCGGACGCCCATCATGCCCCAACTCACCGCGACATCGTTGATCACCACCGCCGCGAAGCTCACAAACGCCGCCAGTATGAGCGTCGGCCAAACGAGCGTCATTGGCGAGATGCCGAGCGACTTCACGGCCACGATCTCGTTGTACGATGCCATCCGCCCGTACACGCTCGTCGTCGCCAGCAGCATCGTGCCCGGCACCGCAAACTGCATCGCCTGCGGAATCAGGTACGGCGTCATCCGGGCGAGCGGCCCCAGGCCGATCCCCTTATCGACCGCCTCCTTGCCGATCAGCACGACGAAGATCAGCATCGTTAGCCCGGTCAGCGTCAGCAGAAAGACCTTCAGCAGGTCGAACAGCACGTAGCGAGTCAGGATCCGCATGAAGGGGCTTACAGGTTAGGCGCCTGGGGCAAAGTCTTCACTGCCCCCGACGAACTGGACGAACAGTCGCGAGTCGAACTGCCGAGCAAGTGGCGCAGCGGCGAAACACTTTAGCAAGGCCACCGCCGATTCAACAACGACAAATCTAAAAACAACTCCCTTCCCCCACCGGTCGTCCGCTAGCAGCCGCGCGAAGCGGAGCTTCTACGAACACCAACTCGGGTGAGCAACATTGACACGCTCCCCACAAATTACTACAAGTCTCGTTCCTCATTCCAAACATGCAGCCCTCCTTTGCCCCGCGTTCCCGCCTTCAACTCCGAGTGACACACATGCCCAACCAGCGCGCTGCTCTCCAACCAACGTGGTGGCAAGTCTTCATGGATGTTCTGCTGCACCGCCGCGTGCGCATTACGGCCATCATCTTCCTCGCCCTGATCATTGAAGACCTGGTTACTCGGGTCGTTCCGCATAATCTGTTCAACATACACGACTACAAAGTCTTACTCGGCCTCGCGTTCATCGCTAACGGCGTTGGCCTTCGCACGTGGGCTGCCGGTACGCTCAAGAAACGTACGCACCTCGCCACTGGCGGACCGTACCAACTCGTCCGCCATCCGCTGTATATCGGCTCGTTTCTCATGATGCTCGGTTTTTGCTTTCTCGTTGATGACCCGGAGAACATCTGGTTCGTGGTGGGGCCAATTTTGTTGCTGTACGTTGTCCGCATATTGCACGAAGAGAAGCATCTCGCCGAATTGTTCCCCGACGAATGGCCGGCGTTTGCGCAGTCTGTGCCGCGGTTCTTTCCGCGACGGCTGCCGACGAATCTGTTCGCCGATTGGAGCACGCACCAATGGATGAAGAACCGCGAGTACCGCCTGGTCGGGGCTGCGATACTCGGCCTCATTGGCATCCAACTGTGGCATCTGATTTTATGACGACTCCCGGCAATCGCAGCAGGATTCTTGCGAAGCCAGCGACGACAGGTTTTGCTATACGCGCTCGGTGTCTTCGCCGATCGTGGGCCGAGCTTCGCGAAGCTGCTGCATGATGCCACGGATTGCGGCGCTGTATTGGCGAACGGCTTCGGTATAGTCGCCGCGCTCTTTGGCGGCCTCGCCTTCGCTCCGAGCCGCCTCGAAGGCGTGCCAGTCGACATCCGGTTCTGGCGAACCGTTATTCGGCAGCTCGCGCAGCTTTGCGGCAAACTCGGCGAGCACGGCGACGAACTTTCCGTTGAGCGCACACTGGGTCTTGCGATATGGCCCATTGCCGTACGGACCGCCGATGGGGTCGATCGTCGGATAAGCGTTGGCGTGCGCAGTACGAAATGCGAGCCCGGCGCCAGCCGAGGCGGCGAAGCCGATCGCGGAAAACATGGCGCCGATCCAATACTGATTGACCAGGCAGTAGATGAGCGTGGCCAGGCATGCCCCGGCCGCTAACCAGAGTGGTCCGGAAGACGTCGCCACCGATTCGGCACGCGGTGCGTCGCTCGCGGAATCGCGGGCGGCAATCTGCGGCGTCGCACCGTTTACTTCGGCGATGACGACCGAAATGTTATCTGGGCCGCCGCGCAAGTTCGCGAGGTCCACGAGCGTCTCCGCCGCTTCCCCGGGATCGAGGCAACGCAACACCGCTCCCAACTCGGCGTCGTTGATCGGCCCGCTCAGCCCATCGCTGCAAATGAGAAACTTGTCACCGGTGCGCGCTTCAAACGGTCCTTCCAAGTCGACGTGCACGGTCGGATGCGGCCCGAGCGAACGCGTGATAACGTTCTTGGGTATATAGGCCGGCACATCGGCCTCAGACATTTGCCCGGCCGCGGCCATTTCCCAGACCAGGCTGTGATCAAACGTGAGCTGCTCGAGCACGTCGCCGCGGAGCCGATACACGCGGCTATCGCCGATATGCGCCACCAGCGCCCCTTGCGGCAAGAGCACGAGGCAACTGCACGTAGTGCCCATGCCCTGAAAGCCGATGCTGCTCTGTCCCTTGGCATGAATCGCATTATTGGCATCGCGAATGGCTTGCCGCAGCGCTGCGGGCGGATAGAGATCGCGCAGTTTGAAGTAGTTGTGCGTGATGTTGTCGACGGCCATTTTGCTGGCCAGTTCGCCGGCTGCGTGGGCACCCATGCCGTCGGCGACCATGAGCAGATGGCCGCGGGTCGCCCAGATGTTCACGTTCTGCGTGACGAAAACGGCAAGCGAGTCCTGGTTGTTGGTGCGGCGCATGCCAAGATCGCTCACCGAAGCATGCTTCAGGACAAACGTAGGGCAGATGACGTTGTCGGTGCTCGACATGCGTGGCAGCAGGGAAGTTAGAGCGTGAAGGAACGATGAAGATCGCCGGCTGCTAGCGTTGCAGTGGGAACGATTAAGGCGAATCTGTCTGAAACGTGGGGAATTCCATTGTATCCCGGCAAAATGTCGGCGGAAACTGCTGGCCGGCATGGGGTTAGGTTTTCGCAGGGTCGCCAGCGCTCGACGCCCGTCGCATAGAGTCATCGCAACCTGCCCACATTGTAGTAGGCGCGCTCCGCCGTGCCGTAACAGCCGCGGCAGCAAACCCTGCAATCTGACCGAATCGCGATGCCGCACCAGCTCCCAGCAACGGCACGGCGGAGCGTGCCTGCTACAGAAGCGGATGGGCTGGCATGGTTGGCGGCCAGCTTCTATACTTCGCCCCCTCGTCTCCTGGTTCTTTCGTTCGTTCGAACACATTCTTTGCCTCGTCGGCCGAGTCGGCTTATGCCCGCTCCAACGAAGTTGCGCCACAATCATCGTCGTTTGCTCTCTGCCTGGCTGCTCATTGCGATGCTGCTGCCGGCGGCGGGCTGCGTGCGGCGCCGGCTCAACGTGCGCACCAACCCGCCGGGGGCGCTCGTGTATGTCGACAACCAGCAGATCGGCACGACGCCCTGCTCGGTCGACTTCACCTACTACGGCACGCGCGAGATTCGCCTTATTAAGCCGGGCTACGAAACGCTGACCGTCAACCAGCCGATTCCGACGCCGTGGTACCAGTACCCTGGATTGGACTTCATCAGCGAGAACCTCGTCGCGACGAAGATTCGCGACAACCGCACGGTGACGTACGACCTCGCGCCGCAGGTGATCGTGCCGACGGAGCAGCTCATTGGCCGCGGCAACCAACTGCGGCAAGACGCGCTGCAATACCCAGTCGCCCCAGCCGGCGCGACGATACCTGCCGCGGGTCCGCCGGTGGCGCCTGGAGTTCCGGTTGGCCCGGCCGTTCCAGTCGGTCCGCCCATCCCGGCCGGCGCGGCACCACCGACATTCTCTCCAGCGCCCGCAGCGGCGCCGTTGGTTGCTCCGCCGAGCACCGAGCCGCAGCGATTGCCGGCGCCGTGATGTTGGCGTTGGTATCATCGTTGGTTGGGATTCCCGGCCAGTAATTTCCCGGCGATGCGTAGCATCGCGGCTATCTCGTGGTGTTGGGAGTGTGCGTATTTCCCGAGAGAGGACGAGTTATTCTCAAGGGGAAAAGTTCTTTTGGGGTGATCCTGTGGGACCAGCCAAGGTCGCGTTGTGAGCAAGGTGCGCAAGACTCCCCCCTCGGGATTTTGCGCATCTTGGCGCCAATGGTTCGTGTTGGTCTTCATTTGGGCGCGCGGCGGTTGGGCAGCACAACGTGGGCGTCGGCGGGGAGGACTTGCCGGGGCCGCAGCCCGGAGGGCTGGGTTATGTGGGCGCGCGCTCTGCTGCGCTGCGCGGTTTAACGGGTGATAGTGGATAGTGGATAGTGGATAGTTGCTGGTTGGGGGTATGTGGCGGCTTTTTGTGGTGGTGTGGATGGTTTGGCTGACAGCTGAGAGCTAATAGCTGACAGCTTCTCAAAAAAAATGCTGGGCCCAGTGGAGTGTAGCCTGGGGGAACTTGACGCGCATGATCACACCGCTCGCGAAGGAGCGGGGATGGCAACGACGTTCCGGCTACACCGCAACCGCCAGGCTCAAGGGCTGCTCCGCGGGACCGGAGATCTGACCTCCGGCGAGACGTCTACGTTGCAGCACACTCGGGGCTCGGTCGGCCATTTCAAGACAGAGCCTAGCAAAGGCGGTGGCTCTTTTCAACAAAAATAGTGGAAAGATTTACAGTGATGATATTTCAGGGGGGGTGCGGGGTCGGGAGACCCGCGCACAGCAAGAGGGGTCGGGAGACCCGCGCACAGCAAGAGCAGATCCGGGCATAGCAATGATTCTATTTTGTGTTGCGGTGTCAAGCGGTGGGCCGAGTTGGGAATGGTGGGTGGGGAGCAAGGAATATCTTGGAGTCAATACACTGGCAAAGCCAGTGGCACCCGAGTGGCTTATTCACAAGCGGACGGCGGCTCGTTCACCCCTCCCTAACCCTCCCCGTCGAAGGGGAGGGAACCAATAGAAGACCTTTGTCAGGGGCAGGGTTGGAGAGAGAGGCGGCGACATCATTTTTTCCGCATGCCAAAGAACGCCACCGCAATTCCGATTATGAGTGCAACAGTAAACAGAATGATCATTTCTGCCGTGCTTAATCCGAACATGGTATACGGCACTCCCGTGCTTCGCCTCTCACGGCTTTTAACTCTTGAACGCACCACAGATATCTATGTCGTGGAACTGCTATTCCTCACGCGGAATCGATCCATCAACGCACGAACGCCCCGCGTACATCAGCATCGACACGATACCCCATCCAAGTACTGCAATGGATGCAAGACTGAATAGAGACCACCCCTCGCTAATCGCACTACACAGGGCAATTCCAAGACCAATCATAAGCCACGTGGCAATGCCGAGCGCTACATAGCGGTGTTGACGTCGAATGCGAGGTCGCCGATTCAGCTTTTCGTCCTCAGAATCAGTTCTTTGATCGTCCATATGTGGTCCATTAGCCCGTTGGCCATCGCTAGGGTGTTACCTTTCAGGGCTTCTTGCTTCCCAGGGAAGGCCGATTGTCGAAACTGCGGTATTTCGTTTCTTCGATGTCGTTTGTTGATCGCCAGCGTTTCAAACGCATCCACACGGCGCATGCCAATAAGCCAAGAATAGCGCCGGCAAAAATCGTCGCAACGAAGCACGCGAGACCAGTTGCTTCGATGCCGAGTTTTCGGAGAGAGAAGTTGCCAACATCGTCGGCACACAAGATTCCAATTATGATCGGAACGATACAATCCAAGACGCCGAACCTGTGGCTGCAGCACTTCAGCCCTGCACCATTGCCGTTCTGTAGATCGGTTCTTTGATCGTCCATACGTGATTGGAGTTGGGCACTCATACTCCCAGGATGGAGTTGATGTTCTTCGTCAATGCGCTACGCCAGTTGAAGTCCCAATGATGAGCGCGGCAAGGAAACAAACAACGAAGCCACCAAGACCATAAAAATACAATCTCCTGGCAGCGAGTCCTCGCGCGGTCAGGTCGGCAGGTCGATAAACGTACGAAAACGGACCCGAGTACCACTTAGGAAATAGCGGCGCACCAGGCTTTCGATTTGCAGCGAAGCGGAACAGGTTTATCAATGACACGAGCCCGCATGCTATGCCACTCATGCACGCCGCTACAAATGACAGCGTCGAAACTACTTCGAACATTATTGCTCCTGAACTTCTGAAGCACGCTCAATCAGCTTCTGACTGGCGACACTCGGTTCGTTCGCGGCCACTGACGGACATTGCGTTGTCGGTATCGGAGTTCAAGCGAGATTATACCACGCTAGAAACTCTGGAGACCGCCGGCTATCCCGGCGAGCGTTCGTGCGCACGAACTCGGAGGGTTCGCAGCCGATGCACGCTGCGACCCTGTCCGGGTCGTCGCTCAATCGACTCTTCTTGCCGGTGGTGTCGTCGCTGACGCTCCTCGACCACCGGCTAATGGCTTTCATCCCTGCGGGATGACGAGTCGTGCCGTGTTCCAGTGGGGTCGCAGGATTAGCCGCCGGGCGCTAGCCCGCGGTTTCTTGATGCCGAACCGCGGGCTAGCGTCCGGCGGCTGATTGCAGGGGCCTCTAATTTCTAGCTGAGACAGCGTTAGATGCTTGCGGGGATGACGCGAACGCGAGCGACTTCAAATTGCTCAGGTGCCCAGCGACCCCGCCATCCGGGCGTCATCGTTGGGCGTTGATGCGGATTATCATGGATTCGCAGCTGCTGTTGGCCGCACGCGAGGCTGCGGCTGGTTGCTGAATGTGTTGATACTGCTCGCGAAGGTTCAGAGAGAGTTGATGATGCAGTTTGGATTTCCTCAGCGGCCCGTTAGCTACGGCGATTGCACGGCCGCTCGTGATGTGGTTGGAGATTGTGTTCGGGGAGCTTGCCGGGATGATGGCTCAAGCCGTTGCAGCGGGAAGCCCCGTGAACGGGGCTGTTGGGCGTTGGCGGCGGTTCTGAACCCCGCCGTGAACGGCGGGGCTAATATCGCTGGCGCGAGGAAGGGCGGTGAACGGCCCTGTGTGCAACACTCGCGTTTGCAGGAGGCAAAAAAAGATGGGGCCGAATTGCTGTCGTTGCTAATCTTGTTGGCGCTGCGGGGTACGGAATTGCGGGCTGCCAACATGGATTCTCAAGGCGCCCTCACCCCGGCCCTCTCTTCGCCACGGCGAATCTTCGACCGGAGGGAGAGGGAGACTGGGTGCGTGTGCTGGACTCGCATCGCGATTCGACTTGTCGTGCTCGTTGGCTCACTGGCGCTCGTGGGCCGTGCATCGGCCGAGGGCCCGCAAATCTACGAGCAGCGGTGGAGCGACAAGGCGCTCAACGAGCGTATCGACAGCAATATCGAGAAGTACCGCAAGGGTGCACTCAAGATCGAGGTCGTCGATGCGGCCGGCAAGGCGGTGCCGAACGCGACGGTCGAGGTGAAGCAGACCGGCCACGAGTTTCTGTTTGGTTGCAACGCATTCGTACTGGGGCAATTGAAAACGCCCGAAGCCAACCGTACGTACGAAGAAGAATTCGCGCGGTTGTTCAACTTCACAACTGTGCCGTTGTATTGGGCCGGCACCGAGCCGACGCAGGGCGAATTGCGCTATGCGGAAGGCGGTCGCGATATCTGGCGGCGGCCGCCGGCGGATCGGTACCTGGCGTTCGCGAAGAAGTATGGCATCACGCTCAAGGGACATCCGCTGGTGTGGTTTGCTCACAATCCCGATTGGTTGCCGCAGGATCCCGAGAAGCTGCGCGAGCTGTTCCGGAAGCGGATGCGAGAGATTGCCGAGCGGTATGCCGATAAGATGCCGATCTGGGATGTGGTGAACGAGTCGATCGTATGCGAGAAGAAGTTTCCACTCTACACGCCGGATAAGGCGTACGTGGCGTGGAGTTTTCGCGAGGCGGCGCCGCTATTTCCCGCGTCGGCCACGCTGATGATCAACGAGGTGAACCTGTCGAATTACGGTACGCCGGCGACAAACAAGTATTACGCGCAGGTGAAGCAGCTGCTGGCCGACAAGGTGCCGGTGCGCGGCGTGGGCTTCCAGTTCCACTTCATGCGGCGTGGGGAGCTTGATACCCATCTCACGAATGCCGACGGCGACCCCACGCGGCTGTACGACCTGTACGATGAGTTCGGCAAATTCGGCCTGCCGCTGTTCATCACAGAGATTACGATTCCGTCGGCCGGCCCCGATGGCGAAGCATTGCAGGACGAAGTGGTGCGGAACTACTATCGCCTGTGGTTCAGCGTGCCTGCGATGCGGGGCATCACGTGGTGGAACCTGGGCGACGGCACGGCTGTGCAGGGTGAGAACGAGGCCGAGGGCGGGCTGGTCGATGGCGAGCTCAAGCCGAAGGCCGCTTATCACACGTTGGATAAGTTGATCAATGAGGAGTGGAAGACGAAGGCGACGGTGCGGACGGATGCCGCGGGGCGTGCCGAGGCACGCGGGTTTTTTGGGAAGTATGCGGTGAAGGTGGTTGCCGGCGGCAAGGAGCAGACGGTGGAGGTTGATCACGCGTCGCAGGGTGAGACGGTGCATCGGGTGACGCTGGCGGAATGACGAGCGCGGCGGCGTGGGGCCTCGCTTCGCTGAGTTGAGAGCAAGCCGTCCGGTGACAAAACGGGCTGGCAGAGCCCGCGCGCTGAACCCTCCCCTGGCCCCTCCCTACGAAGGAGGGGAATATTGGCTCCGCTCCCTGACGGGCGGGGTTCGCCGGCACGGCGCGGTTATTTTACGACGCTGGGGTTGAGTGCGCCGCTGATGATGCGGCCGGGTTCGACGGCAACTTTGTCCATGAAGATGCGGGCGTCGTGGACGACCGGCTTCAAATTGAACGTGAGGTCGTCGATGTCGCCGAGGACTTTGTTGGCGTTGAACATGAGCCGGTTGAGGTTTTCGTAGACCTGCGGATCGTGGATCAGGCGGCCGATGGTGCCGTCGCGTTGGTTGAGCGCGCGGGCGAGCGAGCCGAGATCAGCGACGAGTTGGTCGAGGCCGTCGACTGCTTTTAGAATCGCATCTGCGACTTGTGGGCCCTTCTGGCCGAGCGGCTCGGTGAATTTTTCGAGGTTACGGAAGTTCTTGTCGGCCGATTGCAGCACGACGCGGGAGTCGCTCATCGTTTGGCGGAACTCGTGGATGGCGTCGGGGAGTTCGTCGAGGCCCTGGCGGAGTTTTTGCCGCATTTGCGGGCCGCTCGGAGGCAGTTGAGTTCCGGGGGGCTGTGTTCCGGGCGGAGTTGTTTGCGGCGATTGGCCATTGATGGGCGCGCGGCCAGTCGGAGATTGCGGATTATATGGTGGCGTTGTTACGCCCGGCTGCACGTTGGCGAGCGGTTCCCCGCCGATAATCTCGTTGACCGAATTCATGGCCGTACCGAATTGGTTCATCGCCCGCTCGGTGGAGTCGAGCAAGCGGGTGACGCGGCCTTCGGTGGCGCCGTTCTCGTCGCCGAACGCGGCGTTGACGCGTTTGGCGAGCTTGGCGACTTCGTCGCCGGCGAGGGCCAGCGAGTGGCTGGCGGCGCTGAATTCGGTTTTCAAATCGCCGAGTTGGCCGAGCGACTCGAATGGGTTGGGGTCGACGCGGCCATGGAAGACGGTGCCATCGGGAACGGGCTGAGCGCCGGCCGGTTGGCGGCGGCTGACGAAATCGATCGTGGCGTCGCCGAGCACCGTGGTGCGGATGTGTGGTTCGTAATCGGCGTAGAGTTGGCGATTGCCGTCGATTTCGGCCTTCAGCACGACGCCGTCGTCTTTGTCTTCGATGGCCTTCACGCGGCCGATGAGGATGCCGTTCTTGCGCACGGGCGTGTTGGTGTCGACGCCGGGTGCTTCGGGCACTTGGATGCCGATTTGATATTTCGCGCGGCCCCACGGCAACCAGCCCGTGGGCAGCGGGCCGTTGAGGCTGGCGAGCAGACCGCCGACGATCATCGTGGCAAACACGACGACGCCGACGCGAAATTGCATTTGTCGTTCGTTCATTTTTGGGAGCTGTTAGCTGTTAGCTATTAGCTGTTAGCCAGACCTGGTCGCGATGTGCTGTAGTTTGGTTTTCTGGCTAATAGCTAACAGCTAGTGGCTAATAGCTTTCCTAATAGCTGACAGCTTCTTCCTGCATTTCTAATAGGCGTTCGCCGGCTTCGCCGCGGACGAATTGGGCGACGCGTTTGTCTTTCGAGTCTATGATTTCGTCGGGCGTGCCATCGAAGATGATTTGTGAGTCGGTCGGCGTGAGGCGGCTGAGCGGGTAGAGCATCACCACGCGGTCGGCGACTTTTTGGGCGGTTTTCATGTCGTGCGTGACGACGACGCTCGTCACGGCGTTTTGCTCGCGGGTGCGCATGATGAGTTCATTGATGACGTCGCTCACGATGGGGTCGAGGCCGGTCGTGGGTTCGTCGTATAGCAGCACTTCGGGGCTCATGACGAGTGCGCGGGCGAGGCCGACGCGTTTGCGCATGCCGCCGGAGAGTTGGGCGGGGCGTTTGGGCAGCACGGACGTCGGCAGGCCGACTTGTTTGAGCCGGTCGACGACGATCTGCTGAATTTTTTCGGGCCGCATTTTGCTGTTTTCTTTGAGCGGGAAGGCGATGTTCTCGGCGATCGTCATGCTGTCGAACAGGGCGGCGTTTTGGAAGAGGAAGCCGAAGCGGCCGCGTTGGGCGGTGAGGTCCTTATCGCTGAGCGCGTCGATTTGCTGGCCGTCGAACACGACGTGGCCGCTCGAAGGGAACATGAGGCCGATGATGTGTTTGAGGAGTACGGTTTTGCCGCAGCCGCTCTCGCCGATGACGGCGAGCGTTTGGCCGCGGGGGATCGCGATGGAAATATCGCGCAGCACGGGTTGGCGGCCGAAGTTGACGGTCAGGTTGCGCAGCTCGATGAACGGCGGGCCGTCGTCGGCTGGCTGCTTTCGTTTGACTTTCGGCGTGTCGGCCATGGTAGTAGGCACCGGGGTACCCAGTTGCTGGGTCGGTGTGCCGTTAAGCGGAAGTTGTATTACTTCACGATATTGACAGGGTCAAGTTACTTGCCACTGCTGCCACGGCACGCGGAGCGTGCCTGCTACAGTGCGGCACGGCGGAGCGTGCCTGCTACATTCTTGCTACTGCACCTCCGGCCAGAGCATATCGTGAACGTGGTCGAGGCCAATGCTGAGGAAAAAGTCGAGCATCAGGATAATCACGAACGACAGCACGAACGCTTGTGTCGCCGCGCGGCCGACGCCTTCCGCTCCGGCGGCACAGTTGAAACCGCGATAGCAGCTGACGATCGAGATCGTCGCGCCGAAGAACACGCTCTTGAAGATGCCGTAGAACAAGTCCCAGTTGGCGACGAACTGTTGCGAGTTGTGCCAGTAATGGTACGAGTCAATGCCGAACACTTGCACGCTGTAGAGCCAGCCGCCGACGACGCCCATGAAGATCGCCATCACGGTGAGCGACGGGATCATGAGCAGGCAGCCGAGGAACCGGGGCACGACCAAATACTGAATTGGGTTCGCGCCCATTGATTGCAGGGCGTCGATTTGCTCGGTCACGCGCATCGTGCCGACTTCAGCGGCGATGGCGCTGCCGACGCGGCCGGCGAGCATCGTGGCGGCGAGCACGGGGCCGAGTTCGCGGCACATCGAGAGGTTGATCAGGGCTCCGAGTCGGGTTTCGAAACCGAATTGTTTGAACTGGGTGTATGATTGCACCGCCAGCACCATGCCGATGAACGTGCCGGTGAGCGCGATGACGGGCAGGCTGAGGACGCCAATGTTGTAGAAGGCGGGGACGAGCGTGTCGCGGCGCGGCAGCCGTGTGCCGAGCCAGGCGAGCGTGCGCCACATGAAGAGCGTCATATCGCCGAGCGTTTCCACCCAGCGAATGACGACGGCCCCGACATCGGCGATCGAGTCATAAATTGCCCCGCCCAAGCCGTGGCGGCGGTGATCGGTCGGGATGATTGCGGCGTTGGCCATGGGGAGCTACCGTGGTGCTAATTGCTGGCGTAGCACGATTGGCAAGTATCGGGCCGGATTGTGCCAGCAGCGGCCGGTTTCTTGCGAAAGCGGCGACGATTGCCGGCGTTCCACCAGCGCGCACGCGCCCCCCCGGGCGTACGTCCTAGTAGGTCGGCATGAGAAGGTGTTCCGCTTGAGTAAAGTTTAGGGGCGAATACTCGGCGGCCAAGGGGCGAATAGCAAGCATTGCTGGCGCGCTGGATAGCCGAGGCGTTCCGGCTCAGTGTTACTGACTCGGGTAGGACGGACATATCTGTCTGCCGAATTCTGTCTGACTGCTTTGGACGATCGCTGCCAGCGCGGACGGACAGAATTGTCGGTCCTACGGCTGCACGCGGGAAAAATTCCTTTGACCGAAGCCGAGGCAATTCGTCTTTCTTTATTAGCACGGGCGGCCGAGCGGCTCGCCCCTGCTTCGACGGTAACGCGCGAGCCTTCGGTGAAGCCCAAAGAGTTCGACACCATCGAAGAGCACGTGGGAGGTGTCTACCGCTACGCGCTGCGACTGACGAGGGATCGTGACCGAGCGGATGATTTGGCGCAGGAGACCGTTTTGCGAGCGTGGCGTGACCGTGACCGGCTGCGGGAACCGCGGGCGGCACGCGTGTGGTTGCTGCGGATCGCCACGAACCTGTGGAACGACGAACTGCGACGGGCGAAGTTTCGCATGGAGACTCTATTCGAGGAGCCGCCGTGCGGGCGGGCGATTGCGCCCGCCGCGAGTGATGAACGGGAAAGTGTGCGAGTCGCGCTGGCCGCTATGGACGAGTTGCCGGCGCGGCAACGGCAGGTGCTGTACTTGGCGACGTGCGAAGAAATGACAACTTCCGAAGTTGCCGAGGTGCTGGAGATTAGTGAGCCCGCCGTGAAGGCCAATCTTTCGCTGGCCCGCAAAGCAATGCGGCGGCGGCTCAAAGACCTGTACGAAGAAGTGTGCGGCCGCCGGCCGTGCAACAGAGCATGAACGCGCCTTGCGAAAACTTGGATGCCTACCTCGCCGACGATTTGCTGGTCGATGCGGCTGCGGCGTTTGAGGAACATCTCGAGTGCTGCGACGAATGCCGTGACGCGGTTGCCGAACAGGGGTGGATTGAGGCGCTGCTGCGGTCGCCGGAGCGGCTCGAAGTTGAAGCGGCGCCGCGGCATCTAGTGGAAACAACGAAGTTGCTGGTTGCCGGCGGCGAACGCCAGCGGCGACGCTGGGTGGCGGGCGCATTCGCCGCCGCTGCAAGTGTAGTGATTGCGCTGGGATGGATCGCGATTCAACCTCGATCCAGTGACAACGACGCCGATGATCGGGCGGCGACTCCGACGGCCAGCAAGCCGGCGCCAGAGGCAGTGCCGCCGACGTCGACATTCATTGCCGACGCGAATGCGATCGCGATTCCGATGGTGTCGAAGCACCCCAACATCACGATCGTGCGCGTGTACCCCACACTTCGGCCGTTGGTCTCTGATGGATCGGCCAGCAGCGAGCCGGAGGACGAATCAGAATTTGCTTCCACAGATTTTTCTAATGGAGGATAGTATGCGAATTAAGCTTTGGACAACGCTGGGTGCAGCGGCACTCTTCCTGGCGATGACGCCGGCCTACGTTGCGCGCGGCGAAGAGAGCCAAACGGCGAAAGCCGAGGAAAGTGCGAAAGACGCGGCGCGGCAACAGCTGGCGCAGGCCGTACTCGAGCTGAAACAGCAGTTGCAGCAAATTCAGAAGCAGCAGGAAGTGTTCCAGGCTCAGGAGAAGGCGCTCGCGGAACAAAAGGCTCAGTTCGAAGAGCAGCGGAAGCTGTTCGAGAAGCGGCACGCCGAAATGGAGCAGCAGAAAGCACGGTTCGAAGTCGAAAATCGGTTCCGCGAGGCTCAGCGTGCGGGGGCGAACGATGTCGAGCAAGTTCTCACGCAGCCGGCGAAGGATGCCCAACAAGCGGCGAAAGCGGCCCAGCTTCTCTTTGAGCAAAGACAGAAATCGGCTCCGCTGCCAGATGACGCCGCGATCAGAGTGTTCAAGCTGCAGTACGTGAAGCCGAACGACATCGGCCAAGCGCTGCAAAAGATCACCGGGGGCGGCGGGCCGCGGGTGGCGGTCGATGAGCGGACCGAGGCCCTCCTCATCGCCGGCACCGACAAGCAAATTGCCGTCGCTGAGCAACTTGTGCAATCGCTTGATCAGCCCGGCAAGGCACAAATGAGCACGGGCCCCGAAACACTGCAAGTGCGCATCGTGTGGCTGCTCGATCAACTGAATGATCGGTCACAGGATCCACCGAAGCCCACAATCGTCACACCGGAAGTGCTCGACGCTCTGCACGAGCTCGGTTTCGAACGGCCCAGCGTTGCGTGCCAACAGCTGTCGACACTTACGCTCAGTTCAGGTGACCGCAAGGGAGTCTTTAGTTTTGAAGTGCCAACTTTGATCGAAGGCTCGCCTTGGCAATTTGAGGGGCAGGGTAAGATCGCTCCAACGACTGACAATCGGTACGCGTTAGAATTCGACATCAACGTTGTTCAACCAAACAACACACAACATTCTCAAGTTGGCGGTTCGATCGTCACATCGCTCGATCATTACACGGTGCTCGGAACTTCGACATTCGTCGGTCCACAAGCCGCGGACGACAAGGGAGGCGGGCAAGCGGAACATCTTTCCGCGTTCGTGGTATACGTGGACCGCGCAAAAGGATTCGCCAGCGGCACGGCGGAGAAGAGTGAGGCGAAGCCGCAAGAGAAGCGGTGAGGGAGCGACGGGAAGCGATACGCTGGAATTGGAGTGGTACGGCGGTCATATAGCCGGAGGGCCATGCCCTCCGGCGCCGGACTGCGCGGCGGTCCGGCTACTGTCGCTCGCTGCCTCATCGCACGAGATTCTAGTTTTCTGATGCCGTGAGAAACGTCACTAAATCGCGCAGGTCGTCGACCGACAGGAGCGTCTGCAAATTATCCGGCATGATCGAGGTCGACAGCACCTGCCGCGCATCGATCGACTCGCTCGGCAGCGTGAATTTTTGGCCTTCGTTGTCGACGTAATCTTCTTCGCCGCTGTCGCCAGGCTTTGGTAATCGCAGGCCGGTGTAGGTCTTGCCGTCGTCGGTCGTGACCGACCAGGGCTGATAATCGGGGGCGATTTCGAGGCTGGGCCGCAAGATCGAGGCGATGATCCGCTCGCGCGACGTGCTGCGGCCGATGCGTGTCAGTTCGGGACCGACCTTGCCGCCGCGACCGGCATACGTGTGGCACACGCTGCACCGCGGGCCGATGGGGCTGAAGAACAACCGGCGACCGGCGGCAGCGTCGCCGGGCGCCGCCAGTCGCTTGTTCCACGTGGGGAGGTCTGCGGCCGGTGGTTTTGTCTCGGCGGTGGCGGGGTGCAAGCCCGCGAACCGCAGCGCGCGGGCGGCCTCTTTCTGGAACGCCGCATGATCGCTGTCCGCGAGGCTCTCGAGCAAATCGCGGTATTTATTGGCGTCGGCCGAGACCCCGACCACTGCTTCGGCACGCAAGTCGTCAGCTTGCGCGTCATCGTTGGCAACGGCTGCCAAGAGCTCCAGACTCTTCTCACCCGATCGTGCCGCGAGCGTGCGCACCGCTTCGAGCTTGAGCGCGGGATAGTCCGATTTGAGATAACCAGCCAGCCGCTCGACGGTAAGAAACTTGTTGTATGGCGATACCAAAGCGAGCGTCATCGCCTGAATGGCGGGCGAACGTTTGTCGTTGCGCAGCTCTGTGACGAGTAGTTCATCCGTAAACTCGGTTTTTCGCATGGCCGGCTCGTGGTCGAGCCAATCAATCGTGGCGAGAACAGCAAGAAATAGCCGCGGGCTGAGATCAGGCCGCTCGAGCAGTTTAGCGACCTCAGGGCGGAGCGACGTGAAGCGCGAATCGGCGATCCAACGCAGAGCGAAAAGTCGTACCTCGGGCGAGTCATCCTGTAGCGCGTCGCGCAACACCGCCGGCTGGTCTGGTATGCCACGCAAGCGGATGGCCTCATAGGTGCCCAAACGCACTAAGGGATCGGCCACTTTGAGCGTGGCGTTCGCAAATCGCAACAGGTCGCTGCTATTGGAAAAACTCTCAACTGCGGCAGCTCTCACAAACACATCGGTCGACGCCAGCCCTGCCGAGTCGTCAATGGGCTTCGCCTTGGGAAAAGTTGCTTGAACGACTGACTCTGGCAAACGCAGCCGCCAAATGCGGCCGTGGCCATGAACCGGGTAGTCTTTAAGGACCCAATCAGCAAAGTAGAGCGAGCCATCCGGCGCGACGGCCATGCCGGTGGGCCGAAAGTGCGAATCGCCCTGCACGATGACTTCACGTTTGGCCGTGTACGATGCGCCGCGCGGCACGAGTTCATAGCGTTCGATGCGGTGGTCGCCCCAGCTGGTGACCCACAGGCCGCCGGCGTGCGGCACGATGGCGGTCGGCGCTTCGCCGACGCCGCATACGTAGGGCAGCGTGCCGGGGAGTTCGCCGTTCCAGCATTGGAGTGGATGCGTGCCGGCGCGGCCGTATTGATAGAGGTAGCCGTAGTCGCCGCCGGGAACCACGTGCAGCAGTCGGCAGGGCGGGCTGGCGTCGGGATCGTTGTCGACTGCGAAAATGCGGCCGTCGTTGAGCACGCATACGCTGAAAGGGTTCCACACGCCGCGGGCGAAGCGGTGCAGGTTCTTGCCGTCTTGCGTGATGCTGTAGAACCCATCTTCGCCGCCGCCCGACTCGATCCGCGACCCATCCGCAGCGATCAGCTTGTACGCCTCGCCATGGTTTTCGCCGAGGCTGACGATGAGCGTGCCATCGGTGTTGAGCGCGATGCCACCGAGGGCGTTGTGCGGATAGTCGTCTTTCGTTTCGAGCCGTAACAACTCTTCCTGCTTGTCGGCCACGCCATCGCCGTCGCTATCGCGCAGCAGGACCACGTTGTGCCGCGTGACGAGATAGACCGCGCCGTCGTCGCGGGCGAGCACGTTCATCGCATGGCGGAAGCCGTCGGCGAACGTGCTCCATTTGTCGAGTTGGCCATCGCCATCGGAGTCGGAGAGCATCAGGATGCGGTCGCTGTCGCGGCCTTTGTAGCTCGCTTCGCGTAAATGTGTGTGCGATTCGACGACCAGCAGTCGGCCTTTACGGTCAATCGTGACGCCGATGGGTGTGACGATGTCCTGATCGCCGGCGATCTGTTCGAGTTGGTATTTGGAATCGGCAACCTGCGGCGGCGCAGGCAATGCTGGCTCGCAAAGCAATGTGGCAATTGCCAAGGACAATAAAGTCAACTTCAGTTGCACAGGTTCGCCCTCATTGCCTTGCTGTCAGAAACCTATCCAATGATTGAGGCGACGGTGGCCTCAAACGTGACATTTAGCCCATTCGGTAGTAGACTTACAGTATCAACAGATTGCGAGCTTATAATGCCATGAGCGAAATAATTTTTCTCGTTGAAGAAGCGGACGAAGGGGGCTTCACCGCCCAGGCGGTCGGCGAATCGATCTTCACTGAAGCCGACACGCTCGATGCATTGCGTAGTAATGTTCGTGAAGCAGTTGAGTGCCATTTCGACGACGGCGAAGCACCTGCCATCATTCGACTGCATATCGTCCGCGAAGAGATTCTAACGGCATGAGGTTGCCGCGAAATATCTCTGGCGACGATCTCATTGCGGCGCTTCGCCGACTTGGCTATCCGGAGACTCGTCAACGTGGCTCGCACGTTCGATTGACAACCACTCAAAATGGCAAACACGACGTGACGGTGCCACGAAGCGATCCATTGAGAGTTGGCACATTGGCGGCAATTCTGCGCGATGTCGCCCGGCACTTCGAAATACCGCGAGATGAATTGGTTAAGCGTTTGTTCGCTTAGTCTCTCTCGTCGTATGTTGATCAATGTGCAAACGAAAAGCCCCGGGTCATTGACCCGGGGCTAAATGGGTTTCTGCGTTGATGTCGCGCTGCCGCAACGATCGGCGGCGAGCTTATGACTCGCTGCTCTCGCTCGTTGAACCTTCGGCCGCGCCGGCGCCCACGGGCTCCGGTTCGGATTGGTCCTTGGTCGAACGGCCTTCGAATACGAGCTGCTTCTTTTCGCCGACTTTCTTGACCTCGATCTTGACCACGTCTTTGCCGGCGAACTCGCCCTTGAGCAGTTCTTCAGCCAGTGGGTCTTCGACGAACGTCTCGATCGCGCGGCGCAGCGGCCGGGCGCCGTAGTCGGTGTTCGAGCCCTTCTTGATGAGGAATTCTTTCGCTTCTTCGGTAAGTTCGACGACCAACCCCTTCTCCTTGAGCCGGTTGCGAACTTTGCCGAGTTCCAGGTCGACCACGTGCTTCAGATCGTCCTCCGTCAAGTGACGGAAGACGATGATGTCGTTCACGCGGTTGATGAACTCGGGACGGAAGACCTTCTCGATTTCATCCACCACCCGGGTCTTCATGCTTTCGTAACTGGCGTCCTGGTCTGGCTTGGCGAAGCCGAAGGCGGCTTCGTTCTTGATGGCCTCGGCGCCGGCGTTCGTCGTCATGATGAGGATCGTGTTGCGGAAGTCGATGTTACGGCCGAAGCTGTCGGTCAGCCGGCCTTCTTCCATCACCTGCAAGAGCATGTTGAACACTTCCGGGTGGGCCTTCTCGATTTCATCGAGCAGCACCACGGCGTACGGCCGACGGCGGATCTGCTCGGTGAGCTGGCCACCTTCTTCGTAGCCCACGTATCCCGGCGGAGCGCCGATCAAGCGGCTGACGTTGTGCTTCTCCATGTACTCGCTCATGTCGATCTGGATGAGCGCTTCGGCATCGCCGAACATGAATTCGGCGAGCGCCTTGGCGAGCAATGTCTTGCCGACGCCCGTGGGGCCAGCGAACACGAACGTGCCCGTCGGACGCTTCGGGTCCTGCAAACCGCTGCGGCTGCGGCGCACGGCCCGGGCGATCGCCTTGATGGCCTCGTCCTGGCTGATGACGCGCTTGTGCAGCTCGTCTTCCATGTGCATGAGCCGCAGCGAATCTTCGGTCGTCATGCGGGTAAGCGGAATGCCGGTCATCTTTGAAACGACCTCGGCAATCACGTCTTCATCCACCACGCCGCCGTTCTCGCGCGACTTCTCACGCCATTCCTTGGTGATCGTCTGTTTCTTTTTCTTGAGCTTGTCGGCCTGATCGCGCAGGCGGGCCGCCTGCTCGAAGTCCTGGTTCGCGACCGCCTCTTCTTTCTGGCGGTTGAGTGCTTCGACTTCGTCGTCGATCTCTTTCAAATTGGGGGGCTTCGACATGCTCTTGAGCCGCACGCGCGCGCCGGCTTCGTCGATCACGTCGATGGCCTTATCGGGCAGGCAGCGGCCCGTGATATACCGATCGCTCAGTTCGACGGCCGCTTCGATGGCGTCGTCGGTGATTTGCACGCGGTGGTGCTCTTCGTACCGATCACGGAGGCCGCGGAGGATTTGCTTCGTGTCGTCCGGCGTCGTGGGGTCGATCAGCACTTCCTGGAACCGGCGAGCCAGCGCCGAATCCTTTTCGATGTATTTGCGGTATTCATCGAGCGTCGTGGCACCAATGCACTGAATTTCGCCGCGGGCGAGCGCGGGCTTCAGCACGTTCGAGGCGTCGATCGCACCCTCGGCGCCGCCAGCGCCAACCAGCGTGTGCAGCTCATCGATGAACAGAATCGTGTTCTTCGCCCGGCGGACTTCGTTCATGACCGCCTTGATGCGCTCTTCGAACTGACCGCGATACTTCGTGCCGGCGACCATCATCGCCAGGTCGAGCACCACGATGCGGCGATCAAGCAGGAGTTCGGGCACGTCGCCTTCGACCACGCGTTGCGCGAAGCCTTCGACGATGGCCGTCTTGCCGACACCCGCTTCGCCCAAGAGCACGGGGTTGTTCTTCGTGCGGCGGCTAAGGATCTGGATCGCGCGTTCGATTTCGTTCTCGCGGCCGATCACGGGGTCGAGCTTCTTCTGGCGGGCGAGCTCCGTAAGGTCGCGGCCGAAGCTATCGAGCGCCGGCGTTTTACTGCGGCTCTTGCGGCCTTCGCCACCTTCTTCGCCCACTCCACCACGGCCACCGCGCTCGGTGCCTTCGCCACCTTCGATGCCGTGGCCAAGCAGGTTAAGCACCTCCTCGCGCACTTCCTCCAGCTTGAGGCCGAGGTTCATCAGCACTTGGGCGGCCACCCCCTCTTGCTCGCGCAACAGGCCGAGCAGAATGTGCTCGGTACCCACGTAGTTGTGGTTCAGGTTGCGGGCCTCTTCCATCGAGTATTCGATGACCTTTTTGGCACGCGGCGTTTGCGGGAGCTTGCCCATGGTGACCATATCGGGCCCGCTCTGAACGAGCTTTTCGACTTCGAGACGAATCTTCCGCAGGTCGACATCGAGGTTCTTGAGCACATTGGCAGCCACGCCACTGCCTTCTTTGATGAGGCCCAACAGCACGTGCTCGGTGCCAATATACTCATGGTTGAAGCGCTGCGCCTCTTGATTGGCGAGCTGCATCACCTTGCGGGCACGGTCGGTAAATCGTTCGTACATTTAAATCTCCGGTGTAAGCAGCTAGCTGGCGCCGCCCGAGTGCGGTTGGCTGCTAGTACGGTGTAATTGTATGCGTGTGGTCAAATCGTGCCGGTACTTAATAAGTCAGCCAAACTTGCGAACAACAGCAGGCCCCCAACTTAGCGGCCATCTCAACAGCAACTTGCCGCGAGCCCATGGCTCGCCGGGTCCCCCGGCGACGTATTCGGTCGCGGCTATAGAAGAGTTTTTAGGGCTCGCAGAAAGCCATAAAAACTTCTCGATAGCGGCCCTGGGGAATCTGCGTTGGCGGGCGCACGGCCTGAGCAAGTGTAGCCCCAGAATTGCAGGCCAGCAAGGCAAGTAGAATCGCCCTAAAGGGTTACGTTTGCCGCATTTTCAATGTTCGGGTGCTGCCCGCCGCCCGGGCTACAGGACTGCGAAATAGAGCCGCCCAGCCCCCGGGTTGGGGTCAAAAAAGCCACACGGATCACGCCCTGCGAACAGGCAATTATCTGGCCCCGAATTCCCCCGCTGAGCTATCGAAATACGCCGAGCCGGACGGCTCGGCTATATTGAGCGGATGACACACGCTCCTATTCTGCGAGTCCTCGACGCCTCCTTGAACCGCGCCGGCGAAGGGCTGCGCGTAGCGGAGGACTACGCACGATTCGTCCTCGATGACAGCTTCCTCACGCGCGAAATCAAATCGCTGCGGCACGCGCTGACGACGGCCGCGACGGCTCTCCCCTCTACCGAACGGCACGCCGCCCGCGACACGCAGCAGGATGTGGGAACGAGGATTTCGACGGCTGCCGAAGGTTCTCGGGCGGACGCTTGGGCCGTGTGCTCGGCCAGCCTCAAACGCACCGAGCAATCGCTCCGCAGCTTGGAGGAATATGGCAAGCTCGCGAACGCCCAGTTTGCCAGCCGCTGCGAATCGCTGCGTTATCGGCTCTATACATTGGAGAAGGCGCTCGATATCGGCCGTTGCAGTCGCGAGCGATTGGATGGAGTGACGCTGTGCGTGCTCATCGGCGGCGGGCCGTCGCCAGAGGCGTTCGAGCAACTCGTAAAAACGCTGGTCGGCGCGGGCGTCGGCATGCTGCAATTGCGCGATAAGGAACTTGATGACCGCGAACTTACGCAACGCGCGCGACTGATGGTGTCACTAACCCGCAGGCAGCCCCCGGCTCCGCCGGGGGTTAGTGCAACGGACAATCACGACCATGCGAAACCCCCGGCAGAGCCGGGGGCTGACGGGGCGCCGCGCACGCTGGCGATAATCAATGACCGGGCGGACATTGCGGCGCTCGCTAGCGCCGATGGCGTCCATGTCGGCCAGGAAGATCTCAGCGTGAAGGACGCCCGCACGATCGTTGGCCCGCGAGCACTGGTCGGCGTGTCGACGCACAACATCGACCAGGCCCGGGCGGCCGTGCTCGACGGAGCGAGTTACCTTGGCGCCGGCCCGACGTTTGCCTCGCGCACTAAATCATTTGAGAATTTCGCCGGCCTCGAATACTTGACGACCGCCGCACGTGAAATCTCGCTGCCGACGTTCGCGATCGGCGGCATCAACGCCGAAAACTTGCCGCAAGTGCTAGCGGCCGGCATCACCCGCGTGGCCGTAAGTGCGGCCGTCACCGCCGCCCCCCACCCGGCCTCCGCCGCAACCGAATTGTTGGCTATGCTGAAGCACTGACGAGCCACCGCGACCACCGGTCGCGGCTCTATGGTATCGGTTCCGGCCCTCGACCCTCGACCCTCGACCTCCTCCATGCTCCACGCAGTCATCATGGCCGGCGGCACCGGCACTCGTTTCTGGCCGGCTAGCCGCAACGACGAACCCAAGCAACTGCTGCGCCTCGTCGGCGACGCCACGATGTTGCGCCACACGCTCGATCGCTTGGGCGATGTGGTGCCGAACGAACG
Source organism: Pirellulales bacterium (assembly GCA_046349975.1). GTDB lineage: Bacteria > Planctomycetota > Planctomycetia > Pirellulales > Lacipirellulaceae > JABDGM01. The sequence goes on from JAXMBH010000004.1 coordinate 308,336, forward strand.
CCGGCTGGTGGTGACGAACAAGCGATTGGTAGAGAGCGTGCAACAGCAGCTGCCCGACCTGCCGGCGGCGGCGATCGTCGGCGAACCCTGCAAGCGCGACACGGCCCCGTGCATCGGCCTCGCCGCGCTCTTGGTCAGCCGCGAGGACGCCGACGCCACGATGGTCGTGATGCCGGCCGATCACGTCATTCGCCCCGTCGAGAAATTTCAAGCCGCGCTCCGCCAAGCGGCGGCGTTGGTGGATCAGTCCCCCAGCCGTATCGTCACGTTCGGCATCAAACCAACTTACCCTGCCGAAGTCTTCGGCTACATCCACCGCGGCGCGCCAATTCGGAAGGGCAAAGCTTGGGAGGGCGAGGCTCCCGCTTTCGCCGTCCAGCAATTCAAAGAAAAACCCGACGCCGCCACGGCCAAGAAATACGTCGACTCCGGCGAATACTACTGGAACGGCGGCATCTTCGTGTGGAAGGCGCGGACGATCCTCGAGGCCCTCCGCCAGCGGCAGCCGGAGATGCTCGCCCACCTGGAAAAAATCGTCGCCCATTGGAGCACAACGGAGAGTGCCGCCACGTTCGACCGCGAGTTCGCCGCCATCCAACCGATATCGATCGACTATGCCGTCATGGAGCACGCCACGGATGTCGCCGTCATCGAAGCCCCGTTCCAGTGGGACGATTTGGGCGGTTGGCAGTCGCTTGGGCGGCTGCTCGGCGCCGATGAAAACGGCAACACGATTGTCGGCCGGCACCTCGGGCTCAACACGAGCGGCGGCATCGTTCGCACGGATGACCATCACCTCGTGGTGACGCTCGGCATGAAGGATTGCATTATCGTCCACACGCCGAACGCCACGCTGGTGGCCAACAAACACAACGAAGAACAAATTCGGCAAGTGGTGAAAAAGCTCGAAGAACTCGGCTGGTCGGAGTACTTGTAAAAAAGGAATTGAACCGCCAAGACGCCGAGTACGCGAAGGAAAATACATAAAAGGCAAGGAATCCGACGCTAGCTACCCAGCGACTGATCAAATTAGCCGCCGGGCGCTAGCCCGCGGTTTCTAACATTTCTTCCTGTCTTCCTTGGCGTCCTCCGCGTCTTGGCGGTTCAATAAAGAATAAACAACCATGGACCGACGCCGCTTTTGCGCATCGCTTGTTGCCACTGCCATCGGTGCGTCACGCGTGTGCGCGGAGCCGGCGACCGAATCTACGCTCGAAAACGTCTTTGCCGATCTCGATCCCATGGCCATCTTCACTAAGACCGGCGGCGGCAAGCAGTTCTGGGCCGATGTGTGGTTCTTCCGCGACTATCGGATTCAATGCCACGCCCTCACCACGCACTACCGGCTGCTCGACGGCGACAATCACCGCCTCGCCTCGGGCACGTTCGAAGAGTGCCGCGCTAAGCTCGACGCAATCCGCGACCGCGACAAGCTCGAGCCGATGACCGGCAAGGCCCTCATTTTTCTCCACGGCCTGTTCCGCACTCGCGGCGCGATGAACGCGATCTGTAAACATATTCGCGATGCCGGCGGCTACACCACCTTCTGCATGGGCTACCCCACCACGCGCGGCAGCGTCGATTCGCACGCCCGCTCGCTCGACAGCGTCGTGCGCAGCCTCGAAGGCATGAGCGAGCTCAACTTCGTTGCCCACAGCCTCGGCAACCTCGTCGTGCGGCATTGGCTAAACAACTTCGATGCTGAAAAACGCGCGCTGCCCCATGGCCAAACGTTCGGCCGCATGGTGATGCTCGCCCCGCCCAACCATCAGCCGCAAATCGCGACGCAGCTCATCCGCGGCCCGGTCACGTATGTCGCCGGTGCGGCGGCCCAGGAACTTGCCACGGGTTGGGAAGGACTCGAAACGAAGCTTGCTACGCCGAAGTTCGAGTTCGGCATCCTCGCCGGCGGCCGCGGCGACAACAAAGGATTCAACCCGCTGCTCCCCGGCGATGATGACGGCGTCGTCACGGTCGAAGGCACTCGCCTCGCGGGCGCCCGCGACTTCCGCGTCATCCCCGTGATGCACACCTTCTTCATGGACGACCGGCGGGCCCAGGAACTCACACTGAAATTCCTCAACGACGGCCACTTCGAGAGCGACGAGACGCGGCAGCCAGTCGAATCGTAGCCGCCGCTGGATGCCGGATGCTCGATGCTGGATACTAGCTGGAACGCGTGACAACCCCGTCAGCACCCGGCTCTGCCGCGGGTTTGAGCTTTCGCTAACGTTTACCCCGGTTTAACCCCCGGCAGAGCCGGGGGCTGACGACGCGTGGCGTGTCACAAACCCGAAGCATCCCCAGCCCCAAGTCCCCAGCCCTCATTCATGCGCATCGCCGGCATCGATTTTGGCACCGTCCGCATCGGCATCGCGCTGGCCGATACGGGGGTCGGCATCGCTGGGCCGTTCGAAAACTACAATCGCCGCACGCTCGCGCTCGATGCCGAGTACTTCAAGACGCTCGCCAAAGAAGAACGCATTGGCCGGTTCGTCGTCGGCCTGCCGGTGCACCTCCACGGTGGCGAGAGTCAGAAATCGCAAGAAGTCCGCAAGTTCGGCGCGTGGTTAACGACCACCACGGGCGTCGAGGTCGAGTACTTCGACGAACGCTTTACCACGAGTGAAGCCGACCGCATCCTCGGCGACGCCAAACTCACCAAGAAACAACGCCAGGCGCGCCGCGACCAACTGGCGGCACAGATCATGCTGAGTGCGTATTTGGAGTCGGGCGCGCGAGGAAACGACTCGCCGGGTGCGATCGATTCATGAATTCGTTAACCACGGATTTCACGGATAAACACGGATAGGGATAAGACGGTTTTCCGCATCCGTGACATCCGTGTTATCGGTGGTTAGAAACGCTCCGTATCGAAACGAATGGGGCCGAAGAAAAATCGACCATGACCAAACTCATCTTCGGCTGCGGGTATCTAGGCTCGCGCGTCGCCAGGCGGTGGCGCGACGCCGGGCACGAGGTCGTCGTCGTCACGCGCAGCCGCGAACGTGCCGAGCGATTCCGAAGTGACGGCTACTCGCCGATCGTTGCCGACATCACGCAACCGGACTCGCTGACGAACCTGCCGGCGGCGGATACGTTGCTATTCGCCGTCGGTTACGATCGCCAAGCACCAACGAGCGCAACCATCGATGAAGTCTACGCCGGTGGCCTGCGCAATGTGCTCGCTGCGTTGCCAAATGATACAGATCGCGTCATCTACATCAGCACGACGGGCGTTTACGGCCCTGCCGGCGGCGATTGGATTGACGAGGCCACGCAGGCGGAACCGCAGCGCGAAGGCGGCCGCGCGTCGCTTGCTGCCGAACAGGCGCTCGCCGCGCATCCGCTTGGCGCACGCGGGATCATCCTGCGACTTGCCGGCATCTACGGACCGAACCGGATTCCGTTTATCAATGAACTTCGCAGCGGGCAACCGGTGCCCGCGACAACGTCTGGGTACTTGAATCTCATCCACGTCGACGATGCTGCCGACGTCGTCGTGGCAGCCGCCACATGCGAACTGCGCGAGAACGGCCCGCGCATCTACTGCGTCAGCGACGGGCACCCGGTGCAGCGCGGAGAGTATTACAGCGAAGTCGCAAAGCAAATCGGCGCTTCACCGCCGCGGTTTGTTGAACCCGACCCCAGCTCGCCGCGCGCGGCGCGCGCCGCGAGCAGCCGCCGCGTGCGTAACGACCGCATGCTCGCCGAGCTGCGTGTGACGCTCGCCTACCCCGACTACCGCGCCGGCCTCGCCGCAATACTTTCAGCGTAGATCGGGCACCGCCCCAACGTAGTAGGCACGCTCCGCGTGCCGTAACAGAATAGCGAAAAGAGTTTGCGAAATCGATCGGCGTGGAATTTTCGTGGGTGGTGCTGCCACGGCACCACCCAGAGGGTACCCGGCGTGCCTGCTACAATTCCCCACTCACCTACTAAAGTCATCGCAGGTTGCCGCTCTGCGCCTCAAACCCTATCATCAATAGCTTGCCGCCCCGCCCGTTAGAAGGATTCGCATGGCTGTTTTGAAGCGTCAACCTTTGTTCCCTCATGTTATCGAGCTGAACTTCCAAGCACGGCGGCGGATCAGTTGCAGCGTCTACCTCATCTACGATGACGACAACAATTGGGCCCTCATCGATCTGGGCTATGAAGACGCCGTCGACGAGTGCCTCGAAATCATCCGGCAACTCGATTTCCCGTTCTCGAAGTGCGTCACGCTGATCGCCTCGCATGCCGACGTTGATCACATTCAGGGCTTTGCGAAGGCCAAGCAGATCCTCAAAACGACGATCACCTGCCACGCCGACGCCGCCAAGCCGCTCGAGACGGGCGATCGGCTGATGACCTACGCCGAGATCGCGGCCCAGAACATCCACCTCGCGATGCCGACGGTGAAAGTCGACCGGCTCGTCGAAGATGGCGACCGCATTCGCATCGGCAGCGTCGAGCTCGAAGTGTGGCACACCCCCGGCCACACGAACGGCCAGCTATCATTCCGACTCGGCAAGCTGCTGTTCTCGGGCGACAACTTGTTCCGCGACGGCTGCGTCGGCGCCATCGACGCCCACCATGGCAGCAGCATTCCCGACTTCATCAAGTCGCTCGCGCGCATTCGTGCTAGCGACGTCGAATGGCTGCTCCCCAGCCACGGCCCCATCTTCCGCAAAGACGACCAGCAAATCGACCGCACGATCGCCCGGCTAGAAACTTACCTCCACATGGCCGATTTCGGCACGTGTGCGATCGATTGGCCCCTCATGGACCAATGGGAACGCGAATTGGTCGATGGGAAGAAGCCCGGCTAAATCCAAAGGCGGAGTGCGGAGTGCGGAAGGCGGAATAAAAGCCGAGCAGTTGCCGCTATCGCATTCCGCACTCCCCCTTCCGCACTCCGCACTTGATCTCGCGTCCTACCCATTGCCCAGCCCGCAAGGTTTCACACGCTAGCGCCCCGCCTGGGTCCGGTCGTGCGGGTTGTGCCGGATTTTCACTGAATCCGGTTTATAACGCTGGTCGATGCTACTACGGACCAGGAGGCTGTCAGCTCTCGGCTCTCAGCTTTCGGCCAAACAAGAATTCGATTGGCTGACGGCTGACAGCGTATAGCCGACAGCTCGTATAAGGGGGATGCGATGATCCGCCGGATCTCTTTCGCGATTGCCGCCGCCGCGCTGCTCTCGCTCTTTGCCGCCCGCGACGCCCACGCCCAACAGGCCTACGGCCGCGCGTGGGGAAACACCTACAACACGACCGATTGGGAACGGTTCTACCACTATCCGTACGTGTACTACCCGCAGAACTTCTGGGGCAGCGAGTACTATCGCAGTGCAGATAGCTTGTACTACCGGTACCCTGCTGAAATGCGGATTCCGGTTTACAATCGCCATTGGTTCAGCGATTACCCGACCGCCCGCCCGTATTACCGAGGGGCCCACTTCGTCCTGGACATCTTCTAACCGCCGGCCGGTGGTTATCGCAAGATTTTCGCCACGAAACATTGGCGAGGGCGCGTCACCGTCTGGGGGGACACTCGTCGACGCGTGTCAAAGGATGAGGCCAAGCGACCGCGGCGCATGCGAACAGCAGCGCCGCGGTCTCGTCTTTTGAGGAGGGTTCGGGGTTCAGAGGTCAGGGTTCAGGGCTCAGTGGTGAGAAGTCGAGGGAAGCACTTCTAACAGAGATCAGTAGCCGCGACCTCATAGGTCGCGGAGTCACTTCGCTCCCCTTCCTGCCCCAGCAGCTGGGTGCCTGGGGTCGAGCTGAAAGCGAGCCCCCAGAAATGTTCCATTCTAAGTGCGTTGACTGATTGCAGTTGGGCGCCTGGGGTCGAGCGCAGGCGAGCCCCCAGAAAGCCTCTATCTTCAAACGCGATCAAATGCCAGCTCCCACACCTTCGCACGCAATCCGATAGAACATCTCCTCCCCCAGCTTCAGTTCTTCCATCTCAATAAACTCATTGGCCGTGTGAGCCTGAGCAATCGACCCCGGGCCGACGACCACCGTCGGCACGCCAGCCGCCGATAACGCCGCCGCGTCGGTCCCGAACGGCACGCCAATAAGCTCGCTCGCCCGTCCACACTCGCGGGCGATGGTCGCCACCCGTTCGGCAACCGCACGATTCGCCCCGTCACTCAGCCCAAAGCTCCGCATGAACGGTGGATCGTGCTCGACAAGGCAGCGGCCAACATCAACCTGCTGCCGGATGTACTCAATCAGTTCATTGTAAGCCGGCTCCGGCCGATCATTGGGCCCGAGCCGGCGATCGATCTCGATCGTCGCGCGCTCCGGCACCGTATTAACACCGACGCCGCCGTGAATCGTGCTCACGCACACACTCGGTCGGCCACAGAGCGGATGAGCCGCCGCCTGCTGCAGCAACACATGGAACCGCTCGATCGCCGCGACGACCCGCGCCATCGCATAGATCGCATTGACGCCCTCATCCGGCCGCGAGGTGTGGGCTGCCCGACCGATCGTGTGACACCGCCACCGCACCACGCCGTGATGCGCGACAACTACCTTGAACTGTGTCGGCTCGGCCACAATCGCCGCATCCGGCGGCCGCGGGAATATCTGTTGGGCCGAACAATTTCCCGTTGAAATCGCCGCCGCGCCGCTCCGCTCCGGATTCCACAAATCGCACAGCGCGGTCGCCCCCGTAAACCCACACTCTTCATTCACCGTACAAGCCAACACGACCGTCGGCCGCCGCAGCCCATTTCCCCTCCGTTGTAGGGAGGGGCCAGGTCGCTCGGGACTCGCCGTGGCGAGGGAGGGTTCGCCTTGCCGATCCTTCCCAGCGCTCACCCGCGACAGCGCCCCGACCATCGCCGCCATTGCGCCCTTCACATCACACGCCCCGCGACCGTACACGCGCCCGTCGCGCAGCTCGCCCCCGAACGGCGCCACCGTCATCCCATCCACGGGGACCGTATCCTGATGCACATCCCACAACAACAACTCACCGCCGTCTGCCGGCGGCGGCTGGCCGGGCACCAGCGCCACGAGGTTTTCGCGCTCCTCGTGCACTTGCTGCCGCAACCAAGGCCAGCCTTGCTGTTCGCAAACCGATTGCAGCAAGTCGGTCATCCGCGTTTCGCCCTGCGTCGGTTGCGAAAGGGGTCGGCCCATCGGGTTCACGCTGGGCGTCGCGATCAATCGCTGCAGCAAGTTCACGGGATCAAGTGACATGCCGCGATTGTAGCAGCACTCGCGCAACGACTTAAGCTGCCGTAGCTCGTAGGGATTAGCCGGCACGCGCTAGCGTCCGGTTTTCGACACCATCGAACCGCGGGCTAGCGCCCGGCGGCTGATCTTGAATGTGGCTTGCGGTCTCCGAGTTCCTCGTACACGCTGGAGAGACGATTCCAACGTCATGCCCAAACGCCACATGCCGTCCAAGCAATCCATCGCCGAAGCGCTCATTAAATTGCTCGACACGAGCGATCGCCCGCTGTACGTCGTCGATGCCCAGCGCCGCATCGCGTTTTGCAACGCGGCTCTCGCCACCTGGATTGACCTTGAGCCCAAACGCACTATCGGCCGCCGCGTCGAGTTCCATTCCGAGCCCGCGAAGACCGAGGAGTTGATCGATACCGACTCGTCCCCGCTCACCGATCTCTGCCCGCCGCCCTCCGCACTGGCTGGAGAGGCCAGTTCCGGCACGATCAGCTGCCTCGGCCGCGACGGTCACCTCCACCATCGCACGGCCGACTTTATCCCCGTCGGTCGCGCAGGCCAGCGCGGCAAAGCGCACGATGCCGCAATGGCCGAGTTCTTCACTGTTCTCGTCCTACTCGGTACAGAAGATCTGTCGCCTCAACAACTCGCGATCAGCAGTAGCGGCGACCCGACCGCCGACGAAATCCACCGCACGATCCGCCGCTTCCGCCGCCGCCAAGCTGAGCGTTACTCTCTTCGCTCGCTGCTTGGCGCGAGCCCCGCGATGCAAAAAGTCCGCGCCCAAGTTGCCGCCGCCGCGGCCAGCGGCGCCAGCACGCTCATCACCGGCCGAAGCGGCAGCGGCCGCTCGCATGTGGCCCGCGCCATCCACTACCACGCGGCCGGCGACCACTCTGCGCATCTCGCCGCCATCGACTGCAGCGCGGTGACCGATGACCTTCTCGAGCGCACACTCGATCGGCTACGGCCCGCTCACGGTGAAGCAGCTTCACGCCCGACGCTCATTCTCGAGCACTTGGAAGCTCTGCAGCCCGAACATCAGGCGGCCCTACTCAGCGCTCTCGAACAGAATGCGCTCGCCGCCCGGATCATTGCCACGCTAGATCCGGCGCCGCCCCCGCCCGAAAAGTCAACCGACCGGCGCACGAGCGGCAGAGAATCGCCCAGCAAGTCAAAACGGAAAACGAAGTCCAGGGGAGACGCCAGCACGAAGATCGAGTTCCACGAATTGCCCAGCGACTCGCTCGATATGCCGGACGACACGGCCGCGACACGCACACTCCAGCCTCAACTGCTCAGCCGCCTTTCGACGATCGTCATCCGCATTCCGCCGCTGGTCGACCGCATAGAAGACCTGCCAATCGTCGCCCAATACTTTCTGGAGGCCTGCAACCGAGCCAGCAGCAAACAAGTCGGCTCGCTTCGATCCGACGCTCTCGATTTACTCGCGCTATATAGTTGGCCCGGCGAACTCGAGCAGGTCCGCGAAACAATCGAGGCGGCTCATGCGGCGTGCACGTCGCACGCAATCGCCGCCGCCGACCTGCCGCCAATTTTCTCTCACGCGTTCCGCGCCGCATCGCGCATCCGCCCACGCCCCGAGCCGATCGTGCTCGACAAACTTCTCGCGTCCATCGAAACGGAAGCGATCACACGTGCTCTCGCCCAAGCCGACGGCAACAAGAGCGAAGCTGCCACACTCCTCGGCATGACCCGCCCGCGGCTCTACCGCCGCCTCCTTCAACTCGGCATGATCACGCCCGAAGCCGCCGACGACGCAGGCGCAGAAGCTGGGGCCGAAGCACCTGAGTTTATCGAACACGACGGCGACGGCACCGATGAAGCAGAAGCGTAGCAGCATGCGTGACCCAACCTCCTGGCTCATCTGCGAAACCACCGGCCGCTGGGCGGCATCGCTTCGCCTGGCGCTCGTGCGAAAGCTCGCATTGGATGCCCATACACGGCTTCCACGCCACATCCGCGAGGTCTACTCGGTATGCGCATGCGATTCCGCTCTGCAGGAGCACTGCGACGCCATAGTGCTCATCGAAATCCGCAGCGAAAATCTCGCGGAAGCACTTCACCTGATCGCCACTTGCCTTGATCGCAAGACACCAGCTTTCGCGC
>JAXMBH010000005.1:0-312066 GCA_046349975.1 Pirellulales bacterium
CCGGCGCGCCGCGAGTGGCACGCGCTGAAAGTGCGTGGTAACTTTGTCGGCAATCGACCACGCCGTTTCAGGGCGTGGCATCCGGCGCTGCCAGCTATCGTCGAATGTTTAGTACGCCGCTTCATACAATTGCAGGAAGTCGCTTTGCGACAATTCGATGGGATTGAACTTACCTGTCCATTGCTCAGTGGCGGCCGCCGCGAGCTGCGGAAGCGACTCGCGGGGCACACCGCATTCACTCAGTTTACCAGTCAGGCCTCCGCGGCGTGAAATCTGCGCTACGAACGCTGCCAAGACTTCGGTCGCTGTGGAATGATCGTTCTGCACGCCCAGTACAGGCACGCATTCCACGAGTTCATGGTATAACGCCTCCACTTGCTTGCCATTGCGGCGAATCACATGCGGCAGCATCAGCGCGATTGCTTCGCCGTGCACGATTTTGAAACTCGCAGTGAGCGGATTTGCCAGCGCATGGGCGGCGCCCAACATGGAATTCTCGATTGCGAGCCCCGCCAGGCACGCCCCGATTTGCATTGCGCCGCGAGCTTCAAGGTTCTGCGGCTCCACCAGCACTCGGCCGATGTTCGGCGCGAGATGCCGCCAGGCTTCCCGGCTAAAAGTTAGCGATATCTCGTTGCGGCGGCGAGTAACGTAGCTTTCGATTGCGTGGCCGACCGCATCGACACCGGTGAGCGCGGTCACTCGAGCCGGCTGCGTGAGTGTAAGTTCGGGGTCGAGGATCGCTGCCCGGAAGGCGGCCCGCTTGTCGCCACAGGCCATTTTCACGCCGGTCTCTGCATCAGCCACGAGTGCATAGGATTGCGTTTCGCTGCCGGTGCCAGCGGTCGTAGGCGCCGCGATCATCGGCAGCAATGGCCCCGTAGCTTTCCCTTGGCCCCAGTAATCCTGCATGCGTCCGCCGCATGAATAAAGAAAGTTGATGCCCTTCGCGCAGTCCATCGAGCTGCCGCCGCCTAGGCCGACGATCAACTCCGGCTGCACTTCCCTTGCAACACTCCAGCCGGCGTTCACATGGTTCGTCGTGGGGTTCTCCTGAACACCGTCAAACAGCGTCACCTGCAACCCGGCACGCTGCAGCGAATCGAGACCCCGCGTCGCGTGCCCCGCGTCGATGATGCCTGGATCACTCACGAGCAGCACGCGTTTAATGCCGAATTCCGCCGCCAACGTGCCCAACTGCTTGATCGTGCCCGGACCATACACGATCCGCGTCGGACATTTGAAGTCGAAAGGCAGCATGGAGGCCTCTCTCGCGAGAAAGTGAGGAGCGGCGGGCGGGCAGTTCTAGGTTGCGTCAACCAACTTGCAGTGCGCGGTTGCGGAACAGGAAATCAATCAGATTTCCTTCGTGAGGCTGGAGCCAGTTCAGTTTCGTGGTGGGAATCGGCCCCAGGTTAAGCCGATCGATGTGGGTGGCGTTCGTGGCCGCTTGACGGAACGACTGGTCATTGGAAATCACGGTGGCGACGAGCGTCGGGCCGATGCGCTTGAGCATTTCCGCTTGCGGGCACTCGACGATGGCAGCGAAGGGGAACATATATTCCTTCTGGGCCACCGGCGCCTCAGGCGTGGGAGCGTGGATAATGGTCGGCAGTAGGTAGCTCGCGCGTTGCTGCTCAATAAGTCGTGGGCCGTACTTTGCTGTTGCATGGGTGACGCCAGGCGTTTTGAGATCCTGCTCGATCTGATTCCACACCGCAGCACCCATGCCGGGCACCGTGAAGGCGGCGAGTCCGGCTTTGGGATCGGTCGGGGGCAGCGCTTCGATTGGGCCAAGTCGGTCGGCCAGTGCCTCGGCGATGTCGCGAGTGTGGCGCGATGCCCACACGCCAGAACAGTTAATGCAGCCGCGGCCACTGTTGATGTAAATGCTTTCGACCATGAGGTCGATGTAATCCGGCCAGCGGTCGACAACGTCGTCGCCGAGTAGGATTTTGGAAAAGCCCGGGCCGTGCGCCTGCACGCGCGGATTGCCGCGATATCGCTCGACCGTCGGCGAGCCGCCGAAGATCATCGCTCGTTCGCAGGCCTCAAGCACCGCAGCGCCGGCTTCCGCTTCGCCCGGATATAGTGAAAAGGCCTCGCGCGGCACGCCGGCCTCGGTGAAGGCGGCGAAAATCCGGTAGGGCGTCCACGGCTCTTGTGGTCCCGGTTTCAGGACGAGGCCCATCTGCAGCGCAATTACTGGCAGCCACAGCGTGTGCACACCCGGCGAGTTCGACGGCAATACCGCCGCGAGCACCGGCGACTGAGCCTGGTAACTGACCACTACCCCGCGGCCTTCCTCGCCGTAGCCTTGGCTTAAGATGTCGAGGTCCAGTCCTCGCGTAAGGCACTCGAGGATCTTCGCCATGTTCTTGAGCACGAACGAATTCTTCGACATGTTCGCCCGGCACATGTGCTCGGGCAAGCCAGTGCTCGCCGACTGTTGGTGCACAAAGTCGTCTGGCGATTGCGTGCCGTCGCCCATCGGCAGCGTGCCATGTTCATAGAGGTCGGCCGCCTTGCCGAGCATCGCGATGAGGTCGCTAGTCGCAAATTGGAGCAGTACTTCGCGCGCGCGCTGAGCCTGCCGCATATCGCGTTTGATGATGCCGCCGACGGCTTGGCTCACTTTAGCAATCGGTTCGCCCGTTGCGAAATGATTCACCTCGGCGACTTGCAATGAGTCGTATGGCTGACCCCAGCGGATGACGGGTAGTTTTAGCATTTCGAGTGGCTTCTCTTCTGCATCTGCTCCGAACCAGTGGGCGGCGTCCGAAAGAACCGCTGAATCAGTATACGCCCACAGTCGTCGACTCGGCCAATCGGCGAAATGGCCGCGTGCCGCTGATGCCGTCCCAGGGGAACTGTTCGCATGGCGGTTCGCGTTCGCCTTCGTCGCGCTCCAAAAAGCCTGGCATGAAAAATTCCTTGGTCAGCGTGGTCAGTTTGGCCCGGCCGGTCTCGCCGTAGCCGACGACGCGGTTGGTGTCGTCGAAGTCGACGACTTCGACTACGGCCCGTGGCTGCGGCGCGTAGTAGCTAATTTTGTAACCATCCGCAGCCGTCACTGGTTTCGAACAAGCGAGACCCATGAGCGTGTTGCCATAGGTCGGCGTCATGTAGATGCCGCTGACATCGGGCGGGCCGCCAAAAAGCTCTTCGACGCAAAAACGCGTCCACTGGGGCGTGAATTCCGTGCCGCCCGAGAAGATGCCGGTAATGCCCGTGTCCCTGAGACTGCTGCCGCGCTCTTCCAGCGCGAGACACAGGGCCTCGATCAACTTGGGCGTGCCGAACATGCACTTGATGTCGTGCCCAGCGCCGAGAATCGTGAGCGCCTGATCGATGCAATGCTGCTTGTACGCTTCCAGATGCTCGATCCAGCCCTTCTTGATCAGCTTAATGACCCAGCGGGGATCGAGGTCAATGCAGAAGCAGATGCCACCGCGATGCTGGGCAAGGTGCTCAACGGCTAGCCGTAACCGCCGCGGACCCGAGGGACCGAGCATCAACCAGTTCGAGCCGAGCGGAAAATATTCCTCGGGCAACGTGTCGCTGAACAGCGAGTAGTCGATGCGGAAGTCTTCGACCGCCACGCGGCTCTTGGGTACGCCGGTCGTGCCGCCGGTTTCGAATACATACACGGGCTTATCGGCGAGCCCCTTCGGCACCCAACGCCGCACAGGGCCTCCGCGGAGCCACTCGTCCTGGAACGGCGGGAACTTCCGCAGGTCCTCAAACGAGTTCACGTCCTTGAGCGGATTGAACGAAAGCTGCTTCTTAAAGTCCAACCAAAACGGGCAGCCAGTGGCTTCCTGAAAATGCCATGCGACGATCTCGCGTACATGAGAATCCAGGTTCGCGTGGGCGCGACGTTGCGCATCATCAAATGAAGTGCTCATGATTTCAGCAAACAAAGCGGGCGGCGGGAATTCAGCGGTCTTAGCTTAGCACGGGCACGGCGGCGCGCGTAGGCAATGCCGACTTGCCGCTACGTGCCGGAAGGCAAATAAAGAAGCCTCGCGCGTGCGAGGCTTCAATAAGAGTGCCAGCAGAAACGTCGCTGCGAGCGACTAATCTTGCGACGTATTCGTCGGATTCGGTACGCTGCTGAGCTGAGCGAGGACCTGAATTACGCCGTTCAAATGGGCCAGCCGTGGACCGAAGCGGTCGACGAACTCATTGAGCACGAACTCGCCGTCAACCATGTCGTCGGCCGTGTCATTGATCTCTTCTGTCATCCGCTGCAGGTATTCGATCTGAACGCGCGTTAGCGCCTCGGCGGCGTCTCGGCAGGCGCCGGCCAACATCGGGTGCGCGTTTCGCCATTGGTTCAATTCATTGGCCCGCTGCTTCTGTGTGGCCGCCATCGTATTTGTCAACTCTTCTAGTAACTCATTCGTGCGATCCTGAGCGGCCAGCATTTCTCGCAGCAGCTCGGTCTGCTCTTCGCGCGCCGACATACCTGGGTGCAAATGCGGCGATGTGTGCGTCGTCGTCGTTACATCGACTTGCGAAAATAAGGGAGTCACTGGGCGGCGCGTGGTTGTCATGTCCGTTCGGTTCCTAATGATTCTACGTTTGTCGAATGATGTACCGCCGGCGTAGTCCTTGCCTTTAGAAAGCGGCGTTATGAAGTTAATGGATGTGCGGTTGGATCGCGGAGAGCGAACCCCAAGCTCCTTGTAGAGCGCCTGAAGATCTGCCCGACAACCCACCCACAATCGATCGAAAGTGCGGCGAAAGAATGCACTGAATACGCGATACGGCGTGCCACCTCACCTGCAGACCATATATCCCGGCCTCCCTCAACCGTCTTCAATTACTTTAACAAACCCTCGAAAGCGTTTCCAGGAATTGGCGGCAGAATTATTGGCATAATCCGCACGTCAAACTCAACGCGTCGCACGTGGCCGTGGCGTATCGACTTACGGCCGGCAACTGCCGCCGGTCAGATCGCGCTCAAGTCGCTTCCGGCAGGTTCCGATGGATTCAGTACCTCGCCTCTCCCCGACCCCCGCCGGCAATCTCGTCCCAGATTGCCACTGGCCCCCACCTGCTGAACATCTTGCCATGCCGCGCCAGAGCGCAAACTCGGAAAACTCGTTCGGATACCTGACGGCGATCGAATCGGCCGGGCACGGTTACTTCGGCGGCTACCTTGTGATCTCCGCGCTGGGGCGACCGCTGGAGTTTCATTGCACAGCGCCGATTCGGCCGAGCCGGGCGCAGCAGATCCTATATGGGCCGACGCTTGAGCCGTACCTGCTTGGCGAGCAAATCAGCACAGCTCTACTTAATGTCGCGAAGCTCAAACCGTGTGTGATACTCACCGATTGCGCCGCGGCGATCGAGGCGCGCGACAAGTACCCATCGCCCGGCGTGCTACTGCTCGACAACGTGCCGAGCGACTGCGTCGCGTTGCCCGGCCAATTCAATATTGCTGCTCATTGGTTTCAGTTGCCCGCTGGTTATGAAGCAGATGAGGCCGCGGTCGTCGAAGCATTGACGCAGCTATCGGCTCATGTGGACTTAGCAGAGCCATTCGGACGCATTCGCGAGGCAATCAACGAGGCGCAACGCATCGGTGGAAGTGGCGCGGAGGTTCATGAACAGGCTGCCTAACGACCTTGATGAACCGTGGCCTTCGGCATCGATGGGCGCCCCGACGCGTTCGTCGCAGCGGCCAGCGTGCGCTATTGGACTCGAGCGAGGCGACCTCGAGTCCATGGATGGACTCTCGGCCGACGGCCCGTCACCGTGCATTAATTTGGACAAAACGTGGTTCGCGCTTGGACCCGCGGATGTCGTTGGTGGACCGATCGAGCTGCCGAAGGCGCGGACAATCGGCTGCTCCTTCGCTCCGACGCGCACGGCCGCGCTGCCGAAACCCGCGTTTCAACACACATCGATCGTTGGTCCAGCTGCTGTCGCCGCCGCTACCGAACCAGTTGGAGCGGCAACTCCGCCAGGGGCGCCGCGCCAGCACACCCGCGTAAAGCCTCCGCGTGACATGATCAAGCTTGAGGACCGGTTGCGATGCCTGCTGCAACCGCCGCTTGAAGATTTGCTGGCTGCGTACGAGTTGCGCTTCGCGTTTACGCCGTTTCACTATCAGCTCGATGGCATCGCATTTCTCTATCCGCGCGAACGCGCTGTGCTCGCCGATGAGATGGGCCTCGGCAAGACGATGCAGGCCGTGACGGCGGTGCGGCTGCTGGTGCACCATGGGCAATTTCGCCGCGTGCTGCTGGTGTGCCCGAAGCCGCTCGTAACGAACTGGCAGCGCGAGTTTGCCACGTGGGCGCCGGAACTGCCGGTGAACGCGATCGAAGGCGGACCTGTGCGGCGACAGTGGCAATGGCGGTCGACTGGCGACGTTGTTACGATCGCGAACTATGAGACGGTCGTGCGCGACCGCGATGAAGTCTGCCACGCCGACAACTACTACGATCTTGTCGTGCTCGATGAATCGCAGCGCATCAAGAATGCATCGAGTACGACGAATGAAGTGATCAAGTCGATTCCGCGCGGTCGAAGCTGGGCACTCACAGGCACGCCGATCGAGAACAGCGTCGACGACTTGCGCGGCATTTTCGAGTTCGTGGCGCCTGGGCAACTCGAGCCAAAAATGAAGCCCCGAGCCGTTGGCAAAGCAGTTGCCGATTATGTGCTACGGCGGACGAAGGACCAGGTGAGCATCGACCTGCCGCCGAAAATGTTCCGCGATGCGAACGTGGCGCTGTCGCCCGAGCAAGCGGAGTCGTATCGCCGGGCTGAAGACGAAGGCGTCGTTCATTTGCGCGAAATCGAGCAAGACCTGACGATTCAACACGTATTTGAGCTTGTGCTGCGGCTCAAGCAAATCTGCAATTTCGATCCGGCAACCGGAGCGAGCAGCAAATACGAACGGCTTGAAGCCGACCTCGAGGAATGTGCGGCGAGCGGCCGGAAGGCGATCGTATTTAGCCAGTGGGTGCATACCCTTACCGAACTACGCACTCGGCTCGCGCGGTTCAGCCCGGTCGAATATCATGGGCAGATTCCGAGTCGCCAACGCGACGGCGTCATTGAGAAGTTTCGCAATGACGCGGATTGCCACGTGATTCTCATGTCGTACGGCGCCGGCAGCGTGGGGCTCAATTTGCAGTTCGCCAGCTACGTGTTTTTGTTCGACCGGTGGTGGAACCCAGCGGTCGAGGATCAGGCGATCAATCGGGCGCATCGCATTGGGGCCAAGGACGCGGTAACGATCACGCGATTCTTGGCCATCGACACGATCGAACAGCGGATTCACGACGTGCTCGAAAGGAAACGCGAACTTTTCGATGCAGTATTCAGCGACGATATCGCAACACCGAGCTCTGGCCTGACGCGGGAAGAGATCTTCTCGCTATTCAATTTGGGCTCAAACGGGCGAACTCGGTCGGACGCGGCGTAAACAGTCTGCGTTACGCGCTCCATTCGGTTGGCGTCGAGTTTGCCGTCCAACCAGAGACTGCGAGCTGTGTGCCTCGTGCCGAGTTCGCGACGAGTTTTGTCTGCTCGTTAGTCGCCCGCCCGGTTGCCGCGCGGCATCTCATCAGGCATGTTTGCATAGCACCGGCTCGCTGGGCCGGTTTTTCTGCGCGCTCGATCGCGGAGGACGCTATGCCCGTTACGAGTTCGAATTTTGTTCGCCTTGCTCTCCTGAGCCTGGCTGCGTTTGCTGGGTCCGGTTCAATTGGTATTGCAGGCTATCCTTGCTGCTGCCCTGGAAACGAATACACGCATTACATGTGGGCCCGCACGTGGCATGCGCAAAATTCGGTGACTATGCCGGTTAGTCCGTATTTCGTGCCGCGGTCACCGGCCGATTGCCGAAGCGGCGCCTATTACACGGCCGGCGGCAGCGTGAGTGGCGTGGCGTGGGGCGAGCCGAACCAATATGGTGCGTATCCCTTTGCTCCTGGCGCTGCGGCGGGATTTGAACCAGTGCAGGGGGAACGGCTGGGCAAGGTGGCCAATGAGATGGGCGTGGGCAGCCTTTTACAGCCCGGACCGATCGTGGCGCCTGCCGCAGCGCCGCGAGCGAGCGGCATGACGCCCGGCCCCGCCGCGCTCTAACCAGAGGTTCGCGTCGCCACTCCGAACAATGGTCAGCAGAATCGGGATGACCTGAATAGTTTCACACGCCCTGCGCGAAAAGCTGGTCGTTTCATGTACGAACTGGCTTTCCGTTTATCGCAGCTGCGCTCAGCGTGTCGATATTAATAACATAACGGGAGGGCAAAACACGCTGTGTTTTGCTTCAGGATAGACCTCACCGCAGGCGACGGATCGGCTGCGGTGAGGTTTTTTGTTAGATGCTCGGCCGCGCCATGCAAGCGACTCGAAAACAGGCAGCGTAAGGCCCCGTGAAGGCGGCTGATTTAGGCTTGTTGCGAACGTCGGCCTCAGCGTAATTGGCGGGCTGTTTTCAGAGCACGAAAAAACGGCGGTTGAACCGCCATAGTGGTCTGTCGAGCATCATGTGATGGTCGCCAAATAGCCGGACGGCCACCGCCGTCCGGAAACGCGGCTCCCACTACTTCCCCTCACTTCACGACAGACCACTAGTTTCGCGTTGCGATCTTTTGCCACCCACTACCGCTTGGATGGTAGCCGCTACTTGATCGATCCCAACAAGGCCTGGGCGTCTTTGCGGTACACAAAAATACCAGGGGTGTCGGAATCGAGAGCTTGGGTAAGAATCTGTTTAGCCGTGTCGCCGCGGTTTTGCTCCGCAAGGACCTTGGCCACCAGGTAGCTGCTATCTGGGCTAAGGTTGCCAAGCTGCAGGCCGTTGCGGAGCGCTTGTTCCGCGTCGGCCTGGCGACCCAATTGATACAGCACCCAGGCGAGCGTGATCTGCGCATCGGCACTTTGATTATTGAGCTGAGCGCTCATGCTGGCGAACTGCAGGGCACGGTCGCGCTTGGCCTGGTCGTTCTGCTCAATCAAAAGCAGCGCGAGTTGATTGATCACATCGGCATTGGCCGGCGCGATGCCGAGCGCTTCGACAAAGTAATCCTCAGCCGGCTTCATTTTTTTCTGCATCCGGGCCGCGACGCCGCTGAGAATTAGCAGATTGAGGTTGCCCGGGTTCGCTTTGCGGGCGTCGGCCAAGATCGTTTCGGCCTTGTCCACTGCTCCGGTCTTGATCAGCCATTGGGCATAAGCAGTCAGCGTGGCCGGGTCCGTTTTGCTTGCGGCGTAGGCTTTATCGAAGGCCTGCTGTGTCTCAGCGTTCATTTTCAGTTGGTCGAACATGAGCGCGGCCGCCACGTACGGATCGGGCAGGTTCTTGTCAGCCTTTTTGGCGGCGGTAAACTCTTCCAGGCCGGGCTTGAATTGCTTCTGCATGAACAGGCATTGACCCAGCCGGTAGTGGCCCGCGCCGTTTTCGGGATCGGCTTGAAGCAGCGCTTTTAGATCGGCGACGGCGGCGTCCCAATCTTTGCGACGTTGATTGACGCCGGCGCTGCCGCTCCGGGCGCGAATTTCGAAGTTCCGCTTCCGCTTGGCATTGCCGTTAAACTTTCCCGCCATGGCCAGGCCTTTATCATACAGAGCATCCGCTTCGATCGTGCGGCCTTGCTGCATGGCTTGGTCTGCCAAAATTAGATAAGCCTCCGGATCGTCGGGATTGTCCATCGCGGTCTTTTCGAGCGAGATGCGGCCCGCGTTGGCGTTGCCCGCCAGGTAATACATTTTGGCTAGGAGCAGGTCGACGGGCGGCAAGTTGGGATCCTTTTTTTTCGCCGCATCCAGGAACTGCCGGGCGGCGAGCACGTCGCGGTTCATGAAGCGTTTGATGGCCTCGTCGATGTCACCGTAGCGATTGCCGATTTCCGAAACGGAATCACCAATGAGCATTTGGGCGGTGATGCCAGATGAGGGCACCGGCGCGGCAGCGGATTGCGCCCGTGCTTTGGCCGCCAGCGTGAGCGTTGCCGCTAGTGCACCACAAACGAGCATAAAACGTGCGATTCGATATCTCCAACCGGCCGCGTTGCTGCAACCCGGAACACAACCAAACGAAACGGACATATTAAAACCTCACCTGATTAAGCAAGACGAGTAAGAGCCCAACGACTCGCTGGCCCGCCAGGCCACTTTCGAGTTACTATTGATTGTAGAGAATTTCGCCGACAGCGGCAGCGGTCGGCGACAAGTATCAATGGAATTTTCCCGGTCGCGTTGCGGACGGACCGCCAAAATCGTGCAACAGCGAGTGCTACTTTGGATGGATGCGTCTTAGTTCTTAACCGAGGCGCAATCCCCCCCTCCTAAGTTCCCTACGCAGCAAAGTTCAACGAGGATCGACCGTGATAGGTCCAATGTTCACGCGCGAAGCGGCAGTCGCCCCGCGACGAATCTCGTTCTATGCCGCTCGAACGCTCTTCGCGGGAGCTTTGTTCGCCCTAACGCTCACTGCCTGGCAACTTCTTGTAGGTTCGCAGCGGATCGAGAATATCGGCGACCTCGCCTGGTTCGGAGCCTCGGCATTTCAGATTCTTGCGCCTTTGCAGTTAGCGGTCGCGATGCCGTTTTCAGCGCTGTTGGTTGCCTCGGCGGTTTCGCTGGAAAAAGACCGCAAGACCTTCGACCTGCTGCTGCTCACCAACTTGTCGAACTCCGATCTCGTGCTTGGCAAGCTATTCGCGGGCATGTTGTCGGTCGTCGTGGTCATCGTGGCTACATTGCCGCTGCTGATGATTGTGGCGCTGCTCGGCGGCGTGTCGACCGCGCAAATCCTGCGCGTCGAAGCAGTAACGCTCGCGAGCGCACTGGTGGCCGGAAGTCTTGGTTCAACGATCGCTCTCTGGCGAGAGAAGACCTTCCAGGCGCTCGCGATGACGGCTCTCATCTTAGTGCTCTGGCTGCTGGCGTGGGAAATTCTCGCCGCCGTGGCGCCGGATGCCGAGTGGCTGGGGATTGCCACGCGGTCGTGGGCGATCTCGATGAGTCCTTGGCAGGCTGTGCAGGAGGCCGCGCGGCCAATCTTCCCCGTCAGAGCGGGCGCCGAGCGACCGCTTGATCCCGTGTGGCTGTTCTTAGCAATCGGCGGCTCCGTCGCAGCAATATTGAACCTTCTGGCGGTTGCACGTGTGCGTGTGTGGAATCCTCGCCAGGACCGCACGCCCGACACGCAAGAGACGAAGATTCAATTCGCTGGCGCGGCGGCGACCGATAGCCCCCAGCGGACCACGGTTCAAATTCATGGCTCCGGGGAGAGGTCCCGCGAGGTGTGGGACAATCCGATTCTGTGGCGCGAGGTGCGGACATGGGCGTACGGTAAACGCGTGCTCGTGATTCGGTTGGCATATTGGCTACTGTTCGCGGCCTGCACGGCGGTGCTGGTCGGGCAGGTAACGCCGGCAACGGGCATCGAACAGGCGATTCCACCGGCCGCTCGGCCACTGGGCATCTTGCTGGTTGTTGGGCTGCTATTGCTCAATGCGCTCGCGGTCACATCCCTCACAAACGAGCGGGATAGCAAGGCGCTCGATTTGTTAATGGTGACGGACCTATCGCCAAAAGAGATCATTTTCGGAAAGCTGGGCGGCGCGTTTTACAACGCCAAGGAAATGATCGTCCTGCCGCTGGCGTTGTGCGGCTATTTGTGGTTCAACGGCTTGTTCACGAACGAGAATTTGTTCTTTGTCGTCTGCGGCATCCTGGTCATCAACGCCTTCGGCGCGATGCTCGGGCTGCACATGGGCATCAATTACGCGAACTCACGCACGGCCATTGCCACCAGCATTGGCACGATTCTGTTCTTGTTCCTGGGGGTCGTGACCTGCATGCGGATCATGGTCGCGTTCAGCAATTCGTTCGATTACCAGTTCACCACGTTTCTCGGCTTCATCGCGGGTGGCAGCGTGGGGCTCTATGTGGCGCTCAATTGGCGTTTGGGCTCCAACGCCCTGACACTCGTCGCTCTCTTCGCCCCGGTGCTGACATTCGTGGCCATTACAAGCTTCCTGCTGAAGACGTACGGCTCCGTGTTCCTGATCGTTACGGGAATGTACGGATTCGCAACGTGGGCGATGCTGGTGCCGGCCGTTGACGTGTTCGATGTGGCGACCAATCGCGTGACGTCGCGCGAGGAATAGCGAGGTCATGTGCTGGGCGTCGTGCGGAAGCGACTCAAGCTGTCGCCGCGAGGTGCCCGGGGACGGGGCTGCTCGAATTTGTGGTCACAATCATCCCACGTGAACAGTGCAGCGAGTATCGCTGCGCGAGCAAGGCCGGTATGGCTGCCCTCACGCATTGCACCGGCGAATGGCAACTCGACGACGCGCGGCGCATCGGTAGACGACATAGATTCGTACGGAAGACTAGTCGCCGCGCCGGCCAGCCACTATTTCGAGTAGCCGAGCGATTTGATTACCGCGAGCATCTCTTCGAACGTGACGAACCGGCGGCGATGCTGCACTTTATAGCCGTCGATCGCGCGGGCCAAATCCGCCGCTTCAGGAGAAAGTTCTTCGTAGCTGTTGGCAAACTGGCGGCGTTCGAAAGTCGGCTGCGGGCCGGAGTATGCTGGGCCGCGGCGATCAATGAAGGCGTCCGTGTTCGGCGTCGTGGTGGCGAGCATGCGGCGGGTCTCCTTACGAAGCAGTATGCGGCAGGTGGGAAGAGATGCTCTGGGCACCCGTCAAAAACATACGTCACGAAAACGTTACTCGCAAACGATTCGGCACGAAATTGCGACTTGAACGGTGGTAACGATTGCGCGGCTAACGACGCTGCGGTGCGTCGGTCGCGTCGGACCCGGTTCGAGAGGCGAGCTGCGACATCAGCTCGCGGCTGGGCTGGTGCGCCGCGTTCAGCGCGAGGGCCTGCTGGGCCGTCACAGCGGCCTGCTCGAGTTCCCCAGCCGCGGAATACGATTGAGCGAGGTAATAGAGCAGGTCGGCGCTTGGTTGGCCGCGCTGGGTGGCCAGAGCGAGCACTTCCGATGCTTGCTTGTGGCGATTGAGATCCATCAGCGTCAGCCCTGCGAGCATGAGCGCTTGCTGCGATTCCTCGCCCGGGGGGTAGGTGTCCAGCAGGTTGTAGAGCGTCGTGAGGCAGCGGGCCGATTGGCCACGTTCGCGGTACATCAAGGCGACGTCCATCAGCACGACGGCATTGTTAGGCTCGAACTCCAGCGCGTGTTGCAGGTCGGCCAGGGCGCGGTCGGGCTTGTTCATCTTCTGGAAGCAGTGGCCACGGAGGGCCCAGGCTTCGGCGAGCGTGGAATCGGCTCGAATAGCGCGCTCGGCATGCGTCATCGCGGCATCGCGCGCACCGACGGCCAGCGACATCTCGCCCGCTTTCACGTGCAAGGCGGCGTTCGTTAAATCGTGCTTGACAGCCTCTTCGATTTGAGCAATCGCCTCTTCCCGGGCGCCGCGGTGCCAAAGGGCTTCGGCCATCGCGCGGTGGGCCGAGGCGTCGTCGGGCATCGTGGTTAACGACTTTCGCAGCAGATCTTCGGCTTGTTGCCACTGACCGGTTTCCATCGCAGCGACGCCTTGGCGCGACAGTTCGCGCGCAGCGGCGATGCTTTCGTCGCTAGGTCCGCGACGATGGAACAGAGCGCAACCGGGCATGGCGACGAGCTGCCAGACGCCCAGCATGGCAACGACGGCCCGCACAAACGCTGCTGCCGCAGCGCTGCCGCCAAGCGAGCGCGGTGGACCGGTGGCGGTTCGCAAGCGCAAGGCCTTGAATCGAGGAGGAGTTCGTGGACAGATTCGGTACGGAAAAGAACGGCGAATCCTAGCGAACGACCGGCGAGTCGGCAATCGAGGCTGCCACGTACGCGGTTAATAGCGGTCATCGCGGTGGGTGGTAGCTTGTCGGCTGACGCGAATAGATAGCGCCGTCGATTGCAATGCTGGCAACGAAAATTGTAAATCGTACATCGCAGCAAGCCAATTTTGACCGGCGAATGTCCTCGAACGAACTTTAGTTGTGGGCCGTAGTTTTTTCGCGCCGACGACGGCCGGCGGCGGTATCACGGCAATCCTCGACATTCAGCGGCAGTCAACGTGTGATGCGGCCGCAGCAAGCGGCGACGGGCCGCCACGGCCTCGCCCTTTGGCACGGCATCTGCAAAACAACCTTGCAACGCCCGCCGATCACCGGCCAGAGCGTTGGGACCAAAAATAACTTATCCGCTTGTGAATCTAAGCAGCTTGTCGCCGGGGTATGGCGACCGACGCCCGCCACGGGCAAATGCACGTTTTCACAATACCAGGGAGATAGGGTGCCGCGAGCCGAGCGGCACGGGTGCAACTGGGGAGGGACGTTAGTCCGGCTCGGCTCGCCGGACGCCTGTAGCCGCTGGGCGTGGCGATTCCCGCCATCCGTTGCTGTATGCCGGATGAGCCAGGTCCGAGCCGCGGCCGTCCACTCCAAACACGAGGCCTCGGTTGGTTGACTCGCAGCACCATCCGGGGCCTCTTTTTGTGCGCTGGAACAAGGGCTGAAGGCAACCGCGCGCGACTGCGCTTAGCCCGATGTCATCTTCCGCAGCAACCAGTCGCCGAGTCGGGGCGACAGTTGTGCGAGTGTGAAGAGCAGGCGAGCTTTTGGCGGCACGACCAGTTCAGGCTGTCGACGTTCGCAAGCGCGGAGAATTTTCTCAGCAAGTTCGTGCGGATCGATGGCACGCACCTTGGCGCCGCCCGCCGGTCGCAATGCAGCTTCCGGCACCGTTGCGCCTTGATGCGCGTAGCGCGTCGAGTTTCCACCCTCGCCCTCAACGGCGTCGCGGGCGATGGGGCCGGGACATACGAGCAGCGTATGCAAGCCGCGGTCGCGATTCTCCACTCGGAGTTGCTGGGCGAACGCGGCGAGCGGGAACTTGGATGCGGGATACGCGCCAATAAAGCTGGGCGCAACCTTGCTCGCGAGGGAACCGATGAGCACCAAGTGGCCATGGCTTTTCATGAGTGCCGGCGCGAACTGCTGACTACAGCGGACTGCCGAGAGGAAGTTAACATCCCATAAGCGTTGATAATCCTCAACCGACGTGTCGAGAGCGGTGCCGCGCATCGAGCGGCCCGCGGCATGGCAAAGAAGATCCAAACCGCCCCAGGCACTTTGGACGACATCGTTGAGCCGTGCGACGTCGTCCTGTTTCGTGACGTCGGCGGCAATGGTCAGCACGTCGCCGCCCAGGCCGCTCAATTCCTCTGCGGCGGCTTCGAGTGTGGACGCACGGCGTGCAGCAATAACTACCCGCGCGCCCTGCTTCACGAGCGTTCTGGCGATTGCCAGGCCGAGGCCGGCCGAGCCGCCGGTGATCACAGCGCGTTTGCGTTGCCAGTATGTCATTTTGATTGGAAACTCGTCACTCGCCAGAATACTTCCGGGCCTCCGGTGACGAGGCGGTGATACTGAAGCGGGTAACCATACTTGCTGTCGAACTCGCAACGCAGTTGCCACTTCGTGCCTTGTGACGCCTGGATTTGTTGCTGCGGATCGGCGGCGATTTGCAGGTCTTGCGCAAGCGTGTCGAACATGCCAGGGACGCTCCAGGTGTCCCAAGTCCAGCGGCCGGGCGTACGGCCATCGCGCTGTTCGCGGGTGACGACTCGATCTTCCACTTCCACATGCACATGGCCGGGCTGGGCGCCGCGAAGTTCGATCTCCATGACATAGCTCGCCGGACCGACCTGTTGCCAGTGCTGCATGGCCGTTTCCAGCGACGCCTCGGTGAGGTCGGGCAACCGCTCGGCAACAAAATATTGCAGCGCGAAAGCGGCGCCAGCGATCGCCACCGCGAACGATGCAATTCCCAACGCCAGCGTCCGGCAATTGATGCCGCCGACTCCAGCAGATTGCAGAGCCGCGGCTTCCGCCGCCGTCTCGTCTTTGCCTTCAGGTTCCGTCATGCACGGCTTGTCGTCGTTAATAGGGTGTTAAAGTTGCCCGAGTATCGTAGATTTCGGGGCAGGAGGGCAACCCGTCGCGATTACTCTATTCCCATCCGAGGGATAAGCGGCAACAATATGCCTCGCCCAAGCGAACAGGCCTTCCGGCCAGACTCGGCTGTCGCGGGCGATGCTCAGGCGAGGCTTTCACCCCGTGTTGATTGTTGATGACCGATCCTGCAGAAACACAACGCCGCGCTCGTACGAAGATTGTCGCCACCATTGGCCCCGCCTGCTCGACAAAAGAACAACTGGCCGCCCTCGTGAAGGCGGGCGTCGACGTGTTCCGGCTGAACATGGCCCACGCGGAGCCCCACGAGCAGCAACAGCACGTCGACATGATTCGCTGGCTGAGCACAGAGCTCGACCAGCCGATTGCGATTCTTGTCGATTTGTCTGGACCCAAGATCCGCCTGGGCGATGTGCCGAATGACCGCGTCATTTGCAACTACGGCTCAGAATTCGTCTTCGTCGCCGGCCAGCACGCGGAGATGGAGAACGAGCTGACATGTACCTACGAGCCGTTTGTCGACGAAGTGAACGTCGGCGACCGTATTATGCTCGCCGATGGTACGGTCAGCATGGAAGTCACGAAGAAGGCGCAGGACCGCGTCGTCACGCGGGTAGTGCAGCGCGGGTCAATTCGCAGCCGGCAGGGCATCAACTTGCCCGGCGTCAAGTTGAGCGCACCGGCGCTGAGCACTTCGGACTATGAACATGCCGTGTGGGCGGCGAAGACGGGCATCGATTTTGTCGGCTTGTCGTTCGTGCGCGCGCCGGAAGATGTCCAGTTCCTGAAAGACTTGCTGCGGTCGAATCGGTCGTCGGCACGCGTCGTGGCCAAGATCGAAAAGCGCGAGGCGCTCGACCGACTGGAAGAGATCATCACCGTTGCCGATGCGGTGATGGTCGCCCGCGGCGATCTGGGCGTCGAAATCGATGTCGCCCAAATCGCGATCGAGCAAAAGCGAATCATTAGCATGTGCCACCGGTTTCAACGGCCGGTGATCATCGCAACCCAAATGCTCGACAGCATGCAGGATTCGCCGCGGCCGACGCGGGCCGAAGCGACGGATGTGGCGAACGCGATTCTTGACGGCGCCGATGCGTGCATGCTATCCGGCGAAACGGCGATTGGCCGCTATCCGCTCGAAGCCGTGGAGATGATGAACCGCATCGCGCTCGCGACCGAAACTTCATTCCGCAGCCGGCCGCCCAAGCTGCCAGACACGTCATTCTCGCAGCTGCAGGCGATCACACGGGCGGTCGTGCGGGCTGCCGGGCAGATGGCCCACGATCTCGGTGCGAAGCTCGTATTCGTGGCAAGCCATTCGGGACGAACGGCGCTCGCGCTGTCGCAACATCGCAGCTACGTGCCGACGCTGGGTGTAAGTACGAACGAGGCCACGCTGCGGCAGATGTGTTTGTACTGGGGTGTAACGCCGCTGCGCGGCGCACCTGCCCGCGATTTACCGGAACTGATTCGGCATGCTGATCGGTATGCGTGCGACGAAGGCTACGCGCAGAAGGGCGATCGGATCGTGATCGTCGGTGGTTCGCATTTGGTTGCGGGGCCCGATCGCGAAGATATGGCAAGCGGCGTGCACGACCTGCTGCTCGTGCATCAGGTCGAAGGAACTCAAGCGGTGACGGATACGGCAGCGAACCCGGCAGTCGCTGCGAGCAGCGGATGATCCCGGCAACTGATGCGGTGCAGCCCGCGGCGAAGATTTAAGCGGCGGTGCACGGGCCGGGTGGCACGCCCTGAGGCTCTGCGAAGACCGTGGTAGCTAGCCGGCGAAGTGCACCACGCCCTCCACAGGCGTGACACGGTCGCCGCCTAGCATAAATCGGCCGACGAACTCCCAATTGGGTAATGCGACTTTCTAGCGCCGAAGTTTCTTGGCGGACGACGGCGCGACAACCCTGCGATCGGCCGTCTGCGTATCGGCCTTGGTGGCTTTCGCAGCAGCTTTGTTCGCGGCTGAAGTGGTCGATGATTTCTTCGTCGACGACTTCTCGCTGGATGCGGTCGTCGACTGATCCTTAAGCAGCGATTCTTCCATCTTCATGAGGTACTGCATGCTGCTGGTGGCGCCAGCGAAGCCGATGATGTGTTTGTCGACGTCCATTTTTTGGCCGATGAGGTTACCTCTTTCGATATCGAAACGGGCTTCCCCCTCCATCATCCGCTGCACGATTTGCGTCTCGATCTTCGCATCGATCGGCGAGAGCACCTGGTACGCGATCTCGATCGTGGCGACGCCGTTCTCAACGTCCGCCAGTTTGTGGTGCAGCCGCGTCTGAATCATCTTCGTGTTGGTCTTGTCGAGCTTGACCTGTACGTCGTATGGCTCATCCCAGGTGTCGCCGATCGCCACGGACGTTTCAGGCAACCTCAACACGATCGGAGCGTTCTCTTCGGAACCTTGGCCACGCACTTTAAGATCGCGGCGGATGACTTTGCCCTGCGGTGTCATCCGCATGACGCTCAGCGGCACGCCCACGGCCTTCGCCGCGCTCTCGAAACCAGGCGGCGGCACCGCATCTTTCGTGCTGTCGTACTCGACCGGGTCCTTGTCCGGCAGTTGGTTCACCATGTGAACCTTTTCGACGACGTTCGTGATCTCGATGTCGCCATTGTCGAGCACGTCGGTCACTTTCCAGGCCTTGATTGAGTCAGTCTTCGATTGGACGGCCTGGGTTGATGTGTCGATTGTCGATTGAATGGCGGCCCGATGCGTGACTTCGTAACGCAGCACGTCACCGCGATGGAATTTGTAGCGCAGTTCGTATTTCTTGCTATCGGCCTTGGCGGCGTCATCCTCGGCGCCAAGTGCGGCAGTACAATGCAACGCGCAGGTGGCGGAGCAGAGCAGGGCAACGGAGATGCGGTATACCGTGTGGGTCTTCATCGAAATGCTTCCTTGCAAACTTGTTCCACGCAACCAAGCCTCTCCGAGACTTGCAATGCGTCTCGGCGAGACGCCGCCACGTGGTTATTTCTTCAGCCGCAGCTGGCCGCCCCAGCCGAGCTTGTCGTGCAGCGTGCGGTAGTACGCCTGCCCGCGAACCGCGACCATTTGAAACCGCGCCGGCGAACGCACGATTTGCACGCGGTCGCCGCTCCGCAATCGCCCGAGCACGCGGCCATCGACGACAAGCGATGTACCCTCATGCGGTTCGGGCACAACGAGCTCGATCGTGCGATCGGCCGAATCCACGACCGGCCGATGCGTGAGCGTGTGCGGGCTGATCGGGAGGATCACCAGCGCCTGAAGGTCGTTTCGCAGGATCGGTCCGCCGGCTGAGAGGCAGTGGGCGGTCGATCCCACCGGCGTGCTGACGATCAGGCCGTCGCAACTGTAGGTAGTTGCGAGTTCTCCGTCAACATAAAGCTCGATATCGAGCATCGAAAACGGCGGCCCTGCTAGCACGGACGTCTCGTTAAGGCACAACGAATGGTAGAGCGGCCGGCCCCCACGGGTCGCAGAACACTCGATCATGAGATGTTCGATAACCTGATGATCGCCGGCAGCGATTTCGGGCAATGCTTGTTCGAGTTGCTCAGGCTGCAATGCCGCCAGAAACCCCAGTCGCCCCAGATTCACACCCAACACGGGCCGCTGATGTTTGCCGAGCTGGTGCGCCGACCGCAAAATCGAGCCATCGCCGCCGAGGACGACGGCCAGGTCGAACTCGGGGCCATCTAGCGGCGTCGAAAAATCGAGCGACTCGCCGACCACCGTGAGATGCCGCTCGATGATCGGCCGCAGGCGGTCAACCGCGCTGCGGAGTTCAGCCCGTGTGCCATCGGCTAGGATGATTGCCCGAGGTGGATGTATGGCGGCCATTCGCAGTGCCCGAATCTGCAGAAACGTCAAACGTCGGAACCATGCGCGGCGATTGAAATCGCCGACGCGCTGCCATGCGCGACCACTCCGGCTAATGCGCGGCAGGCGGTGGCGATGCCAACTGCATCGATCCCCAGATCGGCCAGCAGTTCGTTGCGCTCGCCATGTTCGATGAACTTGTCGGGAATACCGAGCCGACGGACGTGGCCGGTGTTTAAGCCTGCCTCGGCGGCCGTTTCCAGCACCGCGGAACCGAAGCCACCCATGAGCGCACCTTCCTCAACCGTGACCACGAAACCGCACTCGCGCATCGCCTTGGTGACAACCGCTGTATCGAGTGGCTTCACAAACCGCATGTTAACAACGCCGACATGCAGTCCTTCAACTCGGAGCGACTCAGCCGCCTTCAAGCAATCGGCAAGCAGCGCGCCGCAACACAGGATGACGCCATCCTCGCCCCAGGAAAGCACGTCGCTCTTGCCGAGTGAGAGCGGCGCACGCTCGGCATCGATTGTCGGCAGCGTACCCTTCGGATAGCGAATCGAGCACGGCGCCTCGTGCTGTAGCGAGAAGTCGAGCATTTCGACAAGATCGTGCTCGTCGGCCGGCGCCATGACCACCATGTTCGGAAAGATCCGCATGTAGCTCAGGTCGAACACGCCGTGGTGGGTCGGGCCATCGGGGCCGGCGAGCCCGCCGCGATCGAGCATGAAAGTTACAGGCAAACTCTGCAGGGCAACCTCTTGGAAGATCTGATCGAACGAACGTTGCAGAAACGTGCTGTAGATATCGACGACCGGCCGCAGGCCGACCTTCGCTTGACCGGCGGCAAATGCCACGGCGTGGCTCTCGCAAATGCCGGTGTCGAAGAAGCGATCTGGGAATGTTTCGCGAACACGCTCTAAGTTGTTCCCCTGGCACATGGCCGCAGTGAGGACCGTCACGCGCGGATTCGCTTGCATCTGTTCGTAGATCGCGTTCGACGCCGCGTGCGTGAACGCGCGTGCGGAACTCTTCTTCATCTGTACGACTTCATCGGCGCAACGCTCAAACTGCGGCGGCGCGTGGAACAGGACGGGGTCTTCGGCGGCCGGACGAAAACCGTGACCTTTCTCCGTGACGACGTGCAGCATCACCGGGCCATCCACGTTGCGCACCATCCGCAAGTACTTCCGCAACAGGCCGATGTTGTGGCCGTCGATCGGACCGAAGTAATGTAGTCCCAAGTCTTCGAACAGCATGCCGCCGTGCAGGCCGGCCTTCGCCGCCTCTTTGATCTGGGCGAGGAACCGTTCGACCGGATCGCCCAAGAGCGGCACCTTGCCCAGCACCTTCACAACCTCTTCCTTTAAGCCGGAGTACATCCGGTTCATTCGCAGCCGGTCGAGATAATCGGCCACTCCCCCCACGCGTGGGCAAATCGACATCTTGTTGTCATTGAGCACGATGAGAAACCGCTTGCTCGTACGCTGCACGTTGTTGAGTGCTTCGAATACGATACCCGACGGAAACGCGCCATCGCCGATCACTGCAACACTCCAGCGGCCTTCATCAGCGCGCAGCTGCTCGTCGCCACTCGCCAGACCGAGCGCCGTTGACACGCTACAGCCCGCGTGGCCCGTCATGAAAAGGTCGTACTCGCTCTCTTCGGGGTTCGGGTAGCCCATCAGGCCACCCTTGGTCCGCATCGTGTTGAATTGCGGATAGCGGCCGGTGAGCAGCTTGTGCGGGTAAATCTGGTGGCCGGTGTCCCAAATCAGCCGATCGCGGCGAAAGTCGAACGTTTGATGCAGCGCGATGCATAGCTCGACGACACCCAGGTTCGAAGCGAAATGGGCGCTGCGGCAACTCACGAGGTTGCACAACACTTCGCGCATCTCGGAGGCCAGCCGCTCAAGCTGCGGCAACGACAGGTCGCGCAAATCATCTGGAGACTGAATGGACGGCAGAATCGGGGTCTGGGGCACGTGTCACTCGTAGCGAGGATCGGTCGGGCAGTCGGCGGCGGTCAAAAGTGGACCACTATCTTATCGGCGCTGTCAATTTTTCCGCGAGCAGACAAATTTGGCCAGCGCCCGCAGCGGTTCGGCACGCGGGCCGAATATATCGATCATAGCACATGCGTCGCCCACAAGCCGGGCGGCCTCGGAGCGGCTCTCTTCGATGCCCAGCAGCCGCGGGAACGTTAATTTATTGTGGCCGGCGTCTTTCGCGACACGCTTACCCATGCTGGCCTCGTCGCCGGCAACGTCGAGCAGGTCGTCCGTAATTTGAAAGGCGAGGCCGACTTTTTCACCGTAGCCGGTGAGGGCGGCAAGCTGGTCACTTGTGGCGCCTGCAACCAGGCCGCCAAGTTCGAGCGCGGCACGAATGAGCGCGCCGGTCTTACGACGGTGAATGCCCTGAAGTTCAGCGAGGCCGTGCGAAATGGTGGGACTTGGCACGGCGATCGCCATCTCCAAATCGGCAGCCTGCCCCCCCACGAGTGCCGTGGCGCCGGCGGCCTTGCCGAGTACCGCACAGCACTTGGCGGCCACAGCGGCCGGCTCGACGTCGACTGCCATCACGTCGAACGCGCGGGCCAAAAGTGCGTCGCCGACAAGGATCGCGGTCGCCTCGCCAAACACTTTGTGACAGGTCGGGCGGCCGCGGCGGAGGTCGTCATCATCCATCGCGGGCAGGTCATCGTGCACGAGCGAATAGGCATGAACCATTTCCACGGCGCAGGCCGCCGGCAGTCCGGCAGCGATTGAACCACCGCAGGCCTCGGCCGCCATCAATACCAGCCGCGGCCTCAGACGTTTGCCGGGGGCGAGCAGCGCGTAACGAATTGCTTCGCGCAGTTGCGCGGGGCAATTCGCATCGAATTGCGTATAGCGATCGAGCGCTGCGTTAATGCGCTCGGTGTGAAGATCGGTTTGTGCTGCCGGCTGAACGCCGGTCGGAGATGCCACGTTAAATTTAGATTCCGCGAGAGTTGAAGCGATCGGCAACAAGTTCGGGGCGTTACGCGACGATTCGTGTTGTAAGCAAGCAAATGCCGCGCGAACCTTCCCTACCGCTCCCTGAAAGGGAGGCAAATCCGAAGCGGCCATCGAAACGGTGATGCGGTCGCCATTCTAAAATAGCCGCGGCACCTCGTCCACGTCGTCGTCGTTCACGGTGGCCCGTTGGGCGACAGGCTTTGCGGCGGTCGTACGCCGCTGCTTGCGCGAAGCGGCTTTGCCTTCGATCGAGTCGACATCTCCCTCATTGAAAGGCGTGGTAATCGGATTGCCTTCGGCATCGACGCCGCTCAAAAGTTCAATCTTCCGCTCCGCAGCATCAAGCAGCTGTTGGCAGCCCTTAAGGTGGCGCACGCCTTCCTCATAGCGAGCGAGAGCATCCGAAAGGCCCAGCTTGCCGCTTTCCAGTTCGGCGACGATCTTCTCCAACTCGACCAGCGATTCTTCAAACGAACTGGCACATTCTTCGCGCGGCGATGAATTCTTCTTTCCCATACCCACAACCTCGTTCCCACGTCGCACATCTGCCGTGGCTGGCTCTGCATAAGATCGCAATGCCGCGATGCTCTGCGTCGCGTTGAATCGTTCTCATCACTATTAATGTGGCTACTGGTCGATCCGTTCGACTTTGCTCACCGCCTCGCCACTCGCAAAACGCGTACTAATCCTCTGCCCCACATACAAGTCACTCGCGCGGCGCACCACCGCCCGCGAACTGGCATCCTGCGTTATCGTATACCCCCGCGCGAGTACGGCCAACGGGCTCAGCGACTCGACCTTGCCGGCCAGCCGGGCCAGTCGACCTTCACGGTCTTGCACCAGCCGGCGCAGCAAGCGCTGGGCGTGGGTGGCCACCTCGTCCAGATGTCGGCTGCGGTCGTGAATCAAATCAAACGGCCGGCGGAAAGGGCGTTGGGCGGCAATGCCATCGTAACGCGCGCGCAACCACGCGACTCGGCGCTGGGCGGCGTGGCGGAGTCGCTGCTGGTATGCACGAACGCGGATATTAATCTCATCGGCAGCTGGCACGATGCGTTCGGCTGCTTCACTCGGCGTGAGCGCCCGCACATCGGCGGCAAGATCGGCGAGCGTGACATCGATTTCGTGTCCAACAGCGGAAACCGTAGGAATGCGCGAGGCAGCGATGGCCCGCACGACCGGTTCTTCATTGAATGACCAGAGATCTTCGAGGCTGCCGCCGCCGCGGCCGACGACGAGGATATCCGGCCGCGGATCGAGCCGGTTCGCCAGCCGAATTCCGGCGGCGATTTCCTGGGCAGCTCCCTCGCCCTGCACCCGGGCCGGAATCACGAGCACGTCGACGCCGCGCCAGCGCCGCCGCAGCACTTGCAAGAAGTCGTGAATCGCGGCGCCCGTCGGGCTAGTGACGAAGGCGACCGACCGCGGAAACGACGGTAATTGGCGTTTGCGCGCCGGGTCAAATAATCCTTCGGCTGCCAACTTCTCGCGCAGCTTGCGGAGCGCGAGCTCCAGGGCCCCAACGCCCTTCGGTTGCAGCTCATCGACAACGAGCTGGTAGCTGCCGCGCGGTGCGTACACGTCGATGTGGCCATGGCAAATGACGTCGAGTCCGTCGGCCAGATCGAACTTGATCCGGCTGGCGGCAGAGCGCCACATCACGGCGCGAATCTGGGCTTGGTCGTCCTTCAGCGTGAAGTACGAATGGCCCGACTGCGGCCGCGAATAGTTTGAAATCTCACCTGCAACCCAGACGCTCGTAAACTGATTTTCGAGCGAGCTCTTAATCTGCGCGGTCAGCTGCCCCACCGTGAGCGTTTGATGGGCCGGCGGTTGCATCGTGGAGGGCATGGGCAGCGAAAACTTCGCAAACGTATGGCAGGGCGGCGAGTGTACATTCGCTCACGCCGCCAAGATAGCAGGTTCGCCGAACGGCGTCGAACCACTTTCCACTCACGCGACCTTAATTTGTAAGTCGGCAAGCGAGGGAAGATCGTTGCCTGGCGACACGAGCGGCGCAGCGGCGGGCCCCGGCCGGACGACGACCTCACCGGCTTTGTTCGTGCCGGCCGCAGCCCAAGCTTCCGCCTCGGTCGTCAAATCATTCATGAGCTGTTCAACTCGTCCCCGGCAGGCTTCCAGTTGGCCACGGTCAAGGTCCGTCGGCAACATCATCGGCGGACCGACGACAACTCGAGCTCGCGAGAACGGCCGCGGAATGGCGAATTTGTCCCAACTGTTCACCCGCCACGGGCGATCGGAGCCGAAGCCCATGGCCACGAGCGGCAGTCGTAGCCGCGATGCCAGGTAGATCGGTCCCAGCGCCATATGCCGCCGCGGACCGCGCGGGCCGTCGGGCGTAATCGTGAGATGTTGACACCTGCTCCGGTCGAACAGTTGCCACAAGGCCTTTGCCCCACCCTGATAGGTCGATCCGCGGACGCAATCAAATCCCATGTGCAGCGCGACGCGGGCGAGAATGTCGGCATCGATGTGCTGGCTCAGGAGCATCGCCAGGTGACAGTGCCCACGAAGGTGCAGCGGGATGAGAA
This sequence comes from Pirellulales bacterium, assembly GCA_046349975.1. Classification (GTDB taxonomy): domain Bacteria; phylum Planctomycetota; class Planctomycetia; order Pirellulales; family Lacipirellulaceae; genus JABDGM01. The sequence goes on from JAXMBH010000005.1 coordinate 25,353, forward strand.
TGTTCTCATGCCAGAAAATGTAGATCCGCGGGCCGCCGTAGCCGAGCTGGGGGTCGACCGAACGATCGTAGAACGCCACCCGATAGTCGAGCGTGCGCATCCAAGCCCGCACGATGAGCGCGGTCATCAGGCCGGCCGCGTGCAAGATCGGCCGCGGCCAAGGCTTCCTTTTCTTTTTTTTCTTCTTCCCTGCCATTGTGCTTCCGGACACAAATCCTCGTCATCCTGCCGCATTCCTGGCGGCCAATCATCCAAGTGGCCAATCGCCGCTGAACACTTCTGTTGCCGGGCCGGTCATGTATACGTGGTTATCGCGATCACTCCATTCGATCGACAAGTCACCACCCAAAAGGTGAATCATCACCTGCCGGTCGGTCCGGCCGGAAAGTACGCCGGCAACACAAACCGACGACGCCCCGGTGCCGCATGCGTACGTTTCACCCGAGCCGCGCTCCCAAGTGCGCTGCCGCAGCTCGCTTCGGCTAATGACCTCCACGAACTCGACGTTGGTCTTCTTGGGAAAATGCGAATCGACTTCCACCTTCGGCCCGATGCCCAACACCAGTTCGTCGTTCGCCTCCTCGACGAACGCGATGCAGTGCGGATTGCCCATCGAAACCGCAGTCACGTGCAGCTCGCGACCGGCCACGATTAACGGCACATCGACCACAGGCTCCTCTGGCCCCGCCGCCGAGCGGAGTGTGGTCGGAACGCGGGAAGGAATCAAGATCGGCTCGCCCATATCCACGCGCACCCGGTCAACAAGACCATTCGTAACGTGCATTGCGAGCGACAGCACGCGGCCATTCGATTCGATCGTGAGCGTGTCATTCCGCTTGATGCCGTGGTCGTACACGTACTTGGCCACGCAACGAATGCCATTGCCGCACATTTCAGAGTACGAGCCGTCGGCGTTGTACATCCGCATTTCGGCATCCGCCCTTGCGGAGGGGCAGATCAGAATGAGCCCATCGCTGCCGATGCCGAAATGGCGATCGGAAACCTTCCGGGCAAGCTCAGGAATGTTGTCGGGCACTTTTTGCGCGAAGCAATCGACATAGATATAGTCGTTGCCGGCACCGTGCATTTTGGTGAAGCGCATTGGTCCGAGGCGTCCGTAGTCAGTGGTCCGTAGTCCGTTGCAGGAGTGGGTGGCACGCCCTGAAAGGGCGTGGAATGTCGTGCCAATCGACCACACCCTTTCCGGGCGCGCCACCCAGCCGTAGTCAGTGGTCTGGAGTCCGTTGCAAGCAAGACCTACGACTACCGCACTTCACCCCATGAGGTCAAGCTTCGTGCCCGAGAGGCCGCTGGCGTCTTTGCTTTGGCGGCTCTCGATGGCACCGTCGGCTGGACCCGGCGTCGCGGCGGTTTTCTTGGCATTCGCCGGTGCTTCCCACAGCCGGCGGCCGTCGGCATCGCGTTCCGAGCTTTCCTGATCTTTGTCCGTCTGCCCGATGCCGGCCGAACGTTCGGCGTGCTCCTGCACGTCGGCGGCGCGGCTTTGGGCGAGCGAGTCCTTTGCGCGGTCGGTCTCACTGCTGGCCGACTGCGAGAGTGACGCTCCCGCCGCGCTGCTTAACAAACCCCCGAGTGGCGCCATCGTCATGGGACTACTCCTCTTTGGTCCTCGCCTGTGCGTTATCTGGCTGGCGATTTCGCGCCGCGGCCCGCTGTCGAAGACGACGCTGCGGCTCCCCCTCCCTGGAAATCGGCCTGCATCTGGTCTAGCATGTCGTTGACGGCCGGCAACGCGCGGCGCTCGATCTTCGGATCGTCGAGCGTGCCCACCACCTTCAACTGTAGGCCCTGCTGGCTGACATGCCCGGCCAGCGTTTTCCAGCCCGGGATCGGCAAATCGACCGGCCCAACGAGCGTGTAGAACACCAGGTCGAGCCGCCGGCTCAGGTCCGTGTCGCCGTTGCCGTAAAGGCTGACCGCATCGCCCAACAGGTTTAATTGTTCGAAATGGACATGCTCGCCCTGAATAGCGAACTTCAAGTCGCAGCGGTTAAACGCGGTCGTATCGGGTGTGCGATTCCTGAGCACTTTGAGCATCGCGACGAGCACCGGCAGCTGGTAGATGTTGGCGTCGACCACGTGCAGCTCGCCCGACCCGCGCATCGTCTGCATCGTCGTGCCGGTTCCGGAGATCACGACCTTGCCCGAGAGCGTGCCGTTGAGGTCGTTCGGCCCACCGAGCCGCTCGTTGGCGAAGCGACCGAGATTCGCGCCGCCGAGCCGCATGTCGATGTTGTATCCCGCATTGGCATCGTGCACAAATTCGATGTTCGTCGCCAGGCTGCCGCCATAGGCATCGGCGATCACGCGCGTTTGCTCCGGCAGATTCTGCTGTTTGCAGGCCGGCTCGCCCGCAAGGAAGTGCGTGGCATCCGCCCAGAACGGGCCCCGTACGTTAGTAAGTTGCACATCTTTGCAGAGCACGGTATCGAGCGCGAATTTGCCCGAAACAAAGGCGTTCCGGCCATCGCTGCGGCCCACGATGCGCACGCCGCCGTTGATGCCGCGCAGCGGCAGTGAACATTGCAGCGACGTTTGCTGGCATTCCAGGCTGACATCCCACGCCGCGCCGAGCGCCTGGCTCTGCGGCGATTTCACAAACGCAAAGTTGCCGTTGTAAAGGCCAATCGCCCCGCTCGGTTGGAGGCGGTCGAGCACCGTTTGCAACCCCGGTGGTATCGCGGCGATCAAGTCGCGGCTGGTCGAAACGCGGTCGATGTTCACGCCATTCAAATTGCACTGCCAACCGCCGTCGGCCGCGGTTTGCCAGCTGCCGGAGCCAACCGTGTACACCGAACGATCGTGATGGGCGACAATGTTCTGCCAGTCCACGCGGCCGCGCCGGTACGTTGCGACCCCCTCGACTTCATCTAATTTATACGGAAAGGAACGTAGCTCGATCGAAACGCTTCGCCCGCGTGGCTTAAGCGTAACTTCCACATTCGGCTCGAGCTCATGCGGCTGCCGCGTAATGTGGGCGATGAAGTCGAGATTTCCCTGCGGCGCCAGTTCTGTCCAAGCCTGCTGTCCGGCCGGCGTCAGCGCACGCCGCAAGTTGTCGTCGAGCGGCACGTTCGTGGCTTCGAAGGTTAAGTCGGCCTCGCAACCGGAATCATGCGGCTTCACACCGCCATGGCAGCGCACGATCGCCGAATCGTTGCTGCCGTGGGCTTCGAATTCGCTGAGCGCCCACACGCCGTTGCGCTCGGTAACGAGCCCCTGCACACGCTGCAGCGGATATGGAAACGGCCCGTACTGAACGCGACAGTCCTTCAGCCGAATGTCTTGCCGCACTTCGCATTGGGCCTGCGACAAGTCTTTCCATTCGGCGTGAAAGCAGAAGTCGATGAGCCCCTGGCCATGAAGATCGCGGACCAAGTCGGAGGCTTTCTTCGGCAACGCGACAACGAGTTGTTCGTGCAGCGGGATATCGGTGCCCGAAACTTCGACGAATCCGACCGGGTGCACCGGCCGCACGCGCTCGCCACGGGCAAACCGCACGCCACGATAGCCAGCCGCATACGCGCCGGACTGTGGCAACACGGGCGCCGGTACATCGCGTTTGCCGGCAACGCCTTCGCCCATCGTCGGCCCCTGCGGGTCCTCCGGCGCTAAATGAGTCAAGTTCGCGACGACCCTAATCGGCCGGCCGCCGCCGGCGCCCGTCAGATCGAGCGTCAAACGATCCGGCGAACCGTTTTCGGCGGCTCGGTAAACGACGGGGCCGGTGGTTTGCTCGACCTTGTACGGGAATTTTTCCATGTCAGTGAGCGAAATGCCGCGGCATTGGGCCGTGACGAGCGGCTTCCAGTTCGTGCCGTCGAATGTGAGCCGCACGTCGGCATCCACGGGCCCCAGTGGTCGAAACCGCTGCCAAATTCGCGCCTGCGACTCGGGCAGTGTGTTCTGCAGCTGTTCGGTGAGCGTGTATCCGGTGATCTTGGCCGTGAGCGCGAGCGGCGCGCCGCCGGCCCAGCCGGCGCGGTTCACCGCAATCGCAAAATTCGCCGAACCGAACCGGCCGCTCATCTGTTTAATCGCCAGCTTCTGCGAATCGGCTTCGCCTTCCAGCAGCACGTCCGTGAGCGGTTCGGGCAGCGGGGCGCGGAAAAATCGGCCGTGATCGACTCGGAAGGCCGCCGCCCAACCGGTCGCCGCGTGTCGATTCCGACGCAGCAGCGTGAGTCGAATATCGGCCTGCCCCGAAACCTCGGTACCAGCCAGTTTCGCGGTCACACTTTCGGGCAACGTGGCGATGAGCTTTTGCGAAATATCTAATCCCGCCACCGTCACTGCGGCATTCAGAAAGCCATCCGCCGGGCCGAGTCTCCCGTCGATACGCAACTCGCGCGCCGGCAGACCGTTCGCATTACCGGCAATCTGGAACTGCACGGCCGATTTCGGCTGCTGCGGATCGGGCCCGATCGGTGTCAGCTGCAAATTGATCCCCTGCAGCAGCCACGGCTTCGATTGCGCATTCGCGGTGTATTGTACGGTCGCGCTCGCGTCTTCGATGGAAATGCGCGGATAATCGTCACTGAAGTGCGGCAGCGGGAAGAGCGTGCCCGTGTTCCACGCGCCGTCGGCCTCCCGAACCATCCGCAGCTTCGCCTTGCGCACCAGGATGTCGCTGATCTGCAGCTGGTTCAGCACGAGCTGCTCGACGCGCATCTTCCCCGAAAGGTAGAGCTCGTCGATCGTAAGAATCGGCCCCGCTTCACCGGCCGCGCCTTTGGGTGTCAGGCTGAAATCGTCGACCGCGATGCCGCGTTCGGGATCGAACCGAGCGCTGCCAACCTTTACGACGAAGTCCTTATAATGCTTCGCGAACCGCAGTTCGACTTGGCGACGGATCTCATCATCAAGCTTGAAATACAAATAGCCGCCCACCGCCACTGCACCCACGCACGTGAGCAGCAGAGACCATTTGAAGAATGACCAGCAGAAGTTGACGAGCTGAGTAAAGATGGAGGCGATCCTTGCCTTCACGCGGACTGTTCCGCTCGTACGAAATCCATTCCTTATAATTGAGCGATTGCCCGCGAACGCACGAGCGCTCGCCAAGCGCAATCGCATTGCCGCCTGGCAGAGCGACCAGCGGCGTCGCCTATAAGCTGCCGCGACTGCGTAATTTGGGCGGCGGATATTACCTGCCACGCCGTGGTAGCGTCAAGATAATCCGCGGCATTCGACGACCAAGTCATCCATCCACCGGCAAGCAGCGACATTGCCCGGCAAATTCGCCCTCGAATTCGCACTATCGCCTGCAATCAGCGACGCTAGCAGCTGCCACTCACTAAATCCCATCGATTGCAGCGGCCAGCCCGCCTCTTTCCACGCCAGCTTACAAACTTCGCGCACCACGAGCGGTTGCTGCCCTCGCAACTCGCGGCAGCGAAGTGTAATGCGATTGACCCGCCGCGAGCTCGTTGACGCGGCCTCTGCAGCCGGCTGTGGCTCGGATTCGAATACGACGCAGGCCCTTGCGACCCCGGCCGCGATCGCTTCAACGACTGCCTGCGCTTCGGCCGCTTGTGTCGCCAAACGCGTCACTGCAGCGTCGACGTCTGCGTTAAACTGCTCGCGCAGCAGCGGCAGCAACTCGTTCCGTAATCGGTTGCGTGTATAGCTGGAATCGCTGTTTGACGAGTCGATACGAAAATCCTGACCGAGCGCCTGCAGGTACTGAATCACCTCACGGCGCCGCACCGCGAGCAGCGGTCGGACGAGCGTCACGCTCCGCGACAGCGCCCGCCGGGTGGGAATACCCGCCAGGCCGCGGAGTCCCGTCCCGCGAATGATTCGGTGCAGCACTGTTTCCGCCTGATCGTCTGCCGTGTGCGCCGTGGCGACAAATCGTGCGCCCAATCGTTCGGCGGTTTGTTGTAGGAACTCGTAACGCGCCGTCCGCGCTGCTGCTTCCCAACCATCGCCCTGAGCAGCAGCGACCCGGCCGACATCCGCCTGTCCGAGTTCGAATGGCAGAGCCAGGTCGCGGCAGAGCGATTCGAGCCATGCCGCGTCGGCTGCCGCCTCTTCACCACGCATTCCATGGTTCAAATGCGCGATAAAGAGGCAGCCACTTCCGCCGCTGTGCCGCTTCATACGATCGACGGCGCGTAACAGGGCGATGCTGTCAGAACCGCCAGAAACGGCCAGCACCGCGTGACAATCTCGCCATTCCCGCAGCGGCCAGGCAGAAGCAACACATTGCTCCAACTTCGCCGTGCTCCCGTCCGCTGTGGCAGCGTCGACTCCATCAAACTCTCTCAAATCGGCCATACGATGGATGTTTAACAACTACCTGCTTTGGCGCTTCGCGCAAGTGGCCGAAACCTTACCACGCCGCGGTTGTGCCTATCGACCCAAAACCCAACAACGCAGTAATCCCAAGCCACACTCACCCCCACTGCCGGGTTGCAATTCGTCCTTGCTATTTATTAAGATACAGTCCATCTGGCCGGCGGGGCCATCATCTCGCGGCCGGGGCCTGATTCTGGGAATTTGATGTGTTTTGCATCGGCGGCCGAAATGCCTCCGGACAGAACGCAACGCTACATAAAACGTTCGTGTATGAGTTCAAGTCAGTTGTTGACCATTACTGAATCGCACGGGTTCCGTGCCTTGGTGGCGGCGGCCGTCTGGATTGTCGGCCTTGCCGTTCGCCTGCGGTACGGATGGCGGAACCTGTCGTGCGGCAACGCTCAGTCTGCTCGAAGGGATGTTAGCAGCAGTTCGTGGTTGCGCATCTTGTTTGGCAGTGTTGCAGCACGCACAGAACCCGTGCTTTGGTTCGGCATCATGGGACGACGCGCGGGTCCGCCCGGTTGGCCGGCGTGTCTTCGGCTTCGGCTGCATGAGTGTAGCCGCCATCGGTCCTTGACGTTCGCGTTTGTGGAGCAAACGACGCAGCGTCATCGCGATCGCAGCCATACCTGAGCTTGTCGCATAGCAAAAACGTCGTAAGTGGCGCTGCGGTCGGCAGGCCTGTGAATCGGGCTTGCCGGCGTCGACTATCGCAATGATTTGACGACAAACCATTGCTATTCGACGCTGCTGTCTGCCGCGCTGTTTCTGCTGCCGCGATCGAGATTGCACTCCGCGGCCTCCGCTGACGCTCGCAACGTCGCGACTGCAATGCCGCGCGAGTTTTTCGGATAAGGAGGCGTGGCGGTGTTTTCACAGTCGTCGTTTTACATGTTGGCCCAACAGGGAGAGCCTACCAGCCCCTGGCTCATCATCACGGTGGCAGTCATTGCGGCCGTCATGGGCATGTTCTTGATCAAGCTCATCGGCTACCTGCGCAAGCACGACGCCGAAAAAGAAGCGCGACAAATTATCGAAAAGGCCGAGATCCAGGCCGCCGCTCGGCATAAGGAGGCAGAGGTCGAAGCTAAAGAACTCGCCCTCCGCGAAAAGGCCCGCATCGAGGAGCAGCTCAACGGCGTTCGGCAGAAACTCTTCGAACGCGAGCGACATCTCGACAAGCAGCAAGACGTTCTCGAAGGCCGCGCCGACCAGCTTCAAAAGCAAGAGAAGATGGTCGAAAACAACCAGCGCAAACTCAGTGAAAGAATCGAAGACGCCAATCGCCGGCAAGCGGAACTCGAAAATCTTCTTAATGTCCAGCGCCAAGCCTTGCACCAAATCAGCGGCCTGAGTCCCGAGGAAGCCAAACGCCGCCTCCTCGAACGCCTCGACCAGGAACTTGCCCATGAACAAGGCGCGATCATCCTTCGCAAAGAGAAGGAAGTGGCCGCCATCTGCGAAACGAAGGCCCGCGAAATTCTCGTGACCTGTATCCAGCGTTTTTCGGCCGCCCATACCGCTGAAGCCACTACCAGCACGGTCGACATCCCCAGCGACGAAATGAAGGGCCGCATCATCGGCCGCGAGGGCCGCAACATTCGCGCGTTCGAAAAGGCGACCGGCGTCGATGTGATCATCGACGATACGCCCGGTGTCGTGATTGTGAGCGCGTTCGATCCCGTGCGGCGCGAAGTCGCACGCTCGGCGCTCAATAAGCTCATCGCCGATGGCCGGATCCACCCGACGCGCATCGAAGAGCTCGTCGCCGAAACACAGAAAGAAGTCGAGCAGCAAATCAAACGCTACGGCGATGAAGCCGTGCAGGAAACGCAAATCCGCGGGCTCAATGAGCGCGTCGTCAACTTGCTCGGCCGGCTCCACTATCGCACCAGCTACAGCCAGAACGTGCTGCGGCATTCCATTGAGGTCGCCTTTATGGCCGGCATGATCGCCGAAGAGCTCGGCATGGATGCAGTGCTCGCCCGCCGCGCCGGACTACTGCACGATATCGGCAAAGCCGCTGATCACGACACCGAAGGCGGCCATCCGCAAATCGGCGCCGACTTACTGAAACGTTATGGCGAAGGTGCCGAAGTTGTGCACGCCGCACTCGGCCATCACGACGACATCCGCGCCGACATGCCCTACACCGTCCTCGTTGCCGCGGCTGACGCCGCCAGTGCGTCGCGACCCGGCGCCCGCCGCGAAACGCTCGACCGCTACATCAAGCGGATGCAAGAACTTGAGAGTATCGCCACCGGCTTCCAGGGCGTTGAGCAGGCCTTCGCGATTCAGGCCGGCCGTGAGGTACGGGTGATCGCCAGCACCAAAATGACCACCGACGAATCGGCCGCCAAGATCTGCCGTGAAATCGCCAACGCCTTCGAGCAGCAACTCACCTATCCCGGCGAGATCAAGGTAACCATGATTCGCGAGACTCGGTTCACCGAAACGGCGAAATAACTCCAACAGCCAAGATCAACACCCGTGCGCATTCTTTTCATTGGCGATGTAGTCGGTAAACCTGGGCGCGACATCGTGTGCGCCTCGGTCAAGGGCCTTAAACAAGAGCGCCAGCTCGATCTCGTTATTGCCAACGCCGAAAACGCTGCCGGGGGCTCTGGGCTCACGCCATCGATCTACCGCGACCTCATCCGCGCCGGCGTCGATGGCGTCACGCTCGGCGATCATGTCTATCGCCGCAAGGAAATCTATTCCATTCTCGAGAATGAGTCGAATATCGTGAAGCCGGCGAATTTGCCGCCAGAATCTGTCGGGCGCAACTGGGCCATCATCACGGCGCCCAACGGCGTGTCCATCGCCATCGCGTGTTTCCTCGGCCAGCTGTTTATGCGACCGGCCGACAGTCCCTGGCAGGCCGCCGACCGCGTCCTGGCCGCGATTCCGAGCGATATTCGCATCCGCCTCGTGGACTTCCACGCCGAAGCTACCAGCGAAATGCAGCTCATGGGCCGCTATCTCGATGGACGCGTCACGGCCGTCCTCGGCACGCACACGCACGTCCCTACGGCTGACGAACGCATCTTCCCAGCCGGCACGGCCTTCCAGTGCGACGTCGGCATGACCGGCCCTTTCGAAAGCATCATCGGCCGGCGCATCGACCGCGTGCTGGAAACGACGCTCACGAGCCTGCCCACGGAATTCGATGTGGCCACCGGCGACGTCCGCCTCTGCGGTACGATCGTCACCGCCGACGTCGAAACGGGCCGGGCTACGGCAATCGAACGCCTCTGCGTCACCGAAGCCGATCTGCCGCGGCTGAAGCGGGAATAACTGCTCGATTCCACGCCGAATTCCGTAGTGGTTGTCCGGATTATTCAGCCCGATAGCCAAAAAAACTTGACGGGGCTTTCCTAACCCGCCATGCTAAACCTAGTTTCCGGGGCCAACACCAACCGCCGCTTCTCGGCGGGAGCTAGCTAATCGGTTGCTGCAGCAAGATCGCGTTCTGATTTCGCCTCTGCGGGGCGATCTCCTTTGGGCACGTCGCGATACACATTTTTTTGAGCGCTGCCGTTCAACACACGCTCATTTGCGTGTCGTCTTTCTCACGGCGCAAATTTGAACTGTTCGAGCTTACATAACTAACGCACTTACGACACCTTGTGGAACGCACCGACGATGAATCGCACGCTCACAGTTTTGCTCGGGGCCTATTTGGCGGCGGCTTGCAGTTCCTTGCGAGCCGATATCGTCACCGACTGGAATAACACACTCTGCGTTGCCGCGCAAACCGTCGTCACCAAGCACAATCCCGGCGTGCCCACGCGGGCGATGGCCATGATGAACGGCTCGATCTACGACGTCTTCCAGGCAGTCAATCGCACCCACCAACCGTTCAAGGTCGATCTACTGGCTCCCGGCGCGTCGATCGATGCCGCAGTCTCGCAAGCTGCCTATCGCGTGCTTAGCGATATGTATCCTGAAGTTCAAAGCATGCTCGATACGACGCTGGCGACGCGGCTGGCGGTCGTTCCGAACGGGGCCGCCAAGAATGCCGGCATCAACCTCGGCAATTCGATCGCCCAACAGTACATCACCGCCCACCAAAACGATGGTTGGAGCCTGCCCGACGCCTATACCCCGACCGTCGGCGTCGGCCATTGGAGCACCGACCCAATGCTCCCGACAGTCCAGAAAGGCTGGGGCTCCGATTGGGGCTCGGTAACTCCCTGGGCCATTCCGAACGCCGACTATTTCGATGCCGTAACTCCATTCACCATCGCCGATATGCACACCCAGCGCTATACCGATGCGTACAACGAAGTGAAGGAATTTGGCTCGCGCAACAGCGCCGCCCGCACCGCCGCCCAAACTCAGACCGGCCTGTTCTGGGCGTATGACCGTCCGGGAACCGGGGCGCCGCCCGTGATGTTCATCGAAAACATGACCGATATCGGCAATCAAATCGGCAACTCGCCGGCCGACAACGCTCGCATGTTCGCCCAGGCTTCGGTGACGCTCGCCGATTCGATCATTGCCGCCTGGAATCAGAAGTACCAGATTGATCTGTGGCGGCCGATCACCGGTATTCGTGGTGGGGCCGACGATGGCAATCCAAACACGACGCCCGATCCGACTTGGGAATATCTCGGTGCCCCCGGCGCCGACCCGAATAGTGCGTCCGACGACTTCACTCCGCCGTTCCCAGCCTACGTTTCCGGCCACGCTACAATGGGCGGCGCGATCTTTAAAACGCTCGAACACTTTTACGGCACGAATGACTTCGCCACCGCCGACGCCGCAATCGGTGCGGATCCCATCAATCTGCACTACACGCTTCACTCCGCCGAACCCGGCAGCGGATTCGTGCGCGACTACTATGTCCGCTTTACACAGGAGGGCCCCCTCGGCCCAGGGTTGGAGAACTCACCGGAAGGCGAGAACTCGATGAGCCGCATCTACCTCGGAGTCCACTGGCGAATGGACCAGGAAGACGGCCTGGCGCTCGGCCGGGCGGTGGCAGATTACGTGGCGGCCAACTTCTTCCAGCCCGTGGTGGTGCCAGAACCAGCGTCGTCGATGCTGCTCGTCGGCGCACTTTCCGCGCTCTTCGTCTCCCGGCGCAGCCGTTGATTTATGCTATGCCTTCGCGAAATGCCCGGTGAATCCGGCACTCGTGAACACGTCTTCGCGAAGCGGGTCGATGAGCTTCACCATGTGAATCCCATCGAACCCAATCAGAATGTACCTCGCGCCCAGCGGGTCCGGGTTCGTCCGCTCCAACAGCAGCGTTTCGCCCTTGAGCATAAAGCTCTTAAACGGCGTGGTTTCGTTGAGCGTGCTCACGAGCACCCCGCGTTTCGGCATTGCTGCCGGCCACTTCGTAAACAGCTCCCGCCACATCTCGCGCGAATCGGCTGTCATGTAGGTCACCCACTCCGTTAAACAATCGCCTAATCAATGTGCCTTGTTTTGCCCGCGCACTTTGATGTTCAGCATCTCCACAAAAATACTGAAGCCCATGGCGAAATAAATGTAACCGCGCGGAATGTGCTGCCCCAGCCCTTCGGCCACGAGAATCATGCCAATCAACAGCAAGAACGCGAGTGCCAGCATCTTTACCGTAGGGTGCCGCTCGATAAAGTTCGACACCGGCGTGATGAACCACACCATCACCGCGACCGCCGCGAGCACCGCCACGCTCATGATCGTCATCGCCGGCCACGGCACGCTCGTGAAGGGGATCGGCGCCGATTGGAACTTGTCCGGCTCAACCATGCCAACGGCCGTCAGCACCGAATCGATCGAAAACACGAGGTCGAGCATGAGAATTTGCCCGATTACGTTCGACACGCTCAACTGCGGTCCGCCCGCAGCCTCACTCTCCGCATGGCCTTCGAGCGTTTCGTGAATCTCCCAAGTCGCCTTCGCCAGCAAGAACACGCCGCCGGCAATTAAGATCGCATCGCGAATCGTGAGATCCCAGTCACGAATCGTAAGCAGCTTAACTTCATCGAGCGTAATCACCCACGATGCCGCGAGCAGCAGCAGAATCCGCCCGCCAGCCGCCATACTTAACCCCAACTGCCGCGCCATCGCTCGCCGCTCGGGCGGCAGCCGCCCCGTCAGGATGGCAATAAACACGAGATTATCGACGCCCAACACAATCTCGAGCGCGGCAAGGGCCACGAATGCAATCAACGACGATACAGTAAGGAGTTCGGTCATCTGCGATAGTGTGCCAGTTGCTCGCTCGCGCCACAATGGCAGCTTCATGCCATCGCTCGAAAGTCTCAGTGGTTGTTGCTTCGAACCGTGCTTCCTTGACACTTTTGCATCCGCAACTCAAGAATAACGACTCGACACGCGCTTCAAAACCGCCGAACCGCATCATCCGGGAGACACTACGTGTTCCTCATGCACGACCGCAGCGGCACTCGCAACACCATTTTTCGCGCCCTGTGCCTGCTTGGACTCGCAGCGACGGCGTCCGCCGCAAGCGCCGCCGATTGGCCGCAATGGCGCGGCCCCAACCGCAATGGCATTTCGCCAGAGACCGGCTTACTCAAAGAATGGCCTGCAGGCGGGCCGAAACTCGTCTGGCAGAAGAAAGACCTGGGCGAAGGCTACTCGACCCCGGCCGTTGCGGGCGGCCGCATTTTCTTCATCAGCAACCAGGGCCTCGAAAACGAATCCGTCCACGCACTCAACGAGAAGGATGGCGAACCTATTTGGTCGACGCGCATCGGCAAGGTCGGCAACCCCAACCAAAACCCGCCGTACCCGAGCGCCCGTTCCACGCCGACCGTCGACGGCGACCTCGTATACGCCCTCGGCTCCGACGGCGACCTCGCCTGCCTCGACGCCGCCAAAGGCGAAATCAAGTGGCAAAAAAGCCTCCGCAAAGACTTCGGCGGCGAGCCCGGCGTGTGGGCGTATGCCGAGTCGCCGCTCGTCGACGGCGACGCTGTCGTCGTCACGCCCGGCGGGAAAGAAGCGACGCTGCTCGCTCTCAATAAGAGCACCGGCGATGTTATTTGGAAGTGCCCCATCGCCGAGGGCGACCCTGCCGGCTACGCATCGATCGTCATCGTGAACGCTGCCGGCCGCAAACAATACGTGCAATTCGCCGGCAAAGGTCTCGTCGGCGTCGACGCCAATACCGGCAAATTCCTCTGGCGCTATGACCGCACGGCCAAAGGTTCGTTCGCAGACATCGTCACGCCGGTCGAAAAGGATGGCTACGTGTACACCGCCAGCCCGAACGCCGGCGGCGCCGCGGTGAAGCTCGTCGCCGCTGGCGATGGCGTCCAAGCCGAAGAAGCATACTTCGCCAAGAAGCTGCCCGTCGCGATCGGCGGCGCCGTCGTCGTCGGCGACTTCATGTACGGCACGTCGCGCGACCAAACGATGTGCGTCGAATTCAAAACCGGCACGGTGAAATGGACCAAGGACCGCGCAATGGCGCCAGCCTCAATTCTGTACGCCGATGGCCGACTCTATCTGCACGGCGAAAAGGAAGGCGACGTCGCGCTCCTCGAAGCGACGCCCGAGAGCTACAAAGAACTCGGCCACTTTTCCCCGCCCGATCTGCCGGCAGACCGTGTCGGCAAAGCCTGGCAATACCCGGTCATCGCAAACGGTAGGCTCTATATTCCCGATTGGGGCACGCTGTGGTGCTACGAGATTAAAGCAGCCGGCCAGTAAACCGCACCCCACGATTACGAAGTGCCACGCCGGTCACCATGCCAGGCCGAAACTGATATTCGTGCCCTGGAACGACGGGTCAAACGTATCTACTAGGGCCGCGCTCGCCCAACTCTGAAACTCGGGCACGATATCGATGTACCAATACTTATCCTGCATGCGCCCGAAGCGGTGACGCAGTTCGAGACCCCACGCGATTTCCATGATCGACATCGAATCGTTGTTGGTATCCCGCACAAATGGATAGCGCCATGGCACGCTCTGCTCACGCCATTTGCCCGAGAGCAACGCCAATCGTCCACGAACGACGGATCCGAGGTCGGTCTGCTGGAACCGCCACAAGGGATAAAACGCCTCGCCAAAAACGCTGATGCCGCCAGCGTTCGTATGAGCCTCCTCGCCGAAGCGCGTCAAATCGTACTGGAAGTACGCGCCCGCTAAACCGCCGCCCACCACCACTTCCGCATCCTGCACGAAAAAGCGCTTGTAGAAATCCCAGTAAAATGTCGACGCCTCAATTTCCAGCCCGCCCGCTGTTGCTGCCGGCTTATCGCTAAAGCCCCAGAACAGTACGCGACTCCCAATGCCATCGTCGCCTTCGAAGCCGAGACCCAACCGCGCTGCGAGCGCTCCCTCGTCTTCCCAATAACCGAGCCCTTCCGCCGAAATTGGCGACGACGTTGGAATTAAGTCAAATTGCACCCGCCATGCACTGCTCGCATACGGCGAGCGGCATCGCACCTCATTCGGGCAGGGCGGCGGCACGTCGTCAAACCGCGGCAGCGTCTGAATTTCCTCCGGCGACGCCATGGCAACGAAATACCCGCCTCCGGGAGCGGAAATCGGCGAGGCTCCGACCGCATCCGTTATGTAGTCGTCCTGCTGCAAATCTTGCGGCTGGAGAATTGCCTTGCCGCACGAACTCGCCGGCGCCGAACCGAGCGATGCGCGCGCTGCAACCAGCGCGAATAAGACGAAACACAACGGATGGCGCATACTCGGCCCTCCGCCATCGAATGAACCACACAACATCGCAGACCTGGTTCATTCTGGCGGGCCAAGTGATAGCAAATCGCCAATACTGCGACAAGACGACAACCCACAATAGCCGGAGGGCCACGCCCTCCGGCGGGCAACGGTAGACCCCCGCTAGCAAACAAAAAACCTCGGCGGACTTCCGTCCGCCGAGGTAAACCGATTCACGCTTCCTTCGAGCTACCGAAGGCCCAACTTGCGCGGTCAATCCAACTGTCGCGACCCCTTCGCGACGTGCTTCGCAACGTCTGTCCGTTCGTCCACTGGATTGGAAGCTGACTCGGTGCCGTTGTACGTCTGACGCTTCGTGAGCTTGCCTTCGCCATCCCAGAAGCGCCACTCGCCGATGAGCTTGCCTTGCTCATAGCGGCCGATCGCCGCTTTCAGACCGTTCTCGTGATACCACACCCAATCGCCTATTTGCTGATCGTCGCGATATTCACCGGTCGACGCGATTTGACCATTCTCATGCCAATACGTGAACAGGCCGGTCTTCTTACCATGATCGTAGAAGCCTTCCTGCTTGGCTTGGCCGTTGGCGTACCACTGCTTGATCGAACCATTGCGCAGGTCCTCGCCTTCTGAGGCGAACTTGGCGAGCGTCGTCGTCCAATAGTCGTCGGCCGACTGCTTCACCGTCTTCGCCGCCAGGTACGTGGCCTCCGACTTTAGCTGCTTGCCGCGCGGATAGTATTCCGTCTTCGTCACAATCTTGCGGCCGTTGTCGAACGTCGCCGATTTCTCAACCTCGCCATTTTTCTTCAGATTCGGTTCCAGCATATCGCCGACCGGCACGTCGCGCTCATACGTCATTTGGCGATAGATGTTGCCGTTCGGTTGCCAGAACGTCGTCACGCCGTCGCGCTCGCCGTTCCGAAGCGTCACGGTGAGCACCTTGCGCTCGTTCGCATCGGTGATCGTCCACTCGCCGTCCATCTTATCGCTCGTAAAGCTGGCTTGCGACATGAACGGCGCTTTGAACGACTTGAACGGCTGATCGTTGAGCGTGGTCGCATCGGCCCGGCCGATCCACCGCGTCCACATGCCGATCCGCTCGCCAAAGTTATACTGGCCTTCGGCAACCACGTCGCCGTCCTTCGAGAACAGCTTCCAAGCGCCGTGGTTCACGTAGTTGCCCGAGCTGTCGAGCGTCACTTGGCGTTCGACCTTCACTTTGCCGTCTGGATAGCGCTCGCGAACAACCTCCACTTCGCCGACAATGCCCGTGCTCGTCGGTTCGACAAACTTCGCGGCCGTCACTTCCCCGAGAAAGATGTTTTCATGGCGCTCCACCGTTGGTTGGGCAGTCGACTCCGCGGCTGGTGCGACCCATGTCGTGCCCGCCGCAAGGGCCAGCGCCACGCTGCCCGTGGCAATCCGGTATTTGAGATGTGTTAATTTCATGTCGATCCCTGACATTGGGTCCTTGCTAGCAGACTCGGCAGCCTTTCCCTGACTGCACTAAACGATTTCGAAGGCACGCACCGCTGCCTCCATTACCACCCGATCGACTCCGACTCCCAGAATCTTTGAGCACAAACCCCCGCCCGGCACGCACGGCATGTAGGTCAAAGCTTGCCGCACCGGAACCGCAGGATCAGCTTCGCCAACCGGACCGCTAAAAGTAAAGCTGCGAAAATTCTCCGCCCGGCCGGGCCAGTTCCTGCACATTTACTAACCACATTGCCGACCGACCGCGCAATAGCGTCACCACAAGCCGCAGCGGGGCAGACGGCTGTTCGCTCGCCTTTTTGACAATAGGATATAAGTGGGCACGCCCCCGGCTTGCCCCGCCGCCTTGTCGCAGCGTGGCATCCGACTTGCACACCTCGCCCCGTCATGCAATTCCACGTTCTCGCAACTGATTACGACGGCACCCTGGCCACCGATGGCGTCGTTCCTGATGAAACGATCCGAGCGCTCGAACGCCTCCGCAATTCCGGCCGGAAAATCCTGCTCGTCACCGGCCGCATCATCCCGCAGCTTCTGCATGTTTTTCCGCAGCTGAAACTCTGCGATCTGGTCGTCGCCGATAACGGCGCGGTGCTTTACGAACCGACGACCGGCAAAGTCGAACGCCTCGCCGATCCGCCACCCCAGGAGTTCATTCTCGAACTCGCCAAACGCGGCGTACCCGAGCTGGAAGTCGGTGATGTCATCGTGGCCACCTGGGAACCTCATGAAGCAACCGTACTGCAAACAATCCGCGACCTGCGTCTCGAACTGCAAATCATCTTTAACAAGGGCAGCGTGATGATCCTGCCCACGGGCGTCAATAAAGCCACTGGCTTGCGTGCCGCCCTCAACCGCATGGGCCTCTCACATCTGAACGCCGTCGGCGTCGGCGACGCCGAGAACGACCAGGAATTCCTCAAGCACTGCGGCATTTCCGTGGCCGTCGACAACGCCCTGCAGGTCGTGAAAGATCAGGTCGACATCGTCACTCGCGGCGCGCGCGGCGCCGGAGTTGCCGAACTTATTGACCAATTAATCCTCGATGACTTCGCTGCATTCTGCGCGAAACGGGCCGCCGCCAAGCAAGCCCACGCCAGTGATAATGCAGCCATGAACCAGAAAAATGTGGTCAAGACCGCCGCCCCAGTCACCTCAACGCCACTGCAAATAGACTCAACTCCAAGACCGACCGCCGAAGGCAGCGCATCGCCTATGCCGCCCTCGATCAAACGCACGCCGGCCATACCTGAAAGAGGCTCAACCTAAACGGTTGCGAATCGGACGACGACTTGCTCCTCGAGCAGGGCGGTTCACCGCCCTTCCTCGCGCAGCGATAGTAGCCCCGCCCGTTTACGGCGGGGCCGGTCACGCAGCAATAGACCACACGGAGCCCCGTTCACGCGGCTGTTCATTGCCACAGCTTGAGCCGCGCACTCGATAATGGACTGCCCACGCGGCTGATTCGCGACGCGAACCAACGGTTCGTGGCATCCCGCGCCGTCACCCCGGCCAATACTGCCGCATTTTCCCCCGCAAAAACTCCGCGCTCGCCCGCAGCTCCTCAATCCCATTCACGCCATCTTCAATACTAATCCAACCATCGAACCCGACGCCGGCGAGCTCGCTGAAAATGGCGTCGTAATCATTCAGTCCCTTGCCAATCTCACCATGACGCAGTCGCTTCGCATAACCCACTGAGTCCTCTTCCTTCCGCAGGTCCTCCAGCGTGCCTTCTGCCAGGTACCGATCGCTCGCGTGCATCGTCACCACGCGATGCTTCACGCGCCGCAACAATTCCAGCGGATCATCGCCCGCCAAAAATGCGTTACTCGGATCGTAATTCACGCCAAAGTTCGGCGAGTGGATGCATTCGACCAAGTCGCAATACACATCGATCTTCTGCGCAAACTCCGGGTGTGCCCAATAGTTATCCTTATAGTGATTCTCCAGAATCAGCGTCACACCGCACTCCGCTGCATGCGGCAAGCACGCCTCAATACTCTCCGCGGCGAACCGCAAACCATCCTCGCGTGAAACCTCCGGCCGCCGTTGCCCACTGAGCACGCGACAATACCGGCCTCCAAGCGCCGCACACATGTCGATCCACCCTCTTTGCAAGGCGATTTGCTCGTCACGAAATTGCTTATCCGGGTGCGTGAAATCGGGCGACGCACACAGCATCGGAATCACCAAACCGTAATCGTCGGCGATCCGCCGCGACTCGTGCCACGCCGCCGAATTGTGCAGCTCTAGGAAGCCGGTGTAGAACTCCAACCCATCTATGTCCAGCGTCGATGCCAGTTCGACCCACTCGTGGATCGACATCGTGCCATGCACGCACAGCTCATCCATGTACGCTTTCGGAAACGCGGCCAGCCTCGGCATCAGTCGTCGCCTTTCTTCGTCGGGTTGCGGCCAATGACCGGGTACTGCTCCAGTTCCAACACGCTGCCGCTGATCGGCCGGCTCTCGTCGCTCAGCCAATAAACCGCAGCCGCCGCAATCTTATCCGGCGACATGATACTCCCCGACGGCCGATAGATCGGGTCGATCGTCTCCGGCCAATTCTCCGGCAACCCATCGGCAATCTTCTGCTTGTACTCGTTCGCCGTCAGCACCCAGCCGACATTGAAATGATTCACGCGAATCTGGTCGTAGCACAACGCATCGGCCAGATTCCGTGACATCGTCATCAGCCCGCCCTTTGAAATGCTGTACGCCAGCAATTGCCCCTCGCCCGAGTAAGCATTGATCGACCCGATGTTGAGCACACACCCCCTTGTCGCTTTTAAGTGCGGGTGCGCAGCCTTGATGAGCAGCATCGGCGCTCGCACATTGACCGCCATCATCTTGTCGAAGAAGGCCGCGTCGGTGTGCAGCAAATCATTCCGCGCGACCGACGCCGCATTGTTCACGATCGCATTGAGCCGCCCAAAGGCCTTCACCACCGCATCGATCATCCGCGGCGGCTCTTCCGGATCGCTGAGATCCGCCTCCAAAAACTTGGCCCGCTCGCCCAATTCCGCAACAAGCTTGGTCCCCCGCTCCGCATCGCGCCCGTGCACCATTACGAGCCCGCCCTCAGCAATTACCCGCCGCGCAATCGCCTCGCCGATTCCCGTCGTGCTGCCCGTCACCAAAATAACTTTATCTTGCAGTCGCATCTTCGTCCCAATCGTAAGATCGGTTCACCGCGAAGCGGGAACCCATCATGTACCACTTCTCTGGCCGATAGCTGACAGCCGATAGCCGACAGCCACTCCTCACGCCCCCGGCCGCAACACCGCCTTCACAATCTTCCCCGAGTGCATTGTCTCAAACGCCTCGCGCCACTCCGCGATCGGCCACACACCACCGGTAATCGGCCGCACATCGAGCGCCCCGGTCGAAATCAGCCGAATAACCCGCTCCCAAATCGGCCAGTTGTGACTGAAACTTCCCTGCAGCGTGATGTTCTTCTGCACCAGCCGGTCGAGCGAAAAATTGAGCGGTTGCGGTCCCCAGCCGACCTTGCTGATCCATCCTCCCGGCCGCACCAGGTCGAGCGCCGTCGACAGCGAGATCGACACGCCCGTCGCATCGACAACACCATCGGCCCCAAGACCATCCACCGCTTGCGCCCATTCCAGCGCGTTGCCAACAATCGCTTCACACCTATAGTGCGTGGCCACATTCAATCTCGCTCGATCGTTCTCGAGCCCAACAATCGCCACTTCCGCACCACACAACCTGGCAACCGCCGCCGACAACACCCCGATCGGCCCCGGTCCCAGCACGACGATCCGATCGCCGGGCCGTACCTGTGCATTGCCGACCACGGCGTTGTAAGCCACGCAGCAAGGCTCCGTCAGCGCCGCCTGCTCAAACGCCATGCCCGCCGGCATCCGATGTAGTATCCGCGCCGGCACCGGCACGTACCGCCGCATTGCGCCGTCGATCACCGCCCCATAACCCCGCCGATTCGGATCAAGATTGTACTGTCCCGCGCGCGTCAGGGGACTGTTGGGGTCTACAACCGCCGCCGTCTCCGAGACCACGCGCTCGCCCTCTTTCCACCCGCTGACATTCTTGCCCAGCTCGCGAATGACGCCACAGAACTCGTGGCCGAGCACCACCGGGTACTTCATCGGCCAACTTTGCTGGGCCGTCCACATGTGCAGATCGCTGCCGCACACGCCGATCGCCTGCACTTCGAGCAGCACTTCGTCGTCGCCGATCGTCGCCCGCGGAATCTCGCGCAGCTCGACGCTGTACTTCTCAGGCCCATAATTCACCACCGCCAAATCTTGCATCGCCGGCTCCTTGTGTCGCACCCCGAATGGTCGCGGCACATCATACCAGAATGGTTGGCCGCGCGCAACAAAACCCCGCCAACCGGAGGGAAGGCGGGGTCTTGCCTTTCGACACATACTCGTTCCCAACTTGACCGGCTATTCACCGTGCTCCGCTTCCGCCGGCGGTGCAGCAGCTTTCGGCGGCGCCGGTGGCGCCGGCGGAGTTGGAGGCGCCGCCGGCGTGACCAGCAATTGCTCGCCTGACTTAATAACGATCGTTCCCGACCCGTTCATCTTCCCCGGCATGTGCTTCATTTTCATTGCAATCTGCTGCGCAAGGCCGTTGTCGAGTCCGACCTTTGTAGCGGTCGACGTCAGCTTCTTCACGTTCTCCGGCGAGATATCGCACACCACATTCGCCAGCACGAGGCTGTCGCCATCGGTCACGTTCACGAAGATGCCTTTGAGTGCGCCCTCGTGCCGAATCGCCGACACCCGTACCACATTTTCGCCATCGTGCACCTTGACCAGCGTTTCCCAATGGGCCGATTTCAACTGCTCGTCGAACTGCCCAAAGAGCTTCGCGGGGCTCTCGCTGTCGTTCGGCATGTCTTCATACACCCGCACACGAACTTCGCGCACCACATTACCGGCCAATTGAACGATCTGCCGCGCCGCTTCCAGCTGTTCGGCCGCCAGCTTCGTGCTCTTTGCCGTGTCGCTGTCGCCGGTTGCTTTCATCAGCGTCTCGGCCACGCCGGCAATCGCGGCATCACCGATCCCAAACAGGTCGCGAAACATCTCCTGACTCAAGTCGACTTCAACATTCGCCTCCGGCAGCTTCGCGACCGTGAAGTCGATCCGCCCGATGGGCGATCCGCTATCGGCAGCGGTCGCCTGCGAGTGGGCCGCGGCCGCCAGGCCAAATGTCACCGCCGCGAGCAACACGTTGCCCGCCGCCCGGCGACCCCAATGAAGAAAAACTGCTTGCATAAAATCCTCCTGAGCCAGGGTGAAAAACGCCGTCCAGCGGCCGGCCGCCACGATATTCGGTCCCAAAGCTCAAATCTTGCCCACGCGGGCCCGCGAATTCTGTCAAAAAGACACAATCCCGCAATGCCACCCAGTGGGAATTTGTCGGTGTGCCTGGGGCAGAGGCTTTCGATCCGGATTTGATCCAGCACAACGACGGCGCGCCAGTGGGAATTTGTCGGTGTGCCTGGGGCAGAGGCTTTGCGACGCCCCAGAACGCGTAACTGAGGCATCGAAGACTCCCGCCCCAGCCGCCCAGCGCCGAATACCTCGGGTCGACCGCCAGCGAGCCCCCAGCAGCTCCGCCAAGAATCTCTGCCATTCGCGTGCGCCAGCCCCAACTCTCTCCCCGCCCATACCAATTTCCGCCTAATTCCTTGTGCGAATCCCGCCCGCTGGTTACTCTCGCAAAGGGCACTGACATTGTGTCCTTTGGGCCATTTTCTCAATCCTCTTCGTACTCCATTGATCTGATACCTCCGGCCGGAGGAGCCTAATGAATTTCACCCGTTCGACGGGCCAACCCAATCCGCGCGCCCATTGCCAAAGCCCCGCTAGCACTGCGCTCGCACTGGCCATACTCATATTCTCCGCTACCCACCAGCCTGCGAACGCCGCCTCGTCGACGCCCATCGTCCAGCTGCAACCCGGTTTAGGCAATTCCGCCTCTGGCGTCACAAATCGTTTGCCCGAATTCGGCGCCGGCGAAGCTCACCTGCAAACGGTTATCCCCATTGCTTTCAACGGCGCGGAAGTCAACACAATCGTCGGTGCGAACACGTTCTACGCGAATGGCTTTACAGGGCAGGGCACCATCACTGCCAACGTCGAAGCCGGCCACATTTGGAGCGGCCACGAAACGCTCACCCATGTCACACAGTTCGTCCACGATCCAACTGCCTGGGATGACCCTGGCACCGTCGGCGATCAAACCAAAGATCTCATCGACCGCCACGCCACGTGGGTCGGCATGACGATCGGCGGCCGCAACGGCGGCAACACGCCAGGCGCCTACCAAACCGGCATCGCCCCCGGCACCGACCTCCGCAGCGGCGCTCTCGCCGACGCCTGGAGCGGCAACGCTTGGACCGGCTCGTTCGGCTTCAACGTCAACTCCTTTGTCACGCCCTACACCACGTTCTTCGGTGCGTCCGACGTCATCAACAGCAGTTGGGGCGGCACAGACCCCTTCGGCGTCGACGACTTCACGGTCGCCCTCGATGGTCTTGCGAATCAGTCGCCGAATTCCACATTCGTCGTCTCCGCCGGCAACGAAGCCGACCCCGACAACGACCCGAATACGCCGCCTGTCACGAACACCGTCGGCGCGCCCGGCTCCGGCTACAACGCGATCACCGTCGGCGCGCTGCGCAACGACGGCAACAACAACTATAACTCCGTCGCGAACTTCAGCAGCCGCGGCCCGCAAGACTTCGGCTATGTCAACTTCTCGCTCGGCGGCGCGCTCTTCGGCTGCAATGCCTGCCGCGCAGCCGTCGACATCGTCGCCCCCGGCACCACGCTCACGCTCGCCTACTACGGCGGCCAAACTGGCGGCAACAACCCCACGCTTCCCGGCTCGCCCGGCGGTCCCGCCAGCCTGCCAAGTTCCTATTCGCTCGGCCTCGCCGGCACAAGCTTCTCGTCGCCCGTCGTCGCCGGCGGCGCAGCCCTGCTTGATAGCGCCAGTTACGGCACGCCCGCCCTGGCCGCTAATCTGCAATCCCGCGATGCCCGCGTCATCAAGGCCGTTCTCCTCAATAGCGCCGACAAAATCTCCGGCTGGACCAACGGCCAAGCGCCGCACCCCAACGGCAACGGCGGCGTCGTCACCACCCAATCGCTCGACTACAACAGCGGCGCCGGCGCAATGAACCTCACTCGCGCGTACGCTCAATATGTCACCGCCGCCACGCAAGACGTCCCCGGCACGCCCGCCGGCCTCCAAGGCTTCGTCGACCCGACCGGTTGGGACTTCGGCGTCGTCAGCCACAACAACGACAACGTCTATATCATCAACCAGGTGCTTCCCGCCGGCGCTCTCCTCACCGTCACACTCGATTGGTTCCGCGAGCGCGCGCTCGATGCCCAACTCCTCACCATCGACGAAATCGCCCAAGCCGACCTCGACCTCGCCGTCCGCGATACGTTCACCGGCAACATCATTTCGGAATCCATCAGCAGCGTGAATAACGTCGAGCACCTCTCATTCCAATTGCCACGCACCTCGATCTATCAGCTCGAAGTAACATTCTTCGGCACCATCTTCGACTTCACCAACACGTACACCACCGAACAATATGGCCTGGCCTGGTCGGTCGCCGCAGTGCCGGAACCAGCGACGCTGGCAACCTTTGTGATCGGGCTAATGTTGCTCCCAATGCGCAGCCAGCGCGGGCGAATGAACGCGCGAACTTGATTCGCCTTCGCTTGTCATTGCCACGGAGGGTCTTCAGTATGTCAGATGCAGTCTCATCTGTTCGCGCCGGTTACGATCGCTGGGCCGAAGTCTACGACCATGATGCCAACCCGCTGCAAGCGCTCGAAGACCCGCTCGTTCGCGCCGCCGTCGGCGACCCGCGCGGCCTCACTGCGCTCGACCTCGGCTGCGGCACCGGCCGGCACGCATTGTGGCTGAACGCGGCCGGCGCAAACGTCACCGCCGTCGATTTCTCCGCCGGCATGCTCGCCGAAGCCCGTCGTAAACCCGGCGCGGAACGCATCCGCTTCATTTGCCACGACGTCCACCGCCCCTCACCTCTTGGCGACGGCGAGTTCGACCTTGTCGTGAGCGGCCTCGTCCTCGAACACCTCCGCGACCTCGATGGTTTCTTCACCGAAATCCGCCGCGTACTCAAACCCGCCGGCCGCGCGGTGATCTCCGCCATGCACCCCGCCATGTTCCTCCGCGGCAGCCAGGCTCGCTTCACCGACCCCGCCACCGGCGAGCTCGTCCAACCCGGCAGCGTCCCGCACTCGATCAGTGCGTTCGTCATGGCCACCCTGCGTGCCAACCTGCAAATCAGCTCGATCGAAGAGTTCGCCCCCGACGCCGACTTCGCTGCTCGTTACCCCCGCGCCGAAAAATACATCGGCTGGCCGATGCTCGTGATCATGGAGTTGCGTAAAGACTGAAGAAAAATTTCGCGACTCAGAGAACCGTAAGCCAGTCTCTCCGAGACTCGCACCTGCAATCTTGGCCGCCCCAGTCCTCTGAAACTGCAAAGCGATACACGGCGTAGTTCGAAAAGCCTCGCCTACGCTTGGCCATCACGTTGCCGCGCTGACCGCATACCCAGCAACCGCGCCGGCAAAAACAACACCGCTCGCAGAAACTGAAACACCGCATCGGTGCAAATGCCGACGGCCCGCAACGGCAGCAACACCAGCCACACGATCGGCCACAACACCAGCGCGGCTAACGCAATTACCGGGCTCAGCGAAAACAGAATCAACCACAGCACGATCGTGAGGAGCAGTTCCATGGCACGGTTCCTGTTGAGCGAAGCATCATCCAACATGCAATTCGCCGCCGGGCCAACGATCTTCCCTTCTATTTCCGTTATACCGCGACAAATCTACAGCCACCATAAACACCTTTGCCCGTGTAAGCGATGAAGCCCACTCCACCGACAGGGCAGTACTTGTCGACCAATTAACTCGCCACTTGCACGCGGCACATCCCCCTATGCTATAACACCCGCAAAACCCGCACGCTCTTAAGGACGACCCGTGCCCATCGCCGGCCCACAACTCGACCGCCCCATCCAACTCACGCAGCTCCTCGCTACCGGCCTCGGCGCCAACCCCGACGCCCCCGCGCTCGTCCTCTTGCACCGTACGTGGTCCTGGCGCGAGCTCGAAGACGACTCCATCCGGCTCGCCAAACAATACCTGGCGATGGGTCTCACGCCCGGCGACCGCGTTGCATCGCTCTTGCCGAACCGCGGCGCCCTCATCGTCCACTACCTCGCCTGCTGCAAGGCCGGCCTCGTCGCCACGCCACTCAACTATCGCTACCAAACGCCCGAGATCGACCACGCGCTCGAAGTTAGCGGCGCGGCCCTCATCGTCGCGCATGCCGAGCGCGATGACGTGCTCGCAGCCAGCAAATTTGTCCCCCAACTTCGCCTCGGCCGCATCAGCTTTGAAGATCCGACCGATCGGCACCCTCACCTCGAAGAACTAATGACGGCCGATCACGCTGCGATCAGCCTTCCGCCGCCACCCGCGCCCGACACGCCCATCTTCATCTTCTTCACCTCCGGCAGCACCGGCAAACCCAAAGGCGTCACCCACACCCACTCGACCTTCGGCTGGATGATCGCCAGCGCCATCGCCGGTCTTGGCATCACGTCCGGCGACGTATTCCTCCCCGCCACTTCGGCCTCCCACATCGCCTGCTCATCGCTCTCCTTCGCCGGCCTCGCCGCCGGCGCGCAGGTCGCCATGGCCCGTCGCTTCACGCCCGATGAACTGCTCCCTCTGATCCGCCGCGCACGTCCCACGCTGCTCTGCTCGCTGCCCGCGCCCATCTTTGCACTCGTCCGTGATCACGGCGCTACCCGCGAAGACTTCGCTTCGATCCGCCGCTGTGTCTCCGGCGGCGACAAAATCTCCGCCGAGCTCGAACACGAGTACACGGCCCTCACCGGTCACGCCATCGAGGAACTCTACGGCATGACCGAAACCGGCACGAGCACCTACAACCCCACCGGCCCGCTCAACCGCCTCGGCTCAATCGGCCAGCTCGCCCCCGGCTTCACTGCCGCTGTGCGCGCTGACAACAACGCCGAAGTCGCCACCGGCGCGACCGGCCGATTATGGATGAATTCCCCCAGCAACACCATCGGCTATTGGAACCGCCCCGATGCCACCGCCGAAACCATCGTCGACGGCTGGCTCGACACCGGCGACCTCGTCAGCGCCGATGCCGACGGCTACCTCTGGTTCCGCGGCCGCAAGAAACAAATCATCATCCACGACGGCTCAAACATCTGCCCGCAAGAAGTCGAAGACTCGCTGCTCGAACACCCGGCCGTCGCGGCCGTCGGCGTGATTGGTATTCATGACCTGGTCCACGGCGAAAATGTGCGCGCCTACATTACGTTCAAGCCCGATGTGCCGCGCCCAACGACTGCCGAACTCATCCAGTTCTCGAGAGACCATGTCGGCTACAAAGCCCCCGACGAAATCATCGTCCTCGACGAAATCCCCACCACCGCCGTCGGCAAAGTCGATCGCGTGGCACTCAAACAATTGGCCGCATCAACGGCGAATCCGCATCTCGCCTGACCAGCAGCCCCAATTTGCCCTGCGCGCGGGTAGCAATGGCTTTTGCCAGTGTGAAGGACGAACGAAGACTTGCTCGCAGCGCTGTAAGTCAATGTTCCAACACTCGGAACTTGCTAAAACCAGTGTGACCGGAAATAGCGCGCTCACTCCCGCCGCCGCCCCACAGCCATCATCATCGCCCCCACGCCCGCCAGCAGCGCCGTCGTCGGCTCCGGCAGCGTCACCTTGACAATCCCCCCGCCGAACAGCTGATAAGTAAACGCCTGCCCCAGCGCACCATTCGCCGCACCCTGATCCGTCTGGATCGTCAGTGTCGCGCTATAGCTTCGCAGCTCCGTGGGCTCGAAGTGAATCGGCAGATTCGCAAACTGCTGCTCAAACAGCGTCGATGGAATGAGATTGTCGACGCTAAACGCCGCCGCGTCCGGCCCGCTGATGTTCACCCCCAAAATTCCCAGCGACGTCAGCGGCGAGTCGCTGCCCAGATCGGTGCTCGCGTTGTTAATGATCAAGTGGAACACCGAGTCTTGGCCGACCTTCGTCGACCCCAGATTAATCGTCGTGTTCGCATGCACGCCCATATTCGTGGCAAACGTCGGCCCCACGCCCCGCCCAACCGCCAATGCCCGATCGCCGCCGTTGCTGTGCACGGTCACCGTCTCCGTCGTCCGGCTGTTCGTGGCGTAAGTGACAGGCACAAGCTGCACAGCGATCCCGCCGATCCCAGGAGCGAACGAAAACGGCGTGCCCTCGGTTGGCCCTGTAAAGCCCGCCCCAACATGGTCGATTAGCCCGTACAGTGCGCCATTGATGTTGCCGCCTCGTGCAATCGTTGTCAGCCCCGATGCCGAACCCGTGCCAATGCGCACATTCAATGCGAGTGTGCCGGCGTCAACAGTCGTGACGAGTTGCTCGACCGTCCCATCGGCGCCCGGCTGAGCCGCACCGATCGCCGCCCCGCCGCTCGCCGTAACGCCCGCCAGCGCCACGCCATTCTGTTGAATGAGCACGCGCCCGCCGCCACCACCGCCACCCGCGGTGCCGCCACCACCACCAAACGCTGCGCCGCCGTCGCTGCCATTCGCCGAGACGAGTCCCGATGGACCGAGCGTTACCGTTTGCCCGGCAATGCGAATCGAGCCGCCACTGCCCCCGCCGCCACCGCCATAACTATTCACGGCCATGCCGGCGCGCCCGCCCTTCGACGTAACGGGCGCGAGCAACTTAACTTGACCAAGCGCACTAATCTCCAGCACCCCACCGCCACCACCGCCAAGACCATAACTATCGCCATTCTGCCCCGCCGCGCCTCCGCTGCCGCCGTACAGCGAACCTGCGAGCGCACCAATTGGCGGATACGAATTGCCGCCCAGGCTGTCGGCCGCAGTGTAGCCGCCGCCTTGCCCTCCCGCGCCGCCATAGCCGCCACCACCAGCGCCTGCGTACCAGCCAATCGTCGAACTATGTCCGCCGCCCGGACCGCCGCCGTTCCCACCAGGCGCCGTCGGCGGACTCCCGGCACCGCCCCCCGCAAACCCGCCAGCCGGACTCGCCGCTCCATAGTCGCCGCCATTCACCGAAATCGCACTGCGAATCGTCACATCCTCACGCGACAACAGCGCCAATCCGCGGCTTCCCGTGATCGTAACGGCCACGCCCGACCGTATGTTGATCTCATCAAAACTAAAAACAGCCAGCTCCGGAATTCCTGCCGCCGTATTTGCCGCACCGCTCTGGTTATCGATCACCCCGGTGAACGCCAGTACGCCATTCACGCGAATCTCACCGAGCGTCGTATCAATCGTCACCGAACTTCCCAGCCCGACATCAAAGCTCCCCAGCGGGTTGTAAGCGAGCGGATTTATTAGCGCTGCCCCAACCTCACCATGCAAAATCAACAAGACCGCGGCAATGCAGGCACTCATGGCCAACGCCCGGACCAGCAGCAACGCATTACGACAATACGCACATCGAATCATGAACAACATTCCAAGAACTTCGCAGACACGAACGTCAGCACACAGCATTGCAGAAGATAGCGCCCCACAAGAAACGACGCCGGGCTATGCAGTATAACTAAACCACACGACGAATTGACGCCCACGCGTGAAAAGCCCCAGAAAATAAAGGGATTACCGATAGAACGACGCCCGGCCAGCCCCGCGAGCCGGGCCGTCCTCTGCCGCGCCTCACCACGTTGCCCCGAAGTGCCAAAGTGCATCGTCGCCCGGCAACACTGCGGCTCACATCGACTGCATCGGGCTTACGGCGCCGACTATCGCTATGCCAATCTCCGCGCCGCGAGCGACGCCGCCTGGTGCAACGTGAATATCCCCTCCACGCAAACCGCTCCGCCGGGGTTTTCTTTGCGCCCCCTCTCAAAGCCCGCACGAAACACGGTAGGATAAACCCACCGCAGCGCGGGCACACCCCGCGCCATTTCTTCCGCCTGCGAACCTCTTTGTCCAACTGCGAAACCCACCTATGGCCCTCGCCGATTACCCCCAAATCTTCCCCGGCCTCAACCGCGAACTCTGGCTCGTCTCCGCCGCCCACGCCGACCGCCGTACGGCCCTCATCGCCGCCAACGTCGACAGCGTCTCGCTCGTCCCCGAGCTGCCGCGCGTCACCGTCGCCATCGCAAAGCACCATTTCACGCACGATCTCATCGAAGCCTCCGATCATTTCGCGATGCAACTCGTCGACGAACCGAACATCGACTGGGTCTACCGCTTCGGCATCACCACCGGCCGCGACACCGACAAGTTCGCCGGCCTCGACACCGCGACCACGCCCCACGGCTCGCCGATCCTCACCGCCGCTGCCAATTGGCTCGACTGCCGCATCGAAGCCCGCTTCGACACCGGCGACCGCACGCTCTACCTCGCCGAAGTCCTCGACGCCCACCTCAACCGCCACGCCGCCGGCCTCTCCATTAAACGCCTCCTCGAACTAGCCCCGCCCGATAAACTCCAGGCCATGCACGCCGCCATGTCCCACGACATCCCCCTCGACCGCGCCGCCATCCAATCCTACCGCAACCGCTACACCGCCACGCCGTAACCAAATTCGCATCCACTCATATCCAGTTTGGCAACGAATCGCCGCAACCCTCCCCGTAGCTGAATTCGCAAGAATTCAGTTCCACACCGTCTCGCGCGCACGAGATCGGCCAACCAACCGACAACGCACGCAACGAAACACGCCTTCCAGCGAAAAGTCGACTCGACGCCGATTCATCTCAACGCCGCAGGCGTTGAACTCCACAGCCCAGCGTCGCTCGGCTTGGCGAGCGCACGCTGGGTTACGTCTCTAGTTAACCCGCTTACGCTGAAAGCGTTAAACTCCCTCACGCATCCGCGATTCACGAACAGTCCGCCGATGTCGCAGATTAACCGCAGATGAAAGCCAACTCACTCAACCCGAACTAACGACCAACGTTCGCTCCACCAATCTGCGAACATCTGCGTCATCTGCGGACTAATTCCAGAACGCATCGAACTGTGTGACGCTCGCCCAATATCTCTTCGGCAGTAGATGCATCGGCGTTCCGACCACCCCGCCGTCTAACATTCTCCCCCCACCACAATTCCGCTACGATACCCTCGCCACTCCCGCATCCCTCATCCCGCATCCAGCATCCAGCATCCCGCATCCAGCATCCCGCATCCAGCATACATCCAACCGCGACGCCGCCGGCTTCCCCTCACCGCTCCGCGAAGAACTCCAAACCGGCCTCCGCGACTACACCCGCTTCGTCATCGACGAGGCCTGGCCCGCCAACGCCGCGGCCAAATCACCACCGCCGGCAACCCCCGGCTCAACACGTTCCAATCGCACCTCTATTCGAACGAGCCCACCACCGAAGCCCAAAAAATCCTCCAGGCCGAAGCCCTCAAGACCTACAACGAACTGGTCGAACTCCGCCGCCAGCGCACCGAAGCCGTCGACCAACACGTGCCCGCCGAAATCTGGACCATGATCCTCCTCGGCGGTGCACTCGCCATCGCCACCTCCTACTGCTTCCAGGTCGAACCCTTCCGCCTCCACCTCATCCTCACCACGACCCTCGCCGCCACCATCGGCCTCCTCGACTTCCTCATCGCCGCCCTCGACCACCCCTACCAAGGCGCCGTCACCGTCGAACCCACCGCCTACCAAACCGTCCTCGACAGCGTGATGACACCAACCAACGAATAACGCCCATGCCGCGTCGAACCATTGCTCCCTCTCCCTCCAGGGAGAGAGCCGGGGTGAGGGGCCTTGGCGACTTCGCAACGTTTCGATTGCCCACAAACGACGCTTTACGGAGCGCCGGCCGCGATGCAAAGGCTCGGCGCAGCAGAGCGCGCAACCACCATCCACGCTTTCAAGCCCAGCACCATCACCCATCCCGCAGGGATGGCAGCCCTTAGCCGGTGGTCGAGGAGCGCAGCGACGATACCACCGGTAACCAGCAACCTCCACCGCCGACCCTGACAGGGTCGCAGCCCGCTGAAGCTACGATGCCAACGGCGCTTATAGAATTGGCGCTTCTGGCCGCGCGCCGTTCGCTATTGCGCGTCGCTCTCCGTGAAATAGAACGCGCACCACAAGTAAATCAGCAACCAAGGAAGATACATTGCCGCTAAAGCCATGCTCACACCAATGAGACCCCCAGACGCTGAGGCGTATTCACGACGGATCTCAGAATCGATGTGTGGTTGAACAAATATGATGTAGCAAAAACGCAGCGTTACCAATACCCACACGAACTTGACAAGCCATTGCAGCTTTGACCTCGGACGTGCAAACGCCACTCTCAGCGCTTCCGAAACAACAATCCGCGGTCCTCCTCGATAGAGCGTAACCAAGAAGAGGAAGATGGCTACGACGAAAGAGAAAGCTAATAAAGTCGCTAGAACATCCATTTGTCACACGTCGCGAGAAAGGACTGTGAGTAAACAGCGAGACTGCAGGGAAGCCCCCTAATTGTCCCCGACGCTTCCAACGAATTCAATCGTCAATATCTCGCCGCTAGTGGTCGAAAATTTGTGGGGTAGGCTTGCCGCGCAGCGGGAACCCATCAAGCCCGCTTCGACCGCACTCTCACAATGCAATCAATAGTCCGAGCATGATCGCAACAACAGTCACGGCGATCAGCATCGCGCGCAGACTGTAATGAAACCTAATTCGAGGCGCCACCGCAATTGAAATCAAGGCGAAGACAGTAATTAACAACCGCTGGGGGAAAACCAGCAGGATGCTCTCTCGATTCGCGTGAAAATACCACGTCCCAATGCCGTCCGGCATCGGCGTCAGAGTCGACCAATGCAACAACGGCTCATTGGGATCCGTCGTATTTCGTACAGACGCCCGGATCTGACCGCGCCGCGAAGCCACTGCCGCTCGACGCCACGCATTCCAAGTCACGCAATCCTCAGTCGATCGACCTCTGACCCACAGCACCACGCACAGCAAACAAGCTGCTGCGGCAACTATCGATAGCGCAATTCGCAACCTGCGAAACCGCGTTCGGCCTGTGCATGCCCCTCCCTCATTTCCGGCAGCACTTTTCGCCACGTCGTTGCCCACCATTGCGCAATCCCTCGTCAGCTGAGGAGGTTGAGGTAGAATGGGTTCGCCGCGGAGCGGAAACCCATCCGTATTCCGTCAACCGTTGTCGCCTAGCAACCGCGCCTTCTCACCCGTCTCCGCGCGAATAACCTTCCGCATCGCCCGCAACTCCTCGCCCGCCCCAACGCACTTCTTCGGCACAAAATACGCCGTTGTCGACGCCACATAGAACAGCAAAAACTCGTCCGTCTCGACGACCCGCCGGATCGCCGCCCACCGCAGCTTCACGTCGAAGTTCTCGCCGTGCACTTCGAAACCGTCGTGCGAAACCACGAACGTGAACACGCCGTCGTACGCCGGGTTGCCGCTTCGCATCCGCCGCACATTGAGCGCATGCAGCACCGGAAACAACACGAACACGCCGAACGGCCCCATCAACAGCGTCATCGCCAGCGGCGGATACAACAGTGCGGCCACTCCATTCGTGCTCGCCACCAGGATCGCCAGAACGAGCGGCGAACCCAAAAAGAACAAATACGCCATCAGCCCCGCCCGGCTTCGCGCAACAATCCGCCGCGTCGCTCGATACTGCTCGCCAAAACTAACCCGCCCCGAAACCGTCACTGCCCCAGGCCCGACTCCCGCACCGGCTTCAGTCATGTTTACCCGCTCCTACCGCGTCGACCGCTCAATCCATCAATCGCAAAGGTAGCCACAAAAACCACTTGCAAGCGAACTGAAAATATGTATACTATCCCACATCCTGGCGGTCCGCCCCAATCCACCGCCAAATCGTTCGCTCTTTGAAAACCAGATTTCCCATCGCCAAGTCAGCAAGGTCGCCACCGATTTAAGCGAGGCCAGCATATTACCGCGCTGCGGAAAAGCAAAACGCTCGCGCTCAGCGTGCGCGCTGCCAATGACAATACGCACACCCTGCAAGATTCCATCGCTAACGGCCGCGCGAGTTTTGCTACTCCACAACCCAATTGTGCTACACCCCGAATTAGGTTACGTCCCAAAACGCTTAAACGAGTTCGTAGCTGAGATACTGTCTGATGAAGGCCAGAGTGATCATGCCGCCGAAGTTCTTGGCTGTCTTCTCGAATCGCGAGAGGATGCGGCGGTTTTCCTTAAGCCAGCCGATGAGTCGCTCAATGATGTTGCGACGACGGTACGCCTCGCGGTCGAAGTCGACCAGCCGCGCGTCACGATCTTGGTTTTGTTTGGAGGGAATCACCGGTGTGACGCCCAGATCCAGCAAGTACTCGTCGATCCAATCGGCCCGATATCCCTTATCGCCGCCCAAAGCGAAGGGCCAAGGGATGCGCTCGCCGTCGTCATCGAGCAATTGCTCGTCGGCCGTTACCAAGAGTTCGTCCAAGACTTGCGATTCGTGGGTCTGGCCAGCAGTGAGCCGAAAGGCCAGTGGCAGGCCGTGGCCGTCGCAGAGGACGTGGATCTTCGTCGAAAATCCCCCGCGCGAGCGGCCTAACGCGTGGTCGAGAGGCTCCTCCGAATCCCCTTTTTGCCGCCGCCGGTCGCACAGCGGGCTGCTCGGACCGTGGTGCCATCGATGCACCACAATTCTTCGTCGATCGCTCCCGCGGCGACAAACCGCGCTTGCAAGCGACGCAAAATCTCGGCCAACGTCCCGTCCGCGTTCCACGTGTCGAACATCCGCCAGCAAGTCTTCCAGGTTCCGAACTCCTCCGGAACGTCGCGCCACGGCGAACCCGTCCGCAGCACCCACAGGATGCCGTCGAGTACCTGCCGCGGGTCGCGCCGCGGCCGACCTGTCGAAGCAGGCTCCGGAAATACGTCCGCAATCAATTCCCATTCGTCGTCTGTCAGCAACAAGCGAGCCATCGCTGCGCCCTCCGTGGCTAGAACCAAATATTCCAACCAGCATGGCTCAAAAACAATAATCCTCAAATACCAGTTTCGGGACAAAGCCTAGTAAATTCCCTTCCTGCCGCCGGCCGCGCCGCGAAAATTGGCCGTGTTTCCCAGCCCAAAACGCTAATTTCCCGAACAGCGGCCCAGCGAATTATGCAAGGTGAATTCAATTCTCAAATGCAACGGGGAGATGTGGTGAGTTTCGGATAACTTCGTTGGGAGTTCGGTAGTTGAGTCGTTTTCGTGGTCGGTTGTTGAGGAGTTCGACGGTTTGCTGTAGTTGACGATCGGTGAGCGGTTTTAGGTCGGTGCCTTTGGGGTAGAACTGGCGTAAGAGGCCGTTGGTATTTTCGTTGGTGCCGCGTTGCCAGGCTGCGTAGGGTCGCGCGAAGTACACGGGCATCCCGATCCACTCCGCGAGTTGTTCATGGCTAGCGAACTCTTTGCCGTTGTCGAGGGTCAGCGTGCGGCGCAGCTGGGCGGGAACGGAGGCGAACAACTGCTGCGACGCGCGGTTGACTTCCGCGCTTTGACGTGCTGCGATTTTCGCGGCCAATAAGTAGCCACTCTTGCGCTCGACATGCGTCACCAGCGCGCTTTGACGCCGGGCGCCAATGACCGTGTCCCCTTCCCAATCCCCATAGCGGCTCCGCTGACTGACGACCGCCGGCCGCTTGTCGATCTCGACGGTGCGGGGGATTTTTCCCCGCCGATCACGCCGTCGCCGCCGTTTTCCGCCGAAGCGGAGAAAGCTCTCCCAATGGGCCCGATCGGACTGCCGGCGGATCCACCCGTAAATGGTCTGGTGAGAGACCTGACAACTGCGGGCCCGCGGGTGCTCACGCCGCAACCGGCCACTGATCTGCTCCGGAGACCAATACTTCTCCAGTCCGCGGCAGACTTCCTCGCGGAGCTTGGGGCGATCCAACTTCGCCACCAACGGGCGTTCCCGGCGGCGCCGCTCCGACCTCCGCTGCGCTCGCACCGCCGAGTAGCTGCCATGGCGACAGTTCCTCGCTAGCTCGCGGCAGATCGTGCTGCGATGCCGCTTCAAACGACGGGCAATCGTCGCCGGCTTACGCCTGGCCGATCGCATCTGACTGATAATCTCTCGCTCTTCCATGGTAAGATGACGCGCCATCGCTGGGCCTCCGTGCGAATGTTGCCGTTTTCACCAACAACATCCGAACGTCCCAGCGATGGTTTTTCCAATACCAATCCCTTAACTGTTGCGTTTCAGCTTAGAATTCACCCAATAAAAAATCGACTTTCACACCTTTGTCATAACTCGCCGCCACCTTTCCGTCACAGAAATGACTAGCCACAACAGCCCTTCGCAAGTCGCCACCGTCGCCGCCATCGGCAGGGCCGTGCCCGTGTGCAACAGCCCCACCGCCGCGCCCGCCGCCGCTCCGACCGCGTACTGCAATAGCCCCAACACTGCCGAAGCCGCCCCGGCTTCCTCCGCAAACGGCGCCATCGCCGCCGCGGTCGCGTTCGGAAAGATGAGCCCGAGCGTCGCAATGCATATAAACAATGTCACGTAGAACAAAGGAAAACCGCCCGCGCCACTGCCTGCTTCCACCACGAGCAAACCACCAGCCGCCGCCCCAACCGTCGACGCCATCCGCAAAATCCGGTGCAGATCAAACCGCCGCAACAACATACGGTTCAACTGCGCCGCCAGAAAGATGCCAATCGCGTTGCTCGCAAACACAAAGCTGAACTCCTGCGGCGAGAGCAAATACATCTCCATGAACACCGCCGGCGACCCCGCGATATATGCGAACAGTGCTCCGTACGTGAACCCGATCGCCAGCGCATACCCCACGAACCGCGGCTCGAACAAAATGCCCACACTCCGCCGCAACACCGCAGCCACCGATCGCCGGCTCCGTCGCTCGGCCGGAAGTGTTTCCGCCAGGATAAACGCCACCGCCACCCCGCACGCCACGCCGACTCCCGCCAACGCCCCGAACACACTTCGCCAAGAACCCACCGCCAGAATCGCCCCACCCGCCAGCGGCGCGACGACCGGCGCGATGCCCGTGATCATCATCACAAACGAGTAAACGCCGGCCGACCGCGATTCATCGAACAAATCGCGCACGACCGCCCGCGAAACCACTAGTCCCGCCGCCCCAGAGAACCCCATTAAAAACCGCGCGCCCAGCAACCACCAGACCGACGGCGCGATACTGCAGAGCAGGGCGGTCCCTGCGAACCCCGCGCACCCCACGAACAACGGCATGCGTCGCCCCGTGCGATCGCTGATCGGCCCCACAATGAACTGCCCAATCGCCAACCCCGCGAGAAAGAACGACAACGTCAGCGGCACGGTGCCCGGCGGCGCTTGCAGCTCCCGCTCCATCTGCGGAAACGCCGGCAGATACATGTCAATCGCCAGCGGCGAAAACGCCGAGAGCGCACCGAGCAACACAATCAGGCCAAACGACGAAGCCCCCGCACGATCCACCGGTTGCTCAGTTCCTGTTTCGCACATCGCCTTCGGCGCGTCTCTCCGAAACTCGCACCAATCACACTACACCCGACAATCACTCACTTCGCCATCGATGTCGACGGCAACTCCATCGCCTTCGGAAACGCCTTCGTCGCCATTGCCTCCGTCGCCACACCTTCGTCGCCCTGCTCACGCATCAATCGATCCAATAGCGCACCCATCTCGCGCAACTTCTCCGCGTGCTTCGCATCCGCGGCCAGATTGTGCAGCTCATTTGGATCGGCCTCAAGATCGAACAACTCCTCCGAGGGCCGATGAAAATATCGTGCCACAAGCTCATTCGCCGCATGATCGGTCTTTGCCCGAGCAACCCACGACGCCCAATACTCGCTGCCATCCACCGGCTTGCCGAGGTCGATGTGCGTATGAAACTCTGCCTCCGGCTTCAGGTTGCGAATATACTTCCACCCGCTCGTACGAACCGTGCGCATTGGGTATTGGTTCATTTTCCCGTCGCCGCTATGCGTAGCGAAAATGACATCACGAAACGTCGTCTCACGACCAGTGAGCAGCGGGATGAACGACCGCCCATCGATGTCGGCCGGCGGCGTGTCACCTGCCGCCTCCACCAGCGTCGGCAACAAGTCGACCAGACTCACAAGCGCATCGCATCGCGACCCCGGCTTGATCACGCCCGGCCACACCGCGAACAGGTTCGTGCGTGTGCCCGTGTCATAGAGGTTCCACTTGCCGAACGGCCACTGGGCTCCTTGATCGGCAAATTCGATAAACAACGTGTTCGCCCCGAGCCGCTTGTACGCTTCATCGTATACCAAAGCGATTTCGCGATCGCAACGCTCCACTGCCGCCTGATACCGAGCCCTCCAACGGCGCGTCGCAGGTGTATCAACAAGGATCGGCGACGGCTCGAACGACGAACGCTCCGACCCATTCGCGGCGCCATTCTTGTCGAGCGCCGGCCACGGCACATGCGGAAAATTGGTGCCCACCATCAAGCACAGCGGCTTGTCCGATTTCCGCACTCGCAAGTACTCGATGGCCGACGACACGCACTGGTCGTCGTGGAACGTGTCGTGTGCCGTGTAGTCGAACCCGTACTTACGCCCCTGCTCGTAATGCGCCACTTTGCCAATCGCGGCCACTTCATACCCGAGTGCCTGCAAGTACGCCGGCAGCTTCTTGGCCTCCCCCCGCGGCGGCTGGTGGTTGAGCATCCCGCCGCTGTGCACCGGCATGAGCCCGGTCAAGAAAGCCGCCCGGCTCGGAGCGCACGTCGGCGAAGCGGCAAACGCGTGCGTAAGCGTCATTCCTTCTCGCGCCAACCGCTCCAGCGACGGCGTCGCAAACTGCTTCGCCCCGCTCACGGACGAATCGAGGTAGCCGTGGTCATCGGCAATGAACACGACAATATTCGGCCGCGACTTCTCTGCGGCGTGTGCTGTGTTTGGAATCGGCAAGAGAATAACGGCGCAGATAACGGCAAAATGAATGTGGCTCATGTTGACAGGATAACAGGCCAACCTGCTGCCTACGACGCCGCCGGTGCTGCGATTTTCGCAACACCTCCGCGCAACACCTCAATCGTGCACAGCCTGACTCGCTGTGGAATCGAGCCGATGGCGACTGCTGAAGCGAAACCAGCGAAAGCGTTATTCGGATCGCCGACTCGCCGGCTTCATCACGCCGCGGCGATGAAAATACACTTGGCTCGCGGCCATGCGCATCGGCCGCGACGCGAGCATCAGATTGAAAAGCAAGTCGCTTTGAAAGCGGTCGAACAGCCACCGCAGCACCCGCTTCGTGCGGAACTTCGGATACGTCGCGGCAAACCATTGGTGGGGGTCTTCACAGTTGCCTTCCAAGAACTCGGCTACCGCGTGGCCCGCGGCGAGGCCGTGCTTGAGCGCAGTGTGAATGCCGCCGGCGGTGACGGGCGACACCATACCGGCGGCGTCGCCGACCA
Organism: Pirellulales bacterium; assembly: GCA_046349975.1. Taxonomy (GTDB): domain Bacteria; phylum Planctomycetota; class Planctomycetia; order Pirellulales; family Lacipirellulaceae; genus JABDGM01. Next base: position 64,345 of record JAXMBH010000005.1, read on the forward strand.
GCAACGCGCGCTCCGTCGACACGCCTTGCACGACACCCCCACACGGAATGGCGCCGGCACGGATCGACACGGGTTCGCGACCACGAACATCGGCGATCGGCGCAATTTTGTCGAGGAACTTCTCCATAACTCGTTTCATGGCCTCGGCGTGGGACGGCCGGCGGGATCGGCTTCGAGTCGAACCCAGCCACCCCGGCCAAAAATCATTCCGCGGCATGCGGCGCGCCAGCCCAATTTGCGTGACGCCGACACCCGGAACGATCCAGCCAATGTAGCCCGGCGCAAGCTTGCGATCCATGAAACAGTGCAGCCGGTAGGCGGCGGCGAGCGCAACATCGCCAAATTCGTACTCCATGCCATACAGAAACTTCCGGTTCTGACCGAGCCCAAGGCTCTTGGCGACCTGCGAGTTCGGCCCGTCGGCGCCGACGAGGTAGCGTGTGTCTCCGACATTTCCGAGTCGAAAACCGCTCCGTATTTTCGTCGCGCCAGTAAACGATGTGCCGCAGATGAGTTCCACGCCGGCCGCCCGCGCATGGTTGGCCAGCCAACGGACAACATTCGGCGTGTCCGTGGCGAGGAAGTAATAGCCGGGCGCATCGAGATCGACAAACCGCATGTTCGGTGCGTACAACCGAACACCCGGCACCGCTCGCACGAGTTCGGCCGGCAACAAGTCAATCAGAGCAATTTGATCGACAACCTCTTTGACGATGACGCCTGTCGTGTGCAGCATATCACCGGGGTCGTGCTTACGCTCGAGCACGCGCACTCGCAAGCCCCGTCGCGCCAGCACCGTGGCGCATGCCAACCCTGCGAAGCTCGCGCCAACGATCGTACAATCCACCGCGGTCGAGTTAGATGGGCTAGTCAAAACAAGGGCGACGGCCTGAGTTTCGCGTCGGTTGCCGGGGGGTCTATTGCATCAAAGTCTGGCGAAGCCGCCGCAGCTTTTTGTGAAGTTCGTACGCGGCGAGTTGGTCGCTGGTTCATGCTCCTATTGGAACCGCAAATGCTGCTAACGTGTGCCCGCCCGACTTCGAAGCAAACTCAACACTACGAGGCCAATCGCGGCGACGGAAATCAGCGCTGGTTCGGGGACAGCTACGGACGTGCCAGCGGCGAGGTGATTCCCCAGGTTGCGTCTCCAGACGACATAGTCCGCGGCATCGATGCCAAAGTTGCCGTTGCCGTCGGCATCGTAGACGGTCGTCGATCCGATGGTGGATCGCCACACGTCGTAATCATCGAGGCCAACCGTGCCGTCGTGATTGTAGTCGCCCGCAAGGTAGCCGGGCGAGGCGATTTGGCGAGCCAGCACCGGATCGAGAACGCCGTTCCAAAGGCGAATCAGAGCGACGCGACCATCAGAGAACTCGAATTGGCCGCCGGCAATTACATTATCGAGGAAAAACGCCAACTCCAAGTCGGGGTTGTTGGCGTTATTGATGTTGAGCAAGTTGGTTGTGGTCGTAAACTGGCTGACTCCGTCGAGATACGAGTTGACCGTCGTGCCGTCGTTGGTGAGGACGACATGGTGATACTTATTGTTCGTCCAGCCGGAACTCGATCCGCTGATGGGATACACATGAAGGTTGTTCTGCGGATTGACATAAAAACCGTTGTCCGACTGTCGATGCTCGACATCGATAATGCGCCGCCAGCCGCCGTCCCGCTGAGTGAACAGAAAGACCAAGTCGACCGAGTAGTTTGTCGGCGCGACAAGGCCCGTCGTATTGAGCGTAAGACCGGCCTGCTGGTTCGTCGGGTTATCATTTCCATCGAACGACCACACATACTGGTTCACGCCAAGCACGACATCGGGGACAAAGCCGCTGAGCGCGAGCGGATCGGTGGGGACTAGAGGCGGCACGCCGGGTTCGGCCGCTGCCAGTGTCCCATTGAACTGGTATGTGGCGACCGCGGTAGCTGCCAACGTTGGTTCAGCGCTTGTGAGAATGAACCATACGACAAGGATAGAACGTGGCATGGCTGCTCTCATCGCTGGTAAACATCGAAAAGATTGATACGGAGAGTCGAACGGCTCCCGAAAGGCCGACAAGCTGCAAATCGGCGATAGCGTAGCCTGGGAACAATGCGGATGTCAATTAGTCCACCGCCCATGCGGCAAACAAAGCTCGAAAACCGGCGGCGAATTCGTTGGCGGCCGGGCCAACCAATTACACAGGGGCCGGGCGTGGACGTTACTCACCTCATTTACGTCGCCTGTTCGCGGCGGCGTTCCCAGCGCCATACGGGTCCATCTTCCGGATCGACGACATCGCCGACGTGGAGGAAGGCGCACTTCGTGAGCACACGTGTCGACGCATTCGGAGTCGGCAACGTATGGGCACGAACTGTGGCAACACCTTGCGCGAATGCAAAGTTTGTCAGTGCTTCAGCAGCCTCGGTTGCATAGCCATTGCCCTCGTGTTCCGGTGCAATGGCGTAAGCGATCTCGACGACGCCTTCGACCGGTGGCCCCTTGAAGCAGCAGTTGCCAACCTTGTCGCCCGTCTTGCGGTTCACAATGTCAAACCCATGACGCCAAGGGTCGATCGAACGTGAAGCATGCAGAGCGATGAGCCAGTCGGCCGAAACCTGAGCCCGATCCTCAGGACTCATCGCCTCGATCATAGCGAGAGTTTCGTCACGGGTGAGCAGTTTCAGCACCAGGGACCTGGTCGAGAGTTGTGTGGTATTCATACCGGAATTGTACTGCATCGCCGAAGCGCCAGGCGATGCACGGGCGACGGAAACACTGTGACCCAGTTTTGCGTGATTCATCAAGTCGAGGCGGACTCCGACCTTGCCTGGCGCGAAGGCGTCGCGGAGATGGTCGGCGACTTTATGAGCAAGGCGAAGTTCCGCGAGCAGCCGCAGCGCGAGAACCCAACGCTGTTTGAGAAGATTCGCGACGCGGTTCTCAAGCTAATCGGCAAGTTTACGCCCGAGGATGCCGCGCACCGGGAAATGCTCGACTGGCTGCGAAGCAGTAGCGACAAGTCCAAGGAACCAACCACCTCTGGCCACGCCATCATCGCCTCACAAGCTCCAGGTGGAAGTGAGCGCGGGGCATCTCTACAGCCTACAACTGGCGCTACACGGCCTGCAGACCATGAAGACGAAGGGTTGGATGCAGGAGTACCAGCCGGACGCGATCAGCCCGGTGGAGCAAATGCTGGGTGTAGGTATGGAGCGATGGCGTGCACTTCAACAGGGATATAACCTAAAGTTGACGCGGCGAACAACTGGCAATAATCCTATACTTAAGCAGCTTTCTTGATTGCCGGCGGCTTCCAAGTGCCGTTGAGGATGGACGGACTTTTTTGCTTCGGCCAGTAGAGGCGGAGCATGGGGATGAAGCGGCCTTCGGGGGTAGGGAGCCAGTTGGCTTCTTTGTCGCCGCCGGGGTTGTCGTGCTGCAGATAGAGGTCGACCGAGCCGTCTTTGTTTTTGGTGAACTTGTTGCGGGCGCTAAGCGTGTAACGGTTGAGGGGGTTGTCGACGAAGAACATTTGCTCGTCGTACATGGTAAGGGACCAGAAGCCGTCGACGGGGGGCAACTGGCCTTTGTCGAAGTGCAGGACGTATTTTTCGTTGCCCAGGTACGGCTTGCCATCGGCGGCAATTTCGGACGTGGGATAGACGGCATCTTTCGGGCGGTTCGCGCCGAGACCAATCGCGGCGATGAAGGCGCGCTGTAGGTAATCGGTCCCGTATAAGCCGGCTTTCGTAGTAAAGATCCAGCCGTTGTCATCGGTACCAGCCTTCTGGAAGTGGCCCATGATTTTTTCGAAGCTAAGTTTCGGTACGTCCTGCAGCGCGGCGGCGACGTCGTCGCCGAGCTTCGACAGTTCGACTTTTTCGCCAGCGACGATGCCGAGCTGTTTGAGCTTAGCGACCATCGGGGCGTCTTCGGCGTAAGCCGGGTTCTCCTTCATGAGTTCGGTCATGAGGTTGAAGTAGTCTTCGGTGCTGAGAGCGTTCACTTGATCGCGGACAGGCTTTTTCATGTCGATGCTGGAGTCGACTGTGCCTTCGGGCGGCGTGTAGCTTTTTCCATAGGAGCTCAGCGGGACGAGCGAGACTTCGTCCTGCATTTTATGGACGGCGGCGTAGTCGTCGGGCGTGCCGGTGCAGTAGATGCGGCCGATGATCCAGACCATCGCCGTGGCGGATTTATATTCTTTGACGCCAGAGGGGAGCGTGCCTTTCCAGTGTGGGCCGGTGATGGCGTACTTTTGCGCTCCGGTGCCGGTGGTGCGCTTGCCGGGGTCTTGGAAGACATCGGTCCAGGCGTTGAGCATCGGGAAAAGGTAGTAGCGACCATGCGCATCGGGGATGCTGAGGACGTACGGCTCTTTGGCAACGTCGATGAAGGCCGTGGTGTAGAGCGTATCTGCGTTCGGGGCGGTGACATCCTTGAAGGCGGCGGTCGGATATTCGCGGAGGCGAATGAGCTGACCCATAGGGCCGTGTGTGCCTTCGACCTTGGCAGCATTGGTGATCACGCGACGGGTCATCTCCATCGTGACTAGCGGGTAGCCGTAGATGTACGCTTCGATGGCGAGTTGTTTTGCTTCGGAAGGGGAAAGCTTGGTTTGAGCCGCCGTGGCCGACAGCAATGGCGAGGCAACCGCAGCGAGGAAAACTATGAGTCGGGGGATCAAGCTGTTCATAGCGAAGAAACCTTTCGCGAAACGTAAGGTGGAAGGCAAGGCTCGCGGCTTTCCGAAATCGCGGCCCCAGAAAGGCGGACTCATTATGCCGCGAAGAGCGACACGATGTCAGGGGAGGGGCGACATCGCAATGAGGAGAATATTGGGTATGGTGGCAAGATGAGCGGGCGCAAAAAAAACCCCGCGGAGTCTTTGAAACTCACGCGGGGTTTTTTGGTTATAAAAACCTGGCGATACCTACTTTCGCGCTGGTAGGCACTATCATCGGCCCGGAAAGCTTAACGGCTGTGTTCGGGATGGGAACAGGTGTTTCCTTTCCGGTATGGTCGCCAGAAGAGGCTCGCAGCACCGTTAGACGCTGCAAGCCTGGGTTAATTTGGTTTGAATTGCAGGAGTGGCTGGCGAGGGGACAGGATGCAGGAGACGGGGGTCAGGGGAACTGACTCGTACCATTATCCTTAATTCTCGCCACTCATTTGTTCTTAGATCTTGTTAGGGATGCGAACAGAGATTGCACTGAGGTAAGGGTTTCCAAAGAAATCCCTGACCCCCGTATCCTGTATCCTCACCCCTTTTGCAAGAGCGTTAGATAAATGTGGCCAAGCGTTCGTCCGTTAGTACCGGTTAGCTGAACACATTACTGTGCTTACACATCCGGCCTATCGACCTGGTCGTCTTCCAGGGGACTTTCGGGCAATTGCCCAACGAAACCTGATCTTGGAGCGGGCTTCACGCTTAGATGCCTTCAGCGTTTATCCTTTCCGGCCATAGCTACCCAGCCATACCGCTAGCGCGACAACTGGAACACCAGAGGGCCGTCCTTCTAAATCCTCTCGTACTAAAGAAGAACCTCCGCAAGTTTCGTGCGCCCACAGTAGATAGGGACCGACCTGTCTCACGACGGTCTGAACCCAGCTCACGTACCACTTTCATCGGCGAACAGCCGAACCCTTGGGAGCTTCTCCACCCCCAGGATGTGATGAGCCGACATCGAGGTGCCAAACCGCTCCGCCGCTATGGACGCTCGGGAGCGATAAGCCTGTTATCCCCGGAGTACCTTTTATCTGTTGAGCGATAACCCTTCCATACGGGATTACCGGATCACTAAGCCCTACTTTCGTACCTGCTCGACTGATAAGTCTCGCAGTTTAGCACCCTTCTACCTTTACGCTCGAAGCCTGATTGCCAACCAGGCTGAGGGTACCTATTGGGCTCCTCCGTTACTCTTTAGGAGGAGACCGCCCCAGTCAAACTGCCCAACTGACACTGTCCGTTGCCCGGTTGCACGGGAATCAACGTTAGAACTTATGCATAAAAAGGGTGGTATTTCACCGACGGCTCTGCCCGTGCTGGCGCACGGACTTCGAAGCCTCCCACCTATCCTACACAGTTTATACACGAGCCCAATATCAGCCTACAGTGAAGGTTCACGGGGTCTTTCCGTCTAGCTGCGGGAACGTGGCATCTTCACCACGACTACAATTTCACCGGGTTAGTGATTGAGACAGTGCTTCTGTCGTTGCGCCTTTCATGCAGGTCGGAACTTACCCGACAAGGAGCTTCGCTACCTTAGGACCGTCATAGTTACGGCCGCCGTTTATCGGGGCTTCGGTCGTGAGCTTCGCCTTGCGGCTAACCCTCTACCTTAACCTACCGACACCGGGCAGGCGTCAGCCTCTATACATCCACTTACGTGTTAGCAGAGACCTGTGTTTTTGATAAACAGTCGCAGAAGCCGATTTACTGTGACCCAGGACAGCGTGAACCATCCCGGGTACCCCTTATCGCGAACTTACGGGGTCATTTTGCAGAGTTCCTTAACCACTATTCTCCCGAGCGCCTTAGACTACTCGTCTCGCCTACCTGTGTCAGTTTTAGTACGGTCAGCTAAGCTTCAACCCTACGAAGCTTTTCTTGAACGTCCTGCCGATGATTTCGTGAACATAAACGCACTCAGTCCTCACGCTTGGCTATATGGGGCGGATTTACCTATCCCCCGCCTTGCGAGAGTCCACGGACATTTCTATTCGTACCGCTCACCTTTCGGACGTCGTCCCTCCATCGGTCCACTTAGCTGGCGCAGGAATGTTGACCTGCTGTCCATCGTCTACGCCTTTCGGCCTCGACTAAGGCACCGGCTAACCCTGGGCGGATTTACCTTCCCCAGGAAACCTTAGGCTTTCGGCGGGCAGGATTCTCACCTGCCTTATCGTTACTCATTCCGGCATAATCACCTCTTGGCCCCACCACCGCTCCTTACGGTACGGCTTGTATCTGACCAAGAGCGCTCTCCTACCACACATATTGCCCGCAGGCTTTATGTATCTATTGCTTCGGTGCTGTACTTACTCCCGTTCATTATTGGCGCAGATCTGCTCGACCAGTAAGCTGTTACGCACTTTTTAAATGGTGGCTGCTTCTAAGCCAACATCCTGGTTGTCACAGCAAATCAACTTCCTTAGTGACTAAGTACATCTTCGGGACCTTAGCAGATAGTCTGGGTTGTTTCCCTCTCGACCGCGAAGCTTATCCCTCGCGGACTGACTCCTGAGATAGTCGCACTAGTATTCGGAGTTTGGTTCGGCAGAGTACGCGGTGAGGCGCCTCCAACCAATTCAGTCTCTCTACCCCTAGTGCGTAGTGGCTCAAGGCTAGCCCTAAAGCTATTTCGGAGAGAACGAGCTATCTCCACGTTTGATTGCACTTTCAGCCCTCCCCACAAGTCATCCCCTCGGTTTTCAACCCAAGTGGGTTCGGTCCTCCACGCAGTATAACCCGCGCTTCAACCTGCTCATGGGTAGTTCACGTGGTTTCGCGTCTACCGCCAACGACCAATTGTCGCCCTATTCAGACTCGGTTTCCCTTAGGCTTCGGTCCGGAGGACCTTAACCAAGCCGCAGACGGTAACTCGCCGGATCATTATGCAAAAGGCACGCCGTCACACATTACCCCGGAGGGTCATAGTGCTCCGACCGCTTGTAAGCGTATGGTTTCAGGTTCACATTCCTCCCCTAACAGGGGTTCTTCTCATCTTTCAATCGCCATACTGAGTTCACTATCGGTCATCAGGGAGTATTTAGCCTTACGAGATGGTCCTCGTAGATTCAACCGGGATTCCACGTGGCCCGGCTTACTCAGGTACCCCTCGAGAGACTGCTCGTTGTCGCATACGGGACTGTCACCCTCTATGGTGCAACTTTCCAAAAGCTTCTGCTAACGGGCAGTTTGGTAACTCTCATGTGAGAGGCCCTACAACCCCGCAGAGGAAACCTCCGCGGTTTGGGCTATTTCGCTTTCGCTCGCCACTACTAACGAAATCGATTTTTCTTTCTTTTCCAGTGGGTACTTAGATGTTTCAGTTCCCCACGTTGGCCACTCATGGCTATGGATTCACCATGAGCTAATTCGGGAATCTCGGGATCATCACTTGTTTGTCAACTCCCCCGAGCTTTTCGCAGACTTCCACGCCCTTCATCGCCTCCTGATGCCAAGACATCCCCCATACGCCCTTAGTAGCTTGGCCACATTTATCTAAAGCTCTCGAAAGAAGCTGTCAGCTGTTAGCTTTCAGCTATTAGCCAGAAAGACCGGGGCCGCGGACGGCCCGGCTCGCTGTGCTGCCGAGAGTGTTCGACAAAATGCTTGGTGGGGCGGTTGCATTCCGTCCCACGCTACGTTTTGTCCAAGAGAGCCGGCGAAGGCTTTCTTGGACGAGTAACGCTCGAACTAATCTAAGAACAAAAAAGAGTCTTGGCTAAGTGTAAACTTCAAACCGGGCCCGGGGACGGGCCGGCTCGCTGTCACACTTAGCAAGATGCCACTCTTGCTTTTCAAAACCAAATTGTCAAAGAACGTTCACAACTGAGCCATTGCGGGCTCAATCGCTTACTTGGTCACAATCTACCAAGCCTATCATTGTACTGCTGCAGAGTAGCCTGCCGGCCAGACTGCAGAGTGCCAATGGACAGAGGCCGACAAGGCAGGAACTTTTCCCTCCGGGAAAAACTTGGGGGAGCTGCCTTACCAGCCTCTGGCCACTCGCGGTGACCCCCTCCACTGATGAGTTACCTCCTTCAGTGGAATCGCAGAATATAACAGCCACGTGTGGCTGTGTCAAACGCGTGAGAATTGCATTCTACGGATAGGTCGACCGAGAACAAGGGGGCTATTTCACAATTTTTAAAAATGTTTGGAAGCACTACGTCGTCGTTAAAATGGGCAGTTTTACGGTGCCAAGGTGCTGCACACAAAGCAACCACCAGCTGCCTGTAGCGACTTAACTCCGGGAGCCGTCGCAGCGTATCGCCCGGCGAGTTAGGACGGCGATCAAGCCGCAGATTGCGCACATGGCGACCAGCCAAATCGGCCTGGAGAATGACGAAGTTCCGGGCAACCAACTGTTGGAGGCCCACCAGGGCACCAGGGCCCCGATGGCGAATGCCTGCACATCGCCACGGGCGAAAACCGCGCCGATGACCAGCGGCGTCGGCACAATGCAATACACGAACGCCAACAGGAGAGTTGCGACGAGCGATCCGAGCGTCGCGGACAGCCCGAGCGCGAGGGCGACCAGAGTCAGCACGATCAGCAATGATGCGAGGCTGAAGCGAAATTGCGGCCAGCGTGAGTTGCTTGCGCTCTCGGTTGATTTGCTGTTAGAACTTCCCAAATGACTTCACTGACGCTGGCGGAAGTGTATCGGTCGACGCGTGCATCTTACTCTCGCCACGTGGCAAGAGACTAGCGACGCGCGAATGAGGCCCGGAGAATTTGGCCAGAGCCCGTGCGCATGTTCGTTCGATGAAGCTGCCAAACCGGGGGCTAGCGCGTCGCGGCTGATCGGATCGTCCGCCGCCCGGCGCGTTCGGAGTCGCAAGCGCCTGCTCGTGTAGCTGGCACCGCAACGTCGGTTAGAATTTAGCAGCGGGCGTCGGAGTGTTTACGCTCGCGGCTTGCCGAGCGCGAGCAAGCAGTTCTTGAGCCGACTCGCTCGGCTTGAGTTCGGCGATGCCGTGATGGAAACCGATTTGCAGCGGCCGGTCGAGCATTGGCAGCATGCAGCCGGCCGCGGCATTTTGCATTCGCTTCACGACATGCTTGACGTCGTGCTGCGTACTGCCTGGCAACATGACGACGAACTCGCCATTCTCCAGTTTAGCGAGCGTATCCATTTCGCGGAGCACTTTTTGAAAGGCAGGCGCCGCGGCATCGGCCAGTTGCCGGGCGATGGCGATGCCGTGCTTCGCTTTGACGACGTCGTATTCGTCGATTCTTAGGTACATCACGGAAATCGGGATACCGAAGCGGTGGCTTTCGGTGACGCGGCGTTTGAGCATTTGGATGAACGTCGCGCCGTTTTGCGTGACCGGCTCATCAGGAGTCTTGGTCGAGTCGGCAAGAGCCTCGGCTTCTTCGGCGGCCGCTTCTTCATCGGCCGAGATGCAGAGTGCTTCGTCGGGCGCTGTGATCGGTATATGCTTGGCGCCGGTGTTCCAATGGCCGCAGTTGCGGCCAGCTTTTTTCGAGACGTACAGGGCGTCGTCGGCGCGGCGAATTAGTAATGCAATGTCTTCGGCAGACGCGAAGTCCGCGACCCCCAAGCTGCAAGTGATTTTTAGTTTCTTGTTGTCGCAGACTGTGGTGGCTGCTTCGATGGCGCTGCGAATTCGTTCGGCGACTTTGCAGGCGGTTTTCGCGTCGGTGGCCGGCAAGATAACGCCGAACTCTTCGCCGCCGTAGCGGCAGGGCACATCCATTTCGCGACATTGGACGGTTAGCACCTTGGCGACCTGCCGCAGCACTTCGTCGCCGACCTGGTGGCCGTGCGTGTCGTTGAATTTCTTGAAGTGGTCGACGTCTAGCAAGACGAGTGAACAGGCCGTGCCTTTACGCTGCCACTCGCTGAGGCGGCGTTTCAACTCGTCGTCGAACGCGCGGCGATTGGCGAGGCCGGTCAATGAGTCGGTGCGGGCTTCGGATTCGTGTGCTTTGATTTCAGCGGCTTGAAGAGCGAGCTGCCGCTCAGCGACTTCGAGGCGCTGCTGCAGTTCGGTATTGGCGCCGAGAATTTGATCCATTGCGGAGAACACAGCAGCGCCGGCGCCGCCCGACCCGCGGTCGATGCCCGCGAGGTCGGCCGAGATGGCCTTCATCTTGGCGGCGTGGTCGCCGACGTTGGTCGCAACGGTTTGCGCCAAGTCGGCCACGCGGCTGGCGGCCATGGCGGCGCGTTCGGCGGCTCGCTTGGCTTCTTCCGATTGCTTAGGTTGGGGCGGCTTCTTGGGTGGTTGCTTAGCGGCAGCCTTGGCGCTCTTACCCCCGACGAACAACACTCCAGCAGCGAACCCGATGCCGAGCGCAACGCATGCGCAGAGCAAGTTCACGAGCAGAAACGTGCCAATGGCCGCCGGGAGAACAAGCATCCGACCTATCCCAACACTTCGAGCGCGATTATTTCTTTACGTCGGCTAGCGAACGGTTTACACAATGCAGAACGGTCCCAGCCCCGCAAATTCCGTCGGGGAAGTGACGTAAAAACTTAGATTTCGGCCAGTGCAAGTCAATTGATTCCGGAGTTGGAAAGCAGGCGACCCCGCCCGTGGTAATGGGAAGTGGCGTGTGCGCACGACTATGCCGGTTGTGCCGATGCCGGTGCGGAGAACGACGACGATATTGACGCGGCGAATACGGGAAGAAGAGTGTGTATTGCGCAAAAAAGAGGCCCGGTTCTCACCAAGTGAGAACCGGGCTCTGTTAGTTGCTTTGAGAACTAGCCGACTTGGTATTGCTGCAGCAAGCCACGACGGCGAACTCAGAAGCAGGTGGTGGTCGCCTGAGGCGACCCGCCGGCCAATCTCAGGTTAAACCACCTCGTTGGCTAAGACACATGTCGTACAAAGACCACCTCCTTCCTACTAGTTGCCATGACAGAGCCGACCTAGAAAGCCAAGACTTAGACAGGTCAACTTTGCCCTCTAGTACCGTCGTGCCGCGTTAAGCACGACCCCGTCAGCCATTATTATAATCGGGCACCTTGATTCGGCCACATATTAATCTGGCGAATTTTTTCCCGACTTTTTGACAGGACCAGGCGAACCGGCGGCGGGTTCGGGGGTTCTTCGTGGGAATGCGAGGGTTTGGGGGCGACAATCGAACGAATTTTGGTGAGTGTTGGGCGGAGTGGCGACTGGCGGACGGGCGTTCGCAGGCATCGGAAGGCCAGGCTATTAGTGTGGCCGTAGCGGCGTGGTCGCCGCCGCAAGGCGATCGGGACGTTAGGAATTGGCGCCAGCGTAGAATTTCGGGTGGAAGGGATGTTGCCATGAATCGGAAGCAGTTGCAAAAGCTCGGCGTGCCGCCAGATTGCGTGGCGACGGCGATTCAGGCACTGTCGCGGGCCGCGGAACAGGGCACTGGAATGGGGATGAAGGGCAAGCGGGCCCGGCAGTTGGTGGCGGAGGTCGTCGGCGATCCACGGGGGCACGAGCGCCATCCGGTTTGGGGCGAGTTTGCTCGCGAGTTGATTGCGCAGGCGCACCCCGTGCATCATGAGCCGATTGCGTATCGCACGTGGGGCGACGACATCGACGCGGCCGCCCACGCGCAGATGCGCGACGCATGCCAGCTGCCGAACGCGGTGGGCGCCGCGCTAATGCCGGATGCACACGTTGGTTACGGGCTGCCGATTGGCGGCGTGTTGGCGTGCGACAATGCGGTCATCCCGTACGCCGTGGGCGTTGATATCGCTTGCCGGATGAAGCTATCGGTGCTCGATCTGCCGGTGGAAACACTGTCGGCGAATTTGCATCGTTACCAGGAAGCGATCAATGGCGGCACGCGGTTTGGCGTGGGTGTGGAGCATCGACCGGCGCAGATGCACGAAGTGATGGACCGCGATTGGAACGTGTCGCGGATCACGCGCGAACACAAAGATCGCGCTTGGAAGCAGCTGGGCACGAGCGGATCGGGCAACCATTTCGTCGACGTGGGCGTGTTGACCTTACCGCAAAAGGACGAGCAGTTCGGGCTCGACGCCGGCGAATACGTGGCCCTATTGAGCCACAGTGGAAGCCGCGGCGCGGGAGCGGCTGTTTGCCAGACGTACAGCCAAATGGCCCAAGCGTCGCTGCCGCGTCGGTATAAGGAATTTGGCCGGCTGGCGTGGTTGGATCTGGACAGCGACGCCGGGCAGGAATATTGGGCCGCCATGAATCTCATGGGCGAGTACGCGGCGGCCAACCATGCGGTGATTCATCGGCTGGTGACCGGTCTCCTTGGCGCTCATGTAATTGCGGGCGTTGAGAATCATCACAATTTTGCCTGGAAGGAGCGGCATCAAGGCCGCGAGTTGATTGTGCACCGTAAGGGCGCGACGCCGGCGGGGCCGGGCGTGCTCGGCGTAATTCCGGGCACGATGGCGGACCCGGCGTTCGTCGTGCGCGGGCTGGGCAACCCGCAGAGCTATAACTCGGCCGCGCACGGCGCGGGGCGGCGGATGAGCCGTAAGAAGGCGAATGATATGTATCGCATTCAAGCGGTGCGGAAGGAGCTTGAGCAATGCGGTGTACATGTCATCGCGGCTGGATCGGACGAGGTGCCAGGCGTTTATAAGAACATTCGCGAAGTGATGGCGGCGCAGGAGGACCTGGTGGAGACTGTTGCGCGGTTTGATCCAAAGATCGTGCGGATGTGCGGGGATGGGAGCAAGGCAGAGGATTAATGTAGTCATCTCGCTCTGCGAGATGAAAGCCTCTCGCGGAGCGAGAGGCCTACATAGGTACGGCCATCAATGGCTTCGAATAGTGGCGATATTGGCCCTCGACCAGTTGCGCTTTTCCGGGGTTATCGGCGATGTAGCGACGCAAGTAGTCGAATTGCTCTTGCGAGCGGACGAGGTGGTCGAAGCCATCTTACTGCCACAAGCGGCCAGTGCGGCAAAGCTTTCGATTGATCTGCGCTGCTGTAAAATGCTTCCACGAGTCGCACTGGGGCAGCATGGACTTCTCATCGGGGAACGCGACCAGTATATGAACGTGGTTTGGCATCACAACGAAGTCTGTGATGTCGTAGCGATCGCCGTCGAAATGCAAGAAGCTGTCGTAAACGTCTTGCGAAACGCCCAGGTGCTTCAGCACGCACTCGCCATGGCAATCGTCTAGATGGTCATTCCAGCGATTCTGCGTATGCAATCCAAACTGCATTTGCAGAGGCTTTGGCAAAGTCGCCAACGATGCTTGCCACCGCTGTTGCCAAGTCGTTATTGCGGCAGGAATCGTGGCTGTGGCGTTTGTCGTCGGCGGAATGCCGTGAGCCACCAGCCATTGATCGCACTCTGCCAGCCAGCGCTGTACGACATGCGCCGGCATCGAATCCCAAGTGCGCCAAGTGATGAACGTGATCGTGCCAGCTTGGGACCAATGTGGCAGGCGGCGCTCGACGACCGACACGTCCTGCTGTGGATCGTAGACTTGGAGCTTGGGTAGGGGCTGTGGCATGCCACAGTGTAGTTATCTCGCTCTGCGAGATGAAATGCCTCTCGCGGAGCGAGAGGCCTACATTTTAGCGGCGTACATTTCAATTATGCGCGTTCCCATCCCCATCGCCGCTGAGGTGGCGGCGGAGATAGGCGGCGCGTTCGATGTTGCGGTCGGAGGAGTCGAGCTCCATGCCGGTTAGTTTTTGGAGGTGGGCCGGCTGGGTGTGGACGAAGAGCTTATTGACCGTGGGGATCTCCACGTCGCGAATGAGCCCGAGGTTCACGCCCATACGCAAGCTCGAGAGGAGGTGCATGGTTTCTTCGGAGCTGATCGTTTGCGCAGTGCGGAGGATGCCGTAGGCGCGGCTCACGCGATCGTGGAGCGTTTCCTGGCTTTCGCGGATGAGGAAGTCGCGGGCCTTGCGTTCGTAGTCGATGAGCACGGGCACGACGTCGGCGACTTTCTTGGTGAGTTCTTCTTCGCTGTGGCCGAGCGTGACCTGGTTGCTGACTTGGTAGAAATCGCCTTGGGCCTGCGAGCCTTCGCCATAGAGGCCGCGGACGGCGAGATTGATTTTTTGCAAGCTGCGGAAGACTTTGTCGATCTGCCGCGTGATGACGAGGGCGGGAAGATGGAGCATGACGCTCACGCGGAGGCCCGTGCCGACGTTGGTGGGGCAGGCGGTGAGGTAGCCGAAGCAATCGTTGTAGGCGTAGGTGACGCGGGCTTCGATGAGGTCATCGAGCTCGTTGATTTGCTGCCAGGCAGCGGTCAGGTCGAGGCCGCTCTTGAGGACCTGGATCCGCAAGTGATCCTCTTCATTGATCATCACGCTCATTTGCTCACGCTGGTCGATGAGCACGGCACGAGCGCCCTCAGTTTCCGCAAGTTCGCGGCTAATGAGCTGGCGTTCGACGAGGAACTGGCGATCGACTGCTTCCAAAAGGCTGACATCGACGTAGATGAGCTGGCCTTTGAATTTGCCTTGTTCGTGCAGCTTTTCGATGCGTGTGCGGAGGATCTTGCCGATCTCGGCGCGGTCGGTGTCAGTGGCCCGCGAGATGAACGGGAAGTCGGCGAGGTTGCGGGCAAGCCGGATGCGGCTGCTGATGACGATATCGGACTCGGGGCCGGAACCGCGCAGCCATTCGCCGCTGGTTTGGGCAAGTTCTTGGAAGTTTAAGGCGGAAGCGTCCATTAATTTGGCTGCGGGGCGAACCGCTAATGTACGCTAACCAGACGCTAATGAAGAAGACGACAAAGAAAGAAGATGAGAGCCAAGAGATTTCTTCATCAGCGGCTATTAGCGTTTATTAGCGGTTGGTTGTTATTCTTTCGTTTGTTTCTTTTCGCGGGCTTGTTCGATGGCGCGGATTTCGTCGCGGAGCTTCGAGGCTTGCTCGTACTCCTCGGCGGCGATTGCTTCTTTCATCTCGCGGCGGAGGCGAATGAGCTGTGTTTGTTGCTCCGCGCCGCTCGCGCAGAACTTCGGCACTTTGCCGACGTGCCGGGTTTCGCCGTGGATGTTCACCAGCAGCGGCTCGAGCTCGGTCGCGAAGTTGATGTAATCGTGCGGGCAGCCGAGGCGGCCCTGTTTGCGGAACTCCAGGAACGTGATGCCGCACACGGGGCAGGACCGTTGGTCGAGGCGGGCAAGTTCTTCGGCCGTTTCGCCGACCGCCAGATGTTGCGCGAGGAGCCCCGCCATGGCAGGGAGCACGTCGGCGGCTTCTTCCGCCGAGGGGGCGAGGAACTTGTGGGCGCATTCCTCGCACAGATGGAGTTCGTTCGGTTTGCCGTCCACGAGATCGGTGATGTGGAACGTGGCCGGCTTTTCACACTTTTGGCATTTCATGGTGGCACAACTTTCGACTGCCGCGTGATTATGTGAAACGATTGTAGGCCTATCGCTTGGCGAGAGGAAATGCATCTCGCGGAGCGAGATGCCTACAAAATGCGGCTGCCAAATCTTCGGCCGCGCGAACCTGGGCGCGACTCGACGCACTTACTGGAGCGTACTCAGCGGCCGCAAACAGCACAGCAAAACGCGGCAAGAGCGTGATCCGATACGGCTAGAGGGATTCTAGCCGTGCTCACCCCAGTGTCAAGACGAAGCGGGCGCTAACGCCGCAGCGGTAACATGTTGCACCAACAGAGGATAGTTCACATCGGCTCGACTCGCGGCACGTGGCGGTGGCGTGGTACGATATCGCCTGCGAACCCAGCCGAAACGGCTGGGCTATATAGCCGAGCCGTTCCGGCTCGGTGACCTGTTGCGTGGATTACCACGGTCGGGCGACGCGCCCGACAACGCTAGCCGCCAGTCGTATCGAGCCGCCGAATGTCTCACTATCCCGACTTCGCAACTTTTTCGAAGCTTGCCGGCACCGCTGACTATGTGCCGGTGTACCGCCGCATTCTGAGCGATGTGCTGACGCCGGTCAGCGCGTTCCACAAGATCGATGACGGCGGAAGCGCGTGCTTGTTTGAAAGCGTGATTGGCGGCGAGAAGGTGGGGCGATACAGCTTTTTGGCGGCGGAGCCATTCATGCTGTTGGAGCCGGCGACGCTCGTGGGCGGCAAACCGATCAATCCTCTTGATTCGCTTCGCAACAAGATGCGGGAATTTCGCGTTGCGAAGTTGCCGGAGTTGCCGCCGTTTGTCGGCGGTGCGGTCGGCTATGCGGGCTACGACACGGTTCGTTATGTCGAGAATCTGCCCAATGCGCCCGAAGATGACCGCAACTTGCCCGATCTGTCGTTCGCGTTCTACGATCACATGATTGTGTTCGATAACGTGCAGAAGACTGTGATTGTGGTGGTGTTGGCGAAGGTTGGTGAGGAGCGAGGCGCGAGGAACGAGGCGCGAGTTCGGCAGGCGTATGATGATGCTTGTCGGCGGGTGGATCGGTTTGTCGACAAGCTTTCGACGCCGACGGATTCGCTAACGCCGACGGATATTGCGACGATTGGCGATGTGAAGCTCGACTATAAATCGAACTTCACGAAGGCCGAGTTTGAGGAGATTGTAAAGAAGAGCGTCGAATACATTCGCGCTGGCGACATCTTTCAGGTCGTGCTCAGCCAGCGGCTGGAAGTGCCGCTGAAGTGTGATCCGTTCGAAGTGTATCGCACGTTGCGGGTAGTGAATCCGAGCCCGTTCATGTTCTTCCTGCGGACGCCCAAGTGCACGCTCGTTGGCAGTTCGCCGGAGATCATGGTGCGCGTCGTCGATGGGAAGGTTACGGTACGGCCGCTCGCGGGCACGCGCCGGCGCGGAAGGACGGATGAAGAAGATCAACAGTTAGCTGACGAATTGCTCGCCGATCCGAAGGAGCGAGCGGAGCATGTAATGCTCGTTGATCTCGGCCGGAACGACGTCGGCCGCGTGGCGCAGTTCGGTTCGGTTGAGTTATCCGACGTAATGGTTATCGAGCGTTACAGTCATGTGATGCACATTACTTCCAACGTGACCGGTCAGCTCACCGAAGATCGCGACGCGTTTGATGCGCTCGCGGCCTGCCTGCCCGCCGGTACGGTGTCGGGCGCGCCGAAGGTGCGGGCGATGGAGATAATCGATGAACTGGAGCCGCATCGCCGCGGGCCCTATGGCGGGGCCGTCGGTTACATCGACTTCGCGGGCAATATGGATACGTGCATTGCGCTGCGGACGATGGTCATTCAAGATGGCGTCGCATACATCCAAGCTGGGGCGGGCGTCGTGGCCGACAGCGTGCCGGAGCGCGAGTATGAGGAGACACTCAATAAAGCGAAGGGACTGCTCAAGGCGGTGGAGATTACGTGCAGTCGGATGTCGTCGTAATGGCTGCGGCTCAAGCCGGAACAACGAAAAGCCCCGTGAACGGGGCTGAGTGTCGATTGTTCGCGGCTCGATAACCCGCCGTGAACGGCGGGCCTATTATCGCTGGCGCGAGGAAGGGCGGTGAACCGCCCTCCGCCTCACCGCAAGTCTATGTTGCCCGGGGCGCAGATCGGCCGGTGCAGCTGCGAGTTGGTTCATCGCCGCGATATCCAATTCGTTACGCCGCTTTCTTGCGTGGGCCGCGGATTCTTTGTTTGATCGCGCGGACGCGGCGTTTCCATTCGCTGCGGACTGGTTGGTAGTAGAACTCCCACAGCTTGCTGAGATACTCATCCGGCTTCGCTGGCTTCCAGTCACGCCATTCGGTGCGGGCGAGGCATTGCCGCCAGTCATTCGTGAACGGGTGGTGGCAGAAGTAATGCCAGGGCTTGGACGGCGAGCAGAAATGGACGATCCACGGCTGCGACCGAAGTAAATTGTATTCGTCCCGGTCAAACGGGCTGTGTTGCCACGTCGGGTACGCAAAGATGTGAGCGCCTTGGTTCCAGCGCAGGTCGAGGCTGCGCCACTTGCCGGCGAGCACGGCATTTAGTGCGTATTGATCCCACCACAGCACGTGGTGCGGATGTTCGCGGAGAGCCGCGAGCATCTTTTCGGAGAGCTTGTCGCGCCGCCATTGGGCGAGGTCGACCACCAGCATGCCACCGTTGAGGTATTTTGACTCGGGTGCGATATGGAAATCGCGGTAGTTCACGACGGGAGTCTGCGCACACAGCAGATTGCGGCACAGCGGGCGGTTGGCGGCGGAGATGTTGGCGTCGATCCAGGGCGCCGCCACATCCTGCACAGCTAGCGCGGCGTGGTCGCCTTGTGGTTCATCCCACAGGACTCCCAAGTCGTAGCGAATGAGCATATCGGCATCGATGTAGATCGCCCGGCTCACATGGTTCGGCAACACGGCGGGCATGAGCAGCCGCAGGTAGGTGATCAGGTTGACGTGCTCGCTCTCCTTGAGATCGCGCACGAGCTTCAGGTCGGGCGTCATCCACTCTACGGCCAGCCGCGGGTCATGCCACGACGCGAGCAATCGCTCCCGGTCGTGCGGCGTGAGGCCGCCGTCGAACACGTACAAGCGCAGCCGGCGATGCGGCGCCAGATGATCGAGCACCGACCGGATCGTCACGGCGAGCGGCATCGCATAGCCGCTGTCGCTGGCGCTCACGAGGACAATTTCGCCGTCGCTGGATTGAATCGGCTGAGGCTTCATGTTGGCAATTGGGCAACGTACTCGAGCGTTAAGCCGCCTTCTTCGCTAGCGCCGGTGCGGCTGGCGGTGTCGCGGCATGGCGGAACGTGCGCTTGATTCCCGACGTCACCGTGTGAACTGCGTATTTCGTCGTGAATCGCAAGAATTTCAACAAATGCTTGGCGTTGTTGCGACGCAATTGCCAGGCACGCCAGGAGAGCGAGACCGAATGCGCACGGTTGGCGGAGGGATCCTGCTGCGGATTGGTGCGAACATGAAACTGCGCGGCATTGAGGCAAGCATTGGCGGCTTCTTTGGCGGCGTACTTCGGCCGCTCGAGGCCCGGGATGCTCCGTGCGTAGTGCTCAGAGATATCGGCGAATTCTTCGAGCGTGCCGCAGAGTTGCTGAGTCGTCGCGCCCTCGTGGTTCTTACGGTACAGGCAATAGCAGCCGCCGATGTGTTGGAATGACTTGCCGGCGGCGACACAGCGGAACCAGTAGTCGGCATCTTCGCAGTAGCGGAAGCCGAGGCCCCATGGACCAACGTCGGCGATTACGTCGCGCCGCATGACGGTCGACGAGGGCGTAATATAGTTGCGGCGAAACAGACCGTAGGGGAAATCATTCAAGTCGCGGCGATCAGGCCCCCAAATCGCGATCGGCAATTCGGTCTGGTCCTCGATCATCAAGACCGAGGAATAAACCAAGTCCTTCTTCGATTCTTCGAGCGCCTTCACGGAGACGGCCAAATGTTCGGGCAGCCAGCGGTCGTCGGCATCGAGCAGTGCGATGAATTCGCCGCGGGCCCGCTTGAAGCCGTTGTTACGCGATTGAGCCGCGCCCAGATTCCGAGCATTGCGGCTGTAGTCGACGCGGTTCTTGGGGAATCGCCGGGCGAACGCCTTGACGATGTTCTCCGTTTCGCCGCGCGATGAATCTTCAGTGACGATCACTTCCCAATTCGTGTACTCTTGTCGGCCGATCGATTCCAACGTCGCGCCAATGAAGCGGTCTTTGTTGAACGTTGGAATGATGATCGAAACGAGCCCGGGCTTGGGCGGCTCAGTGTAACGGATCGGCTCCATGACTAAGCCGTCGCAGCCGTGCATGATGCTGAGTTGCGTGGGGGCGGGCTGTGGTTTGGCAAGCGGGTTGCCGAGCCAATCTGGCCAGCGGATGTCTTTGAGTGTGAGAGCTTTCTTTTCAACCATATACCACGAGGACATTGACGCGATAAACGTTAAAACGCAGGTTATGACTACCCAGGGCATCGCGCGGGCCATACCGACCGGCGCGAGCAGCGCCAACAAAATCGGTGCGTGCCAAATGTAGGCGCCGTACGACAGGTCGGGGATCTTCCATTTCATTTGCGGCAGTGTGATCGCCAGCATGATGACGCAACCGATGAGGAACGGAAAGCCGAGGCGGCCCATGAAATCGAGCCAACCCATGAGCGAGGCGAACACAGCCAGGGCGGGCACGGCCCAGTGAAGTCGACGAACGCGCTCGTGGAAAATGTAAACCAGCGTGCCGGTGAAAAACGCGGTCGACGTATCGAACAGGCGGTACTTCGTAAGCCAGTCAGTAACCTGCTCGCCGCCGATGAGCAAAGCGGCCACGACGCCGCCGATCAACCAGAGATTGCGATGCGCGCCAACAAGAAAGAGAAGGGCCATGCAAGCATATAAGGCGTCTTCGACGATTAGCGACCACAGCGGCAGCGTGACGCCGAGAAACTCTCCGCAGTAACCAGCCGTGAAATATTGCACGATCGCGCCGACCACGCGTTTGAAACCAAACATCAGGCCGATCGCCAGCAGCAGCGGAACGAGGGCGGGAATCGTGCGTACAACGCGCTTCCAGGCGAAGTGCCACATATCGCGAGAACGCTCGAGCGATTGCGGTATCAGAAACCCGCTCAGGCCGACAAATGCCGCGACCGCGGGGATCGGGATCCAGAAATTGCCGGGCCGCATGAGCCCGGCCCATAAATGGCCGGCAATAACTTCAATCGCCAAAAACAGGCGCAGATAATCGAAGTTCCGATAGCGATAGTTTGTGACAACTTTCACATCGCCCACGAGCCAACGGGAGACCGCGGAAGGAATGGACCCAACGTTGCGAAGGACCTCAACTGTCGACATGGCGCGAGCGTTGCAGGCAGATGCGGTTAAGATTCAGCCATCAAGTCGCGGAGAATACGGTCGGCGGGAGGTGAAAGCAAGGTCATTTACGGCCTAAGCAGGCAGCGGAAAACGCGCTCAAAGCGCGATCGGATCAACCTTGACCCAACTGTGTCGACTTGATTATTTACCGGTTCAAAACTCTGCTTGTGCCGAATCAAGTTCGACTTCAGCGGTCGCGCACGGAGCGGAACGAGGCGTTTCAATGTGGGACTCTGACCAACCAGCGACTCCAGCGACCGATGCCGCTCCGCCTGGCGGGCGCGTGCGCGTCAGCATTTGCATGCCGACGTACAATCATGAGCGTTACATCTCGCAAGCGGTCGAGAGCGTGCTAATGCAGTCGACGAACTTTGCAATCGAGTTGGTCATCGGCGAAGACTGCTCAACCGACCGCACGCGCCACATCCTGCAAGACCTGGCAGCAGCGCACCCGGAGAAGATTCGGCTGCGTCTGGCACGACAAAATGAAGGCGCGTCGCGGAATTTCATCCAAACGTTCGCGCTGTGCCGCGGCGAGTTCGTCGTCATTCTGGAAGGCGACGACTACTTTACCTCGCCTCACAAACTGCAACGGCAGGTCGCCGCGCTCGACGCCCATCCGGAATGGAGCACGTGCTTTCACCCAGCGCGCTGCCTGTACGAAGATGGTGCAAACGGTCCCGAGTTGGTGCCCGAACAATGGGACCGCGCCGAAGCATCGATTGAAGACCTCTTCGAGGGCAACTTCATGGCTACCAGCGCCGTGATGTTCCGCAATCACTTATTCGGACCGTTTCCGGAGTGGTTTAGCGATGTGATCATCGGCGACTGGGTCATTCATATCCTCAACGCGGCGCATGGGAAGATTGGCTTCCTGCCTGAACCGATGTCGGTCTATCGCATTCACGCTGGCGGCATCTTTTCTAGCAAAGGGCTCGACTTCAAGCTCACGACGATTTTCAAAATGTTGGCGCAGCTCGATCGCCATCTCGGCGGTCGCTATACGGAGGAGATCGACAAGTACCGCCTGCGAACGGTTCGCTGGCTGGTCGGACAATGGGAAAATGAGCAACGTGCCGGCCAAGAACTCGGCGTTCGCGCGGACCAACTAACTGCGACGATTGAACAACTCAAAACCTCGCTGGCACAGCTTAACCTCTTTGAGGTGGGCACGCACGACTCCGGCGCGAAACACGAAGGGTTGAATCCCCGCCAAGTGGCCGACTACCTCGGCGAGCTGTCGTTGAAGCTGTCACACGCCGAAAGCGAGAGCGTGCGTGCGCGGAAACGAACGGCCGAATTAGAGACCGAGTGCCAAGATCTGCACAATGAATTATCCGAGCTGCGACAATTCTACGATCTTTGGGGCAAAGCCTGGCTGTATCGCATTTACCGCGAAACGGTTCGGCCATGGAAGCGCATGCGACAGGCTTGGCTAGCGCGAGCTGCGCGGCGATCGCAAGATCCGCCGAAGCGCAAGGCGGCGTGACCACACAACATTCGCTCATTGCCCGAGCGACTTCTTTCGTTGCGTCAAACGTGCTGCTTTATTGGCTCGTGCTATCGTGTTAGAATGGGCGCGGTGGAACTGCCGTGCCTTTAACCGTTCGTCGTGCGACCATGGCTGAAAAGTGGTTGACGGGGCATTTTCTGGTGGCGTCGCGATATTTGCGCGACCCAAACTTCGCGCAGTCTGTCGTGCTCATGATCCACCATGATCACCAAGGCGCGATGGGCGTGGTCATCAATCGACCGTCGGACAAGACCGTACGCGAAGTGTGGGAGATGATCGGCAACGATCCATGTGACCGCGACGACCGAATCTTCGTTGGCGGCCCAGTGCCGGGGCCGCTCCTGGCGCTGCACACTGTGCAGGCGTTTGCGGATCACCAGATCATGCCCGGCCTGTATTTTTCCACCGATCGCGATGAGCTCGACCTGATTGTCCGCAAGAAGAAGGTGTCGCTGCGGCTGTGCAGCGGCAACGCCGGCTGGGCCTCTGGCCAATTGGAAGGCGAGCTGGAAGCGGGCGGCTGGCTGTGGACTAAAGCGACGATCGACGACGTGTTCGCTGATCACGAGTCGATATGGAAGACAGTCACGCAGCGCATCGGCCTCGAGATCATGGCGCCCGACCTGGATCGCGCGCATCTGCCGAGCGATCCTTCACTGAATTGAGTGTGCCGGCGGTAGCAGCGGCAACGCATTGGCAAACTGCGCCGCCGGAAGATGCCAGCGTTGCGGCAGCGATAATCGGCAAGGCTTAACAAGCCGAGGCCGACTTTTCGAGTCATCAAAACCGCGGTGCGCTTTTCTCGTGCGGCCGCCGATTTCGTCGCGACGAAGAAAACTGTACGTCGCCAACTCACCGGGAAAATCGGAACCGCTTGTGCTTCGCCCCACCTTCACGATGCGCCTGCCAGTGATGCTTGCCGTCGTCCTGTTGGCCGCGCCCCTGAGCGCGCAGGTGTTCGATGGCCCCATCGGCGGCCGGCCTACCTTGTTCCAATGGTACGAAGGCGGCGCCGAAGGCGGGGCGGATTTGAACGAGCCACTTATTACGGATCGCCCCGACTTTACCGAATCGTCGGTGACAGTCGGCTACGGCGTCGTTCAATTAGAAACCGGCTACACCTATACCTACGACGACGAAGGCGGCATACGGACAAGCAATCACTCATTCCCCGAGTCGTTGCTGCGCATCGGCATGCTCACCGACTGGACCGAGTTGCGGCTCGAAGGGAATTACGAGATCGAGCGCGACAACACCGCGGGCGTCATCTCGCGAGAGGCTGGCGCCGACGATCTAGTAGTCGGCATGAAAGCAGCGCTAACGCCGCAGGATGGCTGGCTGCCGGAAACGGCACTGATTGTCGAAATGTCGGTACCGACTGGCGGCACGGCGTTCACGGCCGGCGATGTCCTGCCCGGCTTTAATTTCTGCTATGGCTGGCATCTTGACGAAGCGAAGACGTGGGACCTCGGCTGCTCGACCGCACTCGGCGGCGATACGGACGACATCACGGGCGACAACCATGCGCAGTTTTCACAGTCGGCCACGTTGGGTCATTCCTGGAATGACCGTATTCACAGTTACGCCGAGTGGTACGTCTTGGCGCCTGTGAACGCCGACACCGATAAGCCGCAATACTACTTCAACCGCGGCTGTACGTATCTATTTACCGACAACCTGCAGTGGGATATCCGCGCGGGCATGGGTCTCAACAAGGCCGCCGACGATTTCTTTGCGGGCACGGGCTTGTCGATTCGTTATTGGTAGAGTGACCGAAGCGCATATCTGCATCGCCGCGCCGCTCCGTTGGCCTTCGGCTTTGCCGGTGGGGTGCCGCGCCGATTGTCACACGAAGACCACCCCCGGCAAAGCCGAGGGCTGCTTCAGTCGTTTCGGTAGCTAAAGAATTGGCGCCATCAATCGGGCCAGCCGCACGGCAAAATGAAAATAGAACGGCCGGCTGGCGATGTCCTCAGGCTTTGCCGGCTGGCAGCGTTCGAAATCACGCTTGAGCATCTGGGAGACTTCCGTCGCGAAATTGCGATCGGCAAAGATCAACATCATTTCGAAGTTGAGGCGAATCGAGCGGTTGTCGAAGTTCGCCGTGCCAACCGCTGCCAGATCATCGTCGACGAGCAGGACCTTGTGGTGCATGAACCCCGGCATGTAGCGATAAAACTTCACGCCACACGGTTCGGCCTCGGCCACGTATGAGAAGGCTGCCAAATACACGAGCTTGTGGTCGGGCGTCTCGGGCAGCATGATCCGCACGTCTACTCCCCGCAGCGCCGCCAACTGCAACGCGGAAATCAACGCGCTATCGGGTACGAAGTAGGGCGTCGCAATCCACAACCGCTGGCGGGCCGAATTGATCGCGTGCAGAAAGAACAAGCCGCACGTTTCGATCATGTCGGAAGGGTCGGAACCGAGGCACAAGGCGGTTTCGTTGTCGTTTGGCGCGGGATTTGGAGTCCAATCTAATTCCGGTACGCTGCCGGTTGCCCAATACCAGTCTTCGAGAAACGCAAACTGAATGGCCTGCACAACCGGGCCGCGCACCTCAACGTGCGTATCGCGCCATGGTCCGAAGTGTGGGTCGCGGCCCACGTACTCATCACCCACATTCAGCCCGCCGACCCACGCAACCTTGCCATCAACGATCACAATTTTGCGGTGATTGCGGAAGTTGATTTGGAAGCGATTTCGCAAGCCGCGCGAGGTGCGAAACGGCAGCACGAGAGCCCCAGCCTCGGCCAGGTCACGTTTATATTGCCGCGTCAGGTAATAGCTGCCAATTTCATCGTACAGAAGATAAACGGCCACGCCCTCGCGGGCTTTTCGCACGAGGATTTCTTTAAGCTGTTTGCCGAGTTCATCATCGCGAATGATATAGAACTGCACGATGACGTATGTCTCGGCCGCTTCAATGCCGGCGAACATCGAGGGGAAGGCCTCGTGGCCGTCGACCAGCAGCGTGGCATCGTTGTGACTTGTGAAGGGCATCTCGGCGAGTTCTTCGAGCGCGACGTATTTCGGATCGAACTCTTCGTCGCGCACGCGGAAGAGCCGCATCTTCTTTTCGAGCGCCCGCGCAATGTGATCGATTTGCGAGTCGCCCGCGCGGCGAGCCTTCACGTAGCCTTGAAATTTGCCGCGGCCGAAGAGCCCATACGCCGGCAGCGCTAGATACGGAAACAACATTAACAGCAACGCCCACGCGATCGCCCCCTGCGACGTACGGGCCGTCATGACGGCATGCACAGCCGTCATGACACCCAACGCGTGGCAGGCCATGCCGATGGCGCCGATGATTTCCAGGAGCGAAATATCGATCATTGAGCAGGATGCAGGATTGGGGATGCTGGATGCAGGGAAGGATAGTGACAAACAGGTCGCTGGGGCACGGCTAGTGCCATTATCGTCTACGATGAGCGACTTCCCAAACAGCCCAAACGTGCGGAGAATAACCCTAGCCAATTCTCGTTCGGAACATCCAGCGTTCCCCGTCCCCTGCATCCCGTATCCTGAATCCCACCATGCCCCTCACCATCATGCGTCGCATCCGCTTTTGTGCCGGCCACCGGCTCCACC
Source organism: Pirellulales bacterium (assembly GCA_046349975.1). Taxonomy (GTDB): domain Bacteria; phylum Planctomycetota; class Planctomycetia; order Pirellulales; family Lacipirellulaceae; genus JABDGM01. Next base: position 90,843 of record JAXMBH010000005.1, read on the forward strand.
GGCACGGCGGGAAATGCGAATACTTTCACGGTCACAACTACATCGCCGATTTTTACGTGACGGGCGATGCGGTCGACGACGTCGGTCGCGTGATCGACTTTGCTGAACTTAAGAAACTCTTTAAGGGGTGGCTCGATGACAACTGGGACCACGGGTTCGTGCTCAACCAATCGGATGAAAACGGTCTCGCGGCCGTGAAGATGGTTGAACCGTGCCGGTACTACGTGCTGCCATACAACCCGACATCGGAAAACATGGCGAGCTACCTGCTCTACGAAGTGTGCCCCAAACTGCTCGCCGGCAAAGGCGTGACCGCCACGAAAGTGGTGCTCTGGGAAAGCGACGAGTCGTTCGCCGAAGCCTCGCTCGGCGCGCCCGCGACATCGGCCGGCACCTGCGGCTCAGTGTAGGCGAGTCGCGGTGAAATGCGCACCAATAACCACACCTCGCAGCGATCTTGTTGACGAACCGTTCTCGCCCGCAGTGGGAGTTTCAGAGAAACTCGCTGACACCCCCCCGACAAGCGCAGTTGACTCGCACGGCCCATTGATGCGACGCTAAGGTGACGCCGGCAGGTTGCATGTCCCTCAGCTGTTCGTTCGCGCGAACAGGAAGGAGCTGCCATGTCTGCGAAGCGTCGTTGGACCCGCCGCCACGTTCTGCAAGCTGCCGCCGCTAGCGCAACGGCGCCGCTCATTCTGCCCGCCCGAGTCCTGGGGCGCGGGGGCGACGCGCCGAGCAACCAGGTGAACGTCGGCATCATCGGCCTCGGTGGCCGCGCTCATCAAATCGCGAAGACGATTCGCACGACGCCCAACATCCGCATCGCCGCGGTCTGCGATTGCTTTGCGCCACTGTGCGGCAAGTTCGTTCGCGATCTCTCCGACGGCGAGAAGTGGGCCACGTATGATGACTTTCGCCGCATGATCGATCGCGAGAAGCTCGACGGCGTGATGGTCGAAACCACGACGCACGCTCGGGCGTGGATTGTCATCCAAGCGATGCAAGCCGGGCTCGATGTGTACATCGAGAAGCCGATGTGCCTCACGATCTCCGAAGGCCGCGCGATGGTAAACGCCGCCCGGCGCTACCAGCGCGTGACGCAAGTCGGCACGCAGCAGCGCTCGATGCCGATCAACAACTGGGCCAGCGACCTCGTTAAGAGCGGCGCAATCGGCAAGGTGCAAACGGTGCTCGCGCCGAATTTCATCGGGCCAGAGCTTTGGACAGACCAGCCGGCCGAACCGCTGCCGCCGGGCGATACAAAATGGTGGGATGTGTGGACGAACCAGGCGCCGTTGCGGCCGTTTCGAGCTGACCTCCAGAATGGTTGGGGCCGCTGGCGCGACTACGACGGCGGTGGTTTGTGCTTCGGCGTGAGTGGTTGGGGCACGCACTCGTATGATCAGATCAACCGCGCTCTCGGCACCGATGAGACCGGCCCGGTGGAGGTGCTGCTGGAAGAACCCGTCGCCGTGCGCGATTCCGGCAAGTTCGCACCGCAAACGACCGTGGGCGGCGTGGCGATCGGGGAAACCGGCGACATCGATACGGGCACTGACTATTATTCGATGGCCAAGCTCGCTGGCCCGCGGGCGAAGGTTTCGATGCGGTTCGCCAATGGCACACAAGTGAAGTTCCACCTCGACGGCGACCGCGGGCCAGGCTTGGGCGCGATCTTCATCGGCGACAAAGGCAAGATCGAAATCAATCGCAACAAGGTCGCGAGCAATCCGAAGGACCTGGTGCGCAGCCCCGACAATCCCGGTCCGAACAAGAAGCCCGAGACGCAGTACCACATCGAGAACTGGGTCGAGTGCATCAAGTCACGGGCTCGCTGCAATGCCGACATCGAGTTCGGCCAGCGTGCCACGTCGCTCTGCGAGCTGGTAAACATTGCCCGCAACGTGGGCCGCGTCGGCGAACCGCTGAAATGGGACCCGGCCGCTGAGCGCTTCACGAATTGCAACGAAGGCAACGCACTGCTCAGCCGCGAACGGCGGGCGGGCTACGAGTTGCCAGGCATTGCGTGACCAATATTTGTGCGTTTATTTGACCAGCCGTATCAATTCTGACCACAGATAGCACGGATGACACGGATTGCGACATGCAACGAGCGAACGCCGGCTGCGCGCATTGCCCGTTTTTATCCGCGAATCCGTGCTATCCGTGGTCAAGTCTCCTTAACGTGATGACAAAGACAATGTGCATATTGAAATCCACTCGTTTGGTTTGCCTCGCTGCGGCATTTGCCATGGCCGTGGTCTTTGTGACGATCAGCGGACTGCCGCAATGCCTGATCGCCGCCGAACCAAAGGCGGAACGCGAGTCGCTGTTTAACGGCCGCGATCTGGCCGGTTGGCAGACCGAGGGCAATGCCGTTTGGGAAGTGAAAGACGGCCTGCTCATCGGCCGGCAAGGCAAGAACAACGAGCCCGGCGACTTGTTGACGAAGGCCGAGTTCACCAACTTCGAACTCACGGTCGTGTACCGGATGCAATGGCCGGGCAACAGTGGGGTGTGGTACCGGTATCAATCGGCCAAGCAGGCATTTCAGGCCGACATCCTGGAGTATAAGAAGCCGGTCGCCTACAGCGGCAGTCTCTACTGCACCGGCAAGATGTTCCTGGCCCGCAATCTAGATCCCAAACTCGAGCGCCGCGACGACTGGAACACTCTTGTGGTTCGCGTCGAAGGCGACCACCACCAGGTCACCCTCAACGGTACAAAGGTGGCCGACGTACACGATGCCACGAGCGACCACGGCCGCATCGGCTTTCAGATTCACCCGGGCAAGGAGTTCGCGGGCATGCAGATCACGATTAAGCAAGCCCGCCTGCGGCCGCTATAAGCGTTGGCCCTGCGGTCAATCAGCGGTCTTTCCCAACCTGGCAAACGCCAGCAAGAACAGCCCGCCGAGCACGAGGTCGATCGACGCGAAGACTCCGATAATCGTCGGCACTCGCGCTTGCGCGAATAAGACAGCCACCGCAACGGCAAACGAAAATTTCTCGATGGCCGCCGGGATCATCAGCAGGCGATATCGCACTGGGTCCGTCGCGATGCACAGGAAGGCAATCTGCCACGCCACGCCGATCCCAATGAATCCGTAAAAGTACTCGGGATGCGTAATCGCCGGCGGATAATCGACGCCGACACGGTCCTCCATGAAATATTGCGGCGCCATGACAACGAGGCCATAGATGCCCGCGATCCAAAACAGTCTGCGAATCCAAAGCATGGCAAAATTGGTGGCTTCGTGCGCGGGGTTCAACGACGAGCGGCGAATATAATGTGTGACGTTTGTCGCGGATAGGCCCAGGGCTCATGGAAGTCATCTGCACGCCCGGTTGGCGGCCGCCACTCGGCAGATTAGGGTAGGGTAAGCGCGTCAGCCCCTGGCATTCCGCGAACATTCGACGCGCCGAGTGCGTCAACAGAAGTTGGCAACCTCAACGGCCAAACCTAAGTATTTCTCCCGAGATTCGCAATCCATGACAACTTTCCGCTTGCTCTTTCTGCCGATCACGTGCTTGGCACTCCTGCTTGGCAGGACCGCCGTTTTCGCCGCCCCGCCACACGGCGAGAAGCCTGACGCCAAGGCCGAAGACCACAAGTCCGACGACAAGAAGGCCGACAACAAGGACAAGAACGACGACCTCAAAGACTCGTCTTCGGTCACACACCATACCGCGAAGATCGGCGACCAGGAGATCAAGTACACCGCAACCGCCGGCAAACTGGTCATGAAGGATGACGAGGGCAAACCGAAGGCCCAAGTCTTCTATGTCGCCTATACGCGTGACGGCGTCGACGAGCTGGGCAAGCGGCCCGTGACATTCGCCTTCAACGGCGGGCCCGGTTCCTCCAGCGTGTGGCTGCATCTCGGCATGCTCGGGCCGCAGCGCGTGAAAGTGCCGGATGACGCGTCGCAGCAGCCGCCGCCGTTCAAGCTCGAAGCGAATCCGCACTCGCTGCTCGATATCACCGACCTCGTGTTCATCGACCCCGTGAGCACGGGCTTCAGCCGCCCGGCCAAGGGCGAGAACGACGACCAGTTCCACGGCTACCAGGAAGACCTCGCGAGCGTCGGCCAGTTCATTCACGACTATGTCACGAAAAACGGCCGCTGGCTCTCGCCGAAATTCCTCATCGGCGAAAGCTACGGCGGACTCCGCGCGGCCGGCCTCACCGGCCACCTTCGCGACCGCTACAACATGACGCTCAACGGCGTGCTCATGATCTCGCCCGCCATCAACTTTGAAACCATCGGCTTCGCCTTCGGCAACGACCTGCCGTACATCCTGTTCGTGCCGGGCTACACGGCCGCCGCGTGGTATCACAAAGCGCTGCCCGGCGACTTGCAGGCACTGTCGCTCGCGGAAGTCGTCAAACAGGCGACCGAGTTCGCGCTCGGCGAGTACGCACTCGCCATGATGAAAGGCCACACGCTCGGCGATGACGAGCGTGCCGCGGTGGCCGAGAAACTCGCCCGCTACACCGGCCTTAGCAAGGAGTTCGTGTTGCAGTCGAAGCTGCGGATCGGCATGTCGCGATTCTCGAAAGAGCTGCTGCGCGACCGCAGCCGCGTCGTCGGCCGCTACGACAGCCGCTTCCAAGGCATCGATGCCGATGACGCCGGCGACAACCCGGAAGACGACGCCAGCGCCTCGGCCGTCTTCGGCCCGTTCACCGCGGCCATCAATGACTATCTGCACACCGATCTCAAAGTCGACGACGAGCACGTGTACGAAGTTCTCACTGACAAAGTGCAGCCCTGGAGCTATGGCCGATATTCGGCCCACTATCCCGATGCCACCAACACGCTCCGCCAGTCGATGAGCGCGAACCCGTACCTCAAGCTGTTCGTCGCCAGCGGCTATTACGACCTCGCCACGCCGCCGGCCACGGTGAAGTACAGCATCGACCACCTCCGCCTGCCGCCTGAGTTGCAAAAGAACATCGACCACAAGTTCTACGAAGGCGGCCACATGATGTACATCCATGAGCCGTCGATGAAGCAGCTGCGGAAGGATGTGGAGGCGTTTTATGAGAGGGCGTTGGAGCCAACAGAATCCGATAAGTAGCCAGCGTCCACGCCAACCAGGCTGAACTACCTAGAGTCACAGAAGATGTCTATAATTGGCTTTTGAACAACCTCCTTCATTTTGGCCTACCATTGCTGCCAAGTGCCATGAACGTCGTCCTTCAATTCTCATTCGAAGAAGAAGCCAAGGCCCTGCCAATCCTTCTGCGGCACTCGCCTGGCACGGTTTTGGCGAACCGGACGTATGTTGTTGATGAATCAGCTGCCCGCGCGCTGAAGACTGCCGGTGTGGTGTATCAAGAAATATCGCCGACGCTGAACCTGCCTCTCTCCGAAGGGATGCCGATCGGTGAGAGAGTATGACATCTTTGTGCCGCTACGATACAACAACGGCACTTTGATTGAGGGGAGTAAGCTGCTGTGGCTTCAGAGTACGCTGCTCGAGCAGTTCCAGGGGCTAACCTACTTTCCCCAAGCCAACCAGGGGTTTTGGAAATTCGGCGAGATCACGTATCGTGATGAAATTGTGATTTACCGTGTGATCGCCGACGACACGCGCGCCGCAAGGCGGTTTCTGAAGACGCTCAAGGAAGAACTTAAGGCGGAATTCGATCAGGAAGAGATTCTCATTGTAGAAAGGGATGTCAACACGCTGTGAGTACCGCCGCTGAAAAACCCTCCCGGAACTTCATTCAACAAATCATCGACGCCGATCTTGCCGCCGGCAAAAACGGCGGACGCGTGCACACGCGGTTCCCGCCCGAGCCCAACGGCTACCTGCACATCGGCCATGCGAAGAGCATTTGCCTGAACACCGGGCTGGCCAACGAGTTTGGCGGCAAGTTCAACCTGCGGTTCGATGACACGAACCCGACGAAGGAAGACCAGGAGTACGTCGACTCGATCATCGACGACGTCCGCTGGCTTGGCGGCGACTGGGAAGACCGGCTGTTCTACGCGTCGGATTACTTCCAGCAACTGTACGACTGGGCCATCCAGCTCATCAACGAAGGCAAAGCGTATGTGTGCGACCTCTCGGCAGAGGAAATGCGCGCCCACCGCGGCACGCTCAGCGAGCCCGGCAAGAACAGCCCGTATCGCGATCGCAGCGTTAAGGAGAACCTCGACCTCTTCGCACGCATGAAGAACGGCGAGTTCCCCGATGGCACGCGCACGCTGCGCGCCAAGATCGACATGGCCTCGCCGAACCTCAATCTGCGCGATCCCGTCATGTACCGCATCAAGCACGCGTCGCATCACCGCACCGGCGACAAATGGTGCATCTACCCGTCGTACGATTACACGCATGGCCAAAGCGACTCGATCGAAGGCATTACGCACTCGATCTGCACACTCGAATTCGAGAACCACCGCCCGCTTTACGACTGGTTCTGCGACGCCCTCCGCATCCACCACCCGCAACAAATCGAATTCGCTCGCCTCAACCTCACGTACACCGTGATGAGCAAGCGCAAGCTGCTCCAGTTGGTGCAGGAGAAGCACGTCACGGGCTGGGACGATCCCCGCATGCTGACGATCCGCGGCCTCCGCCGCCGCGGGTACACGCCGCAGGCGATGCGGGCGTTTTGCGAGCGCATCGGTGTCGCGAAGTTCGATAGCACGATCGAAATGACGTGGCTCGAAGACGCGATTCGCGAAGACCTCAATGAGCGGGCCCCGCGCGTGATGGCCGTGCTCCGGCCGCTGAAGGTCGTGATCACGAACTATCCCGAGGGCAAGGTCGAGCAGCTCGAAGCGGCCAATCATCCGCAGAAGGCCGAGATGGGCATGCGGCAAGTCCCCTTCGCTCGCGAATTGTACATCGAAGCCGACGACTTCATGGAAGATGCACCGAAGAAGTTCTTCCGCCTCGCTCCAGGCCGCGAAGTGCGGCTGCGATATGCCTACTTTATCACTTGCACCGAAGTGGTGAAGGACAAGGCCGGCAACATCACCGAGCTCCGCTGCACGTACGACCCCGCCACGCGCGGCGGCAACGCGCCGGATGGCCGCAAGGTGAAAGGCACGATCCACTGGGTCGCCGCCCCACAGGCCGTGAGCGCTGAGGTGCGGCTCTACGATCACCTCTTCAAAACCGAATTCCCAGATGACGCGCCCGAAGGCAAGACCTTCCTCGACAACATCAACCCCGATTCGCTCACGATCATCCGCGACGCGAAGCTCGAACCGTCGCTCGTCACCGCGAAGCCCGGCGAGCACTTCCAATTCGAACGCCTCGGCTACTTCTTCGCCGACCCGGTCGACTCCCAGCCCGGCAAGCCGGTGTTTAATCGCACGGCCACGCTGCGCGATACGTGGGCGAAGGAAGCGACGAAAGACTAGCCCTCTACGGCAGCCGTCGACTTACCCTTAGGACCGACAATTCTGTCCGTCGCTCCTTAACAAGGCAACGACGTGCGGATAGGGTTGTCCGTCCTGCGACAATTGGCCTGTGGGACGCGCCAACCTGTCGCACCCAGCGGCTTGCCAGTTCTGTTTTATTCTAGCAGAATGGCGTGCCGCTCTGTCGCCGCCTTGCTTTTGGATATCGCCATGCGCCCACGGTCTTTTGACGTTCGCCATTCTCTTATCAGTCGCTGCGATCATGAAGACCATCTCGCGGCCGCATCACCGCAGCGATGTTCTGCCTACCGGCGGGCTGCACGAGTTTGGCTGCGCTTAGGTTGTCCTTTTTTCTTCTGAGGGATGCGATGGCCACGAATCGATCCAATTTGTTAATTCTGCTGTTCGGACTTGCCTACTTTCTACCCGTTACCGCGGAAGCGACGAAGTTCTGGAAGAACTCAATCACCACGGGCAATTGGAGCACAGGCAACAACTGGAGCGGCGTGTCGGCTGCGGGAGTTGATAACGGCGGCGTGCCCGCCGCAAACGAGCAAGTACGAATTGTGAACACCGATGGCATCGCCCGCACGGTAACACTCGACACAAATCCGCCGGCGTTGGGACTAGTGTCAATTGATCTCACCGGCGCGGGCACGACGACCAACACGCTATTGCTCACGAGTGGCAACAATCTTACGTCCGGCGCCATGTTCATCGGCGGGCACAATGGCGTTACGCCAACCAATGGCCGCGGAACGGTGACTCAATCGGCAGGAACCCACACAATTAGTTCCGGAGTCGATTTGGTCGTGGGCTACGGAGCTGGATCCAGCGGCGTTTACAACCTGAGTGGCACGGGAAGCCTGATAGCCCCTCAGTCGATCTTTCTCGGTAATAGCGGCACGGGAACGATCAACCAGTCGGCAGGAACGGTTACGGTGAATGCGGGATCGATCGGTTCCTTCAACATGGCGACATTTGCCGGCTCGAATGGCCTGTACAACCTCAGCGGCACGGGACAGTTTACTTCCAACAAATCCGAATACATCGGCGATCAGGGAACTGGCACGTTCACGCAAACCGGAGGCGCAAATACGATTCAAGGCGCGGGAAATCACCTCTACTTAGGCAACGCCGCCGGTGGCGTCGGGAATTACAGCATTAGTGGTGGGACGCTCACGGCAAATAATGATGTGAATGTCGGCGTGGCCGGTACGGCCACACTGAATATCTCCGGAACGGGCTCGGTTTATATCGGAAATAACCTGGCCATTAACGCGACAAGCAACGTCAACCTCAACGGTGGGATGCTGCGGCTCAATACCGGCTCGGGGCTGAACCGGGTCAACTACACCGCGGGAACCGTGCGCCTGGCCGGAAATCGAAATCTCAACAACGACGCAGTAATCTCGGTGCTTTTCGGCCCCGCCGACTACTCGATTCCGACTGGCAAGACGCTAGAAATTGAGCAAGTCGCCGAGCTCTCCGGAGGCAGTAATTTTAGTGTCCTGGGAGGAACGCTGCGGTCATTGTCCAACGGCTCGGGGGGCGGAGATTTTCGAATCGGCGAAAATGGCAACGGCACGCTCCAAATCAATTCAGGCGGCGCCGTCAGTGGTAACGTCTTTCAAATTGGGAGCAGCATCAATGCTGCCAATCCGTTCAATGGAACCGTAACGGTCTCCGGTGCCGGCTCGAGCCTGGGCACCAGCACGCTCAGGATCGGGGGGAAAGGAAACGGAACGCTCAATATCAGCAGCGGCGCGACCGTGACGACTTCCAACTTCGCAAATGTAGGAAACTCGAATAGCTCTGGAACGGGATCAGGCACGGTCGTATTGAGTGGTGCTGGCTCGACCTGGACGATTGGCAGTTCCTTGGGGATCGGCTCCTTCGGGACGGGAACCGTCACCCTGGAAGCAGGAACCACGCTCGACGTCGTCACGGGAGGGATCGGCGTCAGCTCCCTGGGTACGATCAACCTGAATGGTGGAACTCTCAAGTTTCCGCTGTTGAGTGGCGGCGAACATATCAACTTCAACTCGGGCACAATCTACGCCTACGGCAGCCATACGCTCGGCACCGACACCTCGCTCACTCCGCTCTTTGGTGTCGCTCCCTACATCACCAGCGGAAAGAACTTGACGGTGGAAGGCCTAGCCACGTTGAACTCACGCACCACGATCGATGGCGGCGTGCTGACGGTGGGCTCGCTCAATTCCGGCGGCACCGTGGCCGTGGGAGGTAACCTCGACTTCATTCGCGGAAAACTCAATATCACCAATCAAGTCGTCAATATCACCTCGACCGGCGCGGTGGGGCAAAACCTCGATCTCAACGACGATGCGATTCTCTCCGCCCCGCTGGGCATCGTGAACTTCTCCTTGGTCACCGGAGATGGGCAACTGGAAGGGCCGTTCACCAATAATTTTGGCGCTGAGCTACGCGGCGAAGCGGGCAAGTCGCTGCGGCTCTTGAGCCCCGCGACCAACGCCGGCCGCATCAATCTCTTGGGTGGGCTTCTGGATTTCGACCAAACGCTCACCAATCTGGCTGGTGGATTGGTCTCTGGCAACGGCTCCTTGAAAGCTCGTAACGGTCTCACGAACCAAGGAACGATGAACTTCGCCGGCACGGCCAACATCGTGGGAGATGTCGTTAACAGCGCCGGCGCGAAGATTATCTCGGGCGGAGGCGGGGCCACCATTTTCTTCGACGACGTTGCCAATAACGGCGAAATCCGCACGAGCACCAATGGCTTCACTGTTTTTTATGGCGCCGTCTCAGGAGCGGGCAGCTTCACCGGAACCGGGACCGTCAACTTCGAAGGCGATCTCACGCCCGGCAACAGCCCTGCCGCTCTGGCGTTCGGCGGCGATGTCGCGTTCGGCGCAGGCGCCACGCTGCAGATGGAACTCGGCGGCACTTCGCCGGGGACAACCTACGATCAGTTGCAAGTTGCCGATTCTCTCGCGCTCGACGGCGCACTGGTCGTTTCTCTCATCAACGGATTCAATCCGGCAGCCGGAGACTCGTTCAACCTGTTGAATTGGGGCAGCCTGAGCGGCACGTTCTCCACGCTTGTGTTACCTAATCTCGATGGCGGTCTTTCTTGGAACACGTCACAGTTGTACACAACCGGTACACTTAGTGTTGTCGGTGGCGTGCTCGGCGATTACAACAACAACGGCGTCGTCGACGCGGCCGACTACGTCCTCTGGCGCAACGGCGGCCCGCTGGCTAACGAAGTGGATACTCCGGGTACGATAAACGCGCAGGATTACGCCGCGTGGCGAGCGCGTTTCGGCAACACGGCGAACGCAGCCGCCGCCTCGCTCGACGCCAACTCCGCGGTTCCTGAACCGGCAGCCGGCGAAATGCTGGTGCTTGCCGCCGCCGCACTGCAGAGAGCACGGCGACGACGCCGCTGGCGATGGTAGCAGGGTGATCGCTTGGCTACGCGCGCATTATCTCGGCGCGCCTGGCGCCCGCCGCTGCGTTCCGTCGCCGCTTCGCAGCTATGGCGCGACGGCAACTTGTGTGAAAACAGCAAGCCGCGGCCTACCAATACACGTACCGCAAGAATTGCTCCTGCTCCTTTTCGGGCAGGGCTTCGACATCGGGGAACAGGTAGCGGTTATCGTCGAGGTCGAGGAGGATCTTGCCGCGTTCGCCGAAGTCTTGCACCTGGCTTTGGCTCCACCGCATCGTGAATTGGCGTGGGCCGTGGTGCGTGTGCACTTTGAGCGTAAGGTGGCCCATTTCGAGCTTGATCTCTTCGAGCCCGGTCACGGTCTGCAGCCAATAGCGGCGGCCGAGGGCTTCGCGCACCAGCACGCGGGCTTCGGCCGGCCACTCGTCGAGGTTGCGGAGAATGCCGATTTCCTGTTCGAGGCCGTCGCGCGTCCACACGCGGAGGCTGATGTAGTCGTTCGGGTTGGTGGCCGGGAAGAGGTTCACAGCAAACACCCCGCGATAGCAAGTGGTGGTGTCTCGGAGAGACGCGAAATGAGCGTCGCGTTCAGCGGCATTTCGCCAATCCATTCGGTGGGGTGGCTGGGATTGAGACACAGACGAGGCCCCAGTGGACTCTAGCAGCCGCCCCATTCCACGGGGTGGCTGGGGTCGAGCCGAAGGCGAGCCCCCAGTGCACTCCAGCGATTGTCCCACTTCACTGGGGGCTCGCTCCGCTCGACCCCAGCCACCCTGCGGAATGGACCAGGTGTGGGAGTCCGCTGGGGGCTCGGCTTCGCCTCGACTCCAGGCACCCTGTGAAAATGGGAGCTGTTCGCAAACCGCGTCTCGGAGAGACTCACCTGCGGTCGTGTCCACATGCACTTCCATGCCACCGAGGCGGGCAGTGCGGATCGTCGCGTCGCCGGGAAATAGCCAGTTCGGTGTCGCTCCACCGTCTTTCCCCGACACCTGACACCCGACACCCGTCCCCTCCTCCAAACAGCGCGCATCGCCCTGCAAGCGCACCAGATTTGCATATTGGCCATTCATCTCGATCAGCGCATCATGCGAACCTTGCTCGGTGAGCCGGCCGCGCTCGAACACGAGGATGCGGTCGGCATCGCGGAGCGTCGAGAGGCGATGGGCAATCGCAATCGTCGTGCGGCCCTGGGTGAGGGCCTTGAGCGCGTCTTGAATCGCTTGCTCGCTCTCGGCGTCGATGTTGCTCGTGGCTTCATCGAGTACGAGGATCGGCGGATCGTACAGAATCGCCCGGGCAATCGACATGCGTTGCCGCTCGCCGCCCGAGAGCCCGGCGCCGCGTTCACCGAGCCACGTGTCGTAGCCGAGCGGCGAGTTGAGGATGAAATCGTGAGCCTGGGCGGCCTTGGCAGCGGCGATGGCTTGCTCCGGCGTACTCTCCGGCATGCCGTACACGAGGTTCTGCCAGATTGTGCCGCGGAACAAGAACGGGTCCTGCAACACGACGCCGATGTGCCGCCGCAGCTGATGCGAGGCGAGGCGGCGGACATCGATGCCGTCGACCAGCACCCGGCCTTCGCACACATCGTAGAATCGGCAGAGCAGGTTGACGAGCGTCGTCTTGCCGCTGCCGCTCTTGCCGACGATGCCGATGGTTTCGCCCGCGCGGATTTCAAAGTCGATGTCTTTCAGGACGGGTTGGTGACGCTCGTAGCCGAACGTGACGTGCTCGAATCGGATCGCGCCGAGGGGGGCGAGGGGAGCGAGAGGGGGAGAGGGGGAGATGGGGAGAGGGGGAGATTGTGTAACAACGTTGAGTGGTCTTTCTCCCCCTCTTGCCGTGCTTGTGGGCAAGCTTACTGGCTCTTCAGGCTCGCGCACCTCCACGGGCGTATCCAACAACTCGAAAACTCGTTGGCAGCCCGTGAGAAAATTGGTCAGCCAGGTCGTGAACTGCGAGAGCGTTGCGAGCGGCGTGTAGAACATCGCGAGGTAGGCGAGGAAGGCCATCATCGAGCCGAGCGACATCGTGCCGGCGAGCACGTCGTGGCCGCCCACATACCACACGATGAGGCCGCCGAGGCTGAAGATCAATTGCATCGTGGCCGAGAACGCGGCGGTCGAGTAATCGACGTGCATCCGGCAAGCGCGGAGGTAATCGCTGATCTTGTTGAAGCGTTCGTATTCGCGTTCTTCCTGAGCAAACGCCTTCACCACGCGAATGCCCGAGAGCATGCCCGTGAGCATGCCGGCTTGTTTGCTGCTGGAGTCCCAGTAGCGGTAGTGCTTCGGGTGGACGTGCTTCCAGAAGAACCAACTGCCGGCGATCACGAGCGGGGCCGGGATGAGCGTGAACACCGCGAGCTTGGGGTTGAGCGTCATCAGCATGATGCCGACGGCCGTGACTTGCACGATTTGCAGCAGGAACCCGCCGGTGATTTGATGCAGCAGGCTTTGAATGACTTCGCTGTCGTAGGCCACGCGGCTGGTGATCGAGCCGACCTGGTGGCGGTCGTAGTATTCGAGGCCCAGCGCGTGCAGCTTGTTGACGAGCTTCGCCCGCAAGTCGAACGTGAGGGCCACGCCGACGCGTGTGGCCATGCGGCCCTTAGCGAAGTTCACCGCGCTGAGCATGAAGCGGGCCACGGCGAGCGAGCACACGACGACGACGAGGCCGGTGAAGAGCCCCGGCGTATCGGGCGCTTTCTGGCCGCCTTTGAGGATGTGGTCGACCAGGTATTGCTGCAGCTTCGGCGGCGTGAGCTCGGCGGCGACAGCGACGAGCATCAAACCGCACATGATGAACGCGGTGTGCCGGTAGGGCCACAACATTTGCGCGAGCCGGCCGAGGATCGCCTTCCGCGGAATGCACCGCGGGCACGACTCATTAACCACCGGCAACCGCTGGCCGCACTTGGGGCAGTGCGTCACCTTGGGTGTTGTATCTTCTTTGACCTCGACTTTGCCGACGGTGCGGAGGTCTTCGAGATAGCGGGCGAGCCGGCTGAAGCGGTCGGCCTCGGTATTCGGGAAGCGGGCCAGGTCGACCCAGTAGTCGTCGACGTACGCCTGCAGGAAACCGGAGCCAACGGCGCCTTGCGTGCGGAACTCGCGGACTTCTTTCACGGGGACGTGGACGACGACGCTCGGAGTCTCGGCACTGCTTGGCGTACCAGAGGGGGAGAGGGGGAGAGTGGGAGAGTGGGAGATTCGTTGGGACGGGGGTTTGGTATCTCTGCGTGTCTCCCCCTCTCCATGTCTCCCCGTCTCGATATCGACCGGCTTCTCGGCAACGACGATTGCGGAAACGTTGTCGCGTGTCGCAACGATCCAGGTTCGCTCGGGCTCGCCAGAGAGCGACAACTCGCTGCTGGCACACAGGATCACTGGCACCCCGTTGAGTCCCTGGCGATCTAACTCCTCATGAACGGCAACCGGCAATTCTTCTTGGAACATGGCAAAGCGTGTGGCAAATCGAGGTCGTGTGGCAAAGAACCGAGCGGCTCCGGCGGCAACGCAGTACGTCGCGCGAACGGCTCGGCGCCCAGAAAAGGCTCGCTGCAAGGGTAGGGCGGGCATCACTCACCAGAACGCACGCAATGCCTGCGATCGGCGGTGTCACCCTACTGCTAGCGATGGGCTCAATGTTGTTAAGGTTGAGCGGAGGACCTTAGCAAACTCGGGCGAGGGCACAAAGGGCAGTGCGGGGCGGAAATTTTGGGGTGGGCGTCGTCCACCATTGGCGGTGAAGATCAATAGAGTCAACGGCGGGCAGTGCTCACCCTTGGCGTCTAGGGCGCTTCGCAGGCCGGAGGTGCGCATTTAGGATGGCTGGTATGAGAACTTTTGCAATTACAATGGGCGCGCTGCTAACGCTATCAGCCGCCGGGCTTCAGGCGGTCGCGGCCGACGTGACCCGCGACTCGTACGGCGGCATTGTTCGCGGCGATGTGAACGCGAAGCGGCTGGCCCTCGTATTCACCGGCGATGAAAAAGGCGAGAGCACCGAGCCGATCCTTGACACGCTCAAGCAGCGCGGCATCCACGGTTCGTTCTGCGTGACGGGCAACTTCATCGAGCGGCCGGCGCTGCGCAAGCTGATCGAACGGGCGATAGCCGAAGGGCACTATGTTGGGCCGCACTCGAATCGGCATCCGCTGTACGCTTCCTGGGAGGAGCGAAAGAAGTCACTCGTGACGCAGGCGGAGTTTGCGGCCGATTTAAACGCCAACATCGCGGGTTTGAAAGCGTTGGGGGCCTTACGCGACGCGAAGACCGTGCATTTCATTCCGCCGTATGAGCAGTTCAATCGCGATCAGGTGGAGTGGTCACGCCCGCTGGGCGTCACGCTGTTCAATTTCACGCCGGGCAGCGGTTCCAACCGCGACTATGCCCCGGAGGGCGACGCGCACTTCGTGCCGTCGCAGCGGATTTACGACGATATTCTCACGTACGAAGGCCGGGACCCGCACGGGCTCAACGGGTTCATCCTGCTGCTCCACTTGGGCTCGGGGAGGAAGGACCCGTTTCATCCGCGGCTGGGTACGCTGTGCGGTGAGTTGGCCAAACGCGGGTATGAGTTTGTTCGCGTGGATGAGCTGTTGGGCAGCACAGGTGCGAATGCCCGGCATGAGTAGCCGTTAATGGCACCCCATCGCTGGAGGCTCGCCTTCAGAGTGGCTGGGGTCGAGCAGAGCGAGCCCCAGGGATGTGGAGCAATCACTGGATTGCACTGGAGGCTCGCTGGCGGCTCGACTCCAGGCAGCCGTAACTACGTCGCAAGATGTAACGGTTCATGGCACGTCGCTGGGGCATCGCGGAGCCTCTGCCCCAGGCACCCCGTTCGATTGGATGGAAACGCCGCATGAGTAGCCGTTGATGGCACATCGCTGGGGCATCGCGGAGCCTCTGCCCCAGGCACCCCGCGACGTCCAACGGACGTGAAGCAATCATTCTAGCGCACTGGAGGCTCCGCCGGCGGCTCGACCCCAGGCAGCCGCAACTACGTCGCAAAATGTAACGGTTCATGGCACGTCGCTGGGGCATCGCAGAGCCTCTGCCCCAGGCACCCCGCGACGACGCCGCATGAGTAGCCGTTGATGGCACATCGCTGGGGCATCGCAGAGCCTCTGCCCCAGGCACCCCGTTCGATTGGATGGAATTAAGTGGTTTGGTGGCGCTCTGGGGCATCGCGAAGCCTCTGCCCCAGGCACCGCGCGACGACGTCGCATGAGTAGCCGTTCATGGCACATCGCTGGGGCATCGCAGAGCCTCTGCCCCAGGCACCCCGTCGCCCAGGCATCCCTTCGCATTGCGCGATGGCGACATGTGTTAAGCTGGGACGAAAGCCGCTCACTTCGTTTTCGTCGTCGCGTTTGCCGGTGGGTTGTGTCTGTCGCTTTGTACCGCGCCTGGCGATTTCGCGCTCACTTCCGTGAGCAGGAACACTTCCACGCAGTTGTTTTCGTTCTGGAACGACTCTTCCAGCCGCGTGGTCAGCGGGTCGAATGAGGCCGCCTGGCTGAGGCGGATGCGGTCGATTTCGATGCCCTTTTCGACCAGGAAGTCCATCGTTTCGACGCTGCGCGTGTAACACAGCTGCCAATGGTCGCGATAGTGGCTGCCCCGCGGCAACGGCTTGCGGGTGGAATGGGCCCGCAGCTCGATCTTGTTCTGCTTGCCTATGAGCGCGGGCAGCAGGTCGGTGAGTCGCTGCTTGGCAGTCGCGGAGAGTTCGGCGGAACCGTCTTCGAACTTCACCACGAGCGCGGGCAGATTGCGGTCGCTGCTATTGAGCAAGAACACCTTTTGTTTTTGCTGCCAAACCGAAGCCGCGCCTTGCTCCCGCTCAGTGGCGTTTTCCTGGTTGGCCTGCGGGTAGCGGTCGCGGAGAACCCCGTTGGAGGCATCGCCGAACGGCGCATTGCCGTTGATGCCCGAGGGCGACTGCATGGTCGGCGAGTTGCTCTCTTGCGAAGTGCCCCACGGATCCTGGAAGTACCCGCCGATGGCCTTCTTCACCTCTTCGCTTTGCGAGGTGAGCCACATGACCATGAAGAACGCCATCATGGCGGTCACGAAATCCGCGTACGCCACTTTCCATGCACCGCCACCACCAGCCATTGATCACCTCGGGCTATCGGCTCTCGGCCATCGGCTGCCGGCCAAACTGAGAGCCGATAGCCGAAAGCCGCCGGCCTTCGTTATGCTGCTTCCGCTTCCTTGAACCAAGCGTCGAGTTCATCGCGTTCAGGACGGAATTCGCTCGACACGCTGCGCCGGGCCATTTCCAGCGCCACCTTGGGCGGCAGATTGTTGGCAAAGCCGACGATGATTTGCGCGATGACTTTGAAGAACGCGTTTTCCGCAATGCCGAGAAATTCCATCCGCGTGGCCAGGGGGGCGGCAAAGCCGTACGACATCAAGATGCCGAGGAACGTTCCGACCAGAGCGGCGCCGACTTTCTCACCGATTTCCGATGGCGGGCCGTCGATATGGGCCATCGTGATCACGATGCCGAGCACGGCCGCCACGATGCCGAAGCCGGGCAGGGCATCGGCGGTCTTCTGCAGGGCGTGCATCGGGGCATGATGCTCTTCCTCCATAATCTTGAGCTCGATCTCCAGCAGCTCGGCGATTTGCTCGGGCTTCACGGTCGCATCGACCAAGGGGCCCATGCCGCCGCAAATAAAGTGCACCAGGTGATGATCGTGCTGCACCTTTGGGTACTTGCTGAAGATGCTGCTCTCCTCCGGCTTCGACAGATGTGGCTCGAGAGCGAGCATGCCATCGCGGCGGGCGAGACGCAGCAGGTCGTACATACACTTGAACGACTCTTCGTAGGCGGCCTTGTTGTAGGGGGAGCCCTTGACGGAGTTGATAAGCCCTTTGATCAGGTCAATGAGCACTTTTTTCGGTGAGCCCACGATTAAACCGCCGAGGGCAGCGCCGCCGATCGTGACGATTTCCGAAGGGTGAATCAGCGCGCCGAAATGCCCGCCGGCCATCGTAAAGCCGCCGAGTACGGCGCCGACCACCACGATAATGCCAACAATAACGATCATGGGGAAGCGAATCCGGGTTGCGATCTACCAAGCGGCGTCGGGCGCCGAAAGCATTTCGGGGATAATTACTTATGCATCGGTGGCGCGGAGCCCGGTCGATGCCTGACCAAACATAGCTTGAGATAACCACGTGGCATGTCGCTGGTGACATCGTGACCGGTCTTCTGTGGGCCCTGGCATCGCACACGCTGGGCGAATGGCGAAACCGCTACCACCGGAACGGTGAGTCGCGCAAGCGCCGCTGTAAACCGAGCAATCAGCAGCACCGGAATCGGCGGCGCCGCCTATGGGAACGCCGCTTGGCAAGCCGTGAGACCGATTTCCTGAAGGCTCAGCGACACGATTCCCCCGGCACGAGGGGCCGAATCACACTGCCGGTGCACCGTGGGGAACGACGGGCACGTGAGGGGGCGCGGCGGCGGTGTCGGCCGAAGGTCGGCCGTGGCCCCACCATTCAGAGATGCTCTGCATCACCACAAAGAATGCCGGCACGAAGAATACGGCGAGAATCGTCGAGGCCAGCATGCCCCCGAACACGGCGGTTCCCAGCGCTTGCTGACCGGCGGCGCCGGCGCCATGGGCAACCATCAGCGGCACAACGCCCAAGATGAACGCGAACGACGTCATCAAGATCGGCCGGAAACGCAGCCGCGAGGCTTCGGCAGCGGCTTCGCGGATCGAGCGGCCACGGGCGCGGAGCTCGCGGGCGAATTCGACGATCAAAATCGAGTTCTTGCTCGCCAGGGCGATGATCAGCACGATGCCGATTTGCGTGAAGACGTTGTTATCCATGCCGCGCACAGCCACGGCCACGACAGCACCGAGCAGACCCAGCGGCACGACCAGGATCACGGCCCAGGGAATGAACCAGCTTTCGTATTGGGCCGCCAGCACCAGGTACACGAGCAGTACGGCCATCGCGAAGATCCACACCGCCTCGCTGCCGACACGCTTTTCCTGGTAGGCCATGCCGGTCCACTCGTAGCCCATGCGATCGGGCAAATTGCGGGCGGCGATTTGTTCCATCAGATTGAGCGCATCGCCCGTGCTGCGGCCCAGAGCGGGCTCGCCCGTGATCGAGGCGGCGGGATACATGTTGTAGCGGTTGACGATTTGCGATCCGAACGATTTCTTCACCGTCGCGAGCGTGCCCAGCGGGACCATTTCGCCCTGGCGATTGCGCACTTCGAGGCGGCGGACGTCGTTGGCCTCTGCACGGAATTTCGGCTCGGCTTGCACGCGCACCTGGTACACGCGGCCGAACTTGTTGAAATCGTTGACGTAGCTGGAGCCGAGGTAGGCCTGCAGCGTGCCGAAGACATCGCTGAGCGGGATATCGAGCAGCTTGACCTTCTCGCGGTTGATATCGACATACAATTGCGGTACGCCCGGGCGGAACGTGCTGTTCACACCGACAAGCCCGGTCTGTGTATGAGCGTCTTCCAATATGCCGGCGACGGCTTGGAATAGCGCCGCGCGACCTAAGTCGCCGCGGTCTTGCACCTGCATTTCGAAACCACCGCGTACGCCCAGGCCGCGAATCGCTGGCGGTGCAAACGGCAAAATTACCGCGTCTTGAATCGACGCGAACTTCATCCGCAGCGTGTTGAGCATCGCATCGAGCGTGAGCCCTTTGTGAAGACGATACTCCCACGGCTTGAACGTGACAAACAACGTGCCGGTATTGGGCGCGGAGCTGAAGTCCATAATCGACAGGCCGCCGATCGTGATCCAGGTATCGACGCCGTCGGTGTTCTCAAGAATCTTGTCGACCTTGGCCATGACCTCCTTGGACCGCTCTTGGGAAGCGGCGTCGGGCAACTGGACCATGACAAAGCTATAGCCCTGGTCTTCGGTCGGCAGGAAGCCCGTCGGTAGGCGTTGATACCACCACAAGGTGAGCGCCAACAAACCGGCGAAGGCGAGCATCATCAACGGAGCGATGCGCACGATGCCGCGTACGATGCTGTAGTAAACGGCTTCGAACCAGCCGTAGACGCGATCGAACCAGCGCGTAAAAAAGTTCTTGCGGCCACTGTGAGGGCGAAGCCAAAGTGCACATTGCGCCGGTTTAAGCGTGACGGCATTGATCGCGCTAATGAGCGCGGTGGCGGCGATCGTGAGCGCGAATTGCTGATAGAGCTGACCCGTAATGCCGGCCATGAAAGCGCTCGGCAGGAATACTGACATCAAAACAAGCGTGATGCCGATGATGGGGCCGAGCACTTCGCTCATGGCCTGCACCGTGGCCGGCTTGGGCGCAAGGCCCTCTTCGATATGGTGGGTTGCATTCTCCACGACCACGATCGCGTCGTCGACGACGATGCCGATCGCAAGCACCAGGCCAAAGAGCGTGAGCATGTTGACGCTGAAATTCAGCAGCCACATGGCGAAAAACGCGCCGATGATCGTGACCGGCACGGTCGTAGCCGGCACGAGGAGCGCCCGCCAATCCTGCAGGAATACAAGGATCACGAGCAGCACCAACACGCCGGCTTCGATGAGCGTTTCGTAAACGGCATGAATGGATTCGTTGACGAACTCGGTCGTATCGAGCGGAAACTCGTACTTCATACCGGGCGGAAATGACTTGCTGAGCTTATCGATTGCTTGGCGCACTTCGCGAGCGACATCGAGCGCGTTGCTGCCCGGCAGTTGGTAGATGCCGATGTTGGCCGTGGGCCGACCCTTGATCAGGTTGTATTGATCGTACGTTTGGGCGCCGAGTTCGATGCGGGCGATGTCCTTGAGCCGCGTTATTTGGGTGCGGCCCGTGGCGCGAACGATAATGTTTTGAAACTGCTTCACATCGCTCAGGCGGCCGAGCGTGTTCACGGTGTACTGGAACTCGGGCGTCTTCCCCTCGGCCGTCGGTGGCTGGCCAACCTGACCGGCGGCAACTTGCACGTTTTGCTCGCGGAGCGCGGCGGCCACGTCTTCGGTCGTAAGCCCGCGGGCTTTGAGTTTCTCGGCGTCGAGCCATACGCGCATGCTGTAGTTGGCCGTGCCGAACACCGTCACTTCGCCGACACCGTTCAAGCGGCTCAACTCGTCGCGCAACTCGCGTGTGGCATAGTTGGCGAGGTACAGGCTGTCGAAGGTGTTATCGGGCGACGTGAGCGAGACCACGAGGATAATGTTCGTCGATTGCTTCTTGACGATAACGCCCTGGCGGCGGACTTCTTCCGGCAGCTGTGGCTGAGCAATGGCCACGCGGTTTTGCACGAGCACCTGAGCGGTGTCGAGATCGGTGCCGATTTGAAACGTGATCGTCAGCTGATAGCCGCCGTCGCTCGACGACGTGGACTGCATGTACAGCATGTTCTCGACGCCGTTGACTTGCGTTTCAATCGGCGAGGCCACGGTGGCAGCGACGACGTCGGCATTCGCGCCGGGATAGTTTGTCGAGACGCGGACCGTCGGCGGCGTGATCGCAGGATATTGCTCCACCGGCAATCGCCACACCGAGATCGCCCCGAGCAGAATCGTCACGAACGCGATGACGTTCGCGAAGATTGGTCGGTCGATAAAGAAGCGTGAAATCATGGCGGGCGATCGGCTGGGCGGCGGAAGCTACTTGGACTGGTCCCCGGCTGGCGGCGGTTGTGTGGGGGCGGCCGCGTTCGTGACTGGCGGCGCACCGTTGGCCGGCGGCGCCGACGGATTCGATTGCGGTGCCGTCGCGGCAGGAGCGGCGGCCACCGCCTCCTTCGCAGGTGCTTCAGCGCCAGCGCTAGCGGAATCTTTTTGCTCCGTGCTTTCCGACTTCGCCGCGGGCTCGGCGGGCTGGCCGTCCGCCTGCTTGTTTTCGCTAGACGCAGCGGCAGGCGCCCCGCCGCCTTGCTTGGCTGTGGGAGTGGCGGCGGCGACGGTCTCCATCTTGGCCAGTTCAGGTGTGACCGGCGCGCCCGGTCGAGCCCGCTGCAGGCCGTTGATCACGATCCGGTCCGCGGGTTTGATGCCGTTTTCTACAACCCGCATGTCACCGACGTGAATGCCGAGTTGCACTGGCTTGTATTCGACGACGTTCTTGTCATTGACGGCCAGAAGAAATTCGCCACGGGCATCGGTGCCGACGGCGCGGTCTTCAACCAGTAACCGCGGCTTCGGTTCCCCGACGGAGGCCTGAATCCGCACAAACATGCCCGGAATCAGCTGCCAATCTGGGTTGGGGAAAATGCCGCGGCGTCGCGACGTGCCGGTTTGGGTATCGACGCCAAGCTCACGAAAATCGAGTTTTCCGGCGTGCGGAAAGCCTTGTTCGTTGGCGAGACCGAGGTGAAGGGTCGGCGGATTTTTGTCTGGGTCCGGCAGTTCATTGTTGCGGAGCATCGCCATGAACCGAAGCAGGTCGTTCTCGCTGACATCGAAGTAGGCGTAAATCGGATCGATGGCCTGGATCGTCGCCAGCGGTGTTTGCTCGGCCTGAATAAGGTTGCCGATGTCGACCATGTGGCGGCCGATGCGGCCGGAGATCGGCGCCACAATCTTCGTGTAGCCGAGGTTGAGTTCGGCCTGGTGCACGGCTGCTTGGGCGGCGGCGACATCGGCCTTCGACGTTTCGACCTGGGCGGCTTGCACATCGAGCTCTTCTTGCGTCACGACGCTGTTGCGCCGCAGCGGTTCCATGCGGCGGTACTGGCTTTGCGCAAGCGCGAGTGAGGCGATCGAGCGCTGCAGCGCGGCTTGGGCTGCGTCGAGCGTGGCTTGGTAGGGCGCCTGTTCGATAAGGAACAGTTGGTCTCCGGCCTTCACCATCGAGCCGTCTTCAAAGTAGATCTTCTCCAAGTAGCCATTCACGCGGGCGCGGAGGTCGACGATTTGTGTGGGTTGGGTTGTACCGACGAATTCGATCGTATCGGCAACGGAGCGCTCGACCGGCGTGGCGACCGTCACGGGCGGCGGCGGCGGCGGTTGGAACTTGTTCGCTTGCCGGCAACTCGCCAGGAGCACTAGAACGAACGTTGCGAGCGCGCGGCAAATGCGGGAACTAAACATGTGAGCTTTCAGATGGACCGCGACAGTCAGGCGGGATTGGAATTCGTCGGCCAGGCGGGATGAATTGAAATTGTTCGGGTCGACCAGCGAGGGGGAAAGGTGGGGTAACCCCTACGGC
Organism: Pirellulales bacterium; assembly: GCA_046349975.1. GTDB lineage: Bacteria > Planctomycetota > Planctomycetia > Pirellulales > Lacipirellulaceae > JABDGM01. The sequence goes on from JAXMBH010000005.1 coordinate 113,854, forward strand.
CGTGGCGATTTACGCTAATATCGACTGTCTCCGAATGAAGCGATTGGTCGGTGGCGCTTTCTAAAGGTTAGGTTCCATTTTGCCTCAAACAGGTTCGCAACGCGAGGCTGCGGGAGGAATTTGACGCGCGAGCGCAACGCACTTAAGCTGAATCGGCGACAAGACTTCGGGCAGCAGGCACACCGCTCTCGGCGGGGACGACCATGCCCTAAAAGGAACTCGATGATGAAGGCGAATTCGGCGAACAGGCAGCTGCAGACAGTGTTTGCACTAGTGGTATTTGGGTGGAGCGTGGCGGCTGGCTCGACAGCGAGCGCTCAGGGCTATGGAGCAATTCAGGCGGTGCGCGGCCGGGTCTCGGGGCTGGGGGCAGCGCCGCAGGGCGAACTGCCGCCGGGGCCTGGCCCAGGCGTTGATCCGGGGCAACCGTCTTCAGCCGGCGGGGCTGCTGCGGGAGCGTTAGGCAAGCTCGACACGTCGTACGTTTCGCCCACTGCAACGATCGTGATTTCGATTCGACCGGCGCAGATCATGGCGTCGCCGCTCGTCCAATTGCTGCCGACGGAAGTCGCGACGATGGCCGCCCAGCAATATTTGGGCATCGAGCTTTCGACCGTGGACGAAGTCGTGGCCTTCGGCGAGATGACAAACCCGATGGCGCCGACTTTCGGCATCACGGTGAAGTTCAATACGCCGTTTCGAGCCGCCACGTTGCCGCCGCACATTCGCCCGCTGGCCAAGCTCGCCGAGTTCAACGGGAAAAAGTACCTGCAGAGCAGCCATCCGATCTGGCCCAGTTTTTACGGCCCGAACAATAAGACGCTGGTTGTCGCACCAGACGCCGTGCTTCGCAAGGTCGTGCCGGCAGCGAGTGAGCCGAAGTCGGGCGCGTTAATGGAACGCCTACAAGAAGCGCCAGCGGGCAACGATTTGTACGTGGCCGTCGACATGGTTGCGATGCGCGGCATCATGCCGCTGATGCTGGGGTCGGCCGGCGTCGCTATCTCGCCCAAGGCCAAGCCGATTTTGGAGGGCACCACGGCCGCGGAATTGACGCTCAACCTGGTTTCGCGGGGGCCGGTCTCATTCGTTTTTCATTGCACCGACGACGCCGCTGCACAGCAGGTCGAACAAGCGGTCAACGAATATCGGCAGCAGCAGGCGATAGCAGCAGCGGGACCGGGACCAGGACCCGGCTCCGACCCGGCGGCTCCGCCGTCGCCTGAGGCTGGCCCAGGGCCCGGGCCAGGACCGTCGGCAGCGCCATCGGGGCCATTCGCTCAAGCGTTCGCCCAATATCAGGAACGCATGATGCAGCGGTTTCAAGTGCAGCGCAACGGCAACAGCGTAGTATGCTTGAGCATTGCGGCCGATGACCCGCTGCAGCAGCAATTGTTCGGCATCGTGCTGGGGGCGGCGATGACCGCGCAGCAAATGCCGAAGATCATGGAGATGCAGCAGAAGGCGATGGCGGCACGCGGAAAACATTCCGGCAGCAGGCCGCCGGGTCCGCCGGCAACGGCAGGACCGGAAGGCGGCGCTACGCCTTCGCCAGGGTCTCCGGGGCCAGACGCTACGGGGCCAGCAGCAGGTTCCGGCCCGGAAGGCGGACCTTCCGCCGGCCCAGAACGCCAGTAACTGCTGCGACTGCGAGCGTGATCATTGCGGGTTCTGGCACTGCCGCCCCAACGCTCGCGGCCCGGCCGCTGCCGAGTGCGGCTTGGCCGAAGTTGCTCCGCCACAAGTTGTAGTCGCCGTCGTCAATGAGGCCGTTGCCGTCGCCATCGGCGCCGGAATTCGGTGTGACCGACTGGCCGGCCGTCGCCCGCCACACGCTGTAATCAGCGGCATCGACAATGAGGTCTCCGTTGTAGTCACCCGCGAGCTGGGTGAGCTGCGTGGCCCCGGTCAGCGTGAGTGTGATCGACTTATTGAGCGCTCCGGCGATGTTCTCATCCGAGAAGTTCAGTACGTAACTCGCAGAAAACGTCCCAACTGTTGCGGCGGTCAGCGCAGCGGTGAACGTCTGCGAAGCACCGCCGGCGAGGACCAGTGAACCGGCCGAGGCAGCGAGGTTCGTCGTGAAGGCCGAGCTGTCGCCCGAGGGCGTGATGCTATCGAAATCCATGTTCGCGGTGTAGCCCGCGGTCGCAAGCAGGTTGTAGATATCAAAGCTGAAGGATGGCGACGTGCTGCCTGCCGGGATCGTGCCGAAATCGTGTGACAATGCCGTGACGAGCGATCCGGAACCGAACGATGGCCGGGCATGGTCGAGCACCGTGAGGCTAACATTAAACGTGTCGTTCGCGTCGTTGCCGCCCTTGCCGGCGCCGCCGCCCGTGGTGATGTCGAGGTTATCGATCGTCACCGAGCCGCTCTTCAGGCCGGCGGAGGCCGTCGTGGTGTTGGCGCTATCGAGGCCGACCGTGATCGCCTTCGAATCGGTCTGATTCGTGCGCATGTTGTTGAAGCGACCGGAAAGTGAACTGGTGGCGGAGCCGCTGGTTGTCACTTGAAAATAGGTGCCGTTCGTGCCCGATTTGTTAAGTGTGAATGCTTGGGCCGCCGGCACGGCCGCGCCGACGAACACGCGGCCGAGATCGACGTTGCGGGTCGAGCTGCCGTCGGCGTTCACGGTCGCACCGTTAATGGCGAGCTGGCTATTGTTCGTCTGATTAACGAAAATCGACCACGCATATTCGGGGCGATCCGTGAACGGATTGCGGTTATGCTGGAATTGATTGTAGATGATTTGGTTGCGGCGGCGCTCGAATTCGTCCGGTGCCACTGCGTAGTTCCACTCGATCATCCGATTGAGATCGCCCAATCCTTGCGAAGTACTTGGGTCGCCAGCGAACAGCTCCAGATTCGTCGTGTTCGCGTCGGAGCCGTCGTAACGAACGGCCATATAGAACTCCTGGCGCGCGATCGTGCCGGCTTCGAGATCTCCTGGATACCACTTCGAGCCTCCATCGGTAACCACTTTGGGAGTTCCCAGGCCGTAGGCACCGCCGTAATTGAGGTTGCCGCGTGCACTGTTATTGGCGCTGATTGCGGGCCGTAGTTCAAAGAGATCAGTCTCGTCGGGCCCAGTGTCGCCTGGTCCTCGGCTCTTGGGCCAGGTGTGTTCCTTATTCCACGTGGCACCGCTGTCCCAGCCCGGAGGAGAACCATTGGGATTAATCGCCGCCACGTGAATAAGCGTCCGATCGTAGACCGCTACCATGTAGCCCGGCTGATTTGGTGCGGCATCGGTGATCTGGAGATTTGCATTCGCGGAGTTGTACGAGAACGAGGTGTGGTTATCGATGATGTCATGAAGCTGCTGCTTGAGCGTTGCGCCCGTACCGGTCGCAGTGTTGTAGTACGTGGCCGGCGGATCGTAGGCGTCGGCTACGGCGAGGCGACAAATCAGACCGACGACGAACAGAGCTGCCAATTGAAATGATGAATAACGTCTCACCGAAGTTGCCTCTTCCTTCTTCGCCTGCTCGCCAATCGCACCGTGGGCTGCCGTTCCTTGCACAGCGCCTCTAGAACCGATCGAATCCTTTAGCATAACTGGCCGCTGCAAAACTGCCGAGAGTTTTGTATGAATTCGGCGTTTGCATTTCGAACGCGATAGGCGGACGGGACTTGCGGCTGACCGGCGCGCGGTCGATAATCGCCCGGTCACATTTCCCTCAAATACCCCCTGCTTGGCTGCTAAACATGCCGTTACTTGTCGTAGGATCGGTTGCCATTGATAACGTCGAAACGCCGCAGGATCGGCGGAATGAGCTGCTGGGAGGATCGGCGACGCATTTTTCGTACGCGGCCAGCTTCTTTACCGATGTGCAACTGGTCGGCGTCGTTGGCAAGGATTGGCCGCAGGAGCACACCGAGCTGTTGAGCCGGCGGGGGATCGATATGTCGGGCCTGCAGGTGGCCGACGGCAAGACGTTTCGCTGGACCGGGCGGTACGAACCGAACATGAACGACCGCGAAACGCTCGATGTTCAGCTCAACGTGTTCGGCGAGTTCAACCCGGTGCTCTCGGAGAAATATCGCCGCACGGAGTACGTGTTCCTGGCCAACGGCGTGCCGGCGCTGCAGATGAAAGTGCTCGACCAGGTGCCGGGCTGCCGGCTCGCAGTGGCCGACACCATGGAATTATGGATTCAGACCACGCACGCCGATTTAATGAAGCTCTTCCAACGGCTCGATGGCCTTGTCATCAACGACATGGAAGCCAAGATGCTCGCCGGCACCGAGAACCTGGTGCTGGCCGGGCACAAGGTGCGCGAGATGGGGCCGAAGTTCGTCGTCATCAAGAAAGGCGAGCATGGGGCGATGTTCTTCAGCGAACATGAAACCTACGTGATGCCGGCGTTCCCGACCGAGCGGGTCGTCGACCCGACCGGCGCGGGCGACAGCTTCGCCGGCGGCATGATGGGTTACCTCACGCAGCAAGATAACTTCGAACCGCACACTCTCAAAACCGCGATGGCGTACGGCATTCTCGTCGCCAGCTACAATGTGGAAGGCTTCGGCCTCGAGCGGATGCAACAGATCACGCGCGATGACATCGAAGAGCGCATGGTGGCGTACAAGAAGATGCTCCGCTTCTAAACCGCAAGCGGCTGACGCTCATGAAACTGCGAACATTCATTGCGATCGTGGCCACGCCGGAGATTCGCCGGGCGGCGGCGAAAGTCGCGGCCATCTTGCAGCCAGTAGCGACCGACGTGAAGTGGGTGTCGCCCGAGAACCTGCATTGGACGCTGCAGTTTCTCGGCGAGATCGACTCGCTCGAAGTGCCAATCATCTGCAACGCGGTGAGCAAGGCGACGGCAGAGCTGGAGTCGTTTGAACTGCAATGCCGGGGCGTAGGCGCTTTTCCGGCGCCAGATCGGCCGCGGACGCTCTGGCTCGGGGCGGCCGCCGGCGCGCAAGCACTGGTCGCATTGCAGGCTGCCATTCAATCGAAGCTCGATCGGTTGGGGTATCGCGGCGAGGCGCGGCGATATGTGCCGCATCTCACACTAGGGCGAGCGGGCAAGAGCGCAACACCACGGGCGCTGGTACGGGAGATGGCAGGGCTCGCCGAATTCGACGCCGGCACAATGCACGTGGATGAAGTCACGGTGTTCTCCAGCAAGCTCATGCCGGATGGACCGACGTACGACGTGCTGGCGCGCTCGCAGCTGGCATGATGAACCGGGACGTGCTCTTGACGGCTCGCTTCTTGCCGTTATACTCCGCCGACTTTTCTTCTTCTCATCTCATCTGCATCTCGAAGCCTGTGCCGCAACTCGTCGCTATCTCAGCGCGCCGGCCGGCTGATCGCCACTTTTCTGCCTTGATACGGTTCGATCACTCGTCCGAACTTTCATCTCGGAACTCCAAGATGATCCGCCCACATTGCGCACCCATCGCCGCGCTGATTGTTGCCGCCCTCGTCGCGTCGCGCGTGGTCGGCAGTCCGGCGGACTACGTGAAATGGACCGACACCCGCGAGATTGGTCCGTTCAGCATTCAGGCGACGTTCTCACTAGCGAAGTACGACAAGCTCTTCAACGAACTGCCTGATCTGCAGCGGGAAATCACGCGCACGCTGGCCGTGCCGCCGGCGAGTTCGCGCATTAACGTGTACATCTTCTCGAGCGAGGAACAGTACAAGGCGTATATCCAGAAGCACTTTCCCAGCGTGCCATATCGGCCGGCGCTGTACGTGCTCGAAGGGGGCACTCCGGGCGTGTACACGTACGAAAAGGCCGATCTGGATATCGACCTTCGGCATGAATGCACACACGCGCTGCTGCATGCCTCGCTGCCGGTGGTGCCGCTGTGGTTGGATGAAGGCCTGGCGAAGTACTTCGAGGTGCCGGCGGCTCAACGGGCGTTCGACCATCCCTATTTCGACGATTCCAAATGGAAATGGAGCCTGCGGCTGGGCATGGTCCGCTCGATCGAATCCCTCGAACGCCGCGAAACGCTCACCGATATGGATGCGACCGATTACCGCTACGCCTGGGCGTGGGTGCACTTTATGATGCACGGCCCCCAGGGCGCTCACACGGCATTGGTCCAAAACATCGCGATGTGCAAAGCGTCGCAAACGCCGCCGAAGCTCTCCGTTGCGCTCGCCGAAGCGGTGCCGAACTCCACCGAGCGAATGATCCAGCACTTCAAACACTGGCAGAGTGACACAATAAAAAAATAGGATCATGCAGGCGCACCGAAAATTGCAACCCCCGTCCCCGCTTAAAGCGTGACCTCCTCGTTGCGGCAATCGCAGAAATTCGGTGAGTTCGGTGGGCAACTGAACTTTGCGAGTTCTGCAATGGCAGGCGAGACGGGCGGAAGTTGAAGAATTCTGCAAACTTTGTGTTGTACTAGCGATGACTGTTAAGTGATGTCGTTTGTACTGCCGATATCGAGAACAGGATTCGATTGCGTCGCCTTACCCGCCGTTCGCTCGGCCGGTCGCGATTGAGGCCCGATGACATGCTGCGTCGTCGGCCACGATCGTGGAGCAGGCGACCGCGAAACCTGGTTTGCCGGTGCCGAAGAGCGCCTTCGACAACTGAACAAGCAACCGCGGCCCCGCGGGCGTCTGTAGTTTGGCAATGCTGCTGCCAATGACAGTCGATCCGCCGGGCCGCTGCTTTTTGCGCGCGGCCAAAGTTTTGGGCGGAGGCGCCCCCGGTCATTGACTGGGGGCTAATTGGTTGGGGATTGCGGGTGGTGAAATACGCGGCAAAATCGGTGCATTCCGCACCGAGTTTTTCCGATGTTCTAACTAGGCCCGCCCGCATTACGCGACGCCCGCGCACAACCTGCCAGCATCGCATTCTTTCGCGCGCGGCCCGATTTCGCCTCGGCGAAAAACCCCGCCCAGACTACCCACCTGACTTTGCCCACCGGAGACCACCGTGGCTGCTGCCAACTGGTTTCGCTACGCCTATCTTGCCCATTTCTCGCGTCCGAAGGCTTGCCGGCAACTGTTCCGCTCGATCAAGCGGGAAAACGTGAGTCGCATCGTCGAGATTGGCATCACCGACCTGGCCCGCTCGATCGCGATGATCCAGGTCGCGCAGCGGTTCGCCGGCGACAAGAAAGTGTTCTACACCGGGCTCGATATGTTCGAAGCCCGCTCAGCTGGTCGCCAGCCGTTTACGCTGAAAGATACCTATTGCACGCTCCGCGCGACGGACGCCACAGTCCGCCTCGTGCCCGGGGTGCCACGGATGTCGCTGGCTTCGGCCGCGAATGCGCACCAAAACACCGATCTCGTCATCATTGGACCCGATGTGAGCGAGAACGACCTCTTTGGCGCCTGGCTCTATGTGCCGCGGATGCTCCACCCGCGCTCAATAATATTGAGCGAGAAGCACACAGCCGATGGCCAAGTCACCTTCACGCCGATCACGCGGAGCCAAATTGCCGAATGGGCGGCCCGCGATTCGATGCGTCGTGCGGCGTAGCGCGGCACGTGAGGCTGAGCGCGTGCCTCGTGTCGGCGCTAATTAGATCGGCAAAATTCAGTCGGGCTGGCTGAATTTTGCGCGAATTTAACGAACCGCCTGACGCCGAGTCATCGGTGCTCTTCACGTGCCGCCAATGCCACTGCTCTGCCCAAAACCGGCCGGTCTGGATACGATGGGTGGTGTGCCCCCGCTATCATCCGCCGAGCCGCGAACCCCGCAGACTGTTCGGCGTCTTTACTCGCGTTAAGGCAACCACCCATGGCGCAGGTAAACTCCAGCCCTCCTACGAATGGTCATCCGTCCTCGATTCACGGGGCGGAAACGGTCATCGCTCCACGGCCTTTCGTTGCGGAAGGCTCCAATGAAGACTCGAGCAGCGACAGCATGCGCCAAGAGGCGCGCCGGAATGTGGCCCTCGTCGAGGGCAGTACCCCGCACTTGAGCGCTGAAACGCGCGACCTGCTGCGGAACCGCCTGCGGATCGCGGCGATCACGTTCTTCCTCGCGTTCTCGGCATTCCTCGTTCGCTGGTTCTTTTACTGGGACGAGTGGATGGGCCACGGCCATCTGCCGACGTTCCTGATTCATGGCTTGGTGACCGTCGTGTTCGGCTTCTCGGCCATGAAGCTCTGCCGGCATTGCACATACACATTGGCGCGGTTGCGGTTTGCGGAAATCGTAATTTTCGGAAGTCCGGCGTTGTTTTTCCTGGTCAATGGCTGGCGCGAGACGATGGATCTCGCCACGATGCCCGAAGGCCACGCTCGACTTAGTACAATTATTACGCCGTGGCTCTTGTTGATATTCGTTTACGCCATTTTCATTCCCAACACCTGGCAACGTGCGGCCGCGGTCTTGGGATGCATGGGCACCGTGCCCGTGCTGATGCTCGCATATTTCTACAACGTTCCGGCATTCGCCGCGCTCGTCGAGCAGCCACAGTACAGCGGCTTCATCAGCGCGCAGGTGCTCACGGTCACAATCGTCGTATTTACCGCGGTTTACGGTGTGTACACAATCGGCGCCTTACGCCGCCAGGCGTTTGCCGCCAAGCAGCTCGGCCAATATCGCTTGAAGCGCAAACTCGGTTCGGGCGGCATGGGTGAGGTGTATCTTGCTGAACATCAAATGATGAAGCGGCCGTGCGCCGTGAAACTGATCCGGGCGGAAAAGGCGGTCGACCCCCGGATGCTTGCCAGGTTCGAGCGCGAAGTGCGGGCCACCGCGAAGCTGTCGCATTGGAACTCGATCGATATCTACGACTACGGCCGCACCGCCGACGGCACGTTTTATTACGTGATGGAGTACTTGCCCGGCCACAATATCGGAGAGATTGTTGAAGAGTATGGTCCGTTTCCTGCCAGCCGTACCGTTTACTTGCTGGATCAAGTTTGCGGTGCACTGGCTGAAGCGCATGGCATTGGGTTGGTGCATCGCGATATCAAGCCGGCGAACATCTTCTGCGCATACCGCGGCGGCGTGTTCGACGTGGTGAAACTGCTCGACTTCGGGCTCGCCAAACCGACGATGGAGAAGAGCGCAGACGCTCAACTCACACTCGCCGGCACGATCACCGGTTCGCCCTTGTTCATGTCGCCCGAACAGGCGAGCGGCGAAGATGGCGTCGATGCCCGCAGTGACATCTACTCGCTCGGCGCGGTCATCTATTACATGCTGACCGGCCAACCGCCGTTTGTTTCGGATAACCCGCTAAAGGTGATGATTGCCCACGCATCGCAAGAAGTCGTGCCGCCGCGGCAACTCAATGCCGAGATTCCCATCGAGCTGGAAGAAATCGTCCTCCGCTGCCTGGAAAAGGATCCAGAACACCGGTATCAGGACGTGCCATCGCTCCGTACCGCAATCCGTGAGGTCGCGATTGGCCCTACTTGGTCGAGCGAGCTCGCCGCCAAGTGGTGGAACTGCAACGGCTGCCCGGAACGCAAGAAGCTGGCAGCCGAGGCCATCGAAGCAGCGGCTGTTTAAACCAAGGTCGGCGCCGCCCAAGGTGTCGAACGGTCGCCATGCGATTGCGAGACGCTTGCTTCCGAAGATTTGGACCAAACAATTTCGGCGGCACGACGCTGGGCACCTGGCTGCAAATCCTGTGCGATAATCGCTTCTCGATCGACGCGCCGTACTGGCCTCGTGCTGCGATGATCACACTCTTCGCCGCGTTCAATTCCGTGCCAGCGCTCATCGAGCGACTGCAGTACGGAAAGAAGATCGCGGATTCGGTTGCTGAGCCGCCGATTTTCGTGTTGGGCGCTTGGCGCAGCGGAACTACACACCTCCATAATCTGCTGTCGCTTGATACGCGATTTGCATACCCCGCCCAGTTCGACGTGAGTTGCCCGAGCACGTGCATCAATTCTGAGGGACTAGGCACGCGAATATTTGACTGGGTCGTGCCGAAGCAGCGACCTCAAGATGCAGTGAAGATGGGAGCGCGCGAGGCACAAGAAGAGGACTTCGCGATATGCGCTTTATCGGGCCAGACGAACTTACTCGCGTGGGCGTTTCCGCGTAATGCAGCTTTTTATATGCGGTACATGACTTTGACCGGCTTGTCGGCCGTGGAACTCAAATATTGGACCGACACGTACACACACTTCCTGAAGAAGCTCACGTACAAATATCGCCGACCATTGGTGCTCAAGACCCCAGCGAACACGGGACGCATAAGAACGCTGCTCGAACTCTTTCCCGACGCGAAGTTTGTCACGATTCACCGCCATCCTTACGACGTCTTCCTCTCGCTCACACACACGCTCCGCACCGCCGGGCCATGGTGGCAATTGCAGAAGCGCGACTACAACGATGGGAAGGCGATTGCCAATGAGTTAGTCGAGCAATTGCGATCTCTATTTAACAGCTATTTCGCTCAGCGATCGCTGATCCCGCCGAGCAACTTATGCGAGGTCGCCTTTGCGGATCTTGAACGCGATCCCGTCGGTCAACTGCGCAAAATTTATGATGCGCTACAACTGCCCACGTTCGAGACAGTCGAGCCGAGCATAAGCTCTTACATGAATGCGCTGAGCAACTACAAGAAAAACGAGTTCGGCCCGCTGTCGCCGGAGCTGAAACTGCGACTCCAGCAGGAATGGTCGCAGTGTTTCGCGGAATGGGGATACGCGGTTTAGCCGCGAAACGTAGGACGGACATATCGGTCCGTCATGTGTTGGCATTTGAAGCTGGCGCGCGGACGTGCAGAGTTGTCCGTCCTACCATGCGATAGGCTATACTACTGCCATGGATGAGCTACTTGATCCCGAATGGCAGGCCTGGTATGCACTCACGCCGCAGGAGCGCTGGCGCGAGACCGAAAAGCTGTGGGCATTCTACTTGAGTGTGGGAGGTTCGCTTGATCCCGAACCCGATTCGCAAAGTCCTTTCGACTCTCTCTACCCACGAAGTCCGGTACCTGCTGATGGGCGGGCAGGCCTGCGTGTTATACGGCGCGGCCGAGTTTAGTCGCGACTGTGATATCGCGATTCTTTGCAACGCCAAGAACCTGAGCCGGCTCGACGCTGCGCTGCGAGAATTGAAAGCCGAGCGAATCGCCGTCCCACCCTTTGAGCCAGACTATTTACAGCGCGGTCATGCTGTGCATTTTCGCTGCCAAGCGAGCGACGCGGTTGACATACGCATCGACGTCATGGCCAAGATGCGAAACGTGGCTCCGTTCGACGAATTGTGGCAACGTCGTGCGACACTTGCCGATGATGCCGGCCTGCAAATCGAGATCATGTCCGTTGGCGACCTGGTCCTCGCCAAGAAGACGCAGCGCGACAAAGACTGGCCAATGATTCGGCGCCTCATTGAGGCCGACTTCGCCGCGAAAGGCGATACGGCGAATGAGGATCAAATTAGGTTCTGGCTCCGAGAGGCGCGCACGCCCAGCTTGCTGACGCAACTGTCATCGCAACATCACGCCATCGCGATGAATCTATGCGAGTCTCGTCCTTTGCTGCAATCAGCCATCGCACGCGACCAAGACTCGTTAGAGTCGCGATTGATCGAGGAGCAAGAAGCGGAGCGGAAGGTCGACCGTGCCTACTGGCTGCCTTTGAAACAGGAGTTGGAAGAACTCCGTCACAAGAGGCTCTGATCGCCAAGGCGCTTATTGGACTATGGGCGATGAACGAGCGGCGCGAGGCTCCAGGCCTATCGAATTTCGCCGATCGCTCCAGTACATTAGTAGTCGACGCCGGCTAGTTTTGGGTACGTGGTTCTTCTGCAAACGGAGGGATATTCGTGTCAGGCGCTTATTGTCGAGTTATTGGAAAGCTACTGCTCTTCGTCGTTTGGATCTCGGTTGGCAGCAAGGCTATTGCTGCCGAGCGCTGGACCAAAGCCCAAGCCGACAAATGGTACAACGCCCAGCCGTGGTTGGTAGGTTGCGATTTCCTGCCGAGCAACGCCATCAACCAGTTGGAGATGTGGCAGCCGGAAACGTTTGACGCCGCGACAATCGACCGCGAACTCGGTTGGGCGCAGTCAATTGGTTTCAACACGGTCCGTGTGTTCCTGCACGACCTGACTTGGAAAGACAATCGCGAGAAGTTCTATGCGAACGTCGACAAGTTTTTGGAGATTGCCGACAAGCACAAAATTCGGCCCATGATCGTGCTGTTCGATGGCGTGTGGGACCCCGATCCGCAGAGTGGGCCGCAGAACCGGCCGCGCGTCGGCGTGCACAATAGCGGCTGGGTACAAAGCCCGGGCCGGGTGATTCTCGCTGATCCAGCGAAGCAGGACGCGCTCAAGCCGTATGTGTCCGACGTCATTTCGCACTACGTCAAAGACAAACGCATTCTCGCTTGGGACCTGTTCAACGAGCCGGATAACCCGAACGCCAACAGCTACGGTCCGCTGGAGCTCAAGAACAAGGACGAAGTTGCCGCGCGGTTAGTGCGGTCGTCATTCCAATGGGCGCGGGCCGTTGATCCAACGCAACCGCTGACCGTCGGCGTGTGGGCTAGCGGCAACACGTGGAACAAAATCGACTCGCTCAACCAGGTGCACCGTGCCGCAATCGAGCTCAGCGACGTAATCTCGTTTCACGAGTACGGCAAACCGGAAGTGATGGAAAGCCGCATCCGCCAGTTGCGCTCGTACGAGCGCCCGCTCATTTGCACGGAGTATATGGCCCGGGGCAACGGCAGCACGTTTGCCGATATCCTGCCGATTCTCAAAAAAGAGCGTGTCGGCGCATACTGCTGGGGCCTCGTCGACGGCAAGTCGCAGACGAAATATCCCTGGGCGACGTGGCAGACCCCAATCATCGGCGAGCCAAAGCTGTGGCATCACGACATCTTCCACACCGACGGCAAACCCTACAGCGAAGCGGAAGTAAAGCTGATTCGCGAGTTGACGGGCGGTCGATAGTCGTCATCTGACAAAAGAACTCGACCACGGATAACACGGTTTTCACGGATAGACAAGCGATATCGACATCCTGCAGTTAGTGTTCAACGCTTGAGTTCGATGCGTTCGTTTTCTTATCCGTGTTCATCCTTGTTATCCGTGGTCAAAAGATTTTAGTATTCGATCCGGGCGGAGTATGGGTATTCGTATCGTTCAGCATGTCAGTCGGTTCGCCGTTGCCTTGTTCATCGCAGTTGTTCTGACGAATGGGGCAGCCGCGGCTGCTACCGAGCGTCCGAACATCGTCCTGATTTACGCCGACGACCTCGGCTACGGCGACGTCGGCTGCTACGGTGCAACGGCCGTGAAAACGCCGAGCCTCGATCGGCTCGCCAATGAAGGCCTGCGATTCACCGATGCCCATTCCGCCGCCGCCACCTGTACGCCATCGCGCTACGCCATGCTCACAGGCGAATATGCGTGGCGAAAGAAGGGCACCGGTATTCTGCCCGGCGACGCTACGCTGATCATCGAACCCGGCCGCCCGACGCTGCCTTCCATGCTGCGCGCTGCCGGCTATCGCACCGGCGTCGTCGGCAAGTGGCACCTCGGCTTGGGGTCAGACCGCCCCGACTGGAACGGCGAATTGAAACCAGGCCCGCTCGAAATCGGCTTCGATGAGTGCTTCATCATCCCCGCCACCGGCGACCGTACGCCGTGCGTGTTCGTCGAGAACCATCGCGTGGCGAACCTCGACCCGAACGATCCGATCACCGTCGACTACGCGAAGAAAGTTGGCGACGAACCGACTGGCGCCGAGCGGCCCGACTTGCTCACGATGCAACTCTCCGAAGGCCACGACAAAACAATCGTGAACGGCATCAGCCGCATCGGCTACATGACCGGCGGAAAATCGGCCCGTTGGCGCGACGAAGACATTGCCGATACGGTCACACAGCAGGCCGTCGACTTCATTCGCAAGAATGGCAGCAACCACATACAGCCGTTCTTCCTCTACTTCGCCACGCACGACATCCACGTGCCGCGCGTGCCGCATCCGCGGTTCAAGGGCGCAACCACGATGGGCCCGCGCGGCGACGCAATCGCCGAGTTTGACGATTCCGTCGGCAAGGTGCTAGCAACTCTTGACGAGCTGAAACTCAGCGACAACACGTTGGTCATTTTCACGAGCGACAACGGCCCCGTGCTCGACGACGGCTACCGGGACGACGCCGTCGAAAAACTTGGCGACCACAAGCCCGCCGGCCCCTTGCGCGGCGGCAAGAGCACGGCCTTCGAGGGCGGCACACGCGAGCCCTTCATCGTCCGCTGGCCGCAACACGTCCCGGCAGGGAAGACTAGCGGCGCGCTGGTTTGCCAAATTGACTTTCTGGCGTCGCTCGCCGCGCTCACCGGCGGAAGACTGCCGAACCAGGCGGGGCCGGATAGTGTCAACGTACTGCCGGCGCTGCTGGGCGAGTCGCCACAAGGCCGCGATGCGCTGGTCGAGCAGGGCCGCGTGCTGGCGATCCGCCAGGGTAATTGGAAATTGATCGAAGCCGAAGGCTCAGCTCAAGCCAAAAAGCAAAACAAGAAGGTCGCCGCAAAATCGAACATGCCGCAGCTTTACGACCTATCTACCGACCTCGGCGAAAAGACGAATCTCGCCGCTCAGCACCCGGAAAAGGTGGCGGAGTTGTCGCAATTGCTTGGCCGAATTCGCAAGTCGGGCCGATTGCCGCAGTAGCCGGCAAATTTCTTGGGGCCCGTTCGCCCGGCGGCCTCTCTCCAGGCCAGCCTGCCGGCGGTGCGTTTCCCCGCCGGCCCCAACCAGCTAAAATTGCAGATTCAACTTCCGGAAAGAATGAAAATGAGTACACAACCACGCACACTGTTCGAAAAAATCTGGGATGAGCACGTCGTTTTCGACGAGCCGGGCCGCCAGACAATCCTCTACATCGACCTGCACCTGGTGCACGAAGTTACCAGCCCGCAGGCGTTCGAGAGCCTCCGCCTTTCCGGCCGCAAGGTCCGCCGGCCCGAACGTACGCTCTCAACAGTCGATCACAATGTGCCGACGACCGACCGTAGCCTGCCGATCCTCGACCCGATCTCGAAGCAGCAGATCGACACACTGCGTAACAATTGCCACGAGTTCGGCATCACGTTGTACGACATCCACGACCCGCGGCAGGGCATCGTGCACGTCATCGGCCCCGAGCAAGGGTACACGCAGCCAGGCATGACGATCGTCTGCGGCGACAGCCACACTTCCACGCACGGCGCGTTCGGCGCGCTCGCGTTCGGCATCGGCACGAGCGAAGTCGAACACGTGCTGGCCACGCAAACGCTGCTACAGTCGAAGCCGAAGACGCTCGAACTGCGCGTCGATGGCAAGCTCGGCCCCGGCGTCACCGCGAAAGACGTCATCCTCTACCTCATCGGCCAAATCAGCACGAGCGGCGGCGTGGGGTATTGCGTCGAATACACGGGCGAAGTCGTGCGGGCGTTCTCCATGGAGAACCGCATGACGGTCTGCAACATGTCGATCGAAGGCGGCGCCCGCGCCGGGCTCATCGCGCCGGACGACATCACGTACAACTACCTCCGCGGCCGGGCACACGCACCGCAAGGTGCAGAGTTTGACAAAGCGGTCGAGCGCTGGCGCAAGCTGCCGACCGACCTCGGCGCGAAGTACGACAAATCACTCGTGTTCGATGGCGCAAAGATCGCTCCGCAAGTCTCCTGGGGCACAAACCCCGGCCAGGTCGCCCCGGTCAACGGACGCATCCCGAAACCGGGCGAATTCGATGATCCAAATGAACAGAAGGCCGCGGCTAGCGCCCTCGAATACATGGGCCTCACTGGCGGCGAAGCGCTGAGCGACCTTAAGCTCGACCGCGTGTTCATCGGTTCCTGCACGAACGCCCGGATTGAAGACCTACGGGCTGCGGCGGCCGTCATCAACGGCCGCAAAGTGGCCGGTCACGTAAACGCAATGGTCGTCCCCGGCAGCGGCCTCGTAAAACAACAGGCTGAGAAAGAAGGCCTCGATCGCCTGTTCAAGGAAGCCGGTTTCGAATGGCGTGAAGCCGGCTGCAGCATGTGCCTCGCGATGAACCCCGATAAGCTCGAACCGGGCGAACGCTGTGCCTCGACGTCGAACCGCAACTTCGAAGGCCGCCAAGGCCGCGGCGGGCGCACACACTTGGTGTCGCCTGCGATGGCCGCAGCGGCGGCGTGTGCCGGCCACTTTGTTGATGTCCGCGAATGGAAATAGTGCGATTCTGCCAAGGACCGCGTACTCCCCTGTCTCCCGCATCCTGCCTCCCGCATCCTCCCACCATGAAACCATTCATCAAACTCACCGGCAAAGTGGTCGCGATGGACCGCGCGAACGTCGACACCGATCAAATCATCCCCAAACAGTTCCTCAAGCGCATTGAGCGCACCGGCTTCGGCGAATTCCTGTTCTGGGATTGGGCTCGCGACCTCAATGGCAACATCGTGCCCGATTTCGAGCTGAATCGCCCGGAAGCGAAGGGCTCGACCGTGCTCTTGGCCCGCCGCAACTTCGGCTGCGGTTCCAGTCGCGAGCATGCTCCGTGGGCCCTGGAAGACTGGGGCTTTCGCGTCATCATCGCGCCCAGTTTTGCCGACATCTTCTACAACAACTGCTTCAAGAACGGCATGCTGCCGATCGTGCTGAGTGAAGAACAGGTTGAAGACCTGTTCCAGCGGGCGGCCAAGTACGCGCCCTATGAACTCACTGCCGATCTTGAAACGCAAACGCTCAGCGACAACCACGGCCTCGCGCTCAAGTTCGACGTCGAATCGTTCCGCCGCCACTGCCTGCTCAACGGCCTCGACGATATCGGCCTCACGCTCGAGCACGAAGCGAAAATCTCCGCGTACGAGCGGGCTCACGCCATCGTAGGCTAGCGGAAAAGCAATGCAGCAGACCGTAGCTGAATTCGCAAGGATTCAGTGTCGTTTGGAAAGACGCCGCCCCACCCAATTCATCGCCACCGCGGCCGGATGAGCAGCATGACCAAGTCCCTCGCGTACATCGGCGCACTCGTGGTTTGTTTCGCAGCACTACCCGGTTCAGCAATTTTCGCTGCCGACCTGCCCCAAGAACTGCTCGGCAAATTGCAGCTGCCGTGCTCGATCGCTGTTCGACCCGAATCGGGCCAGCCCGGCGAAATTTTCGTCGCCGACCGCGGGGCAGGGCGGATTCTTCGCTTGAACCCCAACCAGCCCGATCACTCCAGCACGGCGATCAGCGGATTTCCCGTGGACGCCGCTGATCCTGCCAGCGTAAACGCCGCGGGCATTCAATCGATTTATTTCCTTGACCACATGCGGCTCACCGTCGCCGGCGGGGGCGCCGACGGCAACTTCTTTGTGCGCGCGTATGAGCTGGTGGATGCCGACACCCAGCTGCGGTTCGACGACCAACGCCAGTCGGCCGACCTGCCGGAAAAGAGCGACTCGCACACATCTGCCATCCGCACTTTTCACGATATCGCCCGCACGCGGCCGAATGAGCGCGTTCCCGACTCCTTGCTGCTGGCGGCCGTCAGCGAGGATGGCCCAGCCGGACTCTGGCGCGTGCCAATTCGAGCCAACACGATCGGCAATATCGAACCGCTCGATGAGAATGGCGATCTCGACCAGCTGACTGCGATTGGCGGCCTGGCGGTTTCACCTGCAGGCTACATCGCCGCGGCGATCGATCCCAAAGAAGATGATGCCAAGCGGACCGAGCTCGCGTTCCTGAATCCTGTCAGCGGTGAAACGCTGCTCAAACTGAAGACGGATCTGCCCCGGATCGTGGCGTTGGCGTATCAGCCATCCACAGGCGACCTGTTCGCCGCCTGTGCCACGACGCGACAGGCATCGGCCGATGGCATTTACCGCCTCGACGATGATAGCCAATCCGGCACGCGCACCTGCCGCGCCACGAAAGTCGCTGACATCAAGCGTCCCACCGCAATAGCCTTCGCTGCCGATGGCACTCTGTACATAACCGCCCTCGGCCCGCGCGACGGCAACAACACGCCATCCGGCACACTTCTGAGGGTGCCGGCGGCTACGCCGCAGCAATGACCTAGATCGCGTCACTTCCGCCCCCCTGATTTCCGACCTCCGACCTCTGGCCCTTCCTCCGCATGTCTCGCCGCGAAAAGATCGAAGCCCTGCTCGCCGACGACCCCGGCGATACATTCCTGCGCTACAGCCTGGCGATGGAGCTCGATAAAGAAGGCAACCACGACGCCAGCCTCGCCAAGTTCGCTGAGCTTACGAACGGCGCGCCGCCGTATGTGCCGGCGTTCTTCATGGCCGCCCAGCAACTCGCCCGCCTCAGCCGCCATAGCGAAGCCCGCGACGTCCTGAAGGCCGGCATCACCGCGGCGCAAAGCCAGGGCGATTATCATGCGGCGGGCGAGATGAGCGAGTTTCTGGCGTCGTTGGGATAGGAAGACCAGCCCAACACCATCGCCTCCGATAGCGATTGATAGTCAGCCCCCGGCTCTGCCGGGGGTATCCGCATCCCATTCGATGGCGAAAACCCCCGGCAGAGCCGGGGGCTGACAGACACCTAGCGAAATGCCTCATTTCACTCTAAGTTCCTTTGCCTTGATGTTCTTAAACCACACGTTGTACCCGTGGTCCTGCAGGCCGATGTAACCCTTGCGCGGAAAGTCCTTGAGCGCTTTCGTGAACTTGGTGGCCGAGCCATCCGGCCGCTGGCCCGGCGCTGTCCATTCATCGCAATTTAGTTCGGCAACTTTCTCGCTGTTCACCTTCACCGTGACCCTGGGGCCCTCGCATCGAACCTCGAGCGTATCCCAATTGCCCGGACCGTGCGTGGCATTCTTCGTCGGCGGCACGAGATCGTACAGCGCCCCAAAACTGTGCAGCCCCGGCTTTGCGTCAGCGAAAACTTGCACCTCGATCCCGCTCTGAACCGGGTCGGCCAGATCGCCGATGCGCAGGAAGACGCCGGAGTTGCAGTACGGTTGATCCATCTTCACGTCGCACTTGAACTCGAAGTCGCCGAATTCTTTGTCATAGACGATGACATAGCCGCCGGCGCCATGTGGGTTCAGCATGCCGTTTTCGACCTTGGCCGCAATCGGCTTGTCGGTGTTATTCTTCCAGCCGGTCGTGCTCTTGCCGTCGAAGAGCAAGACCCACCCCTCGCCCTTTTCGCGCGGCGTCAATTCGTTGTCTGCCGCGTGAATGATTCTTCCGGACAGCGATATTGCAATGGCCACGCACAAGCTGAAAAGTCTCAGGCAAAGGCGCGGAGGCGCAAAGTGATGACTTACGACCGAATCGCCGCTGTAGAACATTTACGGTACTCCAACTCGATGATGAATCGCGATTTTGTTAATCGTTAAAGCAGATATGGCGATCTTGCCACTGCCGTAGACTGTGTCTTCGCGCCTTCGCCTTTGCGTGAGGCGTCGAATCGTAAACTCACGCCGACGCCCGCCGCGAACCGCAGGCGCTCGCCACCGCGCACGACGAGCACGAATCGCAGCCGCCTTGGCCTTTCGCCTCTTCGGTGCCGCACCCGGGCCCGCAGCCTTCGATCAGCGTCTCGGTGAATTTGCGAAACTGTACTTTCGTTTCGTACGTTTCGGCCAGTCGTGCAGTGTACGCTTCCAACTCAGGCGTCACATCCCCCAGAAAATAAAAGAACAGCCCCTGGCCGTCGAACAAGTGCTCGACATCGATCAGCACCGTTTGCACGCCGCTCTCCGCGAGCATTTTCGCACAGTCGGCATACGCTTCCTGCCGGTTTCTCTCCAGCCGAGCCTGCAGCAGCTCATCCTGCGCGGTGACGCCGCGCAGCAGTTCGCCGTCTGCTAATGCCAGTCCATCGGCATCCTCGCGGTCATCCGGCGGGGTGAGCACATCGCCGAGCTCCAACCCACGGCGCGTGCGCACCACCACTCGGCTCCGCCGCGGATAGCGCACGCCGTCGACCGCCGCGAAACGGCCAACCTGGCCCATGGCCCCGACCCGAACTAAATGAAAACGCGACATTCCCCCATTCTCGCCAGCTAGGTAATCGCCGCCAAGCTCGAAAGTGCAGCAGGCACGCTCCGCCGTGCCGTAGCCTGCTGTTCGAAATGCGTGCATCGGTTGTCAGGCGAAGTGCCAGACTCTTCCGGAACGCTGCCACGGCAGGCGGAGCGTGCCTGCTACAATAAGCCACCTGAGTATGCCAGAAGTCGCTCCCCTTGCGTCCGCCGTGTCCTTGCCCATACTACGATGGCAACACTTGTATTTTTTCAGGAGCCACTGTGACGCACTCCACCATCCTGCCTGAGCTGAACGAAACCACCGCCTCCGCCTCCATTTGGCAACAAATGGCCGACGACGTGCTGGCGGGCGAATTGCTCTCCACCGAGCAAGCGCTCACCGTATTGGAGTGCCCCGACGACGAGCTGCTCGACCTGCTCTCAGCCACGTATCGCGTGCGCCGCCGCTGGTTCGACAACGAGGTGCAGCTCTATTTCCTGATGAACGCCAAGAGCGGCCTGTGCCCCGAAGATTGCGGCTACTGTTCGCAGTCGAAAGTTTCCGAGGCGGAGATTCCGCGCTACAACATCCTCAGCCGCGACAAAATTCTCGAAGGCGCCCGCATTGCCGCCGAGCGGAAGGCCCGCACGTATTGCATCGTCATCTCGGCCCGCGGGCCGAACGAGCGCGAAATGCGGGCGGTCACGACACTCGTGCCCGAAATCAAACAACAATTCGATCTCAAGATTTGCGCCTGCCTGGGACTGCTGACGCCCGACCAGGCCCAAGAGCTCAAGGCCTGTGGGGTCGATCGCGTGAATCACAACCTCAATACCAGCGATCGGTACTACAGCGAGATTTGCACCACGCACACGTTTGCCGACCGTCTCGCAACGCTGCGGGCTGTCCGCGATGCGGGCATGGAAATGTGCTCTGGCGGTATTATCGGCATGGGCGAACGCCGCCAAGACATCGTCGACATGGCCATCACGCTCCGCGACCTCGGCGTGCATTCGATTCCGGTCAACTTCCTGAATCCCATCGACGGAACTCCACTCGCCGGCCGCAGCGATCTCAACCCGCGCTACTGCCTCAAGGTGCTCGCCATGTTCCGGCTGGTGAATCCTGATCGCGAAATCCGCATCGCCGGCGGCCGCGAACTTCATCTCGGCAGCATGCAGCCGCTAGCACTGTATGCGGCGAATTCGATCTTCGTCGGCGACTACCTGACTACCAAAGGACAGCCGGCCGAAGCCGACTATCAAATGATTCGCGATCTCGGCTTTACGATCGTCCGCAATGCCGAAGGAACGCATTGCTAGCGGCTCAGACTCGCTAACCCCCAACAGAAAAATCTCGTAGTGACAGCCACGCCGTTTGTCACTATGATCCGCCGCCCTTGCGCATAGCCCGGCATTCCTACATTTAGGGACGCCTGCTTTTCGCACGCACTTTTCAATCACGTAGCACTCGATGCCCACGTACCTTCCTACTCTGTTCATTCAACTCATCTTTCGCAACCGGAATTCTTTCCGGAATCGATAAACTCCGGCGCAGCCGCCGACGATATACGAGCGATAGTTCCATAAACTACCTACGTTCGACCGTGCGCCGGCCTGATTTCGCCGCCCACGTCGAACTCAAACGCTTTTCTTGATGGCAAGGATGCCGATCATGACGCGTCACTTACTTCCGTGCGGCTGCGTGCTGAGCCTTCTGCTGGTTTCGACCACGCTCGCGCAGCAATACGCCAACCAATCATCCGCGCAAGAGCGCGTTTCGCAGCTTCGCCCCGGCTGGTCACGCGAAGGTCTCGATCCCACCACGAACCGCGCCCGTTATGTCGTGGCGCCGGCACCGATCCAAATGGTCGACGACTCCGAAACCGGTGCCCGCTCGTTCCTGCCCAAATGGCTCACGTGGCCTGGCAGCAAACCCGAGCCGCAGAAAAAACAGACCACGAACAACCAGCGGCAGAACGCGCAAAAAGCCCAGAACGGGGCGCAGCAGCGGCCGCCAGCAGAAAATGAGGCGGCGCCGCCAGACCCTGCCACCATCCAAGACGGCCCGCTCCCAGGCCTGGGCGGATCACCGCTGCCGCGAGCCAATCGCCCCGGACCGGCAACACCAACGAACGCTGCGCCGAAGCTGAACGGCGCGACTTCCGGCAGCACACAATCCAGCGCGCCGCAGCGATCCGCTCAAGCGAAGCCCCAGGCATCTGGATCGTTCGCACCAAACCTCTCCGGCATGCGCACCGCCTCGCGCGAGCCAGCGGCTCAATCATCATCGACGAACAACGCCAACAAGACACAAAGCTCGACCACGCGCAACTCTCCCGGCCGCCGCACCGCTCCACACATCACGCCGGAAGAACTCCGCCGCGAACTTTCCGGCACATTCCCGGCGACCAGCGGCGACAAGAACGCCGACGCCGGCCAGCAGTCGACATCCAACGCCACAGCCGCCACCAAGACTAACGGCGAAAACCCAAGCGACGATTCCGACGCCGTAGTCTCCGACACGCCCGTCACGCTGCCGACTACGTCTGCCGGCGAAAAACTCATGATGCCCGCCGTGAAGGCCAAGACCACCGGCACCGATCTCTCGAATTCCGAAAGTCATACCGGTGCTAATGCTGCGAAAAACTCGGCCGACGGATCGGCCGCGCCACACTACCATCCGCTAACCGGAGGTGGCACCTCGGTACGTGTCCCCATGGCATCGCCTGCCACGCCACCGCCGCAAACCATGCGTGGCAAAGAAGCCTTCGGCGACGCCCTCCAAGCAGCCACTGGCGGCGATCCGAATGTACTCGCCTCGAACCAAACGCCCGTTTTGACTGCCGATATCCGCGGCCCCAAGCAAATCCTCGTCGGCCGCGAGTCGACCTATCGCGTGCGCCTGCAAAACCTCAGCGACGTGCTCGCTGAAGGTGTCGTCGTAACGGTCAAAATCCCCACCGGCGCTGAGGTCGTGAACAGCAACGCCACACAAGGCTCAGTCCAGCCGGCGGGCGACCCTCAATCGCCAGGCCAGTTGCAATGGCACCTCGCCCGGCTCGATCGCCGCGGTAACGAAACACTCGAGCTGCACCTGATCCCGCGCGAAAGCCGGCCGCTGGAGCTCGGCGTCACGTGGACGCTCGCCCCCGTCGCATCGCGGGCCGTCGTCGAAGTACAGGAGGCCAAACTGAATCTCGAAATCACCGGCCCAACCGAAGTGCTGTTCGACAAGCCGCAAACGTTCAAGCTCACGATCAGCAACCCCGGCACCGGCATTGCGGAAAACGTAAAGATCGACCTGATTCCGCCCGGCGGCAGCCAGGACACTATCAGCAGCCATTCGCTGGGTGATCTTGCCGCAGGCACGAGTCAAACGCTGGAAGTGGAACTCACGCCGCGCGAAGCCGGCAAAATGATCGTCAAGGCAATCGCCAACGGCGACGGCGGCCTAACGAGCGACGCCTCCAAGGAAATCTTCTGCCGCAAGCCTGAACTCGAAGTCGACTGGCGCGGCCCAGCCACAAAGTACACGGGCACGCTGGCCACGTATTTCATTCGCGTGCGCAATCCCGGCACCGCTCCTGCGGAAGATGTTGTCGTCAGCACCACGCTGCCGGATGGCGCCGAGTTCACCAGCGCGAGCGAAGGCCAATCGTACGACGCCGCCCGCCGCGCCGTCACCTGGCACGTCGGCACGCTCGGCCCCGGCGATGACAATTACATGGAACTCAAATGCGTCCTTAAATCCGCCGGCAAAAACATGGTGAAAATCTCGGCAGCCAATGGTGGCGGCGACCTCACCGATGCCAAGACCGCCGAAACGAACGTCGTTG
Organism: Pirellulales bacterium; assembly: GCA_046349975.1. GTDB lineage: Bacteria > Planctomycetota > Planctomycetia > Pirellulales > Lacipirellulaceae > JABDGM01. The sequence continues at coordinate 137,578 of JAXMBH010000005.1, forward strand.
CCATCGCCGATCTGAAGCTCGATGTAACCGACCCCAGCGGCCCGGTTGCCGTCGGGGCGCAGGCCACGTATGAAATCCACGTCCGCAACCGCGGCGCCAGCTCGGCCAAAGAGATAAGTGTTGTCGCCCTGTTCTCGGAAGGCATTGAACCAGAGCAGGCTGAAGGCGCCCAATATTCCGTGAGCGACGGGCGAGTCTCCTTCAAAACGATCGACGAACTCGCGGCTGGTCGCGAAGCCGTCCTAAAAATTCGCGCTCACGCCGTGCAGCCGGGCACGCACATCTTCCGCGCCGAAGTCCTGTGCAAGGACCTCGAAATCAAACTGGCTGCCGAAGAAACGACGCGGTTCTACGCCGACGACGTCACGCCGAGCGTCAACCCGTCGCAAAAGGAAGCGGCCAACCGCAGCAACGCCTTCAGCACGCCTGTGAAGTAGCCCGGAAGCTCCGGAGCCGCTCGCCCCCCCGGGGGGACCTTTAACAGCATTTTCCGGCGTTAGAGCACATCGCACGGCTAGCACCAGCCATCATGGCTGGCATGTTGCGACCGCGCCATCGCCGCGATGCCCTCTCGATGCAATCTCGCCGCTTCGCCAAACCGCCCATTCCGCGCCACTGAACTTGGGCGTATCTCGTGTGCCGCTATAATCCCCGCCGATTCGCCGGCGTTGTATGCTCCGCCGCCGCTTCGCGTCGTCACCGATTCGCCCGCGTCATTCGTCCACGTATGCTTCGAACCTCGCGCAATCTGATTGCCGCGTCGCTGCTGGTCGCTGCGACGTCACCGCTCACAGGCTGCGGCCTCACGCGCTCGACCGATACCACGCGAACTGCCACCGAACAGCTCCTGATCTCCGATGCCATCGACCGGGCCGTTCAGAACATGAATCTGCAGCCGCTCGCCGGCCAAACCATCTTTCTCGACGAAAGCAAAGTCACCGACGCCGTCGACAAGAACTACCTGCTCAGCACGCTCCGCCAACAGCTGCTGGCCAATGGGTGCGAGCTGAAGGAGAAACGCGAAGACGCCGATTTCGTTGTCGAAGCCCGGGCCGGCGCCATCGGCACCGATCGCAGCGACCTGCTGTTTGGCATTCCGACCACACCGGTACCCGCAATTCCACTCGTGCAGCCACTTCCCTCCACGATTCCCGAAGTGCCCATTGCCAAACGCAAAGATCAGCGCGGTGTGGCCAAGATCGCGATTTTCGCCTACCACCGCGCAACCGGTACGCCGGTATGGCAATCCGGCATCGTCCGCGAAGAAAGCTCGGCCAACGACATCTGGATCCTCGGCGCCGGCCCCTTTCAGCGCGGCACGATTTACGACGAGCACTCGAACGTCGTGAAGAACGCCCTCAAAGGCGAGCCGTCAAAAGAAGCCCTGCAAGCGATGCGGAAGTCGCGTAACCTCGGGCTCGCGAAAGAAGCGCTGTTCACTCCGCCCGAAAAACTCGTGAAGCAAACACCGCCTGCCGCGCAGCCAGTGGTCCAAGCTTCTCACCAGGAGCCCGTGGTGGCCGTCAAACCCACCGCTCCTGCGGCTACTCCGACTCCTGCCCCCGCGGCACCGCCCGCCGCGCAAACAGCCGCGACTACTGCCGCGAAGACTGCTCCGCCCACGCCAGCCCAGGCCAATACAAAACCGGCAGCGGTGCCAGCCCCCAATCCGGCCGCTACCGCCACGGCAGCTCCAGTCCCCGCGTCCGTGCCTAAACCCGCCAACGTTCCGCCTGGCTCTTACGCCGGCGACAACGCCCCGCTGCCCCAGCCCCGCTTCAACTCGCCGCAGTAGGAACCGGTCAACTCTTCTGGAACGCTTTCGTCTCAATCTCAGACTAGCGTCCCAATTTGGGACTAACCAGGCAATCCAACGAGTAGCAGCCTCGCGATCTCGCATGGTACCCAATACGTCAAACCGCAACGATTACCGACATTTTTGTGTGCCAGCAGCGCCGGTGCGCGAAAAATGTACAATTACGGCGACTTGGCATACTCCTTGCTAATACGCGTGTCGTCGCAACACGCGACCGCACGACGAAGCCAACAATGGCCGATGTCGCCACGCGATCGAATAGACAAGGAGTTCAGAAATGTTGGTGCTGAGTCGTAAAGTTGGTGAACGGATTCACGTTGGAGATGACATCGTTTTGGAAATCCGGCGCATCGCGGGCAACCGAGTCACGCTAGCCCTCGAAGCCCCGCGTAATGTGCGCATCCTCCGCGGCGAGCTCGACCAAGCCGCCCGCGAGTTCCGCCCCGCGAATGACCACGATCACGATGGCCACTGCCACGAAACACTAGCTATCGAGCTCGACCCGAGCGTCGCGACAGCGAGCCCGATCACCGTACTTCATACCCTGCCAGCGGAGGCAGTTGGGCGTCACTTAGTGACTTAATTATTCGCCTTGATAGCAGGAGGTCTCGCCATTAATTCTTGATCCATCCCAACTAACTCCGCCCACGTCAGGCCGTCCGTCGCGTGCCCATTGTTGCGACGGCGGCCTGATGTCTTTTTCGGGATCGGAATCTTCGCTAGCAGCGCCGTCCACATTGCTCTAATTCCCGGCGTTTTCTATTCTTCGCGCCCCCAGCCTCGCGCTGGAACCTTGTCTGGCAATCTGTTTTGCGCGCGTCACGACGCCGTTGCATGTGCTGCCGCGCGCCTGGCAACTTTTCGCCCATGCGCCTTGCCCGTCGATCAACGCCACGCCTCCGCTCGGCCACCGCCGCGCTTGCGACGTGCGTTGCCTGCTGCCTTGCCGTCGGCTGCAGCTCGGGACCGCAATGGGTGAAAGTCCGCGACACGCCCCGCAACCCCCTCGCCGGCACGCTGAACCTGGTATCCGCGAACGGTCCGCGGCCAACCGATCGCACGATCCAGCTCCTCCGCCGCTACGACCTTGAGGACGAACTCAAAGGCGATCGAGCAGCGCTGCTTGCCCGCTTGGAAGACATTCAGCGCCGCGAGCCCAATCGCGAGCATGAATACGCGATGGCCGAAATCGCCTACATCACTGCGACGCAAGCGGAAAAGATTCATCGCCAACGGGCGCTGCAGTTCTACGGCACGGCGCTCATCCACGCTTACCGCTACTTGTTCGAACCCGATCTCGGCGCCGCCATCGGCAGCCCCACGGTCGCACTCAACCCGTACGATCCCCAGTTCCGCGGCGCGAGCGATCTCTACAATCAGGCCCTCGAAGGCGTGCTTCGCCAGGTGCGCCGCGAGGGCGAAATCCGGCCCGGAATGTCTCGCACCATCGCCACCGCCAATAATACCTGCTCGTTCCAAGTGACGATGCATAGTGCCGGCTGGCACGAGGACGACATCGACCGCCTGGAGTTCGTCAATGACTTCAAGATCCAGGGGCTACCCAATCACTATCACACCTACGGCCTCGGTGTTCCGCTCATCGCGGTGCGCCGCAAGCATGACGACGCCAGCGTCGCCGAGCATTTCTACCCGCCGAATGTGTGCTTCCCGCTCACGGCATTCCTGCGAGTCGAACGCCCAACCGGGCCGCTCGATGCCGCGGTGACGTTGCCCACGCTCGCGGCCCAAAACACGCCGGCACTCACCGATCCCACCGCGCCTCACTTCGTCCTCGAGCTCTACGACCCCCTCGACCGCCAGGCGATCGCGGTCGCCAATCGCGATGTGCCGCTCGAAGCCGACCTCAGTACGCCGCTCGCGTACTTCCTCAGCCAGCCGCAGTTCGCTCAGAAAGACATCTCCACCGCTGGCCTGCTGCACCCCGGCGAAGTGAAGAAGCTGCAAGGCCTCTACATGCTCGAGCCGTTTGACTCGACGAAGATGCCTGTGGTCATGGTCCACGGGCTCTGGTCGAGCCCCATCACGTGGATGGAAATGTACAACGACCTCCGCAGCGACCCCCTGGTGCGCAACCATTACCAGTTCTGGTTTTATCTCTACCCCACGGGCCAGCCGTTCTGGATCAGCGCTACTCAAATGCGCGAAGACCTGGCCACGATGCGCCGCGAAGTCGATCCGACGCGCGCGTACCCAGCGCTTGATGAGATGGTGCTCGTTGGCCACAGCATGGGTGGCCTGATTTCCAAGCTGCAGACCGTCGAAAGCACCGACGCGTTCTGGCACACGATGAGCGATCACCCGTTCGCTGAATTGCAAGCCGATCCCGAGACCAAGCGGGCGCTCGCCACGATGTTCTACTTCCGACCAAACCCCTCCGTCCGCCGCGTGATCACGCTCGGCACGCCACACCGCGGCAGCCCGTTCTCGAACGACATCACCCGCTGGGCCGGCAGCAAGATCATTTCACTGCCCCAAAAAATGCTCGAGCGACAGGACGAACTTGTCGCCCAAAATAAGAACTTCTTCAGGGCCGACGCACCCATCGACATCAGAACCAGCATCGATTCGCTCTCGCCCAGCTCGACCGTGCTCCCCACGCTCCTCACAGCCGCGCCCGGCCCGTGGGTCACGTACCACAACGTCGTCGGCCACGACCCCAATCCGGGAGTCAAAAAGTACCTCGTGGGCGACGGCGATGGCGTTGTTGCGCTCACCAGCGCCCGTCTCGATAACACGCCGGGACTGGAGTCACAAATCGTGGTCTCAGCGGCTCACATGAACGTGCATCGTCATCCGCAAAGTGTGCTCGAAGTCCGCCGCATCCTGTTCGAGCAGCTCGCCGAACTCCAAGAGTTCCCGGCCAGCTACCACAACGCCGTCGCCGAGCGGACCGCCGTGGAGCCACCGACGGCAACACCAGCCAGGTGAACCACGACCTTCCGAATTCCAGTTCTCAGCGGATCAACACTTCCGCAGATACCGCCCGCGCGTTTAGCCGCGAGGCGCTGGTCGAGCGTTCCACGAACCACCCATGACCGGAGCAGCAAAACAACCGCCCTCCCTGGCGCGATGCACTCAACGCTGCATTATCGCCCGCAAAGGTGCAGCACCGCTACTTAACCCCGGCAGCATTTCGGCAATCTTCTCGCGCGACACGCGTTGAAATTTCACCGTCGGCTTGCTTGAGCGGGAATCACTGTCGGGATTCGAGTTAGATGACCAATCGGCCGCCGACTCCACGCTCCGAGCAATCGTGCGGCCATCACGAGCCGACGCGCCGTCACTCGCTTCGGCTAACGTCGCCGCTTCCACTTTTTCGCTATCAGCTTCCGTTTCGAAGCTCAACTCGCCGCGAACCACCGGCACATTCTCGGGCGCTTCAATGCCCAGCCGAACCGCTTTGCCTTTCATCCGCAAAATCGTGATGGTGATATTATCGCCAATGCGGATTTTTTCCTGGTACTTCCGTGTTAAGACCAACATCTGACACTCCCTTAGTTGGTGATGAAGAGAACTTAGAAGGCTGCGTCGACCGAGGGGGTCGAATCCTCCCATGCAGCGATGGCTGATCCTTACCTAGCCATCTTTGGCCACCATCCGGATGGCCATGCAGTTCTTACTACGCACGTAACGTGCCAGGGTGCGACGAATTCCATCGAAATCGTCAATCACCGATATTTCGCGGCATTTCCCAAGCTGGCAGCGCCTCTCCTGTACACTGCCAGCAGTGAACATTTACAATCTGAGTTTGCAAAAATGTAATTCACCCCTGGTCAAAGTCGCGTCGCTAGCACAACCAACTGGCCACCGCCAAACCCGCTTCCCTTTAGCGGTGGCGGCCATGCCACACCAACCGCCACAACCTTCACCCATATCTATTATCCATCCGCGCAAAAAGTAGGACGGACATTGCTGTCCGTCCCCGTATCAACTTTATCAAAAACTAAGCTGCAGCAGCACTTTTTTCAGACGGACAGAATTGTCTGTCCTACATCCGGCTACCAGCGAGCTGGCGTCACCCCTCCCCACCTTCTTCCGCCAGCATCGACTCCTGCAGCAGCTCAATCTCCGCCGCGTTGTGCCGGTCAACGTCGCCGATCAGCGAGCGCAAACCACAGCACACCTGCTCGAATCGCGGTTCTTCCCACTCCTTGATGTCATCGAGTTCGACCACAATGCGCCCAATTCGCTCCCGAATACACGCATGGTCCGCTTCCAATTGGTCGACACGGTCCTGCAAGTGCGGCTTCATCTCCACCGACTCCGCCATGAAGCCGCCGTCTTCCTCGATGCTCATTACCCGTTCAAAATGCCGCTGGAAAGACTTCATCGTAAACTGCAAGCTCGACAGCTTCCGCGGCATGCTGACCGCAGGCGCCTGCCAGTTCAGCGTCACTAACAGCGCCTGCTTGATGTGTTCAAAGATCTGATGCTCCATGCACGCCGTGGAGGCGTTCGATTCGCGCATAGTATTCATAGCCCGACCCATTCAAGGTTCGCCTGAGATTTCGAGTGTTCGCGGCCGCTACGCAACGGCCCGCGTCAATCAGCCCCCATTACACAAAAGAAAGAAGACAACCTGCGTAGTACGTACCGAATTGTTGCTTGAGCGCTAGGATAAGGATTCAAACAATGACACGCTCGCGGAGAAGCCCCCTCAATATACCGCGTCGACCTAACGATTCCAGACGCGTATGAAACATTCTTCCCGGGCTAGATGTGTGCTCAAAACAGCAACTCATGTACCCAACAAATCGCAGATTCCGCGACAACGACCAAAGATTAACCAACGCCTCACAATCGAGGTGCCCCGGCAAATTTCCGCTTAGTCATCGTGCGGCGCTATTCGGCGCCGCGTTTTCTTCTCCGCAACCGCTCGCTTCTGCTTCAAACGTTCTTCTCGAGCGCCTTTGGGGACTCGCGTCTGTTTGCGCTTCTTCGGTACGGTGGCCGCCGACACGATCAAACTGCGGAGCTTTTCGAGGCAGTCCTCAATATTCCGCCCCTGATCTCGATATCTTTGGCTGGTTATTACTAGCTCACCCCGGTCGGTCAGCCGCCTGGCGCATTGCTGCAAGAGCCGCGCATGGACGGCTTCTGGAAGCGCCACAGTCGCCTTGGCGGACCAACGCAACACAGCCTTCGACGACACTTTGTTGACGTTTTGGCCGCCCGGACCCGAACTTCGCACGAAGCTGAAGCGCAGTTCCTGGCGAGGAATCAAGATCTGCGCGTTGATGCGAAGCGGTGACGAATCCGTCATGCCAATGAACGGTGGGCTGGAGATAGCGCCGCTTCACCAAAGGCCGCCTGCGACTGCTCGAGGAGTTCCCAATAGTCGATCCCTTCGCACTCGGAACCCATCAGCTTCACGTCAAACGGACCGGCGTAACCGGCGTCCTGCAAAGTCGAAATCACTTCGCCCAAAGGTACACAGCCGCGCCCTAAAGGGCAACGCTCCTGCTCGACACTCGGCCCCTTGCGCCGATCGCTCAAGTGCACGATGCCAATGTGAGGCGCAAGCCTGCGCAGTTCCTCTTCGTGCCACCCGCTGATCGGAAAATGGTACGTGTCGTAGACGATCTTCAGGTAGGGGTTGTCGAACTCTTCAATGAGCGACCACACGGCATCGAGGTCGGTTAGAAACGTCCAGTCTGCGGCACACGCCGATTGCATTGGCTCGATCGCTAGTGGCACTTCCACCAGTTCGGCCAGCGGCAGCAATTCATCGAGCGCCATTCGCAACAGCCGCCTGGCGTGGCGAAACGTATGATTGTTGCGGCCGCCGGAGTAGATCACGAGCGAGTGAGCACGCATATCAGCCGCCAGCCGCAGCGCCACATGAGCATCTTCAATGCTGTCGGCCAAGCCGCGACCGTCGCTGCCGGTGAATCCGCCCGCCCAACTCAAGTGCGATACTTCGAGGCCACTCTCGGCGAGCAAATCGATCGCCGCGTCCTCGTCACCGTCGGTGAGTTTTTGTCTCCAGACACCAACCGCGTTATACCCGGCCTGCTGATAGTTCTCGATGTCTTCCTCGAAAGACCAACGAAACGTCGTGATCTCATTCATCGATAGCAGCGTCATCGAGCCTCGTTCCTCCCTGCAGCCGGTTCTGTTCGCATGATGCGTAACGACGCGGGGAGTGAGTATGCGACATCGCTGTGAATGTGTAAAGCTGAGTGTTCGCAATACAGAAACTTTGCTCGCGATGGCGCTATTCGCGTGCACGATAGCACCGGCACACGACAGCGAAACCGGCGTCAACAGCGCGGGGGATTCGCCGGTAACCAAGCTTTCAACTGTGGTCGCTCGGGGCCGAGTTTGTCGTAGGCCGACATCTGACTGTGGCGGCCTGTGACACACCATTCAGCATGCACGGCATCTCAAAATCCACGATGACATTCCGCCGTGTCGGCTCGATCGAACGTCACACATCAGTGGCAATGGGGATATGAGCGCAGCACGAAAAATCGCCGGTTTTGGCCGGCAGCTGCTGCTTCGAGGCTTGGCTAAATTCCCCCTCCCAATGCCTGAATGAGCTTGCTTCAACTGGCAGCCGGCCCGGGGTAAAAATCCTCCCTCTTGTCCGTTGCCCCGCGCCTCGACTGGCAAATTGATTGTGCCCCCTTCCGATTTGGGACGCGATATGTGGAAAACCGGACGCAAATTCTTTCCTTTCCAGGTCATTTTTTGGAAGTTTTTCCACAGGGGGGATTCGGCATTCCACACATTGGGTAGTACTCGTAACCCATGACTTGAAACTGGTTTAGCATTATTTCCCGGCATTTTTTCACTTTTGGGGGCGATCCCCATGCGGGGAATGGGGGGTGTCCCGTCGTAGGGAGGTGGTACACCCCCGTTGAAGACTATGACAGCTAATCTACGATTGAAATAGCTACAACCAACTAAGGGGCTCGGGTTACATACGAGCGGCGGGATTTTGGCGTCTCGTTAGGGGTGCATCACCCCGAGCCCAGTTCTGTTTCCCGGTGACAGGAGCAGGCCTTGCCTGACACTCGTTTTCTAAACGTCTAGCCGGCAACTGGACGTTCGCAGCGAATAAGTAAAATCCCCGGGAATTTAGGCCTCTTTCACGCGGCGTCGAGCGCCGACGGGAGTTTGGATTCCATGACCATCAGTATCATAATTGCCGACGACCATGAAGTAGTCCGCGCCGGCCTCAAGACCTTGCTCACCGGCTCCGACATCCAGGTCGTTGCGGAAGCCGCCGACGGAAACAGCGCCTTTAAAGTGGCCAACAAGCACCGGCCAGATCTCATGCTGCTCGATGTCCGGATGCCGGAGTGCGACGGACTCAATTGCTTGGCTCGCATCAAGCTTGACCTGCCCAATGTGCCGGTCATCATGTTCAGCTCGTTTGACAACCCCACCTATGTTGCCCGTGCCGTGGCCCTCGGAGCCGCCGGCTATCTGCTAAAGAGTGCTTCCCGAGAAGAGATCATAACTGCGATTAAGACCGCGGCCTCTGGCGAAACCATCTGGTCTCGTGACGAGCTCCGCCGTGTTACCGGCGCCCTGGCCGCCCCGCGGAACGGGTCGAACGGCGACGTCCCCCTCACCAAGCGCGAAGGTGAGGTCCTGAAGCAGCTCGCCTTCGGCCTCACAAACAAGGAAATCGCTCAGTCGTTAGGCATCAGCTATGAGACGGTGAAGGAACACGTCCAGCACATCCTTCGTAAAGTCGGCGTCTCAGACCGCACGCAAGCGGCCGTGTGGGCGGTTCGGAAGAATTTGGTCTAGAATGACCACCGCCGGCAAGCGGAATTGCACCAAGCGCGGCCGCGGGCTTGTCCCCGGCCACGCTTTCTTCTTGCGCGACACGCTCGTATTCCAGCTGTAGAATAATCGGTGGGCGCAAAAAAAAGCGGGCCTCGAATGAGCCAATCACAAAATTGACTCGGCCTAGCGGTCAGGGGCAAGGCAACCGCTACGCCAATTCGCATTCGAGGCCCCGCGGGCCAGCAAACATACGCCATCAGCGGTCCGGCCAGGGATCGCCAACGACGTGACGACCAAAAGCATCTGAAGTGCCAATGTCGTTCGGCCAAATTCAGTCAGTCGGTGACTTGTTTTTCGCAAACCTTTTCCTTATCAGCAGTTAGCGTGAGACAAACTGCGCCGTATTAAAGTCAATTAAGGGGGATTTTCGCCAGTAACGATGCTTCAAGGCTGCCCCAAGCTGCGGCATCGTGGATCGAGATTGCGGCGAAGTACTACAATTCGTAGACGTACGCGGTTGCCGGAAGCTTCCCTAGCACTGCGCATCAGTTTGAGACGTAGCGTTCATCTACGTTGCCATAAGTGACGATGCTACAATGAGTTTCGTCGCCACAGCCGCGCACAAGCTTTTCGCGTAACTTGCCACTTCGTTTTCGCCGACATGAAGCAGGCCTCTCAAGCTGAGACGCAACCATCGCTATCAAGACAGGCGTATTGTCTCCCAGATATCGCTCGCACGGTGCTAATCAGCATGAACCCGCGGGCCGGATTGCGAGCGCGCCGCGCGGCCGTGGACGAGATTGCCAACACATTGCGACTCGCAGGTTATCAGGTTGAGTTCACAACCAGCCTGGCAGATCTTGTTGACTTGGCCGCGAGCACACATGCCTCCGGCCAGCTGCGGGCTGCGCTCGCGGTCGGCGGTGACGGCACAGCCGCGGTCGTTCGCACTCACGTACCACTTGCTGTACCGCTGCTCGTCGTACCAATGGGCACGGAAAACTTGTTGGGCCGGTACGTACGGCAGACGACCGACCCGGCAGCCGTGTTGGACGTAATCGACCACGGAGTCGTTGTCGAGTTGGATCTTGGGTATGCGAACGGTAAGCCATTCTTGCTCATGCTGAGCGCGGGATTCGACGCGGAAGTCGTGCGAACGCTCCATGAGAGCCGTCGCGGCAACATCAGCCGGGCAGCCTATTTCCTGCCGACGCTGCGGACGATACGGAGTTACGAGTTTCCGCCGATGCGGGTATACTGGAACGACACGGCTGTTGCGGCGGATGAGCCGACGCTGTGCCGATGGCTGTTCGGCTTCAACTTGCCGTTGTACGCGTTGATGTTGCCGATCGCGGCCGATGCCGATGGGGCCGATGGCCGGCTGGACGTGTGCACGTTTGAGCGTGGCAGCCTGTGGAACGCGGCCCGCTATTTGTGGCACATCGTGCGGCGAGTGCACCTCGATCTGCCGGATGCCGGCTTGCGACAGGTGGCCCGCTTTCGGCTCGAGCCGACCGGCACGCGGCCAGTCGCGTACCAGGTTGACGGCGACTTCGCCGGCATGTTGCCGGTGCAAGTTGAGGTCAGGCCTGGGCAGTTGAAGCTGCTTGTGTCGCCCGGCACTGCGAGGCGGTTGGGCTTCAACACTCCCAAACACTGTGCCGCCGTTTGACCGGTCTGGCGAAGTTAGTATTGCGATTTCGTGAGTCTTCGATTGCCGAATAATCCTGCCCAAATCGGTGCTTACCAGTGTGGTCGCGGCCAGAAGCTGCTGGTCATTGCCGGCCCGTGCGTCATCGAGAGCGAAGAGCTGACGCTATCGATCGCCGAGACGTTGGCCGCAGCCACTCGCGACTTGCCGGTGCAGCTGGTGTTCAAAGCGTCGTTTGACAAGGCAAACCGCACCAGCAACACCGCGTTTCGTGGCGCCGGCCTCGCGGAGGGTCTGAGAGTCCTGTCTGAAGTTACCGCCGCGACCGGGCTGCCCGTGACGACCGACATTCACGAGTCCCACCAGGCGGCCGCCGTGGGGAAGGTTTGTGCTCTCCTACAGATACCGGCGTTTTTGGCTCGGCAAACCGACTTGCTCATCGCAGCTGCCCAAACGGGTCGGGCGGTGCATGTGAAGAAGGGCCAATTCATGGCACCCACCGACATGCGACATGTCGTCGGGAAGCTCGCGGGCGCAAGTTGCCAGAACATTTTGCTGGGCGAACGGGGCACCTTTTTTGGCTATGGCCGCCTCGTGAACGACATGCGATCGATTCCGCAGATGCAATCGCTCGGCGTGCCGGTGATCTTTGACGCCACTCACAGCGTACAGGAACCAGGGGGCCTTGGCGGGGCCACCGGCGGCAACCGCGCGATGGTCGAACCGCTCGCGCGGGCGGCCATGGCGATCGGGGCTGACGGGCTGTTCTGTGAGACCCATCCGGACCCAGACCGCTCACCAAGCGATGGCCCCAATATGATCCCTCTCGCGGAGTTTCCGGGAATGATTCGGCGGTTGCTCGAGATTCGCCAGGTCGCGAATCAGCTTGCTCCGCCAGTGGGAGCGACGAACTGAGCATGTTTGAGAGTCGTTGGCGACGCCTGCTGCCGATCGTTGCTCTGATTGCAGTCGCAATCGTGTTGTATCGCGGCTGCCCGCGCGGGACGAAGGTGTCTACCATCAAGTCGGCACAGCAACAGCAGGACAATCGCGGCGTTGGCAAAGCGGACGCGATTCTCAAAGCGGCCGCAAACCAGCTTAGCGATTTGCCGGCGGCGATCGATACCGAGCTACGGCCGCCGGTTGTCGTGCTCGACTCGCGGAAGAGCGGCGACAACCAGGATGTGTACGCCGTATGTGTCTCGAATCCGAAGATCCCAGACGGGCCGATCAACATCATTCATGTTCCCGCGAACAATGGCCGCTTCCGTTCGCTGCTGGTGCAGCCAGGCGACATTTTGAAGTTCTACGTGCTGCAAGATCAAACAGTTGATCCAGATAGTTTCGCGTCGGGCCTTTCGGTTCAAAAGGCGATGAACCTCAAGATTGCTCAAGTGGTGGATGAAAATACGCTGCTGCTCGAAGCGAGCCTCAATCAACCGGTGGTGTTTCCAGCGAAGATCGAGATTTGGCGAAATGTCGACACGCGGCTGAAAGATATTAACGAGAAACTCACGGTTTACATCAACAACCGGTTTCCGGCCCTGGGTTGGGAGCCGGCGCCGGATGACGTCGTGATGATGCAGATTGCAGCGTGGCTGAATCAGTGGGTCCGTCAGGCCAATCCGGCGACAAAGTGGAAGCGCGATGCGCTGATCGACTCGTTGCCGAAGACGCTGCTCGACGATTCCAATCTCAAACCACTGTTGACGGCCCCGGCGCTGGCAGCGAATTCCTTTGCACCGCATGAAACCCGGCTGATCCAGGAAGCGATCTGGCTGCGTGATATTACGCGGTGGGCTCATGGCGACGCGCTCGATGAGGTGGGCCGGGCGAGTGGGCTCTTCGACTGGACCGTTCGCAACATTCAGCTCGAACCTGATGCGGGTGCGATGCCGTATCGCCCGTGGCATGCGTTGGCGTTCGGGCGCGGGACGGCAGAGCAGCGGGCGTGGGTTTTCGCGGGGCTGTGTCGGCAGCAGGCATTACCCGTGGTGATGCTGGCGATTCCGCTGGCGGCAGACGCGGCTGGAAAATCGCCCGGCACATATTGGCTGGCGGCATTGGTTTCGAACAAACAGTTGTATTTGTTTGACCCGCGATTGGGGCTGCCGATTGCGGGGCCGGACGGCAAGGGTATAGCCACGCTGGAGCAGGTCACTAAGGACGACGGCTTGCTGAGGAAGATGGACCTCGAAGGCGCTCCGTATCCGCTTACGGCCGACGTTGCCAAGCAGGCCACAGCCTATGTTGTGGCTGATCCGTTCGAGCTCACTAAACGGGCGAACCAGCTCGAGGGCAGCCTATCGGGCGAGGAGCATGCGGTGTTCTCGGTGATTCCTTCCGAGATTGCCGACGCCGTTAAAGCAGTGCCGGGAATCGCGGCGGTTGGTCTTTGGGACGTTCCGTTTCGCACGCTGCGTGATCAGCTGACGCTCGGCAAAGAAGCCCGCGAGACGTGGGCGCTCGACTTTGAGCCTTTTGCCGTGCGACCGACATTGTGGAAAGCGCGGATGCGGCAGTTCCAGGGTCGGCAAATCGCACCGCCCACGCCGGCGAGCGAAGAGATCAATGACCACGAGGAGGCGACGCGGCTGTACATGAGCAAGAACGTGCGGCCGCCGGATCGAGACATCAATTCCTCGACGCTGCCGGGCAAGCAGCGGGTGGAGGCTGGCGCCAAACTCAATGCCACCTACTGGATCGGGCTGATGTCGTTTGACGATGGCAAACCCGCGGTTGCGGCGCAGTGGTTCGCGCGGCCGGAGTTGGCGGCTAAGGATTCGCCGTGGGCGGCCGGGGCCAGGTACAACCTCGGCCGGGCACTCGAGGCGCAACAGAAGTTCGACGAAGCGATTCCGTTGTATGAGGGCGATACATCGCCGCAGGCGCACGGGAACAAGTTGCGGGCACGGGAACTCAAGTCGCGTCGGAAACCGGAAAAGCCGGCGGCCATGGCGAAGTGAAAACTGCCTGTCCGCTAAGCATTGTCGTGCGCACTGGCGCGATCCTGGCTCGAAAGCTGCGCGGATTGAATTTTGCCTACGCGTGCAAATCGATTTTTTATTGCAAAATTGCCGCGGGACGGGCGACGAATGAATTCAAAAATCGCCTATACAAGTGCGTCGCGACGTAATACGGGTTCCGCTAGCGTTTTTGCTATTTACTCAAACGGGCGTGCGACGCCAACTTGTTTCGCAGCGTTCACTCGCAATGCACGCCGCGTGAGCCGGCACATCGTTGGCGCTGTGGGTTGGGTTCGGGTTTTCAAAGAACAAACGCTGGCGGGACTTTGCGTGTGAAGATGTTAGCATGTTTTTGTACGCGTGTCCATTATAAAAAATAGCCACCGACCGTTTTGCTGCGCAGCGCACTTCTCGTGACTGGTGTGGGCAAATAATCTGGGAATGGATCCCACGGAGGCGGCCCGACTGGGTGGACAGCTACAAACCGCGGGCTCGCGCCCGGCGGCTGATGGGCGCGTGGCCGGTGACGCTTATTAGGCACATGCATCGGCACGCCCCTGTGTTGCTTGCGCTGCGCGCTCCGAGTTGGCGCGGGCTCGATCGCTTGGCTGTTCGTGGAATTTGTAGAGCGCGTTGGGAGTCCTATGCATCTTCGGTATGTGACACTGGTGGGCGGAGTCGTTGTCGGGGCGGCGGTCTTTGCGGGGATGCGGCAGGCGGAGGCGGCGCCGGCGCAATGTTGGACGGCGTCCATTACGGCGCTGTGCGCTTGCTGGTGGATGTTCGAGGCGTTGCCGTTATCGGCGACTTCGCTAGTGCCGCTGGTGGCGTTTCCGCTCACGGGTGTGCTGAGCGAACGGGCGGCGGCGGGGGCGTACGGCCACCCGACCATTTTGCTGTTCATGGGCGGGTTCATGTTGTCGAAGGCGGCGGAGCGGTGGGAAGCACATCGCCGGATTGCGCATGCGACGGTGGCGTTCATCGGCGGCACGAGCGGGCGGAGAATTGTGCTCGGAATTATGGCCGCGACGGCACTCATTAGCATGTGGATTTCGAATACGGCGATCGCGCTCATGATGTTGCCGGTGGCGATGGCGATCGTGGAGCGCGACCGCACGGGGAAACTGGCGACACCGCTGGTGTTGGGCGTGGCCTATGCGGCGAGCATCGGCGGCATTGCGACGCCGATCGGCACGCCGCCGAATGGCGTGTTCGTGGCGGCGTATCATAGCGCGACGGGGAAATTTGTGCCATTTTATCAGTGGATGTTGTTCGGTGTGCCGCTGGCGGTGATCTTGCTGATAGCGGCCTGGGTGCTGCTTACGTTTCGGTTGAACCAGGCGACGGACCTCGATTTGAGCACTAACGAACCGTGGACGAGGCCACAGAAGCGGACGTTGGTGGTCTTTGGACTAGCGTGCCTGGCCTGGATTACGCGCGACATTCCTTTCGGCGGTTGGGCAGAGTTGATTGGGGTGTTTAAGAATGGCGAAGGCGACATGACGGTGGCGATTGCGGCAACGCTCGCGCTGTTTCTGATTCCCAGCGGCACGGGGAAGGCGGGCGAGCACTTGCTCGATTGGCCGACGGCGGCTGCCATTCCGTGGGGCATACTCATTCTGTTTGGCGGCGGGATCGCAATTGCCGATGCGTTTGAAGTGTCGGGGTTATCGAAATTGGTCGGCGATCAGGTGCAAGGCATGAAGGATTGGAACGTGCTGGCAACGACGGCGGTCATTTGTTTCTCAGCGACGTTCCTGTCGGAGTTCACTAGCAACACGGCAACGGCGAGCATTCTGATGCCGATCCTCGCGGCGACGGCAAAAGCGAATGGGTTGGATCCGATCGTGCTGATGTTTCCGGCGACGTTCGCCAATAATCTCGCGTTCATGATGCCGGTAGGGACGCCGCCGAACGCGATTGCCTATGGCACGGGATATGTACGCATTGGGCAAATGGTGCGGGCGGGGTTCGTGCTGAATTTGGTTTGCGCGACGGTGGTGACGCTGTTTTGTTGGAAGGTGTTGCCGGTGGTGTTTGGGGCGGGGAATTAGGTCGGGTTTCAGGTGTTTTGTTTCGACGTTCGAATGGGACGCTGCGTCGGATTCGGCGCTGCGGTGCTGGTGACGTTTTTCTGGCGAATCGGACGTTCAATGAGGAGGCGCCACAAGTGATCGCAAAGCACTCGCTCTGGCGGCGCCGCGCGGCGTGACGCACGTTGGGCGGTGTCATTCGCTTCAGGACGATCCCACCGGAACGCTGTCAGGTCGAACGGCCATATTCCATTCGATTTCGCCCTGAGTTCGCAGTAAGATGACTTCTGCGCAAAGTGGCGGAGAACGTGGGGCGGTAAGGGCGTTGAAATGGGAACAGGCAATCTCGATCTGAGTCACGCGGCGCCGATTGAAGTCGCCGCGCCGAGCCGGCGGCTGCTAAGCCTCGACGCGCTCCGCGGCTTCGACATGTTCTGGATCATGGGCGGCGAGGGGATTGTGAAAGCTGCCGCTGTACTGACCGGCTGGGCATGGCTAGTGTGGTTCGGGGATCAGTTGGAGCATCCTGAGTGGGACGGCTTCGCGCTTTATGACCTCATCTTTCCGCTGTTCCTATTTATGGCGGGCGTCGCGATGCCGTTTTCATTTGAACGACGGATCGAACGCGGCGACACGCGCGGCCAACTTTATCGACACGTCATTATGCGCGGCCTGATGCTCGTGCTGCTCGGCATGATTTACAACGGACTGCTGCGATTGGACTTCACGAACATGCGATATCCGAGCGTGCTAGGGCGGATCGGCCTGGCCTACTTATTCGCGGCATTGATCGTGTTGAACGCTTCAGTGCGCGGCCAGATTTTGTGGATCGTGGGCTTGCTCGTGGGTTACTGGGCCGCCCTGCGTTTCATCCCGGTGCCGGAATTTGGCGCCCATGACCTCACACCCGGTCACACGCTCACCGATTACATCGATCGCATGTTGATTCCGGGCAAACTGTATCGCGGCGATCGCGACCCAGAAGGGTTGCTGGCCACAGTGCCGGCGATCGGGACCGCGCTCTTCGGCGCGGTTACTGGTCAGTGGCTTAAAGACGAACGCCTCGGCGGTTACCTGAAGGCTGGCGGAATGATCATTGCCGGCGCCGTGTGCTTGGGGCTCGCCCAATTGTGGAATCTCGAATTCCACATCAACAAGAACTTGTGGACAAGTTCGTTCGTGCTGCAGTGTGCGGGGCTGAGCCTGCTGCTGTTGTCCCTGTTCTATCTCATCATCGACGTGTGGCACTGGCGTCGCTGGGCCTTCCCGTTCATCGTCATCGGCAGCAACTCGATCTTGATTTATCTCATCGTCCGTGTGATTGATTTCGACTACGCCGCAAAGTTTCTCTTCGGCGGCGCATTGCGGCGCGCGGGCGACTATCAACTTCTCTTGTGGGCAACGGCCATCGTGGTTCTCAAATGGCTGCTGCTCTACTTGCTATACAGGAAGCGGATATTCCTGCGCGTGTAGAGAGAACACTCCCCCCAGCGGCTGAAATCGCGTTGACGCTGGCCCGACATGCAGCGGCATTGGGGCGCATGGTTTGCCTCGCTTGACAGTCTTAACCAGTCGACGCGATCCCACCCGCGCAAGTGGGCCAATATCGCACGCGATGCGCCAAAAAGTCACAAAATGTGTTGACTTTCGCTACATCCGCCGCTCTAACAATGTCGTAACCGCACGGTTACAGCCCGCGGCAGGACGGTTGGTGGGCCGTCTCCCCCAAGTCTGCGGGCTCCTACCACACCCGGGGTGACGAGCGCATGCGCGCGTTTGCCGCTCTCCGTTGTTCGGTTGTCGTGGCTCTGCTGGCGTGCGTGTCGAACGCGTCGGCCGAGAGTGAGCCGCTGCATTCCCTTGTCGACAAGCTTCTCGCGCCCGCCGGTGGAGTGACCGCCAGCATGGCGACGGATGCCGAGTTCTTGCGCCGCGCGTCGCTCGACGTGGCCGGGATGCCACCCACAGCCGATGAGGCCCGTGCGTTTCTCGCAGAAAGCTCGCCCGACAAACGCATCCAGCTAGTCGATCGCTTGCTCGCATCGCCGCACTTCGCGAGACACTTCGCGCAAACGCTTGATTTAATCCTCATGGAACGCCGGCCGAACACGAACGTTTCGACCGACGAGTGGCAAGCCTGGCTACTACAATCGGTGCGCGAGAACAAGCCGTGGAACGCTGTGGCAAGAGAGATTCTTACGGCCGACGGCGCTGATCCGGCGAAGCGAGCGCCGGCGCGGTTCACACTGGACCGCGGTTCGGATCCGAACATGCTCACGCGTGACATTGGCCGAATCTTTTTCGGCCGCGATATGCAATGTGCCCAGTGCCATGACCATCCGCTGGTGAATGCGTATTTGCAATCTGATTACCAAGGGCTGTTCGCATTCTTGCAGCCAGGCTACGCGTTGACGCTCAAGCAGGGCGAAAAGCAGATCGTCGTGCAGGCCGAACATTCGGGCACTAACGTTAACTTTCAGTCAGTGTTCCTGCACGTGCCCCGACGCACGGCGGCGCGCGTTCCCGGCGGCTTGATGATTGACGAGCCGTTCTATCTGCCGGGCGAGGAATATCAAGTCGCCCCTGGCGACAATGTGAAGTCGATTCCGAAGTTCAGCTACCGCGAGAAACTCGCTGAACTGGCCACAAATGGTTCGAACGAGGCGTTCAATCGGAACATCGCGAATCGACTGTGGGCCATTATGTTCGGCCGCGGGCTGGTGCACCCGGTTGATATGCAGAACCCGGACAATCCTCCATCGAATCCGGAGCTCCTGCATTTGCTCGGTGAACAAATCGCAGCCATGAAGTTCGATATGCGGGCATTCCTGCGCGAGCTTACGCTGACGGCGGCGTATCAGCGCTCGTTCGACCCGCCGGCGGATACGGTCGCGGCGGGTGGCCAAGCGGCGAAACAAATCGAGCAATTGGAAGCGGACGAGGCAGCAGCGAAATTAGCAGCCGACGACGCCTCGCAAGCATACGAGAAGGCGGCGGAAGCCTGGGAGAAGGTGGAATCGAACACGATGCCGCCGGCCGCGGAACTCGACGCGGCGAAAACGCAATACGCCGACGCGAAGAAGAAAATGGATGATGCGACGAAGGCTGCTGCCGATGCGGCGGCCCAGCTGGCCGCGAAGAAAGGCGTCGCCTCGCCCGTCGAACAAGCAGCCACCGCAGCCCAGGCGGCAGTGAAGGCGCTGCCCGCCGACAAGGAACTTGCCGACGCTGCGCAGAAGATTGCGGCCAAGGCCCAGCAACTATCGACCGAGGCGGCAGCGCTCGCGAAAGCTGCCGACGAAAAGACGGCTGCCGTCGCACCGACGACCGACGCTTGGCAGAAGACCAAACCGCCCGTCGATGCTGCTTTGCAGAAGGTGACGCCGCTCGTGAAATCGCTGCAAGAAGCCGAAGCAGCGATGCTTGCCGCGCGACAACAAGCGAGCCATTCGAAAGAGAAGTTCACGGCGCTCGAGCGACGATTAAGCACAGTGAAAAAAATCGCTCAAGTCGCCGAGCTCAACAAGTCGCTCGTGTCGGCCCGACAAATTGCGTCGGCCCAGGAAGCGGGGGTAACGAACTCGCAACGACTCGTTGCCGAGTACCTACCAATTGCTGCGGCACAAGAAGCAGCAGCGAAAGTGAAGTCCGATTCCGCAGCGGCCGCCGCGAAGGCGACTCAAGCTGCGCGGGACGAGGTAGCACGTTGCAGTGCCGGTGTCGATGCGATCGCCGCCGCCTGCAAGACGACAGAGGCTGCGCACCACAAAGCCCCGGACAACGCCGTTCTGACCGATTCGCTCGCCCAGCTGCAAGAGTGTGTGGCCCGCGCTCAAGCGGCCGTTGCAGCGGCGGAGAAAAATGTCAACGCTGCGGTCGCCGCTCAGCAAGCGGCGGATCAAGCGGTCGTTGCCAGCCAAGAAGCCCTGGCGGCCGCGCTTGCCGAACGCGCGCGACGCGAACAAGCCGCGACCGCAGCGATCGCAGCCTTAACGGCCGCGAAGACCGATGTCGCCACGAAGCAATCTGCCGTTACGGCGGCAGCCACAGAACTCAACGAGCGCTGGGCCAACGATTTCACGATCGCGTCGCTCAAGCCGCTCACGCCGGAGCAAATGTGTTGGAGCGTTTTCCGCGTGACCGGTGTATACGACCGATACTGGCAAACGGAAGTTGCGGAACTCGATAAGGCGAAACCGCTGACGGAAGCACAGAAGAAAGACGCCGCGCAACTCGCCGCGCGTCAGGCGGAGCTTGAGCAACGCACGTTCGACAAGCTGAAAGGCAACATCGGCACGTTCGTTGCATTTTACGGCGCGGCCGCCGGCCAGCCGCAGGGCGACTTCTTCGCCACGGCTGATCAAGCGTTGTTTGTCGCCAACGGTGGCTCGGTCAACAGCTGGGTCGCGCCGGCCGGCGACAATGTCACGGAACGCATCGTTAAACAGCCCGACCCACAAGCGGCGGCTGATGAGCTGTATCTCAGCGTGTTCACGCGCAAGCCGACTGATGCCGAACGGGCAGACATCGTGAACTACCTCAAGGATCGGGCGCAAGACAAAGCCGCTGCCGCCCAAGAGCTCGTGTGGGCACTTTTGAACTCCGCTGAGTTTCGTTTCAACCACTAATGGAATGGGGAGCCTCGCCATGAACGCCAAGTACGCCTGCCACTCTCCGGAACACAAGATCGCCCGGCGACAGTTCTTGGGCTCGATGGCCGCGTTCGGCGCGGGCGCCTGTGCTGGCGGCCTTGGCGTGTTCTCCGCACCGGCCATCGCGGGGCAACTCCAAGCCGACCAGAAGCGCGTCGTCATCGTGAACATGGCTGGCGGCCTCAGTCAGCTCGAGAGCTGGGACCCCAAGCCGGGCACTGCAACGGGCGGGCCGTTCCGCGCGATTCCCACCTCGGTACCGGGGATCCACATCTCTGAACTGCTGCCAGATACGGCGAAGCAGATGCACCACCTGTGCCTCGTGCGCGGCGTCAACACGAGCGAGGACGACCACGGCAAAGGCCGCTACCTCATGTTCACCGGCCGTCGGCAGACGCCAGCCTCGGAGTATCCGGAAATTGGCGCCGTTGCGGCCAAGAGCCTCGCGCCAGTCGATAGTCCGCTGCCCGGCTACATTCTCGTCACGCCCGGCGGCGCGGGTGGGCGCGGTAACGAGTCGGCGTATCTCGGCCCGAAGTTCGCTAGCATACAACTCGGCAATGGCAAGCCGCCGCAAAACACGGTGCGGCCAGATGGGCTCAGCGAATCCTCCGAAGCGGCGCGGCAGACGTTCCGCCGCCATGTCAACGATCAGTTTCTCAGCCGGCGCCGCACGGCCATTACCGAGGCGTTCACTTACTCATTCGAACAGGCCGAGCAGCTGATGCGCCAGCGCGACGCGTTTGATGTGAGCAAGGAGCCTGAACGGGATGCCGATCGCTACGGCAAATACGATTTTGGCCGGCACTGCCTGCTCGCCCGCCGGCTGCTCGAAAAGGGCATCACCTGCGTGCAGCTCACGCACTCGAACTACGACACGCACAACGAGAATTTCAACTTCCACATCGAACAGCTCGGCGAGTTCGACAAGTCGTTTGCTTGCCTCGTCGCCGATCTGGCCGATCGCGGCATGCTGGAGAGCACGCTCATCGTCGTGCTCTCGGAGTTTGGCCGCACGCCGAACATCAACCTCTACCAAGGCCGCGACCACTGGTCGAAGGCCTGGTCGATCTGCATGGCCGGCTGCCGCATTCCGCGCGGGCACGTGTACGGCAAAACGAACGACGACGGCACGGCGGTGGTCGATGGCGAAGTGAATCACGGTGCACTGTTCCACACGTACCTCGAAGCGACCGGCGTCGATTCAACTGGCTCCTTCGTGATCGACGGCCGCAAGATGCCGATTGCCGACCCGGCCGAGGCAGCAGTGTCGGCACTCCTCACCTGAGAGTATGCCATGACCGCCCCGGCAGGATTCGACCCGAAGCAGGCCAACGTCGTTTCGCAATGGCCGCACGATCGGCCGCTCAACGTGTGCCGGTTCGACCCCGCGGGCCGGTTCGTGTTTTGCGGAGCAGAAGACGCCAACGTGCAGCGATTCAAGCTGCCCGATGGCGCCCGGACGAGCTTCACCGGCGGGCACGAAACGTGGGTGCAAGCGATCGGCTTCTCGAAAGATGGCGCCCAACTCATCACCGGCGGTTGCGATGGCAAGCTCACCTGGTGGGAAACGGCCGCCGAAGCGCCCAAGCCGATCCGCTCGATCGAGGCCCACAAAGGCTGGATTCGCTCGCTTGATGTTAGCCCCGACGGCACGCTCATCGCCACCGGCGGGAACGACAACGGCGTGCGACTGTGGAACTTGGCCGACGGCAAGCTCGTGCGCGAGTTCCCCGGCCACGAGCGCAATGTGTATAGCGTGCTCTTTCATCCGCAGGGCCAGTTCCTGCTGAGCGGCGATCTCATGGGCGTGCTCAATCAATGGGAGGTCGCCACAGGCAAGCTCGTGCGCACGTTCGACGCCAAGGCATTGCACACATACGAAGGCGGCCAGCAAGTCGACTTCGGCGGCATCCGCGCGCTCGCGATCGATCCCGAAAGCAAATGGCTCGCGGCCGGCGGACTCTACAAAGCCACTAACCCGCTGGGCGCCGTGCACGAGCCGCTCGTACTCTTGTTCAACTGGGAAACCCAGAAGCTCGAAAAGCAGCAAGTGGCCGACGGCATCACCGGCGGCGTCGTCTGGCGGCTGCGGTGGCTGGGCGACGGCTCGCTCATCGGCGCCAGCGGCGGCTCGACGGGCGGGTTTCTGTTGTTTTGGAAGCCAGATGCCGAAAAGGATTATCACCGGTTCCAGCTGCCCGTCCTCGCCCGCGATATGGACGTGCATCCCGATGGAATCCAAGTCGCCACGGCGCACTCGGATAAGCATCTGCGCATCACACGGCTGGCGGCGAAGCCGGTTTAGCGGGAATAACGCCTCACCGAAATGTTATTTTGTGATGAGGGCTTATCGACATGACGCACGAACGATTGTGGCATAAGTCCCAGTAGCCCACGGTTTCGGGTACGCCGATATCCGCCGCCCAACTACAGGAAGCGCTACCGGCAAATGGGTAGCGGGCAAATCCCCGGCGCGCCGTCGCCGGTTAAAGTGATGAATCCCGCGCCGCGGGCAATCGAGAGGATGCCGGCGACGACGACGCACCAAGCGGCGATTCGCAGCACGCGGCCGCGCGAGGTGTGGCTCAGCAGCGTGCCGCCGCAGCCGGCGAGGATCATGAGCGGGGCGGTGCCGGCGCCGAAGGTGGTCATGATCAGCACGCCGCGGGCGATGTCGGCGGTGCTGGCGGCGATCGCGAGGAAAGCATACACGAGCCCGCAGGGAATGAAGCCCGTGAATACGCCGGCTAGTAAGGCGCTCGTGTAGCTGGGGCCGGTCAGCAATGTTTTTAGCCATTGGGCCGACGCGCAGCTGGTCACCGGCGACCACCAGCCGGCCGGGATGCGCAGCTGCCCGGCATACGAGAGCCCCATCACGACGAGGAAACTGCCGGCGAGGATCGACAGCACGGCCTGCACGTTTACGATCGTGGCGGGCTGCCGCACGAGCCACCAGCCGGAGAACGCCGCGACGACGCCGAGGAAACAGTATGTGAAAATGCGGCCAATCGTGAACACGAACTGCCTGGCCACATTCTTGCGCGCGCGGGCCTGGTTCGCTCCGAGCGCAAGCGCGAGCGGCCCGCACATGCCGACGCAGTGCGACGAGCCAAGAAAGCCGCCGATGAATATGAGTGGGAGCTCGGTCATAGTCTGTGGATAACCTCACGCAAAGGCGCGAAGATGCAAAACCAAGAAAAGCAGATTAACCACAAAGGACACGAAGAACACGACGTAAGAAAAAGAGTAAAACTGAGAGCAAATCAATCGGCGTTTCGTCGTCGTGTTCGTCGCGTCCTTTGCGGTTCAAGCGTATTGGTCTTCGCGTCTTGGCGTGAGTCATGATGTAGTCTGCAATTCCGGTGTGGCTTCAGTTGGTTCGGGAATTTGACTGGCGACATGCGCGAATGAACTGGATGCCGTGTCCATCGCGAGGTTCGCCGCGTTCGCGGGTGCTATTTCGCCCGCCATTTCGGGAAACCGATTCAGCCGCAGCGAATTCGTGATCACGAACACGCTGCTTGCGACCATCGACATGGCGGAAAAGATCGGGCTCAGCCGGCCGGTGGCCGCGAGCGCGATGCCGATGATGTTGTAGCTGAACGACCAGCACAGGTTCTGCTGAATGATCCGGATGGTTTGCCGGGCGAGTTCGATCGTCCACGGCAGACGCAGCAGGTCGTTCGACAGCAGGCACACGGCGGCTGACTCGCGCGAGAGATCGGCGCCGCAGCCCATCGCGATGCCGATGTCGCTGGCCGCGAGTGCCGGGGCGTCGTTAAGGCCGTCGCCAATCATCGCCACCGGACCGAACCGCTCGCGGGCAGTCTGAATGGCCGCGACTTTGTCTTCCGGCAACTGCTCGGCAATCACCGGCACGCCGAGTGCCTCGGCGAGCCGCGCGGCGCGCGGCCGGCGATCGCCCGTCGCCACGGCCACCTGCAAGCCAAGCCGATTGCACTCGGCCAAAGCGGCGGGCGCTTCGGGCCGCACTTCCTCGCGAAACACAAACACACCGCGGGCGCGGCCGGCCCAACCGATGCAAGAGAGCGGCGCATCATTTCCACCGGCCGCTTGCACCGCCTGCCACAAATGATCGGCCACCGTGAACCCCTCGGCCGCGAACCATTGCGGGCTTCCCAACAGCACATGCCGCGAGCCGTCGACCATTTCGCGGTCATCGTGCCAGCGCCCCGATATACCCTTGCCTGGAATTGTTTCAATGTCGTCGATCGCGCCATGCAGCGTCGCATTCGCGGCGAAGCGCTGAATGGCGAGCGAGAAGGAATGGCTCGATACGGCGGCGAGTTGCAACGCCATTTGCAGCGCAACATTGTGGTCTTCAGGATCATCGGGCACGAAGGCATGCACGGCTGCTTCGCCGGTTGTAATCGTGCCCGTCTTGTCGAACAGCGCGGCCTTCGCGCCGGCGAGTCGTTCGATCGATGGGCCATGGCGAAACAGCACATGCCCCTTGGCAGCCCGGCCGAGGGCGACCCACATGACCATCGGCGTCGCCAGGCCAAGTGCGCACGGACACGCAATGAGGGTAACCGCCAGTCCCGCCAGGATGCCGGCGTCGAGGCCTTCCCGCTGCCCGTGCCACCATGCAGCGCCGATGGCGACGACGGCAACCACGGGCACGAACCACGCGGTCACCCGGTCGGCGAGCCGTTGATATTGCCCGCGAGCACGGCGCGACTTTCGCACCAGGTCGAGCATCCGCGAGACCGTCTCCGCGCCGGCCGCCGCAGTGACTTCGAGCTGCAAGTCGCCGTCGATGTTGAGCGTGCCGCTGCGCACCAGGTCGCCGGGGCCGCGGCTCACGGGCCCGCATTCACCGGTGACAATCTGCTCATCCACGTCACCCTGGCCCTGCGTTATGACTCCATCGACGCCGAACCGCTCGCCGGGAAACACTCGCAATCGATCGCCGACAGCAACGTTCTCGCGCGGCTCGTCGACGACACGATCATCGCGAACCGCATGCACTTGCGGCGGCAACAGCTTGGCAATGGCATCGAGCGCCTGATTCGAGCGAACTTTGCCTTGCGCTTCGAACCACCGGCCCAGCGTTACGAACAGCAAGATCATCGACGCGACATCGAAGTAGATATGTTCACGGTTGGCGATCACGCTCCAGAGCGAATAGGCAACGGCGGAAGCCACGCCGACCAGTAGCAACAGGTCGGTCGTCACCACGCGCCGCCGCACGGCTTGCCACACGCCGGCGGCGACCGGTTCGCCGAGGAGAAACAGGACCGGCAGGCAGAAGATTAGCGCGAGGTAGCGGAAAAGGTCATGAATGGCCGCGGCCAAGGGGCCCGACGTGCCCCACTGGTCTCCGTACACGTCGGTAGTCCACAGCGCCATGCTGAAGACCATCACGTTCATGGCGAAGAACACGCCGAGGCCGAGCTTGATGAGCGTGCGGCGGACGTGCGCGTCGCTGGCGTCGGTCGTCATCACCGAAGCCGCGAACCGGCAGCCGCTGCAGCAATACTCAGGCGAAAGGGCCGCACCCGCCACGCGGCGAAGTCGACTGCCGCCCGGAACCGGCAGCCCGCAGTAGTCGCACGAAACGTCGGTGGCGAATTCACTGCTCACGGCGGGTTGAGGATCTCAGTTTGCAGATCCGGGAACAGATACTTGATGACATAGTATATGGCAAAGACCCAGAAACCCAGCCACAACAGTCTAATGTACCAAGGTATACGATTGCCGACGTAGTTGTGGAAACGGCTCTCCCGCCGCGCCGTGCCGTTCGGGTCCACTTGGGCGTCGGCCGCTTGTTTCGTTTGACTCATGGTCGATCCTACTTTTCTTCCCAGATCGAAAACGGTTTTCCCGCCGCGTCCAACCGTTGTTCGTTTTCCAACATGGTTCGCTTGGGTTGTTCGATATCGTGAAACATGCCGTTCATCGCGGCCCAGCCGAACATGAATAGGAACCCGACACCCGCCATCAGGTAGTTGACGATCGGCGTCACCGCAAATGCACCGTCAGGGTCGTACTCGGCCACGAGAACGAGGTCATAAAACTTGATGAAAAAGAAGATGCCGGCCACGACCACGATGAAAACGAACAGAATCGTCGTCATCACTGGCATGCGAGCGGCGCCGCGGCGATTGAGTTTGGGTAACACGTGACTACTCCAAAGGATTCGACATCATTTCGTCGATGGTTTGATACTTCTCGTACATCGGGTAGCTGTCGAGCCACGAGCCGAGCCACTGGACGTACAGGATGAGCGCGAGGCCGCGTTTGTTGGGCTTATCCGGCTCGCCGTCGAAGAACCAGGGGTAGCGCGGCATGGGAGACCCCGGCGACACGGACGGCGGATCAAAAAAGTGCACGGAGTGCCAGTCGCTGCCGCGGCGGCCGCCTTCGCGGCTCAAATCGGGCCCGACGCGCCGCGTGCCGAACAGCACCGGCCGCTGCAATTCGTTCTGATACTCGACGGTTTGCGCGACCGGACCCCAGCGGCGACTCTCATTCGACACCGGCCGCACGAATTGGCTGTGGCAGTGCCAGCAACCTTCACCCACGTACACTTGCCGGCCGAGCCGCAGCGCCTCGGCCGCCTTCTCGGGCGTGGGCTTGTCGAAGTACTTTTGGAACTGCTCGGGGTACCGCAGATTCAGGTCCTCGAACTGGTACATCACGTTTTCTGTGACTAGCTGTTCGGCCGTCTTCTCTGGCAGATGGCGATACATCAAGATCGGCACGATCGCGTTCGAAAGGAACGCGAACAGGAAGAACCCCAGCCCGCCAATCAACAACACGCCCGACTTATTTTCAAACATGGAATTTCAGTTTTGAGGAATCGTTTGATTGAATTACGTTGCCGACCAGGCGGCGTTGTACGTGCTGGGCTCAACGGCGATGCCCGAGCGAGCGGCGGCGCGGGACAGCTGCCAGGTTCTTACGAGGTTGTACACGAAGCAGCATTGGCCGCCGATCATGCCGAGGCCGGCGAACAGGCGGACGACCCAGAATGGCTGCGATACGTTCACCGACGCATCCCACGGCTGCATCGAGACCCAATAGAAGCCCTGGAACAGGCCCAGCAGAATGAGATCCGACGCCATGATCAAAATGCCGACGGCCGAGAGCCAGTAGTGCCACTCGGCGAGGGTCTTGCTGTACCACGGGTGCCGCAACAGCCGCGGAAAGAGGTACGTCATCATACCGAGGAACCACATGCCGAACACGCCGAACATGACGAGGTGGGCGTGGCCGACGACCCAGTCGGTGAAGTGAATCACCTTCTGGAACGTGAGCGTCACCTGCATGGAGCATTGCAGGCAGGTAAGGAAGTAAAACACCATGCCGGTGTAGAACCAACGAATCGGCAAGTTCGTGAAGAACGCCCGCCCGTTGCCCCAGAGTGTGCCAAAGAAGTTGATGATGACGGTCGTGACCACGAATTCAACCGCCACGGTCGAGACGATGGCCCCGTACTGCAGGAACATCGGAATCGGCGTGTACAGGAAGTGGTGAATGCCATTGAGCGGATAGAAAAACGCGAGGCCCCAGAAACCGACGAGCGATAGCCCATGACTCCAAATCGGCTTCTGCAGCAGGATGGGCACGAAATAATACATGAGTCCCCAGGCGAGCGGCGTCACGAACAGGCCGACGAGGTCGTGAATAAAAAGGCCTTGCACGGCGCCGGCGCTCGTGCCGCCGACGAAGTATTGGGGCATGAAGTTGCCCATGGCATAAGTGAGGAACGTCCATACGAACGCTGCCATGAAATACCACAGCGTCACGTACATCGGGCCCTTCATTTGAATGATCGGCGCCATAAAGTTGATCGCCACCAGCAGCAAGCCAACTTGCGCGAGCGGATCGATCCACACGGGCGTTTCCCCCCATTCCACCGCTTGGGCTTGCCCCATCAGAATGCCGGCGGCGGTGCTCAGCACCACGACTTGCCACGCCACAAAGATGAAATAGGACAACCATCGACTCAGCACCGGCTTGAGCGTGAGCCGCGGAATGGCCCAGTGCAGCGCGCCGAGAAAGCAGTTCGCGATGAAGCCGTAGGCGATCGCATTGGTGTGGATCATGCGCCACCGGCCGGGCGACATGTATTCGGCCATGCCGTCGTGCGGATTCCAATGCACGAGCTGCAGCGCCATGATCAGGCCGCCCAGTAGTGACACGAAGAAGTAGCACAGCGCGGCTACGAAGTACCACAGCACAAGCCGCTCTTCCACCAGGTCTTCGTGCCCGACGGGTTCGGCGGGCATTGTCAATGAGTTCGGAGTATTCATATTTGTTCCGTCGGACGGCGATAGGCCGTGAAATCCCCCAGCGGGTAAACAATTGCCAAAGTCCAGCCAAACACCAAATGCGTCGCGGCTGCCACGTACCACGGCACGCGATTCACGATGTAATTCTCCGGCGACATGTTCTTCACCACCGCCGGTTGCAGCCACGAGAGGATGCCATAGTACATGATCACCCAAATGACGAGCGACACGACGCTGGCCACCATAAGTCGCTTGGCGAGCGAGGCTCCGGCCGTCCAGCGGGTCAGGGCCAGGTACACGGGAATACCAAGCAACATGCCGGTACCCAGGTACAAGCAGCACCCCACCGCCAGGGCGAGCCCGCTGCTGAGTTCTAACGCTTTGTCGCCCAACGGAAACGTCAAATACACCTGGATGAGCTGTAGCGGATTCTTATCAACTAACGACGACCCAACGATGTTGAGCAGCAAACTGCTCATCGCGCCAAAAATTCCCAGCATGAAGCCGGTCGTGGCGAAGTACGCGGTGTAGTAGCCGTGCGGCTGAAACGGTTGAGCGGCTTCTTCCGCTCCGAGTTCACCCTTTAGCCGGGCTGCTCGTTGTTCGAGCTCGTCCAATTCTCGCTGTTTGTCTTGGGCGGAGTTCGGCATAGTGGTTTATACGTTCGAGATACGAAGGAATAGAATCGGGGAGTAGAGGACCGCAGAGATCGTAGGCTACTTGTTTTCGCCAACTGGCTTGTCTGCTGGCGGCGAATCGGCAGGGGGCTCGCTGGCAGGCGCCGCGGATGTTTCAGCCGGTGCAGCGCTGGCATCCGCCTTTGGTGCGTCGGCGGCCGGTTCTGCCGCTTTCTCGCCGTCGGTTGGAGCAGGCGGGGTAGCCGGTGGGGCATTTTCTGGCGTCGCTGCGGCCGCATGTGGATCCGCTCCAGCGGTTGGCGCTGGCGGGGGCGGAATATTGCGGCGTCGCCGTTCGCCGAGATCGCGTACGTAATGCACGAGATACCAAATGTTCTCGGGATTGTCCTTGAAGACCTGCGAGAAGCCGGGCATCGGCGTACCGTTAATGCCGGAATAAATGCGGCGATAGATATCGATCGGCCGGCCGCCGCCGCGGTACATGCCGGAGGTCAAATCGGCCGCCGCCGCCGTGTGGCCCCACGAATCCTTGCCGATATCGATGCCGCCTGCCAAGCCGCCGCGGCCGTCGAGCCCGTGGCACTTGTTACACACTTGTTGGATGTACAACTCCTGCCCCTTAGCGATCGTCTCGGCTGTCATCGCCGGCATCGGAGTGAGCGGCATCACGGTTTGACTCTGGGCATCCTTCCACTTCGCGTTCACCGCCTCGGCAGTCGCCTTGATGGCGTCTTCCGAAAGCTCGCCTTCGTCTTTCGCAAGAGCCACGAGTTGCTGCTCGAATTCGCCACGCTGCGACAGGTTGATCACGTAATCGGCGACCGCCTCGAGATCGGCGGGGTCGAGCTCGTCAAACGTTGGCATCGACGTGCCGCGAACGCCTTGCTTCAGCGTGCGGATTAAATCGACATGCCGGGGCTTTGAGCCGTACGGAGTCGATGTGAACTTGAAGATGCCCTTCGTATAGTCGCGCGGAGCCGGGTGGAGGTACTTCGCCACCGGGCCCTGACCATCGCCGTTCACACCGTGGCACGGCTGGCAACGCAGTTCAAATACCTGCGCGCCGCGCTCCAGCGTCTTACGATCGGCCGTCGGATCGGCAAACAAGATCGGCGCCGTTGGCGTACCGAAACGCACGACCAATTCCTTCTCGATCTGCTTCTGCAGGTCTTGCAGTTCCTTCCGCTCCGCGTCATCGGCCGCGTCATTTGGCAGCGCGTTCAAGTCGCCGCTCGGCGTGAATTGTGGAATCGGCTGCGGCGCGCAACCGACGATGAGCGCAATTCCACAAACCCCGGGCAACAACGAGCCCACGATGATCCTTGCAACCTGCCGCATTGAGAACGCATCCCGCGAATGAAGAAAGTGATAGTACTGCTGACGAGGACTGGCGTCCGCTTCGCAAAGCGTGCGCCGGCCGGTGTTTGCCACGTGATGAAACGGGCCCGAGGCAAACTTCGATGGTTGAATACAGTGCCAAAAACTTTTTGAAAATGCAAGTGGCTGCGCAATTAAAAATCGTTTGAGCCGCTTGGGTGTGCCGCGCCGCACGAATACGAGCGTTATCGCACAGAGTGCACACTGAAGGAAATCGTATTTTCCACGCGTCGATCGTACAGACGATGCATGATTCGCGTCATGAGGAACGCCAGTCATCGCGATACCCCCTCAAGTAGGCTACAATGCCGGACTCACACTGGAGCAACCCGATGCAGCAACTTCGTATTGGTTTATTGGCCATTCTGGCACTGCTTCCGACCCGCGTGTTGGCCCAGGTGGATGAGCGCCCTTTGAGCGTGGGCATCTCCCTCGCTTTCGCTAGCTTGAAATGGCCCGATTGGCTAACGGGCGCCGATAGCGGTAAGAGCCGCGACCCGAGACCGCTGCTGCTCACCGGCGTGAATGACGGCACGAACCGGGTGTTCGTCGCGTCACAATACGGAGCCGTACTGTTTTGGCCGAACCAGGCCGTTGTCGTGGAACCTGGCACGCTGCTGGATATTCGCGATCGCGTGCAGTACAGCGACGAGCAAAATGAAGAGGGGTTCTTGGGATTCGCTCTCCACCCAAACTTCAAGCAGAACGGCGAGTTCTTCGTTTACTACACGGCAAAGCCGACGGCCACGCACCCACATCTGTCGGTCATCTCACGTTTTCACGTTTCCCAAGAAAACCCCGATCACGCGGACCCGAAGAGTGAAGAAATCATTCTCACCATTCCGCAACCCTATTGGAATCATAACGGCGGCACGATCGTATTCGGGCCGGATGGCTATTTATACATTGGCCTCGGCGACGGCGGCGCGGCCAACGATCCGCACGGCAATGGCCAAAACCTGAAGACGCTATTGGGGAAGATTCTACGGATCGACGTCGACCACAAGAATCCGCCGATGAACTATGCCATCCCGAAGGACAACCCGTTTGCAAATCGCAATGACGGCACGCGCGGCGAAATCTGGGCCTATGGCATTCGCAACGTGTGGCGTATTGCGTTCGACCGCGCGAAGGGAGATTTGTGGGCCGGGGACGTCGGGCAGGATCTATGGGAAGAGATCGACATCATCACGCGCGGCGGCAACTATGGTTGGAATCTGCGCGAAGGCAAGCATCCCTTCGGTCCCAACGGCAACCCGCCGCGAGCCGACTTGATCGAACCGATCTGGGATTATCCGCACAGTGTCGGCAAATCGATTACGGGGGGGAATGTCTATCGCGGCAAAGCGGCGCCCCAGCTCGAGGGTGCTTACATTTACGCCGACTATGTCACCGGCCAAATATGGGCGCTCGCGTATGACGCCAAAACCAAGCGCGTCACCGCGAACCGCACGCTCCGCCAGAAAGGAGAGCCGATTCTATCGTTCGGCGAAGATGATGCCGGCGAAATGTACTTCCTCACCGCCACCGGCGGAATTTATAAATTCAGCGAACGCTAAACAGGACATTCGCGGCTAGGCGTTTTCAAGATCGGCAGAAATGCGGGAGCTTGCTCACGCAACCGCGATTCCAGCCGCGCCGTACAATCGCACTCGCCACACGCCCATGGCTCGGCGCCGTTCTCGTTGGCGCATTTCTGCCGGGCGTGAGCGTCCTGTATTCTCACCAAATCGAAATATTCTTCCCAATACGGCCGCTCTTCTTCTAGCGGTACGTTGCAATAGCACACTTCAACCCACCGCGCGGTGCCATCCGCAAACAGCCGAGCGTCCTGCATGTTCCGTAAGTACTCATCGCCGGCAACGGAACCGGCTCCCAGTGTGCCACGCTCAATCGCTTCGACGAGCGCTCGCTCTTTACCGGGTTTCAGGCGTCCGCGCACTAGATATCGCATGGGTAAATTCTTCCGCCAACCGGCTATTTGGCAAGCAGGCGACAAATTGAAACGTGAAAGTTTACGGGGTTTCACCTGTCTGCACACCGTTTGTTATAATCCGACTTAAGCCCAACCGCCGACCGAGGTCAATGATGAGCACAGCCGTCATCAACGAGCTAAATACACCGTACCCGCTCGAGGCCGCCGCGATCGACCGCTTCCGCCGCGACGGCTTCATTCGCCTGGCGAATGTCTTCAGCGCCGAAACGCTTGCCGACATATCGCCCGAAATCAGCCGCATGGTCGACGAAGGCAACCGCCTCAAAGACATTCCGCTCCACGAGCGCACGCTCTACGACCAGGCATTTATTCAAGTGATGAACCTGTGGACGCGCAGCGACCGCGTGCGCGAGTTTGC
This sequence comes from Pirellulales bacterium, assembly GCA_046349975.1. Lineage (GTDB taxonomy): Bacteria > Planctomycetota > Planctomycetia > Pirellulales > Lacipirellulaceae > JABDGM01. The sequence goes on from JAXMBH010000005.1 coordinate 171,093, forward strand.
GTTTTCAAAGCGCCTGGCCCGCATTGCGGCTGAACTTATGGGGACGCGGGGCACGCGCATGTGGCACGATCAAGCTTTGTATAAGGAGCCCTCGGGCGCGTTCACGCCGTGGCACGTTGACCAGCAATACTGGCCGATGGCCAGCCCGCACTCGATTACAGCCTGGATTCCATTGCAGCCGGTGCCAATCGAGATGGGTCCGCTCTGCTTCGGCCGCGGCAGTCATCTTAAACGCATCGGACGTGACCTCGAAATTAGTGCCGAAAGTGAGCAGGCGATCGCTGCCGCAGTTCGCCAGGAGAAGATCGACGAAGTGCAAGAGCCTTACGCACTCGGTGACGTGAGTTTCCATCTGGGTTGGACACTCCACCGCGCCGGTCCGAACACGACAAGCGATACCCGTCGTGTCTTCACGATCATCTATATGGATGTCGACATGCGACTCGCCGCACCCAAGAACAAGAACCAGCAGAACGACTGGGACGCGTGGACTCCTAGTTCAAAGATCGGAGAGATTATGGCCGACCCGCTGAACCCAGTCCTTTACGAACAGCCGTAGCTGAATTTGCAGGCATTCGGCATCTTGACGTCGGATTTACCGCCGCAGGGCATTCCCTCGCCGGTCGCGCAAACGCAGCGCCAAATCTGCAATCCGCGGATCTCGATCGTGAATCGATACCTGCCACGCCTTCTCGACCAAGACAGGGTCGTCAGACGTCGCCATTAGCGTCACGGCCGCGAGGCGAATCTCGGCATCCTCGTCGTCGGCCAACAGGCACAGCCACGGCCGCCTGTCGAGGCCTGACTCCTTCATAACCCGCTCACCAAAGTTCCGGCGCTGCTGTGGATCCGTCGACAAGTATTGCTTCACAAGCTCCGCCGGCACCCGCGTGAACCCGCGTTTCGCGAGCAGCCGCTCCGCTTCGCGACGCTCGTTTACCTGCTGCGAAGCGAGCTGAGCCAAGAGTTCCCGAGTCGGAATTCCGTCGCCAACCTCGCCCCTCTCTGCGTGATCGGCAATTTCGCGCGCGGTTGCCGAACCGGCGGGCTGTGCGGGCACCATTCGCAAAAGCGGCATTGCCCAGTCGGGCTGGCCGTTCAACTCGCCCGGCGGAGATACGTCGCCCGCGATGTCGCCTTGACCGACAAGCCGCTGCGGTGCAGCCGCTGCGTCGATATCGTCCATCGGCAACTCTCCGAATTCGGATCTTGTCGAATCCGAGTGTGCGGCGCGGTCGGTAATCGGCGTTCCAGAGGCCGTCATGCTCTCCGTCGATTCTTCCGTCACGGTCGCTTGCGGGAGGAGCGGCTCCGCGGGAATTTCAGCGAACTCGCGCTCAAGCGGGGCTCGAGTTGGCGCAGCTAGCGGCGTAACGTCAACCGCCGCTTGGCCGTAACGTGGCTGGAATCGGTAGAGTCCGCCATTCGATGCCACCGCTGCCCCTGGCTTTGTCTTCTCGCCGATCACCGCCGCCACTTCATCGCAGTACATCGCGACCAGTGGCAAGTTTTCGCCTGGGCACCGATTAGCCAGCCGCACAATTTCGTGCGTTGTTGTCCCGAGCCAAGGATAGTGCCGCACGGCGAACGCATGCCGCGTGCGCGCCAGTTGCGCTGCCAACTCGGCTGCGTGCGCGGCGACTGTGTCATGGTCGGAATCTTCTTCCAGCTCGCGCTTCCAGCGATCGATTAGCCCCGCGATCGCTGCTTGCCCAGCCTGTGACACTTCACGCCGATCGGATGCTGCTGCCTCCACCAGGATCGACAGCGGCGGATCAGCCATTGCCGCCAGCTGTTCGACGGCCGCAGTCGCTTCGCCCGGCTGCTGGCTCGCCAGCTGCACTGTCAGCGCTGTGATTACACGCGAGCGTTGCCACGCAAGCGCACCAATTGCACTGCCGACGATCAACACGGCGACGAGCAGCGTATAGAGCAACGTTTGAGGTTTGGGGCGCATAACCATCGCACCAGCAGCACGGCCAAGGCACTGTTTGCCAGTTCAAGTTGCACGACCGTTGGGCTGCGAATTGTCGGCAGCCGCGCGGCTACTAGCAAGACCAGTGTGCGGCGCAGAACGATGCCAGCACGTCGATTGCGGCTGTCGAAATCGGCCCTAATATGCCTGAACAACCCTGTTTCCGTCGCGTGCTGGCACGAGAATCAACGAACCGCGTCCTCCATTACTTTTCGCTCAGCCAGAGTCGACCCCCGGGCCGAAATACTTATGGGACCGACAAAGTTTAACGGGTGCGCCGCCTTCGTGCGCCGCGCCTGCCCGTCGGGTGGGGGGACAACTATGACGTTGGCTTATCAAGCTTCGGGCGCGGGTGCGCCGCGTAGGGCACGCAAAGCGATCAGCACGGCCGGTCGCTGCGCCATACTCGCGGCGGCCGCGTTGGTGGTCAGCAATCACGCCGTATTCGCGGCGCCGCCCACGATGACCCGGCCAGAGGCGGCGACCGGTTCCAACGACTCCGACGCAACTTCCAGCCGCGCCGCTCGTGACGAAGCCGTGCGACTCATCCCGTGGAAGCAGATGTCGCCCGCCAATCGCAGCCAGGCGCAATCCATCATCAACGACGCTTCGATCTATCGCCGTCTGCCAACGCGAATCATCGACTGCGATCCGGACCTCTTCACATTTCTGCTGCAACATCCGGAAGTCGTCATCGACGTGTGGCACGTGATGGGCATCAGTCAGGTCGCGCTCAACAAGTCACCCGATGGCCTGTATCGCGGCACCGACGGCGCCGGCACCAACGGCACCGTGAGGTACCTCTTCAGCAATTGGGGACCGAGCGCCCAAAACACGGCGGTGGTATTTGCCGAAGGCGCCTACACGGGCCCGCCGTTCATTACACCGCTGCGGGCCCAAACGATCATGCTCGTGCGCTCGTCGGCCATTCAGGAAACGAACGGCCGGCATTATGTGACGGTGCATATCGACTCGTTCGTCCGCGTCGAGCAACTTGGCGTCGAGATCGTCGCCAAGACCGTCCAGCCCTGGATCAACAAGTCCGCCGACCAAAACGTCATCGAGACACTAACGTTCGTGAGCAACTTCTCGCGGACGGCCGAACGCAACCCGCAGGGCATGCAGCGGTTGGCAAACCGGCTCAATGCCGTTGATGAACCCACGCGGGGCCAACTCATCTCCCTTTGCTTCCGCACGGCCGAGCGCTACTCACAACGCGATACGTCGACACGTACCGGGGCCGTCGCCGCGATGCCGCCCAACGTGGCCATGATCGAACCATGACGTCGTCGGGTCTTGCAACGGCACCACAAACGACGCTCAACGAAAGCGGCCCGCCCAGCATTTGGTGGTGCGGGCCGTTCGTTCTCCGCCAGGGCCGCTATCGGCTAGGGGGACTTCTCAGCGGCTCTCGCGGCGAAGCAGTGTCATTCCTCCGGCGCACAACAACAGGCCAACGATCGATGGTTCTGGCACCGCTCCGCCAGACGATAGAGGCAGCGAATCACAGGCCGCCAACGATCCGGAGCTCGTACTTGCCGTCATCGTCGCCGCCGCCACAAGTGACTTGAGGCCGCTCGTCGTCGTGGTCGTATCGGTGCCGCTGCCGGCGTTCTGAATATCGGTCAGGAAAGTGCTGATGTCCGTCTGAAACGACTGATACGTGGGCAAGTTGGTCTGCAACGTGGTTTGGGTTTCCGTAAGGTTGTCGATCTTGGTTGTCAGCCGATCGGTAATGCGGTTGATGTAGGCTTCAATCCGCGCCAGCCGAGCCGCCGAGATCGTGTCGTCGGCTTGGTAATTCGTCAGCAGATCGTTGTAGTAGGTCAGGTCGTCGCTGTACGTGGTAATCACATCGCCGATGCGGTCGATCCCATGTTGCACGCCGCTCAAGAACAATCCGTATTGGTCAGACAGCCGTTCCGTACGATTGACGATGCGGTCATACAGCGAAGTGGTGAAGAAGTCTGTGTTATCTGCGACACCGTTGTCGTACTGAGTCTGCAGCGTGTCGAGCCGATCGGCAAACCGGCCTTGGACGTTGTCAACGACGTCGGCGACATCGAAGAAACCGAAGCCGAAGCCAAATCCGTCGCCGAACCCACGGCCATGGTGGTCGTCGCCGAAGCCCAACCCACCAAGACCAAGGCCGCCGAGATCTCCCAGCCCAAACGATTCTCCGTGGTCATGTCCGTACGCAGCGCTTCCGCAAAAGAGTACTGCCAATAACGCAAACGTTTTCGCCTTCACGATGTTCTCCTCGTTCTCCAAATTCACAAAAATAAGTTGGGGTCGCGGGCCGGCGCTGGCCGCGTTTTGGGAATCCTAGAGCCGCAATGCAAATCGTACAGAGCCGTCCGCTATCTAGACCGAAAATCTGCTGCTAGCGCCACGACGTTTGAAAGTAGAGGGACCAGAATTGCGGCTCTGCCGGAGCCGTCACCGGCCGAATCCCCGCGACAACTTCGCGCAGTTGCAGAACGAACAGGAGCTCGGCGCCGCTCATTCCTGCCAGAACAGCGATTCCTTCGGCCCCCGATAAACCAATGCCATGTCCGGCGTATTGACAGGCTTGTACTCCTGAAAAATCGAATCCACCGCGGCGAGTGTCATGCCGCTGGTCAGCAGTGTCCGCTCAATAGGGTAGGGGGCCCGGTTTTCGAGAACCATGTTCTCGATGTGCCGCACCAGCGGATGAAAGAAATCGGCCGTCGTCGCGCTATGTCCCGGCATCGGCAGATACATCTGACACGACACGACCTCGCCGTTGTCGCGGCGCAGCCCGGCGTAGTTGAAATCACGAATCGGCGCCATAAACAGACTCGTGCGAAAGCCGTCGCGATGCTCGATGAAGTAGGCGTACGTATCCGGCAGCACGCGGCGAGCCCACTCGACGCTGATCGCGTCTTCTACATACCCTTCCTTCACGGGCAAGGTGTGGCTGCGCGTAAGCGCCGCAACGAGCAGCGCGCGTGCCATCGCGATCCCTCGCAGTGGCCAGATACTCCCACATCGGCTCGCCCTTGAGCGCGTGCACACTGCGAATGCCCACCTCGCCGCCCTGGCGGCGTTCCGACATGCATTGGGCCGTCTCCAAGCCGTGGAAGTCGTAACTATCGACGCCGCCGTAGCCCACGCACACGCTTTCCACGAGCGGCGCATCGAACGGCATATCGATCGCCGGCAGCCGCCACGTCACGGGTAGCGATGACCCGGCGAGAAAAGGAAAGCCCAGCCGCTTGGAGTCGGCCACCATTTCCTGGCATCGCGGCCAGGTTGTCGACAAATGCTTGTCGTTAAACACCGGCACGCTGCGACCGCTCGACTCAAACACCTTCACCACTTCCTTAAACCACTCATACCGTGGGTAGAGGTGCTGACCCTTCTCATTCGTGGGGTAGTCACCGTGTTCGCCGATGATCACGACACCATCGACCGCCAGTTTGCTGCCGCCGAGCGTCAATGCTTCAGGGATTGATGCACAGAGCTCAAGTTGTGCCGCTTCACTCGCCCGCGGGCCAAATCGCCCTCGGGAAATTGATCGATGAATACCGACGCAACCTCCACCCGCGGCGGCTGCCAGGCCCCATGCCAGCCGTAGCCCAGCGTGAGCCGATCGAGAAAGTGCTGAGCATGCGAGTGTTCGCGCACCTCGGTGCCCAGAAACGCAATCTTCTTGCGAGCCGGTTCGGCGGCGCGGCCACTTCGTGCGAGCGTTCCCAATGCGATGGCCGATGTGCCGGCGAGAAATGTGCGGCGTGTGAACATTGCAATCCTCTCGGAACGAAGCGCACTTCCAGTGCGAACTTGATTCAGAGCAGTTGAATTGGCCGATCAGCATAGCAGGCGACCGGATACGGCCATACTGTAACAACCCGGCGGGCAAACTGCACGCATTTTCTGCACTCGCAGCAGCATAAAGAACACGCCAAATTGCGGGTGAGCCTGCGCCATTCGGCCGGGTTTGCACAAAACTCGGCAACTGCGGTAACCTAAAGGCACCCGAACGGCGCCCTCTCTTGGTGGAAGGAGAAAGTCATGACCTGCGTTCACTTGCAACAGCTCTACAAACTTTGCCGCGAATACGACTTGCGGGTCGGCGGCTCGGACCTCATCCGCGTCGTGTGCCACCAATGCGGCGTGCAAGAAGTCTGCCCGTCGACGATGATCGACGAAGCCGAAGACGACGCAACGCCAGGCGAAGAGACCGCCAGCAGTGCAGCAAGCGATCCCGCCAAGAAGTAGACGTTCGTCCCGATTCGATCCCGCCGCTTGAGCAACAAGAGCCGGAAACTCGCGGCCCTACCCATTCACAACGTTGATTGGCCTGCCGACCAGGAACGCTGCCACGTTTTCGGCAGTTGCCCTCATGAGGCGCTCCCGTGCCGCCAGCGCCGACCACGCAATGTGCGGCGTGATCAAGCAATTTGGGGCGGTGAGCAGGGGGTTATCTGGCTGAATCGGCTCGTGCGACGCCACGTCGACTGCCGCGCCGGCAATCACGCGCTCCTGCAGCGCAGCCGCCAAATCTTTCTCGTTAATTAAGCCCCCGCGTGACGTATTCACGAGGAAAGCCGATCGCCGCATCCGCTTGATCCGTTCGGCATTTACTAGTTGCTGCGTTTCGGGCGTAAGCGGGCAGTGCAAGCTCACAACATCCGCGGTTGCGAACAGCTCATCCGTGGAGAGCCACTTCACGCTTGGTTCTGCCGGCGGCTTGCTGCCCAACCGACCGCTGGCAAGCACCCGCATGCCGAATGCCGCGCCAATTTCACCGACTTGCCGCGCAATGCGACCGTAACCGACCAGCCCGAGTTTTTTGCCAGCGAGTTCGACCTGCGGCGTGAGCCAATAACAAAAATCCGGCGATTTCGTCCAATCGCCCGCTTTCACGCTCTCTGAATGCAGCCCCACGCGATGGCACAATTCCAGAATGAGCGCCCAGGTGAATTGGGCGACCGTTCGCGTGCCATACTCAGGCACGTTCGACACCGGAATGCCGTGTTTGCGGGCTGCTGCAACATCAACGATGTTGTATCCCGTTGCCGTCACCGCGATGAACTTCAAGTTCGGTAGCTGCTCGATCGTCGCGGCCGAGTACGGGCATTTGTTGGTAATGATGATGTCGGCCTCGTGCGACAGCTGGATGATTGCGTCCTGCGGGCCCGCTCGTGGACAACGAGCGTCCCCAACTTTTCCAGTGGCGCCCAGGCGTTGTCACCGGGACTCAACGTGTAGCCATCGATCGCAACGATCCTGGTCACCGAATTCGCTCGCAGCAGGCCGAAGGAGAACCGCATCCGCACGCCAATTCTGCCACGCGCGCCCGCCGCTGGATAGGGCGCAATCGTGATAGGCACAATCCGCCGTGGCGTTGCCACGCTGCAGCCAAACGTTACGATCTCCGAAACTCCAGCGACAGCACGGGGGCTTGCGCGCTACGTAATTGGCCGCCCGAAGCCGCGAGCCCTTACCAAGCTTCTCGCCGGCCCTTGCGCCCGCGGTTCGGCCGCACAAAATGATGGGTATGCTTGAGTGCGATGATGCCCAACAGCGGCAACGACGCCGCCGAAGCGCTGCCTTTCACCTTGAACCGCAGATCATTCGACATCCGCAGCGCATCAAACATCGTCGCTGCTGACGGCTTGTTTGCTTTAGAAAGTGTCGAAAGATAAGTGCCGCTCGACCCAATCGTACCCACGCGATGCGAATCACTGCCCACGGTAAACCGCTTGCCGCATGTCGCCGCATACTCTGTGGCTTTACGGTTCGCCTCCCGAGGCACGCCGCCGTTGTGCAACTCGATCGCGTCGACGGCTTCCATAAGGGCCTTCACAAACGGGCTGCCGTATCGCCCGTGCTGATAGTCGAGCGACTTCCGCCCCAAGGCGAACGGATGTGCGAGCGACACGTACGCGTTCATCTCCTTTGCCGCCCGCAAACAATCGCTCGTGCGAATCCACGATCGCACCATGAACCGGCTCCGCAAATTCGGCTCGATCGCGCCGACATAAAACTCTTCCAGGAGTTCGGCGTCGGGAAAATACACAAGCAGATCGATTCCCTCCTGCGTGCCGACTTCGATGCCCGGGATGACAGGCGCCCGCTCACGCTCAAACATGCTGGTCGAGCCGCGAATCTCGTTATGATCGGTCACGGCCACACCCAATCCATGCCGGCAGCAAAATCGCTCGATCCGCGGGATCCCCGCCAGACCGTCGGAATAATGCGAGTGGATGTGGGTATCAACAAGCAGGTCCATCTGCTCGTCCGGCACGGCATGCATTCTGTCACCAATTGTTGAGTTACCGAAGCGGGTGAGCCGCCAGACGTAAGTCGGCGAAGTTCGCGGTGTCAAATCCAGCTCTCTGCATCGCGACTCCAACGCTAGGAATGCTATGGCCCCACCGCCGGCCCGACAAGCAGCCACTTATTTCCAGGCAATAAATCGCCCTCAAAACCCCGCCCCAGCCGCCGCTTCCCGCGAAATCGGCACGATGGAACGCCGCGACATCCTGCGGTATAACCGATCTTTCCCCACAGGCGCCGCCTGCACGCCGCGTTCGTGAAGTCGTTGAGGGTCCTGCATGTCGCTGCTCATCAAGAACGGTCAAATTATTACCGCTTCCGACCAATATGTCGCCGATATTCTTTGCGACGGCGAAACCATCACCGCGATGGGCCGCAACCTCACTGCCCCAGCCGGCGCTGAGGTCATCGATGCGACTGGCAAGTACGTGTTCCCGGGCTTCATCGATCCGCACGTCCATATCTATCTGCCCTTCATGGGCACATTCTCGAAAGACGATTACGATTCCGGCAGCCGGGCCGCCATCGTCGGCGGCACCACCACACTCATCGAAATGTGCTGCCCCAGCCGCCAGGAAGAACCGCTCGATGGCTTCAACCTCTGGCTCTCCAAGGCGGAAGGAGTCTCGGCCTGCGACTTCAGCTTCCACATGACCGTGGCACGGATGGATGAGGCGGCCGAGGAGCAGCTTCGCCAAATCGTGAAACGCGGCATCGCTTCCTTCAAGATCTTCCTCGCCTACAAAGGCGCGTTCGGCATCGATGACAATGAGCTCTACCGCACTCTGCGATTGGCGAAAGAACTCGGCGTCATCGTTACTGCCCACTGTGAGAATGCAGAACTTGTCAGCGAGATGCAGAATGCCTCGTCGCCGACGGCAAGACCGGCCCCGAGTGGCATGAACCATCGCGACCCGTGCGAGTCGAGGCCGAAGGCGTTCACCACCTCATGACGTTCGCCGAAATGACCGGCGCGCATGTTTATGTAGTGCATACCAGCAATAGCGAGGCCATTTGGGCCGCAGCGGCCGCCCGCCAACGCGGCGTGCACGTGTGGATCGAGACCGTCGCCCCGTACCTCGTGCTCGATGAAACGTATGCCCAAAAACCGCGGTTCGAAGGCGCCAAATACGTGATGTCGCCTCCGCTGCGGGCGAAACACCATCAAGATGCCATTTGGAACGCGCTCGCCTCGCGCGTGGTCAGCACCATCGCCACCGACCACGCTCCCTTCGATTTCAATGGTCAGAAGGAAATGGGCCGCGACGACTTCACCAAGATCCCGAACGGCATTCCCAGCGTCGAAGACCGCGTGAACCTGGTATATACCTACGGGGTCAAACGCGGCCGCATCGACCTCCACACGTTCGTCGACGCCTGCAGCACGCAAGCCGCCAAGCTCTTCGGCCTTTTCCCGCGCAAGGGCACTATCGCCCTGGGTAGCGACGCCGACCTGGTGGTCTACGACCCCAAATACCGCGGAAAAATCACTCAGAAAGCCCAGGTCATGAACGTCGATTACAGCGCGTTCGAAGGCTGGGACCTCGAAGGCCGGCCATCGCTCGTCACGGTCCGCGGCACCGTCATGGCGCGCGACGGCAAGTTCGTTGGCAAGCTTGGCCATGGCAAACTGCTCCAACGCGAGCCGACGCATTTCTAACATATTTTCGCTGCACGCGCCGGGTAAACGCCCGACTTCTCCCATGCGTCCGTTAGCACAGCGGCGTCTTCCAAGCGTGCCCACGCACGGCCAGCACTGATATTTTGTTGATGGGGCGGCCGACGACGGGGCGGCCGTTTTGTCGCGATTCATTTTTGGCCGACCTAGCTGCGCGTCGTCCGCCGCGGGGCACAGTGCCCTATAACCCTCGTAGTGATGTAGCAAACACCGCCAATATATGTCTAGGAATTCGCATCCTGTGGCATCTTCTCGACCATTACACAAGTCAGCGCGTCGCGGCACACCGATTGCTTTATACGCTCCTCGTGAGTCGCGGTGGCAAACTGAAGGCCGCGTCTCATGCGATTATCGCCACGCACATCGGCGACGACTCGTACGTTGGAGCAAGAGAGATGAAGATCACCGTACTTACCACCCTCGGGCTGGCACTGCTGGGCTTGGCCGCGGCTGGGTGCACGGAAGGTACGACGCGCAAGGACGTGGCGAGCGCTCAGCAAAAACTCGATCAAGCCAACAAGATACGGCCGATGCCGTCCATGATGCAAAGAATGATATCGCCGACGTCCAACGCGATGCTCGCGAACACATGGTCAACAAACCAGTCATCCCGGATAATTCGGCCAGCGTCGATGCGAATGGTAATTACGTCCATAACAACAATCCAAACGCGGTTGATGCGCAGCGCGACATCGCCGCCGCACAACAGAAAGCGAACGAAAAAATCGCTGACGCTAAGGACAAAGAACGCTCTGCGGCGGCCGACTTGAAGACCACGGAGCAAGAATTCCAGGCCACGCAGGAGCGCGATAGCTTTATCAAGGAATCCGAGATGCGCTTGGCCGACTACGACAAGCGCATCGATGACCTCAACGCGCAGGCTGCAAACGCCACCGCCGCCGACAAGGACGCGATCAACCGTCAGGTCGACAGCGTAAAGAGCGCCCGTGACCGCGCGAAGGACGCCTTAGACGAAGTGAAAAAGGCCGACCTGGCCAGCTGGAAGAATCATCAGGACCATGTCCGCACGGCGTTCCAGGAGCTCGACAATAGCGCGAAGAGCGTGCGGTAGCACTACGCTGTGGAAAAAGTTCAGCCGGATTGCTGGGCCGCCAGAAACCACATCTGGCGGCCATTTTTTGCGCGGCTTAAAGATGTACCCGGCTACCTTGATCGTCGACCGTCAGCCCCGGCTCTGCCACGGGTTAGCGAATCGATTCTCACGCCCGCATCCCCAGCGAAGCCAGGCCTGAATGAGAGAACAGAAGCCGCACGGGACCATCATCCCCGCGACAGCGCATCGGTTTGCTTTACAAAGTCGTCCCCCTTCCACTCCTCATCCGACTTGATCATCTTCTGCCGATCGTGCTCAGCCTTTTTGGCCTCCCTGGCCTCCTGCTGCCGCCGCACCAAGTCGGCATGAGTGGTGAAGTACTGCAGACTGTGCCCTTTGAAGTCGTCGAGCCGCTCGAACTTGTGCTTTTCCATGAAGGCGAGCAAGTCGCGCTGCATATCTTTCACAATCGCGTAGCCCGATTTCATCACGCCCGTGCAAACCTGCACCGTATCGCAACCGAGCAGAATGAACTGGGCCGCATCGCCGCCCGTTTCGATGCCGCCGATGCCGCTGAGCGTGCGATCCGGGAATTCTGCCCGGATCATCCGCGCAATTTCCATGCACATTCGTAGCGCGATCGGCATGACCGCCTGGCAAGAGTAACCGCCGGGCGTCGTGTAGCCTTCGACCGACGGCTCCGGCCGCAACGTATCCAAATCCACACCCAGCACGCTGCGAATCGTGTTGATCGCCGCGATCCCTTGGCAGCCGGCCCGCAGCGCCGCCCGCGAGGGGTCCTCGATATGCGTCACATTCGGTGTCATCTTCGCCCACACGGGAATCTTGGCGACCTCCATGACCCAGCCGCACACTTCTTCGAGAATGTCCGGATTCTCTCCCATCGCCGCGCCCATCTTCCGCTCGGGCAGTCCGTGCGGGCACGACATATTCAGCTCGAAGGCATCGCATCCCGCGTCCTGGCAGCGCTCGACAATCTCGTGCCAGGCATCGCGGTTATACTCCTCCATGATCGATGCAATAAGAATCCCCTCGGGGAACTTATCCTTCACCTGCTTAAACTCGGCGATCCACGTATCGAAGCTACGATCGGAGATCAGCTCGATATTCTCCCAGCCGTAGATTTCGCCCGTCTCGCGGCTGCGTAGCCGAGCATACCGCGGCTGCACATTCACGACTTTGCCGGCATCGAGGCTCACCGTCTTGCAGATGACGCCTCCCCAACCCTCCTCCAGTGCTCTGCAGATTACGTTCGCATTCGTCCCCGGCGGCCCCGAGCCAATCACGAACGGATTCGGAAACTTCAAACCGTTAACTATTGTGGCAAGGGCTGGCATCGTAGATGTACCTAGGTAGTCGAGAATTGATAGCCTTAGTAACCACAAAGGACACAAAGAGCACAAAGGAATTCACAGAACGACTCGCTTTATTCCGCCGTCCTTGAGTGTAACCGTCCGAAAGTTCAACAATAGTCCCAATCTAACGTCCATCGATTTCAAGTACGAAAGCACGATCGCATCATGTATCGGTGCGAATTTGTCAACGCATTTAAGCTCTACAACGACACGGCGTTCGACTAGGAGGTCCAGCCGTTGGCCCTCGATGCATAAATCTTTAAATCGGACGACAATCGATAACTCCTCTTCGGATGAAAAACCTCGCAAAGCGAGTTCATAGCGCAAAGCTCGGCGGTACACACTTTCCAAATACCCAGGCCCAAGGATTCGGTGGACCTCAATTGCTGCGCCGATTACAGCATGAGCAATATGTTCATCTTCATCAGGAATAGGCGCGAACATAATTGGAAGGCGTTCTTCGTGTTCTTTGTGTCCTTCGTGGTTCAAACTACTCTGTCGCATTTCTCTTAACGCCGCGCGATTTCCCCCAGCACCTCATCTAGCATCGCCACCAGGTAATCGGCATCGTCCTTCGTGATGCACATCGGCGGCTTGATGCGCAGCGTGTTGCCGAACAACCCTCCCTTGCCGATGAGCACGCCGCGCTCTTTCATACGCTCCATCACCTCGGCCGCTTCCGTGTTCGCTGGCTCCTTTGATTGCCGATTCCTCACCAGCTCGACGCCCAGCATCAGACCCATGCCGCGCACTTCGCCGATAAGCTCCTGCCGATCCATAAGATCGGTCAGTGAATCTTTGAGATGCGTGCCAACCTCTAGCGCGTTCTGCTGGATATTCTCCTCGTCGATCACCTCGAGTGTCGCGAGGCCTTGCGTCATGCTGATCGGGTTGCCGCCGAACGTGTTGAAGTGCACGCGTTTCTTCATCACTTCGGAAATGCTCACCGTCGTGGTCATTGCGCCCAACGGAGCGCCGTTGCCGATGCCCTTCGCCATCGTGATCATATCGGGCACGACGTCCCAATTCTGGTGGGCCCAATAGTGATGGCCCGTGCGGCCAAACCCGCCTTGCACCTCATCGGCAATGCAAATGCCGCCGTGCTGCCGCACGATGTCGTACACGATCTGGAAGAACTCCTTCGGCGGCGTCACCGTGCCGCCGACGCCCTGAATCGGCTCGCCGATAAAGCACGCGATCTCGCCGGAGGTTTCGTATTGAATGACGTTCTTGATGTCGTGCGCGCACTTCACATTGCACGATGGATACTCCAGCCCCAGCGGGCAGCGGTAGCAGTACCCGGGCACCGTGTGGTGAATGTTTGTGCCATTATTGCTCTTGAATTTCCATGTGCCGTGCGCCGTAAGCGCCATCGGCACCGACGTGCCGCCGTGGTAGCCATTCCGCAGCGCCACCACAGCATGATTGCCCGTGAACTCGCGAGCCGAAAGAATTGCGACCTCGTTCGCTTCGCTGCCACTATTGGTGAAGTACGACCGCGTCAGCCCCGGTGGCATCTTCTCCGCCAGCTTCTCGGCAAATTGCGCCACTGCCGGATGCAAGTAAATCGTCGTCGTATGCTGCAACTTTCCGGTTTGCTCGCGAACCCGTTCCACCACCTTGGGATGGCAGTGCCCCACGCTGATCGTTACGATGCCCGCGAAACAATCGAGATACTGCCTGCCAATTTCATCCCACACGTACTGCATGTGGCCTTCGACGATCATTAGCGGATCGCGATAGTATGTAATGATGCCTGGAGACAAGTACTGATGCCGCAGCGCGAGCACTTCTTCCTTTGACGGGCCGTCGTACGGTGCGGGCGAGTGATCGCAAATCGGCAACGAATATTTCAAATCGGTGGCCACGGCAAGCTCCCGAGCGGTAGTCTAAAAAGTGAAAAGCAAACTGTGATTCTAACGTGCGGGGTCGAAAACAGCTACGCCGACGCTACGCTGATCCCAGGCGCTCAGTCCGCCATGAGGCGAAAGTGCCGCTCGGCTCGCGGCAATCACCGACCTGCCGTTGATTCTTTTCCCCCGGCAGGATTAACTGGAGTCTGCCCAGGCGCCACACCGCTCCGCTCTTCTCCACAGGCCGCCCATGATTCGTTCTGTCAATTCTCCCAGCGCCAGCGACGGCATCGTTGAACTGACCACGGGCGTCAGCGATTCACCTTACTACAGCCCCGACATGGCCCCGGTGCCGCGTGCCGAACGCCACTGGGGCATGAAGGACTTGGCGGTGCTGTGGATATCGATGTCGGCCTGCGTGCCGACGTACATGCTCGCCTCAGGAATGATTGATGAGGGCATGAATTGGTGGCAGGCCATTCTGACCATCTTCCTAGGAAATCTCATTGTCCTCGTGCCGATGATCCTCAACGCCCACGCCGGCACGAAGTACGGCATTCCGTTCCCGGTCTATTGCCGCCCGTCATTCGGCTTGCTCGGCGCAAACGTGCCGGCGTTGTTACGGGCACTCGTCGCCTGCGGCTGGTTTGGCATTCAAACCTGGATCGGCGGCTGGGCGATCTACAAGATCTTGCTCGAGTTCATTCCTTCCTGGGAAAAACTTACGCCAATCCCTGGCGTCGGAATCAACTCCGCCCAACTCGGCTGCTTTCTGTTTTTTTGGTCGATCAACATGCTTGTCATTTTTAAGGGCATCGAATCGATTCGCATTTTGCTCAATATCAAAGCGCCCTTGCTCATTACGCTCGGTCTCGTGCTGCTAGCCTGGGCCTACTATGCTGCCGGCGGTTTCGGCGAAATGCTCTCCCGGCCTTCGCAATTTGCTACCAACGGACCCAAGGCCAGGCAATTCTGGCCGTTCTTCTTCGCCTCGCTCACCGCCAACGTTGGTTTTTGGGCTACGCTCTCGCTTAACATTCCCGACTTCAGTCGCTACGCCTATTCCCAGCGCGACCAGGCGCTCTCGGCCAGGCCCTCGGTTTGCCCACGACGATGGCCCTGTTTTCGTTCATCGGCATCGCGGTCACGAGCGCCACCGCCGTCATTTACGGCAGCACAATTTGGGACCCCGTGGTGGTGCTCAGCAAATTCTCCAACCCGGTCGTATTGTTTGTCGCCATGCTCGCCCTCTGCCTTGCGACGCTCGCCACGAATATTGCCGCCAACGTTGTCAGCCCCGCCAACGATTTCGCCCACGTGGCTCCGCGGTGGGTCACATTCCGCATCGGCGGACTCATCACAGGCGTGATCGGCATCTTGATGCGGCCATGGAAGTTGGTGGAGGACCCGACCGGCTACATCTTCCGCTGGCTCGTGGCGTACTCGGCTCTGCTTGGCGCCGTCGGCGGAATCCTGGTCGCCGATTATTTCATCATCCGGCGCACGCGCCTCGATCTCGCCGGCCTGTACAAAAAAGATGGCCCGTACTGGTACTCTGCCGGCTTCAATCCGCTGGCGCTCATCGCATTGGTGCTCGGCATCGCCCCTTGCGTCCCGGGTTTTCTCGCGGCCGTTTCCGAAAGTTGGAAGGCAATTGTGAGCCCCCTTTGGAGCGATCTCTACGCTTACGCCTGGTTCATCAGCTTTGGTGTGGCGTTTATCGTGTATTGGCTGCTGATGGTGCTCAGGGGTGCTAAGATGAAGTAGGTCAGAGTGAGGGCCATATCATGAGCACAAGCGATTTCACACCCACTGTCGTGCCGTTCGGCGAAGACGTTTTGGAAAGGATGGTCCTGGCCGTGGAGAACGTACGCGATCGTTTGCGCCGAGCGACCTCGGCACTTGAGCAGGCTCACATTCCCTACGCCGTCATCGGCGGCAACGCAGTCGCCGCTTGGGTTTCGCAGGTCGACCCCGGCGCCGCCCGGAATACGGTGGATGTCGACATCCTTGTAAACCGTTCCGATTTTGACGCGATCAAAGCGGCCATGTTGTCGGCCGGTTTTCATCACCGTCAGGTGCTCGGCGTGAACATGTTTCTCGATGGGCCAAACGGGCGGCCGCGGGACGCGGTACATGTAGTGTTTGCGGGAGAGAAAGTCCGCCAGGAATATTCGGAGCCGGCGCCAAGCCTGGCCGCTACCGACCAGTATGAATCGCACAAGTTGTTGGCACTTCAGCCGCTCGTCGTGATGAAATTGACATCGTTTCGACGCAAGGATCAGGTCCACCTGCTCGACATGATCGAAGTTGGCCTACTGGATGATTCGTGGCTGCAACGGTTGCCGCCGCCCCTCGCGGAGCGCTTGAAGGAACTCCTCGATAATCCGGAAGGCTGAACTGCGGAATGCCAGACGAATCATCGGCCGCCGCTGAACCACAATTCGGCGTCTTGATCCGACGGACACTTATATACCTGGCCGTTTGTGGCCTCGCTGTCGTCCTCTGCTATTACTTCATCGATCGCCCGGTGGCGTTCTTTGTTCACGACCACCGCATCGCCCGATTCGAAGAATTCCGCTGGCTCACCGAGCCGCCGCCGCTCGTGCAGGGCTGGTCGCCGTTGGTGCTCATGCTGCTCGCGATTCGACGAGCGTTCGGCCCCTGGCAGCGCTGGCAGCGCGCGTTGTTCGTTGCGTGCGTAAGCTTGATTGTGGCCGACCAGTTCCGCCAATCGCTCGGCGACCTGTGCGGCCGCGACTGGCCGGAAACCTGGCACGACAATAACCCGTCGCTCATCGGGACCGGCTCCTACGGCTTCCACCCGTTCGCAGTCGGCGACGACACCGGCAGCTTCCCCTCTGGACACGCCACTCGTATCGCCGGATTCTTCTCGGTCTTCTGGATCGCGACGCCGCGCAGCCGCTGGCTCTACGCAATCCTCGCCGCGCCGATGCTCATCGCCCTCGTCGCCATGAACTACCACTTCGTCAGCGACGTCATCGCCGGCAGTGTACTCGGCGCTCTGGTCGGATGCTGGTCCGCCCAATTCGCGCCAATAGCCGGACCGCCACGCGGTCCGCAGTTGTTAAACGCTCCAATCACAGCGCCGTAATCGCCCCGTACGTCTCCGGCCGCCGATCGCGGAAGAACTGCCACACGTTGCGCACTTCGCGGATCATATCGAGATCGAGATCGGCCACCACGATATCATCCTCGTCCCGCTTCTCGCTCTTCGCGACGAACTGGCCGCGCGGGTCGACGAAATAGCTCTGACCATAAAACTCGCCGATCCGCCACGGCTCTTCCCAACCCGGCCGATTGATCGCGCCCACAAAATACTGGTTCGCCACCGCATGCGCCGGCTGCTCGAGCTTCCACAAGTACTCGCTCAACCCCGCCACGGTGGCCGACGGGTTGAACACGATCTCGGCGCCGCCCAGCCCGAGGCACCGCGCGCCATCCGGGAAATGCCGGTCATAGCAAATATAAACGCCCACCTTGCCGACTTTCGTATCGAACACTGGGTAGCCTAAGTTGCCCGGCCGGAAGTAAAACTTCTCCCAAAAGCCCGGATTGCAATGCGGGATATGAATCTTGCGGAACTTTCCCAGGTACTCGCCGTCGGCATCAATTACGGCCGCCGTGTTGTAGTACACGCCCGGCAGGTCCTCCTCGTACATCGGCACGACGATGACCATCTTGTGCTTCTTGGCCAGCTCCATCATGAGCTTGGTGGTCGGCCCCTCGGGCACCTTCTCGGTGAGGTTGTACCACTTGATTTCCTGCTCAGCACAAAAATACGGCCCGTAGAACAGTTCCTGCAAGCAAATGACCTCGACGCCCTGCTTGGCCGCCTGGCCGATCAAGGCGACGTGCTTGTCGATCATCGCCCTCTTGATCTTCTCCACCGACGACGTGGCCGGTTCACACAGCGTCGCTTGAATCAATCCTCCACGAACAATGCGGGCCATCGATTATCTCGCCGGTATGTGTTGCCTGACTGAATATTTCGAGTCAGTATAGCGTAAAGTCGTAGGTTCGCCACGGACTGATTCCGTATCTTTTCCGATACAGTGATGCTAGAATTAGCAGAATGAGCACGACGAACCACGTCTCAATTACTCCCGAGCAGTTAGCGGCGGTCACCGCGGGCAGCGGCTTTGCGCACGTCGAAGACCCTGTCACACATCGCGTTTACCTACTCGTCGACCAAGGTGTAGCCCCCACGCTCTCCGACGACTATTTCCGCGAAAAGATCGCCGCTGGAATCGCTGAACGAGACCGCGGGGAGTGTCAGCCCTGGGACGCTGAACAGCTCAAGAACGACTTGCGCCGTCGGCATGCCGCGAGGTCGACGGGGCGCTGAGATGCTCAAACTCGTTCGCACACCGGCCGCGGCGCGCGACTTGGCGGCAATCACAGACTTTATTGCCGCCGACAACCTTACAGCGGCGCTCGGTTTCTACGACGAGGTTGGTCGCCTTCTAGCTAGGATCGCCGAATATCCCGAGATGGGTGAAGCCGTCGACCGCCTTTCCCCCGGCCTTCGACGTTTTACGCTTGGCAATTATCTGTTGTTCTATCGGCGCGTCGACGACGTAATTGAGTTGATCCGAGTGTTGCACGGTGCGCGTGATATTGACCAGTTGATTTGATCACCCGAACCGGTCGACCCCGCTGACCGTATGTCAGACACGGCTTGGCATGCCTAGCATTGATTTGTTTCAGTGCCTCACATTTGCATGCGTTCGAATAAATTCTATCAACGCTGACTTTAAAACACGACTTCATTCGGTTCCGAGCAATGCCTCGTCGAGTTTTCGCACCAAGTGCAAGCCGTCGGTATCTGACCAGCGCTCATCATAACTGGCCAGATAGCTCCGCATTCTGTCGGGCGTAAACCAGTCGTTTGTTCCGGCAAGGAATTCGGGAACGTTATGAATCGCGTCCATGAGGTCGAACAGATGCTCGTCCGATAAGCGTGAGGACCACGCGAGCGCAACCTCACGAATAGATCCGTCCAACGGATAAGTTCAAGGTATGCCCGCCTCAGTTTGTCGTCAACCATTGGTCGCCTCAGTTCACGGCGATGACTACTTCAAAGTAAACTGCTAATATACCAACCTGCAGCGATTTCGAAAAAATGATGTCGTTATGTCGAGGTCCGCCATGGCCAATTCCACCGCCCCTGCTATCGAATCCGTTCCCATCCTCTCGGGCGGCAAATGGACCGATCTCCGCGCCCAGCGCAGCGGCGAAGTCTTCAACCCATCCACCGGCCAAGTCATCGCCCGCGTCCCCTACGCGAGCGCCGCTGAAACCGCAGACGTTGTCGAAGCCGCTGCGGTCGCACTGCCGGCCTGGAGCGAAACGCCGGTCGTCGACCGCGCCCGCGTCATGTTCCGCTTCCGTGCTCTCCTGGAGCAGAACTTCGAAGAACTCGCCGCCCTCGTCACCCGCGAACATGGTAAGACACTTGCCGAAGCCCGCGCCGAAGTTAACCGCGGCATCGAAGTCGTCGAGTTCGCCTGCGGCATCCCCAGTCTTATCACCGGCGAAGTGCTACCGAACATTGCCGCCGAAGTCGACGCCGAAGCCGTCCGCCATCCCGTCGGCGTTTGCGTCGGCATCACGCCTTACAACTTCCCGTTCATGGTGCCGTTGTGGATGTTCCCGATCGCGCTTACCTGCGGCAACACATTCGTGCTGAAGCCTTCCGAAAAGGTGCCGCTCTCGGCAGTACGCACCGCCGAGTTGCTGCAGGAGGCCGGCCTCCCCGCCGGCGTCTTTAACGTTGTCCACGGCGATCGCGAGTGCGTCGACGCATTGCTCGACCATCCGAAAGTCGCCGCTATCTCGTTCGTCGGCTCCACCGCCGTCGCGAAGTACATCTACGAACGCGGCACGGCCGCCGGCAAGCGCGTGCAATCGGCCGGCGGCGCGAAGAATCATCTCATCATCATGCCCGATGCCGATCTGGACCAAACCGTCAAAGCCCTTGCCGCGAGCGCCTATGGCTGTGCCGGCCAGCGCTGCATGGCAGGCAGCGTGGCCGTGACCGTCGGCAAGGCCGGTGATCCGGTGGTGCAGGGCCTCGTCGAGTACGCCGGCAAGTTCCGCGTCGGCCCGACCGACGGCAACGAGGAAGTCGACATGGGACCGGTCATTCGCGCCGAGCATCGCGACCGCGTCGCCAACTATCTCGATATCGCCAAGAGCGACGGCGCGACGGTCGCTCTCGATGGCCGCCGCGATTTCAAATCCGAAGGCTTCCTCCTCGGCCCGAGCGTCGTCGACGGCGTGAAGCCGAACATGCGCGTGTGGAAAGAAGAGATCTTCGGCCCGGTCCTCTCGGTCGTCCGCGCCGCCGATCTCGACGAGGCCCTCGCCGTCGGCGACCAATGCGAGTATGGCAACGGCGCCGTCATCTTCACGCGCAGTGGTTACGCCGCTCGCCAATTCAAACGCCACTTCAACGCCGGCATGATCGGCATCAACGTCGGTGTGCCGGCCCCCATGGCCTGGTTCCCGTTCACCGGCTGGAACCGCTCGTTCTTCGGCGACCTGCACATCCAAGGCACCGAGAGCATCCAGTTCTACACCCGCCAGAAAGTAACCCTCAGCCGCTGGCCCAAAGCGGATGACTCGCACGCGGATCCAGTGTGGATGACGGAAAAACGCTAATTCAGCTAGTTGATAGTGGATAGTGGATAGTTGCTAGTTGTTAGCAACACGCTAGCCCGACAATTATCAACTAGCAACTATCCACTATCATGCAACTCGCCTTCAGCTCCAACGCCTACCTCCGCTACTCGATCGACGAAACGATCGCCCGCATTGCCGGGCTGGGCTACACCGGCATTGAACTTCTCGCCGATGTCCCGCACGCTTGGCCCGCCGGTTTGCTCGCAGAGCAGAAGCAGAACATTCGCGACGCCCTCGCCCAGCACAACCTCGCTATCTCCAACATCAATGCGTTCATGATGAACGCCGTTGCCGACCCGCGGCAACCCTATTGGCACCCGAGCTGGATCGAACCCGACGCGCACTACCGCGCCATCCGCCGCGAACACACGAAACGCGCTCTCCAACTCGCCAAGGATCTCGGCGCACCGCACATTACCACGGAACCGGGCGGCCCACTCGCCCCCGGCCAATCGTGGTCCGCTGGCGCCGCCGTGTTCTACGAAGAACTCATGCCGTGCATCGATGTGGCCGAAAAACTCGGCGTGCCGCTGCTGATCGAGCCTGAACCCGACCTCTTGATCGAGCGGTTCGATCAGTATCTGGAATTCGTCAGCCGCATCGACTCGCCCATGATCGGCCTCAATTTCGACATCGGCCACGCTTACTGCGTGAGCGAAGACCCACAAGATTGGGTCGCTCGCATGGCCCCGCACACCCATCACTACCACCTCGAAGACATCGCCGCCACACGCCAGCACCACCACCTCGTCCCAGGCCATGGCGCGATTGACTTCCGCGCCACGCTCGCCGCCATCCAAGCCACCGGCTACACCGGCTGGCTCACCGTCGAACTCTACCCCTACCTCGACAACCCCGACGCCGCCGCGAAAGAAGCAAGACAATTTCTCCACAGCGCGCTGGCCGCGCTCAGCTGATTATCGATTAGGCTCACGCCAAGGCGCAAAGGCGCCAAATCCAAAACGATTGGACCACAAAGGACACGAAGAACACGAAGTCAACGAATGCAAAATGATAAATGCAATTGAACAAGGTGGCTCACTATTGACATGGCGCTCTGAGTTTTCATTTTCCATTTTGAATTTCTGTCTTCCTTCGTGTCCTTCGTGCCTTCGTGGTTATTTCCTTCCCAACTCCATATTCGCGCCTTCGCGCCTTTGCGTGAGAAATAGTATTCCTTCGAATAGCATTCGATGACCGCCTGGCTTAAACTCCTCCGCCTGCCCAACGTCTTCACCGCCGCCGCCGATGTGACGATGGGCTATGTCATCACGCGCGGCGAACTCGCCCCGCCGCTGCAGTTCGGCCTTCTCGTTGCCACGTCCTGCCTCCTCTATCTCAGCGGCATGGTCCTCAACGACGTCTTCGACGCCGCGGTCGACGCCGTCGAACAACCCCACCGCCCGATCCCCTCCGGCCTCATCTCGCGCCGCTCCGCCGCCGGCGTCGGTTGGGGCATGATGGTCGCTGCCATCGTGCTCGCCTGGTATCTCAGCTTCTTCATCGCCCACGACTGGCGTCCTGGTGTCGTTGCCACGTTGCTGGCCGCCGTCATTCTGCTCTATGACGGCGCACTCAAGCGTTCCCGCTTCGCCCCGCTCCTCATGGGCGAATGCCGCTTCCTCAACGTGCTGCTCGGCATGAGCATCACGTACATTCCGTGGGGCAAAGCCGAACTCCTCATCGCTGCCGGCATCGGCATCTACATCATCGGCGTCACGATGTTCGCGCGAAACGACGCCCACACCAGCCGCCGCGATCAGCTCCTCATCGGCTTCGTCGTGCTCGTGTCCGGCATCGCAATCCTCGCCGCCGTTCCATACCTCACGAACCACCGCCCGCCGCTCGAAGTGCCAACGGTCGGCTGGTATCTGCTCTGGCTGGCCATCGGCCTTATCATCATCCGGCGGGCGCTCATGGCCATTTTTGACCCGACCTCCCAACGTGTGCAGGCGGCCGTGCGGCACTGCGTGCAATCGATCATCGTCCTGGACGCCGCCCTCTGCGTGGGGTACGCCAGCCCCTACTGGGGCTTCGTGGTCTTGGCGTTTCTCGCTCCGACGCTGCTTTTGACACTTTGGCTCAACGCCACGTAACCCGTAGAATGAGCTGCATGGAAACAAACTCCCTTTCGCAGCTTGTCGCCAGTGCTTCCGACAAATTCCAACAGCGCTACGGCCGTCCGGCACGCTGGATCGTCGCCGCCCCCGGCCGCGTCAATATTATCGGCGAACACGTCGACTACAACGACGGCTTCGTCCTCCCGATGGCCATCGACCGTTACTGCGTCTTGGCCGCCGGGCCAAATGACGAAGCCCAAATGACGATTGACGAATCGCAACACGCCTCGTCAATGTTGGCCAAGATCTTCAGCACCTCGACCAACGAAGAGATTGCGATCTCGCTCGACTCCCCCCAGCGCCACTCCAAACCTGGCCACTGGTCCAACTACTTCGCCGGCGTCATCGCCGCCTGCAACCAGGGTGGCGTGAAGTCGCCGCCGTTCGTCGCCGTCGCGGAATCGAGCGTCCCCGTCGGCGGCGGACTCTCCAGCAGTGCCGCTATCGAAGTCGCCACCGCCACGCTCGTCGAAGCGATGACCGGCGCCAAGTTCGACCTGGCCGAAAAGGCCCTGCTATGCCAATGGGCCGAGCATAAATTCGCCGGCGTCCCTTGCGGCATCATGGATCAATTCGCCTCGGCCCTCAGCCGGGCCGACCACCTCATGCTGCTCGATTGCCGCTCGCAGCAGGTCGAACACGTGCCGTTCACCGATCCGAACGTCACGGTCCTCATTATCAACACGAACGTGAAACACGAACTCTCCGGCGGCGAATATGCCGAACGACGCGGCCAGTGCGAATCGGCTGCCAAGAAGCTCGGCGTCAAGGCGCTCCGCGACGTCACGCCCGCCGAACTCGAAGCAAACAAAACGAAGTTGACCGAGATCGAATACCGCCGCGCTCGCCACATCGTGAACGAGATCGCCCGCATGCTCGAAGCCCCGGCCGCCCTCAAAGCGGGCGACTGGCCGAAGTTCGGCCGCCTCATGTACGACAGCCACACCACCCTGCGCGACGACTACGAAGTCAGCTGCCCCGAACTCGATCTGCTGGTCGATCTCGCTCACAAGATCGGCCCCGCCAGCGGCGTCATCGGCTCCCGCATGACCGGCGGCGGCTTCGGCGGCTGCACGGTGTCCCTGGTCGAAACCACCAAAGTCGCCGCGGTCGCCGAATCGATCGCCCAATCCTACCACGTCCAAACCGGCATCGAGCCCACCATCCTCACGAGCCGCCCCGCCCAAGGCGCGCACATCATCAAGTCCGAATAGCTAGACCGCCAAGCCGAATAGCCGGGCGGCCCAGTAGATAGCCGGACGGCCACGCCGTCCGGACTCCGGCGACCGTGGGTCGCCGGCTACTTGAAAGTTTTTACGGCCGGTCGCGTAGAACTGCGAACACACTAATGCCCGCCGCGTTTGCGGCCTTCGCGCTCCACCGCCGCCTCGCGCTCCTCCACCCGCCGCCCCTCCGGCGTATCATCCGCCGGCCGCGCCGCACTCGTCCCACGTCGTCCGAGAATGAACATGATCGCTCCGAACGCGAAGAGCAGCAGCCCCCACCACAAATTGATGTTGATGCCGAGCGATCGATCGTAAATCGCCTTGTCGGAAATCACGCCGAACGCCATGAGCAGCGCCCCCAACACGGCAAACATCAACCCGATCGGCAACCGAATATCGAGACTCATCGTTCACATCCTCAGCACTTCGACATGCCCGTAGCTGAATTCGCAAGAATTCAGTCTGCCATAGTCTATCGTCCGAATTCTTGCGAAATCAGCTACCGCTAGGCCCTCGTCACAAATCTGCACTCTTACCGGAACACAAAGTTCAATCCCACCGTAAGCAGCAGCACTACAATTCCGAGCACCATCGGCTGCTCATACCACGGCCCAGCATCTTCCTTCTTCCGCTCCGTCAGTGAATACACGAGCCCGACCAGTTCCTTATCTTCCCGCGGCTTCGTCATCAGGCTCACGACAATCGTTACCACAAAGCACGTGCTCCAAGCCCAAATTGCCATCCAGAAATTGGCGGCCATGTCGCTGTGATAATTGTGAGCGATGTAATTGCCGCCCGTCAGCCAGCCGCCCTTCAGTCCAACCTCAGCGCCCTGCGGCAACGTGAGCCCATGGTGAATGGCGGCAGCAAGCGTGCCCGAAAGGAGGCCAAAGAAAGCCCCATGCCCCGTGGCCCGCTTCCAGAACATGCCGAGCACAAACGTGGCAAACAGCGGCGCATTCACGAACCCGAACACGAGCTGCAACATATCCATGATGTTGTTGAACCGTGTCGCCGCGTACGCCGCCGCAATGGAGAGCGCAATGCCGCCGACCGTCGCCAGCCGACCAATCCACAAATAGTGACGATCGCTCGCCCCCGGATGCACATAGCTCTGGTAGATATCGTACGTGAACACCGTGTTGAACGCCGTCACATTCCCCGCCATGCCAGACATGAAGCTCGCCAGCAGCGCCGTCAGCCCCAGCCCCAACACACCTGTCGGCAAATAGTACATCAGCATGTTCGGAATCGCGAGGTCGTAATCGAACTCCGGCTTACCTTCCTTATCGACCTTCGGCTGGTGCGTGATCTCATCCACCTTTTGCGGAATGATGCCCTTTCGAGCGAGTTGCACAGCGCCCTCAACCTTCACCGGCGGGTTCGGCAACGGCGCATCGGAAGGCAACGCCACGGCAATGATACCCGGCAAAATCACCAGAAACGGGAAGAACATTTTTGGCACTGCTGCGATTAGTGGCGTGCGTCGCGCTGCACTCATCGATTCCGCTGCCATCGCCCGCTGCACCACCAAAAAGTCGGTGCACCAGTAACCGAATGACAACACGAAGCCGAGCCCCATCGCGAGCCCAAACCATTCGATCCCCATCGCATTCTGCGATGCATCGGTCATGCCGTGCCACGATTGCATAAATCCCGGTGGCGCCTTTTCTGCAAGCCCGCTCATGCCGCCCGTGTTCTTGAGCCCCAACCACACGAGCGGCAAGAAGCCCGCCACGATCAAAAAGAATTGCAGCACTTCGTTGTAGATCGCGCTCGTGAGCCCGCCGAGGAATATATACACGAGCACGATTACCGATGAAATCACGACCGACGAATCAAAGATGCGTTCCTGCCCAATCCCGGCCCACGCAAAGGCCCCGTCCAAGAGATGCAACTGCTGAATAATCTTCGCCATCGCGTACATCGAAATGCCGGAAGAAAACACCGTCATCACGGCAAACGAAATCGCATTAAACCCACGAGTCTTCTCATCGAACCGCAGCTTCAAATATTCGGGCACGCTGCGGGCCCGCGAACCGTAGTAGAACGGCATCATGAAAATGCCGACGAACACCATCGCGGGAATCGCGCCGATCCAATAGAAGTGACTCGTCGCGATGCCGTACTTCGCGCCCGAGGCCCCCATCCCAATCACTTCTTGCGCGCCCAGGTTCGCCGATATAAACGCGAGCCCGCAGACCCACGCCGGAATCGACCGCCCAGATAAAAAGAAGTCGGTGCTCGTGCGAATCGACCGACGTAACCAAAAACCAATGCCCAACACGAAGACCAGGTACACCGCCATGATGACCCAGTCGATGGTTGTGAGACTCATGCTTGATCTCGCAAGAGAGTTGCCATCAAGAATCTGCCCCGCCGCGCACCATGCCAGCACGCGGCAATGCTGCTATTCAATCCGATATCGCGCCGATTGCATAGTGCGCTTGATCAACTTTCACAAAAAGTCACCTTGCATATTCCGATTGGCCGAATGTTCAATCCGGCCTGCTCCAAAGCGTGCCGCCAACGCACACAACGCACACGCGAAACAGTTACTTTGTAGCAGGCACGCTCCGCGTGCCGTAACCCGCCCAATCAAGCGCGCTGAATCGAATCCCTTCAACACAGCTCGTGCAGGACTGCCAATTCCGCAACGGCACGCGGAGCGTGCCTGCGACAATTCCCGCACCACGGCCAATTTCCTTAACTCGAAACGCGCCCCACACACTGCTATAATGCCAACTCGCATCCCCGCGCTCGCGACGTGCTAAACCACGTCGCGCGCTCTGCCACGTAAACACCACCATGCCTGCCGATGCCAACGCCCGAACTCCGATCGAGCCGCCCGCCGCGGCCGGGCGTCAAATTGCCAGCCCCGAACACTGGGAACAGCGCTGGCATCCGCTGCGTGAAGAATGGGTCGTCGTCGCCGCGCATCGCCACGATCGGCCCTGGACCGGCGACACGCTTCGCCACCAATCCCCCGAGGCGGTGCCCGCCTATCTCGCCGATTGTTATCTCTGCCCCGGCAATGCCCGCATCCACGGCCACCGCAACGCCGGCTACAACGGCATCTTCGTCTTCGACAACGATCTGCCGTGCGTCGGGACCGATGCCCCGCGCGAACTAAAAAAGCCGGCCGGCATCTTCCGCAACGCGCCGGCCGAAGGCATCTCCCGCGTCGTCTGCTACTCGCCGCTGCACAACATCACGCTCGCCGAACTCCCGGCCAACCAAATCCAAGCCATCCTCGCCTGCTGGGCCGAACAATATCGCGAGCTCGGCGCCCGCAGTGATGTAAACCACGTCCTTATCTTCGAGAACAAAGGCAAAGTCGTCGGCGTTTCGAATCCGCACCCGCACAATCAGATCTACGCGACCAACTTCATCTTCAAGACGATCGGCGTCGAAGTCGATGCTTCCGCGCGGTACTGGCAAGAACACCGCCGCGTGCTGTTCGAAGATATCATTGCCAGCGAACACGCCGATGGCCGCCGCATCGTCGTCGAGAACAGCTCGGCCATCGCCTTCATCCCCTACTTCGCGCGTTACGCGTACGAACTTTATATCGCGCCGAAGCAAGCCTACCAAAACATCGCCGACCTCTCGATCGACGAGCTCCGCAACCTCGCCGCGATCCTCAAGAACGTGCTGGTGCGCCTCGACAACCTGGCAGATGTCGTTCCCCTACGTCCTCGTGCTGCACCAGGCCCCGACCGATGGCCGCATCGCCGCCGGCTTCCACTTCCACATCGAAATCCACCCACCGCTCCGCACGCCGACGATCCTGAAACACCTCGCCGGCCCCGAACTCGGCGGCGGCAACTTCCTCAGCGACACCGCCCCCGAAGACAAAGCCGCCGAACTCCGCGCGTTGCCGCCCATCCACTACAAAGAGTCTGTCTACGAATAAGACGAATTGATGACGACCGCGACCGATTTCATCGCCCCCTTGCGCCGCTTGCACGACCACATCCGCGGCCTCGTCGTCGCCGCTTGCGAAGAACACGGCCCGACCGAACTTGCCCGCGTCGCCCACGAAGGCACCGGCGACGTCATCTACGCCATCGACCGCATCAGCGAAGATGCTCTCGTCAACGCCTTCACGCGCGAAATCGCGGCCCACGAACCAATCATCCTCATCGGCGAAGGCCTGCCCGGCGGCCGCATCACGCTGCCTACCAGTGCCAACCCTGCCGACGCCCGCTGGCGGATCATCGTCGACCCCATCGACGGCACCCGCGGTCTCATGTACCAGAAACGCCCCGGCTGGATCCTCACCGGCGTCGCTCCCAACCGCGGCGAACAATCCACGCTCGCCGATATCGAAGCCGCCGTCCAAACCGAAATCCCGCTCATCAAGCAGCACCTCGGCGACCAGGCCTGGGCCACGCGCGGCGGCGGCGCCCACGGCATCCGCATCAACCGCCTCACCGGCAACTCGCAGCCGCTTACGATCCAACCATCAACTGCCCCAGAACTTCGCCACGGCTTTGCCACGATCTGCCGCTTCTTCCCCGGTGGCCGCGATCTCCTCGCCGCGCTCGATGAAGAGCTCTGCGAGCGCGTCGTCCCGCGGTATCAAGGCGAAGTCGCCGTCTTCGAAGACCAATACGCCAGCACCGGCGGCCAAATTTATAACCTCGCCACCGGCCAGGACCGCTTCGTCGCCGACCTTCGCCCACTCGTCCAGCCGCTTGTCGCCGCTCGCGGCACGGCCATCGGCCATTGCTGCCACCCCTACGACCTGTGCACGAAACTCATCGCCGAAGAAGCCGGCGCCATCATCACCCACCCCGCCGGCACCCCGATCGGCTGCCCACTCGACACCGACTCCAACGTCGCCTGGACCGGCTATGCCAACCAAGCGCTCCACCAACAAATCGCCCCCGTGCTACACGAGCTACTGATCAAACACAAATTCCTTCCAAGCTAAGAACTCGCCGCGTTGCGCCGGCCCCCAGGGTAATGACCAATGACCAATGACCAATGACCAATGACCAATGACCAATGACCAATGACCAATGACCAATGACCAATGACCAATGACCAATGACCAATGACCAATGACCAATGACCAATGACTAGCGACTATCCACTAGCAACTATCCACTAGCAACTATCCACTAGCAACTATCCACTAGCAACTATCTCTCGGAACCACACCCATGCGAGTCCTCGTTACAGGCGGCGCCGGCTACGTCGGCTCTCACGCCGCCCAAGCCCTCGTCGCCAGCGGCCACGATGTCGTCATCTTCGATAACCTCTCCGAAGGCCACCGCGCCGCCGTCGGCAACCTGCCATTCGTCGAAGCCAGCCTGCTCGATGCCGACCGCCTCGTCGCCGCCCTGAAAGAACACCGCATCGAAGCCGTCATGCACTTCGCCGCCTTCGCTTACGTTGGCGTTTCCGTGACCGACCCCGCTATCTACTACCACAACAACATCACCGGCTCGCTCTCCCTGCTCGACGCCATGCGCACCGCCAGCGTCAACCGCATCGTCTTCTCCAGCTCCTGCGCCACCTACGGCATCCCCAACCGCGTGCCGATCACCGAAGACCACCCGCAGAACCCAATCAGCCCCTACGGCTATACGAAGCTCGCCTTCGAACACGCGCTCGCCGATTACTCCCGCGCCTACGGCCTCGGCTACGCCGCCCTCCGCTATTTCAATGCCTCCGGCGCCGCGGCCGACGGCACGATCGGCGAGGATCACGATCCCGAAACGCACCTCATCCCGCTCGTCCTGCAAGTCGCCCTCGGCCAGCGCGCGTCCGTCGACATCTTCGGCACCGACTACCCGACGCCCGACGGCACCTGCATCCGCGACTACATCCACGTCGACGACCTCGCCGCCGCCCACGTTGCCGCCCTCGAAAAACTCCAGCCTGGCCTGGCGTTAAAGCTCAACCTCGGCACCGGCCATGGCGCGAGCGTACAGGAAGTCGTCGACCTCTGCCGCGAAGTCACCGGCCACCCTATCCCGGTGCGCAAATGCCCCCGCCGCGAAGGCGACCCACCCGCCCTCGTCGCCGATACCTCCACCGCCAACCGCGAACTCGGCTGGAAAGCCAAGCATAACATCCGCGAAATCATCGCCAGCGCCTGGCAATGGCACAGCCAACACCCGCAAGGCTACAACGACTAGTTCTCTGAATTCCCGTCCCTCATAGCCAAGTGCCTCCGCGCCGGGTGCCTGGGGCAGAGGCTCCGCGATGCCCCAGCGCGCTCGAACCAAGTGCCTCACCGCAGCGCCGACTCACTCCCGCTCCCACTTCACCACCCAAGGATCCCCGGTCCGCTCCTGAAATGCCCGCAACTTGCCCTTCAGCTTCTCCAGCACCGCACGGTGCTGAGGATCCCCCGCCAAATTCCGCACCTCATTGGGATCCGCCGCCAAATCATACAACTCAAACCTTGGCCGCTCGACTAGCTGCTTCATCGTCCGCTTTCCATACACGAAGTCGTTGCCGCGCTTGAGCGCGTCCTGCCACGTCGCCGATTCCCACAAGTCCGAAGCGAACGGGAAGGGCAGGGGAGCGGCAATGTTCCAAATCAGCTTGTACTGCCCGCTCCGCACCACGCGCATCGGGTAGTACATTGTCACTTCATGAAATGTGTGCGAGGCGTACACTTCATCCCACCCCGCCGGCGTCCGCTCCTCCAACGTCGATAAAAACGATCGCCCCTGCAGCTTCGCCTCGCGCGGTGGCTTCACGCCCGCGTACTCCAAAATCGTCGGCGCGAGATCGACCCAGCTGACCATCGCCTCGCTCACGACGCCGCGCTTCTTGTTGTCCGGATTCCGCACCACGCAGGGCAACCGCAAACTTGGTTCATACGCACTCGTCTTCGCCCCAGGAAACGGCATGCCGTTGTCCGACACAAACACAATCAGCGTGTCGTCATACTTCCCCGCCTTCTTGAGAATCTGCACCAGCCGCCCCAACCCCGCATCCGCCCGCGATACCGACTCGTAGTACTGCGCGAGCTCCGCCCGGCACGCCGCCGTATCTGGCAAAAACGGCGGAACAATCACCTCCGCCGGTTGGTAATGCACGGCTTGCACTCCCGGGTAAGTCTCACCCGGCCGCTTGTTCCCAAACCCATTTGGCCGCCCCTCGGCCCACTCCGCCACCTTCGCCCGATGCGGGTCCGCCATGCAGAAGTACAAAAAGAACGGTCTCTCCGACGCGTCCTGAATCACACTCGCACATTCATTCGCCAGCGCGACCGGGTTGCGGGCATTACCCGGCTGCACCTGATCAAACGGATACACACCTTCCGGCGCCACGTGAAATTTCCCCGCCCGCGCCGTGCGATACCCGGCCCGTCCGAGCATCTGCGGCAAACTCGCCACGTTGTCGAACGCTTGAAAATGGTGCTCCGCATGCTCGAGCCCATACTGCCCGTTCGCATGATTGAACAGCCCGGTGAGGATGACCGACCGGCTCGGACTGCAACTGGCCGTTGTGCAGTATGCGTTCTTGAACAGTGTGCCGTCTGCCGCGAGCGCATCCAAATTCGGCGTCTTGATCACCCGGTTCCCATAACACCCGGCATCCTGCCCCTGATCATCCGTAACCACCAGCACCACATTCCGCTGCCCGCCCGCCGCCGACGCAACGACAACCACAAACCACAAAACTACCGCCAAGAGTCGCATAGAAGTCTTTTCACGCAAAGGCGCTAAACCGCAAAGTTAAAAGAACGAACCACCAAGAACACAAAGGACACGAAGAACATACAGAGAATAAACTCGCAGATCCCTGAAATAGCGAACCCGTCAATTACACCCTCCGCATTTTACAAGTCTGCATATTTAATTTGCATTTTGCAATTGCCGGGTATTCCTTCGTGTTCTTCGTGCCCTTCGTGGTTTACATGCCTTCTTCGCGCCTTAGCGCCTTTGCGTGAGGCATCAACGACAATTCAAAACGTGTCAAACCCCAACCGCCCGCCCATCCGAATCGCCAAATCGTTCAACTCCGGCCACTCCCATATGCCGCAACATCTCCACATACATGTTCGACATCGGCATCGAATCAACCCTGTGGAACCGCCCCGTCCGTAGCTTCCCGCCCGCCGCTCCCGCCAAGATCACCGGCAAGTTCGTGTGCGAATGCGCGTTCCCATCTGCATTCCCGCCGGCGTACACAATCATCGAATTGTGCAATATCGAAGTGCCGTCCGCATCTTTTTCCGCCGCAAGCTTCTCCAAGAAGGCTGCAAAATGCTCCATGTGATACCGGTCGATCTTCGCAATCCTGTCGAGGTTCTCCTTCTTCCCCTGATGATGCGACAGCTCATGGTGCCCCTGATCGACTCCCACTTCCGGGTACCGCCGATTGCTCCCATCGTGCGACAGCATCAGCGTTGCAATCCGCGTTGAATCCGTCTGGAATGCGAGCACCACCATGTCGAACATCACCGCCAGGTGCTCGCCAAATGTCGCCGGCACGCCCCCTGGCTGCCTAATCTCGGTCCCCGGCTGCCGTGACAATTGTTCCATTCGCGAAATCCGCCGCTCCACATCGCGCAAGCTCGTGAGATACTCATCCAACTTTCGGCCGTCCTGCTTGCTCATCGAACGGCCAAGCGACCGCGCATCCTCGTGAATGAAATCCAAAATCGACCGATTTGTCTGCTGCCGCAGCGCGAGACTCTTGCTCCGCTCCTCGGCCGTGCCCGCGCCATACAGCCGCTCGAATACCCGCCGCGGATTCGACTCCGACGCCATCGGCGATATGGCCGACCGCCACGACACGCTGTACTGATACGCGCACGCATACCCGCTGTCGCAATCTCCGCTCGGCCGCTCCGTCTCGCACGTCAACTCCAACGACGGAAACATCGACAGATGCCCCACATGCTGCGCCGCCACCTGATCGACCGACGGCCCCAAATAAATATCCGCCCCCGCCGTCTTCTTCGCCCGGCAACCCGTGAGCAGCGAAGCACTCGCCCGCGCATGATCGCCCGCCCCATCAACCCCGGCCGTCGCATTGATGTGATCCAACCCGCCGATCACCTGAATCTGATCCTTCACCGCCGCGAGCGGCTCCATCGTCGCCGCCAACTCGAACGCCGTCCCCGCCCCCTTGGGCCACCACGCATCCAAATTCACGCCGTTCGGAATCGTGACAAACGCCATCCGCTGCGGTACCGCCGCCGCAACTGCCGCCGCATCGCCGGCACCCGCCGCCATGCCTCCTTCCGCCGCCCGCGCCCACCGCGGCATCAACGACGGCAACACCGGCACCACCACGCACGCCCCCACGCCACGCAAAAATCGCCGCCGGCTCACCGCCCACCGCCGTTCCGCCGCCACATCCCGCTCGAATTCATTTCTCATGGCAAGCCTCCGTAGGGTGGGCATAGCACAATATCTCGCACAACTTTCGAAGAACCTAACCACAGATTACACCGATAACACGGATAAACTCTGTTATCTGCAAATATCAAATCCTCTATCGGTGGCATCCGTGCGATCCGTGGTCAGAAAAACTCGCCCCGCTCATCTGCGTTCATCTGCAAAATCTGCGCACCAAAAAAACACACTCGTTCCTCGTTCCTCGTTCCTCGTTCCTCGTTCCTCGTTCCTCGTTCCTCGTTCCTCGTTCCTCGTTCCTCGCCCCTCACCGCTCCCGCCGCATCCTCTGAAACGGCGCCGACTCCACAATCGCGATCACGAGCGCCGAAAACTTCCCACCCTCGCGATCTAACTGCTCCACAATCCGGTCTACCGTGACCTCGTCGTAATATTCTAACCCTCGCCCGAGCGCATACGTCAAAAGTTTCTCCGTCAGGCAGCGATAAAAATCGAGCCGGTGCTGCTCGCGAATGATCCGCTTCAAATCGCGAATTCCACGAAACTCCTCGCCCGTCAGGAGTTTTCCCGAAGCATCGATCGGCCGGCCGTGTTCTTCTTCCCGCCACATCCCCAGCGCGTTGAAGTTCTCGAGCGCGAGCCCCAGCGGATCCATCCGCGCATGGCACGAACTGCACAGCGGATCGCGCCGATGCCGCTCCTGCAACTCCCGCACGGTCGGCTCGCCATCATGCACTCCCTCCGCCGCAGCCTCGAGCGGCGGAATATTCGGCGGTGGCGGCGGCGGTGGCGGGTAGCCAAGAATATTGTTGAGAATATACAGCCCCCGCTTCACGGGCGAAGTCCTCCCCGGATTCGACGTCACCACCAATATTGTCGCCTGCGCGAGCACGCCGCCGCGCGGGCTACCAGCAGGCAACGTCACACGCCGCACCTCGCTCCCCTCGACACCTTCGATCCCGTAATGCCGCGCGAGCGCTGCATTCACAAAA
Organism: Pirellulales bacterium; assembly: GCA_046349975.1. Taxonomy (GTDB): domain Bacteria; phylum Planctomycetota; class Planctomycetia; order Pirellulales; family Lacipirellulaceae; genus JABDGM01. The sequence continues at coordinate 205,719 of JAXMBH010000005.1, forward strand.
GCGTAATCCGCGTCGACCAGCTCCAACACATCGCGGTTCTCGCGCACCACGTACGCGAAACTTTGCTCCGTCTCCTCCCGCATTGCCCGTCGCAGCTTGTCATCAAGACTCTTCGCCGCCGCCTCTTTCAACCGTCGATACTCGCTTCGCAGCCGCTCCCGATCCTCCCCAGTCGCCGATCTCTCCTGGGCGAACTTGTTCGTGCCTTCCGACTGCTCCTTCTCCCCCCTCTTCTCTTGCGCCAGCTCCCGCTCACGCTGCTCCCGTAACTTCCGCAACTGCCGTTCAATCTCATCCAACTTCGGCTGCACTCCCAGCACCGCCGCCGCGTTGATATCCGCATGCTCAATATCGCGCGCCCGCAACCATTGCCCCGCAAAATTCTCCGCCACCGCTTCCGCCCGCCGATCCTTCAACATCCGTGCAACCGTTGCCGCGATATTCGCACGCAGCTCACCGCGCTCCGCGCGCCGACTCAACTCCTCGTCCGGCATCGTCGACCACAAGAAATACGACAATCGCGACGCCAGCGCGTACTCATCCACCAGCGGGCGCCGCTCACCGCCCGCCGCACGCACTGGCTCTTCGACTCGAAACAAAAACCGCGGCGATGCTAACACCGCAGCCACCGCCGCCCGCAGCCCCTCCTCAACCGTTTGCCCCGGCATCGCGTAAACCGACTTCGCCACCGCCGCCAGTCGCTCCACCGTCGCCTCATCCACCGGCCGCCGATACGCCCGCCGCACAAACGCTTGTAAAAATTCCCGCGCCGCCGCTTCCTCACTCCCGCTCGGTATGGGAGAGGGCCGCGGTGAGGGAGCCTTGTTGCTCCCCCCTTCCGCAGCCTTCGCCGCTGCCAACTCCACTTTCATCTCCGCGGCCACCGCTCGCGCCGCCGCCAAATATTTCTCCATCACCAGCGGCGACACGCTCATCGCATCGCCGATATTGTCGAACCCATACCCGCCATCATCCGGCGGAAACTCGCTCGACGTGTCGTAATCGACGCCCGTCAAGTCGCGCACCGTGTTGCGATACTCCGCGCGATTCAGCCGCCGCAACGTGAATCGCCCCGGGTCAATATTCGCCGGATCGATCCCAAACGCATCCCGCTCGATCCACTCGAACAATTGCCGCCGCTCCTCTGCCGTGAGCCGCTCCTCTTCTGCCGGCGGCATGATGCCCGACCGCACATTCCGCAATACCGCGAGCCACAGCTTCACATCCCCAACTAACTCCGCTTCCGACGCATATCCATCGAACGCCCGCCCGCCTTCGCGCGCACCATTCCCATGACAATCAAAACAATGGGCCTCCAACACCGGCCGCGCGCGCTCGCGAAACCGAGCCACTGCCCCACTCGCCGGTTCGATAACCGCCGGCCGACTAGCCGACTCCTCGGCAAACGCAACGCCCCCCATCGCGACCAACAACAGCGCGCAGCACCGAATCAAATTGACACGCAGCGAGCAGCACACGCCCGCCAGTCTACGCCACCCCCGCTCCATTGTCACCAATCCCCCGCCAACCGCCTCGCAGACTTCTAGATCGCGCCGTAGTGGCTCTTGTCGGACAACTCGCGCGCGGCTTTGTCGACATCGCGCATAAGACTTTGGTAAAGCCCTTGCCCAGCATCAGCGAGGACTAACGACCGGAAAGTTGTGCGTATGAGCTGAGACAAAGGCGGCGTCGGCTGGTCCATTTCCGAGTTTAGCGACGACCACGAAGTCTTGATCGTCGACTACAAGTACGATGCGTTCAATGCGATCCGCATCCGCACCGACAAACCCTTCGAGACCTACCCAACTTCGACGGTGCTGGAGTTTCGATCTCAATTCGGTCAGATGAGTCCCGGACGAGTTGGTGCGGCACGGGGCGCAACAGATGTTGCAGACGGCCATTGAAGCGGAAGTCGATGAGTTCCTGTCCGTGCATGCCGAGCGGCGTGATGGCGGGGCAAGCGCCTGGTGGTCCGCAACGGCTACCAGCCAGCGCGAGAGATTCTCACCGGGGCCGGCCGGCTGGCGGTCGCGCAGCCGCGTGTTCGAGACAACTCACGAGCGAAGGAGAGCCGCGTCCGATTCTCCTCCAAGGTTCTTCCGCCGTATCTCCGCCGCAGCAAGTCGATCGACGAGCTGATTCCTTGGCTTTACTTGAAAGGCATCTCAACGGGCGACTTCACCGAAGCCTTGCAATCGCTCGTGGGCGAAGATGCTCCGGCGCTTTCGCCGAACGTTGTCGTGCGACTCTCCGGACAGTGGAGCCAGGAATACGACGAGTGGAGTCGCCGCGACCTCTCCGAAAAACAGTACGTGTACGTCTGGGCGGATGGCATCCACGTGAACGTTCGCCTGGAAAACGAGGCCAATCAGCGGCAGTGTCTGCTCGTTTTGATGGGCGCCACGGCGGATGGACTCAAGGAACTCATTGCCGTCGTCGATGGCTACCGGGAAAGTGAACAGAGTTGGTACGAGCTCCTCTTGGACCTCAAGAGCCGTGGACTTGCGCTCGCTCCCAAGTTGGCCATCGGCGATGGGGCGCTGGGCTTCTGGGCGCGCTGCGGAAGGTCTTTGGTGAAACTCGGGAGCAACGCTGCTGGTTGATTCGCATAAGACGGGGAATGTGCTGAACAACATGCCCAAGAGCGTGCAGCCGCGGGCCAAGGCTCTCATCCACGAGATCTGGATGGCCGAGAACCGCGCCGACGCCGTAAAGGCTTTCGATGGGTTCCTGGAAAAGTATCGAGCCAAGTACCCAGCGGCCTGCGAATGTCTGGAGAAGGATCGCGATGTGCTGCTGACGTTCTACGACTTCCCCGCGGAACACTGGAAGCACCTACGAACCACCAATCCTATCGAGAGCACGTTCGCCACGATTCGCTTACGTCATCGCCGAACCAAAGGCAGCGGCAGCCGGAGGGCCAGCCTGGCCATGATGTTCAAGCTCGCTCAGGCTGCTCAGAAAAGATGGCGACGACTCAATGGACACACGCACATCGCGCATCTCATCGAAGGCAAAACGTTCATCGACGGTATTATGCAGGACGCCGCCTAAAATCTCAGAACACAACTATCGACAATACCTCCACATCGTTCCGGATGCAGCGTTGGACTCCGCCGGTTGCCAGTCGCTGGGCTGAGCCGTTAAAATCTAGTCGCGAATCGAACAAGGAGGGTCTCATGTCCATTTTCTTGTGCGTGTCTGGCGACGGAAAGACGGTTTCACTGGACTCGGCGTCATTTTTTGAAGTTGCTGATTGTAGCGGCGAGAGCTGGGTATGCTGTGAACTGGATGATGATCGACGAGTGACATCGGAAATATTGCAGGTTGTCAGCGGTGTTCGCTCGCTTCATAAGAAAATTGCGGATGAGGCAAAGGACGATTCCGAAGCTTCAACAACGGTCAAAATCGTGTTCATGTCAAGCAGTGAATTCGATACGGAAACCCGCTTGCAGGCAGTCCTCTAGTTATCCTTCCAGTAGCGAGCAAGATATGCTGCGATAGCCCACGACTTTCGGACAGCGGCGGGTTCTTGAATCACGCCGCTTGGACCGGGGCGTAGTCGGCTTCGAATTGATCGGGGCTTTTGTAGCCGAGCGTCTGATGCAGACGCACGGGATTGTAAAACGTTTCGACGTACTTGAACACGCTCAGCCGCGCTGCTTCCAAGTGGGCGAACGTATCATGCTTGGTCCACTCGTGCTTGAGCGACCAGAAGAACCGCTCGGCGACCGCGTTGTCGTAGCACTCGCCGGTGCGACTCATCGAGCATTCGATGCCCAGCGTCTTCAAGGTCCGCTGATACGCGTCGCTCGTGTACTGGCAGCCGCGGTCGCTGTGGTGCAACAGTTCGCTTCCGACCGGTCGCCGCGACTCGATCGCCTTGCGCAAGGCGGCTGCCACGAGTGGCGTCGCCAGCGAGTCATCGATGGACCAGCCGACGACCTTGCGGCTGAACAAGTCGATCACGACGGCCAGGTAGACCCAGCCCGTCAGCGTCGGCAAGTAGGTGATGTCCGTCACCCACTTCTGGTTCGGCTTCTCCGCCGTGAAGTCGCGGTCGAGCACGTTGGGGGCCGCCTGCTTCGTTGGATCGCTCTTGGTCGTCGTCGGCGTAAAGGCCTTCGCGACGCGGCTTTTAAGGCCCAGATCCTGCATCGCCCGGGCCACCGTGTTGCGGCACGCCGATTCGAGATCGTCGCGACGGGCCAGCTCGCGGGCAATCTTGTAACTCCCGTAGATCGCCTGCGACTGGGCGTGAACGGCGCGCACCGCCGCGTGAATCCGCTCACGCCGCTCGGCCCGGGGACTCGGCTGGCGGCGAAGTGAGTCGTAGTACCCCGCCTTCGACACGGCCAGCAGCTCGCACATCAGGACGATCGGATACTGCTCGCCATGCTGCGTAATCCAGGCGTACTTCACAGCGACTCCTTCGCGAAGTACGCCGTTGCTTTTTTTAGGATTTCGCGCTCCAGCTCGGCCCGCTTGAGCTGCTTGCGGAGCCGGGCAACTTCGTCACGCAGCTCCTCGACGGTGGCGCTCTCGCCGCAGGGCTCCGGGGGCGGAACCAACTTGGCGTGCCAGGCTCGAAGGCTCTGTTCGCACACGTTCACCGCCGCCGCGGCCGCCTTGAACGAGTACTTCTCCTCCGACACTAACCGCACCGCATCTCGCTTGAACGCTTCGTCATACGAACGCCGCCGGCGGCGACCATCCTCGTGCTCATTCGCTTCCATCGCTCGGACCTCCTGCTGGGACCATTATCCGGCCCCCGCCGCTGTCCGAAAGTCGTGAGCTATCGCAATGCCAAAGATTGGCAGCTTCTTTCTAATTCCACCAACGGAATGGCTATTCCAGGCACATGCAGACGTGCGAGATGGGATGCAAAGAGCCGAAACATGGAAGGAGACCCACGGCAGCTACGATGGTGCAGAATTCATCATAGAAGAGTTTGTCCGTCAGTGGGCATTGCGGCAACTGATTGATGCGTATGAGTACCCAAACGCTTGGCTCGGAGAGCGTTTGATTATTGAAGAGCCAGTAAAAATGGGCTCGACAGAGAAGGAAGCTGACATTTCGCTAAAGAATCCGAATCGACGCACCTTCCTATATGTTGAAACGAAGAAACGTGGCATTCCAAATGTCGAATTTGAGCTGGCCGAACGGCAATTGGAAACATATCTGTCGTCGACACACACTGCTACAGTCGGAATGATCACCGACGGGGATCGTGTCAGGTGCATTCGAAAGAAGATTGATCCGAATGATTTTGAGTATTTACCGGACATCCCCGAGTTTACCCGTCAAATTGCTATCAAGACTCGCTTGGTACGCGAGATACCGAAAACCAATACGGCGCTAAAAACCGGGTTGACCCCGCTGTCCGCGAACTATGAGCAACTTCTTTTCGAAGTTCACAGCACAATACGAGACATCGATGGCCTGCACGACGACGAAGCACTCGATGAACTGTGCAAAATCCTTTACGTAAAGATATACGACGAGCGGCTGACAACGGAGGAAAAGGAAGGAGCTGCCTTTCGATTTCAAGTCTACGGAGCGAGCAACCCGTCCGAAGCAGCATCGACGATTCGGGACCTGTATGACGAAGCTCGCCAAAAAGACATTGAAATCTACTCGAAGCGCATCCCGGGTTACGATCGTTCGCGCGGCGTATTCAAAGCGCAGATCAGGCTCAGCGATCCGGCATTATTCAGAGTTGTCGAGCAACTTCAGACCTTTTCGTTTATTGATAGCCGCACTGATGTTAAAGGACGTGCCTTTCAAGGGGTCCTTGGCCCAGCCATTCGCGCCGGCATGGGTCAGTATTTTACTCCTGATGCCGTGGTGGATCTGGCCGTCGGTATTCTGCAACCGCGCGCGTCTGATCTAATACTTGATCCATTTTGTGGATCGGGCCATTTTCTGACGAAATGCCTCGATTACGTAGTCACCACTCAGGGCAGCACCATACCTGAATATTCATTACATCAATTTAAGTTCTTTCATCTGCACGGTATTGAAAAGTCAGATCGTATGGTGCGAATCGCTATGACCGACATGCTAATGCATGATGACGGCCATACAAATATCCGAAACGTAGATGCGTTGTTGACCTTCGACAATTATCCAGACATTCTTGCGCTAAGGGACGATGGCAATTCAGACCCGTCTGTTTTTGACATTGTGATTACGAATCCGCCATTCGGAAGCATAATGCGGCAAGAAGTCATGCAGATGGTTGGCCGTTTTCAGCTCGGTTACAAGCGCAAATCGCTGCCCTTGGAGATTCTTGGCCTTGAGCGATGCTTCCAGTTTCTGAAGCCAGGAGGACAGCTGGCGATCGTGCTGCCAGTTGCATTGCTTAAGAACAAGAGCGTTCGTTTCGTTCGTAAGTGGGTCGAAAGCGTAGCCCACATAAAGGCAATAATCAGCCTACCGGAGGAGACTTTTCAGCCGTTCGGCGCCATGGTTAATACTTCACTTTGCATTTTTCAGAAGTTCGGTCCGGAGGACCGATACCAGCCGGCCGACAAAGTCTTCTTGGCGGAAATTGACAATATAGGTTACGAAGCGACGGGTAAAGCGAAAGATGGCGGTGAAGTCGCCGCTGTCATCGAAGAATATCACAAGCATTCCGCCTCGTTATGAAAACTAGAGTCGAGACTACAGCAAGATTGGTTGCAGAAGGTCGATGGGACATCGACTATCACATGCCTCCGACTTTGATAAAGGAATTTCCAGATGGGATTGTAAAGCGAGTTTCAGAATTCGCAGTTGTTAGCAAGACGAAACGTGACCCGACAAAGAGACCGGATGAAAAGTTTCAATATATTGATATAGCGAGCGTGGACGTCGTAACTGGAACCATTGCCAATCCTCAGGAAATCACTGGTGCCGAGGCGCCGTCCAGGGCACGAAAAGTTGTGCGTGCTTTTGACATAATAATCTCCACATGCCGACCGACTAGAGGTGCAATCGCAGTAGTTCCGGAAGAGCTTCATGGCGAAATTTGCTCGACCGGATTCAGCGTTATTCGGACAAAGCCTGGTGTCAATCCGTTCTACTTGCACTTCGCGCTGAGGCTGGCCAGTACACTGGAGCAATTCCGCAAGTGGAGCACTGGTTCGAGTTACCCGGCGATTCTGGATGACGACGTGTTGAAAACACAAATTCCATGTCCAGATGCAACTGGCCAGGACAACCTGGCGCGCACTCTTCGAAGTGCCTTGAAAAGCCGGGCCACTGCGGTGGCGAGAGCTAATGCTGAATGGGAATCTGCCTTCGATGGTATCGTGAATGCCGTAAAGTCAAACAATGTCAATCCGACATCAAATAGCCAACCGACGCTCGAGGAAGTTTACTCCATTGAGCAGGTACAAGAACGATTGAAATCATTATTGCCACCTACTGAAAATGGTGATTCATCCGATGAACTGAACGGCAGCTTATTTGACGTGTTAGATGAACCGGCAGAGGAATGGGATAGTTTTTAACTACGGCGCGAGAACGAATAAGTACCAGCAGGATACAGCCGGATCACACTGAGAACTCTACGGCGAAAGACCTCGCACTTCTCCCCAGTTCGGGAACAAACAAAGCACTTAACGCCTGTCAGCAACGTCGGTCCTCCAAAAAGCGCAAACAAAATTGAAAAACTCGTGTTTCACAGCACGAACTGCATCCTGCGCACCGTCAACAATCCCCAGTTCAACCCATTGCGCCCCCGCATCACCCCACGTGGCAACCGTCCCGCCGTCCGTCGCCTCACCTAACTGTATCCTTCCTCATTAGTTCACAGTTTCAAGTGAATAAGAGTTTGAACCGTCCCAGGCTTAGCAGCCCGTTGAAGAATGGTAGTTCGCGGTGGTGGTGAGATTATCGCGTGGCGAGGACCGTCGGAAGGGGATGCGATAAGTTGGCGGCGTAGAGATTGGATAACATCGACCGCCGGGTAACCTGGGCGAAGTCGAGCGTTGCGAGAGCGCGCAGCAGGTCGTGGAAGGCCCGCGGCTTGCCGGCGCCCACCAGCTTGCGAAGGATGAGTCCCAGGTTGTGCGCAGCGGCCGCCACGAGGTGCCGCTTGCGAACGTTGGTGAGGCCGCGCAACCAACTGCGACGACTGCCGCCGGTGTCGCAGACGTGAGCGAAGGAGCGCTCGACCAACTCGCTCCGCTTGCGCTGCAGCCGTTTGCCGTAGGCCCGCTGGGTGCGGGCTCGATTCTGGAGCACGGCCGCCTTCTGCTCTTCTGTCTTGTCGGTCCAACGACGCCGGCCGCGCGGTTCGGGAATATAGGTCTTCACGCCCAGGAGGTCGAACTCCTGACAAGCCACGAGGGTGTCGGCCGCGTGGTACCCTTTGTCAGCCGCCGCCTTCTCGATCGTGCGGCCACTCTCGGTCGCCGAGACGTTCGCCTGCGCTTGCTGGAGGCTCGGCACCAGGGTGGCCGTGTCGGCTGCGTTCGCCGCATAGACCTCAGCCGCCAGAATCGCTTCCGTCTGGAGATCCACCACGTGCTCCGCCTTGTAGGCCAGGTGCGTCCGGCCGTCTTTCAGTTTCGCGATCTGGGCCTCGGGATCGTGGGGGTGTTGCCACTCGTCGTTCGAGACCTTCTTGTCCTTCCGGCCGCGATCGAAGCGGCGCAGCTCCTCGGCCGAGGGCGCTTCGTCCGGCTCGATCACGCCTTCCTCTCGCATCAGCCGCGTCACGTACTCGTTCCAGTTCTCGCCCGTGTCTTTGCGAACGATGCTCTTCATCGCCGCGTTGGCTTCCAGCGTCGTGCTGTCGACGCCCACCACCGTGGCCGTGAGCAGCTTGTGCTGCTCGACCAACTTCAGCACGAACTGGAACACCTCGGCGTACAGCTCTACCGGCAGCCGCTCGCGAATCTTCGTGAGCGACGAGTGGTCCGGCGTGCTCTCGGTCAGGCCGTAGCCCAGGAAGGACTGGAGCGAGCGGCTGTCGGCACACCGCCAAGCGATCCCCCGCTGCGAATCAATCCCTTCGAAGTAACCCACGAGCAGCATCCGGAAGTACACGCCCGGCGGAATCGATCGCCGGCCCTCCTCCGCGTAGTACGGCCGGCAACGCGCTTCCACCCAGGCGTCGAACTTGGCCTGCGCCAACACCCGATTGAGCTTCTCGTAAAACACGTGACGCGGCGTGCGGCCCAACTGGTCCGCCGCAATCCATAACTCCTGCTGCCGACTCTCTCGACGTCGACCCAATCCCATAACTCGGTCTCCTACCGCCGTCCTGATCGCTCTCTCTGCAGTATAGAGGAAGAGGCAAGGGTGGTGTTTTTCAACGGGCTGTTAGGGAAACAGTTCTGGGACAGCCATTCTATCCTCGCGGCGCTCGCCGCACTTCTCCTTGCCACTTCGGCAGCTCACTTTGAGACAGTTCCCATCTGCCACTTCGGCGCTGTCAGACTCGCAGTCCTGACCTATCGGTTCAGGCTTCGTCTGCCATGAGTGCGCACACGTGCCGAGCGTCCATTTTAGCGGTGCGCTTTCCGCTCCTCATTTCGCGTGCTCAGACTTCGGCAATTACGCTCCAGAAAAGTCTGGAAATCAGTGCGCTTTTAACGTCCGTCTGATTGACAGCCGCACTAGTGCCGATACAATCAATGGCAGAAGACGTGAACATTAGTTCACAACCAAAAACACTCACATAAGGAGCCAGTACCATGCCAGCCGCAACCAAAGCGAAACGCCAAGCCGCAGTCGCCACCAAAGCCGCCAAGAGCAAGACAGCCGAGCGCACGAAGCAAGTTGAGGAACATGTTTCCCGCAATATGCAAGGTCGCATCATTCAAGAAACGATGACGAAGTACCCATCCACCATTGCACAGCTAGTCGAGCGCACGGGCTTTACCGAGGCTCGCGTACTCGACCACGTGAACTACGAAATAGCCAAAGGTCGCAGCAAGATGAAAGGCAAAACCGTGGTTGTGCTGGCGCAACCAGTGCGACGCAATGCAAGCTGAGCACCAACGCACAATCGGACACTTACCGCCCCCGTAGCCGGATGGATCGGCACGGGGGCCGTTTCATTTACGGACTAAGGAGCAAGCCATGCCCAAGTACCCACCGCAACCCGTGGCGATTGAGTACACGTGCCGAGGCAAGCGCGTGCAGCGCGTGTTCACTGACCACTATCAGGCCAGACGGTTCTACGCTGCCAAGGACAAAGCTGGTCGGAATCCCAAGGTTAAGAAGGCTTAGGAAACAACTGTCAGTTTGCGAACGCAGGTTTAGTTGCAGTTAGGTGAGGGGACCCTCTGCCTACCACTTAGATTTTGAAAGTCGAGGAACGAAATGGATCGTGTCGCAGTTTACGTTCGTGTCAGTACTTTGGATCAAGAAAACGGTCTTGCAAGTCAAAAGGGAGCGATTCAGCGTTGGCTACGTGGCCACAGTGTGAAAAACGCGGTTTGGTTCGAGGATCGAATCAGCGGAGGAAGATAAAGGGGACGGGAATAATATCCACGGCGTACCCAACCCCCCCGCTGGACTAACAGCCGAAGAGTTGAACGAAACCTACTACTTTTACTGGTTGGCGGATCAGCTCGGTCTTTGATGTATATCAGGATTGAAGCGAAATGCACGCGGTAGTCCGAATCAAAGGATCAAAAGAATTTGTTTATTGCACTGAACTCGCACTTGACCTGCTCGCTCGCAATGGACTCGATACATTGGTCAAAACATACTTTGGTACCATCGCATCGGGTGCGCTGCTTTCCACAACTCTCCAGAATGCTACGCTAGTCGTTGATCGAGAAACCTCGCAACTTCCCACAATCGCATACGCCAGTGTGATTGTTCGCGAGGCATACCGCAGATCGATTTCAGATAGTTCCCGAAGGATAAATGCTGGAGTTGAGGCCGCAGTTTACAAGTTTCACGAACAAACTCTCAGCCGGCTCCATGCCCCTAAGCAGGTGATCGATCAGGCTAAATCGTTGACATTAAATCAAAGCATGCAACGATTTCAATCAGCGACTTTGGGAAGATTATCTGCACGGATATGTCGTTTATCTCCAATCAGCCTGGGCAACATAGCCCGAGCCGCGTCGTTATTCGCCATGCCTACGCGAGAAAGTTTCAATCAAATCGTTGTCAGAGGCCAACGACCGATGAGAAAGGCGATATTAGAGGCGCTTCGGCATCTGGATCAATCGCCGTCATGGCAGAACCTGCGGCGCCGCCGGCGAGGTGACAGGTTCCTGCTACATCGTGTCGACCGACCGCGCGCGGGTGATGGTCGACATGGGGGGGAAGAATTAAAGGGGACGGGAATAATATCCACGGCGAACGGTTTCTATGCCTCGTCGGCTTTAGTTATCCCATCGCTATTTATGGGCGCCGGGAACCGCTCAGTTGTGGGCCGATGAGAAGGTCTGGAGCCTGTCCGACCCATGTGAGAACGAAAACCTGTGGGCGCTGGTTGACGGACTGGGCACCGAGGGAAGAAAAACGGGTCACAACTACTGTTCAAAAATTGCCACCACAATCTCGCCAGTGGCCACAAATAATCCTTGCACTTGCCAATCGATTTGCTATAGTGGTCGCATGTTCACATAACCTGCACCCCGCCGCAGCGACTAACTCCAGCCACTGCTCTTTGACATCTCGAATCAACCGCTTCCCCACCGGGCGGCTCGCTGCTTCGTTCACTTGGCCGCCGACTGAACGAGCGCCGCTCGTGCTGCGCGCATCGTGCCCCTCCGGCCGCGACTGGAACCCATCAAGATGCGCAAAACCCGGGGGGAGGAATTGTGCGCATCTACATAGGAACACGCCAACAATCGCACTCCTCGCTCTGCCACGCCGCGCTGCGCGGGTCTCCCAGCCCGCACCCCCCACCTCGCGAATGGAACACAGGAACCGTAATCTGCCTGCGTGCGCACTATACAATGGATGTGCTCGCCGGCGCCGTGGCGGCATTGTGGGCCGCCACGCGGCCGACCGCATTGCGCCGGCAGTCGACGGTTGCTCGGTCCGAATTTCGGGCCGCGCGTAAGCACGGATAAGTATGTGGAGCGTACATGATTAAGTTGGGTTTCTACGGCGCCGCCGGCGAGGTGACAGGTTCCTGCTACATCGTGTCGACCGATCGCGCGCGGGTGATGGTCGACATGGGCATGCACCAGGGCGAAAAGGAGGCCGACGAACACAACCGTCGGCTGCCGCCATTGCCGCTCGCGAATCTCAACGCCGTGGTGCTCACGCACGCGCATCTCGACCACTGCGGCCGGCTGCCGCTGCTGCTGAAAAACGGCTACCGCGGCGACATCTTCTGCACCGCGGCGACCGGCGATGTCACGGAGATTATCCTCCGCGATTCCGCCCGGCTGCAGGCAGAAGACTTCGCCCGCGCCGAACGCCATCGCAACGGCAAGAACCATAATCAAAATCATCGCAACAACCACCATGAGCCGCTCTATGTCGAACACGATGTCGAGCGCACGCTCACCCGCCTCGAAGATGTGCCGTACGGCGAGCCGAAGGCGATCGCCGATGGCATCAGCATAAAGTTCAGTGACGCCGGCCACATTCTCGGCGCCGCCAGCGTGCAGATGGACGTGCTCGACGGCGGCCGCAAACTGACAATTGTCTTTTCCGGCGACGTTGGTCAAATGAACGCCCCAATATTGCGCGATCCGCAAACGCCGCTTCCTGCCGATGTCGTGCTGCTCGAATCAACGTACGGCGACCGCGACCATCGGCCACTTGATGAAACCCGCGCTGAGCTGCTCCAAATCCTCAAGAGCGCAGAAGCCACCGCGAGCAAGGTGGTCATTCCCGCGTTCGCCGTCGGCCGCACGCAGGATATCGTTTACCACATCGGCGAGTTCATCCGCGGCGGATTGCTGCGTCCGATCAACGTGACGATCGACAGTCCCATGGCCGTTTCCGTAAGCCGCCTGTATTCGCGGCACACCGATCTGTACGACGAGCGGGCCACCGAGATCGTGCAGCAGCGGATGAAGCCGCTCGAGTTCCCGGGCGTCAACTACACGCATTCGGTCGAAGAGTCGAAGGCGATCAACCACATGCAGGGGCCAATGGTGATCGTCTCGGCCAACGGCATGTGCACCGGCGGCCGCATTCTGCATCACTTGCGCCACAATCTGCCCGATCCCAATGCGCATGTCGTGATCGTCGGCTTTCAAGGCAACGGCTCGCTCGGCCGCCGCCTGGTTGACGGCGTGAAGTTCGTTTCGATCCTTGGCGACGACGTGAAGGTGCGGGCGAAGATCCACACGCTCGGCGGCTTCTCCGCACACGCCGGCCAAACCGGCCTTGTGAACTGGGCCGCGCCATTTCAACAGTCAAACCCCCGATTCTTCCTGACGCACGGCGAAGATGGCCCGCGGATGATATTGCACAACAAGCTCCAGACCAAGTATGGAATCGACGCCGCTATGCCGAAGTACGGCGAGGAGGTGGAATTATAGCCGCTGGTTGGCCGATCGCGCCTCAGAGAGACGCGAATCCGGCTGCCGCATAACGGAAACTACCGCGCATCGCGCTTCAGGCCCGACCGTGTCGCCTGCGTCGCCAGCGGATCATCCGGCCACGAGTGCTTCGGGTACCGCCGCCGCAGCTCCTTCTTTACCTCCGGATAACCATTTTGCCAGAAGCTCGCGAGATCAGCTGTCACCTGCTGCGGTCGATAGTTCGGTCCCAAGAGATGCAGCACGAGCGGCACGCGGCCGCCGGCGATCCGCGGTGTTTCCGCTACGCCGAACATCTCCTGGATGCGAACCGCGAGCACGGGCGACTTGCCCGGCTCATACACAATCGTATGACGGTTGCCGTTGCCCAGCTCAAACTGTGCCGGCGCGAGGCGATCGATTTCCGCGAGTCGGTCGTAACCAACTTTAGCATGAAGTACCGCAAGCCAATCAGCCTTTTGCAGCTCCTCGAGCGAACGAAGACCATAACATATCTCGGACAACACATGCTGCAGGTCGTCGTCAGTGAATCGCGGCAGATTAAGATCGGGCACCGCCTCAGCGAGCCAGCGGACGCGGGCCAAAAAGCTGCCGGCCGCGGTGTCGGTGGCCGGCAGGATGCGCTCGATTTGCCGGCGGGCTTCGTTTGCCAACAATTCCGCCGCCGCTTCCTGATTGGTGATGCTGACCGGCGTTTCTTCGAGCAGCAAGTCGAGCCAATACGTTCGTTGCCGCGCCTCGACCTGGCCGCGTGTGGGGTTGAAGAACAACTCTTCACGGCGTGCGAGCAGTTCATCGGGCAACCACTCGCGATCGACCGCCGATACGAGGCGCGCCCGCGCTTCACCGCCCACATCGTTGATATCAATCGCCAAAAACAACGGTTCGCCACGCACGTGCGACGACGCGTCGATACGCAGGCCGCGACCACCGACAAGCAGCGCGCGGTCCTGGGTTCCGGCACGCAGTTTCGCGAGGCGATCGGGAAAGGCGTCCAGGAGCGCGTGCATGAGTTCCGTATCAATGTCTTCCGCGCGATCGGCACGCGGGAAATCGGTGAGCCGATAGAGCTGGTCGGCCGTACGCAGAATGTTGCGTGCTGCGCCGGGCTGAACTTCGAGCTGGCCGAGCGTCGTCGTGCCTTGGGCATGGAAGGCCTGCAAAGCGGCGACACGTTCGACGACATCCGAACGGGCGCGCACGCCGCCATATTCGCGGGGCCGCGGCGAGCCACGTTCGGAGGAACGGAACGGATCCCGCTCCGAGAGCATCGCCGCCGCGACCGACGTTTCACGCAGCACGCCGCGCTCCGCGCCGGCGAGCAGCAATCGCCCGAGTCGAGGATGTGCGGGAATCGCCGCCAGCGTCCGGCCGAGCGGCGTGAGTTGCCGTGCCTCATCGACTGCTCCAAGCAAATGCAGCAGTTGAAATGCCTGCTCAATGGCCTCCGCCCGCGGCGGATCGAGCCACGGAAAATCGGTGTACTCGCCCAGCGCGAGCAGCTGCAGCAGCGGTTCAGCAAAATCGCCGCGAACGATTTCGGGCACATCGGCAAGCGGCCGGCCCTTGTGCGAGGGTTCATCCCACAACCGCCAACAAGTACCCGGCGTTGTGCGGCCCGCGCGGCCGGCACGCTGTTCCGCCGAGGCCTGCGAAATCGGCACAAGTTCCAGCCGCGGCAAACCGGTCGCCGGGGCCACTTGCAGCTGCCGGGCTTGCCCCGAGTCGATCACTGCCGTGACACCTTCGATCGTGAGCGAAGTTTCAGCAACATTCGTCGCCAGAATAATTTTGCGGCGGCCGATGTCATCGAGCACCGCATCTTGCGCTTCGGCCGAGAGCTCACCGTAGAGCGGCAACACCGCGTGGCCCGCACGCTCGGCCGCCGGCGCGATCGCCCGCTGGCACCGCATGATCTCGCCGACTCCGGGCAGAAACACCAGCACGTGACCGGGCGTGTCTCGCAGTGCAAACGGCAACTGGTCGGCCACATGCTGCTCAATGGGCCGACGTTCGCCACGTCGCAAATATCGCACCTCTACCGGAAACCGCCGGCCTTCGGCATGAATGATCTGGCAGCCGCCCAGCAGCTTGGCGACCGGCTCGGCAGTAAGCGTCGCGCTCATCACCACAATTCGCAGGTCCGGCCGCAGCGTTTGGCGAATCCGCACCAGCATGCCAAGAGCGAGGTCCATCTCGATCGAACGTTCGTGGAACTCGTCGAGAACGACAGCTCCTATGCCGTCGAGAGTAACGTCGTCGAGCAATCTGCGCAGCAAGATGCCGGTCGTAACGACGATCAGTCGCGTATCGCGGCCGGCTTGTGCATCGAAACGCACATGATAACCGACTTCGCCGCCGACTTCGCCGCCGCGCAAATGTGCGATGCGGCGCGCCACCGCCCGCGCGGCAAGCCGCCGCGGCTGCACGAGCATCACTTTCTGATGTGGCGGCAAATCGTCGAGCACCGCAGCCGGTACAAGCATCGTCTTGCCCGAGCCCGGCGGCGCGGTCACGATGGCAGCGCCACCGCGCGAGGCAGCAACGGCCTCGGGCAAGACTTCGGCGACCGGAAGATCGGGGGACAATCGCGCGTGCATCTGTGTGAGTATACTGGGTGCGAGCGTGGGGCGGGGAGCGTAGAGAAGGAACGAGCATCGAGGAGCGAGGAGCGAGAGTAAATGATCGTTGCTTTTGGTCGCCGAGTGTTATTGTTTGCTGCTTTGGCCTGCGTACTGTGCGCTGCTACGGCGTCCGCACAGGCGCCGGAAGATTTTCCGCAGTACATTGTGCCGGGCAAGGAAGTGGAGATGGAATGGCTGCGGCAGCTGTTCTGGCTGCACTATCAAACCGCCGGGCCGCAGATTCCGTTGTGGGACGAATGGTTGCCGAACGCTACGCTGTGGCCGGCCCGCCAAGGCGCCGCGCTCAACAACATGCGGCAAAGTTGGGCCCGAGCGCTGGCATCGCGCGTCATGGATCAGGAAGGCTACGTTGCCACGCAGCAGCACGACGGCCTCGGCCACGCCGCAGGCTGGCCATTCCCGCTCTGGACGCAAGCCGGCGGCATCGGCTGGCATTTCCGCTCAACGGGCGTCGCGGGGTACGATGCACCGCTGACAACGCCCGATAATTGGAAACTCAACGGAGCCGCTTCAAAGGGCGTTAACGATCGCGGCTGGCAAGTGGAGCTCGTCGATGGTCAGGCGACGCTGGAATCGCCCGCGTTTGCGATCAAACCACGGATCGCGCCGTGGCTGCGGCTCAACTGGTGGGCCAGCGGCCTGGAGCATGCGAAGTGCTACATCGAATGGACGACCAACGAGAACCCGGAGTTCGATCGGCGGCGGCGCGTGTACTTTGAGCCGGCGACGGTCGACTCCGCGGCGGGTGGCGAGGCCCGCACAATGATTCGCTTGGATAATCAGCCGGAGTGGACGGACACCATCACCAAGCTGCGAATTGGCTTCGAAAACGCCATGGGCGGCAAGCTCGTTATGAAATCCTTTCATACGGCGTGCGATACCAGGCACAACGTGAACAATCTCAACTTCATCCGCGGCTGCCACGACTATTTTTTGTGGACGCGCGATGTAGCGTTCCTGCGCGACCAGATCAGCCGCATCCGCACGGCGATGCGGTTCGTCGAGCGCGAGTTCCAAACCCGCGAACGCAAATGCATGTACACGACTTGGCGCGGGCATGAAGGCCGCAGTGGCGTGCGGCTCGAGAATGGCAAGAAGCAAGTCCTCCCGGGCGAGGGCATCGGCAGCAATTACTGGGACCTGCTCCCATTCGGCGGCGAGGATGCGCTCGCGACGGTGTACTACTACGATACGCTGAACAAACTCGCCGACCTAGAACGTTTGATTGCTGAGCATCCGGATTGGAAAGTGTCAGCGGATGGCGCGTTCGAAGCGGCCGACCTCGGCAAGTTGGCCGCCGAGGTAAAAGACAACTTCGGTAAACGCTTCTGGAACGATGCGACGGGCCGATTCGGCACGGTCGATCTCGAAGGCCAACTCCATGATTATGGTTTCACGTTCCTCAACTGCGAAGCGGTCACGTTCGGCATCACGACGCCAGCCCAAGCGAAATCGATCTTCACCTGGCTGAACGGCGATCGCGTCGTCCAAGATGACACGTCAACCGGCGCCGACATTTACCACTGGCGATTCGCGCCGCGCTCAACGACGCGGCGCAACATCGACTATTACTTCTGGGGCTGGTCGAATCCC
Source organism: Pirellulales bacterium (assembly GCA_046349975.1). Lineage (GTDB taxonomy): Bacteria > Planctomycetota > Planctomycetia > Pirellulales > Lacipirellulaceae > JABDGM01. The sequence continues at coordinate 223,420 of JAXMBH010000005.1, forward strand.
GAAAGCATTCCGTTCGGCTACCAGGTGCAAGATGGCGGCGCCGTGCTTGGCTGGACGCACTACGATTTGATGATCCGCCTCAAAACCAGCGGACCCGATAACGCCGCCAAGCGACTGCTCGAAATTGCCAATTGGTTCGCCGAAACGCAACGCGAAGGCGGCTACCGCGCGTATTACGCCAAAGACCCGGCGCGTGGCTCGCTTCAGGGCGGCAACGTCGCCGGCGGCCTCGGACTCGATCACGAGTTCATCGAAAGCGTGCTGGCCACGCAATCGATGCTCTACGGATTTCTCGGCTTTCGCCCAACGTACGACGGCTTCGCGATCAACCCCAAGCTGCCTTCTGACTGGTCGACACTCACGATCACGCGCATCCACCTGCACGACCACGTGCTAGACATCACGGCCGACAAGGATAGCGGGCTGAAAATCCGCGGCGAAGGACCAAAGGACCAGTCAATTACTGTTGAAGCACCGGCAAACGTGCGGCTGGTGTCGACAAACGGCGTGGACGTGAAGCTGACTCTGTCGCCGGCGAAATAGATTTTGTCCGCAGATGATGCAGATTTGCGCAGATGAAAACAGATCAGAACGAAAAGCAGAGACCATAATACCATGGCATTGGAGACGCGAACCGGACGATAAGGGTTTTGTCTTTCTTATTTGCGACGATCTGCGACATCTGCGGATTAAATAAGTAAAGCAAGTGGACGACCGCCGCAATTATGGATATCGAAAACGACGACGACTGGCGCGCCTGGCGTGACGAATTCCCAATCCGTCTCGACACGACCTACCTGAATCACGGTTCGTTCGGCCCCACGCCGCGCCGCGTGCGCGCGTATCAGCGGCATTGCCAAGACGAACTCGCGAGGCAGCCGATGGATTTCTTCGTCCGCAAGCTTGAGCCGGCGTGGCTCGCGGCGCGCGAGCGGCTTGCGGCGTTTGTCTCCACGGAGCCAGAGAATCTTGCGTTTGTCGAGAACTCGACGGCAGCCATGAACGTTGTGGCCAGTTCATTCGCTCTCGGCGCCAACGACGAGGTTCTGCTTACCGATCACGAATATGGCGCGGTGATGCGCATTTGGGAGCGAGCTTGCCGAGAAGCCGGGGCGCCAGCGCCGCGCATGGCCGAACTGCCGGCAAAGTTCGAATCGGCAGAGCAGGTCGTTGCGGCCATCTTCCGTACGGCCACCGGGCGCACCAAGCTATTGATCGTGAGTCACATCACGTCGCCAACGGCAGTCATCTTGCCGTTGCAAGCGATTTGCAATGAAGCCCAGCGCCGCGGCATCGTCGTCTGCATCGATGGCCCGCACGCGCCTGCCCAAGTCGCAGTGAATTTGAGCGAACTCGCGTGCGACTTCTACACCGCGAGCCTGCACAAGTGGGTCTCAGCCCCGATCGGTTCGGGGTTCTTATATGTTTCATCCAAGTGGCAGGCAAGCGTGCGGCCGCCGCTCTTGAGTTGGGGCCGGTTGTTGCCGTCGATGCCGCACGCCTGGTGGGAGCAGTTCGTTTGGCCCGGCACGCGCGATCCGTCGGCGTACCTCGCCACGTCGGCTGCGTTCGACTTATTGGCAGAGGTCGGCCTCGATAACTTCCGGGCTCGCACGCACTACCTCGCGAAGTACGCCCGCGATGCCATCGTCGCGCTCACCGGCCTCGAACCGCCGACGCCCGACGACCACGCCTGGTACGGCAGCATGGTGAGCGTGCCGCTGCCGCCCGGCGATGCCCGCGAACTGCAGGCTGAGCTCTGGCGGCAACATGGCATTGAAGTGCCGGTAATCGACCGCTGCGGCCAGCGGTCGCTTCGCGTCTCGTGCCACCTGTACAATTCGAAGGAGGACATCGATCAGCTCGTGCAGGCCTTGCACAAATTGCTGTAATTCCCGGCAAAAAACGCGATTTCGCGGTCGCAATCGCGCCATTTTTTGACGTACAATTGCGGAAGCCCACAATGTAGTAGCCACGCTCCGTCATGCCGTAACCAGCCCCGGCTACGGTATCAACCGAACGCGTCGCGCATAATCGCTACAAAAGAGGCAACGGCACGCGGAGCGTGCCTGCTACAAAAGCGTCGCCCGGAGGGTTGGCGCGGCTCAAAGTCGCAGGCAGGATAGTTGGGTCAGGCGGCCAACTCGACTGCCACACATGTCGCGACGCAGCGAGTTCCAGACACCAGTTCCCCAATATATGCCGTCCGCACGGCCAGCCGGATATTCGTTGCCACCGGCGACCGGCAGGTGCGCGGCGTGCTCATTTCACCGCCGCCGAGTTCCCCATGTCGATTCATGTCGCGCTCCATCACCGCACCGAGTACCGCTACGGTGAGCAAGCTGGTCTGGGCCCGCAAGTCATTCGCCTCCGCCCGGCCGCGCATTGCCGCACGCGAATTCTCAGCTACTCGCTGAAGGTTGACCCGGCCGAGCACTTTCTGAACTGGCAGCAGGACCCGTACGGCAACTTTCTCGCCCGTGTCGTCGTGCCGCGGCCAACGCACAGCTTCACCGTCTCGGTCGACCTCACGGCCGAGATGACGGTGATCAACCCGTTCGACTTCTTCCTCGAACCGGTCGCCGAGTACTATCCGTTTGTGTATTCGCCGGATATGCTCAGCGACCTGATGCCGTTCTTGCATGTGGCGCCGGCGATGGAAGGTTCGCCGCTCGCGAACTACGTGCGGAAGATCGACCGGTCGCGCCGCAAGACCATCGACTTTCTGGTCGAGCTCAACCAGCAACTGCAGTGCGAGATCAGCTACCTCATTCGCCTCGAACCCGGTGTGCAATCGTGCGACGAGACGCTCGAGAAGCGGAGCGGCTCTTGCCGCGATTCGGCTTGGCTGTTGGTCAACGTGCTGCGCCGGATGGGCCTCGCCGCGCGGTTCGTGTCGGGCTACATCATTCAGCTCAAGCCGGATAAGCTCCCGCTCGAAGGCCCCGTCGGCGCCGCTGCGGACTTCACCGACCTTCACGCCTGGACTGAAGTGTATCTGCCCGGCGCGGGTTGGGTAGGTCTCGACCCTACGTCGGGCTTGCTCGCCGGCGAAGGCCACATTCCGCTTGCCTGCACGCCGGAGCCGATCAGCGCCGCCCCGATCACGGGAAGCGCTTCGCACAGGGCTGATCACTTCGACTTCCAGATGACGCTCACGCGGATCCACGAGGATGCCCGCGTTACGAAGCCGTACACCGAAGAGCAATGGGGGGCGATTCGCGCCGCCGGCGTGCATGTTGACGACGAGCTCAAGACGGGTGACGTTCGCCTGACGATGGGCGGTGAACCGACGTTCGTCTCGATCGACGACATGGAAGGCGCCGAATGGAAGACCGAGGCCATGGGGCCGCACAAGCGCGAATTGGCCGGCGACTTATTGATGCGGTTAAAGCGTCGCTTCGCTCCCCAAGGTTTGCTGCACTTCGGCCAAGGCAAATGGTACCCCGGCGAGTCGCTGCCGCGGTGGGCCCTGCGATGCTATTGGCGCAATGATGGCCAACCGCTCTGGCAAGACGAATCGCTCTTCGCCGACCCCGTGAAAAAGGGCACGGCAACCATCGACGATGCGCGCCGCTTTGGCCAACGACTCGCGGAGAAACTAGGCGTTCGCTCCGAACACGTCATCGACGCCTACGAAGACGTTTTCTACTATGCCTGGAAAGAGCGCCGTTTGCCCGCGAACGTCAACCTGCGCGACTCGAAACTAGAAAACGAAGAAGAGCGTGTGCGACTCGCCCGGGTGTTTGAGCAAGGCCTCACCAGCCCGGTCGGCTGCACGTTGCCGCTGCGGCGCGTGTGGTGGACGCCGCAGCCGTATTGGGAAAGCGGCGACTGGGTCGTGCGGAGCGAGGCGATGTTCCTCATCCCGGGCGATTCGCCGATGGGCTACCGCTTGCCGATTCAATCGCTTCTGTATGAAAAGCAATCACAGCTCGATCGCCTGGGCTACGCCCGCGACGCCTTTGCCGATCGCCCTGCGCTGCCGCTATACCAGCAGCTGCGCGAACGCGCGACCAGCTATGCCCCCACGGTGACGCGCCAGTTTGCCGGCGAGCCAGCGCGCGCCGCAGTCGGCTCCGGCGGCAGCGAATACGGTTTCGACAGCGGAGGAGGGCTGGGCGATTTCCAACATGCCCAAGATTCCGGTGGCCACCACGACCAAAACGGCGGCAACGGCTACGGCCGGCTGCCATACGACGCGATCTCCCAAGCCGCCGGCGCACCGACCTCGGCCACAACTTCACCATCGTCGACTGATCCGTCCCATGTCGTCCGCACCGCGCTCTGTATTGAACCGCGCGACGGCGTGTTGCACATCTTCATGCCGCCGATCGATCGGCTCGAAGATTATCTAGAACTCGTCACGGCGATTGAAGCCACAGCCAGCGAGCTGGCGTCGCCGGTCGTCATCGAAGGCTACGAACCGCCACACGATCCGCGGCTCAGCCATTTGAAAGTGACGCCCGATCCCGGTGTGATTGAGGTCAACGTGCCGCCCGCGCGCGATTGGGACGAGCTCGTGGCCATCACCACCGGCGTTTACGAAGATGCCCACTTCTCGCGCCTCGGCACGGAGAAATTTGATATCGACGGCACGCACACCGGCACTGGTGGCGGCAATCACGTCGTGCTCGGCGGTCCGACGCCGGCCGACAGCCCATTTCTCCGCCGGCCCGATCTACTGCGCAGCCTCGTGGCATTTTGGCACAATCACCCGTCACTGTCGTACTTGCTCTCAGGCACGTTCATCGGCCCCACGAGCCAAGCCCCGCGCGTCGACGAAGGCCGCCGCGACGCCCGCTACGAGCTTGAGATTGCCTTCGAACAAGCGAAACGCGGCATCGTACATCCGCCGTGGCTGGTGGACCGCGTATTCCGCCACCTGCTCGTCGATGGCACCGGCAACACGCACCGCGCCGAGTTCTGTATCGATAAACTGTACTCACCCGATTCGTCGAGCGGCCGGCTCGGGCTCGTCGAGTTCCGCGCGTTCGAAATGCCACCGCACGAGCGCATGAGCCTCACGCAGCAACTGCTGCTGCGGGCCTGCGTCGCGAAGTTTTGGAAGACGTCGTACACCGAGAAGCTCGTCGACTGGGACACATCGTTGCACGACCGTTTCATGCTGCCACATTTCGTGTGGCAAGATTTCCGCGACGTCATCGAAGAGTTGGTACTCAGCGGCTATGCGCTCGATGCCCAGTGGTTCGCGCCGCACTTTGAATTCCGCTTCCCGTTCATCGGCGACTTCGCGTACTCGAATGTTCAGGTGGAAATCCGCAAAGCGATTGAGCCGTGGTACGTGCTGGGTGAAGAAGGCGTCATCGGCGGCACGGCGCGATACGTCGACTCGTCGGTCGAACGGCTGCAAGTTCTCGTTCGCGGCCTCACCGACGCGCGACACACGATCACCTGCAATGGCCGCAAGCTGCCGCTGCACCGAACTGGTGTAGAAGGCGAGTATGTGGCTGGTGTACGATATCGGGCGTGGCAGCCGCCAAGTTGTTTGCATCCGACGATCCCCGTGGATACGCCGCTGGTTTTCGACGTGCTCGACGGCTGGATGAAACGATCGCTAGGCGGGGCGATGTACCACGTGGGCCATCCGGGCGGTCTCAACCCGGGCACGTTCCCAGTGAACGCGTTCGAGGCCGAGAGCCGCCGGGCGGCGCGGTTCCTCTGCATGGGCCATCGTGGCGGGCCGCTCGAAGTGCCTACCGACGAGGTCAACCGCGATTACCCCCTGACGCTCGACCTCCGCCGTGGACGTACATAACACGGGATAGCACAAAAGCATGCCGTCGCCACTCAAGCAATGGCCTCAACACCGTACAATGGATGTACGGATTTGCACGACATCAGATTTGGACCCTTGGTGAGAGCACGCGTGGCGGCGACGGAGACGAGCCTGGATTCGGAGCTGTTCCGCGGATACGAGCTGGTTGCCGGCTCGTACGATGAGATGTTTACCGCTCCCGGCGTGCTAAGGCCAGGTTGGAGGAACTTCCACCAAGCGGCCGAGAAGCTCAGCCGCGAGGAATACATCCACCGCTGGGACCAGGCCCGCCGGCTGCTGCGACAGAACAGCCTGGCATACCCGGATATTGGCGACCCCGTCGCCCGGCGGCATCCATGGGAACTGGACGGCCTGCCGCTCATCATCGCGGCCGACGAATGGCGGACGGTTGCCGCGTCGCTCAAACAGCGTGCCACGCTGCTCGACCTGGTCCTCCGCGATTTGTTCGGCCCACAGCACCTAGTCCGCGAGGGCGTTCTGCCAGCCGACGCACTCTATCGCCACCCCGGATTCCGCTTGGCTTTCTGCCGGTCGACAACTGAGCCTGGAACGCGAATGCTGCAGTTCTACGCGGCTGACCTCGCGCGCGCGCCGGATGGCCGCTGGTGGGTGCAGTCGGATCGTTGTGAAAGCGCAAGCGGCGCCGGCTTCGCGCTCGAGAATCGCATTGCACTCTCGCGGATGCTCTCAGACGTCTTCCGCCACTGCCGAGTTGAGCGACTCGCGCCGTATTTCATCGCCGTGAAGGAGTTGCTGGCGCAACTCGCGCCACAACAAGATGGCGACCCGCGCGTCGTCATCCTCAGCCAGGCTGCCGGCAGCACGAACTATTTCGAAGACGCGTTCCTGGCGCGTTATCTGGGCTACACACTTGCGGAAGCCGGTGATCTCGCCGTTCGTCGCAACAAGCTTTATTTGAAAACACTCGCCGGACTGTCGCACGTGAACGTGCTCTTGCGCCGGCCGAACAGCGAGCACCTCGACCCGCTGGAACTCGCCGATGTCGATGCCATTGGTATCGCCGGGCTGTTGCAGGTGACGCGTTCGGGCAATCTCGCCATCGCCAACGCACCGGGGAGCGGGCTCATTGAATCGCCGGTCTTCCGCGCGTTCCTGCCGCGGTTGGCCGAAAAGGTGCTTGGCGAACCGCTCACGATGCCGAGTGTCGCGACGTGGTGGTGCGGCGAGCCGGATGTGTGCGCGTACGTGATCAGCCGGCTTGATCAGCTTACGATCTTGCCAGCGTATCGCCGCCGGGGCGAGCCGGTGTCGCAAATCAGCCGCCTCACGGAGATGACCCGTAGCGAACTGGCCGCGCTCATCCGCACGAACCCGGCAAACTACGTTGCCCAGGAGCGCATCGTGCGGTCCGTCGCACCGGCCTGGAGCGGCACGCAACTCAAACCGAACTACATTGCGCTCCGCACGTTCGCCGCCGCACAGAATGACAGCTACACCGTGATGCCCGGCGGCCTCGCGCGCGTTTCCGCGACGCTCAGCCCGCTGGAGCTATCGCTGCTCGACGGCGAACGCAGCAAAGACACGTGGGTGCTGGCCGACGGCCCGGTCGAGCACGTGTCGCTGCTCACTGCGAGTGAGGGCGAGTTGCCGCTCCGCCGCGGCGGTGTTGATCTTTCCAGCCGCGCTGCCGAGCATTTTTATTGGCTGGGCCGCCACTCGGTGCGGGCCGAATCGCTGGCTAAGCTTATTCGCTCCGCCGCCCGTCGGCTCGCGAGCGAAGAGCAGGTTGAGCGGATTCCCGAGCTGTCCCACCTGTTGCGGCTGCTCGCTGAGCAGGGGCAGATCGAGCCTGGCTACGTGGTCGAGGAGATCCGTAAACAGCTGCCCGCGATCGAAAAGCAATTGCCGACGGCCGCCTTTGACGAGGGCCCGCCGAGCGCCCTGCGCGCGACGGTGACGTCGCTCGTATCCCTTGCCGCGACGGTGCGCGATTTGATGTCGCTCGATAGCTGGCGGATCATTCGCCAGATGAATGACGACTTCCGGCCCACGACTGGCCGCCATGGATTTTTGGATCTGCTCGACAAAATCGACACACTGCTCGTGCAGCTCTCCGCCTATGCCGGCGAAATCGCCGAGAGCATGACGCGTACGTACGCCTGGCGGTTCCTCGACCTCGGCCGTCGCCTGGAAAGGGCGCTGCAGGAGTCGCAGCTCGTACAAGGCATGCTCGTAAAAGACGCCGGCAGCGAACCGGAAGCGCTCGAAGCGCTCCTCGAAATGCTCGATAGCGTGATGACGTACCGCTCGCGCTACGGCTCTCGCTTCCAGCTCGGCGCGGTGCTGGACCTCATGCTCTGCGACGAGACGAATCCGCGTTCTGTTGCGTATCAACTCGTCGAGTGCGTCGCTCACGTAGCGCACCTCAACGTCGGCGTGCAGGGCGAGAACCGGGCGGCCGATCAGGGGCTGGCAACAGCCATGCTGCGGGCCGTGCGCGAGGCCGACGTCGTACGCATCGCCCGCGAGTACGAAGCCGGCTCCGGCAAAGCGCTCAACGAGCTACTGGATACGATTTCGTCGACACTGCCGGAACTATCGGACGTGATTGCACACCGCTACTTCTTCCATTCCGCTCCCATCCAACGTTTGGCCGACCTCGATTCGACTTCCTCCGCCCAGTTATGACAAACCGATTGAACCGCCAAGTACGCCAAGACGCGAAGTAACAAGAGTGTAAGGTTGATTGTCATTCGATTTTTCGCTCGCGCCTTGGCGTCCTTGGCGGTTCAACTAATTACTTGCGCAGCCACTCAGCGACCTTCACTTGAAATATCGCATCACTCACAAAACGCGCTACGAATACTCCGATCTTGCGCCAGTGTGCCACAATCTGGTGCACCTTGCGCCACGGCAAACGCCGCTGCAGAAGTGCGCCGAGTACAAGCTGAAGGTCGACCCGACGCCGGCGTTCTTCGACGCCCGCGATGACTACTTTGGCAATCGCGCTGAGTACTTCTCGATTGAAAGTGCCCACCGAGCGCTTGAAATCGTTGCCGAGAGCTTGGTCGAGGTCACTGCGGCCCCACCGGATCAGCACGCGGATGTCACGTGGCAGGATTGTGTGGTGCGCCCCGACGGGCCGGCTCACAGCAACGGCCGCCGCGGCACGATCGATCCCTTTTTGGTTCAACTCGCATTTCCCTCACCGCGAGTTCCATTGCTTACCGAGCTTCGCGACTACGCGGCCAAATCTTTTACGCCGCAGCGACCGATCGTGCAGGCCATTGCCGAGCTCTGCTCGCGCATCCACACCGATTTCCAATTCGACCCGCGGGCAACGACCGTCGATACGCCACTCGCAGACGCGATGCGGCTCCGCCGCGGAGTGTGCCAAGACTTCGCGCATCTCGCAACCGGTTGCTTGCGGTCGCTTGGCCTTGCCGCTCGCTACGTGAGCGGTTATCTCCGCACAATTCCGCCGCCCGGTAAGCCGCGGCTCGTCGGCGCCGATGCGTCCCATGCCTGGTGCAGCGTGTGGTGCGGGCCAGTGGGCTGGATCGGCATCGATCCGACGAACAACTGCCTCGCTGGCGACTCGTATGTTACGATTGCTTGGGGCCGCGATTATGGCGACGTCTGCCCGATCCAAGGCGTATTCGTCGGCGGCGGCGACCACCGCATTTCGGTGAGCGTCGATGTTGCGCCGCTCTCGTAATCGCATGTTTGCGTTGCCCAAATCGGACGCTAGGGCGTGCCGGTTGATTCATCAGCCGCAGAGCGCCGGCTCGCAGTGTGCGCCCGCTGGTCAACTGTGAATGTGTTGAGTGCCACGCTGCACGTCAGTTCGGCATGCCTGTTGCTTTTCAATCGCCAAATTCAATCACGTCCCACATTCAAGCGTACGATAATTCGGGCTCCCCCATGCAAACCTACCGCTGCACGTGCGGAAATCGACTGTATTTCGACAACTCCATCTGCCTCGTCTGCAACCGTGAAGTCGGCTGGTGCGAAGGTTGCCGGCGCATCACTGCGCTCGAACCAGCCAATGTGAATGGCGGACCGACGACCGAGTATCGCTGCAGCTACAGCGATTGCGGACGCCCGCTACAGAAGTGTCACAACTATGCCGTCGAGAACGTCTGCAATCATTTATACGTTGTCGACGAAGCATTGAAAGTGCAGGGGGCTGCGCCGGCTGCAGATGCTTCGACTTCGCACAATGCCGCTCAACTTTGCGCGGTCTGCCAGCTTACCGAAACCATTCCCGTTCTCAGCGTAGCCGGCAACCGCGAGAAGTGGGCGCGCCTCGAAGCAGCCAAGCGACGCCTAATCTACACGCTCGATCGCCTCGGCCTGCCGTACGCGAACGCTACTCCGAAACTGTCATTCGACTTCAAGGCCGACATCGAACATCCCGGCAATGAGTGGCGGAACGCGGGCCCGGCCGAGATCGTCTACACGGGCCACGCCGACGGCAAAATCACGATCAACATCCGCGAAGCGGACGACGCCATGCGCGAATCGCTCCGCGTTAAGTTTCACGAAGCTCATCGCACGCTCATCGGCCACTATCATCACGAGATCGGCCACTATTACTGGCAGCTTTTGGTGCAGGGCAAGCGCGAACGCGAGTTCATTCAGGCCTTCGGCGATCACAACAATCCGCCGTACCAAGACGCGATGAACGCTTACTACCAGAAGGGCCCCCGCGAGGGCTGGCCGGGCAACTTTATCAGCGCGTACGCCTCATCGCATCCCTGGGAGGACTTCGCCGAAACGTTCGCGCTGTACCTCGACATGATCTCCGTGCTCGACACGGCCACGCACCTCTTCAAATCAATGCGGACGAACTTCCATACGAAATCGGTCAGGGCGCTTGTCGAACGGTTCCAGGAAGTCGGCATCCTCGTAAACGAATTCAACCGCACAGTTGGATTGCTCGACCTCGTGCCCGAAGTCATCGTGCCGCCGGTGGTTTCAAAGCTCGAGTTCATCCACGCGCTAATCAAACGGGCGGCGAAGAAGCCGCGCATCCGGCCGCCCGCGCCAATTGAAATTGCCCCCGAGCCGGCGTTGGCTTCGTAGCCAACGCCGTGGGGCAGTCATTCTGACAGTTGCGACGCTCGCAGATGCGCAGTCCATCCCAACAGAACGCGCAAAGTCGCTGGTGTTACATGAATTCAGGCAATCCCCACATCACTTTCGGCATTCCTTCTGAAGTCCGCAGATGTCGCAGATGAACGCAGATTGCGCTGCCATATCTCGAACGAGAGCGGGTAGTGCAGAGGAATGTTTTCATCTGCGCTAATCTGCGTCATCTGCGGACTAGTTTAACCCGCTGCGGAGCCGAGCCATCGCGGCTGGACTTTCAAGTGCTCAAGTGGGCCGGGCAGGTACGAATGTCAGCCCCACGCGCAATTAAAAACGCTGCCGGCACTTGGGCGCTGGCAGCGTTGTGTGAAGATTCAAAATACTCCGAGCCCAGAGGGCTCGGCTATTTACTACTTGATGAACAACATTTCCTGGTAGGTCGGCAGCGGCCACAAGTCGTCGGCCACCCAGCCTTCCAGTTCGTCGGAGTACTTGCGCACCATCGTCATGGCCGGCAGCACGTCGCTCGCACAGTAAGAAGCCGCGCCGTGCGGGCTGTCGTGCGGCGCCTTGCTGATCGCCATTTGCAGCACCGAGATGCTGTCCTGCAGGGACTTCACCAGTTCGGTGATGCGGTCGAGCGTGTCGGTGTCGAATTCGTAACCGACCAGCTTCAGGTTCGCACAAGTCGAGGCCAGTTCGTTTTGGTAACGAATCGCGGCCGGGAAGATCATTGTCTTCGCCATTTCGAGCGTCAGGTTAGCCTCGGTGTAAACCGTCTTGCAGTACTGTTCGAGATAAATTTCGAACCGGCTGTCGAGCTCGCGCTCGCTCAGCACGTTATACTTAGCAAATAGCTCCTGGATCGACTTCTCCTGCAATTGCGGCAGGGCATCGACGGAACTCTTGAGGTTCAACAGGCCGCGCTTGGCCGCCTCTTGATGCCAGGCTTCGGAGTAGCCGTCGCCGTTGAAGACGATCGAGCTGGCCTCAGTGATGATTTCCGTGAGCAGCTTCTGCACCGCGGCATTTAGCTTGCCCTCGTCGCCACCGGTGGCCTTTTCGAGCTGCGTTGCGCAGTAGTCGAGCGACTCGGCCACGATCGTGTTCATAGCCACAAGCGGACCGGCAATCGACTGGTTAGCGCCAACGGCCCGGAACTCGAACCGGTTGCCGGTGAAGGCGAACGGGCTCGTACGGTTCCGGTCGCCGGCGTCTTTGGGCATGGGTGGAAGCACGTCCACGCCGACTTCCATCATGCCCTTCTTGAGCGACGAATTTGCGCCACCCTTCTTAATCTGCTCGAACACGTCGGCGAGCTGATCGCCAAGGAAGATAGAGATGATGGCCGGCGGAGCTTCGTTCGCGCCGAGGCGATGGTCGTTGCCGGCGGTCGCCACGACGGCCCGCAGTAAACCTTGGTACTTCTTCACGGCCCGCAGCACGGCCGCGCAAAACACCAGGAACTGGGCGTTTTCGTGCGGCGTGTCGCCCGGGTCGAGCAGATTGCCTTGCGACGCACTGCCAAGCGACCAATTCACGTGCTTGCCCGAGCCGTTGATGCCGGCGAAGGGCTTCTCGTGCGTGAGGCACGCCATACCGTACTTCTCGGCCACGCGGCGAAGCGTGATCATGATCAACTGCTGGTGATCGTTGGCCAGGTTCGCCGATTCGAACACCGGGGCGATTTCATACTGAGCCGGCGCGACTTCGTTGTGACGCGTCTTCACCGGAATTCCCAGCTTGAACAGCTCACGCTCGACTTCGAGCATGAACGCCAGCACGCGTTCCGGAATCGCGCCGAAGTAATGATCTTCGAACTCCTGGCCCTTGGGAGGCTTCGCACCAAAGAGCGTGCGGCCGGCCGTCAGCAGATCGGGCCGCGCAAAGAAGAAGTTGCGGTCGACCAGGAAGTATTCCTGCTCGGGGCCGGCGGTCGACGACACGAACGCCCCGTCGGTCTTGCCAAAGAGCTTGAGCACACGCTGAGCCTGCTTGTTGAGAGCCTGCATCGAGCGCAACAGCGGCGTCTTCTTGTCGAGCGCTTCGCCGGTCCAAGAAACGAACGCGGTCGGAATACAGAGCGTCGTGCCGTTCGGGTTTTCCAGGATGTACGCCGGGCTGGTGACGTCCCAGATCGTGTAGCCGCGAGCTTCAAACGTGGCGCGGATGCCGCCCGTGGGGAAGCTCGAACCATCGGGCTCGCCCTGGATGAGTTGCTTGCCGGAGAACTCGGCAATCGCGCCGCCATCGCCATCTGGCGAGAGGAAGCTGTCGTGCTTTTCGGCCGTGAGGCCGGTGAGCGGGAAGAACACGTGGGCGTAGTGCGTCGCGCCCTTTTCAATGGCCCAATCCTTCATCGCCGAGGCGACAACGTCGGCAATCTCGGGGTCGAGCTTCTCGCCCGCTTCGATCGTCTTGCAAAGGGCCTTGAAGACCGGCTTGGGCAGGCGGTTCTTCATCACTGCCTTGTTGAAGACGTTCGAACCAAAGAGCATCGACGTCGGCGTGTCGATGAAGTTCAGCGGATCCGAGATGGGCCGATAGTTGGTGACGGCCGCGATCGCGGCCATGCGAACCGAACCGCCCGCGTAGCTGTTGCTGCTGGTGGCGGCGCCCGTCGCTCCGCCTTGCGACGTACCTTTAGCGCCCGATCGAGTTGATGTGCTCACAAATGATCCTTACGCCCGGGCATTGGACCCGAGACAAACGAGGAAACCTCACGCCCGTCGTCCCAGAAGGAGGGGGAACGACCCGATATGCCCGTCCTAGGCATAAATGCAAGCAGTGTCCGATTGCTCGCGAACTTCGGGTGCAAAGCAAAGCCTATGCCGGCAGATCCGACGAGGTTCGGCATGCAAAAAACCCGGGAAAAACAAAGGGACGTCGAAACAGCTCTAGAGCCACCGCTTTACACTGGCTTAAAATACAGGCAATCGCTGCCAAGTAAATGGGCGAAATTGTGGAAAGCTGAGCCGATTTCGGTGACCTACTGGGATAAACTCGGCCTTCCCCTTCGAGCCGGACGCCCCGAACATCTCACGATATCATAAGTCTCTATACCATAAAGGTTTATGCGTCAATAATCCAGCTGAGCGATGGCCAATGGCACGTATCACCAATTCGCGCGGGCAGGTTGCCCATTTACCGCTGTGGGGCAGCGCGATCGTGTTAGTAACGGCGTCGATTTCGCTCAGCCAATCCCTTGCCGAGCGCGGCCTGCGGGGCACAGCCGCCCGCGACGACTACACGAAAGTCACTGTGTTCGGTGTCGAAGGCCGGGGCACGAAGTTCGTCTATTTATTCGATCGCTCGGGCAGCATGGACGGCCGGCCGCTGGCTGCTGCGAAGAAGCAGCTCACTGAAAGCCTGAAGTCGCTGGGCGATACGCAGCAGTTCGACATCATCTTTTTCAATGAGCGACTGCAGATCTTCGACAGCTCCGGCGGCCGCGGGCGCACTGCGTTCGCCACCGACGCCGCCAAAAAATCAGCCGGCGACTTTCTCGCCCGCGTGAAAGCCGATGGCGGCACGAATCGCGCTGCCGCGCTGCGCCACGCCCTCGCGCTCAAGCCAGACGTCATCTTCTTTCTCTCTGATGCCGACAAGCCGATGTCGTCCGCGGAAACCGATGAGATTACCCAGCTCAATGAGCGCATTGGCGCTCAAATCTGCGCGATCGAATTCGGCAAGGGCGATAAACCGGCGAACAACTCATTGGCCGAATTCGCGAAAGCGAATAACGGGCAATATGTTTACGTGGACACAACAAGGCTGACAAAGTAAACGAAGAAAAGTGTAGTCGTCTCGCTCTGCGAGACGATGCATCTCGCGGAGCGAGATGCCTACACTGCCGAGATGCCTACACTGCCGAGATGCCTACACTGCCGAGATGCCTACACTGCCGAGATGCCTGCACTGCCGAGATGCCTGCGTGGCAGCGTTCTCTCGGGCGGCGATACGATCATTTTCGTGTCACATCTTTGCCAGCTGCCTCGTCGGGGCTAACAAACCCATCGCCATTTTTATCGAGATTCGCGAACTGCTCATCCGTTCCTAAGAACTCCCGCCGGCTAACCTCGCCGTCGGAATTGAAATCGGCTCGCGCGAACCAACTCGGAATGTTGGGACCGCTTTGTGGTGAAGCGCGGAACTGCGGCCGAAAGAATCCATCGCTGTCGGCCTTCTCGCCGCGCAAGAACGCCACGATCATCGAATACGGCAACTCACCACCGTGCAACTGCCCATCATGATCGGCGTCATACTGGGCCAGTGTCTGCCGCGCTGTTGCAATCTCTCGTTCGCCGAGCCGGCCATCGCTGTTCGCATCGAGCAATTCAAACAGCGGATCGCAGCGATCATGCACCATGAGATGTATGGCAGCCGCTTCGGCCGCCGTCTCCGGCATTGCAGCACTGGTAAGATCATCGGCCGAAAAAATCAGCCGAGTTTCGCCGAGTGCAATAATAGCATGATTGGCAGTCGCCGCCGGCTGCTCAATGAGTTCCGGGCTGTGCTCACCGAACTTCAGCGTCGGGGCATCCGCACGCTTCTCGCCAGCGGCCGAAACGAAGTTCACGCTCACCTTCAACTGTGGCTTCATCGTCTGCATGCCGGCGATCTCATCCCGGTCGAGTTGCCCATCCTGGTTCACATCGAGCGGCTGGTATTCCTTTGCAAGTTCGGGAAAACTCGCGGGCGCGAGCAGCTGCTGCGGCGCGTAAAGATCGGTCAGCAGGTACTCCAAACGATCACCAGGATAGTCGGCCTCCAGGTGCACGGCCGCAAACGCCGTTCGCGATCGATCGAGAGAAGTCCGGCCGCCATCGGTCTGAATCTGCTCGTAGATCGTCTCGAACTCATCGGCCGTGACCGCGCCATCGTCGTCATCATCAAACGCGGTCAGCGTTGCCGCACAAGGTTCGAGTTCCGTGGCCGAAAGCTGGCCGTCCTCGTCTGTATCCAATAGTTTCCAAATCCGTGACGAGGACCCTGTCGCCGAGAAATACATTCGGCTGCTACGCAGAGTAAACGCCTTCATATTTCTTCCAGCCGCCCGCCCGAGCCACGCCGCCGCCTCATCGCGCTGAATTTGCCCATCGCGATTGGTGTCATACTGCTCGGTCCATCGCTTCAATTCCCGCACGGGAACCGGCGTCCTCTCGTTCTGCTGTTTTAGATATTCTTCGTTCGCGGCCAGGTTCTTCCACGTCGGCTCTTGCGTCGCGTCCGGAGCGGCCGCTGTCAACATGGCATCGATTAGCGTCGCAAACGATTCACGTTGCGGCTTGCCGTCGAGCACTAGCTCGACATCCATCACGAGCGGTCCGCCGGGCGTTAATAGCACAACCCGAGCATCGGCTCCCGTCGCGGCCGCCGTCGCGGCGGGGCCGGCGGTTTGCTTCGCCTCAGTACGACGGGTCGGGCCGCCCCGGCTCGTCGCGTTTTCACGCGCATCGGAAGCGGATTCTTCCCCGACGGGTTTCGCCGACGCAACTTCCCACTGGGAAGGATCCCTCACTTTCGCAGAGGCTTGCTCTTGGGCGGGCGCTGCAGGGGTCTTTGAAGGCTGAGACGCGGCGGCTGTTGCCTCCTTTCGGGAACCCTCTGAGGCCGGCGGCGCAGTTTCGCGCAGCCGGCAGCCAATCGCCGTCATTGTGAGAATCGCCAAGACCGCCAGCCGCCGCAACATTTGCAATTCCATCTTGCCGCGAACGTGTTGAAGTTCGCAGTGCGAAACATGTACGAATGCAATCGGACTCGAACAAGCGTCAAAGTGAGTCCGGTCACGCGCTGCGCTCAGGCCAAAATATCTCGAATTGCCTGGCCCTCGGCAATCTTGATTGGCCGGTTCGACGCCGTGATGTTCTCATGCTCCGGCGGCACGCCGAGCGCCGTTGCCAGTGTCGCCAGCACATCGCCGATGCCGATTTGATTTTCTTCCACCGTGGTGCCGTCGGCACTCGTCCGCCCGTAGGATTGCCCGCCGCGAATTCCGCCGCCCGCGAACACGCATGACCACGCGCTGGGGAAATGATCGCGCCCGGCCGAGGCGTTGATTTGCGGCGTTCGCCCAAACTCGCTGATCCACAGGATCGTTGTATTCTCGAGCAGGCTGCGCTCCCTGAGCTCCGTCATTAGCGTTGCCCAACCGGCATCGAGCTCTTCCGAGAGCGTTCGGACGCGGCGAAAATTATCTTGATGCGTATCCCAGCCCAGCCCGTCACCGAGCGCGACTTCGACGAACGGCACGCCACGTTCCACCAGCCGCCGCGCCAGCAAACACCCCTGGCCAAAAACACCCGGGCCATACTTGCGGCGCACATCGTCCGATTCACTCGTAAGATCGAAGGCCGCGCGCACCTCCGGGCTCATAAGCGCCGCCGCCTTGCGATACAGCGCGTGGTGCGTGTCGAACGAGTTGGCGTGGCGATCGGCGAGGAATTTTCGCTCCAGAGTGTTCCAAAGTTCTAACCGCCGCGCTGCCTGTTTGGCGTCGACGCCGGATATCGGCTCCAAATCCTCCATCCGCAAATCGGCTAGTGAAGGCTGACGATTACCCGCGCCTTCCCCGTCCTTGGCCGGTGGACCAGCGCCCGCCGTCGTGGGCGTCTTCCCCGCCACAATCGCCGGTGCGTAACTCGCCCCCAAAAAGCCAGGCTCAAATGCGGCTGGGTTGATTTCGCGGGGCGGCGCGACCGTCACATAATTCGGCAACGCCGACTCGATGGTCAACTCCTTTGCCAGCGCGCACGCAATCGACGGATACGCGACTTCCCCGGCCGGCGAATGCCCGGTGCGAACCAGGTGCGTGCCGCGCGAATGGTCGCCTTCCTTCGTGCCGAGCGACCGCACGACGGCAAGGTCGCCCGCATGGGCTGAGAGCTTCGGCAAATGCTCGCTGAACCGCAGGCCCGGCACGGCAGTTGCAATTTCTTTGAACTCGCCGCCATTTATATTGCCCGGCTTCATATCGAACGTGTCGGTCTGGCTTGGTCCGCCGCTCATCCAGAGCAAGATGCAGTGTCGCCGCCGACGCGGGTCCTGCGCGACCTCTGCCGCCAAACTCGGTAACCACCCCGCGCACGCTGTCCCGAGCATCCCCAGGCCGAATGTTCGCAACATGCCACGCCGGTCGATCGAATTCCAAGACGCTGCCATCGAATCACCGCTCGGTTATTTGTTGAACGCAAACTCGGTACTATTCAGGAGCGCCCACAACACATCGCTCAGCGCCTGCGGCCGCCCACCCTCACCGGCCTCCTTAAGCGATGCCAAACACGCCCGCGACTCATCCTCACTCGGCTCGCGCGCGAGCGTGGCCAAGAACAGCGACTGGACCCGGTTCTCGTCGGTCAGGTACGGAGCATCGAGTGCTCCCACTATTCCGGGCCGCTCCACCGAAGTCACTCCGGCCGTTGCCCTTCCATTCATGAGCAACAATGCCTGCAACGTTCCCGCACGATACTCTGTAGGCTTTCCCGGTGGCGGCCGCATTCGGCGGATAAAATCGGTCCGCGCGGGGTTTTCCAGCAGAGAGCTGTTAATCTCACTGCCCTCGGACTCGCTGCCATACGAAACTTCTGCCTCGATCGGCGCGAGCACTGCGAAACTATCGTACAGCTGTTCCGGCGTCAGCGGCTTTGCCAGCATTCGCTGAAAATGTTCCGGCTCTGCCGCTGTATTTGCAGCAGCATCCGCGGCGCGACTCGAGAGCGCGTACGCTCGAGTTGTCGCCAACGTGCGCCACAAGCTCTTGAGGTCGTAGTTTGAGTTGATGAAGTAGTCGGCCAATTCGGCGAGCAGTTGATCACGGGGGTCAGTTGCGGATTGATCATCGAGCGATTCCACGAGGCCCCGGCCGAACAGTTGGGCCCAAGCCCAGTTCGCAGCGGCCTTCGCGAAGTACTTATTCTCGCGCGACGTCAGCCACAGCGCGAGCTGCAGCCGCCGCGAGCGTTGGGGATCATCCGCCGTCACCTCGCCGCCCGGATACTTGGCCGGCACGATTTCACTCGACTCCGGCAGCCGCACATCGCCCTGATCGGTATCGACCAGCCGCGGCGCGACCCGCATCATGCCCACACGTTCATCCGGCATGCGCACCCGCGCAAAGAAGGCCGCCAGACCCCAGAAGTCGCGTTGCTTCCACGCCGCCGTCGGATGATCGTGGCACTGGGCACACTGCAGATGCAATCCCAGAAACAGCTCCGCCGTGTTCGTTGCCAGCTTTTCGGGCGACACATCGTTTACTTGAAAATACAGTGCCGGGCCCAGCTCGTCGCCGCCGAGAGTGAGCAGCATCTCGCCGACGAGATTGTCATACCGCAAGTTCTTCGCGAATCGTGTTCGCAGCCACTTCTGTAGCGCGACCGCCTGCGGTCCGCGTTGTGGATCAACCCCCAGCGGTAAAATGCGATTCCGCCACACAGTTGCCATGTGTGTTGAATACCGCGGCGAAGCGAGCAGCCTGTCGACTAACTCAACACGCTTGTTCGGCGACGTGTCTGCCAGGTACGCCCGCACGTCGCCCACGCGCGGAATCACGCCGTTAAGGTCGAGATATGCGCGGCGAACGAATTCGCTATCGGTCGCTGCGGCCGCGGGAGTGATCGAGTTATTCTTCCATAAATCGGCCAGCAGATCGTCGACTCGCTTGGCCATCGCCCTGCTGTCGACCGGCGGTGTTGGCTGAGAGCTCGCGTCGACCACATCAGCAGCATCCACACCTCCAGCGAACGACCATGCTCCCAGGAACAACACCAGCACGCCGACTTGCAGAGTGCGTTTCATAACAAGCCAACAGACAAGATTTGGGAGAAGCGTTGCGACCTTTGATTGTACCGACTGGCGCCGAAAATCAGCAGCACTTTGCCCGCGGCAAGTGGTTTTTTCACGGCGACAGCAATCGACACGACACACTTGACGACTGACAGAAAAATCCGATGTTAATTGGAGATTGCGTGATGGCCGCCTCGACGTAACCCCGGTTTTGCGCCCCCATGCTGCTGAAAAACCTCACCTGGCCCGAAGTCAAAACTCTCGACTTCGAGCGCCTTATCGTCATCCTTCCGACCGGCTCCTTCGAACAGCATGGCCCGCACCTGCCGTTCACGACCGATACCGATATCGCTACCGCCGTCGCCGAGGGCGTCGAACGGAGGCTCGCCAACCGCGTGCTGCTCGTGCCCACCGTCTGGACCGGCATGTCGACCCATCACATGCACTTTCCCGGCACGATCGACGTGCCACAAAAAGTCTATATGCGGCTCATCGCCGCACTCGGCAAATCGCTCGCCAGCATGGGCGCGAAGCGGGTCTTCATCCTCAACGGCCACGGCGGCAACGACACGCCGATCAAAGCCACGCTCCGCGAGTTGAAGTCGGCCGTGCCCGCCACGCGATTCGTCTTCGCCTCGTACTGGTCGATCGCCGGCCGAACGATCAGCGAGGTCCGCGAGTCCGACCTCGGTGGTGTCGGCCACGCCTGCGAAATGGAAACCTCGATCATGCTCCACCTGGACGCCACCCGAGTGCATATGGACCGCGCCCGCCGCGACGGCCCACCCCACACCGACCTCTACCGCCGCGCCGACATTCAACACGCCCGCCCCGTGTATTTTGTCGATGAGTTCCACGAGATGACGGAAAGCGGCGTCATCGGCCACCCCGACTTGGCCACGGCCGAGAAGGGCAAACGTTTCCTCGACGGCATCGTCGCGGAAGTTGCCGCGTTCGTCGAACACTTCGCCACGTGGGAGTAACAGTCAACTTCGGTGCGCAAACAAAAATAAGAAACTCACCTGCGGTCCCCTCCCCTCGGCGGGGAGGGTTAGGGAGGGGGGAGCGGCGGCGACGCGACTAGCAGTCAAACCCGCAGCACTTTTCTGCAATCGCAACTTTGAAGCCGGCATCAAGTTGGGCGGCGACCTGGGAAACGAACCGCTGGCGAAATTCTTTTGTCGCAAATTCCTATGCGTGACTCATGCGACGGTAGAATTTGGAATTGACGCTAACTTCGGCCGACGCGCGGTATAATCCACGGCATGAGTCGATCCACCCTGAGCGCTATCGTTGGTATCTCAGCCGTTATTCTCTTTTGCGCTTCCTTTGTCGAAGTAGTGTGGTCTGCTGCTGCTGAGCCATTTCTCTCATACGACCCTAAGGACGCGATTCTCAACATCGGCATTGGCTCGGTATTGATTGCTTTTTGGATTGCTTGGTCGATTTGGGTTGTCGGTTTGATTGCATTCCGGGCTTTAAGCGCGTGGTGGCTTTTCGGCTTAATACTATCTACGGTTTGCGGCTTCTATCTACTTTCCTGCCCGTTTGGCTACCTGCACGATTTAGAGCAATTCATAATGCCCAATTACCAAGCGCGCTGACCGCACACCTGCACCTAAAGCTCCCTCACCTCAGCTATACCTTACCTGAGTGGTTAATCGACGCGCAAATCGCCTTGACAAATGTACATAAATACAGTATCATCAACGCACGCCGTTAACACCCGGCATTCGCTCTTTGGCAATTCCCTTCAACAACTAGCACGCGTCAAACCCGATGAAGTGCCCGCTCGTCTGCGCGCAGCTCCATGTCGCGGCTCCTGATGCAACCCGAGAATAGGCTGCGCGCGGTACCCCCGTGCCACTCGCAAAACTCTCTGAGTTTTGCGCCTCGCGCCGCCGGCCGCTGTCCACCCACCGCGGCCCCAACATGCGACCGCGCAAGAGTTTGCAGCGGAAAGCGAGCTGGCCCGTCGCCCGCAAACAGGCGCAAAAATGCCCGATTTTTGCAATAGAAAACGCGTTTGACCCGGAGTATCAAAACCCCGTAGGCGAGTCTCTCCGAGACTCGCACCAGCCAAGTTTGCGGCAGTCCCGATTGGCTATTCCGAGGACGTGCAAAGCCCCGCGGTGCGAGTTTCGGAGAAACTCGCCTACGGCGAACTAATTCCCCACAGCCGCATTTGCCCCCGCCGAATCCTTGGCGTTCGGCGCCACAGCAGCGCCCTTCGGGCTGAACATCGGGCTGTTCGGCTCGCCGCGCGACAATAAGAACGCCATGAGGTCGAGCAACTCCTCTTCGTGCAACGTATTCAAGAGCCCGCCGGGCATCATCGAGTTCTTTGCCGGCGCCATTGTCTCGATGTCGCTGCGATCGATCGACACGGTCGAGTTCGGGTCCTGCATGTCGGTGTTGACGATGATGTTCTCACCGTTGTAGTTCGTGATCCGGCCCGTTACGGCTTTGCCGCTGAAGGTGGTGATTACCGAAGCCGCATACTGGTCGCTGATCACCTTATCGGGCTCCAGCACCGACTCCAGAATATCGCGCGGGCTGAACCGGCCGGCGAGGCCAGTGAGGTCGGGCCCAACCGAGCCGCCGTCGCCGGCGAAGTGGTGACAGGCATAGCAGTTGGCGGCGGAGAACATCGCCTTGCCATGCGCGAAGTCACGGCCCTTCAGCTTGCCCTCGAGCAGCGGCGCGACCTCCGCCATCGTCCAATTCTTGACGAACGGCCGCAGCTCCTTCGATGCCCCATGATGGGGCTTCGGCTCGGCATTGATGATCTCTGCCAGCTGCTTCCGCTCCTCGGGCGAAGTGTTCGCGAGGCAATCGTTTCGCAGGTCCTGCGTATAGCCCGGGAAATTGTTGCCGCCGCGAAAATCCTGAGCGTGAATGAACCATTGGAACAACTGCCGGTGCAAGTCGACGTTCCAACCCTCCTTGAGGAACCGCAGCGACTTCACCAGATCCATCTGCGCTTCCTGAGTCGGCGCGGCCACCAACAATTCCATGCCCTTGGTCGCCGCCGACGGCGCTTGCAGATAGCACAGCAGCTCGGTAAGCAGCACATTCATATGTTGATCATCGGCCGGATAGAAACCATCCAGCCGCTCAATCAACTTCGCTCGTGTGGGTTCATCCGGAGCACCAAGTCGATAGAGCGCCAGCTCATACGCCCGCAGCAATTCGAGCCGCTGGTCCTGCGAGAGCTTGGCCCAATCGAGCCTGCCGAGCGCGGCCAGTACTGGCGCGTGCAGCGGATGTCGCGTAAGATCGGATGCCGGGTAGATCGGCGGCGGCGTATCCAAGTCCGGCGGAGTGGGCCTGAACGCACGCGGCACTTTGCGAGCCACCGCGATCATCGCCGTGATGAGCGCCTCCGGATTCGATTCCGCCAGTGCCCGCTCTTGCCACGATTCCAATGGGCGATGCTCGATCGCCGTCCGCGCCGCATAACGAATGAACCGATCGCTGTGACCCAAGTAAGGCCACGCCTTATCGACCGCCTCCGGATGATCACCCTCATGCAGCGCTTCAAGCTCATGACGAATGGTCCGCAAATCGGCATTCGGCTGATGTTCGACCGCCGGCGCTGTCGACTCGCTGCCGGTGTACGTGACACGATACAAGCCCGACTGTGTCCGCCGGCCGCCAATCAGAAAGTACAACGCGCCATCATGCGGATTGATGATTGTATCTGTAAGCGGGAGCGGCGTTGCCGTCATGAATTCGTCGACGGTCGCCGAGTACGACGCGCCCTCCGGCTTCAAATGCACCGCGTACATCTTGCCGTACGTCCAATCGCACATGAAGAGCGCGTTCTGATACTTGGCCGGAAACTTCGCGCCGTAGCCGAAGGTGATGCCCGTTGGCGAGCCGAGCCCGATGTTCACGACCGGCGGCAGCGTATCGGCAAAGTACACGGGCCACTTGGCACTTCCGTTGCGCCAGCCCCAGTCCGCGCCGCTCGCGCAGTGGCACACACGCGTCGGCCGGTAGCATGGCGCACCGATGTCCCACTCCATGTCGGCATCGTATGTGAACAGCTCGCCATCGGCGTTGAAGGCGATATCGAACGGATTGCGGAAGCCGCTGGTGACTCGCTCCCAGCTCTTGCCAGCGGGGTCGATCTTGTAGATCGCCCCGGCGGGCGCGGGAACGCCGCGCATGAAGCCGACGCCGTAGATACGAGGCAGCAGTATGTCTTCATCCCAAATCTGCGGCACCCGCGTCGTCGCGCCTTCAACCGGCCGCGTGTTGTTGCCGCACACCACATACAACGACTTGCCATCCGGCGACGGAATGATCGCATGCGGGCCGTGCTCGCCGTCGCCTTGGCAGTTCTTCAAGAACTCGACCGAGTCGAGCTGATCGTCGCCGTTGGTGTCGCGTACGCGGTAGACGCCGTTTTTGCTCTTGTCGCCGTCGTTGACCATCACGTAGAGGCTATCGAAGGCCCACAACAGACCATGAGCCGTGCCGATATCCGCCGGCACTTTTTCCACCTTGGCGGTCTCGCCGCTTCCGACGGCGGGCGGCGTGATGCGGTAAAGACTTCCATATTGATCACTCACGATCAGCCGCCCCTGCGCGTCGCTACACATGTTGACCCACGAGCCTTCCTGATCTTTCGGCACCGAGTACAGCCGCTCGACCTTGAAGTCCTTGGGCAGGTGGATCTTCTCGGGCGGCGTGGCGATTGCGGCGAGTTCGGTCAGCGGTTTCGATGGGTCACGCTTCTTAGGCTCCTTTCTCGCCCCGACGGCCGCCGGCGCGAGCACGAGAAACGACAGAAACAGCATGGCCCAGGCAGTTCGTGTGATCGTCATAGGGAATGACCGTCGGCGACGGGATGTGGAGTACGTGCGGGTGGGTTGCCACAGGCTGCCAAACAGGCGGCGAAGTTCGCGAGGAGAACAGGGGCCGCAGGCGAGACCCGGCCCAAGCGTGGCCCCTGATATTGTAGCTGCAATTTCAGTCGGATTACAACAATCCGTTAACAGTCGTGTGCTGGCTCGGCGCCCCGGGAGTACGAGGCGACCGGGGAGCAGCAAAGTCGCTCCGCACGCTGCAGCTCAGACCAACGTGGCGCTGGTTACGTCATGTGGCGCTCGAGCCTCTGCCGCCGATCAGATCAGTTGTCGGTGATGCGATGCGGTGCGGCGTCGCAGTTCGGCAACTTGGAATCATGTTAGTCGAGTAACCGCTTGGCAAAGGCAAAGCTCTTACTATGCCCGGCGTCGTATTCCGGATCGCCTTCGTTGAGGCTGCTGATCTTGGCCTTGGGCATTACGGCTTGCAGATATTTGCCGTCGCCAAGGTAGATGGCCGTATGACGGATCTTGCCGTCGGAGGCGAGGAAGTACAACGTGTCGCCCTTCCGCAAGCCGGCCCGGTGCCACCGTGTGGCCGAGAGTTGGCCGAGGAAAACTTGCTGATAGGCATCGCGCGGCAAGACCAACCCGACTGAGGCGTAGCTCATTTGCACAAGGCCGGAACAGTCGATGCCTTCCGATGTTCGGCCGCCCCAGAAGTATGGCGTGCCCATGAGCGACTGGGCCGTGGCGATGATGTCGTCGATCTTCTTCGCGGGGATTTCGAGTACGCGACACTCGTCTGCGGGAAGCGTGAGCGACTCGCCGGTGGGAAGTTCTGCCAGTACTTTGTCGCCTTCGGTATTCAGCAGCTTGATTCGCGCACCGGCGGGGACGACTTCGTTCGCACCACGCTTGTGGTCCTTCGTGACAAGGACGCGTGGCCCGTCAAGGTATTTCACGTACGCAGGCTCGGCGAGTCGTTCGACGTCCTTACTGGGAATGTAACCCAAATAGCCTTCATGGCTATGAGCAAGCAAGTGGCCATCCTGTTCGCGCAGCAACAGCAGTGGCTCACCCAACAGGCAGTCGTTCTCCTGCTTGCGCCGGCCGCTTGGGCGGTCGAATGTGAAACAATGCGGAGCCTTCACGATGCCGAAGAGTTTGTCGCCGAGATTCTGGGAAGGGAGGGCCTCGAGTTGATCGGTTACTTTGAACCCGAGCGCTGTGAGAAAATTGTTGAGGGCCGTGCGCGTTTCAGGAAACTCGACAAAACCAGTCAGTACGATGTCTTTACCGCGAGTGGATTCGGCCTTCACGTCGAAAGCACAGATTCGACTGTCGTTGCCGAGTTCGCGCGAGAAGAAGTTGATGTACTGCGATAGGCGCTCTGTTTTGCCGGCGAGATCGGGTTCGATCCGCCGAGCCAAACGCGTTTGATCTCCCGGTTCGACCGGAGCGGCGGACGGGGCCGAGGTCGTTTCCGTTGCCTCAAGCATGGTGGTGCACCCACACACGAGAATGATAAACCAGAACGCTCTCCACATAGTTGATTTGCTCAATCGAGGCCACGGGCAGTTGGCGGGGCAGCGGGGGCTCGCCTACAGGCTCGACCTCAGCCACCCCAAATATTGCGCACGAACAAAACGTCGGTTAAATGCCATTTAATCAAGAGCGGTGGGCAGTCGCAATCGCGAACCGCGTAGCGTGTACTTCGTTCTGCGCAGGCTGGCAAACTCCAACAATGTGGTATCATACAGTCGCTCTAGGACCCGGCCGGGGCACGTGCCCGCTTCCCCGATTGGTGACTCGTCAATGCGCTCATTCCGTGCGATCTTTGCCCCGCCGCTCATGGCCACGGTGCTGGCGGTATTGGGCCGATGTAACGCCGTGGGAGCGGCCGAGGCGGTCGATTTCGCCCGAGACATAGCACCGATCATCGAACGACACTGCATCCGCTGTCATCAGCCGACGAACAAGAAGGGCGATCTCTCGCTGGCGACAAGCGCCGACCTCGAAGCGAACGAGTTTCTCTCAGCCGGGAAGCCGGAGGAAAGCCATTTGCTGGAGGTAGTCACTGCCAATGAGGGCAAGAAGCCGGTCATGCCGAAGGAGGGGACGCCTCTTGCGCAAGATGAACTGAGGAGATTGCGAAACTGGATCGCTCAGGGAGCGGCTTGGCCTGCGGGAGTCGTGCTTAAAGAGCGATCGAAGGCCGATCGCAATTGGTGGTCGCTGCGTCCGCTCAGCGCCGCGTTGCCGCCGAGCGAAGGCGTGCCGCCGGAGTGGCAAGCGAATCCGATCGACTTGTTCGTTTTTGCGAAGTTGAAGGCGGCCGGACTGCAACCCAATCCGCCGGCCGATCGGCGGACGCTCATTCGCCGCCTGACATTCGACCTCACAGGGTTGCCGCCGACACCGCAGGAAGTTGCCGCGTTCGTGAACGACGAATCAGCCGGCGCGTATGAACGGCTGGTGGATCGTCTGTTGGCGTCGCCGCGCTATGGCGAGCATTTCGGGAGGCAGTGGCTGGATGTGGTGCGCTTCGGCGAGAGCACCGGGTTCGAAGTCAATCACATCATCGACAACGCCTGGCCGTACCGCGACTATGTAATTCAGTCATTTAACGACGACAAGCCGTTCGACCGCTTTGTGATGGAGCAACTGGCGGGCGATTCGCTAGCACCGGGAGATCCGAACGTTGAGATCGGGTTGACTTTTCTGGTATGCGGGCCGGTCGATATCGTCGGCAATGCCGACGCGGTGCAGGCCGCCCAGATTCGGGCGGATGGTATCGATGAGATGATCCGCGCGACGAGCGAAGCGTTCTTGGGGCTTACCGTGGGTTGTGCCCGCTGTCATGATCACAAGTTTGATCCCATCACACAGCGCGATTACTACAGCCTGTATGCGACGCTAGCCGGTGTGTTTCATGGCGACCGGGTGGTGGCGACGGAAGAGCAGCAGCGCGACCGAGCGGCGAAATTAGCGCCGCTTGCATCGCGCAAGAAGGAACTACAAGAGCAACGCGCTGCTCAGGAGAAGCTGCCGAAGGAACAACAGCAGCTGGGCGAAGTTGACCGCCAACTCGGCGAGATCGAGCGGGAGATAGCCGCATTGCCGACGCCGCCGACTTTGCCGGTTGGCCGATTCGAGCAGCCGGCGGCGGACCAATGCATTTTCGAACGTGGCGACGCCCAGCGGAAGGGCGAGCACGTGGCGCCGGCGAGCTTGAGTGCGCTCGCCGATGTAACGCGTGGCTTCGAGCTTCCCTCAACGGCAAGCGAGCGGGAACGGCGGCTAGCGCTCGCGCGGTGGCTGGTCGCGGCCGATAATCCGCTCACGCCGCGAGTGATTGCCAATCGCGTCTGGCTGCATCACTTTGGTACGGGTATCGTTGCCACACCGAATGACTTCGGCTACATGGGTGTGGCGCCGACGCATCCGGAATTGCTTGATTGGCTCGCGCGGCGACTGGTCGATGATGGCTGGCGGCTCAAGTCGCTGGACCGATTGATCGTGATGTCGCAAGCCTATCGGCAGAGCAGTGCGTATCAACCGACCGCAGCCATGGTCGATGGCGACAGCCGGTTGCGGTGGCGCTATCCGCCGCGCCGATTGAGTGCGGAGGAGATTCGCGACTCGATGTTGTATGTTGCCGGCAAGCTCGATGAGCAAATGGGAGGCCCCGGATTCAGGCTGTATCAATACGCCCGCGATAATGTTGCGAGTTACACGCCGCTGGAGACGTTTGGACCGGAGACCTATCGACGGTCCGTGTATCACCAGAACGCGCGGGCCTCGCGAATCGATTTGCTGTCCGATTTCGACGCCCCAGACTGTGCGTACTCCACTTCTCGGCGCGTGTCGACCACGACGCCGTCGCAGGCGCTCGCGCTGATGAATCACAGCTTCACGATCGATATGACGGTGTCGTTTGCGGAGCGATTGACGCGCATTGCCGAGAGCGCGAACACCGCAGCACAGATCGACGCCGCGTTTCAACTCGCCTATGGCCGGTCGCCGACGCCGGCTGAGTCAACGGCCGCGACGACGCTTATCCAGCGTGTTGGGTTGCGGGCATTTTGCCGGGCGATTTTGAATTCCGGCGAGTTCATCTATGTGAACTGAACGCATACTTCGTCCTGCGGAAAGCGATGACGGTCCGCAAGCATTTACGCCTTTGAGTTTTGGCGGCGCAGGACAAACGCGGCCCGGTCAACTCCGTCATTCCCGGCAATTGCACACGCGGCACGTAATTTTTCGCCACACGACAACACTTAGCCTTCCTACCCAGTAATTTCTTCGCACCGTTCGGCGAAACGGAATCCGGCCCCACCATTCCGGTGACGTACGACATTCTGAGCAGGCTTACTTTTTGCCGTAACTCTCTTGGCGGATGCGCGACGTCGATCCGATGTGGCAATCCGCGTCGTCTGTTGAAAACCACGCAGCCCATGTGGCGGGCGATGCGTCTGCGCAACCTATTGTTCTATGAATGCCGCCTTGCACGTGGCGCGGTGAAACCGCGTCCTATTGCGCAGCCGAAGTCAGCGCTTCGGCAGGTGGTTCGATCGAAGGACACCAATTGCCGCGGAGCGCGCGATGTCGCTACACATTCTCATCGTCGACGACTCGCCATCGTTGCGGCGCATGGTTGAACAGTCTTTGGCGACGAGCGGATTTACTGTGGCGGCCTGTAGTTCAGCGGCAGACGCAGTGCGAGCGGCGGAGCTGAGCCCGGTCGATGTCGTGGTGACCGACTTGAACATGCCAGAGACCGACGGGATTGCGCTCACGCGGCGGCTGCGACTGATCCCGAACACGGCGAAGTGCCCCATTCTGATTCTGACAACCGAGACGGCGATGACACGCAAGGAGGAGGCGCGTCAGGCGGGGGCGAGCGGCTGGATCGTGAAACCATTCCGACCTGAAACATTGATACGAGCGATTCAGACAGTGAGCAGCAGGAGCCGGGCGCGAGCATGAACATTGACCTCTCGGAATTTCACGCAGCATTTTTCGAGGAGGCCAGCGAGAACCTGGCTAGCCTCGAAGAAGGTTTGCTGCAATTGGAGTCGCGGCCAGACGACGAAGAGCTAATCCACGGCATCTTTCGCGCTGCGCATTCGATCAAAGGCACCGGCGGCGCGATGGGGTTTTCCGACCTCGCGCTGTTTACGCATCATGTGGAAACAGTGCTGGATTACATGCGGCAAGGGAAGCTGGCGCCTTCGGCAGAGCGGGTGCAGCTGATGCTCAAAGCCACCGACGCGATCGCCGCACTGATTAGTGCGGCCCGCGATGGTTCGGAGCCGGATGCGACCATGAATCTGCTGGTCGAGGCGCTCAAGAAAGAGACCTCGCTACCCGATCTTTCGGCAGAACACACCGCCCATTCGGCGAGTGCAACCGAGGCCGAGGGCGAGATTCCAGGGCTCGTGTTGTTCGATGACGAACAGACGAAGCCACCCGCCGCAATCGGTAACGAGACCAACCGCAGCCGGGCCGCGGCGCAAACGGAATCGATTCGGGTGTCGGTCGCCAAGGTCGAAGAGCTGATCAACCTCGTCGGCGAGTTGGTGATCGCGAACTCGATGGTGCAGCAGGCGTATGCGAGCAATGCAGCTGATCCGCAAACGCTGCAGGAGGCGATCGCCGGCATGGATCTCACAACGCGGCAGCTGCAAGAGAAAGTCATGGCCGTACGGCTGATGCCGATGTCGACCGTCTTTCGGCGGTTCCCGAGAATCGTTCACGACCTCGCGAAATCGCTCGGCAAAGAAGTGCGCTTGGTCATGGAGGGCGAGGAGACGGAACTCGACAAGCAAGTCCTCGAGGAAGTCGGCGACCCGCTGACGCACTTGATACGCAATGCGGTCGACCACGGCTTGGAGAGGCCGGCCGCGCGGGTCGCGGCCGGCAAATCGGCCGAGGGTCAGGTCACGCTGCAGGCGTATCACGAGGGAGGGAACGTCGTGGTCGCGGTGGGAGACGACGGCGCGGGTATCAATCTCGAGCGCGTGCGGCAGAAGGCAATCGAACGAGCATTGATTTCCGCAGATGCTTTGCTGACGGAAGAAGAGATTTGCCAATTGGTGCTGCTGCCGGGGTTTTCGACCGCCGACAAGATCACAGACGTTTCCGGCCGCGGCGTGGGCATGGATGTGGTGAAGCGGAACGTCGAGGCGCTCAACGGCTCGATCAGCATCGAAAATCGGCCTGGCCAAGGCTGCACGTTCCGCATCCGGCTGCCATTGACGATGGCAATTCTCGACGGGCTCGCGATGAAGCTTGGCAACGATGTGTACGTGTTACCGCTCGTGAGTGTGGTGGAATCGCTTCGGCCGGAGCCGAAGCACATCGTACACGTGGCGGAGCGCGGCGAACTGGTGATGGTGCGCGGCGAGCCGCTGCCGCTGATTTATACGCATCGCATTTTCCGCGTCGAAGGCGATGAAGTTGATCCCTGCAACGGGTTGGTGGTGATCGTGGAAAACCAAGGCCGGCGGTACGGCCTGGTCGTCGACGAGCTGATTGGCCAGCTGCAGGTGGTCATGAAGAGTTTGGAAGCAAATTACGAGCGGGTGGAAGGTGTCGCCGGGGCCACGATCCTCGGCGACGGCCGCATCGCAATGATTGTTGACGTCGCCGGCCTCGTTCGGCTGGCGCTAGGTGACCACTGTTCCTAACGAGGAGAAGAAAAACAATGTCCAACGAGTCGGCCGCAATCGTAAAGTCGGCGACCGAGGATAACGGTCAGTTCCTAACTTTTACATTGCAGAACGAAGAATACGGAATCGAGATCTTGAAGGTCCAGGAAATCAAGGGCTTTTCTAAGATCACTCCGATACCGAATGCTCCGCACTTTGTGCGCGGCGTGATGAACCTGCGCGGCACGGTCGTGCCGATCGTCGACTTGCGGGCACGCTTTTCGATGAACCAGAAGGACTACGACCAATTCACGGTGATCATCGTAGTAAACGTTGGCTCGCGCGTGGTCGGGCTGGTGGTCGACACCGTTTCTGACGTGCTCAATATTCCGACCGATGCGATTGCCGATCCGCCGGAGTTGGCGACGGCTGGCGACACCTCGTGCATCACCGGCATGGGCAAACTGGGAGATCGGATTGTCATGCTGCTTGATACGGGCCGGCTGGTCGGTACCGAGTCGCTGACGGTTGGCGCGGCATGAGACCTTCGAGGTTTTCGTTTCATTAAACAAAATATCACTTCCCCCATAATTGGAGACCTATCGTGACTTCCTGGATCAACAAGATGAGTGTGCGAGCGAAGCTGATGCTGAGCTTTATGACCGTTGCCGCGATTTCCGCTGGCGTGGGCGGTTTCGGAATGCTGAAAATGAATCATCTGAATCAAATTATGGATGATCTGTATTCGACGCATACGGTAGCGATTTCGAAGATTAAAGAAGCGAACATGAATATCCTTCGCGCAGGCCGCGCCATGCGCCAATTGGTAATTGAGAACGACAGGTCGCAATATGCCGGCCTGGCCGAAGAAGTCCGCACCGCAATAAAGAAAGTGCATGAGAACATCGACGCTGCGCGACCGCTCCTGGACAAGCCAGAAGAGCTGGCCAACCTCAACAAGGCCCAGGAACTGTTCTCCAAACTCGAAGTCGAAAATAACCAGGTAGTTGAATTTGGGTTGCAGGACAAGAATGACGAGGCCCGCGAAGTGCTTCGCAAGACCCTGGCGACCGCAAAAGAAATTGGAGGGCTAGTAAACCAGCTGTGCGAAGCGCAGGATTCGGCTGCGAAGGAAGCCAATGAGGATGGAAATGCCACCTATGCTGCCGCACGAACGCTCATGCTAATCGTCATTGCCGGCGCCGTGGGACTCGCGATGTTCTTGGGGTTCATGATTTCTCGCTGGTTCGCGCGAGCGGTGATGGAAGTGGACGACATTGCCAACAGCGTGGCAGCCGCTTCCCAGGAATTAGCGGCGGCGAGCGAGCAGCTCTCGAGCGGCGCGCAGCAGTCGGCCTCGAGCCTGGAAGAAACGGCTTCGAGCTTGGAAGAAATCACGGCCACCGTGCGGCAGAATGCCGACAACGCCGATCAAGCCAACCAACTCGCCAGCAACTCGCGGGAAACGGCCGAAAAAGGTGGCGCGGTCGTGGCACAAGCCGTGACAGCCATGGGCGAGATCAACCAAGCCTCGCGGAAGATTGCCGATATCATCACCACGATTGACGAGATCGCCTTCCAGACGAACTTGCTCGCCTTGAATGCGGCCGTGGAAGCGGCCCGGGCGGGTGAGCAAGGCCGTGGCTTTGCCGTGGTGGCGGGTGAAGTCCGCAACCTGGCTCAGCGGAGTGCCACGGCGGCCCGTGAGATCAAGGGCCTCATTGAAGACTCGGTGCAGAAGGTCGAGACCGGTTCAGACTTAGTGAATAAGTCGGGCGAGACGCTCGAAGCCATCGTCACCAGCGTCAAGCGCGTGACCGACATCGTCGGGGAGATCGCCGCGGCCAGCCGCGAGCAAACCGTCGGCATCGAGCAGATCAATAAGGCCGTGGCCCAGATGGACCAGGTCACGCAGTCGAATGCTTCGCAGACCGAAGAGATGTCCGGCACCGCTGTCGCGCTCTCCGGCCAAGCTGAACAGCTACAGGCCGTGGTCGCTCAGTTCAACCTCAAGCGGGAAGATTGCGCGGTCGAGGTCGTTGCCGCGAAGCCGGTGGGGCCGGCGAAGAAGTCGAGCCGCTCAACGGCGCAAAGGGCAAAGCGGAAAGCGGCCCCTGCGAAGATCGCCCGCGAAGTCGAGGATTTGGAACTCGTGGGCGCCGGCAGCGGATCGGATGGCTTTGAAGAGTTTTGAGTCGATTAGCGAAATGGCCGCCCTCGGGCTCATATGACATGGGCCCGAGGGCATCGCTTGAATACTGCACCATGGTTACCGCACCCGCAATCATCGACGACGACGAATTCCAAGCGTTTCAGCATTTGATTTACACGGAAACGGGGATTGCGCTCAACGAATCGAAGCGTTGCCTGCTGTCGTCGCGGTTGGCGAAGCGGCTGCGGGCCCTGCGACTGAATGACTATCTCGATTACTACGAATACATCCTGCGACGTGATCCGGAGCGGGCCGAGCTGCAGGAGATGATCAATTGCATCACGACGAATAAGACCGATTTTTTTCGCGAACCGCATCATTTCGACTTTCTGTCGACGCGGGTGTTTCCGTACTTAGTTCACCAGGCGACGAAGGGCGGACGCCGCCGACTGCGGATTTGGTCGGCGGCCTCGTCGCATGGGCACGAGCCGTATTCGATCGCGATGACGATTCGTGAGTATGCGATGTTCGACGCGACGTGGGACATTCGCGTGTTAGCTTCCGACATTGATACACAGGTGCTGCAATCGGCCGAGCAGGGTGTGTACAACCTTGACGATGCAATGCCGATCGGCGACTATCGGCTGCGGAGGTATTTTGAGCGCGGCACTGGCGCCTATCGCGGCAAAGTGCGGGCCAAGCAACAATTGAGGAGCTTGCTCACGTTTCGGCAAATCAATCTCATCGCGCCGCAATGGCCCGTGCACACGCTGTTTGACGTGATCTTCTGCCGCAATGTAATGATTTACTTTGATTTGCAAACGCAGCGGAAGGTTATCGAGCACCTGGCGCGCTACTTGGCGCCGGGCGGCTATTTGATGCTCGGGCATTCGGAAAGCATTCAATGGACACCCAATCCGCTGCGGTCGTTGGGCAACACGATTTTTCAACTTATCCAGCATAAATAGTCGCCGATGGTCGCGTACGCAACACCACCGATTCCGCAGCGCTCGATCATTGTGGGTGAAGTCTTCGCCAGCGAGACTCCGGCCGTGGTGTCGACCGTGCTGGGGTCGTGCATCGCCGCATGCCTGTACGATCCCACGAAGCAGATCGGCGGGATGAATCACTTCATGCTGCCGGTTTCGAAACGCGAGGTGGCGAGCGCGGCGTTCGGCATTCACGCCATGGAATTGTTGATCAACACTATCATGCGGCTCGGCGGCGATCGTCGGCGGCTGCAAGCAAAGGTGTTTGGCGGAGCGAATGTGCTCGCGCTGCGCGGAGCGGAGCTTCAGGTGGGGCAGCGGAACGTGGAGTTTGTGCGGCAGTTCTTAACGGACGAAGGGATTCCACTCACGGCGCACCGGCTCGGGGGAAACTGCGGCGTGAAGCTGGTGTTTGAAACGGCCACAGCGCGGGCCCTGGTGAAGCCTTTGCCGAATCGGGCGATCGACGACACGCTCAAACAGGAAATCGAGTATCTCCGCGAGAAAGTTGCGCGGACGACGCCTGCCAAGGATGCGGTCATTCTGTTTTGATGTTGGTGCTTTATGCCTGCCATACGCGTTCTGGTTATCGACGACTCGGCGCTCATTCGCCAGTTGTTGACGAAGATTTTGTCGAGCCATGCCGACATCAAAGTAGTCGGCGCTGCGCCGGACCCGGTCGCGGCCTGGACGATGATTCAGGAACTCTCGCCCGATGTGCTGACGCTCGATGTTGAAATGCCCAAGATGGACGGCCTGACGTTCTTGTCGAAGCTGATGCGGCAGCGTCCGATGCCGGTGGTCATGGTGTCGTCGCTGACGGCTCGCGGCGCGGAAACCACGCTGAAGGCGCTGGAGCTGGGGGCTTTCGATTTCGTGACGAAGCCGAAAATCGATGTGAGCCGCGGGACGGCGGAGATCGGCGATGACATCACCCATAAGGTTCTGGCAGCGGCTAAGTCGCGAGTGGCGCGACGGCGGTCGGCGCCGGCCGATGCGAAACGAGTGATCGCGGTTGAAACGCCAAAGCGATTGGCCGAAGCGACCAATAAGGTAATCGCGCTTGGCGCGTCAACCGGCGGCACCGAAGCACTGGCCGCCCTGCTGCCGGTGTTTCCCGCCGATACGCCGGGCATTGTCGTCGTGCAGCACATGCCGCAGGCGTTCACGAGCGCGTTTGCGCGGCGGCTCAATGGTTTGTGCCGGATGCGAGTGAAGGAAGCCGAGCATGGCGACCGGATCTTGCAGGGAACGGTGCTGATTGCGCCGGGCGATTCGCATATGCAAGTAGTTCGCCGTGGCGCTGAATACTCTGTTACGTTGAATCAAGACCCGCTCGTGAATGGATTCCGGCCCTCGGTCGATGTGCTGTTCAAGTCGTGCGCAGCGCAGTTGGGCCGGCATGCCGCGGCGGCGCTGTTGACGGGAATGGGACGTGACGGCGCCGCCGGGATGCTAGCCATGCGTAAGGCTGGGTCGCACACGGTAGCGCAAGATGAGGAGTCTTGCGTGGTCTTTGGCATGCCGAAGGAAGCGATTGCGCTTGGTGGCGCGACCCACGTTTTGCCACTGGAGAATATTGGCGGCGACTTGCTCGCTGCGATTGTGGCCGATAGTTCGGACCGCGTCGCCGAATTGGCCGGCGCGCATTGATAGCGCGCAGCGACAGGCGGTAGCCGACAAGTGTGATTTACCGCTCCGCCGGTTTCGCTGAATGTTGTTGAAGACCTAGAGGTTATCGCCCTCGGTCGACGTTCGTCCCTTCACCACTTCCTGTCCGCCCCACTTCCAGCCGCTAATTGCCGGCATGTCATCGCCGTGCTTGGCGATGTATTCCTTGTGCTCGATCAGCTTGTCGTGGATCGCCTGTTTGAAGTACGCGGCGCTGGAGCCGAGTTGCGGAAGGCGATCGATCACGTCTTCGACCAAGTGGAAGCGGTCGAGATCGTTCATCACGACCATGTCGAACGGGGTCGTTGTCGTGCCTTCTTCTTTGTAGCCGCGGACGTGAATGTTCTTGTGGTTGGTGCGGCGGTAGGTGAGTCGGTGGATCAGCCACGGGTAGCCGTGGAACGCGAAGATTACTGGTTTGTCCTTGGTGAATAGGGCGTCGAAGTCGCGATCGGGCAGTCCATGGGGGTGCTCGGTCGACGGCTGCAGCTTCATGAGATTCACGATGTTGACGACGCGGACCTTTAAATCGGGCAAATGCTTGCGGAGCAGGTCGACGGCCGCCAGAGTTTCGAGCGTGGGCACGTCGCCGCAGCAGGCCATGACGACATCCGGCTCGCCGCCTTTGTCGTTTGACGCCCATTCCCAGATGCCGAGTCCTTCAGTGCAGTGCTTGATGGCCTGATCCATCGTGAGGAATTGCGGGGCCGGCTGTTTGCCGGCGACGACGACGTTCACATAGTCGCGGCTGCGCAAACAGTGATCGGTCACCGAAAGAAGGCAGTTTGCATCCGGCGGGAGATACACGCGAATGACCTCGGCCTTCTTATTCACAACGTGATCAATAAAGCCAGGGTCTTGGTGGCTGAGGCCGTTATGATCTTGCCGCCACACGTGCGAGCTGAGGAAGTAATTGAACGACGCAATGGGGCGCCGCCAGGGAATGTGGTTGCAGGTCTTCAACCATTTCGCGTGCTGATTGAACATCGAATCGATGATGTGAATGAAAGCTTCGTAGCACGAGAAAAAGCCGTGGCGGCCGGTGAGCAGGTAGCCCTCAAGCCAACCCTGGCATTGGTGTTCGCTGAGCACTTCCATGACGCGACCATCGGGGCTGAGCTTGTCATCCTCCGGGTAGATTTCAGCCATGTAGCAGCGCGTGGTCACCTCGAGCACGTCTTGCCAGCGGTTTGAATTATTCTCATCGGGGCTGAATAGACGGAAGTTCTTGCTGTTGAGGTTGAGCTTCATCACGTCGCGGAGGAACATGCCCATGACGCGCGCGGACTCGGCCATCGTTCCGCCGGGGCTGGGGACGTCGACCGCGTAGTTGCGGAAGTCGGGCATTTTGAGATCGCGCATGAGCAGGCCGCCGTTGGCGTGAGGGTTGTCGCTCATACGGCGAGTGCCTTTCGGCGCGAGTTCGGCGAGTTCGGGCTGCAGCCGGCCGGATGCATCGAACAGTTCTTCGGGGCGATAACTTTTCATCCACTGTTCGAGAATGCGAATGTGCTCGGGCTTGTCCATATCGCCCATGGGGACCTGGTGGCTGCGCCAGTAGCCTTCGCACTTTTTGCCGTCGATTTCGGGCGGGCAGGTCCAGCCTTTGGGCGTGCGGAACACGATCATGGGCCAGGCCGGCCGTTTGACCACGCCCTTCGTGCGGGCATCGGACCAAATCGACTTGATTTCCGCGACAATCGTGTCGAGCGTGGCGGCAAGTTGCTGATGGACGGCGAGCGGATCGTGGCCTTCGACGAAATACGGTTTGTAGCCCATGCCCTCGAAGAACTTTTGCAGTTCGTCCTTCGGAATGCGCGCGAGGAAGCAGGGGTTGGCGATCTTGTAGCCGTTGAGATGCAGGATCGGCAGCACGCAGCCGTCGCGGGCCGGGTTGAGGAACTTGTTCCCATGCCAACCGGTAGCGAGCGGGCCGGTTTCGGCCTCGCCATCGCCGACAACACAGGCGACGATGAGGTCTGGGTTGTCGAACGCCGCGCCGTACGCATGGCTCAGCGCGTAGCCGAGTTCGCCGCCTTCGTGGATGCTGCCCGGGCATTCCGGTGACACGTGGCTGGGAATGCCCCCGGGGAAGCTGAATTGCTTGAAGAGCCGCTTCATGCCGGCTTCGTCTTGGCTGACGTTCGGATAGATTTCGCTGTACGTGCCTTCCAAGTACGCGTGCGCCACCATCGACGGGCCGCCGTGGCCCGGGCCGATGATGTAGATCATGTCGAGGTCATCTTTCTTGATGACTCGATTGAGATGGACGCACAACATGTTGAGGCCGGGCGACGTACCCCAATGGCCGAGCAAGCGCGGTTTGATGTGTTCGCGCTTGAGCGGCTCGCGCAGGAGCGGGTTATCCAGCAGGTAGATTTGCCCTACGGCAAGGTAGTTGAGGGCCCGCCAATAGGCGTCCATCTTTTTGATTTCGGCCGCGGATAGCGGCGCGTTGGCCGCCGGCTTGGGGTCCTTCTCAGAGGAACGCTTGGGCTGGGTGGCTACGCTGGACATGCTTCACTCCTTATCGGCGGAACGATAAACCTTGTGAATTTCGTCGACTCGTGGCAAACGGTGTGGATGGTTGGCAAGATGGTAATGTCGAATCACCGACATTCTATCGAAAGCAGCCTGATTGGGAACGTACCTCCATGGCACGGGAGGGGAATTCAAAGTCGGCGGCAATGCCGAAATGGAAGACGGAATTCTTGGGCCGTGGAAAGGACGTGGCGATGTTTGAGATTAATGTGATGGACGACCGAAGTGGGCCAAGGGGCTTTGGGTAGCTTGCGGTAGGCACCACGTGAATCTCGGGCGCTTGAAATGTAAATGGTGGGAGGCGTTTTTCGTTGTGATTGCCGGGCAATGGCGGCACTTTGGTCGCCACGAAGGTTGACGAATACCGCCGGCCACCGATGCACACGGTGTCGAGTCTGATGCCGCGGACGCCTCGACTGCGCCAGCGCCACACCGTGGTGACATTGGGGACCGCGTGCTCAGGATTTGCGGCGTGACGATTGTGCTTGGCAGACTTGAGGTTAGCCATTTTAGAAAATTCTTTTTTTTGCGAGCATGCGCGAGTGCCGTTATGATCGATCGCCATGAGCAAGGATCGCTACTTTCAGATCGGCCTAGTCACCGGCTTTATGCTCGGCCTCGTGTTCATGGCCTTCCCTTGGAACGCCCAGCGCTCTCAAGTGCGCACGGCTGAGCAGCGAATCGAGGATTTAGAATTCGAGCTGCAAGACGCCACCGATCGGCTGCATAGCGCGAAGAAGATGGTGCAGCTCTGTCGCAACCAGACCACCGCCAAGCAAAAGAATTTCGCCGAGGAGCGGAAAGCAAGCACTACCCCCGTACGGCCCGGCGAATTAGTTGCGAGAGCCCGCGACGCGAGCAATTCTTAGGGATCGTGACGCGGATGAAGCGGCCGTAGCGTAGTTGCCGTGCCGTGGGAGCGGCCGGATCTATCGCGACGGCTGTGCCACCGATGATTGACAGCTACGAAAACGAATGGGGAGATAACGAGAGCGGCGCCCATTACGAACTGGGCACGGCGGGTGACCAAGGACGCCGCTGAATTGTAAGCGTTGCAGCTTAGAATCCGTGGCGTCACCTCCAGGTAGTCCTGGCCATCCGCCGTGCCCAGGACTATTGGTCCTCTGCACGCTAGAATAGGTAAGTGGACAGGGCCGGGATCGAACCGGCGACACCAGGATTTTCAGTCCTGTGCTCTACCAACTGAGCTACCTGTCCGGTAGCCTCCATGATAGAGAAAACCGGGCCAGTGTAAATGGCAGCGGAGAGGCAATTGGAGTGCGAATTGAGTAAATCGGCGAGCCGGCGGCTTGGCCGGGTCTGCGCTATTGGCTGCGCTGCCGCTGCGTTCGCATGCCTCTCCTCAGTGCAGGCGACGGCTCAGATTACGCCGGATAGTCCCGAGGTCAAGAAGCTGATTGAGTCGGGGCTCGCGTATCTTGATAAACATTCGGATCAGCGGCTAGGCGCCAAGTGTTTGATCGCAATGGCATTCTTGAAAGCCGGTCACGGCGACCATCCTCGCATCGCCGAAGCGATTACGGCCTGCGATGAGGAGATTCACGCCAAGCACGACGAAACCGGCTTAGATGTCTACAGCAATGGGCTCGCCGTCATTTTCTTGTGCGAACTTTCGGCGGAACGCTATCGAGAGCAAATCGACTATTTCCTCGACCGCATGAAGAAGCGGCAGAAGGGTCATGGTGGATGGGGTTATGCGGGACTTCCCACGGGCGATACGTCTCAATCGCAGTACGCGGCTTTGGCGTATTGGCAGGCGGACCGGCATGGCATTCGGCTGGATGGCGGATCGATCGACAGCCTCGCCGATTGGCTGAACCGAACGCAGGACCCGGACGGTTGTTGGGGATATCAGGGGCAGCCGACGACGACTGACTCGCCGGTCAAGCAAGATGATCCCACGTGTTCGATGCTGGCCGCCGGGTTAGGGAGCATGTATATCTGCGCCGATTTGTTCGGCATTCAGGCAGCGTCGAGTACGAAATCTGCAGCAACGAACGAGGACGGCTTGCCAGCAGCATTGAAGCGAGTCGACCCGCTGGGCGAATCGCGGCAGTATCATCCCCAAAAATCAAGTCCCGCGAAGATCTTACAGAGCATGAACCGAGCGCAAACCTGGCTCGCGAAGAACTACACGATCGATCAGCGCGAGAAGAGCTACTATTACCTGTACGGGCTGGAGCGTTTTAAGAGCTTTCAAGAATGGTTTGAGAATCGCCAGGACCCGTCGCCTTCGTGGTACAACGACGGGTACAAGTTTCTAGCGTCGAAGCAAACGGCCGAGGGAAGCTGGAGCGGCTACTGTGGCACGGAGTGCGATACGGCCTTCTCGATTCTGTTTTTGCTGCGTTCAACGAAGAAGAGCATTCAGGCAAAGCTTGGCGAAGGCATGCTCGTGTCGGGACGCGGGCTGCCGTTGAATCTGTCACGCGCGAAGCTACGCAACGGCGAACTGGTGGTGGAACAGGTACACACGAAAATCGACCAGTTGCTGTCGATGATCGACGACGGCGATGATGCCACACTGGATGACCTGGCCCGCGATCCTAGTCAGCTTGTGGTGGATCAGGTCGATGACAAAGGCGCCCGGCGATTGCAGCAACTGGTACGTGGCGGCGAACCCGAGGTGCGCGTTGTCGCGGTCCGTGCGCTCGGTCGAACGGGCAACATGGACTATGTGCCAACGCTGCTGTACGCGCTTACCGATCCCGATCGCCGCGTAGTGATCGAGGCTCGCAATGGCCTGCGGTTTATCAGTCGAAATATTGAGGGCTTCGGTCCGCCCGATGACTTCAACGAGCAGCAGCGCTATCAGGCCGCTGAGGCTTGGAAGAAGTGGTATCTCTCCCTTCGGCCAGCGGCCGTGTTGGACAAACAGTAGTTGCGACGATGCGTACCAACCGATCAGCCGCGAAGAACCAATTGCGCGTCAGCTCGTACGACCGCGTGTCGAGCTGGATCGTGTCGATGCTGATTGTGACTTGCGTCACGGTGGCCGCGCTATTCATGGTCTTCGTTTCGCAGAACTTCATCCTCAAGGAGTTCGCGGTGCCCGTAACGCCCATCGCGACGGGCGGCGGCGGCACCGGCGGCGTTGGCGGGTCGGACTCCGGCGGCGATGTGGAGGCTCCGAGCACCGACGATACCCCGATTCCTGAAGAAATGCAGCTCGAGGAGACGTTGGAAAACGTGGCCAACGCCGTAACCGCGCGCACCGCCGTGTTGGCCGACGAAACGCTTGATATCGGGGCCGATTTATCAAAAGTGAAGGGCGATAACCGCACGCCAGGCATGGGCGGCGGGTACGGAGGCGGCGTGGGCGGCGGCATCGGCGCCGGTTTTGGTCCCGGCCGCGGCGGCGCAAAGGAGCCGCGCCGTGAAATACGGTTTGAACCGGCAAGCCTGTTGGAATATGCCCAATGGCTGGATTATTTCGGCATCGAACTGGGAGTGTTGGGTCAGGACAACAAGGTTTATTACGCATATAATTTAAGTCGCGAGAAGCCAGACGTTCGCGTGGGTGACCCGGCGCAGGAAGTGCGGCTGTTCATGAATCCGACCGACAGCCAGTTCGCTGCGCTCGATCGGCAATTGGCGACGAAGGCGGGAATTGCCGACAAAGGACCAATTATCCTGCAGTTTTACCCACCGAAAGCGTCGGCGATCCTGCTCACTTTGGAACAGAAGCAAGCTGGGTCACGAAAACACGATTCGATTCGGGGCACCGTGTTCCGCGTGACCCGCACGGGAAAAGCGTTCGAATTCAGCGTCATCGACCAGACGTACCGGTAACGGAAGGGGCACAGCAGTCGCGATCATTTGACGGCGTCGTTCGATCTGTTCGCGAGTGTAGTTTTCTGCGGCTTACTCCTTCTAGTACGGCGCGCTCGAGTGCGGTGCCTGTCGTGCGACTCGACCTGATGATCCTCACGTCCTGCGCGCATGAGTGCAAAAAAATTCATCTCGGAGCTTGATCGCCGCAAGATCCTGTCGGATCGTCTGATGGAGAAGCTGCGCAACAGCGTGGCGGAAATTCGGCGGCCGCTCTCGGCAGACGATCTGGCGAATTTTCTCGTCCAGAAAGGCCTGCTCACGGTTCGGCAGGCGAACGACGTTCTATCGGGGCTCACGCTTAGCGGAGTGAACCTCACGGAACAGGATGCGGAAGCGCCGGTAACGGATCTTGCCGAGGCCGAGGGCAGCTCGGTGTTTGCTTCGCACATCATCAGCCATCCGCGGCCGGCGCCACCGCCGCCGAAGGACGATGACGAAATTCTCTTGATTCCGCTCGAGGAGCTCGAGGCAACTGCTGGCCGCGCACCGTCGACGTCCGATGTAATTGAAGACGACGATTTGCCCACGCTCGGTGAGTTGCCGGCGGTGGAAGCGCTGCCGCGCCTTGTGCCGGCATCGGCCGACATTCCGCAGCGGCCTGTCGATCGCGCGGTAAAGGACAAGTCAGCGACGCCGCGGGCAGCGCCCGTCGACTTGCCGCCTGATACGGGCGTTCCCACGGAACTTCCCGATCCTCCGCGTCGCGGCCTTAAGCAAACGTCTGGTAATGGACGAATGACGTTGAAGAAAAAGGGGCGGCCAACCAGGTCGAAGAAAACTTGGGATTCGCCGCTCATTCTTTTCGGCGGCGGCAGCTTGGCCGTGCTGATTTTGCTCGGCGGGGCGATGTGGTTCTTCATCTTCCGCCAGACCGCCGATCAACAGCTCGCCCAAGCTCGCGAGGCGGCGAAAACTGGCGCGTATCCGCAGGCAATTCAGCAGTTCGAAGAGTTCATCAACGGATCGCCGCGTCATCCGGAGCACAGCTTGGCCCGAGTACAGTTGGCGATGCTGCGAATTCGCCAGGCTGCTGAGTCGCGCGAGTTCAGTCAGGCCCTGACATTAGCCGAGAACGAATTGAAGGCAGTTGAAGATGAACCCGCCTTCGACAACGCTCAGGATGAATCCGCCGCGCTGCTGCCCCAAATTGCTGAAGGACTTGCGCAGCAGGCCGAGCAGGCCGCTCCGACATCGGACGACTCAAAGAAGTATGTCGAGCTAGCCAATAAGGCTCTTGAGCTGTGCAACAATGCCAAATATCTGCCCAAATCGTTTCGCGACGAAACGCGCCTCATCAACGTTCGCGACGCGCTCGAACGGGTCACTCGTCGGCAGCAATCTCAATTTGCGTTGGCCGAATCGCTCCAGGCCATGGAGCAAGCGCTCACCGATAACAAATTGATGGATGTCTATGCCGAGCACTCGCGGCTGCTGA
Source organism: Pirellulales bacterium (assembly GCA_046349975.1). Taxonomy (GTDB): domain Bacteria; phylum Planctomycetota; class Planctomycetia; order Pirellulales; family Lacipirellulaceae; genus JABDGM01. The sequence continues at coordinate 267,172 of JAXMBH010000005.1, forward strand.
AGGAGCACCCGGAACTTTCGGGCGAAGCGGCGCTTGGGGACCAGATCAAGAAAGCGGGCGCTGCCGAGCTGGCAGCGATCAAGTTCGTCGACGAAGCCAAAGCGGCCGAAACGAATGACCGGCCTACTCCGTGGGTTGCCTCGCTTGCGGTTGCTAATCGGCATGCGGGTTCGCCAGCTGCCGGTGTGAGTGGGGTCGCATGCGTGCGCGTCGATGGCGCCATTTACGGCCTTGATGCGGCGAGCGGAAAGGTTCTGTGGCGGCGTTACATCGGGTTCAAGCAAGATGGCTGGCCGCTCCGCGCTGGCGACGATGTGCTGCTTGTCGACAGCATGCGCCAGGAATTGTTAAGGCTTGAGGCGGCCTCTGGCAAGCTTGTCTGGCGGCAATCTATCGGTGAGCCGTTCGCCCACCCGCTCATTTCGACCGACAGTGCCTATGTCCCAACGAATTCCGGCCGGCTGTACGTGCTCGACCTGAAGAGTGGCAATCGCAGCGGGTATTTGCAGTTTCCGCAATCGCTGCGCGTTGCGCCTGTTCTGGATCGCCTGAAGCAGCACCTTTTCGTTGTCGGCGACCGCGCCAACATTTATTCAGTTACCCTCTCCGATTTGAAGTGCAGCGGAGTGTTTTTTCTCGGCCACGGGCCGGGGACGGTTCAGGTCGCGCCAGCCGTGGTCTCCGATAAGGTTGCCGTCATTGAGAATAACGGCGTCGAAACCAGTCGGCTGCACCTGCTGGTGGTAGATAACAAGGGCAATGTTGCCAAGCAACAAATCGAGCGGCGTCTTACCGGATTGGCAACTTCGCCGCCGCTTGTCAGCGGCCGTAGCTTAATCGTCATTACCGACCGCGGACAAATGGAAGTGTACGACATCGCTGCCGGCAGCGACGGCGAAACCTTCGTCGTTTTGGCGACCCGCGATGCCACGACTGCGCAGCCGGTTACGCGTCATGCCACGCTGCTGGGCCGCAACGTGTGGGTGGCCGATACGCAACTCACGAAGTACAACATCGTGCCGACTGGAAACCGGCTGCCAGTCGAGGAGATTGAGAACCCATTCATCGGCGACACATTCGATCATCCGCTCACGACGGTGGGAAACGCAATCGTGGAGGTTCATCGTCCCAACGGCAGGGCGGGCGCGGTTGTCGCGGGGCTGGATAGCTCGCGCGGACAGTTGTTATGGGCGACCGACTTGGCTGTGCCGCCCGCCGGGGCGCCGGTCGTCGACGATGCGGCAAAAGCGTTCACCGTCGCCAATGCGTTGGGCTACGCATTCAGGTTCGATGAAGCGGCGATTCGCTCGCGCGTACAAGACCAACCGCTCGCCACACGGCAGGCTCCGCCTCAACTGCCGTCTCTCAACACAGCCGCCGACTTGGGCCAAGGCCGGGCGCTGTTCTGTGCGCCAGGCAGCGATTGGTTGCTGTTGTACAATCCGGCCCAGGCAAACGTTGCGCAGTGGGTGCATCTGGTTGGTGCGATAGCCTGTGCGCCAACGCCGCTTGGCTACGGATTTGTGGCGCCGCTGGGGATGGGGCAAGTTTTCTATTTAAGCGTGACTGACGGCGCCCGACTGGCGACCCCATTTCAGCCGCGAGTCGAAGCGCAGTCAACGCTGGCCTACAAGCCGGCAGCGCCAGTGGGGACGGACGGCCGGCAGTTCGTGGTCACCGACGGCGGTAACAGGCTGTATCTCGTCGATGTCGTCAATCAGCCGCAGCCGCACCTGGAAGCCGTCAAGCAGGCAGACGTTGGCCCGCGGCCAATCACGAGCGGACTCTATGTCCTCGGCGAAACCGTGCTCGGCGTCGCCAGCGACTCGCGCGTGGTGCGGTTTAAGCTGCCGTCGCTCGAATCGGCGGGGGAATCGAATTTGACGGCACCGGTCGAGTGGGGTCCTTTTGTGGCTGGCGATGTCATCGTTCTCGCGACCGCCGATCAGAAGCTATCGGCACTGGCGGCGGCCGGCGAAGCGCGATGGCAAGTGCCGCTGGAGCATGGGCCACTCGCCGGCGCGCCGCTGGTTCGGCCAGATTGCATCGTGCTTGCTTACCGAAACGGTACGATCGAACGCCGGGCGATCGCCGATGGTAAAGTGCTCGGCACCTCTAATCTGGAACAGCCGATCGCAACTGGACCGGTTGCGTTTCTGCAGAAGATTGTGGTGGCTTCGAACGACGGCACGATCATCGTTGCTGAACAGCCGTAGCGGTTGTATTTGACCGGACGAACTATCCATGAAGACAAATCGCAAATCGCGGCCTAAGAGTTGCAGATTGCGATTTGGATTGGGCATTGCACAATTCCTCGTCCTTTACGCAGTCGCGAGCGGCGTCATCGCTCAGGAAGTCGTCAAGCAACGGGCCCCTGCCAATAAGCCTGCGGCTGTTCAGCGATTACTAGATCGCACGCCTTTCGATCTCGTCGTTCTCAATGCGGCAAGCGGGGGCCAGCACTTGGAAGTCTTGCCGCTGGCTCTGCCGCAGCGGCCGCTGGCTGCCATTCCCCAATCCGGCTCGCTCAAGGTTCGCTTGCTCGATCGCCCCACCGAACAATTCGAGATCGCCTGGACGAGCGTTGCCCAGGTAAAGATTTTTGAGCAGGTGCTGCTCGATGAGGCCAACCGACTAACCGCGGCCGGCAACTTCGATGACGCGTTCGACTACTACGCGCGGCTCGGAACGGAATCGGCCAGTTTCCCAGGCGTAAACGACGCGATCTGCAACTTTCTGCAGAAGAACGCGCTCGCGCTGTACAAAGCGAAACAGTACGATCGGGCGATCGCCTTGCTCATTACACTCTATCAGCGCAACCCGCAATACGCCGGTCTATCAAACGCGGTGGAGTCGGTGGCGAATGAGATGATTCAAAAGCAGTTACGGGAAAACGATTTTGTCTCAGCCCGCCACCTGCTGGAACTGTGGCAAACGCAGTTCAAAAATATTGCTCCGCAATCGGTCGCAGCTTGGCAAGATCGGTTTCAATCGGCGGCCGGTCGGCAAGTCGCTGAAGCAAATCGGCTGCTCGGTCAAAAAGATTACATCCCGGCTCGCAAAGCGGTCGCGCGGGCGCTCGCCATCTGGCCGAGTCTCGATGCGGCGACACAAACGATGGCCCGCATCGAGCGTGAGTTTCCCTATGTTACGGTCGGCGTGCTGGAAACTTCGCCGCGCGCACCGGCGCGCCGACTCGATAATTGGGCCGCGATACGCTCGAGTGCACTCACGCAGCATCTACTGGCGGAAGAGGCAGATTTCGGCGCTGAGGGCGGCATCTATCGTTCCCCAGTCGGCGAATGGAGCCTGGATGAAACCGGCAAGGAACTCACGCTGAAGCTGACTCGAGCGAGCGGGGTGACGCCGGATGTTGTCGCTCGCCACCTTCTCAGCGTTTCCACACCGGGGGATCCAGATTTTCGCGAAGGGCTCGCGGCGCTGATTGGCGGGGTTTCGCTCGGCAGCGAAAACTCGATCATCATACACCTTGCCCGTGTAAATGTGCGGCCGGAGGCGTTTTTTCAATTGGCGTTTCCCGCGACAGGGAATCCGGCGGCGCGCGGGGGAAGCGCGGGGCCTTTCAAGCTCGCTGACTATACGCCGCCGCAAGTCGTGTTCATGTCGAATTCGCCCTTGGCGAAGCCAAGCAACAACCTGCAGGCTGTGGTTGAGCAAACGCTTACGAGCGATGACGCAGCCTTCGCTGCGCTTACCAGCGGCGATGTCGATGTGCTCGACCGAGTGTCGCCATGGCACATCGAGCGGCTGCGGGAGAATCCCGATGTACAAGTTGGTAAGTACAAACTCCCGACAGTCCATGTGTTGATTCCCAACTTCAAGAAACCGCTGCTGGCGAAGCGTGAATTTCGCCGGGCATTGTGTTACGGCATCGACCGCAAATGGATCGTCGACCGGGTGCTCCAGGGTGGAGCGAAGATTCCAGGGTTCGTGGCATTGAGCGGACCATTCCCTGCTGGCTCGTCGCTCACCGACCCCATTCGATACGGCTACAACAACCAACTGCAGCCACGTCCCTTTGAGCCCCGGCTCGCGACGATTCTGGCCACGGTTGCTTGGGCGGGTGTGCAAAACACTCCCGCCGATAAGAGTGGCAAGAAAGTCGCTGAAGATCAAAAGACAGCCGCGAAACAGGAACCGGAACTCTCGGCCCTTCCGGAGCTGGTGCTTGCCCATCCGACGGATGCGGTCGCGCGGCTCGCTTGTCAGTCAGTTCAAGCGCAGTTGGCGAAGGTCGGCATTACGGTAAGCTTACGCGAGTTCACCGCCGACGAGTTGGCCGAGGGCAAAGTCGACTGCGATTTGCGTTATGCGGAGCTCGCCGTGTGGGAGCCAGTCGCCGATGCCCGCCAGATTCTCGGCCCGGGCGGAATTGCCGGCATCGAGCAGAGCCCGTATCTCGAAGCCGCGCTGCGGAATCTCGATCTGGCAACGAACTGGAAGGATGTGCGGTCGCGGCTTACTGAGCTCCACGAAATTACGAATCATGAATTGCCGTTAATCCCGCTCTGGCAGACGGTGAACTATTTTGCCTACCGAAAACGAATCGGCGGCATGGGCGAGGCACCGGTGACGCTGTACCAGAATATCGAGCAATGGTCGACTGACTCGAAGGCGAACGTCGCAAGAACTGATTTACCACCATCGCCGCAGTGAATCGCGTGAATACGTGGATGAGCGACAAGTTGGTTTCACGCGCTGCTGGCCAGAGCAGCGAACTTCGAACGCGATCGCGGATGATCTGCTTGTCCGCCGCATCCTTTGTCGCCAGTGTGCTTTTATATTGCGCAGCGCCGCGAGCCTTCGCCGACAATGGCGGCTGGGACTATCAGCCCTACCGAATTCAGGCGATTGTGGCAATGGATCTGCCCGGCGGCGTTGATGATCTGCTGCGCCAAGAGCTCTCGACGTACTTGCGACAGCGAGTCGATTCGGCACTTGCGCCTCTGTGGCAATTCGACATTGAAGTAGCGGCTGGTGTCGAGCAGACTCGCGTCTTTTCTATGCTGCAAACTGCTCCAGATACGAAGAACGATTTTCAACAGGAGGGCAGGGATAAGACCCTGCTGCTTGGCATTCGGACTACGGAGAGCGGTTACGGGATTCTGGCTCGCGAATTTGACAGTTATCTGCAGCGCTGGGGTCCCACGTTGCGGCGCGAGTGCCGGCAGCTCTCAAATCTGCCCGAGCAAGTGTTCGCCACAGCGACACAAGCCTTTGCTCCCATTGCTCAAGTGGATGTCGATGCCAAGGATCCGCTACTAGCGAAGCTCAAACCTCGCGGTGGATCGTTGCCGCGCTCTGCCGATGCCCCGCCTTGGACCAAACCGGGAGACATCTTCGTCCCGATGTTCCGTCGCACAGCGCGCAACGGCAAGTTACTGGAAAATGGCATCGTTCCCGTTCCCTGGACGTACATTGAAGCGGTTGTCGCGGAGAACGCTGGCGTCCAGTTTCAAATTCGTAGCGGAAATCGCAACCCGCTCGCCGGCCGGCGGTCGGGCCGCGTCGAGCCAGTGGCCATCGCAATGGCCGCTGATCCGGAACCGACGACCCTGGTCCTGCGATCGAGGAAGAACGAAAAGAAACCCCTGGCCGGCTACGAAGTCTTTCAGCAGAATTCGCCCGCCGTGCCGCCGCTGCGCGTCGGCATGACCGATGCCAACGGCCGCGTCGTCATTCCGGCGGGAAAATTGCCGCTCGATATGCTAATCATCAAGCATGGCAGCGAGCTCGTGGCGAAGGTTCCCGTTGTGCCGGGCGCGGAGAAGGAAATCAAAATTCCGTTACCCGACGATGAGGCACGGCTTGTCGCTGAAGCACGGCTGGCCGCGGTGCGCGAGGATTTGATCGATGTGGTCGCGCGGCGCAATATTCTTATGGCCCGAGCCCGTCAGAAAATCAAGAAGAAAGACTTCAAGGCAGCCGAAGAGCTCGCGCGGGCATTGGATGACCTTCCCGGCGCGTCCCAATTCAATCTAACGCTGGATAACTCCGCCCGCCTTATCCGCAGCGACGATCCACAGATACAAAAGCGGATCGATCGACTAATTCAATCGACGCGGACATTGACGTCCAAATTCCTGGATGTGCGGCCGATCAACGAGTTGCGCAATGAACTACGTGCGGCGCAGCAGCAACCACCCGAAGCGGCGAAGAAATCGTAGTTCAAGCCCCTCCGCACAATCGACGATTCAGCAACCATTTGAACCTGCGGTCGAATCGTCGGAGCACGTGACCGATGAAAATGGCAGCGCGCCATGCAGCAACAAAATCGAACGCGGAGGCGAATCGCTTGTCTCTATGCCTATGGAGCGTCTCAAAACGCACCAAGCCACCAGGCAGCAAACAAACTACCCGCGACAGCAAATAAGATAAGCACGGCCGCCCCAACTATAAACTTTAACCAGTGCTTGGGAATCGCGTCTTGGGTATTTTCTGCCGTCCTAGGTGCACCGAGTCGCGAAGCCGTCACCCGGCGGCCGGTCGGCAAAGCCGAAACGACCGTATCCTCAAGATCCGACGCTGAAGACAACGTGCCCTGCGAGATCTGGCTAGGGCTCTCAGTTGGACTTGGTGCGAACTCGGCGTCATCGAGCACAAACGACGCCGTTTCATCGAGCTGACCGGCCACAGGCGACTGTGCGGCGGCCCCTCGCGACAGAATCCCTGAGGAGCCTGGCGGCCGGTCGGCAAGGTGCCGCGTGCTTTCTGGCTCGCACCAAGGTCTCAGCAACTCGACGACGGCCGCCGCGGTGGGCGTGCGCGTGTTGGGGTTCTTATCCATCATCGCGGCGATCGCATCACAGAAGCCGACCGGCAAATCAGGGTTGAAGTGCAGCGGATTGAGCGGCGTTTCCTCGAGGTGGCGGCGGATCTTGTCGGGCGTGTTCCCGCCAGGAAACGGCACCTTCCCCGTCACAGCGTAATAAAGCGTGCAGCCGAGCGCGTACACGTCGCTCACCGGCAAGATCTTATCCGGCTCGCGGATGGTTTCTGGCGCCAAATAATCGGCAGTGCCGACCAGCGACCGCGAGCGATTAGCGCCAGTCTTGCCTGCCTCAAGCTCCTCCATCAGAAACCATGCCAGCCCAAGATCAGTAATCTTCGTGCGGCCATCGGGCGTTACCAGCAAGTTGCCGGGCTTCACATCGCGGTGCACCAAACCACGACGGTGCGCGTAATGCAGTCCTTCAGCGGCCTGCGAAATAATCGTAGCGGCAGTCGTGTACGGCAGCGGCCCGTTGCGGCGGACAAGCTTTCGCAAGTCGGTGCCCGGCACATATTCGGTTACAAAGAAATACGTGTCGCCCTCGAAGTCGGCATACGAAACTCGCACGAGGTTGGGATGATCGAGCTGCGCCTGCGCTCGAATCTCTCGTTGAAATGCAGCAACTGCTTCGGGCGTGCTTTTGCTCTTCGGCAGCACTTTGATCGCTTCAATGCGGCCGAGGAGTTTGTGTTCCGCCTTGAATACGTGCCCCATGCCACCCTGTCCGATCGCGTTGACGATGCGATACGGCCCGAGCGTAAATTTGGTGCGACCTTCCTTGAGTTGCTCCACCTGCCAGCGGTTGAGATATCCGAGATCAACCAAGCGCTGGCCAAGCACCTCGTCTGAAACCGCGTCGACCTGAATCGGAGAGGAAGCAGCCTGGTTCGCGTCGCGAGACAAACCGCTAAGAGCGTCATCGAGCTGCTGCTGCGAGAGTAATCCGCTCGCCAGCGCCGAGTGACGAAGCACAGAATGAGACGTGGTTGACGTCATGTGTCCGACTGTAGCGATTGGCCGTTGGCCACCGCATGTTTGGCTATGGTCAGCCGTACAGCCACATTATCGATGAAGTTGACTATGGAATCTATCGTTTTTGAGGTGCCCGCGCCTAGTAATCCGGGCCTATAAATTCTACACAGCTGCAATTAAAATGCGTACACGCACTCAAAGAGCTTTTGAATCTGGAGCGAACCGCTTGCCGGCCCGTTAAACGCCTGCGTTCCTAGCGTAAAGTGCAAAGCCGGTGCCACGATGCCGGCAGCGGGGCCTCTATCGCCAATGACCGCTTTGTCACGGGATGCTCCACGACCAAACGGCGCGAGTGGAGCGCAATCCCCGGCGAAAACGGCACCAGACTGCCGTATTTCCGGTCGCCGACGATCGGGTGGCCGGCGTGTGATAGCTGGATGCGTATTTGGTGCTTTCGGCCCGTGTGAAGGCTAACTTCGAGCAGGCTGAGCGGCCCGATTCTTCGCGAGAGAGAGGGGGATGCGGCATCCGGCCGAGGGTGCAGTTGAGATCTGGCTGCATTGTCCTCAGTGGCCACAACCTGGTAGCTCAGCTCGGCACGCTGAGAGTCGCGCCCCATTTCGTTCACAATATGCATCCGGCGGTGACGTTCGTCCTTACGGACGTAATTGACAAGCTGACCATCGGCGGGTGACACGTGCCCACACACGAGCGCCCAATAGAGTTTTTCGACGTCCCGTTCGCGAAACTGCTCGCTCAGCCGACCCGCGGCTTTCGATGTTCTCGCCAGCAGCACGACCCCCGTTACCGGCGCATCGAGTCGGCTGACGACCCCGAGGTAAACATTTCCCGGCTTGTGATACTTCCGGCGTATGTAGTCCTTGGCCACCGTGAGCAGCGAAGGTACGTCCTCGGCCACTCCCATCGTGGGCAATTGTGCGGGCTTATTCACGATAAGCAGATGGTTGTCTTCGTACAGAACGTCGAGCACGGTTCACGGAGCGCGGGGGTGCAATCGGAATACGGACTGACTGTAAACGAAGTCTGGGGATTTCGCACCGGGAAATGGCTAGACGGGGCCGGGGCGTCTCGGTCGCTGTACAATTGCGGTTCTTAATTCTCCCAAAAAATACGCGAGTTCTAGCCTAGCATGCCCCAGCCTCCTGTCCCTAGCCACCAACTCTATCACATTATTCTCGCCAGCAATTCACCCCGGCGCCGCGAGCTGATGGCCGACGCGGGCTACCATTTCACAGTAATGCCGCCGAGCGAAGATGTTGAATGCGGCGTTTGCAGCGAATCGGGACCGGCCGGCTTAGTGGCCGAACTCGCCTATCGCAAGGCGAAAACCGTGTGGGAACAGCTTCAAAACAAGTCGCTGCCACCTGCTGCAAACCGGCTTAAGAGCATTATTCTCGGCGCCGATACCGTCGCCGAGTGCAATGGGTTCATTCTTGGAAAGCCTCGGGACGAATACGACGCGCGGGACATGCTCGAGCAGCTTAGCGGTCGGGAACACCGCGTACTGACGGGGGTTTGTTTGTTTGCTTTACAAGTCGATAAACGGCCGGATATCCGCGTCGCGGTGACCAAGCTTCGCATGGACCAGCTGACTGGGCCGCAACTTGACGATTACATCGCAAGCGGGCAGTGGGAGGGCAAGGCCGGCGCTTTTGGCTACCAAGATCGCCTCGGCTGGGTGCACGTCGTTGAGGGCAGTGAGTCGAACGTTGTGGGTTTGCCAATGGAACTGGTGGCCGAAATGCTTCGGAACGCCGGCGCGGTTAACAACTGACGCGATTTGGCCAACTGTTTCGACAAAACCTGTTTTGGGTTAAGTCTCCGCCGCGGCGAGTTGGCGTATGAATTTGCTGACAGCAAAGCTAAAATTAGACGACAACGAACTCAAATCGTTCTCCCGCAACACCTGCCTTTCTAATTCCTCGCAGACTCACATTCCTTTATGAAGCTCCGTGTCGGCGTAGTCGGTCTTGGCCAAGCTTGGGAAACACGGCATGCGCCGGCGCTGCGGGCGCTCGCTGACCGATTCGAAGTGCGTGCGTTCTGCGATCCGGTGGCCCACCGAGCAGCCGAAATTGCCCACCGTTGGCCGGCACGGACCTGCGACGGGTTTCGCTCGCTCGCGATGAGCAACGACGTGGACGCGATGCTCTTGCTCTCGGCCCGTTGGTACGGCGCACTCCCAATCTTTGCCGCCTGCGACGCCGGAAAAGCGATTTATTGTTCCGCGGCTCTCGATCTCGAAACTCGCGAAGCTGATGAGGTCCGCCGGCGCGTTCGCGACGCCGGCGTCGCGTTCATGGCCGAGTTTCCCTGCCGATTAGCTCCGGCAACCTTGCGGCTGAAGGAATTGATGGCCACGCGGCTTGGTCTACCACGTCTGTTGTTCTGTAACCGGCGGTTCACTTCGCGACCGGAAAGTGAAAACCCGATCTTCACCGCCGATATGCGGCAACTCACTGAAATGGTCGACTGGTGTCGCGATATCGTAGGCATCGAAGCTTCAAGCGTGGTCGGCGCCAGCCATAGTTCCGCGCCGCGCGGCGCTGCGGAACGTCACGAAACGGGACCGAATGATTACCTGATCATGACCCTCGACTTTTCGCCGCCGGGCGAATTCGGCACGGGTCCGGTCGCGCAAATCGCTTGCGGCAGCTACGTCGCCCCGCAGTGGCATGAGGCGGCTTCGTTCCGCCGGCCTGCCGATTTGCAAGTGGTCTGCCAGCGCGGCATCGCGTTCCTCGATTTACCCCACACGCTTACGTGGTTCGACGAGGCCGGGCAGCACTCCGAAATGCTCGACCATGACCGACCGGTCGGCGAGCAGCTGCTCTTGCACTTCCACCGCCATGTGGGGAGTCTCGTTCAGAAGACTTCGAGCTTGGAAGACGCCTACCGGGCACTCGCCATCGTAAACCGTGCGCAAGAAAGTTACGCGCACGGTTGCCGGCTTGATCTCGAATGATTGGTTGCTGACGACAAACTCCGAGCGGTCGTAGAATCTGCCGGACGACGCTGCAAATAGTGCTTGTTTGCTTCGTGGTTCGGCATTCCGCAGCGCCCACTTTTGCCGCTAGAAGTGCCGGGTTAAACGCACTAAAATCCGGTTGCTAAGTTGGGTAAGTCGTCCGTCCTTCCACGCGCCCGCCGGCGCATTTCAGGCAGATTCTCAGCATGTCTACGAGCGCTAAGTCGATTCAAGAAACCGCCATCAATACCATTCGCACGCTTGCCATGGATGCCGTCCAGGCCGCCAACTCCGGCCATCCCGGCACGCCGATGGCGCTGGCCCCCGTGGCGTATCAACTGTGGACGCAGCATTTGCGATATGACCCGGCCGGCCCGCTTTGGCCTAACCGCGACCGCTACGTACTTTCCTGCGGGCATGCTTCGATGCTGCTGTATTCGCTGATCCATCTCTCAGGCATTCGCGAGATGTCGGCGGACGGGCAGAAAGTGCTCGATGAACCGTCGCTCCCGCTCGATCAGATCAAGAATTTCCGCCAATGGGGTAGCCGTACCCCCGGCCATCCGGAAATCAAGCACACCAGTGGCGTGGAAACGACGACTGGCCCGCTCGGCCAAGGTTGCGGCAATAGTGTCGGAATGGCCATTGCCTCGCGGTGGCTGGCCGCCCGGTACAACAAGCCGGGGTTCGAGCTGTTCAACTTCAACGTCTGGTGCCAATGCAGCGACGGCGACCTGATGGAAGGGGTGGCAAATGAGGCCGCCTCGATCGCCGGACACCTCAAGCTGCCCAACCTGTGCTGGATTTACGACGACAACCACATCACGATCGAAGGCAAAACTGACTTGGCCTTCGATGAGGATGTAGCGACCCGCTTCAAAGGGCTGGGTTGGAACGTGCTCCACGTTGCCGACGCCAACGATTTGGCAGCACTGGACAAAGCTTATAACAGCTTCCTCTCCCATAATGGCAGCCCCACGCTGATCATCGTCAAGAGCGTGATCGGCTTCGGCGCGCCGACCAAGGCCGGTACAGCGAAGGCACACGGCGAACCGCTGGGCGATGAAGAAATCGCGAAGGCGAAAGAAGCCTATGGTTGGCCCACGGATGCTAAGTTCCTGGTGCCGCCGGACGTTCCAAAGCACTTCGACGATACGCTTGGCAAACGCGGGGCGAAGCTGCACAGCGACTGGCTGGCTCTCTTTAAGGCATACGAACAGAAATATCCTGACTTGGCTGCCGAACTGAAGCTGATGCAGCGGGCCGAGTTGCCAAAGGATTGGGACAAAGAACTAACGGTGTTCCCGGCGAATGCCAAGGGCGAGGCCAGCCGTGTATCGGGCGGCAAAGCGCTTAACGCAGTGGCCAAACACGTTCCCTGGTTGCTTGGCGGCTCTGCTGACCTGGCGCCTTCGACCAAGACACTTCTTACCTTCGACGAAGCTGGCGGCAGCCTCTCTGCGACAAATCCTGGTGGCCGCAATTTGCACTTCGGCATTCGCGAGCATGGAATGGCCGCCGCCGTAAACGGCATGGTGCTGTGCGGTTTGCGAGCGTACGGCGCAACCTTCTTCGTGTTCAGCGACTACTGTCGGCCTTCGCTGCGCCTCGCGGCCCTGATGAAGATTCCATCGATCATCGTGTTCACGCACGATTCGATCGGCGTCGGCGAGGATGGCCCGACGCACGAACCCATTGAACAACTCGCCGCTTGCCGCGCCATTCCCCGGCTGATCGTGTTGCGGCCAGCCGATGCGAATGAAGTCTCAGAGGCGTGGCGCGTTGCCATGAAACAGACCGAACGGCCGATCGCGATGATCCTCACACGACAAGATTTGCCGACGCTCGATCGCTCGAAATACGCAGCGGCTTCCGGCCTCGCGCGCGGCGGCTATGTTCTGGCCGATGCCGGCGGCGGCGCACCGGATGTCATCATCCTGTCAACCGGCAGCGAAGTGCAGTTCGCGGTCGCAGCCCATCAAACGCTGGTCGGGGCGGGCATCCGGAGCCGGGTTGTGAGCCTGCCGTCGTTCGAACTGTTCAATGAACAGCCGACCGAGTACCGCAATGCAGTGCTGCCGCCCGATGTCACGAAACGGATCGCCATCGAGGCCGGCATCCGGCAATGTTGGGATCAATACCTCGGTGTCGATGGCGTCTTTATCGGACTCGACACCTACGGCGCTTCCGCTCCGTATCAGGAGATTTATAAGCACCGCGGGATCACACCCGAGGCCGTCGTCACCGCGGCGAAAGAACTGTGCGGCAAGGCCTAGCCGCAGGTTTGACACGGATTGCACCGGTATCAAGGCGCGAATGCCGCCCTTGTGCTCGCATGGGTGTTCGGCCGCTGGCGTATTCCCACATAGCGGCGGAATCCGTGCAACTAGCGGTTATAAACGTCGGAACTGGCGGCAATTCCGCCCCGCTTCGACCTCTAGTTTCTTGCCGGTACCCAATGCGCGGCCGATAATGGAAAGTACGGCGTTTTCCACCTTACCACTCCTTGGCGATGTGCACGATGCAAGGCCTCCGCGTTTTTCGCTGCGCTGTTTCTGTTGTTGCGCTTCTCGTTGGCCGTGAAATTGCCGCTCAGGACATTCTCGCCCAAATCCCCGCCGACGCGCTCGGTTATGTGACCGTCCACAATCTTCGCTCATTCGACGCGAAGGTCGAAAAGCTCTCGGCAGTGGCCCAGTACAATTTGCCGCGGCCCCTCGTGTTTTTGAACCAAGCGACCGGAATCAGCGCTGGCTTGAAGTTAGATGGCGATGCCACGCTCGTTTTGCTGGGCGACCCCGCCAACGGCGGCGGACAAATCGAGTTCTGCATTTGGCTGCCGGTCGTCGATTACGATGCATTCATCAATTCGCTGCATGCGAACTCAATGGGCGATCTCGCCGCGGTCGCGATCGCCGGCGAAGACCTGTTGGTCGCCCGGCACGGCGATTGGGCGCTGATCATGGATCCCGATCAGCGCGAACGTCTTAAGGAGTTGGCCGCCGCAGCGCCAACTCCGACGCCCGCCGCCGTGCCTTCTTGGAAAGATTGGATCCAGTCGAATGATGTGACTGCCGTGGCACTGGCTCCGGGAGTCCATCAACTCCTCGGCCTGATCAGCGACCAAGATGAATCACGCGACGACGACGCACCATTTAGCGCGATTAATTCCGATAATCAACCTAACTTCGCGGCGGTCACACCCAGCCGCGGTGCGACGGATATCCTCTCGGTTATTCATGCAGAAGCTCGCCAATGGGCAGCAGCCGCTCCCGACTTGGTTCAATTGCTGCAGCAAGCACCGGCCATCGGCGTCGGCTTGCGACTTGACGAAAACGGCAATGCGATCGCCAGTGCGCGCTTGTCGCTTGAGAAGCTCGAGGTCAATGCGCTGCGTAATGACAACTCCGCGGCGGGCGAACTTCCCGCGTCGGTTTATCCTGGCGGTGGCTTCGCCGTCCATGCAGCCGGTCACTTACCGCCAGCGCTCTTGACCACGCTCGCGTCCGCGTACGTCCGTCGCACCGCCGCCGATATGCAGACGCAAGAACACACGGTGCTCAATGAACCGGCGCTCAAGGAACTCGAGTCAGCCGTCGAAAAGGCCGCGAAAACGGTGCAAGGCGTAGAACTCGTAAGCCAGCCCGGCGCCGATCCCCAGCCGGTGTACACAAATAACTTCGTGGTGGTACGCGTGGCCGCAGCAGGGGCATTCCTAGACCAGGCCCGCGAAGTGGTGCGGCTGTGGAACAAGGCGAACCGCGAAGCCCAAGGAGAAACCAAGCTGCTGTTCGATTCCGAGGATTCCAAGATTGGCGATCGCGCGGCGATTCAGTATTCGCTCGATGTGGCCTCGCTCGAGGGCGGACCAGCGTTACCGGAAGTGCGACAAGCGATGGAAAAGATGTTTGGGGCGGGCGGCAAACTGCGAGCTTGGGTGGTTAACGTTGACGATCACACCGTACTGCTGGGTGCCGGCGTGCCAGAGCAAATTACTGCGGCTGTGAAAACGCTTGACGAAAAGAAAACAATCGACTGGCAGACGCCGGATATCGGCGAGGCCAACGCACTCTTGCCGGCGGAGGCTGATTGGCGACTCTTTATCGATGCACATCGTTATAGCCAGTGGCGGCAGCGCGAGGCCGTTGCCATGTCCGGGGCGCCCGTTATCGGCGGACCGTTGGTGCGGGCCTTTCCGCCGTCGCCGCCCATCGGGGCAGCCGGCGGTGTGCACGAGAATGAATTATTGCTGGAGGTCGCGGGCCCACTCGCGACAATTAAAGCTGCAATGCCGTTGCTGGTGCGAAATCGGCCAGCGGTCGAGTTCCGGTCGCGCATCGTTGCACCAGTTCAACCACCGGTACCCAATATGCCCAAGTAATGTGACAGGGACCATCGATCTTCCACCAGCGAGCATTGCGTGAGGTATTCGGCTGCCGCGCGCGTAGCTCACTCCCTTTCAGCGCCTGAGCGCTGCGGCTGGCCGTTGAGCCATACGTTTTCGACGCGTGCGTCGCTCGCAAAGATATGCCCCAGTGCGTCCGCCGGGGTCGCAGCGCGACTTTCCGGTAAAGCAATTGTTACAAGATTCGCCAGCTTGCCGGGTGCTAGGCTGCCCACCTCTGCCGCTCGGCCCAGCGCTTCAGCGCCGTCGATCGTCCCCATCGACAGAATCAAATATGGGTCGAGCGTTGGATTTTGTCTCGAAATGAACTGCAGTTCGGCCAGCACGCTGAGATCCGGATTCGAAGCGCGGCTGTCCGTGCCCACGGCTACGCGCACACCAGCGGCAAGCGCCTGTGCGAGCGGATAGGGCTCATGCTGAAAGAACCTGTGCGTTCGCGGGCAATACACCAGCGACATATTCACTCGCCGCTCGGCGAGAAATTTCAGTTCTGCCGCATCGAGGTAATTGCCATGAATCGCGAGCGCTCGCGGCGCCTCGGCGAGTGCCCGCAAGTAATCGAGTGGCCTGCTCCCACGTGTTATCGCCGCTGCGTCCCACATGCTTCGTTCATCAAGCAGCTCCTGGAACGGCCCGGTCCCGTGTTCGAGCAGCTGCCGTTCTTCCCGACTCTCGGCAATGTGCATGGCCACCGGCAACCGTTGGTGCTGTGCGAGCGCGATCAGTTTGGCAAGCAACTCCGGCGAAACGGTGTAGGGGGCATGCGGGCTGATCCCAAGACGAATGTCGGTCTGTGCTCGCTGGACTCGCCCGCTAGCGGAGAGTTGCGACGACAAACGTGCTGCTAACGCGCCGAATGCCGATTCCGCGCGTGCCCTGGAAAAGGCGATCACTTCCAGGAACCGCGTCAGATCGAGCTGCGTCGATGGCGGCGCCTGCCCCGCCACCGAACTGATGTCGCCCACGCTGGTCACGCCCGCTGCGAGAGACTCTCGCAGTCCGCTTTCAATCGCAGTATCCACCGTGTAGTCTCGTCGGCCGCGTTCGGAAATCACCAAGCGGACCCAGTCGACCAGCAGCATTCCGGGCTGACCAAGCGGTTGCCGCAGATTGCTAAGCTCAAGATGCGTATGCGCATTTATGAGGCCGGGCAGTAACGCAACTTCGCCCAGATCGACCGCGTTGTCACCGATGTCGCGGCCGCCGACGGCAAGGATTCGCTCACCTTGAAGCACGACGACGCCATCTTCGATCGGCGGCCGATCGACCGGGAAAACATAACGTGCGCGGAGGGAGTTCGGCATGCGTCGATTGTAGCGTCCGAAGCAAAGCAACGGAGCGCGCTCGACCGAATCGTAGCGCAAACATATCTGTCCATCCGTCGGATCGGCCGCCAAGTCGGCGGACAGGCAGGATTACCCCTTCGACGACAAGCGACCGACTCTCAGTCGGCCACGCTGTGAGCGCTTGACCGAAGCGGCGGGTGCGGCTGCTTGGCCCGGGCATCGTTGATTTGCTCTTCGCGCGTCGCCTGGTACGGCAACCGCTGCAACCACACTAGCGGCACAAGCGCCGCGGCCGCGCACAGTGCGACAACCGGCCAGTTGTAGAGAATTTGTCCAGGCGCGGGTTCATGCACGAGCATTCCCAGGCTCGGTCGGTCGGCGAGGGCATCCGGCCACAACTGCGTGGCGAACATGAGGCCGTTGTACGTCATGTGGAAGAGCATGCACGGAATGATGCTGCCCGTTTGCACGGCGACGTAACCGATGATCATGCCGATCGCAGCTGCTGAGAGCGTTTGCTGAAGGAGTCCATGCACCAGGCCAAAGAACACGGCCGACAAGCCAATTGCCCACCACTTACTGCCGAGGTGCCGTAGACCGGAAAGGACGAAGCCGCGAAAGGCGAGCTCCTCACAAAATGCCGGCAGCATTGCCATCATGACGTACGGCAGCCAAGGATACGGCGCTGTCTGCAGTAATTGAGTGAATCCCTCAAGCCCGGTCCGCACATCTTGCTGCACGGGGTACAGCCAACTAATCCAACTTGCCAGCTGCAACCCCAGCGGATGTACCAGCACCGCCAGAGCAATCGCAACGACGCACATCGAAACGCTGGGCGTGCGCGCGAGCAACAGCGTTTTCAGCGGCCGGCCCGTGAGAATGAGCGCCATCAGTACCGCTGGCAGCATGATGCACACGACCTGGCTGATGAACAGCAGCATGGTTAAATACTGGAAGTTTGGCGCAGCCGGCGTATTTGCCGAAAGCGCAAGCTGCACGAAGAACTGCGTCACGAGTATCAGCATCACGCAGAAGAATGCTTCTCCGAGCGTGGGCGTGTCTTGCCGGTCTCGCACCAAATGAGCGAGCCACCGCCACGGATCGAGCCGCTCACTTTCACGGAAGATCACCGACTCTTGGTTGAACTGATACACGGCCCAACGAATGGCCCAGTGGCAGCATATGAGCGTCACCACGCAAACCGGCACGCAATATCGCAACGCCTCGGCGTAGTCGCCCTGCACGAGGCTCATCACCAGCAACACGACGCCCGTGATCGGGATCAGACTATTGCCGAGATTAATTTCGGTGCCGGGCGCGAGCGGAAACATCATGAGCGGCATGCTCACGAGAAACAGCGGCATCAGGTAATACTGCCCTTCCTTCGTACTGCGGGCAAACGCCGCACACGCCAGGCATAGCGCGCTGAACAGGGCCGACATCGGCAGCAGTGCCACCACCAACCACAAGAGCGACGGCCACGGCGGTAGCTTAAATCCTTCCCCCAAGTCAGCCATCGGCATCATACTCAGTTGCGCCATAACGTATCTGGCAGTGACCCCGAGGCTCGACAAATTCAGCAGGGCCGTGGCCGTGCTGAATGTCATGACAGTGAGCAGCTTGCCCCACACGATTTCAATGCGAGCCGCAGGACTGGAGAGCAACGTTTCCAGCGTACCGCGTTCTTTCTCGCCGGCGCACAAGTCGACCGCCGGGTAAAACGCTCCCGTGAGTGCCCAGATAAATAGCACGAACGGCAGCACCTTCGACCACATTAGCACTTGCTGTTGGGTTTGCTCGGAGATGTCGCGCGGCCGCAAATCGAACGGCCTTGCCACATTTGCCGGAATCTGGCTGGCGAGCAAGTTGTCACGCACGATTTGGCCCTTCCACATGTCGACAATTTGCTCAACTTGCATGTGGGCTACGCGTGACTTCTCTTTGCCGCCATTGAACATGAGTTCCGGCTTCGGTATCTCGACTGGTGAACTCGTCTCTTTTGCCGCATTATCGTTCTCGCCGGTTGCACGCGCTTCAAGGTGCGACCTCAGCTCATGCAACTGATCGCCAAACTCCGGCGGGAAATACAGCACTACTTGCACGTCGCCCGCTTTGAGCCTTTCCTCGGCCCGACTTAATACTCGATCGCGACGCGTTTCGTCGCTGGCGGGGCCGTCATCGCCTTCCGATGCAGCCTTTTCTGCTGCCTTATCGCTATTTGAAACTGACGGCGATTCCGGCGGTGACGCTGCCTTCGCGGGTTCGTTGGCGGCGAACTCCAGGTGCAGCCAGTTCACGATCTTCGGATCACCAACGATCGTGGTCGAAAAATGACCGTCTTCAAACAGTTTTGGCAGCTTGTCGCTCTCGCGCAGCTCTTCAGCCCCAATCACCAGCACGCGCGGCTCGCTCTTCCGCACGAACTGCGACAACTGAAACACACTCATCCCCAGCAGTGGGTACAACACCAGCGGCAACACCGCGATCATAAACAGTGTTCGCCGATCGCGCAGTTGATCGCGGATCTCGCGGGCGTAGATCAGACGTATGTTGCGCCAATTCATTGCGGACGGGCTGGAAGTGAGAGCTCAGTGTAAAAGGTTCGGGGTTCAAAACCTTGCTGCTGATCGATATCTTTGTCGCCGTTGTTCTTTAATTAACTTGTTGAAGTGATTGGTTGTGGCGCGAGATGAGTTGGAAGAATAATTCCTCCAAATCGCATTCTTCGTGCTGATCGCGCAGCGCTTCGAGCGGCCCCTCCGCCAGAATGTTGCCGCGGTGCATGATCGCCACGCGATCGCACAAGCGTTCGGCCTCGCGCATGATGTGCGTCGAAAATAGAATGCACTTGCCTTGGTCCCGCAACTCCGCCACCGTGTCCAGCAGTGCGCGGGCCACAAGCACGTCGAGGCCGGTCGTCGCCTCGTCGAAAATTAGCACCGGGGGATCGTGCACAATCGCCCGGGCAATCGACACCTTCTGCTTCATACCAGTCGACATCTTTGCGCCGAGCAAGTCGCGAATCTCCTGCATTTGCAACCGCTCGAACAGGTGCTCCATGCGTTCGCGGAGTTCATCGTCTTCCATCCCATAGAGCCGGCCGAAGTATTCGACCATTTCCCAGGCCGTCATTCGGTCGTACACGGCGGTATTCGCCGATATGAAGCCGATTTGGTGCCGCACCATTTCCGGCTGCGTCACGCAGTCAAACCCGCCGACAATCGCCGTTCCGCTCGTCGGCTGCAGCACCGTGCTCAAAATGCGCAAGGCGGTCGTCTTACCGGCGCCGTTCGGTCCCAGCAGACCGTAAATCTGACCCGCTTCAGCGCGAAAGGTAAGCCGCGAAAGCGCCAGCACTTCGCCGCGCATCAGATCGGAGTACGCCTTCGTAAGGGACCTGACGTCGATCATCAGCTACGCAACCTTGCTCGCGACGGTGCATCCGGAATACGCCCGAGCGACCCCTACAGGCGGAACCCCATAGGAAAGTTTAGCTTATTTCTGAGCCGCGGGGAGGCAGAAAGAGAGGCGATTTATGACGCGAAAGAGGACCAGCATTCACGCCGTGCTGTCACCCCGCACGATCGAGAGCGGCACGAGCGATTCGGGCTTTTGCTTCGAGCGCTCCCGCTGGGCAGTGCGGATACCTTCGTACCGCGAGTGGTTCGCCTCAATGGCCCACTGCTCGCGCTCGACATCCAGCAGCTCGTAGTGCACGTTGCGTTGGCGCGGCACGTAACCGAGTTCCGAAATCGCGCCGCGGATGTCATCGAGCGTCAAGTGGTGCACCGTTCCGGCTTCGGAGACGACGTTCTCCTCGATCATGAGGCTACCCATATCGTTCGCGCCGTAGAGCAGGGCAAGTTGGCCGATCTTGAGCCCTTGCGTCACCCAACTGGATTGCAGATTAGGAAAATTGTCGAGATATAGGCGCGAAACCGCGAGCGTTTTGAGATACTCAAACGCACCAGCCGGCGGCACGTCGGCCATATCAGTGTGCTCCGGCTGGAAAGTCCAACAGATGAAGGCTGTAAAGCCGCCCGTCTCATCCTGCAACTGCCGAAGGCGTTCCAGGTGCTCGATTCGCTCAGCGAGCGTCTCTACGTGACCGAACATCATGGTCGCAGTGCTGTGGCCGCCGAGCTTGTGCCATTCGCGATTCACGTCGAGCCAATCATCCGTGAGCGCTTTCCCACGCGTGATGGCCCGCCGCACGCGATCGACCAAGATTTCCCCGCCCCCGCCCGGCAGGCTGCCTAGCCCCGCCGCTTGCAGCCGCTCCAGCACCGTCCGCAGCGGGAGTTTCGACACTTTCGTGAAGTGATGAATCTCCGGGGGACTAAAGCCATGCACGTTGACTTCCGGGAATCGCTCCTTGATGTCGCGCAGCAGTTCCTCGTACCATTCCAGCTTGTAATCAGGGTGCAGTCCGCCTTGCAGCAGTATTTGTTCGCCGCCGAGATCGACGGTTTCCTGAATCTTTTGGAACAGTTCCTCGCGATCGAGCACGTAGCCTTCTGGCGACTTCGGCTTCCGATAAAAAGCGCAGAAATCGCAAACCGCGGTGCACACGTTCGTATAGTTGATGTTTCGATCGATGCTGTAGGTACGATAGTCCTCGGGATGCAGTCGCCGTGAAACTTCATCTGCCGCCCGGCCGAGTGCCGCCAAGTCACGCGACTCCAACAGCCGCAGCCCTTCCTCTTGCGTGAGTCGTTCGCCGGCGACAGCCTTATCCAACAGGTTCCGATGACTTTGCAGTGCTACCATGGAAGATCAGCGTGTGTACTTTCTAAACAATTCAGCCTTCGCTCGCGAATCGAATCCTCTCCGGTGAACCATCCGACTTTCCCGGATGGCAGGTCACAGTCTCGGCTCTGGGCTTCATCGCCTCGTCATGGCCCCCCGGCGCCAAATGGTGTTTCACACACAGTTCATAGAAACGCCGCAAACCCGCCCACTCGCTCCTGCCCAGCCGGAAGTGCAAGTTGTCGCGCAGATACGTCCTCGCGAGATCCTTTGAAATGCCCACAAGGGGTGCCTCGCGACCGGCGATGGCTTCCAAATTCTGCACACCGCGATCACGCGATGCGTTCAATACGGGCGTGAGCTGTCGAACATCGGTGTCCGCTTGAGCGATCCACATCGCAAATACGAAAGGAAGGCCCGTCCACCGGCACCATTCTTCGCCCAAATCCCAAACCTCGCAAAACTCCCTTACGCCCCGCGCCTCGCTCCGCGCAACTTCCTCGGTGATCGCCCGATCACCGATCAGCAGTACGGCATCAGCCGACGTCGCGTCCGCACCGCAGCCGATCGGCAGCGGCTGCTTCGTCGGCAACACGCCACACCGTTCCGCAAGCAATATCTGACTGAGTGCCGCGCTCGTGCGCGAGCCTTCATCGAGCGCGATGCTGCGAACCTCGCGCGGCGGCACGCGGAAGTGCAGTTTCACGCTCAGCACCGGCCCATGGCAAGCAACGCAAGCATCCGAAACGATCTCGCGATTCGCCGCCCGAAAGAACTCGACCGATGGCACCAACGCCACATCGAGCCGCCCGGCGGCAAGCGAATCCGCCAGCCGGCTGGGCAAGTCATATGTAATCCGGGCAGCCGGCGCAAGCTCGGCGAGCTCGTAAACCAGCGGCTTGCTATTCAGATAATTGACGGCACCGATTCGCATTTCTATGGCCATTATAGGCGATCAACCAGCACTGTGTCAGGCCTTGCCACCGCTACCATTGCACCGCTGCCCGTGCTCTACATATTTTCTGGAACTTTTGACTCCTCGTCCTCGTCTATACCGCAGTACGCTCGGAACATTAACTCGCATCAGGCACTCCCATGACTCGTAACCGGTCCTATCGATTAATGTCGCGGCAACGGCCGACGTGCGCCGTGGCGGCCGCCATCGTCATTTTGGCGGCGGCTCCCGCTTTCGCCCGCGTCAAGCTGATCACCTTGCCCGTTCGCGAACGCGTCGAGATTCAGCTTGATAATCCCAACGCCACGCTCGTTGAAGAAGAGCGCATCGTGCCGCTCGTCAAAGGCGCGAATCAGGTCGACTTCTCGTGGGCCAACACACAAATCGATCCCAATACGATCGTCTTCCGCGTCATTGGCGCGGCGGATCAGGAAAAGGTCGACGTCACGGTCGCCTCCGTAAGCTACCCGCCCAATGAAGCTTCGCTGGTCTGGTCCGTTGGCGCCAGTGAGTCGGGCTCGGCTCGCGTCCGAATCAGCTATCTGCTCGGCAACCTCACGAAGAGCTTCAACTATCGCGCGGTCGCCTCCCATGACGAGAAGCATCTCGATTTGTCGCAATACATGCGACTCAAGAACCTCGCCAACGAAGCTTTTCGCGACACATCACTCTTCGCCGGCTTCGGCCCACAGTTCCAAAAACCGATCGGCCTGAATGAAACCAAGGAAGTTCTCGTGGAGAAGTTCGACCAGGTGCCGATCGAGAAAACCTACACCTGTAACCCGCAGGAATTCGATTACCTCGACCGCGGCCAGAACAAGCTCCGCGTGCCGATGCACTATGTGATCAAGAACGACGACAAGCACCACCTTGGTAAGGCGGCGCTACCTTATGGCAAAGTGCGCATCTTCATCGCCGGCGCCGGCGACAACGCCGAAGCTTCAACCGCGTTCCTCGGCGAGGATTGGGGAAAATTCACGCCGAAGGATGACGAAATGCGTCTCTATCTGGGCGTCGCGCAAGATGTCGTCGTCAAACGCACGATTGAAAAGAGCGAAATGAAACACGTCACCGGCAACCTCTATAACCACGAGGTCGTTCTGAAGTACGAAATCGAAAACTTCAAGAAGGAGCCTGTCACGCTGGACGTAGCCGAAAACCTCACCTATGTCCGGAACGAAGTGCGCGGCAACACGAATCGCGAAGTCGACTACGAGCTAGGCAACGACACAACGTTCGAGGGCGGGCCCGACCGGGAGCGGAGCACAGCCGATCAGCTCTTGTTCCACGCCAAGCTGCCCGCCGCCGATGCCAATGGAAAGGCCCAAAAGACAACGCACAAACTGCACCTCACGCTCAAGAACGAATGGTAACCGTGGGGCAGGCACCCGCCTGCTGTAGTATTCCTTTAGCGCACGACTCTCCAACAGCGTCAGCCATAAAAAGGCACAAAGAACACGATACTCCCACTGACCAATATTCAGCGTCCAATTTCAGAGTCCTACTATGAAATCACTATTCGTCCCATATCGTTCGATTGCGTCGATCACCCTCGTGATGGCTCTTGCTAACTCCGCGGCGGCCGATAACGTCGATCTATCGACCGTCCCCCGCCGCGACACCGTGCAACTCACCATCTACAACAGCGAAGATATCACGCTGGTTCGCGAAACGCGCGTCGTCACGTTCAAGAAGGGCATCAACCCGCTGCAGTTCTCGTGGGCGAACACGCTCATCGACCCATCTTCGGTCGAGCTGAAATTCCTCTCATCTGCCGACAAACTCGACGTCGAGGACACAACATTCCCGCACGACAAGCCCCAGATGCTGTACTGGAACGTGAAGAGCGAGCTGGACGGCGCAGCCACGATCCAAATCACCTACTTCACCAGCGGCATCACCTGGAGCGCCGATTACATTGCCATCGCCGATAAAGACGAAGGCGTCGTCGACATTGACGGCTACGTCCGCGTCACCAACAACAGCGGCGAGGAATACGAAGATGCGCAGATTCGCCTGGTCGTCGGCACAATCAACCTCGTGGAAAAAGTCGCCGAGCTGGCCAAAGTCCCAATGAAGGACGTCGCACAACTCGCCGAAGGCGACCGGCTCTATTTTCGTCGCGAGGCGATGAGCAGAGCGATCGACAAAGCTGCCGCCGTCGGCGGCGCCATGGCTCCCGCACTCGCCGCCAGGGAAGAAGTCAAGGAGAAGGCAATCGTCAAAGAAGGCCTCAGCGAGTACTTCATCTATAATGTAGAAGGCACCGAGTCGATTCCCAATGGCTGGTCGAAACGCATGCGCAGTTTCGCAGGCGATTCCGTGCCGCTCAAGGTCCAGTACCGCTACCGCCCACGCGAGTACGGCGATCAGTTCGTGCGATTGTACCTCATGACAAACAATACTGAGTCGAAGCTCGGCACCACGCCGCTGCCAGACGGCGTCGTTCGTATCTTCCGCCACAATGACCGCAACGGCCTCTCGTATCTCACGCAACAATCGATCAAGTATGTGCCGATCGGCGACAAGATCGAAATTAACCTCGGCGTCGATCCTGAAGTCGTATTCGAACTGAAGAAACTGCGGGCTTCACGTGACCATGTCTGGATGCAAATCAACGGCACCGACAAATTTCAGGAGGTCGGCTCCGATACGGTGGAAAGTCAGGTCAATTCCGGCGTCGTCGGTTGGGACGACCATAGCACTTATCGCCAGCAAATTCGCAACTACACCCAAAAGCCGATCGACGTCGAAATCCGCCGCAGCTTCGACGGTCATACCATCTTCCGCAGCAAGCTCGAGCCCACGCAGTACGACTTCCAGACCGCGCAGTTCTCGGCCCAAATCAAGCCCGGCGCGAAGAAAGACCTGCTCTATGAAGTCGTTCAGCGCCAAGGCCGCAATGCCAAGCAGACGAACGTGACGCTCGAAACGGCCGAGGTGAAGTTCTAATTTGCTGAGGCAATTCCGCTCCGCTGGGAAAATTCCATTCCGAAAGGGTGGCTAGGGTCGAGCCGCAGGCGAGCCCCCAGAGCCAGCATCCTGAATGGCGTTACTTACAATCTCTGGGGTGGCTGGGGTCGAGCCGCAGGCGAGCCCCCAGAGCCGGCACCCCTGAATGGCGTTACCTACAATCTCTGGGGTGGCTGGGGTCGAGCCGCAGGCGAGTCCCCAGTGCACTTCAAGGCCCGCGCAAGCGCACTCGGGGCTCGCTGCGCCCGACCCCAGCCACCCCTCGGAACGTCAATTGAACTTGCCGGCCGCCGGTGCGGGGGCTGAAAACCGCCGCACCCCACGATATACTCCAGCGACGCCCCTCATCCCGTCGCTGGAGATCGCGACATGCTCGCTCGCACTATCGTTCGTGCTTTCATCCTCACGCTTTGTGCCTCCAGTGTGTTGTCGCTCGTATCTCGCGCGTCACATGCCGACGACGATACGCCCGCAGCCTTCTCCACGCTGAAGGTACCAGAGGGTTTTACAGTCGAAGTTGCCGCCGCGCCGCCGCTCATTGAACGGCCGATCGTCGCTGCATTCGATGATGAGGGCCGCTTGTACGTGGCCGAATCTTCTGGTTCAAACGATCCCGTCGAAAAGCAACTCGCCGAAAAACCGCACCGCATCGTCCGGCTCGAAGACACCAACGGCGATGGCAAATTCGACCGCCGCATCGTGTTTGCCGAGCACATGATGTTCCCTGAAGGCGCGATGTTCTTCGACGGCTCGCTGTACGTCGCCGCCGCGCCAAGCATCTGGAAGCTCACCGACAAAGACGGCGACGGCACCGCCGATGAACGCGTCGAATGGTACCAGGGCAAGACGCTGACCGGTTGCGCGAACGACCTGCACGGCCCCTACGCCGGGCCCGACGGCTGGATTTATTGGTGCAAGGGTGCCTTTGCCGAGCAAACACATGTGGTGAATGGTCGCGAATGGAAGACGAAGGCTGCCCACGTCTTCCGCTGCCGGCCCGATGGCACCGGCTTCGAACCCGTGCTCACCGGCGGAATGGACAACCCGGTCGATGTCGCGTTCATGCCCGATGGCGAACGCATTCTTTCAGGCACGTTCTTCGCCGTCGACCCGCGGCAAGACGGGCTTATCCACGCAATCTACGGGGGCGTGTATGGCAAAGATCACGGCGTGCTTGCAGGCCACCCGCGCACCGGCGAACTCATGCCAATTCTCGACCCTCTCAGTGCGGCCGCGGGCAGCGGACTTGAGCGATACAACGGCGACGCCTTCGGCCCCGACTACCGCGACAACCTCTTCCTCTGCCAGTTCAACCTCCGCAAGGTCTCGCGCCACATTCTGAAACCGGCCGGCGCCACCTACACGACGGAAGACAGTGACTTCGTGTCCTCTGATTTTGTCGACTTCCACCCAACCGACGTGCTCGCTGATACCGACGGCAGCTTGCTCGTTATCGACACCGGCGGCTGGTACAAACTCTGCTGCCCCACCTCCCAACTTTGGAAGCCCGATGTGCTCGGTGGCATTTACCGCGTGCGTCGCACAGGAGGCACGCCCACCCCCGACGCGCGCAGCCGACAAATCAACTGGAACAATCGCTCGGCGCAACAACTATGGAACGACTTGGCCGATGCCCGTCCTGCTCTTCGCCAACGAGCGACCCGCGAACTCGTCCGCCGTCGCAATTCGGACGAAGTCACAAAATTGTTGGATGGCTTGGCGACTAACAGTTCCACCGGGACAACAGCAAGCTTAAACGGCAACAACGTAGCAGCGGGCGACTCGCCGGCTGCAGCAATTTCGCGAGCCTGGGCCCTTGTGCAACTCAACACCAAACCAGGACAACAACTCCTGCGCCAGTCGCTCGATAGCGATGTCGAGGAACTTCGGCACATCGCTCTCTACGCCGCTAGCCTCAATCGCGATGCGACAGCGACCGCCGATGTAGTGCATCCGTTGCAAAGTGATACACCCGCTAATCGACGCATCGCGGCCGAAGCACTCGGCCGCATCGGCGATCGCTCGGTGGTGCCGCAACTTCTCGCCGCCGCTTCATCAGTGGACGACCGCCTACTGCAGCATTCGATCATTTACGCGCTCATTGAACTCGGCGACGCCGACGCCACGCGAAAAGGCCTAGTGGCCACTGAGCCCAAGACGATCGCCGCCGCCCTCATCGCCCTGGATCAAATGCCTGGCGGTCATCTCCAGCCGAAAGATGTCATCTCGCAACTCGACGCCGCCGACTCCACTTTGCACGATGCCGCGCTGTGGGTTGTCCGCCAGCATCCCGACTGGGGAATAGAGCTTACCGGCTGGTTGCGTACGCAACTACGCTCGTTGCCGGTGGAATCCGACCGCGCTGCTGCCGATCGTTTCACAACTGCCGTCCCGAGCCGTTTGAGCACGCTGCTCGATGTCTTCAGAGAAACGCCGGCTGTTCAAGCTCTGCTTGCCGAAGCTGCCGCGAGTAACGATTCGCCGCCGCACGTTCGAGCTCTGGCACTGCAACTGATGGCCAGCGCAAAACCACACGATGCGCCCGCGAACTGGGCGGATACCGACGCCGAAATCATTGGCTCAGCCGACGCGGCATTGCTTCCACTGGCGCTCGCTGCCGCCCGCTCCCTTCCAGTTGACGCATCCGCACAAGGAAAACTCCGCTCGGCGCTCTCCGAAGTTGCGGGGTCGTCCCACAATGCCGCGGACATCCGAGTGCAGGCGCTTGCGATCATAGCGCGGCACCTGCCCTCATTAAATGACGATGAATTCGCACTCCTCTCGCACGCGCTATCCGGCGACAACACGGTTGCCATGCGATCGAATGCCAGCGACGCCTTATCCAGCGCCCCTCTGTCCCCACAACAGCTGACGCAACTCTGCGCGGTGATCCGCGCGGCTGGGCCGGTCGAGCTTAACCGCCTCCTCACGCCGTTCGCGCAAACAAACGATCGCTCCGTCGGCCTCCGCCTGCTGGCGGCGATCAAAGAGAACCCGAGTGTCGGGGCAGTCCGACTCGATCTGTTGAGAGAATCGCTGGCCAAGTACGATGCCTCCGTTCAAGCCGGAATCGCGGAGTTGGAAGCGATGATCAATGTCGATGCCGCCGAACAGCGCAAGCGAGTTGAGGAGTTATTGCCGCTTGTCGCGAAGGGCGACATCCGCCGCGGCCATGCTGTTTTCTATAGTGCCAAAGCCGTTTGCTCCACCTGCCATCGCCTGGGCTATGCCGGCGGCACCATCGGCCCCGACCTGTCGCACGTCGGCCAAACTCGCACGGAGCGCGACTTGCTCGAATCGATTCTCTTCCCTAGCCTCAGCTTCGTCCGCAGCTACGAGCCCGTGCTGATCATCATGCAAGACGGCAAGACCACGAATGGCGTCATCAAAGATGAAACCGCTCAAGATTACGTCGTTGCCACCGGCCCTGATCAATTGATTCGCATCTCCAAGGCGGATGTCGACGAAATCCAGCCTAGCAAGACTTCGATCATGCCGGCCGGCCTCGATAAGCAACTCACCACACAAGAGCTCGTTGACCTGGTTACGTTTTTGAAAAATTCGACGAATCACTAACAGTTACTCGATGCTTCGTCGTCGAATCGTGCCGAACCGCAGCCTCCCGGGTAATGCCTCCGATTCGGCGATGTCAGCTACAACAAACCGCTTCAATGGGAAGAGCTATGAGGTACGCGATCCTCGTCGCCACGCTGTGTCTAGTGTGCCACCGCACCGCCAGGTGTGATCGTCCGATAGCGAACGCGGAAACGTTGCCCGAAATCACCGCGCGCCTCGCTCGCGAAACCGCCGAGGCCTATCGTACATGCCGTTTCTCTGCATTATCGACCGACTATTTCAATCGATTTTCGCTCGACCCCAATGCCAGGCCGACCGACAACGAAATCGCCATCGATTCGTCATGGCAAATCGCGATTCGGCGCGGCAGCGGGGAGCTCGTCACGACAATGGCGGGCCACTTGCGCGATTTTCTCCGCCAGCGGCTGCGCACCGACATGCCAATCGTGCAGCTCGATCAGGCTGCTCTGTCCCACTTGCAGAATCCCTCCATCGTGCTCACAGACACCGGCGGCGGCGACTTGGCGACCAAAGAGTCGTTCACAATCCGCGTCGTGAAAGACCTCGTTACCGTGGCCGGCGATTCACCAGCCGGCCTTCGCGATGGCGTCGTCCGGCTGGTCGACCGCATGGGCTTTCGGGAAGCGCCGATACTCGAGCTGGGCGCCGTGACCTACCAGCCGCGATTACCGGTCCGCCTGGGCGCAGTCCCCATGGGCGGATCAATCAAAGACGCGGTTTTCCTCGGCTACAACGCCGTACTCTACGGCGGCGGCGACTTGTACGCCCTTTCCACGAGCGATGCCATTCCCGAACTTGTCACTCGCCGCGTTGGCAGCATCCTCGAAGAACAACAGGAAAACATCGGCGACTACGGTGCTTACGGCCTCAATGTCTACGCCTGGCTGAACACGCGGCAAAAGTTTCCGAAAGACGACCCCGTTTTTCTCGCCCATCCCGAGATCCGTGGCGCGCTCACCTGGTCGGCCGACGGTGAGTACACGCTTTGCACCTCGCACCCACTTGTGCGGCGATACTTAAAGGAGAGTGTGCAAGGGCTGTTCCGAGCACTCCCCCAACTCCGCGGCGTCGTGCTCATCGTCGGTGGCGAAGGATTCTACCACTGCCACATGCGCCCCTTCGGTGTGCCGAAAGGCCACACGAATTGCCCGCGCTGCGAACCGCTCGGCGCGGAAACGGCCGTCGCCGATTTGTGCAACGATCTCGCCGCGGCTGCCCGCAGCGTTCGACCCGACGCCGAAATCGTCCTGTGGCCCTATTCCGCCGAACACGTATGGGCTGCCGATGCTGCCGCCACCGGCTTCCTCGAAAAACTGAAACCCGGCACGGCGCTCCTCACCGAGATCGAAAAATCGGAAGTAATCTCTAAAGCCGACGGCGTCCAAAAGAGCATCTGGGACTACAGCATCGATTTCATTGGCCCCGCCACGCGCACCAAACAGCAAATCGCGGTGTGCGCGAAGTACAACATTCCCGTCTACGTGAAGAGTGAGCCGGAGTTGGCCTTCGAAGCGCCGCTTCTGCCGCAAATCCCTTGCCTGGACCGCTGGTTCGATCGCGGCGATGTGCTTGCCTCTTGCGGCGCCTCCGGCGCTTGGGTGTTCCCCGCGTTTCGCATGTTCTATGCCGGCTCGACCGCCGAAGTCAACAAGTACCTCTGGTGGACGCCTGCGCCCGATCGCGAACAACTGCTTCACGCGCTCGCCCGCCGAATCGGCGGCCAGCAATCCGCGAATAGGATTCGCAGCGCCTGGAAGCTTACCTCCGAAGCCGTGGCTTTCTCGCCCGAACTGCCGTCGTATTACACCGGTCCCTACTACCTGGGCCCCATGCAACCGATGTGCGCCGATCCAACAGCGCCATTGCCGACAGCGTTCTTTGGGCAGTTCTTGTTCCAGGCCGAAATCAAGGATTCCGAAGGAGTCAAACAGCAGCCGATTTTCAATACGTCGCCGACAGGAAACGTGCCCGTATTCCTGGAACTCTATCGACAAATGCGCGACAAACTAGCGGCTGCCGACTCAGCCGTCCGCGCTGCCGCGCCGCTCGTCGACGAACGCCATCGCCTCACCTTCGACGCCGAGGCAATTCCAATCGAATGGTTCTACTGTACCGCCCGCACCCAAGCGAACTTCTATGAATCCTGCCAACTCCGCGACGGGATCACGGCAATTGCCAAAAAAAACCGCCGCTCATCGGAAGAACGGGCCGAAGCTCTCAAACGGTTAACGCGTTGGCGGGCAGTGCTCAACGACGAGCTGGAAAACACGAAACTCGCCATCCCGCTAATGCACTCCGACATGCGCCTCGACCCATACTATGGCGGCGACCACACATTCCCGCACGGCGAGGAAACGCTCAACGCGAAACTCACAATCCTGCAAAAAGAAATCGATGAATACTTGCCTTCCATCGAAGTCAAGTTGCAACGCAACTAGATTGTGACGCAAAAGGGGCCCGCCCTAGCGGACGTTCCCAGCGCAGCTATTGGTTCGTGCGGCAATAATTGGAACTCTAATCAAGCGAGTGCAAACAGCGGTCGCGTGCCGGCCTCGGCAATCTTCGGTCGCCATGCGAGCCTTTCTCTATTTGCAAGAACACAAGAACTCGACAATATCTAAAAACTCCACCGGCGAGAGCGTGCTTGCCAAATTCTCCGGCATGCTGCTCTGGTTGGTCGACAGTATCTCGTCGATGTCGTCGTTCGCCACGGTCGCGTGCTTGCCCTCGGCCATCACCAGCGTGACCGACTTGTCGGTCTTTTCAGTGACGAAGCCAACGAGTGTCTTGCCCTCCGTCGTAATGATCGTCGTCGTCACGTACTTCGGATCGACTTTCTTGCTCGGCTCGATAATTGACTCCACGATTTCGTGCCGCGTGAGCCGCTTGCCGACATCCGAGTGATCGGGCCCAAACTGGTAGCCGACATCGCCCACCTTATGGCAACTCGCGCACAACCGCGTAAACACCGCCCGCCCATTGCTCACATCGCCGTGCATGGCCTCGATCTTGGCGTACGCCTTCGCGCGCACCGCGTCCTTGTTCTCCAAGTTGACCAGCCTCTTGAGCTCCGATTGGGCAGCCATGCCGGGCGCGCGGCGGTTCAGATAGGCTGTTACAAACTCGCGTTCACGATCGTTTTCGCCGGCGAACTTGCCCGCGTCGAAGTCGTCGCGCCACTGCGGCTCCAGCGCCACCAGCGTGTGCTCGAGCGTGTAATCGATCCAGGAATCCGTCGGCTGTGCGAGCACCGCAATCGCCGCATCTGCCGCCGCGCGGGTCGGAAAGAAGCTGAGTGCCCGCACCGCTTCCAGCCGCACGCGCGGGTGCTCATCGCGCACCGCGGCTTTCAGCAAATCAAACGCATTTGACAGAAAGTCGCGCTCGTCGGCAGTCGTGTGCACGGCCGCCGCCCGCGCCTGCGGCGTCTTCGCGGAGAGCACTTCGGCAAGCAGTTTCCCATCCACTGCGTGGTGGCCCTGTTCGACCCACAGGGCCTCACATCGCAGTCGGTCGAACTCGGGATCCGCGGCATCGAGTCCAGCCAGCCACTTATTTACCGCCGCCAACACCGCATCTTTCGGCCGATCTCGCAACTCGCGGCGCGCACGATAGCGCGTCCGTGGCTCGTACTCGCGCAATTGATCGAGCAACTCGGCTTCGCTCTTGCCGAATTGGGTCACCGGATCAAGAAGCTTATTCTTCGTGTAAACCAGCCGATAGATGCGGCCATGAAAATGGTCTCGATTCGGGTCCCGCTGCGAATACTGCATGTGCCCGATGAGCGCGTTGCACCAGTCGCCGAACCACAGCGCGCCGTCCGGCCCGATTTGCGGATCGACCGGCCGGAAATTCTTGTCGCTGCTGCGAATCAGGTCGTCCGGCGACCGTTTGCCCTCATTCTGCGACGCATCGGTCGCCGCCATGATCCGCTCGCCAACGTAGCCTGCCGATTGGTCACGCACCGTGAACCGCGGCAGCCCATTCATGTTGATCACGCAGGCATACGTAAATTGCCCCTGCACGCCCTTCGGAAACTGCCGCGACAACAAAAACTCATTGCCCACACACGGTCGCATCCCCTGATTGTTGAACACGGGATCAATCCCGCGCCGCCCCGAGACTTCCGCCCCGCTCAGCGGCGAGTCCCAATGCTGCTGCGCCGTCGTGCCGTCACCCACAAAACCTTGCCCCCACTGATCGAACACGTAGCACCACGGGTTGCCGTAACCGGGCGTGATGAAGTGGTTGATCTTCATCGTTCGCAAATCGATCACGTGCGAACCCGGCGCATCGTGCGTGCGATGCGGTCCCCACGGCGTTTCCACCGTCGTGCTCATCGACACGCCTTCAAGATTGTGCAACAGCCCGCCGTTCGAATATTCGAACTTACCCGCCACATGGTGCGTGTCGTCGCTCGCCCAGCCATCGAACAACGGCACGACAAGATCCGCCTTGTCGTCGCCGTTGATGTCCTTGAGCCACAAATACCGCGGCTGGTCGACTACGATCACGCCGCCGTTCCAAAATTCAAAGCCCGTCGGGCAATGCAGTTTGTCATAGAACACCGTGCACTTATCGGCCCGGCCGTCGCGATCCTTGTCTTCCAGAATGAGCAGCCGATCGTTCGGCCGGCCGTCGCCCGGCTTCCATTGCGGGTACGTCGGCATGCAGCACACCCACAACCGGCCGCGATTGTCGAATCCCAACTGGTCCGGCTTCGCAAGTTCCGGAAACTCCCGCTCGCTCGCAAACGGCTGCACCTCGAAACCTTCCGGCACCTGCATCGTCTTCACACACTCTTCCGGCGTGAGGTATTTGAGTTCCTCCGGCTCCGAGTACTTCTGCTGCGGATTGCCAAACCGCGTCGGCGGCACAACGAGCTCGCCCGTGTTGCTGTCGTCCGGCGGTCCTGGATCCTTGCCTTGTGCGAGGTCCCACACAACACGATCGCGCACCGCCGCCATCGCGCGAATCTTCGCGAACTCGCGAGGAAAAGTTTCGGTGTCCCAAGTCCTTCGGCCGCCGTACACGTACCAGCCATTAAGCATACGGTAGTCCTGGAAATGCACCCACGACTTGTCATTCACCGCCGCCCGCAGCCTCTGGTACTCATCGGATTTCATATCAACCAGGCCCGTTTCGCCGAACAGCGCTTGATCGAGCGCCTGCGCAACGGCCGAGTCGCCTTTCTCGTTCAGGTGGCAGCCATTCACCGTGTACTGCGTACCGAATTGTGCTGCGAACAGCGGCGCGGTCGGCTCATACAAATCGACGAAAGCCAAACCACGCTCTTGGGCGACGTCCGCAATGATCTCTGTATAACGCCGCAGGCCGGCGTTGCGCTCATTCGCATCCGGCCACAGCGGATTGCCCGATGGCTCCCACGCAATCGGCGAAACCAGCACGAACCGCGGCGCGCTGCCGTCGGCGCGCGGATATTGCCGGGCCATCTCGTCGAGATACTTGCCATACGCTTCCCGGAACGCCTGCTCGCCGCCCGCACCAGCAAATGCCTCGTTGAATCCGAAGAAGCAAATGTATGTGTCGGCGCCGAACACCTTCAGAGGATCGTCGATCGCGGTATAGCTCGCCGACCGCTGGCGAAAGTCGACCGCGTCGCACGGCCGGCCGAAGTTTCGCACGACGAGTTCCAATTGCGGAAAGCGCGTGTGCAATAAGGCCTCGAAGTTGCCGACCAGGTTCATGCGCTCCGCGAGTGAATTGCCCACAAACGCAATGTGCTCATGCTTGATAAACCGCAGCGGCAGCGTGCTCGGTGGCAGCTTCGCAGTAGGGTCCGCCACCGCTATTTGTGGAGGGGCGTCTGCCGTCGCAGAACTGGCGTCGCACAAAATGACAACGAAACAATAGATTGCCAGCCAGCGAATGTAACGTGTGCGCATCATGTCCCTAGAACCCGCCATGAATTCGAATGAGCAGTCGCAACAGGAGAGGAGGAAGCGTATCTAATGGCCACAGCCAATCCGCCCATTGTAACGACGGACCATCGCCCGTCAGCCCCCGGCTCTGCCGGAGGTTCGCGCGGCCAACTAATTTCGATACGCAAAAGTCGGAAAGCCGATAGTTACTCGCCGACCTCCGCTGGCGCCACAACTGAATTCTTGCGAATTCAGCTACGATCCACCTGCCGTCTCTATGCCAGAATTTCGCTCACTACGCGAGCCGGCAGCACGCCGGTGAGCCTGAAGTCGAGCCCCTGGTTCTTCACGGTGAACCGCTCGTGATCGAAGCCTAGCTGGTTAAGCACCGTGGCGTGGAAGTCGCGCACGTGCACCGGGTCTTTCACGATGTTGTAGGAAAAGTCGTCTGTTTCGCCGTACACGGTGCCGCCCTTGAAGCCGCCGCCGGCCATCCACATCGTGAAGCACCGCGGGTGATGGTCGCGGCCATAATTCTGCGCCGACAGCCCGCCCTGTGAATAAATCGTTCGCCCGAACTCGCCGCCCCAAATCACCAGCGTCTCGTCGAGCATGCCGCGCTGTTTCAAATCCTGTATCAGCCCATAACAGGGTTGGTCAACATCACGACACTGATCCGGCAGCCGCCCGGAAACGTTCGAATGCGTATCCCAATTGTTGTGATAAATCTGCACGAACCGCACGCCGCGCTCGACCATCCGCCGCGCGAGCAGCGCCGTGTTCGCAAACGTGCCGGCCTGCTTCGCGGCGTCTCCATACAGCCTATACGTCGACTCCGGCTCGCTCGCGAGATCGGTCAGCTCTGGCACGCTCGCCTGCATGCGATACGCCAACTCATACTGCTGAATCCGCGTCTCGGTTTGCGGGTCATTCAGCCGCTGATAGTTCATCTGGTTGAGCGCGTTCACGCCGTCGAGGCTTGCCCGCCGCACTTCGCGTGACACACCCGGCGGATCGTTGATGTATAGAATCGGGTCGCCGGCCGTGCGAAAACTAACTCCCGCATGAGTGCCGGAGAGAAACCCACTCGACCACAACCGTGCCGAAATCGCCTGCACCTGCTCGGTGTTCGTGCTCTTGGCGACCATCACCACGAATGTCGGCAGGTTATCGTTCAGTGCGCCCAATCCGTACGAAGCCCAAGCCCCTAAACAAGGCCGCCCCGTGATCTGACTGCCAGTCTGCATCAGCGTGATCGCCGGCTCGTGGTTGATGGCCTCGGTATACATGCTGCGAACAAACACGCAGTCATCCACCATCTTTTTCATGTACGGGAGCAGCTCGCTGACCCACATTCCGCCTTGGCCGCAGCGCTCAAATTTGTATTTCGACGGCGCGATCGGGAACCGCGCCTGGCCGCTCGTCATCGTCGTGAGCCGCTGGCCCATTCGCACCGACTCGGGCAGGTCCTTGTCGAACCAATCCTTCATCACCGGTTTGTGGTCATACAAATCAAGCTGCGACGGCCCGCCGACCATGTGCAGGTAAATGACCTGCTTGGCCTTCGGCGCAAAATGCGTGAGCGCGTGCTTCGCGCCAGCAGCCGCCGCCCCCGCCACCGATGTCGCCCCCGCCTTGCCCACCAGCGACGCGAGCGCCGCCGTGCCGAGTACATGCGACCCGGCCGAGAGGAAGTACCGACGCGAAATCTGCCGGCGGAATTCTTCAAACTGCGTCATGGCGTTTCCCACACAGCCCAGCTGTCTCTGGCGTACCAAAACAAACCATTTCGGCTATGCCGCGTCGGCCATCCTTAGCTTCACGCGGCTCCAACTCAGAACTGGTTGGCTATTTATTCAGCACCTCATCCAAATTCATGAGCTCATTGGCGACCATCGTCCATGTCGCAAGTTGCGCTGCCGGCACCTTCCCATCCGGCTTCGACTCGCCGACTGTAATCAGCTTCGCCGCCTCATTGCCATCCACTGCAAAGTGCTGATCGAACCGGTCGACTGTGCCACGCACGATCGCCAACTCCTCCGCTCGCAGCGGCCGCGCCAGCAGCCGCTCAGCAATGAACTCGATTCGCCCATCAACGTCGCCCTTCGACTCAATCGCCCGCTCCGCCAGCCGCCGCGCAGCCTCCACGAACTGGGGATCATTGAGTGTTACGAGCGCCTGCAGCGGCGTGTTCGTGCGTTCGCGAATCATCGTACACGTTTCGCGCGTTGGTGCATTGAACACATCCATCGATGCAGGCGGCGCCGCGCGCTTCCAAAACGTATACATGCTGCGGCGATAGAGCGACTCGCCCGAGTCCTGCCTGTAGTCGCGCGTATTGCTGCCGATCATCGCCACAGCTTCCCACACGCCTGGCGGTTGATAGGGCTTCACGCTCGGCCCGCCAATCTTCTCGCTCAATAGGCCGCTCGCCGCTAGTGCATAATCCCGCACCATCTCCGCGTCCATGCGAAACCTCGGCCCGCGCGACAGCAGACGATTCTCCGGGTCCTTCTCGAGCTTCTCGGGCGTCGCCGCCGCGCTTTGGCGATACGCGGCTGAAGTCACCATCAGCTTGAACAGCTTCTTCAAATCCCAGCCCGATTCGCGGAACTCGACCGCCAGCCAATCCAGCAGTTCCTGATTCGCCGGCAACTCGCCTGAAACTCCAAAGTCGCCCGCCGTCTTTACGATTCCCGCCCCAAACACCTCGCTCCAGAGCCGATTGACCGTGACGCGGGCCGTCAGCGGATGCTCCGGCCGCAACAACCACTTGGCAAATCCCAGTCGATTCTTCGGCAAATCGGCTGGGAAGGCCGGCAACGCCGCCGGTGTATCTGGCGACACCTGCTCTTTTCGTTGATCGTACTCGCCACGATTGAGCACAAACGCAACCGGCGCTTCGCCGCGCTCCTGCATCACGGACCCCGTCGTCGCCCGCGCCTGCATATCCGCCTGCTCGCGTACCAGGGCAGCATGCCTCTTGGTCAGCGACTGATAACTCTGGTCGAGACTTGCCAGCCACCAATCATAAAGGCTGTTGAGATCGCCTTCGCAGCGCTTCTCCGGCGCCGTTGCCACAATCGTTGCCAACGAAAGCTGCCCAAGCGACGCAACTTCACTATCCGCCAGCAACCGGCTGTACACGCGCACGTCTTGAATCGTCGCGCCGCTCAGCGGCGACGTCGTATGCCGCTGGCCGACCTTGAACGGCACGCTCGTGCGCAGTGAACCTTTGAGCGAATCCGCAAGCACGTTCGTAGGCTGCGGCTGGCCATTTACAAACACCCGCACGCCCGCCGCCCGGCCTTTCCCGTCGTAAGTCACCGCGACGTGCACCCACTGGTCCGCCGGCAGTTGCTCTTTGGTTACAACCTTGATACCGCTCTGCGGCCAACGATCGATGAGATGCGTTCCAATCCGCCGGCCTTCCACCCACAAATCCCAGCCGCGGAACTCGTGTTGATCATCCATCCGGGCGAAAACCGAGCCCGATCCATCGTTCGCCGGCAGCTTCACCCACGCCGCATACGAAAACGCCTGGTTCGCGTCGAAATCGCCCGCGTCCGGCACACTCAGTACCTCGCCTTGGTTCAAATACGCGGCATTCGCCGCGACGCGACCCGGCCGCCACTCCACCGTCGACGGCAAGTCCCGGCTTTCCCTCTTCCCCCGAACTTCATACCGCACCGCCTTGCCCCCCTCATCGAGCGGTGCGTACAGGTCCAGGTCGTCCGTCGGAATCTTCGCAGCCACATCCTCCGGCTTCGCCTTCGCTAGCCATGCATCAAACTCGCCGCGGGCCAACTTGCGCCGCTCATCGACCTGCGCTTGCGCCGCCGGAATCTCACTCGCGACTTCACCCCACCGCTTCGCATCGCTCTCCTGCGGCACCATCACGATCGGCGGCGTATCCTTGATGTTGCCGTCCATCGGCTGCTGCGTCGTGTTGTTGAAAAACGCGCTCATCGCGTAGAACTCGCGCTGCGAGAGCGGGTCGAACTTGTGATCGTGGCACACGGCGCACCCTGCCGTGAGCCCCATCCACACTTTCGCCGTCGTCTCCGTGCGATCCCGCGTGTATAGCACGGCGTATTCTTCCGGTATCGCGCCGCCTTCGCTCGTCGTAATATTGCAGCGATTGAAACCCGAGCCGAGCTTTTGATCGAGTGTCGCATTCGGCAACAAATCGCCGGCCAGGTTCTCGATCGTGAACTCGTCAAACGGCATATTGGCATTGAGCGCCTTGATCACCCAATCGCGATACGACCAAATCTCCCGATAGTTGTCGATGTGAATGCCGTGCGTATCGCCGTACCGCGCCGCATCGAGCCAATATCGCCCGCGATGCTCACCCCACCTCGGCGACGCCAGCAGCCGATCGACAAACCGCTCATAAGCCTCCGGCGATTGATCGCTGACGAACGCTTCCACATCCGCCGGTTTCGGCGGCAACCCGGTCAGGTCGAGCGTTACACGCCGCGCGAGTGTGCGTCGATCCGCCTCCGGCGCCGGCGCAAGCCCGGCCGCTTCCAACTTCGCCAGCACAAAACTGTCGATCGGATTCCGCACCCAAGCAGCGGCTTTCACCGCGGGCACAGCTGATCGCTGCGGCGCAATGAACGACCAATGCGGCTCATATTCCGCGCCTTCCTTCACCCATCGCGCCAGGATCCGTTTCTGCTCGTCGGTCAAAGCCTTTTTCGTCACAGGCGGCGGCATCACCTCTTCTGGATTGCCGGACATAATCCGCCCAATGGCCTCGCTGCCATCTGGGTCGCCCGGCACGATCGCCCCAGAGTCGAGCGCCGCCTGCGACCGATCGAGCCGCAGATCCGCCTTGCGTGAAGCGCTATCCGGCCCGTGGCACGAAAAACAATTGTCCGCCAGAATCGGCCGAACGTCCCGGTTATATTTGAGGGGCCCTTCAGCCGCAGTCGCTTCGCCAAAGCAACCAACGGCAAACACCAGCGCCCCAACATACCAACGCCAATCGGGTGCAGCAGTCATCACGTGCGTTTGCCGCCAAGGTTAGGTGGGATTGAAACGGAACCGCGGCGCCGCCAAGAACGCGCCAACGAAGTCCCCGCAGGCAAACCATCGCAGCTGTTATGATAACCCCACGCGGGGGCATCGCCAAGCGTTTTGGGGGCCAACCACCGGGTGGTGCGACAATCCCAGTTCTTCAGCCAGAACCATGCCCATACATCACAAACTGACCGTCTCGCCGTGGCGATTGTTGGTTCTTTCCCTTGCCGTTGTCGCAACTCCGCCAACAGCAACCGCGGAACTCCCGGGTGCGCTGCGCGTCGGGCGTGCTGGCCATGCCTTTGATCATCTGGGCGAGTTCAGCTTCCAAGCCGATGCCGCAGCGGCTAGCGGCGCCACGATTATCTACACCGGCGGCCTCGGTGGCGCAGGCTATAGCGGCATTCCTGCTCCGGATGAATTCACGGCACTACTCAAGTCAACCTCCGACTACAACCGCCACGCCCGCGCGCGGGGCATCGAACTTTCGATCGGTTACCTCTGCGCCACCTCGATCGTCAAGCTCGCCACGTTCGACAAGAATTGGTCCTCCGAATTCCGTGCACAATTCAACACGCCGCCCGCCGAATGGCGACAACAGAATCGCCACGGCCAGCCGCTGCCTTCGTGGTACGGCGGCGACTACGTCCCAGCCTGCATGAGCAACCCGGACTGGCGAAAGTATCAGCACGTCATGGTGCGCCACCAACTGGAAACGGGCCACGGCGGTTTGTTCTTCGACAATCCTACCGTTCATCCCCTTGGCTGCTATTGCCCGCACTGCATGCGTGCCTTTGCGAACTTTTGCAATAACCGCGCCGAGCATCCCATCAACGAGCGAGCCGCAACCGACACAGAAGCGCTGCGCAAACTCGCAGATTCAGCCCCCCAACTCTTCCTGCAATTCCGCGCTACGATCGCCCGCGATTTCCTTGCCGACATGCGCGAATTCGCCCGCACCATCAGTCCCCCAGCGATCATCACCTGCAATAACAGCCTGAATTCGCCAGATGCACTCTTCTCACAAAGCCGCACTTACGGCTACAACATCCGCGAACTCAGCAAAGCAGAAGACTACGTGGTCGTGGAAGACATGGGCACTCAGCCACGTGTGGAGGCGGACGGCCGCACTTACGAGTACGGACCTACATACGAACTACTGCACGCGCTTAGCCATGGCAAGCCTGTCGTGGCCGTTACGATCGCCGGCGGCGATTACCACACGCCGCCCAACCTCATGCGACTCGCAATGGCCGAGGCGGCGGCCCATCGCGCATCCTATCTTGCCTGGCCGACCTGGCCAGAATCTGAGCGCACGCGAATGATCGCAGCGGTTCGGCCGCAGGCCGAGTTCCTGCGCCGTCACGAACTCTTGCTCAATGACACCTCGCCTCGCGCCGATGTAATCCTCTTCTTGCCCTTTCGTCGCTGGGTTGAGACCGATCAATGTGCGGCATCCGGTATCGCAGCCGCATTAACCCAGGCGAACATTCAGTATCGCGCCATTGGTGATGACGACTTCGATCCAACTCACTTGCCCGCCACTGGCGCCGGGCTGCTGATCGAGTCGAAAGCGATACTCAATCCGCTCGAGACGTCGGCTGTCAATCGCTTCCAACGCTCCGGCGGCAAAATCGTGACTGCGGATTCGCCCGACTGGTTGGCATCGTTGCGCAGCAACCTCGCTGCCCCGTCAATTACGATCGCCGGCCCATCGACCATCCGCGCCGTCGTCCAAGATCAGCCGAATCGAGTCATCGTGCATCTGTATAACCTCAACGTGCGGCGACAATCTTCGTTCGCAGACATTGTCACAGCTGCCGAGAATGTGAGAGTTGAAGTGATCGTGCCCCCCGGTTTGGTTCGCTCCCTCCACCTCGAATCGGCAGATCCGACCGCGACCACCGGGAAAC
Organism: Pirellulales bacterium; assembly: GCA_046349975.1. Classification (GTDB taxonomy): domain Bacteria; phylum Planctomycetota; class Planctomycetia; order Pirellulales; family Lacipirellulaceae; genus JABDGM01. The sequence goes on from JAXMBH010000005.1 coordinate 308,714, forward strand.
TCAGCTTCAATACGACCCCAGCTTCCACAGGCCAATGCGTTTCGTTCACGGTCCCTCGGATCGAGATCAATAGCATCGCCATCATCGAACGGTGATTTCCCCCGTTTTAATCCGACAGTCGCCATCATCATTCCCCTCACCGCCGCATGAGTATTGTTGTCGCTCCTGCGCCGCTACACTGGAAAACGTTGGCCGCTACCAAAAACCTGAAGCCGCGTTACGTTGTAAGCTTTGGATCGCCTGTATGCCCCGCCGCATTTTGCTCGTCGCTGTGTTTCTCATGCTGGTCAACTCGGAAACAGCCCGCTCAAACGACCGTGCGCCAGCCACGATCATCATCGAAGGCGCCATCTGGACGGGCGACATCCACCAACCGCGCGCCGACGCTGTGGCCATCCGCGGCGACAAAATTCTCGCCGTCGGTTCATGCGACGAGGTACGCAAATTCCGCGACGGCAACACGCGAATCATCAACGCCAGCGCCGGCATGGTCGTCCCCGGCCTGATCGACTCCCACATCCATCTTATCGATGGCGGCCTCCGCCTTGCCTCCGTTCAATTGCGCGATGCGAAGACCAAGGACGAATTTGTGAGCCGCATCGCCGAATTTGCCAAACAGACCGAAGCCGACGCCTGGATCACTGGCGGCGATTGGGACCACACGCTCTGGGGCGGCGAGTTGCCCTCGCGCGATTGGATCGACTCTGTTACGCCCAACAATCCCGTGTGGATCAACCGCCTCGACGGCCACATGTCGCTCGCCAACACGGCCGCCATGCGCGCGGCCAAAGTCGATGATGATGTGAAAGACATTGCCGGCGGCGAAATCGTCCGTGACGACAAACACCACCCCACCGGCGTTTTCAAAGACAACGCCATGTCGCTCATCGACCGTGCCCAGCCCGACCCCACGCTGCAGCAACGACTCGACGCCACCGTCGCCGCCATGGACTATCTCGCCGCCCGCGGCGTCACTAGCGTGCACCACATGGGCAATTGGCCGCAGCTCGAAGTATTCCGCCTCGCGGAGCGCCGCGGTCTGATGAAAACTCGCATCTACGCCTGCACACCGCTCGAACAATGGGAAAAGCTCGCTACCGACGTCAAAGAACGCGGCCGCGGCAGCGATTGGCTCCAGACCGGCGGCCTCAAAGGCTTCGTCGACGGCTCGCTCGGCTCCCACACAGCAGCTTTTCTCGAACCGTTCAGCGACACGCCGAACGACCGCGGCCTCCTCGTCAACACGCCGGAAGATCTCGAAAAATGGACGATGGGCGCTGACCGCGCCGGCCTGCAAGTCGTCGTCCATGCGATCGGCGACCGCGCGATTCGCACGCAGCTCGATATCTACGAGCGCGTTGCGAAGGCCAACGGCAATCGCGACCGCCGATTTCGCATCGAGCACGCGCAGCACATCGCTCCAGAGGACATTCCACGCTTCGCCACACTGCGCGTCATCGCCAGCATGCAACCGTACCACGCGATCGATGATGGCCGCTGGGCCGAACGCTCCATCGGCGCCAAGCGCTGCGCAACCACGTACGCGTTCCGGTCCCTGCTCGATACTGGCGCGAAGCTCGCCTTCGGCAGCGACTGGTTCGTCGCCCCACCGACGCCCTTGGAAGGCATCTTCGCCGCCGTCACCCGCCGCACGCTCGACGGCAAAAACCCGAACGGCTGGGTGCCCGAGCAGAAGATCAGCGTCGAAGAGTCCCTCCGGGCATACACCATCGATGCTGCCTACGCCGCCTTCAACGAACAAAAACTCGGCTCGCTCGAACCCGGCAAACTCGCCGACGTCGTCATCCTCGGCCAAAACCTCTTCCTGACGCCTCCGGCAAATATCGATAAAGTTCCGATTCAAATGACCATCGTCGGCGGCAAGATCGTGTATGAGAATAAGGATTCGGCCTCGGCCGGATCGCCTCACGCCAAGGCAAGACGCTAAGCTAGGAATTTGAACAGGAAATCACAGAGAAAACAGAGAAGTCTTGAAACTCCGTTCTCTCTGTTTCCTCCTGTTAGAACCGTACTAAATCCAAGCTTCTTTTTCTGCCTTCAGTGGCGTCTTTTCTCCTTTGCGCGAGTCATTCACAAACAATAACGGGAAGCCATGTCCAGAATCATCTTCATCGCATTGATTGTGCTGCTTGTCTCGCCGATCGCATTTGCAGTACATACCAACTGGCAAGCCGGTGCGGCAAAGGTGAACATCACGCCCGAGTTGCCGATTTGGCTTTCTGGCTACGCCGCTCGCGACAAGCCCGCAACCACCAAACACGATGACCTCTGGGCCAAAGCGCTCGTCATTCAAGATGCCGCCGGCCATCACGCGGTGCTCGTCACAATGGACCTCATCGGAATCGATCGCGAGCTTTCGTCGACCGTCTGCGCGCGACTCAAGGAAAAATTCAGCTTCGCTCGGCCCGATATCGTGCTCTCGACTTCGCACACGCACAGCGGCCCCGTCCTGCGCGGCAACCTCGTGCCGATGTTCAACCTCGACCCCGATCAGACACGCCGCGTGACCGACTACAAGCAAAAACTAATGGACCGACTCGTCGATGTCGTTGGCGACGCCCTCAAAACACTCCAGCCGGCACAGCTCGAATGGGGCATCGGCGAGGCCGGGTTCGCCGTCAATCGCCGCAATAATCCGGAAGCACAGGTCCCCAACCTTCGCGAAGCGGGCAAACTCAACGGCCCAACGGATCACGAACTGCCCGTGCTCGCGGTCCGCGGCAGCGACGACCAGCTCCGCGCAATCGTCGGTGGCTACGCCTGCCACGCCACCGTGCTCAGCGACTACTTTATTTCGGCCGATTGGCCCGGCGCCGCGCAAAATGAACTCGAACGCCGTCACCCAGGCGCGATCGCCATGTTCGTCGCCGGCTGCGGCGGCGATCAGAACCCGCTCCCCCGCCGTTCGATCGCCCTCATGGAAAAATACGGCGCCGAATTCGCCGACGGCGCCGATGCCGCGCTCAACACGAAGCTGAAACCACTCGCACCAACGCTCACGACTGCCTTCGCCGAGATCGACCTGCCGTTCGCTGCGCTGCCCACGCGTTCCCAGCTCGAAGCCGACGCCGCCCGCGGCCAGATACCCGAATCGCCGTGGGCCAAGTACCTGCTCGCCGAATGGGATCGCAACGGGGGCCTGGCGCAATCCTATCCGTTTCCAATACACGCGTGGAAGCTCGGCGACGACCTCACCTGGATCTTCCTGGGCGGCGAGTCCGTCGTCGACTACTCCCTCCGCCTCAAAGCCGAGCTCGGTCCAGGCAAAACATGGGTCTCGGCCTACACCAACGACGTTATGGCATACATCCCCTCGCGCCGCGTACTCAATG
>JAXMBH010000006.1:0-283953 GCA_046349975.1 Pirellulales bacterium
CGCGGCGAATTGAAACAACTCCGCTATTCGTTCATCACCTCGGCTTCTTTCGCCTTCGCCAAGTCGTTGGCTTTGTCTTCGAACTTTTTCACAAGCGTTTGAATCTCTTCCTTAGTTGATGAGCACTCGTCTTCGGTGAGTTCTTTATCCTTTTCTTCTTGCTCGGCCTGTTTGTTCGCATCGCGGCGGACGTTGCGAATTGCGACCTTCGTTTCCTCGGCAAGCTCCTTCGTGCGAGCGACCATCTTGCGGCGTACTTCGCCCGAGAGCGGCGGGATGTTGAGCCGAATCACCTTGCCATCGCTCTGCGGTGCGAGGCCCAAGTCACTGGCGATGATGCCCTTTTCGATGTCCTTGATCGTGCCCGGGTCGAACGGCCGAATCACCAGCTGCTGTGGCTCCGGGGCGCTCACGCTGGCAATCGTCTTGATCGGCACCGGCGAACCGTACGCCTCCACACGCAGCGAATCGACCATGCCCGGGTTCGCCCGCCCGGTGCGAATGCCGGTGAGGTCCTGCTTCAACTTCGCCAGAGCCTTTTCCATCCGCTCTTCGGCATCGAGTAGTATTTCTTCAGCGCTCATTGATTTCTCCAGGATGGAGGATGCGGGATTCGGGGAGCAGGGAGGCCAAACATCCGTCCCCGCCCCCGGCATCCCACATCCTGCATCCTTCATTCACTTCTTCACCACAGCCGTACTGCTGACTAACGTTCCAATATCCTCACCGCGGACCGCGCGTTCGATGTTGCCGTCGAGGCGGTAATTGAACACCAGGATCGGCAGATCGTGTTCCATGCAATGCGCGATGGCCGTGGGGTCCATCACGCGAAGATTCCGCTCGCGGACTTCGTTGTACGTTAGCCGGTGAAACAGCGTTGCGGTTGTATCTTTCTCGGGGTCGGCGCTGAATACGCCGTCGACGCGCGTGGCCTTCATGAGGATGTCGGCGCCGATCTCCATCGCCTTCTGAGCCGCAGCCGTATCGGTCGTGACGAATGGCGCCCCCGTGCCGCCGGCGAGGATGACGATGCGACCCTTTTCGAGGTGCCGCCGCGCGCGACGGCGAATGAATGGCTCGGCAACACCATCCATGCGGATGGCCGTCATCAAACGCGTCTGGCACTTCAGCGACTCCAGCGCATCCTGCAGGGCGAGGCCGTTGATGACGGTCGCCAACATTCCCATGTAGTGGGCGGTTGCTTCCTGGATGCTCGAATTCCCGGCTGTGAATTGCGCCCCACGCAGGATGTTGCCGCCGCCGATGACGATGGCGATTTCGGTGCCGAGCTGCGCCGCGCGCTGCACCTGGCCGGCGATGTCGACCACCTCTTGCATACTAATGCCCCGCTGTCCCGAGGGGACAAAGCTTTCGCCAGAGAGCTTGAGCAAGATACGACGGTAAGGGCTCGATGACATGGTATTCGCCAGTGACTGTTGAGGCGGAGTCCAAGACCGCCTGTAATTCTCAATGTGCCGGGCCACTCGTGCAATCGCCCCCCAGCACAAAAAAGCCCCGGCTTTCGCCAGGGCTGTCAGGATTCTACTTAAGCGGCTGGCTTTTCGCCGCTCGCTTCGCCCAATTGCCAGCGGATGAACTTCACGAGCTTCATGCCGCCCGCCGCAGCCACCTTGGCAACGGTTTGCTTGTCGTCTTTCACGAACGGCTGCTCCGCGAGCACGTGCTCAGCGTAGAAGTTCCGCATGCGGCCTTCGATCATCTTCTCGATAATGTTGTCCGGCTTGCCTTCGTTCCTAGCCTGCTCGGTGAGGATCGCCCGTTCCTTGTCGACCAGCGCCTTGTCGAGTTCCTCTTTGGTTGTCGCCTTGGGCTTCATGGCCGCGACATGCATGGCAATGCTCTTGGCGAGTTCGTCGTTGCCACCTTCTACTTGAAGCAGCACGCCGCTCTTGGCGTCGTGATGAACGTAGCCGCCCGACGGTGCGTCGACACGCAGCACTCGCGACAACCGCAGCACTTCGCGCATCTTGCCTTCGATCTCGTCCTTCCAGTCACGAAGCGTCTGGCCCTTCTTGCTCGGCGCTGGTTGGGCCCACAGCTCGTCTGGCGTCTTTGCGCCTGGGCCCGTGGCCAATTGCTTCGCCAGGTCGTTCGCTAAGGCGACGATCTCTTCGTGCTTCGCGACGGGCGCCGATTCCACTTGCAGTTCGACCAAGGCGCCGACGCCTGGGTTGAGGCTCGTGTAAACGGCGATGCGGCCTTCTTCGGTAGGGCGATCCGACCGAATCGCCATCAGCTTGATGCCTTTCTCACGCAGCGTCTGTTTCGCCTTCTCGAAGTCGCCTGATGATTCCTGCAAAGCTTTCTTGCAGTCCATCATGGGAAGTCCCGTCTCGTCGCGCAGCTTCATGACCATCGCTGCTGTAATCTCTGCCATTGAATAAACTCCTCAATATCGCTAACTCGTCGCCACGTCGAAGATCCGCCGTAGCGGGCTCTGCGTGGGGACGCAAGACGTCGACGCTGTGCGTCGAGTGAATGAATGCGTTGTTTGTAATGCGATGGGCGCGGGTCTCCGACCTCGCACTCGCGCCGACCGGCGGTCTCAGCGGCGTAGCTGGAGACCTATGGTCCGCGAATGTGGCTCGGTCGGGAGACCGGCCACAGCGCGGTGTCAACTAGGCCATTGCCACTTCGGCCCCTTCGGCCGCGTGTTGGCTCTCAACAGCCGCGCGGTTCTTGCCGGCCAGGATCGCGTCGGCGAGCATTTTCACGATCAGTTCGATCGACCGCATACTGTCGTCGTTGCCGGGGATGGGCAGGTCGACCAAATCCGGATCGCAGTCCGTGTCGATCAGCGAGACGGTCGCGACACCCAGCTTCTGGGCTTCGCTGACCGCGTTCTTTTCCTTTTTCGGGTCGACGATAACCAGGCATTCCGGCAGCCGGCTCATCGTGCGAATACCGTTGAGATTGCGGAACATCTTGCGATATTCACGCGTGAGCGCCGACTGGGCCTTCTTCGAGTAGGTGTTGATCTTGTCGGTATTCTTGACGTCTTCGAGTTCTTCAAGCCGGCCGAGCCGGCTACGGATCGTACGGAAGTTGGTGAGCGTGCCGCCCAACCAACGATCGTTGACGAACGGCATGCCGCAGCGGCCCGCTTCGCGTTCAATCGCGTCGGCAGCTTGACGCTTCGTGCCGACGAACAGGATCAAGCTGCCTTGCGAGGCTAGCTGCGTGAGGTACTTCTTCGCACGCAAGAGACCGCGGACCGTTTCGCGGACGTCGATAATGTGAATCAGGTTCTTGCGGGCGTAAATGTACGGCCGCATCTTGGGGTTCCAACGGCTTGCGCGGTGACCGTAGTGAACGCCCGCTTCAATCAGATCTTTAACGAGTGCAGACAAAGGTAACTCCTTGGCACACCGGCTAAGTGTCGCCGCGGCGACCGTCCGGCGTTAGAAAAAACATTCGGCCTTGTGAAAAATCCCCAACAATCCCGGGCCGTTCGAGGCGATGGGGAGCCTTGTAGGATAGCGCTTTGAGCACGCGTGGTCAACGGGCGATTGTAGTAGGCACGCTCCGCGTGCCGTAACCAGCACTTCGCAACGAAAGTCAAATGAATCGCGAGCGACGGCACGCGAAGCGTGCCTGCTACATTGTGCCTACGCCCCGATTGTGCGAAGCGTTTCCAGGACGGCGGCGTGCAGGTGGCCATTGGAGGCGACGATGCCTCGGTTCTGGGCCAGCGTGCGGCCGTGGGAGAAGTCGAGGGGTTTGCCGTCGAGATCGGTAATTCGGCCGCCGGCTTCTTCGGTGACGATCGAGCCGGCCGCTTGGTCCCAAATCTTCTCGCGATAGTCGGGCCGCGAGGGCGACAGCAGGCGGAGCATGACGTCGCCGCCACCCGAGGCCAGGACCGCGTACTTGGCTTGGCTATCCATGCCAATCGGTGCTTCAGTTGTTCCCAGTTTCGCTGCTAGTTGGCTGATTTCGTCGACGTTTGTGTGAGACTTCTCAACGGAGCGGAGAATGCGAGCCTCGCTGCCTTTCGATCTCGGGGAGACATTCACCTGTTGCCAAGTGCCGCCGACGAGTGGTTGTTGCCAAGTGCCTTGGCTGCGGGCGGCGGTGTGGAGTGTGCCGCCGTGGAGTTCTGGGCAACCGAGGACGCCTAGTTGGACTCGGCCGTCGCGGACGAGCGCGAAGGCAACAGCGTACTGCTCGCGGCGGAGGAAGCCCTTGGTGCCGTCGATGGGGTCGAGTGTCCAGAACTCGCGGCCCGCGTCGCCGCTGCCGTGGTCGATCCAGTTGCAGACGTCCGCCGGCGTGGCGTCGCTGATGGCACTTTGCACGAATTTGGCGATCTGCTCGAGTGTGGTCTTGGCTTCTGGTTTTCGTAAGGCGTCGGCTTGCTCTTCGCCAACGAGTTTGGCGCCGGGGAATCGTTCCGAGAGACGGCGGGAAACGAGGGCTTGAACGGCGAAGTCAGCAACGGTGACTGGGGAGTGGTCGTCCTTCGTGATGGCCTCGGTGACCATGTCGCGTTGGATGCGGCGGGCCAGGAGAGCGGCTTCGCGGACGACGGCGACGGCGAACTGGGCTTCGGCGGATTCAAGCATGCGTTGGGCTGTCGGCTTTCTGCTGTCGGCTATCGGCCGGAAAACCAGCTGTGCTGATAGCCGCGAACCGACAGCCCAATATAAAGCTACCCCGCCAGGACTCGAACCTGGAATGAGGGAATCAAAATCCCTAGTGTTACCATTACACCACGGGGTAAGGGAGCTGTTAGCTGTCAGCTATTAGCTCTTAGCCAGACGAGAGCATGGGCACGTCCAGCTCTCCGGCTAATTGCTAATGGCTAACAGCTATTAGCTCACCACTTTAGCGCGTTCGGCTGCGATTGGCAACGGAGAACGCGAGTTGTTCGAGTTCCGTCGTGAGATCGACGCCGACAAGGCTCACGTGCTCTGGAAGGGACAGGGCAACTGGGGCAAAGTTCACGATGCCCGCGATCCCGGCGGCAACGAGCTGGTCGGCCGCTTGTTGGGCGTTGGCGGCGGGCACGGTGATCATGCCGAGTTGAATGCGTTCTCGATGCACGATTTCGGCGAGATTCGCGGGATCGTAGATCGGAATGCCTTCGACCTCGCGGCCGATGACGCGGGGATCGCTGTCGAATGCGGCCACGACGCGGAAGCCTTGGGCTGGAAATCCCTTGTACCGCAGGAGGGCGCGGCCCATATTGCCGACGCCGATCATCGTGACGGTCCACTGGCGATCGGTGCCGAGGATGCGGCGGATTTCAGCGATGAGTTCGTCGCAGCGGTAGCCGATGCCGGGGTGGCCGAAGTGGCCGAAATAGGCGAGGTCCTTGCGGACCTGGGCGTCGGTGAAGCCGAAGAGCGTGGCGAGCTGGCTGGAGCTCACGGTGGCGCGGCCGGCGCGGACCAGGTGCTGGAGTTCGCGCAGGTAGAGGCTGAGCCGGCTGACCACTACGGTCGGGACGTCGCGAGGGCCCGCTGGAGACTTTGGCTTCGAGGAGTGCAACGTAGGCCCGACGAGTGGGGGTGCGGCGTGTACTGCGAAAAGGCCACACTACTGTAAGAGAACCCCCCTGGGGCAGCAAGCGGGAGATGGCGTGGCGGTTGAGGGGCGGAGTAGGGAACTTGAGCCCTAGCGTTGCGGCCCCCAGCCCAGAGGGTTGGACTATGCGGGGCTGGGTTTTGCAATGCCTGACGAAACGCATTTTTTATTGCAAAACTCCAGAGGCCTATTCGCCGAAGTGTTTGGCGGAAAAGCACTTCTGGCTGACGGTGCCGGAATTTACTGCGGGGAGGCGTAGCACAATCGCGGCGCGACTCGGTGATGGCATTTCGCGCGTTTAAAGCGCAGCGGCGGTGGATCGCGACGCGGCGGAGAAGCGCGGCGGCACGAGCGCAGCGACGATGCGTGCGAGATGGGTTTGGTCGAGTTATCAAAGAGCGGGGGAGACGGATGAGGCGCGGGGTTCAATATAGGCAGATTGTATACATTTGTCCACAACGATTTGTAGCCGGGTGGCGAAAAAATTTGCGATGTGCGGTTCGGTGGTGCCGGCTCAAGCCCTGCGACGAAAAGCCCCGTGAACGGGGCTGGAGGTGGGGTTGTTTGGGGGGCTTAGTATTGCTGTTGCGAGGAACGGTGGTGGGACCTCCCGTGGTGGTGCGGTGCGCTTGGCTGGCGCGGCGGGGGTAAACGGGGCGCGGTGGGGGTGATGGCGGGGCACTGGGGGCTCGCCTTCGGCTCGACCCCAGCCACCCCGTGGCGCGGTGGGGAGTGATGGCGGGGGGCACTGGGGGCTCGCCTGCGGCTCGACCCCAGCCACCCCGTGGAGATGCAGAGTGCGGGGCACTGGGGGGGCTGGCCTGCGGCTCGATTCCCAGCCACCCCGGGGCGCGGTGGGGTGATGGCGGGGCACTGGGGGCTCGCCTGCGGCTCGACCCCAGCCACCCCTAATAAAAGCAGGGCAAGCCCTGTAATAGGGCGGGCGCGTCTTCATAAGGCAGCCACGCCGGGCAGTGGCGGAGGAGGTAGGCTGCGCCGGTTTATTGGGGACTGTCGGTGGATTCGCTACAGGCGGGTTGGGTGCGTCACGGAATAATCGGAACCGAACGGCAGGGCCGTATCGCAAGTGATGGCTGGGCAGGAGGTTGCGATCGGCGAAGGCGTAACGGATCGAAAAAATGAGTCAATGGGGTTGTCTGGTGAATTTGCATAGTTCGGCTAAGGTGCGTTGATTTCACGGCCCGAATTACCTATTGGCGGATCGAGTGTCCGTCCAGACCAGCCCAATTGGATTCTCCCAACGATCTGAGTTACAGGAGGCGAAGGAACATGAAAGGATGGATGGTTGCGCTAGCCGCGGCCGCCGCGCTCTCGCTTGCTCCAGCCCAAGCGAATGCCGGGTTCTGCGGAGTCGCGCGTTACAGTTGCTGTGACCCGTGCTGCCAAGTGCAGTGCCACACAGTAATGAAAACGATTCACTGCATCGAATATGAGAAGCAGGAATTCACGTGTTATAAAACGTGCTGGGAGCGGGTTTGCGAAGATCGGGTAATTAACTGCGTGAAGTACGTGCCCGAACAACGCAGCCGCGAGATTTGCTATACGGTCTGCAAGCCGTGCTGGGAAACGAAGACCCGCACGTATACTGTTTGCAAGCCGTGCTGGGAAACGAAGACCCGCGAGATTTGCTACACCGTCTGCAAGCCGTGCTGGGAAACCCGGACGCGTTGCTACACGGTGTGCAAGCCGGTGTGGGAAAACCACAGCAAGGAAGTTTGCTACACGGTGTGCAAGCCGGTGTGGGAAACTCGGACGCGTTGCTACACGGTGTGCAAGCCGGTTTGGGAAACCAAGACCCGCTGCTACACGGTGTGCAAGCCGTGCTGGGAGACGAAGACCCGCGAGATCTGCTACACGGTGTGCAAGCCGGTGTGGGAAGAGCGGTGCCATAACTACACGGTGTGCAAGCCGGTGTGGGAAACGAAGACCCGCGAGATCTGCTACAACGTTCGCAAGCCGGTGACCTACACCAAGACGATCCAGGTGCCGACAGGCCATTGGGAAACGGAAGAGTACGAAGTTCCGGGTCCGGTGGTGAAGAAGACGTGGCGTGAACCGGGTACGTGGACGTACGATCCGTGCTCTTGCTGCTGCCGCTACTGCCCAGGCGAGTGCAAGACGGAATGCATCCAATGCCCGCCGCGGAAGTGCTGCAAGAAGCGTTGGGTGTCGGAATGCTGCGAGAAGGAAATCTGCTGCACGCGTTGGGAATGCGAAACTCGGACGAAGACCTGCTGCTACAAGGTCTGCCACATGGTACCGGAAGAGCGGACCTGCACGTATAAGGTCTGCAAAATGGTCCCCGAGCAACGCACGAAGACGTGCTGCTACCAGGTTTGCCACATGGTGCCCGAGCAGCGGACCTGCTGCTACAAGGTGTGCCATATGGTTCCCGAGCAACGCACTTGCGAATACAAGGTTTGCAAGATGGTGCCGGAACAGCGGACCCGCACGGTGTGCTGGAAGACCTGCCGCATGGTGCCAGAACAGCGCACCTGCGAGTACAAGGTCTGCAAGATGGTGCCGGAACAACGCACCCGCACGTGCTGCTACCAGGTTTGCCACATGGTGCCCGAGCAGCGGACCTGCTGCTACAAGGTGTGCCATATGGTTCCTGAGCAACGCACCCGCACCGTGTGCTACACGGTGTGCAAGCCGGTGTGCTACCAGAAGACCATCAAGTGCTACAAGTGCGTGCCGAAGTGCGTGCCGTACACGGTTACCCGTTGCGTGCCCCACTGCGTGTGCAAGCAAGTGCCCTGCACGGTGAAGGTCTACTGCCCGTGCTGCCCGTCGTGCTCGAGTGACTGCGGTTGCGAAGGTGGCTGCGACAGCGCCGCCGGCAGCGATTGCGGTTGCAACAAGTAGTTTGCCAGAAGCCTCCTTCCCTCACGCGGGAAGCGGCTGGTCAAATGAAACCTACAAGCGGGTTGGCTCCTTTGAGCCAGCCCGCTTTTTGTTTTTTGGTAGGTGTTCGACGATGGTTGGGCGAACACAGTCTGTTTCAAAGAACCGCGGGCTAGCGCCCGGCGGCTAATTGGCGGGCATGGGTGTGCATTGATGGCGAGGCGCGTGGAGGGCTGCCCCCTCCCATTTCGCTCCGCGAAGTGGCTATCGCACTGCGCACAGGCGACTTAGGTCGCCCGTGCTCGTTTGATCCCTCCCCGCGGCGGAGGAGGGAGCCGGAAGATGGATTGGGAAAGCGCGTTCGTCGTTACGCATGGTTCAGGTGGGCGTGCGGACGGACAGATATGTCCGTGCTACCGGGGAAGTGCCGGGCTGGCGAGCTAATGGGAACGCGGCGTGGGCTGGAATGGATGCGCCTACTCCATATCGATCAGTTGCTGACCACCCATTTGGTGCAGATTGTCGTAAGGCGTAGCGCTATGTATAGAATTCTGCGCCTTAGCAATTTGGCGCTTTAAATGCATGGTGGCCGCCAAGGCAGCTCTGGCGGTGAACCTTGTTTCGTAGCGCAATATGGGCCCCAAGGCGGCAGACATTCTTGGCTGTCGCGCGGCAGTTGTATGGAATCAGCAAACTCGGGATTGATAAGTGTCTCGGACGACCTGGCGGTTCAAGCGCAGCGGCCGGAAGCCGCTGCGGTTTCGCATGACTTGTACGTGGTGGCTCTGGGGGCATCGGCGGGGGGCCTGGAGGCGCTGGAGAAGTTCTTCGACAACATGCCGGCGGAGAGCGGGCTGGCGTTTGTTGTGGTGCAGCATTTGTCGCCGGATTTCAAGAGCCTGATGAACGAGCTCTTGGCGCGGCATACGAAGCTGGCAATCCATCGGGTGACGGACGGCATGGCGATCGAGCCGGGGTCGATTTATCTCATTCCGCCGAAGAAGGAGATGATCGTGTCGGCGGGGCGATTGCTGCTGACCGATAAGGATCCGGCCCAGGGGCTGAGTTTGCCGATCGATACGTTTCTGCGATCGCTGGCGACTGAGTGTGGGCACAATGCGATTGCGGTCATTCTTTCGGGGACTGGGAGCGATGGCTCGCGGGGGATTCGCGCCGTTCACGAGGCGGGTGGGTTCGTGATTGTGCAGGATGAATCGACGGCGAACTTCGATGGGATGCCGCGGGCGGCGATCGATACGGGCGTGGTGGACGCGATTCTGCCGCCGAGTGAGATGGGGCGGGCTATTTTGGACTACATGCGTGGTTCGCCGCTCGTGGCTAATGCGTTCGAGGGCGATGAGTCGGGGCTCGGCGACGACAGTATTCGCGAAGTGTTTCGAGTGCTGCACGGGGCGTACGGCATCGACTTTTCTTATTACAAGCCGAACACGGTGGCGCGGCGAGTGGAGCGGCGTCTCCAGCTGACGCGAACGCCCAATTTGCACGAGTATTTGCAGCGATTGCGGAGCGACAGCGAGGAGCTCAACGCGCTATACAAGGACTTGTTGATCGGCGTGACGCGGTTCTTTCGCGACGAGGCCGCCTTTGAAGAGTTAGAACGCGAAGTCATTCCGCAGCTGCTCCATCGGCTGGCGAAAGATGACGAATTGCGGGTGTGGATTAGCGGTTGTGCGACGGGTGAAGAGGCGTATTCCGTAGCAATTTTGTTGCATGAAGCGATGGCGTCGCGGGGTAAACAAGCGCGTGTAAAGATTTTCGCGACGGACGTGCATCAGTCGTCGCTGGAGTTCGCTAGTGCGGGTGTTTACGCGGAAGAATCGCTCAAAGGCATGACGACTGGGCGGTTGGAAAAGTATTTCATGCGGCGCGGCGCGAACTACCAGGTCCTGCCGGACCTGCGGAAGATGATCGTGTTCGCGCCGCATAACGTGATTAAGGATGCGCCGTTCACGAAGATCGATCTGATTTGCTGCCGGAACATGCTGATTTACCTGCAGCCGCATGCGCAGAAAAAAGCGATTTCGCTATTCCACTTCGGCCTGAAGACGAACGGGTTTTTGTTTCTGGGGCCGAGCGAGAGCCCGGGCGAGATCGCGGATGAGTTCGATGTGGTCGATCGGCATTGGAAGATTTTTCGGAAGCGGCGCGATGTGAGGTTGCCGACGGATTTCCGGCTGCCCACGGCGAGCAGTTTGGGGCGGTGGCGGGCGTCGTCGGGCGTGCCGTCGTCGGATGGGAGGGCGCTTCCGGATTTGCATCTGCTCCGGGCGTATGACGTGCTGCTGGATCGGTACGTGCCGCCGAGTTTGCTGATCAATGATCGGCGAGAGTTGATTCATTCGTTTGCGGGCGCCGGGAAGTTTCTAGCCGTGCGAGACGGGCGGCCGACGACCGATGTGCTCGAGCTGGTGGAGCCGGATTTGAAGATGGCGCTGGCCGGGGCGATTCAGCGGGCTGCGAAGGAGAAGCAGCCGATTGTGTACGGGAATGTGGCGTTGCGATCGCTCGCTGATGGCGAGCACCTGCGGCTTTCGGTGCAGCCGGTGACGATTCAGAGCACGGGCGATGAGTACTTTTTGATCGCATTCGAGCCGCAGGTGAAGCGGCCGCAGCCGGTGGTGCCGGCGACTGCCGTCGACATGGAGCAGGCATCGCGGGATCGGCTCGCGGATGTCGAGGATGAACTTCGTTATACGAAGGAAAATCTGCAGGCCACGATCGAGGAAATGGAGACGACGAACGAAGAGCTCCAGGCAACGAATGAAGAGCTGGTCGCATCGAACGAAGAGCTGCAGAGCACGAATGAAGAACTGCACTCGGTGAATGAGGAGTTATACACGGTTAACGCCGAGCATCAGCGGAAGATCACGGAGCTGACCGAGCTGACCGACGACATGGACAACTTGTTGCGGAGCACGCAGATCGGGACGATCTTCCTGGATCGCGACCTGCACATTCGCAAGTTCACGCCGCAGATATATCGCACATTTCAGATTTTGCCGCAGGATATTGGGCGGAGCATCGAGACGTTTGCCCACAACATACTGTACAAGGATTTGCTGGCGGAAGTCGAACGGGTCGTGGAGACGGAGGCGCCGTTCGAGAAGGATGTGCAGGACCGGAGCGGCAACTGGTATTTGCTGCGTGTGTTGCCGTATCACAGCAAAGGGCAGGTGGACGGCGCGGTGTTGACGCTGATCGAGATCGGTGGCATCAAGCAGACCGAGGATCAGCTGCGGCGGCTGTCGAAGGTGTTCATGGACGGGGCGGACCCAATCATTATCGAGGACCTGGAAGGTCGCATTACGGAGCTGAATGCCGAGGCGGCGCGATCGTACGGCTGGTCGCGTGAGGAGATGATTGGCCAGCCGGTGAGCAAGTTGGTGCCGGCGGAATACGTGGCAAAGGCCGAGGCCCTGCGGCAGCGGTGCCGGCAGGGTGAGCACGTACGAAATGTGGAACTCGTGCGGCAGGATCGGGCAGGGCACACGGCGCCGATCTTGTTGACGTTGTCGGTGCTGCAGGATGAAAACGGTGCGCCGATCGGCATTGCGAGCCTTTCGAAAGACATTGAAGAGCAGAAGAATGCAGAGCGGCAGGCGCGGGAAGCGGTCATTCGACGCGACGAGTTTTTAGCGATGCTGTCGCACGAGCTGCGCAATCCGCTGGGGGCGGTGCTGAATGCAACGGAGCTGTTGTCGTGCACAAACGGTCTCGATCCGCAGGTAACGTTGGCGACGGATGTGATCCTGAGGCAGTCGCGGCAGATGGCGCGGCTGCTGGATGATTTGCTGGACGTATCGCGGGTGACGCAGGGCAAGATCGACATTCGCAAGCAAGTGATCGACGTCAATGGCGTGGTGCGGGACGCCGTGGATGCGGTGCGTCCGGAATTGGAGGACCGCAATCATCACCTCGAACTGAAGTTGCCGGATGAGCCGCTGTATATCGAAGGCGACCCTGCGAGAATCCTGCAGATTCTGGAGAACTTGTTGGGCAACGCGGCGAAGTACACGCCGCGGGGCGGCAAGGTCGTGGTCGTGGCGCGGCAAGAGGTTGGCGAGGCGGTTGTTGACGTTATTGACAACGGTCAGGGCATTCCGCCGGATATGCTCACAGCGATTTTTGAGTTGTTTGTGCAGGGGCCGAAATCGCTGGCGCGGACCGAGGGCGGCATGGGCATCGGGCTGAGCTTGGCGCGCGTGCTCGTCGAGCTACACGGCGGGACGCTCTCGGTCGAGAGCGATGGAAAGCATCGCGGCAGCAAATTCACCATGCGGCTGCCGATCACTAGCAGGCGACCGGAGCCGAAGCGAGATTCCGCTCCATCGGTGGTGGCGGGGTTGCGGGTGCTAATCGTTGAAGACAACGCCGATAGCCGAATGACGCTCGAGCGCATCCTCGCGATGTATGGTTGCGAGGTGTCGACCGCTCCGGATGGCCGTGCAGGCTTCGAGGCGATAAAGCGATTGCAGCCAGATGTGGCGCTCGTGGATATTGGTCTGCCGGGCATGGACGGCTACGAGATTGCGCGCACGATACGCGGCGGCGAGCCAGTGCCGACACGGTTAATCGCGGTGACGGGCTATGGGCGCGCGGAAGACAAGGCCGCGGTGATGAACGCTGGATTCGATGCGCATATCGTGAAGCCGATCGACCCCAAAGAGTTGATTCGGGTGTTGGGGACGCTCAAAGACTGACGACGGGAGCGCCTCGAGCACGAGCACTTAACGGCGGGCGAGTACCGATTCTCGCCGGGGCGTTTGGTAACAGCAGGAGCGCGGGGTGCGGATCAGGGATCTTTAGGCCAGCACGCGTTCGATGTGCAGCTCGTCGCGGAGGGCGTCGATGAGCGCCTTGGGATTGAGCGGCTTGGTGAACCAGCGGTCGACGCCATCGGGACCCACGGGAACGTTCAACTCTTCGGGGCGCATTCCACTGACGGCGAAGAGTTTGAGTCCGCGGTAATCTGGGTTGTTGCGGATCGCAGAGATTGTTCTGCGGCCGTCGAAGCGGGGCATCCGCATGTCGAGGAGAACGACGTCGGGCGCCTTTTCGGTGAGGCGAACCATCGCCTGGAGGCCGTCGGCGGCGGTGTCGACTTCGAAGCCGCTGACGCGGAGGCAGCCGGCGAGGAGTTCGCGTTCGTTGTCGTCATCTTCGACGACAAGTGCGCGACGCAGGCCTTCCATTGGGCTCGTCATGACGGGCTCGGGACCGGAAGTCTTGCGCGGGGCGGGGCCATCGAGTTCGGTTTCGATTGCTTTGAGTTCGTTGAAGATTTTGAAAATGGTCGACTCGGCGTCGGAGAGATCGCCGACTTCGATTTTGCTGTGGAGCAAATGCAAACCCAGGGCGGCCGCGTTCAGGCGGTTGCGGGTGGCGTGG
The DNA here is from genome assembly GCA_046349975.1 of Pirellulales bacterium. Classification (GTDB taxonomy): domain Bacteria; phylum Planctomycetota; class Planctomycetia; order Pirellulales; family Lacipirellulaceae; genus JABDGM01. The sequence goes on from JAXMBH010000006.1 coordinate 13,828, forward strand.
CTGAGCTCGCGGGACATTTGGTCCTTGGTGGTGGGGAACTTGATTGTTTCGGCTTCGCCGCGGGCTTCGATTTTTTCGGAGATCTCGTGGCGGTGAACGGGCACTTCCTGGGGCGCTTCGATGCCGAGGCGAACCTTGTTGCCAGCGACGCGGAGGATTTCAACGCTGATACCGAGTGTTGGAAAAACGACTTTGTCGTTTCTACCGCGGGAGAGAACAAGCATGATCGGGACTCCTTCTCAAACGCTGCCGGTGCGAGTGGCGTATCACGCCGCATCGGCAAGCTGCTCTTTACACCGACCACTTGGGTGGATGGATCGGAACGCGTCGCAAATCCGTACGCGACGCTTGAGCGTGGGCCTCCTGGCCCCTTGATAGTATTGGCCCGCTGAGTCCTTTCTGGGCCGTACGCTGAATTACAAACACCGGTTCTAATTTGTTGGTATTGACAAAAACAAGAGCAGTTTTTGCCGAAAAGACCGCCTCTGCTAGCGTGACGGGCGGGTTGCGACGGTTTGTCAGCCAAACTGCGCAAGTTTATCATCGCAACCATGAATCGAACGCTGCCAACCTGGTTCGTATTGGTCGTATTTGTCGTTGTTTCCCGCTGTGGCGGTGCAGAATCGGACGTGCGGTCGCGCGTCATGGAGCAACTTCCCTCCCATGCGGGATGCTCTCTGATGGCAATCGATCATGGGAAGGTCGTGTTGGAATACGCCGAGGGATTTGCGGATGTGGAAGCGAAGATGCCGTGCACGCCGGAGACGAATTTTCGGATGGCGAGCGTTTCGAAGCAGTTCACGGCAACGGCCATATTGCTGCTGGCTGACCGCGGGAAGCTTTCGCTCGACGACAAGCTCACGAAATTCTTTCCTGGTTTTCCGCGGTACGGCGCGAAGATTACGGTCAAGCAGTTGCTTGTGCACACTTCAGGACTGCCGGGGTATGAGGACTTGATCCCGCCGGGCACGACGCTGCAGCTGGATGATTACGACGTGCTGCACTTGCTCATGGATACGAAGGAGCCGAAGTTTCCGGCTGGCGAGCGGTTCGAGTATTCAAACTCAGGCTACGCGCTGTTGGGGTTGATTGTGGAAGTCGCGGCGCGGCAACCGTTGCATGAGTTCTTGGCGAGCGAAGTGTTCAAGCCGCTGGGTATGGACCGGAGCGTGATGTATGTGCGCGGGCTCAACTCGATTGCCAACCGGGCGTATGGCTATGTGTGGAAAGATGGCGAGTGGGTGCGCTCGGATCAGAGTCTCACGAGCGCGGTGCGGGGGGACGGCGGCGTGTATTCTTCGCTGCGCGACTATCGGAAGTGGCTCGCGGCACTCGATGAGCGGAAGCTGCTGAGCAAGTCATCGTACGACGCGATGTTTTCGCCGCAGGTGAAAACGAATCGTGGTGAGAGTTCATACGGGTATGGCTGGTTTATCGACACGTATCGCGGCGAATTGCGGATTCACCACAATGGCGAAACGCACGGGTTTCGGCAGTGCGTGCAGCGGTTTCCGAAGCGCGGGGCGGCGGTGGTCATACAGATTAACAGTGATATTGAGGAAGTGAAGTTGACGGAGCTGGGGGAGAAGATGGCGGATTTGCTGGTGTTCGGGCGTGGGGAGTAGGTGGGGCTTGACGGCGCGATGTCGTGGCGCGCGGCGGGACTCACCCCTCCCTATCCCTCCCCGTCGAAGGGGAGGGAACCAGAATGATGTGTGCGGTGCGCGATGGCGATTCATGGTTGAGCGTTGCGCGAATGAACGCGGGAGAGGTACACGAGAGCTACGAAATCGTAGAGTCCGTGGGCGACCATCGGGGCAATGAGGTCGTTGAAGGCGAGCGCGAGCCAACCGAGAAAGAGGCCGACCGCGACGGCGAAGAAGAAGTACAATCGCGAGAGGGCGTGCGCGATGCCGAAGAGGAAGCTCGTGACGACGAGCGCGATGATGGGCGTCGTCCAATACGCCACGGCATTTTGAATTGCGCCGCGGAAGAGCAGCTCTTCGCCGACGCCGGCGAGCAGGGCGACCATGGCGAACTGCAGCGTGCTGCCGTCGGGGAACATTTCGCGGACCATGCACTCGACTTGTTCGCGGAGTTTGCGGAGCGTTGTTCGGCGCGAGGTGGCGAGCCAGCCGAAGACGGCAAGCATCGGCACGGTGGCGGCGAGGCCGCGGAGTACGGCTTGGCCAAATTCGGGGCCGAGCGGTGCGATTTGTTCACGGAGCGAGACGTGGAAAACCGCAGCCAAAATGACAGCGCTGAGGGCGAGGCCGCCCTCGACGATGACGGCCATCGCAAAACCATTAGAACGTTCAGCAGCGTGGTTCATATCAGACGATTTTCCAGCCGCCATGCGGCAGCTGTGAGCACCGTGCCGGGCACGCCCTCACCTTGACGGCCCGCCAATGTGAGGACTAGATTGACCGGTTCAAAGTCAACACAAACTCTCCAGTTTATACAGCTCGGAGAGCTTCGCTGTTCAAGCGGCCTCAGCGTAGGATGGGCACACCTGTCCGTCAATTGAGATGGCCGCTCGGTGTCGGACACGGTGGTCCGTCTTACACAATCGTCTCTCTTTATTTGTCGGGTGGTATTCAAATGGCAACCGCAGGTCTTGCACGCAAACCCAAATCTTCCTCATCGGAAGCGGAAGCTTCCTCGAACGGTCATCCCACCAAGATGATTTACTACTTCGGTCGCACGAAGACCGAAGGCAACGGCAAGCAGAAGCAGCTTCTTGGTGGCAAAGGCGCGAACCTCGCTGAGATGACCAGCATTGGCTTGCCGGTACCGCCAGGCTTCACGATCACGACGGAAGTATGCGACCTGTACTACAAGAGCGGCCGCAAGCTGCCAGCCGGGTTGATGGAAGAAGTCAACCGCAACGTAGCAATGCTCGAGAAAGAGCTCGGCAAGAAGTTTGGCGACACGGAGAACCCGCTGTTGGTTTCGGTGCGCAGCGGCGCGGCGGTGTCGATGCCGGGCATGATGAACACGATCCTCAACCTTGGCCTCAACGACGAAGCGGTCGAAGGCCTGGCGAAGGCGACGGATAATCCGCGGTTCGCATACGATGCGTATCGCCGGCTCATCAACATGTACGGCGACGTGGTGTGCGGCGTCGACCATGAGCATTTTGAACATGCGTTCGACAAGGTGAAGGCGAAGTACAAAGTTAAGAACGACACCGACGTGCCAGAAGAAGGCATGAAGCTGCTGTGCGAAGAGTACAAGAAGGTGTTCCAGAAGCATTTCGGCAAGCCGTTCCCGCAGGAGCCGATCAAGCAGCTCGAGTTGGCCGTGGAAGCGGTGTTTAAGAGCTGGATGCAGAACCGCGCGGTGAAGTATCGCCAAGTTGAGAACATCACGGGCCTGTTGGGCACGGCGGTGAACTGCCAGTCGATGGTGTTCGGCAACATGGGTGATGACTCGGGCACGGGCGTGGCGTTCACGCGTGACCCGGCGACGGGCGAAAACAAGTTCTACGGCGAATTCCTGATCAATGCTCAGGGTGAAGACGTGGTGGCTGGTATCCGCACGCCGGCGCCGGTCTCGGAAATGCCGAAGTGGAACAAGCAAGTTCACAAGCAACTGCTCGAGATCAAGGACACGCTCGAGAACCACTATCGCGATGTTCAAGACATCGAGTTCACGATCGAGAAGGGCACGCTCTTCATGTTGCAGACGCGTAACGGCAAGCGGACGGGTACTGCGGCCGTGAAGATCGCGTGTGACATGGTCAAGGAGAAGCTGATTGACGAGAAGACGGCGGTCGTGCGGGTGCCGGCCGGCGACTTGATTCAGCTGTTGCTGCCGAGCTTCTCGCCGGCTGCCAAGGCGGCGGCGAAGAAGGAAGGCTCGGTTCTCACCAAGGGCTTGCCGGCATCGCCGGGCGCCGCGGTGGGGAAGCTGGCGTTCACGGCCGCTGAAGCGGTCGAGCGGACGGCAGCGGGCGAAAAGGTGCTCCTGGTTCGCAAAGAAACGAACCCGGAAGACATCGAAGGCATGCACTCGGCCGTGGGCATTCTGACGAGCACGGGCGGCATGACGAGCCACGCGGCGGTGGTCGCCCGCGGTTGGGGTCGCTGCTGCGTTGCCGGCGCTGGCGAAATTCAGATCGACGAGAAGGCTCGGAAGATCAAAGTTGCGGGTAAGACGTTCACCCACAAGGACACACTGTCGATCGACGGCTCGACGGGCGAAGTGATGGCTGGCTCGATCGCCACGCAGACGCCAAAGCTTTCGGGCGATTTCGGCACCTTGATGGACTGGACCGACAAGTACCGCAGCATGAAGGTCCGCACAAATGCCGACACGCCGGATGACGCTAAGCGGGCGCGTGAGTTCGGCGCGCAGGGCATCGGCCTGTGCCGCACCGAGCACATGTTCTTCGAAGGCGAACGCATCAAATCGATGCGGAAGATGATCCTGGCGACGAACGAGAAGGAACGTCGCGCGGCTTTGAAGGAATTGTTGCCGGTGCAACGGAAGGACTTCCTCGGCATCTTCAAGGCGATGGCCGGCTTGCCGGTGACGATTCGCCTGTTGGATCCGCCGTTGCATGAATTCTTGCCGCACGATCCGAAGCCCCAGGCCGAGCTGGCCAAGGAGCTGGGTGTGAGCGCGGCGGAAGTGAAGGCCCGCGTCGATCAGCTGCACGAGATGAACCCGATGCTCGGGCACCGCGGTTGTCGGTTGGCGGTGACGTATCCGGAAATTCTCGAAATGCAGGTCACGGCGATCGTGGAAGCCGCAATCGCCTGCAAGGAGAAGGATATCGACGCCCAGCCGGAAATCATGATTCCGCTGGCTGGAGCGGCTCGCGAACTCGCTGGCTTGACCGACCAGGTCAAGGCGACGATTGCCGCGGTGATCGAGAAGAAGAAGTATAAGGGCAAGCTCAACATCCCGGTCGGCACGATGATCGAAGTGCCACGGGCGGCGCTGGTGGCCGACAAGATTGGCGAGATTGCCGACTTCTTCTCCTTCGGCACGAATGACCTGACGCAGATGACGTTCGGTTTCTCGCGCGACGATATCAACACGTTCCTGCCCGAGTACCTGCAGCAAGAGATTCTGCCGCGCGATCCGTTCCAAACGCTGGATACGGAAGGTGTGGGCCAGCTCGTGGAGATGGCGGTGAAGAAGGGCCGCGGCGCCAAGGATAAGCTCAAGTGCGGCATCTGCGGCGAGCATGGCGGCGATCCGGACTCGATCCAGTTCTGCAACAAAGTGGGATTGGATTACGTGTCGTGCAGCCCGTTCCGCGTGCCGATAGCACGGCTGGCGGCGGCCCAGGCCGCGCTGAAGCAAGCGGGCTCGGATACGGGCCGGCAAGGCGAGTGAGTTGGCTTGCTCGTTGTAATTGAGTAACCCAAATAGCCCCCGGCTCTGCCGGGGGTTTTTTTGTTGGGTGGTTGGAATGCAAACCGATATGGACGCGCTCTCAACCGTGACGAAATTCAACGCTATGAGTATTGCTTCCGGCTCCCGCCCCCTTTGCGGGGAGGGTTGGGGAGGGGACAGCGCGGCAGGGCGTCACCCCTCCCTATCCCTCCCCATCGAAGGGGAGGGGACCGGAAGGAAATGCGCGAGTGCGCAGTCCGCACAGGGCGCATGTTGCGCGCAAACGAAGAGCCCGGCCGAAATTGGCCGGGCTCTTGGTTTGTGGTGTGTAAACCGTGTTCGGAATTGAAGTTGGCTCGTGCGAGTTTTCGCCACGGCGAATCTTCGATCGGAGAGATTCGCCTACGGCTAGCCGACTTTCTTTTCGACTTCCGGTAGTAGCGAGAAGCTGGTGTCGTCGGCTTCGTCGCGGCGGAGGCGGACGATGGCGCCTGGCGGGGTGCGGCGTTCTTGGACGAAGCCGCGTTTGCCTTCCGAGAAGAACGGCAGGAACTCGGCCGCGGGGCCTTCGACGAACTCGAGCCGCAACGTATCGAGCATTTCTTGCCACATGAGGCCGCTGCGGTAGATTACGCGATAGGCGCTCTTGAGGTCGAGCATTTGCGTTGTCGTGAGGCCGGCGCGACGCAGCCCGACGCGGTTGAGACCAACGACCATTGCGTTGTCACCATCGAGCATGACGAACGGCGGGACGTCTTGGGTGACGCGTGCGAGGCCGCCGATCATCGCGAGTCGGCCGATGCGGCAGAACTGGTGTACGGCCGCGCCGCCGCCGAGGTAGGCGCGGGCGCCGACTTCCACGTGGCCGCCGAGCATCGTGTTGTTCGTGAGTACGACATTGTCGTGAACGATGCAGTCGTGCGCGGCATGGGTGCCCACCATGAACAGGCAGCAGTTGCCGATGCGGGTCGAGTTGCCGGCGGCAAGAGCGCGGTGGACCGTCGAGTTTTCGCGGAAGACGTTGCCGTCGCCGATCGTGGTGGTGCCGGGGTGTTCGGGCATGTGCACATGCTGCGGCATTCCGCCGAGCACGGCGCCTTCCATTACCAGGTTGTCCTTTCCGAGGATCGTGCCAGACTTAATCGTCACCCGGCCGACCAGGTGGCAGCGGTCGCCGATGACAGTACCGGCTTCGACGACGCAAAAGGGACCGATCCGCACGTCGGTTCCGAGTTCAGCGTGCGGGCTAACAACAGAAAGCGGATGAATCGACACAGGCGGGTCCTCAAGATATAGGTGTCGGGTGTCAGGTGTCGGGGATCAGGGCCGCAAGACCGACACCTGATACCCGACACCTGACACCTACAAACGCGGGTATGTCGTGGCTCGCAATCGGTTTACGCTACACCGGCGCGAGCTACGCCTTAATGAAACTATCGGGCGTACCGTTTGTACCGGCTTAACCGCAGATGCGGATTTTTCCCGCCGCGACGGCGGAGCGTATGGGCGGCGGGCGACCTTGCCTGTTACACTCGAATATTCACTCGCTAGCAGGTGAGGTGCTAGCAGTGCAGTGACTGGCATCTTTGAATGGCAATTTGTGCTGGTGGAATGAGGGCCGGGGGCGAGGACGCCCCGGCTCGCTGATGTTTTGTCCTCAACGGAGAATGTAGCCATGGCTGATCCGGTTGCTCTGTATGACGAAGCGGACAAACTCAAGGACCAGGGCAAGCTGGAAGAGGCCGTGACGAAGCTCAATGAGGCGGTCGCGGCGGATTCGAGCTACGCGCTGGCGCATTCGGCGCTCGCGGTCATCTTGCAGAAGCTCGGCAAGCATGAAGAGGCAATTCAGCATGCGCGGCGGGTGGCGGAGATCGAGCCCAATGACCCGTTCAGCTTTACGGCGCTGAGCGTGACGTACCAGCGGGCGTTCGCGGGGACGAACAACATGCAGTACATCCGGATGGCGGAAGACGCGATGGAGCACAGCCGGATGCTGCAGAGCCGGCACTAGTCATAGATAGCCCAGCGTTTCAGCTGGCGAGCGAACTCATGTTGCGCCATGTAGGGTTGATTGTTGCGGTTCTTGTCGCGATTTCGGCGCGGGCGGATCACAGGGAGCAGATTGAGCGGCTGGTGCAGCCGCTGGTTGAATCGGAGTCGTTTGTCGGTTGCGTCGTGGGCGTACTCGATGATGGCAAGCAGGAACTGCACGCATACGGCGAGGTTCACAAGGGGGCAGGCGACAAGCCGAATGGCGACACCATCTATGAAATTGGCTCGATCACGAAGGCGTTTACGGGCACGCTGCTCGGCGACATGGTGAATCGGGGCGTGGTGAAGCTCGATGCGCCGGTGCAGGATTTTCTGCCGGAAGGTGTGAAGCTGGATGTGGCCAAAGATCAGCCGATCAGGCTGGTGGATCTAGCATCGCAGAGTTCGGGTTTGCCGCGGATGCCGGATAATTTTGCGCCGCAGGATCCGCGAAATCCGTATGCGGATTACACGCCGGAGCGGATGTTTGAATTCTTGAATAAGTGCAAATTGAGCCGGCGGCCGGGCGAATATGAATACTCGAACCTCGGCATGGGGCTCTTGGGATACATCCTGGCAAAGCACGAGAAGAAGCCGTATGAGGAGTTGGTTGTCGAGCGGATTTGCGAACCGCTGGAAATGCACGACACGCGGATTGTGTTGTCGGCGGAGCAACGCAAGCGGTTAGCGCCGCCGTACAACGGCGAATTGAATGATGAGCACAATTGGGATTTCGATGCGCTGGCCGGGGCTGGGGCGATACGATCGACGGTGAATGATTTGCTGAAGCTGGCGGCGGCGGGGCTTGGAGCCGAGAAGGACGAGCGGCCGGCGGTGAAGGCGATTCACGAGGCGTGGAAGCCGCACTACGGCCAGCGTGGCGAGATCGGCGTCGGGCTGGCGTGGCACATCGCGCGCGATGGCGTGACGCGGTGGCACAACGGGCAGACGGGCGGCTATACAGCGGCGATGTTTATCTATCCGCCGAAGAAGATGGCGGTCGTGGTGCTCTGCAACACGGCGACGGATCAGACGACGCCGCTGGCGGAAAAGATCATTCAAGCCATGCTCGGCGCTACGCCGGAGCCGCCGAAGGTTCGCAAGATCGCCAAGGTTGAGGAGAAGATTTTGGCCGATTATGAGGGGACCTATGCGTTATCGCTGCTGTTTGGAATTACGGTCACGCTCGAAGACGGCAAGCTGATGGCGAAGGCGACGGGGCAGGATAAGTTTCAGATTTTCCCGGCGTCGGAGACGGAGTTTTTCTACAAAGTGGTCGATGCGCAGATCACATTCGAGCGCGGCGGGGATGGGAAAGTAAGTAAGCTCGTGCTGCACCAAAATGGGCAGGATATGCCGGGGATTAAGGTGCCGGGGACGGGCGGGAAGTAGCTCGTGTGAAAAGGGGCGCCGTGGAATCGAGTGTGGGGACCACGACTTTCCCAGAGCGTCAGTCGTGCCATCCGCATGGATGCAGGACGTACAGCCTCTCGTCACAGGCCTTCGTTGAGGCCTTGCAGGTCGGCGGGGAGGAAGCGTCCGTCTTTGCGCAGGAGTTCCCCGTCGAACCAGATTTCGCCGCCGCCATAGTCGGGGCGTTGGATTTGGACGAGGTCCCAGTGGATGCGGCTGCGGTTGCCGTTATCGGCGATTTCGTAGGCATTGCCGGGCGTGAGGTGGAAGGAGCCGCCGATTTTTTCGTCGAACAGCGTGTCGAGCATCGGGTGCCGTACGCGGTTGTTGACGCCGATCGCCCATTCGCCGCAGTAGCGGGCGCCGTCGTCGGAATCGAGGATCTCGTTGAGCTTCTTCGTTTCATTGGCGGTCGCACCGACGATCTTGCCGTTCTTGAACTCGAAGGCGATGTGGTCGAAGACGGTGCCTTGGTAGCGTGACTGCGTGTTGAAACGGATGCGGCCGTTGATGCTCTCTTTCACCGGGGCGGTGAAGACTTCGCCGTCGGGGATGTTGCGGTCGCCGGCGCAGGGAATGACCGGGATGCCTTTGATTGAGAATTCGAGTTCGGTGTCGGCGGCGACGATTCGCACGCGGTCGGCTTTCTGCATGCGCTCAACAAGCGGCTGCTGGGCCTTGGCCATGGCAGCGTAATCGGCCGTGCACACGGAGAAGTAAAAATCTTCGAAGGCCGGCGTGCTCATACTGGCGGCCTGGGCGAAGGAATCGGTGGGGTAGCGAAGTACGACCCATTTTGTCTTGGAGATGCGGACATCGGTGTGCACGGTCTTCCACCAATGCTGTTGGTAAAGGTCCATTTTTTCGTGCGGGACATCGGCGAATTGGCTGCTGTTGGCGGCGCCGCGGATGCCGATGTAGGCCTGCACTTTCTCCATGCGGGCGCTTTCGAGTTCGCCGGCGAGCTTCATGCTGTCTTCGGTGGCCGTGCGATAAAGTGCCCGCAGGACGGCGTTCGACTTCCAGGAAACGAGCGGCACAGCCCCCCGAGCGGTGGCCCCTTCGATCAGCCGGCAGACGAGGGCGGCATCGGGCAGATCGAATGCTTCGATCAGTACGCGTTCGTCCTTTTGCAGTTCGCAGCTGTGGTCGAGCAACAAATCGGCCAGTTGATCAATGCGCGGGTCGTGCATCGTTGATGATCGCTTCGTTACGGAATTGGGAGCAGGACTTGGCTCCGCGGTCGAGGAGTTGGGCCCTACGCGGCTCTGCTTCGATACGCGAATACGGTCGCCATGATAGGATGTTCCCGGGCAGCGAACAACCGCTGCAAATTGGCGGTAAGCACGATAATATGTAGAGGAAATGTCTGTAGGCGCGGGCACGGCGCTTACTTACCGTAAGAGCATCTCTTCTCCCCTCACTCGACGTTCAGGTTGCGATGTCTACTACCCTGCCCCCGGGCCATTCCCAAGAAGAAAAATCGTTTGCCGAGACGGCGCTCGCGCTCGGCGGCAAGAGTGCGGATGAGGCGCGACGCACGGGCGCGATCGATACCGCGGATGATCAGGTGGAAGCGCTGTTTGCGGCGCAATATCAAACCGCGAACAGTCCGGCTCACCGCGCCGTGTGGGATCATGGCGTGCCAATTGACTTATTTACGACAGCAGCGCCGAGTACGCCGCCGGAAGTGCAGCGGGTGATGGACGACTCGATCGAGGTGGTGAAGCGGCACAAGGCGGCTGGCACACTGTTCAACAGTGATCGCAAGGTGGCGGAGGCGGTACTCGCCGACCTTGCGGGTGTAGGCTATTGGGGCCTGTTGGTCGGCAAAGAATACGGCGGGTCAGGGGCGCCGTTTAGCTCATTCGCGCCGTTTCTCACGAGGATGGCATTAGTCGAACCAACTGTTGCGGGGCTGGCCTCGGTGCATGGCTGCATTGGGGCGGTCGACCCATTGCGGACGTTCGGCAACGCGGAGCAGAAGGAGCGGTTTCTCCCGGCGCTCGCGAGTGGTTCGCGGTTAAGTGCGTTTGCACTCACGGAGCCGTGCGCGGGGAGTGATCTCACCGCGCTGCGGACGACGGCGCGGCTGGATGGAGACGACTATGTTGTGAACGGCGAGAAGTTGTTCATTACGAATGTCGTTCCGGGGCGGACGATTGGGCTGGTGTGTTTGATTGAGGGCAAGCCGGCGGTGCTGATTGTCGATTTGCCGCCAGAGGAGAACGAGCATTTTCAGTTGCGGAAGTATGGGCTGTGGGCGCTCAAGCACACGTACAATCTAGGGATCGTCTTCCGCGAGTTTCGCGTGCCGGCGGCGAACTTACTAAAGCCAGGACGGGGCGATGGGCTGACAATTGCCTATCACGGGCTCAATCTCGGGCGCATCGCGTTGTGCGCCACGGCGGCCGGCACGATGCGGCTGATGATGGCCAGCATGATTCCGTGGGCGCAGTTCCGGCGGACGTACGGGGCGGCGATCGCCTCGCGCGAATTGGTGCAACGCCGGCTGGGCGAGTTGGCCGGGCTGATTGTTGGTTGCGATGCATTGGTGGCATGGTGCGCGGGGCTAATCGATCGCGGGTACCGCGGCGAGATGGAGTGCATCATCGCGAAGATTTTCGGCAGCGAAGCGCAGAAGTATGCGGCCATTGAGTACTTCATGAAGACGCACGGCGGACGGTCGTTCCTGCATGGCCATGCGTTCGGCGACAATATTCACGAGTACCTCGCTCCGTGCATTTATGAAGGGGAGGGCGAGATGCTCGGCATGGGTTTCTTCAAATCGCTCGTGAAGCAGCACGGCAAGACGTACTTTGAACCGATCGGCAAAACGCTGGCGGCGGCCGGCATTCGGCAGCCGAATCCGATGAACCCGGCGCACCTGTGGGCGTTGCGATCGGTCGCGCCGCCGTATATGAAATGGGTGGCGACGCAGCGGCTGCGGCCGTTGCGCCGACCGCAGTTGCCGAACATGCCGAAGGCGCTGCGCGAGCATGCCGAGTTCGCCTGCGAGCGGCTGCAGCGGATGGCGATCGAAATTTCGGGCACGATGAGCAAGTTTCAGTTGAAACTGGCCGACCGGCAGTGCCGCATGGCGGAGCTTTCGCAGCGCTGCCAGGACATGATTACGATGCTAACGGTTAGCCTGTACGGTGCCCAAAGCACCGACCCGTTGGTGCAAGATGCGGCGGACATCCTTTGCGAGCAGCTGCAGCAGAAGTTTCTGGGGCGGCGGCCGTCGAACTACTATTTCCGCAAAGTAACGGCGCTCGGCGCGGCGATTGCCGAAGGCAAATTCAGTTCGATCGCGGGCATCGAAGCCGAGTCGATATTGATGCCGTATGAGCAGTGAAGCAAAAGCCGAGAATGAGCAGGCCGGTCAAGATACCGACTCTAGCGCCCCTTCGCCGCTGCGCAGTGTTCACACGACGAATTTTCCGGCGATTCTGGATCATCTCGGCAGTTCGCTGTTGGTGACGACCTATCAGGCGGGCAAGCTGGTCGTGGTGCGGTCCGACGGCGGTGTCATCAATACGCACTTCCGCGCGTTCAACAAGCCGATGGGAATGGCAGTTGGCCGCGGGCGATTGTCGATCGGCACGGCGTTGGAGGTATGGGAGTTTCGCAATGTGCCGGCGGTAGCGGCGAAATTAGAGCCTACGGGCAAGCATGACGCGTGCTTCTTGCCGCGGGCGGCCCATGTGACAGGCGACATTCAGATTCACGAGATGGCGTATGTTAACGATGAACTATGGTTCGTCAACACGCGATTCTCTTGCCTGGCGAAGCATGACCGGGATCATAGTTTTGCGCCGGTGTGGCGGCCGCGGTTTATTTCCAAATTGACGCCGGATGACCGCTGCCATCTCAACGGCTTGGGCTTGCGGGATGGCCGGCCGCGGTGGGCGACGGCCCTTGGCGAGACAGACTCAGGCGGCGGGTGGCGCGAGAACAAGAAGAGCGGCGGCATCCTCATCGACATCGAGTCGCATGAGATCATCGTGCGCGGGCTTTCGATGCCGCACTCGCCGCGGTGGCACGCCGGACGATTGTGGCTGCTCGAATCGGGCACCGGCAGTCTGGGGTATGTCGACCTCGACAGCGGGCGCTACGAGCCAATCGTTCAGCTTGATGGGTTCACGCGCGGGCTGGAACTGGTGGGAAATCTCGCGTTCATCGGGCTGTCGCAGGTGCGCGAGACGGCGGTATTCAGCGGGATTCAAATCACTGAACGGCTACAGGAAACTGAGCGCACGTGCGGTGTGTGGGTGGTTGACATTCAGCGCGGAGAGCCGATTGCATTTTTGAAATTCGAAGAGGCCGTGCAGGAAGTATTCGCGGTCGCGCTCTTGCCGGGAATACAGTTTCCGGATTTGATCAACGACCATCCGGAGATCATCGGCAGCTCGTTCGTACTGCCGGATGAGGCGCTGCGTGATGTGCCGGCGGAACTACGGGCCACGGCTGACCGTAGCGAAAGATGAATTGAAGCGAAGTTTGGAACTGATGTTCGATGAAGACTTTGACCAGAGAACTGTGGCTGAACATTCCCGAACGGCGGGCGATTGTTTCGATTCATCGCGAGGTGGAGAATGTGGTCGCGGAGAGCGGCGTGCAGGACGGGCTGGTGCTCGTGAATGCCATGCACATCACGGCCAGTGTGTTCATCAACGACAACGAGCCGGGGCTGCATCGCGACTATGACAAGTGGCTGGAGGAACTAGCGCCGTTCGACCCGTCGCCGCAGCGATATCATCACAATCGCACGGGTGAGGACAATGCGGATGCCCACCACAAGCGGCAGATTATGGGGCGCGAGGTCGTGGTGGCGATTACTGAGGGGAAGCTGCACCTCGGACCTTGGGAGCACATTTTCTATTACGAGTTCGATGGGCGGCGGAAGAAGCGGGTGTTGGTGAAGATTATTGGGGAGTGATTGGGGACTGGTGCGCAACCCCACCCCGGAGGGCTGGGCTATATAGCCGAGGCCTTCGGCCGCGAGGCGCGACGTCTTATCGCCGCCGAATTAATTCGGAGAAATCATCGCGGCCGGCGTAGCGTTGGGCGTAGGGGTTCACGTAGGCCAGCTCTTTGGTTTGTTCGAACGTGCCATGGCGTTCGATAAGGCCTTCGTCGTAGGCCAGTTGGTCGGAAAGACCGGGCAGCAGCGAGCGGTAATCGGTGACAATGCGGTTCGGCTTGATCCGATTCACGTGCTGCACGATGTTCGACGTGCAGTTGTTCGTAAGCGTGTCGTAGAACTCAGGTCGGGCGGCGAGTTCATTCACGCGGTTGAGCACGTCGACCAGGAGTTCGCGGGATGCCTCCGGTGTAGCGGTCGTGTGATAGAGGTACACCTGTTCGCCATTGTAAACGGTGCGGAACTGGATGACGTCGCGTTCGTCGGCGACGACGTAGATTAATTCGTACTGGTGCAAGCTACCTTCGATCGGGTTGTACTTTTCGTTGCGCTCTTTGCGCGTTTCCACGCTCACGGCCAAGTGTTCTGGTGCGCCCGTGGGGCCTTCCAACTGGAAGCTGAGCATGACATGGGCCAGCGCCGGCGCGCCGTCGAACGGCACGACGATGTAGTCGACGCCGCGCACCCGGCTGAGGTCGAAAGATTTGTCGTAGTAGTCGACCAGATACACATCGTTGGCGAAGTATTTGCTGTTGCGAACGTGGTGCACGGTGACTTGGTCGCCGTGCGTTTCGACGGTGGGGAGCACGGCTTGTTCAGGCGTCCAATCGCGAAAGTGGGAGGGGGCGAGGCGCTTTTCGAGCGAAGCGCAGCCGGTGAATACTACGCCGATCACGGCGACGATCAGAACGCGCGCAATAATTCGAACCTGAAACCCGAACATGCTCGATGACGAGATGCTAGCACAGCGACGAGGGTGATTAGAGAAGCCGCGTAGGCTAGCACCTTGCTCTGGCTGCGACAAGAACAATAGCGAAGCTATTTCAGTGATTGCCTGCTGAAAAACGGCCGCTTTCCGCGATCGTACGTCGCTCCAGCACGCGGTCTGGTTGATTCAACTGCAGAAGATTGATCGTGACGAGCCCGATATCGGAGATGGGTTGGAATTCGAAACTGCCGGCAATAATACGAAAGTGATGGTTCCAGCAATCGCTTCGAGGATTAAATAGTCGAACCAGTGCTTGCGTTCCGGCAAGATAGAGGCGATGTCGGTTCCCTTGGCGCGATTACAAAAGGCGCAAGCGAGAGCGAGGTTATCGAGTTCAGTTCTTCCGCCGTGCTTTTCAGCGATAATGTGATCCACGTGACAACCGACGTAGGTGTTGTCTTCGTGAATCAGACAGTACTCGCACCTATTTCCGGCGCGCTCTTCAACGATCCGTCGTAGCTCGGGGCTAACGTAGCTAGTCATGAGACAGGCGTTCGTGCGCGCGCGCTTTTGCGAGCCGAACCACATGCTCCAAATGCAGATAGTGATCTAGCTCGGATTCCTCTTCCACGGAAAGATCACGTGATTTCTCTTTAGAAATCAGATCTTCGACGCGCTGTCGAGTAGCGGCCGAGGCCTGAAAATTCGCGACGCCTTCCGGGCCGCAGCCAGAAGCAATTAGATCAACCAATTCATCGTAGGCTCGAATCATAGTGTTATCATATCGGCCGAGTGTACGGCGGCAAACTGGGAATACGAAATACAGTTATAGCCGGCAGTTCGTAATCGTCGTCTCGAGAATTGCCGTGGCGCCGAGGGCGTCGAGGCGTTCCATGATTTCAATGACTTCGCCGCGTTTGACCATCGCGCGTACGGCATACCAGCCGGGTTCTTCGAGCTTGTTGACCGTCGGCGACTCGAAGCCGGGCGTAATCTCTTCGGCGGCGGCGAGTTTGTCTTCCGGCACGTTGTATTCGAGCAGCGAATAGCTGCGGGCGATGACGACGCCTTCGAGCCGGCGAACGACGCGGTCGGCAAGTTCGGCATGTTGCGTGGTGTTGTTCTGAATGAGCACGGCCTCGTAGCGGCCGAGTTCGTCGAACACGACTAGCTTGTTGGCGGCGAGCGTGCTGCCCGTTTCGACCAGGTCGACGATTGCGTCGGCGATGCCGAGCGTGATCATTACTTCGACCGAGCCAGTCAGCTGCACGATGTGAGCCTTCACGCCATGTCGAGCGAGGTACATTTCGGTGACGTGCGGGAAACTCGTGGCGATGCGGCGATTCGCGAGGTCGCGAGGCTGCTTGATGTCACTTCCTTCAGGCACGCACATGGCAAGCCGCCAGCTGCCCATGCCGAGCGAGAGGCGTGTTTGCAGGTCGACACCGGTTTCGTCGACGAGGTCGCCGCCCGTGATGCCCATGTCGATTGCGCCTTCGGCGCAGAGCACGGGGATGTCGTCTGTCCGCAGGAAAGTGATCTCGATCGGCATATCGCGCACGCGGGCGAACAGGCTGCGTTCCTGCCGGCGGAACTTGAGGCCGCCCTCGTTCAAGAGAAGCGAAGCCATTTCGGCCAGGCGGCCTTTGCTGGGAATGCCGATGCGGAGGTTGGTGTTCATGGCTGTCGGCTTTAGGCTGTCGGCTTTCGGCCACGCAGCGGCACCGATGCTCCTATTCTCTTTCTGGCCGACGGCTGATCGCCGAAAGCCGATAGCCCTATTGTTTTCGGCTCGCTTTTTCTGCTAATCCAGAGACGCCAAAACGGCGGGCGAGTTCGGCCTCGACTTCGGCGAGCGAACAGCCACGGTGCCGCATCAGCACGAGCAGGTGATAGACTAAATCCCCCACTTCGCGGATGAAATGCTCGCGGCCGGCGTCGCCAGGCTCGGCGGCTGCTTCGACCACCTCGGCAGCCTCTTCGGTCACCTTGGCGCCGATCTTTGGCACGCCGCCGTTGAGAAGTCGCGTGGTGTAGGACTTCTCGCTGGGATTCTCTGCCCGCCGAGCGATGGTGTTTTCGAGTTCATCGAGTGGGCGGGCGGCGTCGGACACGTGTTGTTTGACTTCCCAGCGGGCAGGTTTGGCGCAACAATATACGAATATTCCAGTGTAATTTTGAGGCCCGGCACCCGCAAGCGAGCAATGTAGGCCTCTCGCTCTGCGAAAGGACCGCATCTCGCGGAGCGAGATGCCTACATTTGCGAAATGACCGCGACTTTTCACGATTGCTGGTTTCTGACGGGGGCGACGGCGGTCGGGAAGACGAGCATCGGCATCGCGCTGGCCCAGCAGCTGGGAGCCGAGATTATTTCGCTCGATTCGATGGCGATTTACCGCGGCATGGATATTGGCACGGCCAAGCCGCCGGCGGAGTTGCGGGAGCTGGTCCCGCATCACCTGATCGACATTGTGGACCCGGCCGACGAGTACAGCGTAGCGCAGTATGTCGACGATGCGGCGTGCGTGGTGAGCGAGATTCGGGCTCGCGGCAACGAGCCGCTGTTCGTGGGGGGCACGCCGCTGTATCTCAAGAGCTTGCTGCGCGGCATGTTCGATGGCCCGCCGGCGGATTGGAAATTGCGCGAGGAGATTGAGCACGAGTTGGAAGCGGTCGGCCAGCAGGCGTTGTATGACCGGCTCTCCCAAATCGATCCAGTGGCGGCGTCGAACATTCACCCACACGACACGCGGCGATTGATCCGGGCGCTCGAAGTATTTCGCGCGACAGGCGAGCCGATCAGCCATCAGCAGTTGCAGTTTGAAGACGGGCGGGCGGCGGAGGAGTGTCGCGTGTTTGTGTTGCGGCGGCGGCGCGAGGAGCTGCATGCGCGGATTGAGCAGCGCGTGCAGACGATGGTGGATGCGGGATTGGTGAATGAGGTCCGAGGGCTCGTGGGCACGAGCGGCTCGCCGGTGCCTACTGCAGGCGAGCCGCCCGCAGCTACGGCGCTGGGGCGGACCGCGCGGCAGGCGGTAGGGTATCGGGAGGCCCTCGCGTTTCTGGCAGGCGAGTATGATGAGCGCGAGATGGTCGCGCGGATCACTTATCGCACACGGCGGTTTGCGAAGCGGCAGGGGACTTGGTTTCGCAGTTTGAGCGAGTGCCGGTTTGTGGATTTGGAGGGTGAGGCGGAACCCGAGGAAGTGGCGAGGTCTATTATCGAGAGTGGGCAAGCGTAGCTGGTGGCCGCGCGGTTCGCGATTTTGACTCCGGAGTGCGTGGCACTGCGGCTAATAATCTATTCGTCGCCCGTACGCCGCCAGTGGCCGCTGCGGCCGCCTGATTTTTCTTCGAGTTGGATGGGGCCGATTATCATGCCGCGGTCGATGCTTTTGCACATGTCGTAAACGGTGAGCGCGGCGACAGAGACCGCCGTGAGGGCCTCCATCTCGACACCCGTTTTCGCTTCGACTTGTACGGTGGCGGCGATCTTTAACGTTTGTTCTCCGGCAAACTCGAAATCGAGCGTGACGGATTCGATCGCTAACGGGTGGCAGAGCGGGATGAGCTCGCTCGTGCGCTTGGAGGCCATAATTCCGGCGAGCCGAGCGACTTCCAGCACGTCGCCCTTGGCAGCTCGTTTGTCGCGAATGAGTGTTAAGGTGGGCGTGCTCATTTGCACGGCCGCTCTCGCGGTGGCGGACCGCCGTGTGACGGCTTTCGTGCCGACGTCGACCATCCGACTTGCACCCTGTTCGTCGAAGTGAGTTAGTTCGCTCATATTAGTTCACTGTGTGTTGCTCGTGTCGTCGGTCGCTGGCAATGTCTGATCGTCGTGATTAGTCGTACGTTCAAATCTGTGCCGAAGCTTTTCGGCGACGAGGAACACGCCGCCAACGACCGTGCCGATGAGATAGCCCAGGATCGCTCCGCCGACGATGCCGTTGATGAAGAACGCGAGGACGAACGAATTTGCGAATATGCCGCGGAATGAGAACCAGAGGACTATAGATATCAAGGTATATGCGGCGGCGCCGGTGAGAATCGACACGCCGCGGGGATTCGCGATCGGCAAGAAAAGGGCTTGGGTCGTGGCAATGATGGCGACCAGCAGGCTAAGAACGACCTTCACGACCGGCGGTGCTCCGAGCGCCGTGAGCGCGCCGAGCAGCAGCGAGTAGGCGGCGGTGACGACAAAGATCGTGGCGAGGTCGAACCGTCGCGGCGCCGAGTACAGTTCCGATATGTTCGACCGATCGAACAGCACTTTGTTGATCTTCGGCCACAGCGGGTCAATGGCTGTCTGTGGCAGCGCGTAGAAGTTGTTGTACGGGTCATCGTGGCGCTGCTCTAGCTGCAGCGTTAAGAATGCCGACCGGTGGCTGTAGGGCAGGCTTTTCCACAGCCGCGTCACGAGCCGCAGGCGATCGTCTGGCTCCAGCGGCAGGGCCAGGCGGTGCAGCTGGTCGACCGTCGGCTGTGGCGGCGGGAGGGGCTCAGCCACAGGCTCTAACGGGACGTCGTCGATTGGCATGGCATCGGCTTCGGACATAGAGCCGAGTTTAGCCGAAGCGGCGGCGGGAAGCGAGAAACGGGCGGCGGCAAGCACCTTGTGGTCGACGCATATGTCCGCGAGCTGTCGACTAGTGGTATGTCACAGTTAGGAGTTTGGGTGCCGACAATTAGCCGGCGGGGGCTAGCCCGCGGTTCTTACCGCCGTAACCGCGGGCTAGCGCCCGGCGGCTAATCCGAAAATCCAAGATACGACAGAGCACTAGTCCGCTAATTCACGAGAGCGCTGTGCCGCGGGCCGCCGTCGACTAAAGAGGTTTCGCAACTTGTCGGCGATTAGGAATACGCCTCCGATCAAAACGCCGGAGAGATAGCCGAGAACTGCACCGCCGACGATGCTGACGCTGATCCAGATCACAAACTCCGACGCTGAATAAAACCGCCGACCGTCGAATAGCCACAGGACGAGGGCACCAATTGCGTAGGCCAGGGCGCCGCCCACCATTGAGGCAGCACGTGGTTGCATGCCGCGAAAGAAAAATGCCTGGCCCGCGCCGACGACAAAAATAAAGCCAGCGATAATAGCGCTCGCCGCGGGCGGGAAGTCGAACGCCTTCATCGCGCCGAAGAGCATGGAAAAGACGAGCATGATGACGAAGATTGTCGCCAGATCGAAGCGGCGTGGAACGGAATAGACTTGTGCCGGAGTGTGATCGCGGCCGTAGAGCAGGCGTCGCAGGGCCATCAACTGCGTGGCGGACAGGCCTTCGGGCTTTGACACTTCGAGCGAATCCAAGAGCGCCGTAACGACCCGTAGTTGCTCGCCGGGCTCGAGCTGCTCAGTCTCGCGGATGAGTTCGTCCACGTTGGTTGGCGCTGCGGGCGGCGAATGCGGCATGGCGAAGTGTCTCAGGAGTCCACCATCGACCTGACCTTCGACCGGTCGATCGTACGGCATTCTAGCCTGGGCTCGAGAGGGCAGCGAGCACGCGCCCGAACAAAGAATAAGACCCGGCCGTTGTGGAGGCGGCCGGGTCTTCGTGGACGGGTTGTGGCGACGGAGAGACGGGAGTCCTCCGCCGCCGCTCGGTCGACTCGTTCGACCGATCCCTATGTGATCAGCTGTCAGCCATTAGCTATTAGCTGTTAGCCAGAGTTTGGGGGCCGCAGACGGCCCGGCTCGATTGTCTGGCTAGGAGCTAATAGCTAACAGCTAACCGCTTGGTTGTTATACCAACTCTTTCTTCGCGCCGATCAACGTGCGGAGGCGTTCAGCCAACAGGGCGGCATCGAATGGCTTCTTGAACGTTTCGTTGATGCTGGAGCGATCGAAGTTTCCGGTTGAACCATCGTCTGGCAGCAGGGCGATCAAGATCGTTTCGCCAAACTCGCTGTTGCGGCGCAGGTTCTGGCAGATCTGCAGCGCTTCGAGCTGGCCGATCGAGAAGTCGACGATAATACAGTCTGGGTGGAAACTTTCGGCCTGAATACCTGCTTCGAAGCCACTCGCGGCGGTCGAGGTGCGGAAAGACCGTTCGACGGGCAGCTCGCGTTTGAGGTTCTCGATCAAGACCTGGTCTTGGGCGACGATGAGCACTTTGGCCATCGCTTCGTCTTCCAGGTCTCCCAAAGGCATGCCATGCTCTTTGAGGAACTTGATCAAATACTCACGCGGGATGCGTCGGTCTTGGGAGCCCGGAATCCGGTATCCCTTGAGGCGGCCTGAATCGAACCACTTACTGACCGTGCGCGGGGCCACTTTGCAGATCTTCGCGACCTGACCAGTAGTAAAGACCTTCATCGGGCTCTCCAATTTGTCTTGCTAAGTGTCCGCTGGGTTTTTCCGGTCGCGGGCGAACATCCGCTGCGACCGGTCTGTTTATGCCCCGCATTTGCGCTGGCGGTACCGCGGTTCCCTTCCGCTTACATGCCGCTGACAAACGCCTGGGTAGGGGCTGTCTAAGTCGTTAGCTATTAGCCGTTAGCTGTTAGTCAGAGTGCGAGCCGGGCCGTCCCCGGTGTTCTGGCTAATAGCTAACAGCTAAGCGCTAACGACTTCGTTTTGGGTCGGGTCAGGTCCTTCTGATCCGCTCCGAGTCGTACTGTTGGCATCGGCTAGCAGTGCAGGCGGAGATCGGTCAAAACCGTTTGATTTTCCCGATGCGGACTAAGCGGCCCGAATCGATCGCTATAAACGGTGTAACCGAACCCGCCGGCGCTGTGCCGCGCACTATGCGCGACGCGCCGGCCAAGGACACGCAGGAAGACGCTTTGCCACTCAACGAAACTGCAAGTGCAGTCGCACTGAGCGCAATGTCACAAAGGCAGGACAATGTTGGCAGGCTCCCCCCTGCGAACCGTTCTGAATCGCGTTGGACACTTTCGTGCGGCGCGGCCCAGGACAGTCCATCCGATAGATAGTTTCGATAAGACCGGCCGACTAACTTTAGAAAGTTTCAATAGTCGTGCCGTGCGCGCGGATTGCAACGTCTGGATGCGCTATAACGATAGAACCGGAAGTCGATCGTTTCGTCGTACCGAGGTCGCCCGTGGCCTGCGTTCTCTTGTCCGTTGGTAAATTGTACGGATGAAGGCGTGTGGGAGTGCGAAAGTGCGATGTGGGTGGCACGTTCTCTATGCGAACGTGATCGATCAGCAACGGTGGATGACGGCAGATTTGGCGTGGCCGCCGACGCTAGGGTCGCAACGAAACTAGGCAGCACGGCGTTCGGGTTCGGCGCTGTCGGTGCTGGCGCGGGCAGCGTTTTGTTGCATTTCGTTGGCATGGAACATCGCGCTCGGCAGGATATGGCCGTCTTCGGAGACGTCTTCAAACCGCACCGAGACGCGTTTCGATACGCCCGATTCTTCCATGGTGACGCCGTAGAGTGTGTCGGCGCCGGACATCGTCTTCTTCGAATGGGTGATCACGATAAACTGGGTAAACGACAGAAACTCGCGGAGCACGGCGGTGAACCGGCCGATGTTGGCCTCGTCGAGGGCGGCGTCGACTTCGTCGAGAATGCAGAAAGGGCTCGGCTTGCTGCGGAATACTGCTAGCAAGAGCGCGACGCAGGTGAGGGTCTTTTCGCCGCCTGATAGCAGCGAGATGCTACAGGCTTCCTTGCCGGGTGGTCGGGCGACGATCTCGATGCCGCATTCGAGCACATCTTCGTTTTCGTCGACGATGATATTCGCCTCGCCACCGCCAAAGAGCCGGCGGAAAAGTTCCTGAAAGTGGCCGCGGACGGTATCGACGGTCGTCAAGAACAGCTGGCGGCTGTCGGTGTTGATGCGTTGCGTGATGCGTTCGAGGGCCGCTTTGGCGTCGACCAGGTCGCGGTATTGGCCTGACAGCGTGGCAAAACGGGTTTCGAGCTGCTCGAGCTCGTCGAGCGCTTCGAGGTTGATGGCCCCGATGTTGTTGATCTGATTGCGGAGTTCTGCGATCTCGCGTTCAACGCGGTCGCGATCGAGCTTCTTTGTCGGCGGTGCTGGCACCGAAGCCTGAGCGGATCCGTCTTTGGTATTTTCTGAATCAGCAGCTGGCGCAACAGCTTGGCTTCCCCCAGCTCCCAGTCCTGAGCCCCCGACCTCGGCGGCAGCTTCCTCGAGATTGATCCCGTAGTCATCCTGCATCCGCTCACACAGCGTCTGCCGCTCATGGCGGAGTCGGCTCACGGTGACTTCGAGCTTGTGCATCTGAGCCTGCAGATTGGAAATCTGCTGCCGCTCGGTGCGCACTCGGTCGAGCACGACTTGGCGTTGGCGGCGAATCGCGTCGGCCGCAGCGGAGTGCTGGGCAAGTGCGGCTGCGAGTTGGTCCTTGGCGGCGAGTAAGCCGGCGACTATTTCGACGTCGGCGGCCATGGCAGTTTCGAGTTCGACCACCTGCGCCTCGCGTGCGGTCAGCCGTTCTTGCGACTCGGCGAGCATCTGCTCGCGTTCTTGCTGCCCGCGCTGGAGTTGCTCAACCTGTTGGCGAAGCATTTCGAGCCGTTGCTCGCTTTTGGCGACGGCGATTTTCTTGTCGGTGGTCGCCGCCAGTTGCTCGGCATGCTGCTGATTCAAGAGCAGCAGCTGTTGCTCGCCGGCGGCGATGGCGATTTCCAATTGAGCGGCCATCGCATGGGCGGCAGTTTGCTCGGCGGCGGCATTCTCAATTGCTGTTTGCCGTTCGGCGATGTGAGTCGCGACGGTTTGCAGTTCATCTTCGAAGCGCTGCTGTTGTTCCATTACCCGGTCGAGTTGAGCAGCGGCCGCGGCAGTGCGCCGGTGACACTGGGCTAACATCCCAGCAGCGCTGGTATAGGCTGCAACTGACGAGGCGACGAGTTCCTCCTGCCGCGCGCGTTCCTGGTCCAGTTGTGCATGTGTCGTTGCGTGACCTGTGAGTTGCTCTTCGAGTCCGCGGGCCTGTTCGTGGCAGGCGCGAAGTTCGCTGCGGCGGGAAAGCACTCCGGTGGCGGCTTGGCGGGGGCCGACGATGACGGTGCCATCAGCCGTGATGAGTTCGCCATCGGTCGTCACGAACTCGAGGCCTCGGCCGATCGATTGGGCTAGTCGGAGCGCTGTCGACAGCCGATCGACGAGCCAAGTGCGGCCGAGCAGCCGCCGCGCGAGAATGTGATAATCAGCTTCCGACTCAACGAAACTGTCGGCTCGTCCCATCACGCCGGGCTCGGCCGAGAGATCCACATGATCGAGCGCGGTCATCGGCAGGCGACCTTCGAGGCCGAAAAAGCCGACGCGGCCGACGACTTTGAGCGGCTGGCCATGCAGCCATTCGAGCAGCGGGCGAGTGGACGCGACCACGATGAATTGGGCCCGTTCACCGAGTGCCACTTCGACCAGCGGCGCCGAATCGACGTCGACATGGAACAAATCGGCGACCACGCCGCGGACATCGCCCAAGCGGTGCGTGGCATCTTCCTGGGCTGCTCGCAGAATTTCCTGGACGCCGCCATCGAGGCCTTCCAGACGGCTTTCCAGTTCCGATAGGACGGCGATTCGCTCACGGACCCGCGTGAGCTGAGCATCGAGTCGGCGATGTTGCACGTCGGCTCGGCTGAGGTCGCGGCGGACTTCCGCCAAGCGTCGTTCCGCGGCGGTGAGTGCGAGCCGATGCTGCTCGGCAATCGCGGCCTGTTCGGCTTCGGCCTGCTGTGCGGCTGCCAACTCGGCGCTGCGTCCTGCACGTTGTTGCGCCATGCCAACCAGTTGCTGGCTGAACTGTGTTTGCTTCTTACGCGCAGCAGTCAGGTCTTGTTCCAGTTCATGAAGATGTTCGCCAAGTCGCGCAGCGTTGCGGATACTCTCAGCGTGCTGCGCCCGACGACACTCGTGCTCGCCGCGGAGCGCCTGCAACTCGTGGCCGACGCTTTCGGCGAGCGCAGAGAGCTCGCTGCATTCAAGCACGATCGCGGCCAGTCCCAACTCGGCGGCTTCGCGCTGGGCGGTTGTGCTGCGGAATTCGTCATCAGAATCTTCGGTAATGGCCGAACGCATCGCCGTTAACTGGTCGCGTAGGCGAACGATTTCGTCCTGCAGATCGGCGCGGCGAGCGGTTTGGCTATCGATCTTGGCCTGTGTGCCGGCGATTTGCTCGCGAACCTTGGCGAGTTGTTCCTCGGTGGCGCGAGATTGTTGGACGCCTGCTTCCAGCTGTAGTTCGAACTGCTGCGCTTCGGCCTCGCCGAGATCCAGGCCGGCGGTGCCGTCGTCGACGCGGCGTTTTAGCTCAGTAAACTGGACCTGGCGGGCATCGAGCTGGTGGGTGAATTGCCGCCAATCGACGAGCGCAACCTCCGTGCGCAGCTGCTGCAGCCGCTCGACACACTCGCGGTACTTACGCGCTTTTCCCGCCTGGGAACGAATGCTGCGCAGGCGGCTTTCGACTTCGTCGACGATGTCGGAAAGCCGCAGTAAGTTCTGCTCGACGCGCTCCATGCGCCGCGCGGCCACTGCTTTCTTCGCCTTGAATTGGCTGATGCCGGCGGCTTCTTCGAAGATGATTCTTCGATTCTGTGGCGATGACTGTAACAGCGCGTCGACCTTGCCTTGCTCGATGATGCAGTAGGCCTCGGTCGTGATGCCGGTCGTGGCGAGCACTTCGCGAACGTCGCGGAGCCGGCAGGGCTGTCGATTCAGCAAATATTCGCCTTCGCCGCTCCGGTAGACGCGACGGCCGACGTAGACCTCGTCGGCATCGATCGGCAAGCGGCGGTCGGAATTATTGAGTGTGAGCGTAACCTCGCTGGTGCCCATCGGCTGCCGCGTGGGGCAGCCGTTGAAAATGACATCGGTCATTTCCTTGCCGCGGAGGCTCTTGGCACTTTGCGAACCGAGCACCCATTTCACGGCGTCGACAACATTCGATTTGCCGGAACCGTTCGGGCCAACAACGACACAGATACCGCTCGGGAAATCAAATCGCGTGCGGTCCGCAAAGCTCTTAAAGCCGGAGAGTTCGAGGGCTTTGAGCATGAGCGTCGAGAGCTGAGAGTCGAGAGTCAAGAGCCAGAACCCGCTTGGCTCTCGACTCTTGACTCTTGGCTCTTGACTAGGTCACTTCGGCCGGCTGAACAAATCGGGCAGCGGCGTCGACACTTCCAACGAGGCTTGCTGCACTTCCGAACCGCCGTCGCTGGTGCTGTCGCCTTCCTTGGCATGAGCGGCGATCCGGTCATACGAACGGCCGGCTTCGGGCAGGGCATCGACTTCGAAGCGGCTCGCGATGGCGCCGTCGTTTTTCGCTTGTTGCAGGGCTTGGACGACATCGGGGTAGGTGCCGCCAAGTGCCACGATCGCGCGAATCACTTCGTCGATGCTCGTCGAGCATTCGCGTTGTTCCGGCTCCGATTGGCTCACGAACTTGCTCACCGTGATCTGGTCGCCCTTGGTGCCATTGACAAGGATCGACTTCCCGGCATCGAGCATGAGGGGCAATTGGAACTTCTGATCCTTGCCGAACATCACGATTTCAGGCCGATGGCTTTGCGTGACGTGGATCATGTCGGGACCTTTCACGTCCAGCACATGATAGTGGAACTGGCCGTTCAGAAACTCATCGTGCAAGAACGGGTCATGTTCGTTCATCGCCGTGAGTGATCGGAACGCACCGTAACGTGTTTCGGCGCTCTTCGATTCGAGCAGCGAGCGCAGCGCGTCGTAGGCGGAAGCATCGTCCATCGCACTGAGTGCGGCGAGGGCATTCACGCGAAACGACGGTTCGTTGTGGGCTACGTCTGCGAGCACCGTGACGGCGGCGGTGTCATCCAAATACGCCAGAGCTTCGGCGGAATAGAACCGAACTTCGGTATCTTTCGCTGCGACGCCGTGCTTCAGGATTTCCTTCGATTGGTCGTCGCCAATTGCTTCGAGACGCATGGCGGCGGTGCCGCTGGTGAGCGGATCGCTGAGTTGCTGTTCGAGGAACAGCAGCCGCGACTGCTGCGTGCTGGGCGACTCGTTGATCGCCACGCTGCGGAGGACCTGCATGTAGCGGCCGATGTTGTCGTGATACCGCGGATGGAGCACGACGTCGATAAATTCGGCGGTTTTCGGCGTTGCCACGCCCTGCTTCCGGCCATCGACGAACGTGAAGAACCGTTTGTTGATCGAGTGCGCGATATCTTGACTGATTCGCACCGATTGATGCTGCTGATTGATAACCAAACCCAGCGGCCGGGCTTTCGTTGCGACGCCGCCGCTCAGGATGCGACCACGCGTGGCCAATACCTGGTCCTTCTTCGGATCGGCGGTCGGATCGACCAGCACGGCGCCTTCGGCCATGCCGAGCACGTGGCCTTCATGGACTTGCTGATCGAGCACAGCCATTTCGCTCAGTCGAGTCGAGAGCAGCCAGCCGTTTCGCAGGCTCGTGGTTTCGCTGCCGCTGGGGGTGCGAACTTCGACGTCGAACTTGTCGCCCACTTGGATACCGGGTCGCAAGAACGCGCGCACGAGCACCATCGAGGTGCTCGGTGAGGCGAGAATTTCGTTGGGATTGGCCACTTCGCGGCGTTTCATTTCATCGAGCAGCAGCGCGCGTTGCGGGGTGGGCGGCGGGTCGGAGCCTGTGCCGTTGAGCCCGGTGACCAAAGAAACGGCTTCCACCTTCACGTAGTTCATGCCATACGGGTGCGTGTACGAAGAAACGTACTTCACGTCCGGCATCGGCGGCAAATCAATGCGCGCTTCCGGACTTTGCGGCCGCAAGATCGGGCCGCTGCATCCAGTGCATAGCACGACGGCGCAGGCGAGCGATCGAAACACGCAGCGGGCGTGGTCGTTCGTAGTGCGACGCGTCATCCTTGGCGCTCCTCAGCAACGTCAACAAGCAAATTTCCGCCCCCGCGGCGGAACGTGCGCCGGGCTTCATGCTCAGCCACACGCACTCGAAAAATAGCCGCAATTTGCCAACGGCAAATCGCCTGGCAACCTTTCCGAGCGGCGGAGATTAGTGACTTCGCCAAAACGGGTCAAGGTGGGTCGATTGCAATACTTGCGCCCAAATCACTCGGCAGGTGTTCAGAAACACTGCCCGCACACGCTAATTAAAAAGCAGCTAGAAATAGCGGCTGCAGCGATGCTAGCGAGTTGATTATGCACGGCGAGGAAAGATAGCCGCCATCTCACAGGTCGCGGTTCTTTAGGCCGATTTCCTGCGGCAGTGTCTCACGGCGGATCGTACCCGCCGGGGTTGAACGGATGGCAGCGGCAAATCCGCCGCACACCGCGCCAGCTGCCGCGCACGGCACCGTATTTCTGTATGGCCTCGATGAAGTACGCGCTGCACGTTGGCGAGAAGCGGCAGTGGCGGCCGATGAGCGGGCTGAGCGTCCACTGGTACACGCGCGTGGCCGCGATGAGCAGCGTGCTTGGCAAGCGCCAAATTTGTTGGGCCAGCCATTTCATAGGTCGCCGCTCGACTTCTGGGTGGGTTTGCGAGCCCGGCGATCGATCCGCCACGCCATTCCGGCGAGCATCGCCACGAGTTGTTTGAGCGCCGGCGGCTCGGGCCCACGCACAACACACACCAGATCGACAGCGGGCAGTTCATGCTGCGACAATCGGAATGCTTCACGCACCAGACGCTTCCAGCGATTGCGTGCTACCGCGTTGCCGATTCGCCGCGAAGCAGTGATGCCCAAACGCGGCAGTTTGAGCTCATTCGGGGAGCCGAACAGGGCGAAGCTCGAATTGCCGACAGAATTCCGCGCGGCGAAGACACGCTCGAAATCACTCGACTTTAACAGCCGCACGTGCTTTGGGAATCCGTGATCAGTCATGGTGTTTATTGTCCGCAGATGACGCAGATGACCGCAGATAGTCCCACCTGATTACCGGTAATCGCAAGTCGGCAACTTGCGGAAACTATTCATTGCAGGAACGCATTCATCTGCGTTTATCTGCGACATCTGCGGACTAATTCTAAATCTGGCAATCGGACTGATTGCAATCCCTCAAGAACGTGCAACTACTTGCCACAAATACTTAGCTATCCACCTTCGTTTCCGACGGCGACTTTCCCGAGCCGATCGTATCGTCGGTCTCTTGTTCCGGCAAAAACGCCGCCAGCGACTCTCGCAATTGCCGATTTACGGTCGACCGTTCGATGTGGCCCTTGCGTTTTCCTGGCCGATGCCGCGCGAGTTTGCGGACCCAATGGCCTCCGACCATGACGAAGATCACGAGGAATAATCCAATCAGCGTCAGGCCAACGAGCGCCATGATCACCGCGACGCGTTGTTCGGGCTTCAGTCGCTCGAGTAACGGTGCGCCGCGGTCTTGCGCTGCCAGGAGGAACCGTATAGCGTGGGGAACAATCGGACTCATCGGCAACCTGAACCTACTAGAGAATAATGCATCGGCCTGCGACAAACGGGCCGGGTGGAGCCGCTTGCCGGCTAGGCAGCCGCACGAGCTCGTGATTGGCCCAACTTTTTTTGCAGGAACCAGCCGCGTTCACTCCCCAAACTCCAGTCCCCAGTCCCCGCCCGAAGTCGCCAGCCCCGTGCCCTTCGATCACCACCGCAAATCCGCCCGCGGATTCTGCGGATAGCGATTCGAAATTTCCGCGATCTGCTCGCGTTCCGCATCAGTAAGCTTTTCCGGCAGCACGATTTGAATCTCGGCGAACAAGTCGCCCGGCGTGCTGTTCGCTGGCCGAACGCCGTGGCCTTTGATTCGCAGGCGTTTGCCGCTGGAGGTGTTCGGCGGCACAGTGATCGTAATGACGCCCGAGCGGCCGCCTTCGCCATGCGGCGTGGGCACATCGACTTTTGCGCCGAGAGCCGCCTCGGCAAGCGTGATCGGCACGCGCACATCGAGCCGATCGCCCGAGCGCCGAAAGAATGGATGAGGGCTCACATGGATGGTGAGCAGGATGTCGCCGGCCGGGGCGTCGCCTGTTCCCGGCACGCCCTGCCCTCGGAGGCGAATCTTCTTGCCGTCGTCGATGCCGGCAGGAATTTTGACTTTGATGGTTTCGACGTCGCCGTCTTGCCGCTGCACGCTCACGGCGGCTTCGCCGCCGAGCACGGCCGTGTTGAACGGCACGGTAAGATCGTGCTTGAGATCATTTCCGCGTTCGGCCGGCGCGGCCCGTCGTCCGCCGCGTCCGCGGCCCAGGTGCTTAAACAGGTCGGCGAAACCGCCGCCACCCATTTCGGCTCCGCCACCGAACATATCGCCGAGGTCGTTGAAGTCGAACGGCTGGCCTTGCGGCCCGGTGTTGGTGTAACGCCATGTGCGCGGTCCGCCGGCGCCAGCACCGCCGGGAAAACCGCTCATCGATTCGAAGTCGCTGCCGAACTGGTCGTAGCGTTTTCGCTTATCGGCATCGCTGAGCACCTCGAACGCCGACTGCACCTCCTGGAATTTCTTCTTGGCCGTCGCGTCGTTGGGATTCATATCCGGATGGTACTTCCGCGCGAGCTTTCGATACGCCTTCTGAATTTCCTCGGGCGTGGCGGTCTTCCCAACACCCAGCGTCGCGTAATAATCGGTGGCCATCGATATCCAAATGCGGTGGTCGGTTATGAGCTAATTCTCCATTCTACGGCAAACGTCGCCGCGGCAAAATCGGCCTGATTTTAAGCCGAGAAAGGTCACTCCGCGACAAATGCTAAACTGGACTAAGGGCGCTGAGCCGTTCGAGGCGGGCCGGCATGGCAGCCACGGAGAGACCCAAAGCCGGAAGGTCTCTCGCCGAGGCGGGGAGATCGTAGAGGAAGAAATTGCCGAGCCCGTCCACAGCGACCTCTGCGCCGCTGCGCGAGGCGGTCTTCGAACGAATCTAGACAAATGAAACTATTTCGATATATTTGCTCCACGATAGTTGGCTGCACGGCTGTAGTCATTGCGGCCACATCGCTCGCCGCGACCGGGCACCCTGACGGTGAACTCAATATCGACATCGTCGACAGCGCGACTGGCCAGCCGCTGCCGGCGCGTATGCACCTCAGCTCTGGGCGGTCACCCGGTGGCACATCGAGCAAGCCGCGACCGTCGCGGGCAGTAAAGCTCAATCTGCCCGGCTCGGCTGAATATGGCGGGCACTTCTACATCGACGGCAAGACAACCTTGCCACTGAAAGTCGGGGCGTACACGTTCGAACTGGAGGCGACGCCGGAGTATCTCAATCAGACGGGCCAGTTCCAAATCGAGCGCCACGCCGACGACGCCAAACGCATCGAAATGCGCCGCTTCGCCGACCTCGCCAAGGAAGGCTGGTACGGCGGCGACATCGACTTCGACCGCAAAGAGAAAGACTTGCCGCTTATCCTCCGTGCCGAGGGCCTGGAGGATATAGGTGTGAACAAGCACGCGCTGCTGCTAAGCGACAAACTTGGCGGCGCATCCGCAGGTTCGGCGGCAGGCGCGGCGGACGGCAAGGAGGTCGACATCGTCCATATCGCTCCGACGCCCTATGCCTGGAATCTCCCGGTGTGGCTGGCCAATGACGAAGTCGACGCCATGAATCTGCTCCACCGCCATTCGCTCCGCGAGGGTGTCGTCGACAATGAGCGCGACGGCCGGCCGCGCGATAAGACGATGTTCCCAGGCCCGCGCGGCAACGGCCGCTGGTCGGAGGCGATTTATTACCAGGTGCTTAACTGCGGTTTCCACATTCCGCCGGTGGCTGGCAGCGGCTCGGGCATGAACAACAATCCGGTCGGCGCGAACCGCGTGTACGTGCATTGTGGCTCCGAGTTTTCGGCTGCCGAGTGGTGGAACGGTCTCAAGCAAGGCCGCGTGTTCGTGACGAACGGCCCGCTGCTTCGCCCGATGGTCGAAGGCCAGCCGCCGGGCTATGTGTTTCAGCAAGTGGAGGGCCACCCATTGACACTCGAGATTGGCCTAAACCTTGCCACGCGTACGCCGGTCGAGTACCTGCAGATCATTAAGAATGGCGACGTGGCAGCGGAAGTTCGCCTCGCCGAATTCAAAGATAAGAAAGGCAAGCTGCCGCCAGTGACGTTCGAGGCCAGCGGCTGGTTCCTCGTGCGAGCCGTCACGAACAACGTGGAGCGCTACGAAGTTGCCACCACTGGTCCGTATTACGTGGAGCAATCGGCTCAGCCGCGTGTTAGCAAGAGCAGCGCGAAGTTTTTCCTCGATTGGCTCGATGCGGCGGACAAGTATGTTCGCGATGATGCGAAGCTATCGGATGCTGATCGCGACGCCCAGCTAGCTGCGCAAGCAAAGGCCCGTGCGTTTTTCAGCGAGTTGCTCGAGAAGGCGAACGCGAACTGAGCTTAGTCGTCTCGTGCAGGCTGGGGTACCGCCCACCAAAACGCTGTCCACAAGGCCGCCGGGTGGCTGGGGTCGAGGCAACGCCGAGCCCCCAGTGCGCGACAGTGCAGCTTGGCCATGGCACGTAGCAGCGTACTGGGGGCTCGCTACGCTCGACCCCAGCCACCCCGTGAAAATGGTGGTTAGTTAAATCTACCGCTCATCTGCCGCCGCCCATTCTGCCGATTAACCCCAAGCGCGTTGCGCATCCGGCGCGCGTTCGCTAGCACTGCCACGGTGCGGCGCCGCACTTTTCGCTCGAGCCACTCCGTATCCCGATGGGCGCAGCCACCTACAACATCGTCAGCATGCTCGACGGGGCCGCTGAGGCCCAAGTGTATTCGCAGCTCGATGGCCCGATCGAATCGATGAGCATGCTGCGGAAGTCGCTGCTGTTTGCCGAACTTTCGAATATCGCCTACCTCTCGCGTTGCGAGGCGGGTCTGCTGGCGAATCGCATGGGCTTCCCCGAAATCCGTTACTATGACAACGACGGCGCCCAGGCGTACATCTTCGGCAACGAGGACGATGCCGTCGTCACCTGCCGCGGCACGCAGCCCGACGACTGGAATGATGTGAAGGCAGATCTCGATTTGCAGCGGGCAGTGGCTGAAACCGCTGGCTGGGTCCACCGCGGGTTCAAACGCGAAGTCGATGACCTTTGGCCGCGCCTCGAACAGGCGCTCGTCAACAACACGCGCACGCTGTGGTTCAGCGGCCACTCGCTCGGCGCTGCGATGGCCGCCATTTGCGCCGGCCGCTGCAAGCTGTCGTACATCAAATCAAACCCGCGAGCGCTGTTCACGTATGGCAGCCCGCGCATTGGCAATAAGCGGTATGTGAATTATGTGCAGCTGGACGCGTATCGCTGGGTGAACAACAACGATATCGTGACCCGCGTGCCGCCCATGTGGCTCGGCTATCGCCACAAAGGCCAAGAGATTTACCTCGATGCATACGGCCAAATTCGCAAGCTAACCACGTGGCAACGCATCAAGGACCGCTGGCGCGGCACACTTCAGGGCCTCCGCGACCGCAGGTTCGACCCATTCAGCGATCATTCGATCGTGGAATACGTCAAACATATACGGGCCGCAGTGGAGGACGAAGAAGGCATCACACTCCGGCCAATCCGGGCACAAGCTTCGCGGTTCAGCCAATACCGTCGCGCAGCCTAACGAATTCTATTCGCTTGCTTGCAGAAACGAATGAATATGTGTAATCGTTCGCGCAGATGCGTCAGAGCGGTTCAGTCCGCAGATGGCGCAGATGTTCGCAGATAAGGACCGACTCGCAACATAAGTTGGCGAAGGGCGATCAGGCTCTTTGCAGCAAATTGCTTTTGATCTGCGCTTATCGGCGTCATCTGCGGACTAGAATTCGTTTTAACGCCGAAGATACATCACTTCGCAGTCGAACTCTTCCGCCGCTTCTGCTTCGCCACGCTGTCGCGTTTTTCCTCACCATCGCCCGTTTCCATCTTCGCGACCAGCAACTCCGCCGACGCCCGATCGCGTTCTTTGGCCACCACAATGCCCGTGCGTGAGGCTGCTTGTTCAAGCAACTCGACTTGAGCCCGGTGAGGAACCTCGTCGCCTGTGGTCGCTCGCACGTACTTGGCATCTGCCTGCAGGATGCGAGTCCGTTGGTTGTCGCTGAGATAGGTCGGAATAATTTGCTCGACGATCCGCTGCCGAATCTGCTCGTTCTCGACGGGGAACATCACCTCCACGCGGCGTTCAAAATTTCGCGGCATCCAATCGGCACTGCTCAGGAATACCTGCTGCTTGGCGCCTTCGCCGAACACGAGGATGCGGCTGTGCTCCAGGAACCGATCGACGATGCTAAACACGCGGATGTTTTCCGAAATCCCCGGCAGGCCCGGGCGCAAGCTGCAGATGCCGCGGATCAGCAGGTCGATCGGCACGCCGGCGCGGCTGGCCTCGTAAAGCGCCTCGATTGTTTGCCGATCGACGAGCGAATTGAGCTTCGCGATGATGCGGGCCTTCTTGCCCTCGCGAGCGCGACGGGTCTGTTCGTTAATTAGTTCCAAAGTTCGCCGTTTGAGATCGCTCGGGGCAATGACCAATTTCTGCCACTGGTGATTCTGTGAGTAGCCGGTGAGGAAGTTGAACAACGCCGAAACATCGTCAGCCATCACGCGATCGGCCGTAAACAGGCCGAGGTCGGTGTAAACGAGCGCCGTGTTCGGGTTGTAATTGCCGGTACTGAGGTGCACGTACCGCCGCACCTTTTTGCCTTCCTTGCGGACGACCATCGCGAGCTTGCAGTGCGTCTTGAGGCCCATGAAGCCGAACACCACGTGCACACCGGCCCGTTCCAAGTGCCGCGCCCAGGTGATATTGTTTGCTTCATCGAACCGTGCCTTGAGTTCGACGAGCGCCGTGACATGCTTGCCATTTTCGGCTGCTTCGGCCAGTGCGCGAATCACCGGGCTGTCACCGCCGCTCGTGCGATAGAGCGTTTGCTTGATGGCGAGCACCTGCGGATCGCGGGCCGCCAGTTCGATAAAGTTCAGCACCGGCGTGAACGATTCGTAGGGATGATGCAGCAGGATATCGTGGTCGGCAATCTCCGCGAACAGGTCGTCGTAGTTCCGCAAATTGACCGGCGGCCGCGGCACGAGCGGCGGGTCGCGCAAGTCCTTGCGATCGACCTGCGACACTAGCTCGTGCAGGCACGTCATATCGAGCGGCCCCTTCACTTCGTACACTTCGTTGTACGCATTGTCGGTCGCTTTGGTGTCGTAATGCAGTTCCTCTTCCGTAACGAGCATCTTCAACACGGCCGGATTCATGCCGGCGGAAATTTCGAGTCGCACCGCCTCGGTGCGCTGCCGAGCGCGGAGCCGCGTTTCGATCGACCGCAGCAGGTCGTCGGCCTCTTGCTCGAGCAGGTTGACGTCCATGTCGCGCGTGATGCGGAACGTGCCGTGGTCAGAAATCTTGTAGCCGCCGAACAAATCGGTGAGCCGGCTCGCGATGAGGTCCTCCAGCAGTACGAAGTTCTGTTTGTCGTCGGGCAACACCGCCACAAATCGCGGCAACACCTGCGGCACCTGCACGACGGCAAACAGCTTCTGGGGCCCGATGCCACTCAGGCGTTCGAGCATTGCGGCGAGGTATAGCCCACGATTGTGAAATCGCGGGCTCGGGTGGGCGGGGTCGATCGCCATCGGCGTGAGCACGGGGAATACAACCTGCCGGAAATACTTCTCCAGCGACTTGTGCGGGACCGCATCCAGACTCTTCATGGAATGAATGCGGATTCCCGCTTCCGCGAGCGCCGGCACAATCGCCTCATTCCAACAGCCGTACTGCTGGGCGACGAGTTGCTCGGTACGGCGGGCGACTCGCTGCAACTGAACGAGCGGTTTGAGGCTGTCGATGGGCTGGTCCTGTGGCGCCATATCGCTGAACGCCTGCTCGCGCAAGCCGGCGACGCGGACCATGAAGAACTCGTCGAGGTTCGAGGCGAAGATTGCCAGGAACTTGGCCCGCTCCAGGAGCGGATTTTTGGCGTCCTCGGCCTCTTCCAGCACCCGCGCGTTGAACTCCAGCCAGCTCAACTCACGGTTGATGAAGTGTTCGGGCAAAAACGCATGCGGCGATCCATTCGATGCGGTGTTCATACCGCAATTCTACCACGCTCTTGCAGTCACGAACGACCGCTAAAATCCAGGTGGAATTTGGTTGCGGCCGCGTTAAGCTTGTGGCGAGCCTGCGGTTATCTTGGAGACGGCTAGTGGCCCCGCTGACGTAGCGTAACTAACTCGACCGCCACCTGGGCGCAAACTAGAATTCACCATGATGACCGCCGCTCTATCGATTTCGCCCGCCGCATTGCCCTCGCCGATCGACCGGCCGGATGCCGACGTCGTCATTTACGATGGCGATTGCCAATTCTGTATCGCCCAAGTTCGTCGCTTGTTGTGGTGGGATTGCCAGAAGAAGCTATCGTATCTCTCGCTGCACGATCCAGAAGTTGCCAGGCGTTGGCCCGATCTGTCGCATGAGCGCATGATGAAGGAGATGGTCATCGTCGATCGCCGCGGCCGCCGCCATTGGGGGCCGGCAGCGTTTCGCTATCTATCGTACCGGCTGCGCCGGCTGTGGTGGGTTGCGCCGGTGCTCTACTTCCCCGGCAGCATGGTACTCTGGCGGCCGCTGTACCGCTGGATCGCCCGCAACCGCTACCGTCTCAGCGGCACTGAAGCCTGCGACAATGGTGCGTGTGCCCTGCACCGCTAACCGTTCGCTGCGTGCACTGCCGCAGGCCGACGTACGAATGCGAACCGACGGCCAGCATCCCCGACGTACCCGCCGACGCAACAAATTAGCCGCCGGGCGCTAGCCCACGGTTTTGAAGATCCGCGCTATCGCACACACTCAAGCGGCGCGGCTGATGCGATCCAAGTCGCCGAACAGCTGCTCCAGAATGCGATTCGACTTCCCAAAGTCATACACCTGCCCGGGAATCGTGAGCGCCGCTTCGACGACCGTGATGCGATCTTCGACACGCACGGTCACCTCAAGGTCGCCCTTGAGCGACCAAATATCCGAAGGCACCGCCGACGTGATCGTGCAACCGCCCGCCAATTGACGGACGTCGCGCAAAGTGTGCCCGCTCTCCGCCAGCCAGCACAGCAGCGAGACCAGGACGACACCGGGCCGCTCAGCAAATCGGTGACTGCGTTCTTTGCCGGTCTTCAATCCAAGTTTCTCGCTGATCGGCTGGGCAATCTTCGCGATGAGCGACATGGGCACGCCGCCTGTCAGGGGCCCAAGGAACTTATCGCAGCACTCGATAAAATCTTCACCTGAGAATTTCTTCTTCGTTCGGGCCGCATGCAGCGCGATCCGCTCGCGAACCTCCGGCACGGCGATGAGCTGCTGTACGTCCGTCAGCTCCTGCCAATTCACGGCCGGCACAATCGGCGTCAGCTCGATCACCTCCACGGACAAGCCTTCGCCACGCGCCAGCGGTTTACCGCACGACCAACAGAATTTCCCCGCCGCTTCGACGCCGCATTCCGAGCAGAACATAGTGCATCCTTGCTGAGAGTCATCCGACTCTCTTTAGATCGGATGCGACCACGATGGGGGATGCGGAAAAGCCGGTTGCGGGGCGGCACCAGCAATGCTGGCATGGCGGCGGGCGTCCGCCTGTAATGAGCGAATTTTGTCTGAATGCGATAGCTTTCCACTCATTCGTACCCGTGCTCTTTCGCGGGGAACGCTCCGCGTCGCACCTCGTCGCGGTACTGCGTCACCGCATTCGTCACCTGCGCCTTCAAATCGGCATATGCCTTCACGAACCGCGGCGCACTCGCCGTGATGCCGAGTAAATCGTGCAGCACGAGCACCTGCCCGTCGCAATCGGCGCCCGCGCCAATGCCAATCGTCGGAATGGAAACTGACTGGGTGATCTTTTTTGCCAGCCCGCGCGGAATGCACTCCAGCACCATCGCAAACGCCCCGGCCTCCTCGGCCGCCTTGGCATCGGCCATGAGTTCCGCCTCGTTGCGCTGCACTTTGTAGCCGCCGAGCGTGTGCACACTCTGCGGCCGCAGCCCGCAATGGGCCATCACCGGAATGCCGGCCCGCACGAGCGAAGCGATCGTTTCCGCCTGCTCCACACCACCTTCGATTTTCACCGCCTGGCAGCGAGACTCTTTCAGAATACGGCCGGCGTTCTCGATCGCCTTGTGTGTTCCCAAATGGAAGCTCGGAAACGGCATGTCGATCACTACCAGCGCGTGCTCGACCGCCCGGCCGACCATCTCTGCGTGGTAGATCATCTCATCGAGCGTCACCGGCAACGTGCTGTCATGACCCTGCACGACCATCGACAGCGTGTCGCCCACCAGAATGCCCTCCACGCCCGCCGCATCGACCATCCGCGCGAACGGAAAATCGTACGCGGTGACCATCGAGATCTTCCGCTGAGCCGCTTTGAAGCCGTGAAATTCGGGAACCGTAATGCGGGGCATGGCGCGGGGAGGATGCGGGATTGGGGATGCAGGGGGCCGGGACGAAGCGACAAAGCATGGTGCCCAACCTCTTACCATTGTCGTTGTCGCTCGGCCCCCAGGCAACCTCTGCCGCATGCTACGCAGGCATCACAGCGGGTGGTAAAATGTGGACATCCTCAAGGAGCATGCCATGTCCACCGACTTTTCCGACTCGCGCCAAGAACTAGTGAGCTTCCATCACTTCATCGGCGAACAGCTCAACGGCGGCAGCGCGAACGTGTCTCCCGAAGAGGCCCTCGAAATGTGGCGACTGCAGCACCGCTCTGCGGAAGAGTACGAAGAAGACGTGCAGGCGATTCGTGAAGCACTCGACGACCTAAAGGCCGGAAAAGTAGGAACGCCGGTTGACGAGTTTATCACTAAATTCGGCCGCCGTCATAATATCGAGAATGCGACATGACGTTTGATGTCGCCGTCTCAGAGCGCGCCTGGTCCGACGCTGATCGCATTTTTGAGTGGATCGCGAAGCGATCTCCACAGGGAGCGATCAAATGGAATCAAGCGTTCGTCCACGCGCTTCTGCAACTCAAACGTGAAGCCAGTCAGCATGCGCTCGCGCCAGAAAGCGCCGAACTCGCTGAGACAATCCGGCAATATCTATTCAAGACGCGAAGAGGCCAATCCTATCGATTGGTTTATACAATAGTCGGCACTCGCGTTGAAGTGCTTCGCGTCCGGGGTCCTGGTCAGTCGGCCGTCACGTCTGACGATTTCACATAACTCATATTCGTTTGCGGGCGGCAGTCGTCACTAGAACTGCGCCAAAGAACAACGGCATCGGCATCGCTGGTTCAGGCACCGCGGCCGCACCCGCCAGACCCATCGGCACGAGCGTGAACCCGGCTGCCGTGCCGCTGAACTTGCGCCAAATCGTGTAGTCGGCCACATCGACGACGCCATTGCCATTGCCGTCCGCACGAACATCCGATTGGGAGCCGAACGACGAACGGAACACCAGGTAGTCAGCATTGTCGACATGCCCATCGCGATTGTAGTCGCCCGCGCCGGCCACGATCTTGAACAGCATATATTCGCTGGCGTCGAGTGTTCCATTTGCGTTGACCGACGCTGGCACCTGCTGCGACGGAACGAGCGCCCCGCCGTTCGCCGTCGCAAACGCGCCAACCGCCAAATACACCTGCGTCGGCATCGAACCAAATTCGCCCGCAAGGTCGATCACGCCTTCGAGCACGCCACCGTTGGCGCCGGTGCCCGCTTGAGTGGCCCCGCTTGCATCGAACCAGCTTTCATAGTCGTTGTCGTTTTCGTCGGCCAGGTACGCATCCCATTGGGCGATCTGCCCCGCCTTCGCCCAATTTGCCGTTGTGAGCGCCCCCGGCGTGCGAGCCATGTAGATGAACACGTCGTTTCCTTCGCCCGCATCGTCCGTGGCCACGTAAAGCGATGTGCCGCTCAGCGCCGCATACAAATGCCGGCTGCCGTTCACCGCCACCTGCTGCGCAGCCGCGTCCTTCACGCCGTCCATCACGAACGACGGCGCCTGTGTGCCCCTGACGCTAAAGTGCCAATCTTGCCCGCTGTTGTTGTCCCAAATTCCCGAGCCATTGTTGAACACCACGTCGAACTGGCTCGTCGTGAGGCCGATCGGCACGCTCGCGCCCCACGTCGAGGTCGCCGCGTTCCAGGTCATCAGCAAATCCTGGGCGATACTCTGCCAATTGTTGAAGCCATAATGCATGTAAATTTGCGAGGCCCCGGCCAGCGGCCCGTTGGCGGGGTCATAGGTCACTGTGAGCGGCATGCCGGCCACGACCGGCGTCGGGTCGACCGTCACGACACTGCTGCCGCCGGTGGAGCCGCCTGATCCGTCGCCCACCCACACGTGCTGAATGTCGCTGCGGGTGATGTTCCCCCGGTTATCCACGGCTTCCACATAGTAATCGACCAGCTGGTTCGACAGCCCCGCGATCATCCCGCCGTAACGTAACGCCCGGTACGTTGGCGTGAGAATGTTCGCTGGCGGCGCCACGTCGCTCGACGCCATCGACACGCTCGTCCAGGGCCCGACTTCCGCCCCGCCCGCGTACGTTTCATTCTGAGTCGATGCCAGCGGATTCGTGCCGTCCGCATCGAGCCGATACTTGAGTGTCACGCTCGACAAGCCGCTCACGTCGTAGGCGTACGTCCACACCTCGAAGTCCTTCGACTGCGGTGTCGTGCCCCATTCGATTCCGCCGGGGTTGTAGGCTTCCCGCTGCGGCACGAACACGCTCGGCGGCGTTGTTTCATTCGCAATTGCCGCCGGTGTGAGCACTTGGTTGGCCAGGGCCACGGCCAGATTGCTGCCGCGCGTGACGTTGCTGTCCCACACTTCGGTGCCGTCCCAATACCAATAGTCCGAAGCCTCGGCCTCCGCGAGATAGTGCCAGGCCTTCTCGGTGGCCGAACCGGTGTTCGTCATGATGTTTTGCACGCTGCTGTAGGGCGCAATGTCATCGGCCGTGAACACCCGGTTCTTGGCTGCCGTGAGCACTGCCCAGGAATTGCGGTCCGGGCTCCAGCCGCTCCCATTCGGGTCGCCGAGCCACTTCTTGAACTCGGGATCGCCGTTATCCGCCCCGGCCCACGAACCATTCTCCACGTGAATGATGTCATTCGCCGCGACCGGGTACCGCTGCAAATAATCCTGCACGGTCGTTACGTCGTAATTGGGATTCGCCGCCGCCCAACTCACCATGTTCTGAAAGTTCGAGTGATAATATCCCTCGGAACCGCCGCCGTAGTTGTCGCCGTCGTGATGCAATAGCACGAATAACGGATGGGCCGGATCGGTGTTGTATTGCCGATACTGCTCCATCACACTCTCGTACTGGAGCGCCCCATAGCCGCCGCGGCCATCCTCGTTCCCCTCGTATCGCGCCGCGGGCACCGCCACGATCTTCGTTGCCGACCCCGTGTTCGGGTTCACATACTGCACATTGTGCGGCTGATACGAAAACGGGGCACTCACCTTGCTCGGCGCCCACAAATTGTTGAGCTGAACCCAAGCCCCGCCGGATGCCGCCGGATCGGGGTTGATTTGGTCCGCCTTGTTCGGCGGCATCAAATTCGACGAGGGCGTGTACGGATAATTCTGCGTTGCCCGATCGAAGTGGAGGTTATCAACCATCACCCAATCCATGCCTTCCGCGACGAGCGCCGGGATCATTCGCTCCGAAAACGCCGTCTCCGCCGGAAACATGCCTTTCGAGTAAGCCGGCGTGTTGCCCCATGTTTGCTGATACGCCTGCTTGTGCAGTTTGATCTGCATCCGCATGTCGCGCTCATCCAACAGCGGCATCAGTGGGTGATAGTAACCGAACGCTACGAGGTCGAGCCGCGGGTTCCCCAGCGAGGTGCTCAAACCCTGGGCCTGGTTGTAGGATGAGTCCCAGTTGTTCCACATGCCGCCGTTGACGCCGGCCGTTTCCAAATTGTTGAG
Source organism: Pirellulales bacterium (assembly GCA_046349975.1). GTDB lineage: Bacteria > Planctomycetota > Planctomycetia > Pirellulales > Lacipirellulaceae > JABDGM01. The sequence goes on from JAXMBH010000006.1 coordinate 55,292, forward strand.
GTTCTCGATTAGCGAACCGGAAAACGAAACCTGCGCGCCCAAATGCGCGAGCGACTGCCCGGCATCGATTGCATCCTTCGGCCAGGTCGTGTATGGCCCGAACCGCTGATTGAAGATATCCGTAACGCTGTACGAAAAATGGCCGGCGGCCTGCGTTTGCGTGACCGTCTCGCCGGGATAGTAAATCGGCTGATGCATGTGCCACAGGAAGCCGACCTGCATCGGCTCCGCCCCTCGCACCGTAACTGCGAGTAGACACGAAACAACCGCGACCCAACCAACACAACAACGTAGGTTCATCGATCGCCTTGCAACCGTATTGAAGTAACCCAACGCCAACCGAATCCCAACCAAATATCCCGCAGCGTGGGGTGCCGGGGGGCGAGCGAAGCGAGCCCCCAGAGAACTGCCAACACCCTCACCCGCCCAACAATACTCCGCCGCGCATCGTGGAGTAGCTGGGGTCGAGCCGCAGGCGAGCCCGCAGAGAACTGCCATCAACCTAAGTATCTCTTGGCCCTCCGACCTACCTTTCATAGGCGCGCCGCACGTCGAATTGGTATCGTAAACTCACTAACGCCTAAATTTCTGCGCATATGGTCGTAAATCATGCTTCGTAATCGCAAGTTCACGCCGCCCAATGCATCACGCCCTGCGGTACCTACTTCCAGGGGGCCCGCCGTTTTCGTGGCCCTCTTCACGCTGTTTGCCGCGGTGATATTTGCCCGCCCCGTCGCCGCTGAAATCGTCAAGACCACCGTCTTCCGAGCCGGCGACGACGGCTATCATACGTACCGCATTCCCACGATCGTCCGCGCCGCCAACGGCAACCTGCTGGCCTTCGCCGAAGGCCGCAAGAATGGCGCCGCCGACCGCGGCGACATCGACATCGTCCTCAAGCGTTCCAGCGACGGCGGCAAGACCTGGGGCAAATTTCAACTCGTGCAAGATGAAGCGAGCGACCCCACGGCCGAGGTCTGGATTGGCAATCCATCGCCCGTCGTCGATATGACCGACGCAGCACATCCCGGCCGCATTTGGCTAATCTTTACCCGTAGTAATGAGCGCGTCTTTGTCACATCGAGCGATGACAACGGGCGCTCCTGGTCGAACGCCGCGAAATCACGGGCACAGTGAAGAAGCCGGACTGGGAGTGGTACGCCACCGGCCCCGTGCACGCGATTCAACTTACGCGCGGCAAGCACGCCGGCCGGCTGGTCGTTCCGTGCGATCATGGCACGGCCAGGAAAGCCGCCCGCGGCTCGCACCTTATTTACAGCGACGACCACGGCGCCACTTGGAAACTCGGCGCGACGGATACTCACGCCATCGCCGACCCAGTTCATCCCGACGAGTGCGTTGCCACGGAACTCACCGATGGCCGCATCTACATCAACAGCCGCGACGAAAAAGGCTCCGACCCCGCAACGCGGCTGGTTGCATACAGCAGCGATGGCGGCGAATCGTTCGACGCGCCATTCAGAGGCGAAGCCAGTATCGCCTCACCCGTCGTGCAAAACTCCGTCCTACGCTTCGCCGCGAAGGACCAACATGATCCGGCAGACCTGCTGCTTTACAGTGGCCCAAGCGATCCCACCAAGCGCCGCGACCTCACGATCCGCACCAGCCGCGACGAATCCAAAACATGGCAAGTCGACAGCATGGTCCACGCCGGTCCCGCCGCGTACAGCGACCTTGTGAAACTGAGTAAAGAAGAATTCGGCGTTCTCTACGAAGCCGGCGACAAACTCTACGGCGAAATCATCTTTGCCATTGTTAAGCTAAAGGATTTGGGCACCGCCCCGTAGCTGAGTTCGCAATTGAATGCGAGCGGAACCGGAACACGCCTCGCGCCCGCGCCATCACACTCCTCGCCGCACCGCTCGCCCACAACAACGCCCTGGCCCGCCTACTTCAACATCCCTTCAATCTTCTTCGCCAGCCGATACCCGGCCTCCATCGCCCGCCGTTCCGCCACCGCCTCGGCATCGTCGCGATATTTCTTCGATAGCTCGAGCGGTCCCAATCGTGAATGCCCTTCGCGGGCGCCAATTTGTTCCAGCACGTCCGCCGTGTAGCCGAACTCCTTCGCCAAAGCTGCGCTCTCGTTAATCCATTGCCCGCCATCGAGGCTCCGCGTCGCGTCCTTCGCCTGCTCCTGCAACTTCTTGTTGTCGTTCAAATCGGTAGCCAACACACGCAGCGTGTCGTACGGCTCGTCGTTCGAGATTTGTTCGTCCCAGAACGCGTGCAAATCCCAGCGATGCTCGTACTCCACATAGTTGCCGCCATGATCGCCCGCGCGGAACCGATGCGCGGTAAAGAGCGCCGCCGCGTGCAATGGTTGATGTGAGTCGCCCGCCAAATGCATCATCCAACACAAATGCACGGCCCGCTTCTCTTTCGACTCCTTGTTATCCCGCACGATCCGTTCGGAGTTCTTGAGCGCCTGGATGATGTTCATGTTCTTGTCATCCGAATCCTGCGGTGGCTCGCGGCGGCGATTGACTTGGATTTCGCGCGACAGCTCCCGACGCGCCTGGTCGTTGAGGAAGACCGGCTCGTTTACGAAGTGCCACCACGGCCGGTTGTAGTCAGTCACGTCCTGATGGTTCACGCCGCCCTTCGCATCGCGAACCTGGTCTGGCCAGGTCGCCGCGTGCGCGAACACCCATTGGTCCTTTTCACCCTGATCACCGCGCGACACCTCTCGCGGCATCTCGCCTTGAAAGTGCTGGCTGAATCGCGGATGCGCCCGCAGCAGCTCAATCGCCTTTGCCCGCGCTGCGGGGTCCAGTTCATCGTACGCAATGAGCGCGATAATCATGTGCCCCGGCGAGTTCCAGGCGACGCTCGCCATCGGCGTCGCCAGTGTGCCGATAAATAGGGCGATTACAGTCAACCGATGTCTTAAGTTCATAGGAGGTCGATACGCAAATCGAGTACAGAAAATTGGGGCACTAAGGATTGGCTCAAAAATAACTTCGGCACCCAGAACTCACCACGGAGGTACGGGGGCACGGAGAAGACAGTTCTATCATCCACGGCTAAACCAGGACTAACACAGAAATTCATTCCAAACGGTGATATCGAGTTGCGTTGGGAGTATTGAAATTTCAGTGTATGTCCTCGTGGCGCGGGGCGTTCGAATTCACCAAATAAACACTTCTATCCGCGTCCAGCGGTGTTTCTCTGTGGATAACTTTTTTCTCTGTGTTCTCCGTGCCTCCGTGGTAATCCTGGTTCGAAGGAAGTTATTCTTGAGTTATCCCTTGGAGTTCACATCACGGAACTTCGTGGCAAAAACAGGCGTCTAACCGAAGCGACAGGCAGTATAGGTATCCCCAAATCGTCCGACAATTGCCCACTGCCAACTCCGTTTCCGCAGCTGATTCGCCAAGGAAGCAGCGGAATTCGCGAGAATTCAGTCGGTTGCCAACCAGTTGCTTCACCAAGCCGCCCCCCGACTACTCCCAATTCCCGTGGACACGATATAATCATCAAGTAGCATCTTGAGGCCGCTCCGGTAACCGCTCGACCTCCGCTTTCTTCTCGAGGAGCCCGTCATGGATCAATTGATTAAGCAGGTAGCCCGTGCGCGGCGACGGCTGATCATGGAGCAATTCGTGTCGCGGCTGATTCGTACGACGCTCATCGCGCTCATCGTCGTGGCGATTGCCGTCGCCGTGCCGCGAATTATCGCGATCGATAACTTGCCAACGAATTGGGATGCCGGCTGGTTCATCGTCGGCCTCGCTGCCGCGCTGCTAACGTCGCTGACTTGGACGTTCGTCTCCAACCGCTCGCCGATCGATGCTGCGATCGAAATCGACCGCCGCTTCGACCTGCGTGAACGCATCGCCAGCAGCCTGTCGCTCTCGGCAGAAGAACAAGCGAGCCAGGCCGGCCGGGCGGTGATGAACGATGCGCTGCGGGCGGTCGGCCGCATCGATGTCGACGAGAAATTCAAGCTCCAGGTCGGCCGGCGCGCACTGTGGCCGCTCGTGCCCGCGGCGATCGCGTTCGTCGTCATCTCGTTCTTCGATATCCGCGAAGCGGCCAGCAGCCTCGAAGCCAAAGCCACGGCGAAGGCGGCCGAGAATACCAAGACTGCGCTCGAATCGCTCCGCAAGAAAGTGGAAGAGCAACGCAAACAGCTCGACAAGGAAAAAGGTCTGGAAAAGGCCGACGACTTGTTCAAGCAAATCGAGCAGGGCACGCGCGACCTCGCCCAGAAGGACAAAATGGATCCGACGAAGGCCGCGGTCAAGTTGAACGACCTCGCGAAGCAGTTGGAAGAACGCCGTCAACAGCTCGGCAACAAGGACGCGGTGCAGGAGCAGTTCCAGAAGATGAAGAACCTCGGCGCCGGCCCAGCCGACAAAGCGGCCGAGGCCATGAAGCAAGGTGACTGGAAAAAGGCCCTCGATGAAGTCGACAAACTCGCTAAGGAGCTGCGCGAAGGCAAGCTCGATGCAGCCAAGAAGGAGCAACTCGAGAAGCAGCTCGGCCAGATGAAGGAGAAGCTCGAAGCCGCCGCACAAGCGCACCAGCAGGCGATGGAAGAGGTCAAGAAACAAATCGAGCAGGCGCAGAAGCAGGGCAATCTCGCGAAGGCGAACGATCTGCAGAAGAAGCTCGACCAATTGCAGAAGCAGCAACCGCAGATGAACAAGCTGCAGCAGCTGGCTCAGCAAATGGGGCAGATTCAGCAAGGCCTCAAACAGGGCGATGGCAAGAAGGCCGCCGACGCGATGTCGCAAATGGCCCAGCAGCTCGACAAGATGCAGCAGGACGCGAACGAGATGCAGAACATCGACATGGCGATGGACCAGATTGAAATGGCCAAGGACGCGATGGCTTGCAAGTTCTGCAACGGCGAAAGTTGCGAACATTGCAACAGCAACAAGATGGGCAACAGCAACAAGTTCAATCCCAACGGCAAGCCTGGCCGCGGCATGGGGCAGGGCAAAGGCATCGGCGAGCGGCCCGAGGAGGATTCCAAAACAAGCCTTCGCGACACGCAAGTGAAGCAACAGAGCCGCAAGGGCGCCGCGACGTTTGGTGGGCTTGTAGAAGGGCCGAACATCAAAGGCGACGTGGGCCAAAGCATCAAGGAAGAGATGGCCAACCTCAGCGCCGAGCCGGCCGATCCGCTCACCAGCGAACGGCTGCCCAACAGCCGCCGTGAGCAAGCGGAGCAGTACTTCCATATGCTGCGCGAAGGGAAGTGACGCTGCCGACCGGCTGCTTCGCTATATCCCCTAAGTTGCTGTAGCGTCTTATCTTACGCGTTCCACTCCATTCTGCGCCCGCTGGACAGACGGCCGTTTATTCGCGTAGGCTGGGATGACTCTGCGGCCTGCTGAACGGCACCATGGCTGCAGTTTAGTTGTCGGTGGCTTTATCGCGCCGGCCGCTCCAAGCACCACTCCCCAGCGAGCCGGGTTTGCCGCTCCCGCCTAAAGGACCACCGCGCACCTGTGCGGACGAAAGGAATTTCTGCCATGTTCTCTCCACTGCGTTCTCTCTTGGTTACGAGGGTTTATCGGACTTGCCTTGCGGTGTCGGTCGCGCTTGCCAGCGTTACGTTGTTGGCCGTCGTTGGTAAGGCGGCACCTCAGGAGGATCTCGGCGCTCGCATCGAAGAAGCTAAGGAAAGCTTCAAGCCCGTCAGTGAGAAACAGGTGGACCAAGCGCGCTCGGAATTGCAGAGTCGGATGCGGGAACTTGAGCAATTCGTGCAGCCATCGAGCCAGAACGGCCAGCGGTGGCTCAAGTACCTGCATTGGGACACGCTCAAGCAGGAAGTCGGCGCCAAGGATTCGAAGAACTACGAGGCGCTGGATGTCACGCTCGCGAAGCTCAATCGCAACGTGAACGGCCTCGAGGGCCGCCGGTTCCGCCGGCTCGCGCGGGCCTTGCGGCGGTATCGCGATACACTCGCCGTGTCGACCTGGGGCAAGCCGAACGACATCTACAATCAGCAGCTCGATGCGCTGCAGAAAGATTTAGACGCTTACCACAAAGAGCCGACCTCGCAGAACGCTGCGTCGCTCAGCCAGCGGATTCGCATCATTGACAGCATCGGCCAGGCGCCCAAGTTGGTCGAAGCGGTGCGGGATGACTTGGCTCGACCGAACGCCTTCGTGACAGTGTCGACGTCGTACCTTGCCGCGGGCGCGGACCCGGTGGATCGCTGCGACCCAGTGACCGACTGTATTCTTGGCACGACGATTCATGGCGACGCTCACACCGTGGGCAGCGTCGGGGTCGCTTCGATTCCGTCGAAGGACAAAGCGGTGCTGGAGTTTATTTCGCACGGTCATGTATGGTCGAACAACACTGGCTATAACGGCCCGGCTGTAATCCGCAGCACGGCCGACACCGATTACACGGCGCGGGCACGAGTCGAATTCAGCGACGCGGCGTTCAAGGCCGAATCATCCAACGCCGATGCGCGGACCGACACGCACATTCACTCGGTGAGCAAGGCCGGCGGCGGGCTTGGCAGCCGGCTCGTATCGCGAGTTGGTTTTAGCCGAGCAATGCAGAGCGAAGGCCAGGCCGAGGCGATTGCTTCCGACCATGCTGAGGACCGCATCGAGCGGCGGTTTGACGATGAGGTCGGCGATAAGCTCAGCGATGCCCGCAAGCGGTACGAAGACGACTACCGCAAGCCGCTGGAACGCCGCGGCGAATTGCCCGATACCATTCGCTTCAGCTCGACGAAGAACGCGCTGGCGTTCGAAGTCGTACAAGCGAACCGCTCGCAGCTCGGCGCTCAGGGCGCTCCGCCCGAGGCCGCTAGCAACCACGACGTAACGGCGAAGGTCCATGAAACGGCCGTGAACAATTACTCGGCCGCGCTCTTGGCCGGGGCGACGGCGAAGCAGACCAAGGCGGATGAGGACATCAAGTTCGACGTCGAGGTGCCGAAGTGGATGGACACAATGTGGAAGCATCGCAAAACGGAGTCGACGAATGACCCGAATGCGAAGGCTGAGCCCTTCCAGCCGTTCACGATGACGCTGAGCGACGTGCAGCCGGTGACGGTCAAGTTCGCCGGCGACAATAAGGTGCAGCTCACGCTTCATATCGCGGAGCTGCAATCGGGCGACAATCATTTTTCGAACTGGGATGTCACCGGCACGTACGAGAGCAAGATCGCCGACGGTCGGATCGAGCTCACGCGACAGGGCAAGCTCGAAATGCTGCCTGCCGACTTCCACGGCAAGCTCGATGCCCAGCAGGTCGCTGAGCGAAACAACCTCGAAAAGGAGTTTGACAAGCGTTCGGCCCAGGGCACTGGCTTCCCGAAGTCGATCGAGTTCGACCCCGTGAAGCCGGAAGGCGACCTGGCGAATGCGGGTCCGCTGGAGTACCGTGAGTTCAGTGTAAATGACGGTTGGCTCGTGGCGGGGCTTGATCGCCAGCCGAAGCAGGCTAAGCACGGGAAGTAAGTGGCGGTCCGATCGATCGGGCCGCGAGGCCAGGGAATCGATGATCGAAATCGCCTTTGACTGTTTGCCACTGCGTTCGGTGGGGCGGATCGACGTGCCGCTAGATGCTTCGCCGGCGTTTCGCGCGCGGCTGGAGCAATTGCAACGGGCGATCGAAACGCACCCGGTCGCAAATACGTACTTTCTGTACAACACCCAGTGCACGTACAAGCTGGCGAATTCCGAAATCGTGAACATGTTGCGGTTCACGTTCGATGGCACACTGCTCACCGACCGCAGCGACTGCAAAGCCGAGCGAGCTGATCTTGCGATCGTGCTCGTGGCTGAGACGTGCGGCGACGTATCGGCAGCGGCGCTCGAGTGGCTGCGGGGCGTGGTGGAACGGGCCGTGCTCGTGGAGTTCGACCGGTTCATTGAGGCGGGCCGGCTGGCGGCGCGGGTGGCGGAACTGGGCGAAGGCGCAAGCGTCGGGGCGATCAGCGGATTCGCGGGAATGGGAGTGTAGCGCCCGGCCGCGTAGCTCGGAGCCGCAACATTGGCGCGGATCAAGGAAGGCCATTTGAGGCGAGTTTTGCACTGCCCAAATGCCACCGGCGGCGCGAATTGCCGCTCAAGCCGCGGAACGGCTGCGTTTTGCAGCGTGACATCCGCTGGTGTTCGGCGTAAGTCCTGTGGCAAGCTGGCACATAGGAGGTGGGGAATGCGTCGCTGCTATTCTGTCAGCGTCAGCATGCTCGAACGTCTTCTCGGTTCAGCACTTCGCGCTCGAACGTATTGGTCGCAGAATCGCGAGATCGTGCTGCGAGTACACGCACAAATATCATGATTCTCAGAATCAGGGTTTTCTACAGAGCGGGTCAGACCCCTATTTAGAAAAGCGGCCGGCAGCATTGGTATTGCTGAGTCGGCGGCGGAGGTCTATTAGGTCAGAAAAGCTTGTAAGCGGAGTAACAAACTTTATAAAATTCGGCCGTGTGATCTCAGATTGAATTCGGTCTAATCCGAAAGAGGGTGCATTGCCAGTCGGCGCGTGGTGTTTTATCACGCCTGCGACTTGGCCTAACCGATATAGCATTGCTAGCACAGCACCCGGGGATGGAGCCGAGATGTTTTTCGTATGGAACGCGCTGAAGTTGGCGGTGGACGCCCCTCGATGGTGGCGAGGGAGAACTCCACACACGGGGAAAATCTTCTGCATTGGCTGCAATAAGACAGGAACCACTTCGATCGGCGTGGCACTCGAGTCGTTGGGCTATCGGCTGGGTGACCAGCAGACGGCCGAACGGTTCGTGGACGATTGGGCGCGGCGGGATTTTAATCGGCTCGTCGAGTACTGCGATTCGGCGGACGCCTTTCAAGATGTACCGTTCAGCCTTGCCGATACGTACAAGACTTTGGATCGCGCGTTTCCGGGGTCGAAGTTCGTGCTCACGGTGCGCGACAGTGCGGATCAATGGTTTGAGTCGATGACGCGGTTCCACACCAAGCTGCTTGCCAAAGGCCGATTGCCGACGGCCGATGACCTGCGTGAGTTTCAGTACAATGAGCCTGGCTGGATGTGGAAGGCGCACCAGCTGATATTCTTGCCCGATGCCGACGAAGCCTTGCTTTATAACCGTCCGCATTACAAACGGCAGTACGAGGCGCATAACCGGGCAGTGAAGGCGTATTTTCGCTGGCGGCCGGCGGATTTGTTGGTGCTGAATTTGCGACGGCACGAGGCGATGGATTCGTTGTGCCGTTTCTTGGGATTCGAGCGCGGCGAGCGCGTGATGCCGCATTTGAACAAGTCGGCATAGTCGCTCGAGCCGCGTTCGGCGGCAAGGAGTGTCAGCTCGCGTAGCACGATCATATTTGGGGGGCGGCGTCAAAAAGGGCCCCCAGAGCACCTCAAAAACGCCCGTAAGACGGTACATAACCCATGGCAGGATAAGGGTTTAAGTTGCCACTGGAGGGCAGTGCGAATTTCTGCAAATTTGGGGGAAAAATAGCTTTCCCATATGCATCACGGCGATTATACTCGGGGGGGTAAGCCGCGGGACGTTCTCCGTGGCAGGGATATTTGAGAAGCGAGAAGATCTGTACTGATCGACTTTAGTCGCGCATGCCGCATTCGGCACGCTTTCTTGGAAATCGCTAATGCAGCTCTTGTAGCGTCGGTACTCGCCCAATTCTTTTGCGAGTGCTGTTTTAGCCGGGTCCCCGTGATCGGCTGACATTGTTTTCATACGTTTCCACGTCTCGTTCGCGCAAGCGAGGAGCTGTGATCCCATGATAGTGACACGCGCGCTAAGTAGAAAAACTCCTATGAGCAAACACGTAATTTCCTGCATCGCGGCGCCTTTCCGCACTGCCAATTTCCAATCATCTACGCGTCGTACGCTCGCCATTGTGGCCTGCGTGACGCTGGCCCTGATTGCCAGCCCGGCCGCGCACGCGGCATCGATTAACTACGGCACCTTCAACGTGGCGCCAGCGGGCATTATGTTTCAGAACGTGACGGAGTCCTCGGGCACCGATCCCGTGCCGTTGTTCGGCCCGCCGGACCCGTACCAAATTGGCTTGGATTTCGATCCGACCTCATTTGTGTCGAGTTCGACCGGCGGCTCTAGCGATGTGACCGACGGCCAGTTGAACTTCACGATCATGGGCGTTTCGAATCCGAGCGGCTATGTCGGCATTACGGGCTTCAGCTTGTTTGAAGCGGGCGATTACTCGCTCGTTGGCACCGGCACGAACGCGACGCTAGCAACGGCTGGCGCAATCATTCGAGCCACGGTCACGCAGGTGAACGGGTTGCCGGTTGCGCCAATTGCGTTGCCGCCAGTGAATGCCAGCGTAGGGTTCAACTTGGTTGCCAATCCGGGTGTCGTGCAACCGTGGAGCTTGGGGCTTAATATTCCGGTGAATTTGCCGCAAGGCCAGCTGGCCACGAAAATCGAAGTTTCGGTCGACAACTCGCTGATATCAATCAGCCAAGCGTCGTCGGTTTCGTTTATTGCCAAGAAGGATTTCCGGATTGATGTGGCGCCGCCAACCGTTGTGGGCGACCCGTTGGTGCCGGAGCCAACCTCGCTGGTGCTGCTGAGCATCGCGGGCATGTTCGGGCTGGCGGTGCAGCGGTCGCGCGGGTAGACAGTTGCGGCGGGCCAAGCGCGTGGGTCTGCCGTTAGAGTAAGATATTGAAGGCAGGATGACTGGGTTCATCCTGTCTTTTTTGTTGCGCGGGACTGGTGGAGGAGTTGAGGGGAGGACTTGCTGAACGGGCGTTTGGTAGTGAGGCGCGGACTTTGGCCCACCGGGGCGCGCTGCGTGGTCGCAGCCGCTAAAGCCATCAGGAAGTGGTGTGTGGGCATGAGGCAGGCAAGTGGCGGCGGTGAATGCAGTGATGGCGTGACGAAATCGTAAGGTTAGGAGGCAAATGAGCGAGTTCGGTCAAAGTTTAACGATTGAGCCGACGATACCAGTTGTGCTGAATGCTTGGACTCTAGGGCCGTCGTACGCGGTGGGCCCTGCAAGCGTCGGCCCGGGGGGAAACGGGTCGGAAGCGGTCGCGATTGGTTTCGCGAACACCGCCGCCAGTGGGCACTGCGCACTTGCAGGCGCCTGCGGCGCTGAACGCTGTCAGGTCAGGAAGCAACAGCATGAATCGGCACAGTCGCAAATATTGGTCGCTCACGCTCCTTGCGTCGATGCTCGCCCCTGGGTGCGCTCCGCAGCAGCCGTTCTATTGCCGTGAAGATGGCGACCTCTCGCATTACGTCGGCGTGGCGACGGACATCGAATACCCAGATGTGGATGAATCTCCCTCGTGCGAGATTCAGAACACGCTGCCGCCGCTGACGCTCAAGAACACCGACAACTATCAGATCTGGGATCTGACGCTCAACGAGGCGGTGCAGATTACGCTCTGCCGCAGCCAAGTGATGCGGCAGCTCGGCGGCCGTGTGGCCTCGACCGCGCCGGAAACGATTTCGCGCACGCTCGTGAGCCCGGTGGCCGTGACGACGACGTACGACCCGGCGCTCGTTGATTCGACGACCGGCCTTAGTGTCGGCGATCCGTTCAACGGGTCGGGCACGGAAGCCGCGCTGAGCGAATTCGACGCACAATTGGATGCAAGCGTGTTCTGGGAGAAGAACCGCGAGCCGCAGAACCGGGCGGCGTCGATCGGCAACTTGTTCCCGCAGATTTTTGCGCAGGATCTCGGCACAGGCACGATGGGCATCACGAAGACGACGGCCGACGGTGCCACATTCAGCATCCGCAATAACACGAACTACCAGGGCAACAATATTCCGTCGCAATTCCCGGGTGCCGTTGCCCCCACGCAGATCTTTGCGACGAGCTGGCAGACGAACCTCGAAGCGCAGTTTGCGTTGCCTTTGTTTCAAGGCCGCGGCGCTCAATACAACCGCATCGCAGGCCCCATTTCGTTCGATCAATATGCGGCCGGGTTGGGCAACCCAATCGACGGCGTGATGATCGCGCGGATTCGCGTGGATGAGTCGCTCGCCGATTTCGAAGGCGGTGTGCGCAACCTGATGCGCGACGTGGAGGAAACCTATTGGGAGCTTTACTTCGCCTATCGCGACTTGGAAGCTCGCAAGATGGGCCGCGACAGTGCGCTCGAGACCTGGAAGAAGACGGCCGCTCTCTATCGCACGGGTTCGCGCGGCGGTAGTGCGGATAAAGAAGCTCAGGCCCGATCGCAATACTTCTTGTTCCGGTCGCAGGTCGAACAGGCACTCACGGAAGTGTTCCGGAACGAGAACCGGCTGCGGTACATCATGGGCATGTCGATGTCGGATGGCAAACTGATTCGGCCTTCCGATGAACCGACCACCGCTCGCGTCGCGTTCGATTGGTCGGGCATTCACTGCGAAGCGCTCACGCGGCGCGTGGAAGTTCGCCGCGAGAAGTGGGAAATCAAGCGTCGTGAACTCGAGCTCATCGCCGCCCGCAACTTCCTGTTGCCGCGTATCGACGCCGTGGGCCGGTATCGCTGGCTGGGCTTGGGCGACGAATTGCTCAACCAGAATCACAAGGACTTCTTCGAGCAAGACTCGTCGGCGTTCGGCGTGCTTACGAGCGGCGAATTCCAGGATTGGCAACTCGGCTTGCAGGCGTCGATTCCGATCGGCTTCCGTCGCGAGCTCTCGGGCGTGCGGCACCACGAATTGTTGCTCGCTCGCGAACGGGCGTTGCTGCAGGACCTCGAACTGGAAATCTCGCATCAGTTGGGTGACTCGATCCGCGATGTGGATTTGAACTACGGCCTCACGCAAACGAATCTCAACCGGCGCGTGGCGGCGGAGGCGGAAGTGCAGGCGGTGGCGGCTTCCTATGAGGCCGGCCGCGCGACGCTCGACCTGTTGCTCGATGCCCAGCGCCGGCGGTCGGAAGCGGAGAGTGCGTACTATCGGTCGCTTGTCGATTACAACCGGTCTATAATGAACGTCCATTACCGCAAGGGCTCGCTGCTCGATTACGACGGCGTGTACCTGGCGGAAGGCGAATGGCCGGCGAAGGCTTACTTCGACGCCTTGCGTCAGGCCCGGAAGCGCGACGCGGGGCTGTACATGGACTACGGATATACGCGTCCGAATGTCGTGAGCCGCGGGCCAGTTGAGCAGGATTGCATTCCGAACTGCGAATCGGCGGATGGCGCGATGATGGGCGCACCGGGTGCGATGCCCGAGCAAGTGATGCCCAACAGCACGGCCCCGGCTGAATCGCTGCCGGCGCCGCAAGGGTCTGGCAACGCACCGACGGGTGGCGCAGGGGCGCCGCCGATGGGCACGAGCGGTAGTGCATGGTTTGAACGGGATGAAAGACAAGCGTGTTACTCGCCTCGTGAAGCTGCTGCAACTGCTGCAGGATGGGCGCGGGCAGAACTCGGATGGGTTGGCCAAGGCGTTTGGCGTCCGACCGCGCACGATCTTTCGCGATTTGGAAACGCTGCGAGCGGCGGGTGTACCGCTCACGTATGATATGGCGGCACAGCGGTACTCAATACCGCGGGGAACTATCGGGCCTTCAGCCGATCTAACGGCTGCTGAGGCCCTTTCGCTTTGGGCGCTGGCCAATTCGGGCGCTCACCAGTCGTCATTGCCGTTTGGAGACTCCTCGCGCAGCGCGATTGCGAAGTTGGAGCGAAGCTTGCCGCGGGACGAGCGGCAGAAGTTTCGGCACACGGTGAAGGCGCTTCATTTCCTGCCGGATAAGGCAGCGAGCCTGGCCGGGAAGTCGGCGTTTTACCAGCGGCTCGTCGATGCAATCGTCACCCGGCATGCCGTGCAGATCGAATATGCCAGCCTCACCGAGTGGGAGAAGATCGCCACGAAGCTGCGGCCCTATCAATTGCTCTTTTGCCGGCACAGTTGGTGCGTCGTGGGGCGGTCATCGCTGCATCGCGAAGTGCGGGTGTTCAACCTCGCGCGGATCGAATCGCTCACGCAGCTCGGCGAGCGGTTTTCGGTGCCAAAGGATTTTGACCTGGAAAAGCGGTTGGGCAATGCCTGGATCATGATCCGGGAGACTGGCCGAGATAACCACATCGTAGTAAAGTTTGGTTCGCTCGTGGCGCAAAACGTGGCGGAGGTGAACTGGCACAAAACCCAGCGAACAAAGTTCCTGCCCAACGGCTCGATGCTGTTCGAAGCGACCGTTTCAGGCCTTAGCGAAGTTGCCTGGTGGATCCTCGGCTACGGCGATCAGGCAGAGGTGTTACGGCCGGCGAAGTTGCGACGGCTCATCGCGGGACGAGTAAAGCGCATGGCGGCGATGTATGAAAACGATTGATGAAATACGAGCGGCAACTCTCGAAAATGAATCACGCAAAGTCGCAAAGGGCGAGTGATACAAATTAACCACAACGAACACGAAGATCACAAAGCAGAAGATCAGTATGTCGAGGAATGACGGAATTCACCAATTAAGTCATTTGGCCGCGGCCTTAGTGTACTTCGTGTCCTTCGTGGTTAAATTGCATTTTCCTTTGCGACTTTGCGTGAGACATACTTCGTCTCTAAATCGCTGACAAACGACTGACAACGACTCATGTTTTTCTCGTTCGACGGAATTGATGGCACAGGCAAGTCGACGCAGGTGCGGCTGTTGGCCGAGGGGTTGCGCGGGCAGGGACTGGGGGTGGTCGTATGCCGGGATCCAGGAAGCACCCCGTTGGGGGAACGGGTACGGGAGCTCGTGTTGATGAGCGATGAGGCGACGCCGATCGGGAGGCGGAGCGAAATGATGCTCTACATGGCGGCCCGAGCGCAGCTTGTGGAAGAAGTGATTCGGCCGGCGCTTGCGGCCGACCACGTGGTCATTGCGGATCGGTATTTGTTGGCGAACGTGGTTTACCAAGGTCATGCGGGTGGGCTCGACCCGCAGGAGATTTGGGAAGTTGGGCGAATTGCCACCCAGGGACTCTTGCCGGATTGCGTGTTTCTCTTAGACATGAACCCGGAAGGGGCAGGGCGGCGGATGGATCGCCCGCTGGACCGAATGGAGAGGCAGGGCGACGCTTATCGGGAGCGATTGCGGGCAGGGTTCTTGAAGGAAGCGGCCGAGCGGGCGGCGATCCACGTCATCGCGGCGGATCGCCCGATCGAAGCGGTTCAGGCGGAGATTTGGGAGATTGCAGCGGGTTTGTTGGGGGGTAAGCTTCCACGAATACCGTAAGAAAGCGCTTTCTCAATTCGAAACGAGCCAGCCGCCACACTACACTTGACCGGGGTGTTGCCGATTGGCTCGAACGGGCGGGGATTCGACTCGAGGCGTGCGGTGGCGGCAAGGCCGCGGACGACCGTACTTTGCTCAGCTCCGATAAAGATTGACGAAATTTTTCGAGAAGCTTAGAATTTTTGGCCAGCCGCAGCGTTGGCGGCGATTGGGCTCAAATCGGACAGGTCGCGTGTCTCTCGGTGGGTCGGCGAGCTGTTGTAGGCTGCAAACACGGAACCCGCAAGGGGCCCTGAGAAGCGTGATTGCGGCGAAGCCGGATCGCGTTGGGAACAGTTAGGAGGATTGTCACCGAATCGTATTGCTGCCGACGAACTCTTCTTAAACCCCACACGGTGTGAAGGATGGACCTCCGCATGGATGACGCCAAGCGGATAATTCGCGCACCGGCCAAGCTCAACCTCTTCTTGGATTTGTTGGGCCGGCGGGGTGACGGCTTCCACGAAGTGGAAACCCTGATGGTGCCTATTCGGCTGGCGGATACCGTGTCGCTTGTGCCCACGCGCGCCGCGGAGCAAGGCAAGGCGGCGGAAATTCGGCTCGCGGTGCAGAGCGCAGGACCTGCTGGTTTTGAACGTGCCGCCGCCCATGTGCCGGCAGGGCCGGACAATCTTGTCGTGCGAGCGCTCGAATTGCTACGGCAGCAGAGCGGCTGCGACTTGGGCGCCGAAGTCGAGTTGGTGAAGCGCATTCCGGCAGCGGCCGGGCTCGGTGGCGGTTCGAGCGACGCGGCCGCGGCACTGCGACTGGCCAACCGCGGCTGGAAACTCAACTGGTCAGAAGGACGTCTGGCAGAAATCGCCGGTGAAATCGGCAGCGATGTGCCGTTTTTTCTCAAGAGCGGACCGGCCGTGTGCCGGGGCCGCGGAGAACGTATCGAGCGACTTCCCGCGATGAAGCCGGTTCACTTTGTAGTGGTCAAACCACCTATCGGTCTTAATACCGGCGAGGTGTACCGGGCCTTCGCAGCAAATCCTCAAGTTGCGGAAAACCACGCTACGGGGGTAGGTCAACTAGTCGAATTAGTAAATCGGATACGTCATGGACGCATCGTGAATTGGCACAAGCTGTTGCGGAATCGATTGCAAGAAGCGGCGAGTTTGTTAACACCTTGGGTTGAGCGGCTCCGCGCCGCATTTGACGAATTAGGATTTTTGGGGCATCAACTTTCGGGGAGCGGGTCCGCTTACTTTGGCGTTTGTCGCCATGCACAGCATGCACGGCGCTTGGCAACGATACTTCGAACGCGGCAACTGGGGCTCGTCTACGCCACGCGCAGTTGTCATTAGGTCGCGCGTATTTCGCAAGGAGATCGACCGTGGAAATCACCGAGGTTCGCATCAAGCTCATGGAAGAGCCTGGGGAGCGTTTGAAAGCATTTTGTTCGATCACGTTCGACAACTGCTTCGTCATTCGCGATTTGAAGATCATCGACGGATCGAACGGCCCGTTCGTGGCTATGCCCAGCCGCAAGCTCACGGCCCACTGCCCGGGCTGCGGCACGAAGAACCATCTGCGGTCGCAGTACTGTAACCAGTGCGGCAAGCGGCTGAACGATTCACGGGCACCGAAAGATGCCGACGGTCGCGCGAAGCTGTATGCCGATATCGCGCACCCGATCAACTCGTTCTGCCGCGAGATGATTCAAGACGTGGTGGTGAACGAGTATTTCGAAGAGATCGAGCGGGCGAAGCAGCCGGGCTATGTTTCGCGGTACGATGACTTCGACTTCGAGTACAGCGACGCCCCGCGCTCGAGGCCGGCCCGGTTCGACCAGCCGCATGCGCCGCACTCGGAGCGACCGCATCCCCAACGCGCGACGACGTGCCCACCGGCGCGCGACAACGCGGGCAAGCCGCATTTCCAACGCGATGGCGCCAGCGAAAAGCGACCGGCGGCCCCGGCACCGGCGCCGCCACGAGCGGCGGAAGGGTTTGGGGCGGGGATTTTTCCGGAATGAGTCGCTCGCGACGGCGTGAACCTTGGGTCTACGGCAGCGAAAAATCGAGCCGCTCAGTTTCATCGGCGTCGCGCGAACGACGCGAGCGCCAAAGCGGCGCCTGCAAGTACACAGGTCGTCGCTTCGGGGATAGGACGAATTTCGAAATTCATGCCGCTGCCCACGGTGTTTCCGTACCGCGCCCGCCACTCGGTGTAGTCGGCCTCGTTGACGGTGCCGGGCGTGTCGGCTTCGTTCTGCAGTGGCCCGCCATTGCGCCACAGGACGTAGTCGGCCGCGTCGACGACTTCGTTTCCGTTGTAGTCGCCAGGAACCGCGGCCGGGAGGATTGTCAGATTGAAACTCGTACTCGTTCCTTTACGACTCGTGCCGGCGAGGCGCACGGTAATTGGATACGTGTTTAGGACGGCGGCGGTGCCGATCGAGATGTTCATCGTGTACGGGCCGGTACTGGTGATCGAATCGCTGAGCCACGAGGAGCCCTTGGAGCCGGTGGTGTACGTCCAGTGTCCGCCGCCGCGCGGCGCGACCGTGGCGTTCAGCGCGGCGTTTTCGAGGCCCTGAACTGAAAGGACTGCCGAGGACGACACTCCCAAACTGTCGATCTGCAACGTTAGCAGGCCCGTTTTGGATTTCTGCATCGAAATCGGATTGGGCGATGGCGTGACACTCATGGCGGGTGACGACGCGGTGTGACACGAGTTGCAGTTCCCGCCGCCGTAGCTGGGAACGGCCTGTGCGACTGTCGGCAGTAACGTGGAGGCCAAGCACCCCAAGAGCGCAAGCCCGACCTGGCAAAACCTCATAACGCGAATCCCCTGGTTTGACGCGACAAGAGCCCGCCCCCAGCCTTGACCGAGCTACTGCGAACCAGAGTGCCGGCTAGTTTGCACTAGCGCCCGGCGGCACCATCGAGTGTCTTCGCGACACGACGGCGGCGTGTGGACGATGCATTACGAGTGCCGTGTGGCGAGGTGTGATGCGTGCGGGCAGCGTGGTCAGGGCTCGTTGGTCGCGGCGCGAACGCGATGCGTGGTGACGGAAGCGATTGGCCGGTAATGGATTGCGCGTTCGGGTGGAAACGGAGAGCACGCAAGAATGGCCTCGAGGCTGCGACTAGAAAAATAGTAGAAAAGGGCTGCGGACGCGGGATGCTGCACGATCGCGCGCACGAATTCAGCAGCGATGATGTGTAGATATGACACAGCGGCGCGCTGTGCTGCACAGCTGGTCAGCGAAGGCTTATGACGCTTTGTCGTTAGCCACCGTACACTTCCCCGTCAGCTGTGAGCCACTGTCCTCCGCCGACGACACGCCCCCCCGATCACAAACAACCCTAGCGTCAGTCCCCCCGGCTCCGGCACGACCGTGGGTTCTGACACGAAGATTCCTGTCGTGTTGTCAGTGAAGTACGCTCGAAATGCAAACTGCCCGCGGGCATTGAAGGCGCTCTCGGATTCGTCGTCGTTTCCGCCGTCGCCTGCTGGATAGATTTGCGCGATAGTGCGAAAGTCGCCCGGAGTAACTTCCAGCTGTTGGCCTTCGCGAACGACTAGTTGCGGAACCCCAAATTTGTCCGTGATCCAAATGCTTGAGTCGTTCGTGATATCGATGCCTTCCCCGGCCAGGCTGGCGCCGAAGGCAACCTGCCCGGCCGAATTTAGAAGTGGCGTGTCGTCGACACTGCCGAAGACAATTCCAGCGGGCATACCGGGAGCTTGCTGACCGGTCCGTACCACAAGCTGGGCTTTTCCTCCGTCCGCGATCCACAGGCTTCTAAAATTGCTGAGGTCAATTTCGCTTCCCGACAGATAAGCAAAGAACACGACGTTCCCGACGCTGTTAAGCGCTGGATTCAAAAGGTGTCCAAACTTCGTGCCTTCGGGCAGATCAGGAGCCTGATCTCCGGCCCGGGCGATGAGCGACAAAGAACCGGCGGTCTGGCGCCACACGCCATCATTGTTGGTGTAGTCGATACCCGGTCCTGAAAGCGTCCCCTTAAAGACAAGGTCGCCGGATGCGTTCAGAGCAACAAGCCCATCCCAGCCGATGTCATTGAAGTTCACACCATCGGGCGTTCCCGGTGCATGCTCGCCGGTGCGTGCTACTAGTGCTAACGGCCCGTATGCGTTCGACCAAATCGCGCGATCGTACCCAGAGTCCGTGCCGCCCAGATAGGAATCGAAGGCGACTTTGCCCGAGGAATTGATGCCGGGATTGCCAAGTCCTTGATAGGTGACACCCGCCGGCAAGCCCGCTGCGTGCTGGCCGAGGTAGGCAATCAAATTGAGCGTGCCGGCTTCTTCTGTCCAAATGCCTTCTTGGTAGTCGTTTGCAAAGCGACTGAAGCTTGCGCGGAACGCCCACTGCCCATTTGTATTGATGGCAATCGATCGAGCGCTGCCAAACGTCGCGACTACGGGCAGACCTGAAGCAGTATCTCCGATTTGGAACATCGAGTGCAAATCACTAGGCTTTCCTGACCAATATCCACCATGTGTGCCAATTAGGCCGCCACCAGCTACGCCTGCATAAAACGCAGCATGGCCACCGGAACTTAGCCCTTTATTGGTAAGATTGGTGAACGTTACGCCGCTGGCCATTCCAAGAGCTTGCGAATCGCCCCTGGCTACAAGATCGTACGAGCTTGAACTATTCAGCCAGATCGTATTGCTCTCATACGGATTTGTGAGGCCTCCGTGTAGCTGGGCAGAGAACGACACTGCTCCGTTGGAATCCAGAAAAGGCTCGTCAATGAAGCTCTGGAAAGTGACACCGGAAAGGCCGGGCACTGGTTGCCCCTGGTAAGCGACGGTGCGGATCGGGATCGCAGCGCTAGTCGTGGTGGTGCCGGTGAAAACCACAAGGGTGGTTACCGACTGAAATAATCGCAACATCAAATCCGCCTTTTGAGCTTACTTTGTGAGGACTCCGCGGCAGTATAGATGGATCAAGGCAATGCGTCATTGCCGGTTCGTCGAGTGGTACCACAGATCAAACGACGTGCAATCGTCATGGGCAGTGAGCAAAAACCCCCAGCCGAGGTAGTCATGTATTCGCTCGCGGTTAGGAAGGTAACGGTCCTGTGGTGCGGAAATAATCAGAGAAACCAAGTGGTCGGAAATCAAGCTTCGGAATCACGGCTTCGCACTATAGATGGACAGCGCGGCTGGGCGGTGCCCCGTGCGGCACGACATCGAACAGAACCGGCCTCAGCTACCTCATTTTCCAAACGCCTTTTAGCTTTCGCCCGCTTACTGCGTTAATGTCCACTAGCCACATAAAGTGCATTCCCTCTTTGAAAACCCGCAGCCGAATATGCCAGTCGCCAGCACCAAGCGTCTGTAAGGCGGCAAGCGCAGCAATACAGTGTAGGGCAGCGACAAGACGCATCTGCGCGGTCCGGAAGGTTTAACGCTTTCAGCGTAATCGATTTAATAAACGATCTCGCTACCCAGCGTGCGCTCGCACAGCCGAGCGACGCTGGGCTGTGGAGTGGAACGCCTTGGGCGTTCGCGCTGCCGCGCAAAAGCGTGAAGTCTGCACGTGAGTCCGCGACTTTGCGTTGCCGGCGGCAGGCGCGCTTAGTCCGTTCAACTCCGTACAAAGAGCCGACTTGTTTTACCTGTCTCACCCAGAACTCGAAGTTGCCTAAAAGTGCGCTGACTTGGTGACCGATATATTTTGTGCGGACGGTACGGTGCGGCTTTCTTTAGACTGGGGCCGGAACCCCTCACTCGAACAGCTCACGAATCTGGCAGGTTCGCGACGCTGCTTTCACTCCCGGCAACACTCCAGCAAGCGGAATGGCAATCATGTGGCTCAGTCGGGCTACAGGTACGCGCCGAGTTCGCCAAGGAAATCATTATCGAACGATCGCGAATTTTCATAAACATAAGGGCCTGATTCCTCATGCCGACGGAAACTCAGCGGCTTGATGACTTCCACGCCATTCGACAATACGTAACTGAAACACTTTGCGAAAAGGACAAGCTCGAAACCAATTCATTTCCACTGTACGAAAAGGTGCTGATGCGAGGCGAGGAGCCCTGCGGGGTGTACTTCAGCCTGTATGGCCCCAGATCGCTTTACCTGACGGCAATTTGGGAGACCGACAACAACACGATTTTGTTCTACGGGTCGCGCGGCGAACGATTCCGGAAGACGAAGTTGGTGTCAGCACCGAGCCTGGAAGAAGTTGTGGGTTCGCCGCAATAGATCGCGTTAGATACGGGGAACTTCGGGACGCGCCAGCTCTCGAACGACCAGGGACGGAAATTCGAAAGATATCATTCCGGCCGCGAGATTTAGAGCCTTACGAGCAAGGGCTGAAAAAATATCGCGGCCGGCCTTGACCAGCGGGTGGGTGTTACCTATACATAGTTACACTACCCGTATACATACACGGAGGGTCGGCAATGCTCGTTCTAAGTCGGAAGGAAACCCAGCGGATCCGGTTGGGTGATTCGATCGTGATCACGATCGTGAAGATATCGGGGGATAAGGTGAGAGTGGGGATCGACGCACCCAGCGACGTGCTGGTGCTGCGAGATGAGTTGGAGGTGCACGACCCGCCGGTCGCGAAAGACGTCGCGGCGGCCGCGCCGGTGGTGTTACGGCATTCGGCCTGACCGGCGAGAGCGAGCAGCACGCTGGAGTCGGCAGGCCGCGGCGGAAAAACTTAGCAGTGCAGAAAAGAACAACGCCGTCGCAGTCCTTTCGAGGGGCTGCGACGGCGTTAGTGCTTTTTGTTGGCCCACACTTGGCCGGCAGGAGAACTGCCGACGAAGCGCTCGCGCGGGGACTAGTCGCGCGGACGAATTGCGCCGGTCAAACCGGTGTAGTCGGCGCGGTCGTTGTCGTGCCAAAGCGGTTGTCCACGGCGAACACGTTCCGCGAGGACTTCGAGCTTTTCACGCGTGCCGGCCGGAGCTTGGGTGGCCTTGAAAGCTTCGTCCGACTTCGGGGCGAAATCCTCGTCGTGACCGTACTTGAGGATTGCCTCGAAGACGTTCTTCAGGGTGGGATCAGGCATAATATCGTTAACTCCTTATGTTGAAGATGGATTCGCCCGGCGTGGGTCACGCAAGACGAGCGGGCTTCCAATCGCCGCAAAGTAGGGGGGAGAGTAATCCGTTTCGCCGGCTAATGAACACTCTAAGCAGGTGCGTCGTTGGGTGGGGGCCGGCTCAAAGCAGCGATTTAACACTGCCTTAAGCACACGATTATTGTCGGTGGGGAAGTAAAGTCAAGTTTTTCACCCCATAAAAACCAGAGGTTTTTGCGGCACCACCGTGATCGTGGAGAAACCTTGCGGTCTGCGCAAAAGGACGCACTCGGCAGCGCAAAAATGCACCCTAAACGGGCGGCCAGACGAGCCTCCCGTATTAGTGAGTATGGGTGAGCCCGGTGTAGGGTTCGCGCTGAAGCGCGAATTTATTCAAATAAATTCAGATTCGTCGAAATTTTCGCCGCGCGGGTTCGGTTTCGGTCCACTTCACTTCGGTAACAGTTACTTGATCATGAGTTGGTCGCAACAAACGTTGACGCTGCCGGCGAAATCGCGTGGCTTTCATCTAATTACGCACGAGATTCTCGCTGCGTTGCCGCAGCTAGCAGACGTGCGGGTGGGCCTGCTGCACGTGTTCATACAGCACACGTCGGCGTCGCTGACGATCAACGAGAACGCCGATCCCGACGTGCCCGCCGATCTGGAGAGTTCTTTCGCGGCGATTGCGCCCGAGGACTTTCCCTACCGCCACACTGTAGAAGGTCCAGATGACATGCCGGCCCATGTAAAAGCCGCCATGCTGGGGAGTAGCGTGATCATTCCGATTGCTGCTGGGCAACTTTGTCTGGGCACGTGGCAGGGCATTTATTTATGTGAGCACCGTCGACACGGCGGCCGGCGGAGGCTGGTGCTCACGCTGTGGGGGGAGAGCAGTTGAGCGTCGTAGGTTCGAGCGCTGAGAGCAACAACGAGGACCCTAGTAGCTGAATCCAGAGGAATTCAGCTACTTGTCACGGCGGGCGACCGAGTTCCGGCGAATTCAGCCGCCGCCGTCCCACACTTTCCGGTCCCGAAACTCTTTATGCTGTGCGGTCGAAGTACGTGAAGCTGCCTTGGATTTCGGCCCAGGTCATGGTGACGAGGCCGTACTGGGTGCCCCAGGGGTTGAACAGCGTGATCGTTTGGTTGGCGGCGTTGTAACTCAGCACGGCATAGGCGTGGCCGCCGACGACTGATGAGGACGCGGGCGACGTTTTTGACGCGAAGCCGATCGATTTGCCGGCATCGTACGCATTCACGAAAGTCGTGAAGCTTGTTGAGCCATTTGTCATTGTGAAGGGAGTCGTGGCTTGGCCGGTGATCGTGCCGAGGGCGGCGTAAATGTAGCCGCCTTCGATGGCCGAGTAATTGTTCTGGCCGCTGCCGGAGAGGTAGCCGCGGATGAAGCCGAATTCGTTCATTTGCACGTAGGCTTTTTCGGCGAGGGAGACCCAGAGCTCGTTGCTCGAGTTGCTATAGAGTTTGCCGATGCCCGCGAAGATCAGTCGACCGGAGCCGTCGGTTGGTAAATACGAGTCGACGGTCACATACGAGGCCTGTCCACTGTTGAACATCCGCACGGTGTAGGTGCCATCGCCGTTGACGATGAACATGTTCGTGATGGCAGACGGGTTTTTCAGTGCGGTCTCGGCGAGCGACGTCATGAAGTAGCAGTCGCCGAGATAACCTTGATTGATGTCGCTGTAGCTCGCGCCAGCGACGAACAGCGAGCCGGAGATTTGGCGATATGCGTAGCCGGTGGCCGTGGGGCGATCTGAGCCGATGAACCACTTGTTGATGAGTTTATCCATTTGAACGCCGGTCCAACCGGCAACCAAGTTGCCCAGCGTGGCGCCTTGATAATTTGCGTTCGCCACGGTGCCGTTGACGACGTAGGAAGTTAACGATTTTACATAATCGAGGTTGCCGAAGAGGGTTGAGTTAGCCACGATCGCTTTGAGGTCGTTCAACTCCGTGGCATCGACGACGTTGCCATCCTCGGAGTTGCGTAGAATGGCGATCATGTCGTTACGATCGATCAAGCCATCGGTGTACAACGACGAGCCCAGCGCGCGCAGAGCGGCGTCGGCAATATGCGAATCGAACCAGTTGGTAGGATTCGGAGTTGGGTTGGGGGTCGGATTCGGCGTCGGGTTCGGGGGGGTTGGCGGATTCGGATTCGGGTTCGGTGTGGGATTGCTCCACGACTGCACGACGCCGTTGACGGTGACGACACCGCTTGTCGACACCGTGAGGGTTTGGCCTTTCCCGCTGAGCGTAACGACGTGATTGCCGCCAAATCGCGCCTGGTCGGTGCCGGTGGTTGAGGTTCTGAGGGTGACAGACTCGGCGAGCGCTTCGGAACCGCCGTTGGCAGTGCTATCGAACGAAATCGTATCGTTGCCCTTGCCGGCATCGATCACGATGGAGTTAATTTGCCAGGCGCCCCAAAAAGTCTGTACGCCGGAAACGTACACATTACCGGCTGACTGGCGGAAATTGATCGCGTCGGCCTTGGAAGAGCCGGTGATCGTGAGTACGCCATTCCTCAGGCTGCCAGTGACGGCCATCAACTCGCGCCGTTCGAGGTTCTCGTACTGTAAGTGACGTCCACGATGTTTCTTGTACGAGTTCTTCATGGTGCACCTCAGAGCAAGCGACGCAAGATGAGTAGCACGGCCGATGAGTGGCCGTGAAAGGCGATGCGGAGCGAACGAGCGGTGAAAAGGCGTCGGAGGGCGTGGGCTCGCGGGGAGAGGAGTAGTCGAGCGCGCGATTGCCACCGACACGGACGGCCGCAATGGCCTTCCAATAAAAACCCTATGTCAGCTTTGGAGGTGGAGCAAACGAATTGGCCACGTGTCGGCGGGACATTTGGGAATGCGTAGGGCGGCGTGTTCGGGAAGCGCGGCTGGTGACGACGAAGCCGCTAGCCCACGCGATTGCTGCGAAATTAAGTCGCCCTTTGAGAAGCCGCCGAGGCAAACGAAATGAGAGATGAGAGACTGAGCGCGGGACCAGTCCTGCGGGGCGATCTGGCGGCTAGCCGGGCGTGGTAGGACACGGCGGCGTAACCGGCATAATTGGTACGGCGACGGCGACCGTTGAGAACGGCCGGGCATAGGCCTGATTGAACCGAGGAGCCGTCGCAGCTGGAATAACTGGGCGAGCGAATGTAGGACTAGCTCGCGAATAGCTCGCGCTGCAACGTGCCAGTAATATGCTTCGCCGCGATGACGATAGGCACGAGGCTCAAGAGGAGATCACCGGCAAGTGCGAGGGAAATGTGACCAGCTGCTTTGTGCAGCGTCGCGCCGACGATGAGGCTGTACAGCATTGCATAGACGGCCGAATGCAGAAGCACCATTCCGATTAAGGCGGATGAACGTCGCAGGCGCTCAATGGTGGCATTCGTAGCGCCGAGTATGACGATGGCGAAGGCGGTGGCTGCGGGCAGGGTAGGGCAAATCGTTGCTGCCAGCAGGCCGGCGAGGCCAAGAGCGATAAATGCCGGCCCGCTCCTGGTGAGAGGCATGGATTCGCAACGGAGTTTAGTTTCAACGTCCACGGCGCGGAACACCAGGCTTTGAATTCGTGATGTGTCGCTTTTCATTCTGATTGGCGTCATGGCGTGCGTCTAGCATTCGCGGCGATACAATAGCGACTGTGGCCGCTGTGGCAGACGAGGCATGGTCGAGCAATGTCTGACGAATTGCAGAATCGGCACGTAACGATCGAGGCCTCAGAAGCGCAATTTGGTCTGCCTGCCCTATTGGCCGCGACTGGTCGGTTTCTGGACAATCTGGTTAGCTGGCTTGATTAGCCATCTGCGCATCGGGTTTTGAAGGCCGCAGCACGAAAGAAATTGGGGCCGGCGTTCTATTAAATCACGATAGCCGATAGGGCTTGGAGATACCCTTAGGCCGGTTGGCGGGCCTGTTCGGCGCGGCATACTGGCGCTGATTGCGGATCACGCCTGAGAACGATTTCGGCCGAAGGGAGTTTTGGTTTCCCTCCTTGGAATCCGCTGCAGCGGTGGTGCTGGGACGCCTGTACGAAGAACGTGGCGGTGATTAATGGCAATGCGTTGCGCGTGCCGGCGGAGGATCGCGAGGCGGTGAAGACGCTTCCGCACGAGAAAGTGCAAAAAGTTTCACCAACGAGCGCTGAATGGCGTCTTCAATAGACTTCAGACTTCTACGAGCACCGTGGGCGGCGTACCTCGCCAATGCCTCACTCCCCTTCCGCCCGTTCCATATCCGAGGCGTCGATATCTTTGGCCGGCTTTTGCGGGGCGGCGCTGGTGCGGCGTTTGCCGTCGACTTCGGTGCCGGGGACGATCATTGGGCTGGAAGAATTTTCCTCGATCAGCCGTTTGAGTTCGGCCGAGTCGATCACTTCCTGCTTGATGAGCTGCTGGCTCACGGCTTCGAGGGCGGCGCGACGAGTTTCGAGGATGTGCCGCGTGCGCTGCAGGCCTTCGTCGAGGATCCGCTTCACTTCCTGGTCGATTTCGCGGGCCGTTTGCTCGCTGTGATGCTGCGAGCGCGGCTCGATGGCCGAGACGAGAAACGGGTTGCGGTTCGAGTCGCGGAAGTTGATGCGGCCCAGGCGGCTCATGCCGAAATCCATGACCATGCTGCGGCCGATTTCGGTCGCGCGTTCGAGATCGTTCTGGGCGCCGCTGGAAATGTCGTTGAACACAATTTCCTCGGCCACGGTGCCGCCGAGCAGCACCTGGATGCGGCTTTCTAGTTCGCTTTGCGTCATCAGGAAGCGATCCTGCTCGGGCCGTTGCATGGTGTAGCCGAGGGCGGCGAGACCGCGAGGAATGATCGAAACCTTGTGCACTGGATCGGTGTTGGGAAGCGAGGAGGCGACGAGCGCGTGGCCCGCTTCGTGGAAGGCAACGCGGAGTTTCTCGTCCTCCTGCATGATGCGGCTTTTCTTTTCGAGGCCGGCGCTGGAGCGCTCGACCGCCTCGTTGAAGTCGGCCATCGTCACGAGCTTGCGGCCCTTGCGGGCGGCCAGGAGAGCGGCTTCGTTCACCATGTTGGCGAGATCGGCGCCGACGAAGCCGCTGGTGATGGCGGCGAGGGCTTTTACGTCGACGTCGGTGTCGACCTTGATATTCTCCAGGTGGACTTCGATGATCTCTTCGCGGCCGGCGACATCGGGGCGATCGACCAGCACGTGGCGATCGAACCGGCCGGGGCGGAGCAGGGCGGCATCGAGCGTTTCCGGGCGGTTGGTAGCGCCCATTACGATGACACCGCTATTGGAGTTGAAGCCGTCCATTTCGACGAGCAGGGCATTGAGCGTTTGTTCGCGTTCGTCGTGGCCGCCGATGTTGCCGCTGCCGCGGGTTTTGCCGAGGGCGTCGAGCTCATCGATGAAGATGATGCAGGGGGCCTTTTGTTCGGCCTGTTGGAACATATCGCGGACGCGAGCCGCGCCCACGCCGACGAACATTTCGACAAAGTCCGAACCGCTGAGGCTGAAGAACGGCACGCCCGCCTCGCCGGCCACGGCCTTGGCGAGCAGCGTTTTGCCGGTACCTGGGGGACCGACGAGCAGCACACCCTTGGGGATGCGGCCGCCGAGCATCTGATACTTTTCGGGTGTCTTCAAGAACTCGACGACTTCGCGGAGTTCTTCCACCGCTTCGTCGATGCCGGCAACGTCTTCGAACGTGACCTCAATGTCTTCCTGGGCGAACAATTTGCCGCGGCTGCGGCCGAACGCCATTGGCGAGCCGGCGCCACCCATCCGGCGGACCATGAAGACGAACAACATCACGAGGAGGCCGGTCATCAGGAGGAGCGGGATGTAATTGAGCAGAGGATTGGGCGGGCCAGCCCAGGTCCAATCGAGGTGGTTCTTCGTTAGGAGCGCCGGCAGTTGCTGCTCTTCCGAGCTGCGATCGACGCGGAGCTCGATGTTCGGCGTGGGTTTATCAGCCGGTTCGAACTGCGTCTCTCCATTCTCACTCTTGCTAGCGAGTTCCTTGAGTGCTTGGCGCGTGACGCGGGCTTTCACCGAGGCCTCGCCAACACGGATGTCTTTGAGCTCCGAAAGGCGAACGTACTGCGGCTTGCCGGTGGAATTGTCGATGACGTCGACATAACCGGGGCCGGTGGGCTTGCCGCTGTCGTCGGTGCCGCTGGCTTCGACGAGCTTGAGCAGATCGCTCCAGCGGATCGATTGTTCGGTATTGCTGTTGAAGATCGTGACCATCAACAAGAGGATCACGCCGAGGCCAAGCATATACCAAACGAGGTTCCCGCCACCTTGCTGGGCGGGCTTTTTGTCGCTGGAGCGGTCGCTGGAGGATTGCGGTTTTTGATCTTTATCCATCGTGGGACAAGCGTAGGTGGATGAGTACAAAAGGAATCGGGAGGGCCGCCAACGGAATGATATGCGGGTCGCAGGGCGAGCCAAATTCCCGAAGCAGGCGACTGGAACCGGCCTGCAAACTCTATGGTATGTTTCAGAGGTCAAAAAAACAACGAACGGCCGGTGCTGGCGTCGCTCGGCGGGGGGTACAAGCTCCGCTTGCTGCCAGCGAGCGGCCTTCATAGAATGGCCTGTTCGCCGCATTTTGCCGAGTCGAGACGGTGGTGGGTGAGCGCGGTGTCGTTACTACCGTCACAATGCGAATGGTGCGTTCGACCAGTCCACGGTTGAGTGGCGTCTGGGCGACTTCGACGGGCGAGCCGCCCGTCGCTACGACGGACGGTGGGCGGCTGATTCTGTCCTGATAACTTAGCTCGTACACGTCTGGGTCGATGCCAGCTGCCACAAAAAATGTCGCCGTTTTTGGTTCGACAGGGAGCATCGGCACGAACGCGTTGGAAGTGATCGCGGCGAGCGAGGGCCGGCTGCAGGTGGCGGCACTTTCGGCGCACTGCAATTTGCCGGAGTTAGTGGAGCAGGCGCGGCGGTTCGAACCACGGTGGATCGTGGCGACGGATGCCGCGCGGGCTCGGCAGTTCGACTGGGATGATTTGCCGTCCGCGACGGAAGTTTTGGTGGGTGCTGAGGCGCTGGTGAAGGTGGCGGCGGCGGAAGAGGTCGACGTCGTACTGGCCGCGATCGTCGGCAGCGCCGGGCTCCGCAGCACGTGGGCCGCGATCGAGGCCAAGAAAACAGTTGCGTTAGCGAATAAAGAAACGCTGGTTATGGCGGGCGCGCTCGTGAAGCGGCTGGCCGCGAAGACCGGCGCGACGATTCTGCCGGTCGACAGCGAGCATAGTGCCATTTTCCAGGCGCTGGCGTCGGGCAAGAGCGAAGAAGTAGCGAGGATCGTGCTGACGGCTAGTGGCGGTCCATTCCGCTCGCTCACCGAAGAACAATTGAAACAAGTGACGGTCGACGAAGCGCTGGCTCACCCGACATGGGCGATGGGGCCGAAGATCACGATCGACTCGGCCACGATGATGAACAAAGCGCTCGAGATTATCGAGTCGCGGTGGCTATTCGACGTGGATGCGGATCGGATCGCGGTGATGATTCATCCGCAGTCGACGGTGCACTCGTTTGTGGAGTTTGTCGATGGCTCGATTATCGCCCAAATGAGCCCACCGGATATGAAGTTGCCGATACAGTATGCGCTCGAATATCCGCAGCGGCAGCCGGGGGCCGCGGCGCGATTTGATTGGTCGCGGCCGTGGCAGTTGAATTTTGAGCCGGCGGATATCGGCCGCATTCCGGCACTCGCGCTTGGTTACGAATGTGCCCGCGCGGGTGGGTCGGCGGGGGCGGTGCTCAATGCGGCAAATGAAGCGGCGGTCGCAGCGTTTTTGGGCGGCGATTTGCATTTCACCGAAATCGTGCCCGCGTGCAAGAGTGTGCTCAAAGAACATGCGTTTGAAGCCGATCCGACGCTCGAACAACTCGAAAAACTCGACAAGTGGGCAAGAGAAGAAGTGACCCGATGGGTCTGTGCGTGACGTAAGAAGACTGACCGGCAGGGCGCAGTCTCCGGTTTTCTGGAGTCAGTTGTTTAGTCGGCACGGGTAGAGTGCCAACCCCGGCAGAGCGGGGCTGCTGGTCGAGTATAGGAATGGTTACGCCCGCGTAACGCGCGCCTGTCGTTCACCTTTCATCAATGTAATCCGCGGAATTCGTAATGTCGTTAGTCTTGTTTGCAGCGATTGATTTGTACTGGCTGGTGCCCGTCGTGCTAAAGGTGGCGATTGGGTTGGGCGCCGTCATTTTTGTGCACGAACTGGGCCATTTCCTGGTTGCCAAGGCCTGCGGCGTGAAGTGCGAGAAGTTCTTCATCGGCTTCGACATTGGCGGCTACAAGATCAGCAAGCGCGTGGGCGAGACGGAATACGGCATCGGCATTTTGCCCTTGGGTGGTTACGTAAAGATGCTCGGACAGGATGATGACCCCGCGCACATCGCTGAGCAAATGAAGAAATCGCAGGAAGATCCGGCGAGCGGGGATGCGGTGCCGATCCGTGGCCCCAACGGCGAAACGTACTACGTCAATCGCCGTAGTTATTTGGCGAAGAGTGTACCGCAGCGGATGGCTATTATTTCCGCTGGCGTGATCATGAATGTTATTTTTGCGTTCATCTTTGCCGTGATCGCGTACGGCATGGGCGTGCCATACCTACCGTCGGTAGTTGCGGAGACGATGCCGGGCTCGCCGGCTTGGAAGGCGGGAATCGAACCGGGTGATGAAATCGTGCGGATTAACGATACCGTCGATCCGACGTTCGTGCAGCTGAAGGGCGGCGTAACGCTGGGCGACCTGGAGCATGGCATTCCGTGCGAAATACGTCGTGCGGCCGATGGCAAAGTCGTACCCGTAACGCTCACTCCAGAGCAAGATGATGGGCGACTCGCGACGATTGGCATCGCAGGCCCGACATCTGTAACTCTGTATAAATCGCCGCCGGCTGACGAAGATTCAGCCGCGGCGAAGGCCAAGTTGATCGCGCCCGGCGGTGACGCGGTCGCCAAAGACGATGCGAAGTTCAAAGGAGGGGACGAGATCATCCGTGTCGGCGACAAGCCGATTAAAGACTATCGCGGCTTTGTCGCGGAACTCGCACGGCAGCCGTCGGAGCCGTTGCAAGTTACAGTGCGCCGCGACACCAAGAAATCGGATGCAGCTACAAAAGGAAAGGACGCGGCCGACGCTGGTAAAACGCAAGAACTCACGTTTGAAGTGCCGCCGCAAGCTCTTAGTCGTTTTGATTTCGAAATGCGGATGGGCGCAATTACTACCGTGCGCGATAACTCGCCGGCGGCTCGAGCGGGGCTTCTGCCTGGCGACGTCATCGTGGCGGTTGATGGACTCCAAGCCGGTACTGCGTCGAGCGCCGGAGACATGTGGACGCCGCAGACCTTGCCGGAGTACGCGAGCCGTGCGGCTCGCGACGGGCGCGAAGTCGAGATTAGTGTCGAGCGGCCGGCATCTGACGGAAAGACACAGCCGGTTGCGGTGCGGGTCAAGCCGGTGGTTCCGATGTCAGTAGGGGTCGTGCCGCGCTCGCCCGGATTGCCGATGGCTGCTGATGCGGTCGGGATAGCTTATCGCATCACCAACGACGTTGCCGCGGTGCAACCCAATTCGTCTATAGCTAAGGATTTGGCGCCGGGCGATCGCGTCACAAAAGTGACGTTTGTCTTACCCGCAGACAAAGATGGAGAAACGCCGAAGGAGCGCGAGATCAAACTTATGACCGACAAACCCACTGGCCTCGCGGCGCTGATCCGTTGGCTCTTCGGCTACTCAACCGAACAGAAGCAGGAATTCAACTGGCCAAGCGTGCTCGACTCGATTCAATTTCTGCCCGAGGGCACGGACGTGCAGCTGACCGTTGTACGCGGTGACGCTGAACCGCGCAAATTCAGCGTGAAACCGGTGGTGGCCGATAAGGAATTCCTTGGTGCTCGAGGCTTCAATTTCGATCCCATCGAGCGAATCCGCAAGGCCGAGTCGTTTAGCCAGCAGGTGCGATACGGCTGGGATGAAACGGGCGAGGCCCTCACGATGGTGTTCCGGTTCTTGCGCAAACTCGGCACGCAGGTACCGATTTCGGCGCTCGGCGGGCCGGTGACGATCGCGAAGGCCGCTGGTTACCATGCGGCGGAAGGTGTATCGTCGCTGCTTGTGTTCCTCACGATGCTGAGCGCGAACCTGGCCGTGATCAACTTGCTGCCGATTCCGCTGCTCGACGGCGGCCACTTGGTGTTCCTGGCCTATGAAGGCGTGCGTGGCCGGCCGGCGAATGAGAAATTCGTGGTCGCTCTCCACACCGCAGGCTTCGTATTTATCGTCAGCCTGATGCTGTACGTGCTCTCGCTCGACCTGGGCTTGATTCCGCGCGACCTGTAGTGTCAACCGCTCATACAGATCATGGTTTCCCTCAGCGCATTGGCTACGAGTACGATCATGTGCAGCGGGCGCCGCTGTACTGGCTGCTGATGGCGCCGGGCATCGCGATTCTGGGTTTTGTCGTAATTGGTTGGATTCATCACGACGCGGCTACGTTTCTGTGCTTGGGTTTGTTATTGACGGCAATTGCCTTGTCGTTTCGCTGGCTGCGAGTGCGAGATGAAGGCGAATACCTGGCCTTGCGCTACGGTCCATTGCCCATCTTTCGCAAACGATTTCGTTATGCGGATATCGCAGAGGCGAACATCGATCGAACTTCGTTCGCCGATGGGTGGGGCATTCACTGGGTACCCGGGCGCGGCTGGACGTATAACCTATGGGGCTTCGATTGCGTGCGGCTGACACTAAGAAATGGCCGTACTGCACGTATCGGGACGGATGAACCCGAAGAACTCGTCGCGTTCCTGGAGGCACGACTAGATGAGTCGTCGTGAGCGGAATAAAAAGGGACTGGTCGCATAAGCGACCAGTCCCTTGGCAGTCTGCAGGGTTCAATGAAGGCGCGGCGAATCAGCCCGCTGCGGGGCGGCTGGTGCCGCGGTTACCGACGACGCGTTTCTGTACGTCGGTCTCGAGCACGCCGAAGGCTTGTTCGTGCCGCTGCACGCTCATGTGTAGGGCCTGCAGCATCCGCTTGGCGGTGAAGTAATTCACCACGATCCGCTGCTTCACTTCGACGGGTTCTGACGGCACGCCGAATGGTTGGGCGTTAAGACCGAAGTCGAGAATTAGCTCCTCGGGAGTGCCGGTGACGCGGCAGAAGTTGGCGTACAGCGAAATCGCATTCTTGTCGGTAACTTCGACGCGATGTTGCTGCTGGGCCGGTTGTTGTTGTTCGCCTTCAGGGGTTTCTTGTTCAGCCACGGTATTGGTCCTTCCTGTATTGTATTGACTGGTTTCTCATGTTCCGTGTCGACTGCGAATAGATCAATGTACGTCGTTTTTCGGGATAGAGCCACCCACGACAACGGCTAAATTGGCAGCGGGCCATTTGCCGCCGTTTTTTGACAGGCGCCGCTCACTATTTAGGCCGAATTTGCAGGATAACACTTTCGGCACCCGTCACAGGGGCGTGATAATCGCAGACTTTCTGTAATTCCAGTTTTCGCAATAATCCGGCCTGGCGGGCCGCCTCGCGCTCCTCGACCCAGGCCGGGCCCTTGATCATGAGGAGTTGGTCAAACGCTTCCCAATGCGGTTTGAGCCACGTAAGTACTTTGGCAATCGGGGCAAGCGCCCGGGCGACGAGCGTGTTAAACGTGCTGATTTCGAGAACCTCTTCGGCGCGATTGGGAAAGACCGGGGTGCGCAAGCCGAGTTCGGCGACCATTGATTCAACTGCCTTGGCTTTCTTTTGGGTGGATTCGCTGAGACCGACCGAGAGGTCAGGCCGCAGAATCGCGAGAAGAATGCCGGGTACGCCGCCGCCGGTGCCGACATCGAGCACACGGTCGCCGGGGTCAATTAGCTTGCCGAGTTCGTGGGAGTCGATCACATCGCGGCCGACGAATTTGTCGAGCGTCGTGTGCCGGGTGAGGTTGAGCCGGTCGTTCCATGACCATAACAACTGGCGGTAGCGATCAAGCAGTTCGACCTGCTGGGGCGACGCCACGATTTGTTGCTCGGCAAGTGCCGCCGCAAGTTCGGCGATCAGGGGCGGGAAGTTGTTTTCGGCGTCGCTCACGGTTGACCATCTGGGGTTGGCAAGGATAATCCGAAACATTGTAGCAGGCATGCTCTGTGTGCCGTAGCTGTTCGCCAGCGACGGTATTGTAGGGCGGGCATTGCCCACTGCAGGATTTGCCGCGAACAAACCACAAATGATGGGCGGTGCCCACTCTGCCGATGAATGAATTCGTGACGTTGGCTTGTGATGCGAACCAGGCGCGCGGGATTGCGCAATACGCTGTAGATCTGGTCCAGAGACGACATGCGGGGCCGAGTGATGCCGTGCTCGAACGTGTGGAACAGTTCCACATGGATAGCATCGCCTGCGGTGTGAGCGCGCTCGCGGCAGGGGCCAACGCGCCGACGGTGTTACGGCGCGAGGCGCTGGAGTATCAAGTGCCGGAAGGTAGTGGGGACATATCTGTCCGTCCGACTGGTGATGTGGACGGAGAGTTATGTCGGTCCTACGCGGGTGTGCCCATGTTTGGCAGTACGGTGCGGGTGGCGCCGGAGAAGGCGGTGCTGGCCTGTTCATCTGCCGTGCGCGAATGGGACTCAAACGGCACCAACTTCGGCTACAATCCCGAGCGGCATGCCACGGCCGGCGAGTTCGGCCATAACGATTTCTACCCGGTTGCCGTAGCTGCGGCGCAGCTTGCCAGACTCGATGGCCGACAAACGCTCGTCGCCATGGTCGCGCTCGATGAAATCCGCGGTCGGCTGGCCGAAGTATTCGCCCTCAAGGATTACAAGATCGATCACGTGGTGCACGGGGCAATTGCGTCGGCAGCCGTGTATGGCGCGGTGCTCGGCGCAACTATCGACCAGATCGAGTCGGCGATCGGGCTCGTCGTCGCGCACTATATTCCGTTCCGGGCGATCCGGCATGGCCACCAGCTTTCCGATTCGAAAGGGGCCTCGGCCGCGATCAGCGCAGAAGTTGCCGTGCTGAGTATGCGGCGGGCGATGCGAGGCTTCATTGGTCCGGCCGACATCTTTCGCAATCCGCAGGCGATCTTCTGCTGGTTTCAGAAACCGATGAAGCCAAATGCTAGCCCATTCGATCTCGCGCTGGCGACGGCCGGCGACGATTTCGCCATCATGGGAATGCACTTCAAGCTCGGGCTGTATGAACATCAGTCGGCCGGCGCGATTCAGGGCGTGATCGATCTCATTGCCCGGCATCCCGCCCTGCTCGATGATGTCAATGATCTGCGGGCAATGCGAATTCTGATTTATGAGCCGGCATTCAGCATCATTGGCGATGTCGCGAAACGCGATCCGCGCACACGGCAGAGCGCCGATCATTCGATGCTGTACATCGTCGCGACGTTGCTGCGCAAAGCGTACGAGGCACGGTCTGCTGGCTGGGATGGCCAGGATGGGTGGCGACAACTCATGCTCTCACCGGCGGATTACGCAGAAGACGCATCCGCGCTGTTTCATCCGCTCACACGCCAGATCATGCAGCGGATCGATTTCCAACATGGCGGGCCGGAATACGACGAACGCTATCCTGACGGTATTCCGACGACCGTGGAACTTTCACATGCGAAGCAGGGCACAATTTCCAGCGGGCTCGTCATGTATCCGCAAGGCCACGCGCGGGCGGATGCGACTGAGCTGACGGTTTATTTAGACCACAAGTGTCGTCTGCTGGCCGGGCCGGCAGTGGACGATGTTGGTGCGCTCGTGGCGCGATTTAGCAGAATGGCGAAGAAGTCGCCGGGGGAAATTGCGGAGCTGTATGATTTCCGTATTCGCGGCGTTGACAAAGCCCAATCATTCGATCTGCGCTTTGAGCACCGGCATGTTCGCCATGGTTCAACCGGCTTTCACCGTTTGAGTGCCGATAAACTCGGATTCAAACTGGCTCGCCATCTATTAAGAGCATGCCGATTACAAGACGTTGGGCGAGTTCATCGAGTGATTGGCCCTGCGAGTGAGCGCAATCCCCGCACGTGTCCGACGAACAGGCTGTATCGGAACAGTGTTCGAAAACAGCGGTGAACTTACGCATGGCGAATGATCAAATAATCCTACTTCTCGCCCTTCGTCCAATCGCGTCGGCCACGGGAACTGGGGATGCTCATTGCCTTGCGGTATTTAGTCACGGTACGGCGGGCGACCGTGATGCCCGCCTTGGCGAGTTCTTCAACGATCGCATCATCTGAGAGCGGCGATTTTTTATCTTCGTTGTCGATGATTTCTT
Organism: Pirellulales bacterium; assembly: GCA_046349975.1. GTDB lineage: Bacteria > Planctomycetota > Planctomycetia > Pirellulales > Lacipirellulaceae > JABDGM01. Next base: position 91,811 of record JAXMBH010000006.1, read on the forward strand.
GCAGCTTGATGCGGACGCGGTCCCAGGCGACTTCCTCGCCGTCGGCCGCGGTCGTACCGCCCACGAAGAACCGCTTGAGGGGGAAGATGCCACGGGGAGTCTGAATCCACTTGTCGTCGACTGCTCGGCTCACGGTGGTCACGTGTACGCCGACTTTGTCGGCAATCTGCTGCATCTTGAGCGGTTCGATGTGGTCGGGGCCGTCGTCGAGGAACTTTGTTTGGTGATCGACGATCGCCTGTGCCACCCGTGTGAGCGTGCTGCGGCGCTGCTCAATTGATTCGATGAGCCATTGGGCCGAGTTCACTTTGCGCTTGATATACTCGCGCGTGGCGGCATCGGTGCTTTCATCCCGCAAGAGCTTGCGGTAATGCGGGCTGATATACAGCGACGGCAGCTGGCCGTCTTCGAGTCGCACTTGGTATTTGCCGTCGTCGTTGCGCTCGACGAACACATCGGGCGTTACGCTGGGGACGGTCGCCGAGTTGAAATCGGCGCCCGGCTTCGGCTTGAGCTTGCGGAGCTCCTGCCAGACTTCCTGAATCTTCTCGATCGACATGCCGGTCTTTTTGGAGATCTGTGGCAGCCGATTGTTTTCGAGATCCTCGAGGTGGTTCTCGATGAGCTTTCGCAACTCGTCGTAATAAAGCATGCCGGGCTGCAATTGCAGCATGAGGCATTCTTTAAGATTGCGAGCGCCGACGCCCGGAGGGTCGAGCCGCTGCACGACACGCAGTGCTTCTTCCGCCACATCGAACTGCTTCGCCCGATGCGAATGCATATCGCCATTCACATCGGCCGGCAGCGGCGGAAGCAATTCTTCGAGCGGCGTTTTCAGGTAGCCATTCGTGTCGAGGCTATAGATGATGCGGTCAGCCATCCGCCGTACGGGTTCGTCGATCTCGAACCAGCTCAGCTGATGGTGCAGGTAATCGACGAGCGACTCAGGGCGAGCCAACATGTTGGCCATCGCATCGTGCCGGCGATCCGCCTCAGCCTCGATACGATTGAGCGACGGCCGACTCCGCTCTTCGTAGTCGTCTGGCAGGTTCTCTGCCATGTTGAGAAGCCGCTCGAAGTCGTCTTCGTTGTTGCGGTCATCCTTCACCACGAGCTCGCGTTCGGTGTCGGCGACGCTGCTGGCAGCTTCCTCGTCGATACTGACCGTTTCGGGCTCGTTCTCGTCGACCTCTACCTGCTCGAGCATCTCATTGCTTTCCATCTCCTGCTCAATGCGCTCCTGCAGCGCCATGAGCGGGAGCTGCAGAATTTCCATCGACTGGATCATGCGCGGTGCGAGCACCTGCTTTTGAGCCAGTTGCATTTGTTGGCCGAGAGATAGTCGCATCGATGCTGCCCGGAGTTGCGGAAAGTGCGGTCATGGACCGCGACAAAAGTGAGTTTACGGTCACCGCGGCATGGCTTTTAGCATACCGCTCCCGGAGGAACGAGGTCAAACCGACCCCTGGCTTAATTGTAGTCCGGGTGCCGGGAAAGAGAGGCAAAATCGGGCGAAATGGAATCGAATTCTCGGGTTGCGCCGACTCTCACGACTGCTGGCGGCGAAACAATCGTGTTGAGCGACTCGTGACCGGAGTTGACAAAATAAGAACGCTGGTACACGGTGTTCGAGCGTAGGAACGGTTAGCCCAACTGCACATCGAACGTGAACGCAGCGCCCGGCTCTGCGGAGTTTTCGCGCGATGATGTTAACGGGGCGTGCAAAATGCGGGAAAGCCGGGGGTGCAAATCGAGAACGCGATTCACGGTCAACGCGTTCGTGGCGCAATTGCTTACGATTTGCCCGCATCCATTCCTGGGCCGCCGAGCTGTGCGAGCGCTTCGCCAAGACCGGGCATCTCGCCGGCAATCGATTGCATCGCGGCGGCGTGCAACTGCTTGGCCTTCGCCTGAGCGTCATTGATCGCGGCAGGCAGCAGGTCTTCGATCATTTCGCGCTCGCCCTTTTCAACGAGCGATGCATCGATTCGCACGGCGAGCGCTTCGCCCAGGCCGTTGACGTCGACCTCCACGAGCCCGCCGCCGGCCACGCCGGTGGTGCGTTTAGTTTTCAGTTGTTCCTGGAGCGCCTGCATCCGCCCGGTCATTTCCTGGGCCTGCTTCATGAGCGAGCCGATGTTGGCGAGGTTTCCGAGAGCTTTGAACATGATTTGGGCCTTAAACCTTTCGCCACAGAGGGCACAAAGACCACAGAGAGATTGCCAGCACGTCCGGTAAACTAGCGCGAGTTTAGTTTATTTGGCCGTTCAGCTTAATCCTGCACATTCACTTTGGAGCAATGGCAGCGAAAGCCCGGTCTCCGTGTTCTCTGTTTTCTGTGGTGAAATCTTCCTGTTAATTCGAATCGCCCTCCGGGGGCACGTATTTGAATTTTCCGGGCTCGACGTCGAAGAGTTCCATCGCACGCTTCACGATCGGTTGCTCGGCTATTTCGGCAAGCATTTCGCGACGCGACTTCTGCATCGGCGCGGTTTCAGCCCGCTGGGGTACGCCGCCGTGGGCCATCGCGCGTTGGAACTGGGCGAGAACCGATTCGGCGGGAGTATACCCGGCATCTTCGCCTTGGGTAATCTCTGCGAGCGCCTCGTTGGGATCGCGGTTGACTTCGATCGGCTGCTCGGGCAAGTCAATACGCCGCGAAACGGGTAGCGTTTGTGGAGGACCCGGCGGAGCGGTCGCTGATGACGGTGAGAAGGATGGAACGACCGGCGTTCGCGGTGGTGCTGCAGGCGACGCTGCAATTGCCGACGCAACCGCGCTCGCCAAGCCGTTGCCTAGTGACGCGGCGGCGGGCGGTTCACCGTTTTTTTTTGAGGGATCGGCGGCGCGGGCCGGCATTGTTGGCAGCGCGCTGGGGGCTCGTCCGCCACGAGCGGATTCAACCCCAGCTGCCCGGTTCGTGGGTTGGTCGCCGGGCGCGGCGCCGCGAAGTTCGGCAACGATCGTCGCAAGCTCCTCGAGTTCGCCGATTTGGCAAATGCGGACGATCGCCATCTCCACAAGCGTCCGGCCGTGCATGCTCACCCGCATCCGGGCCGAGGTGTGGTCGAGGATTTGCCCGATCGCGAGCACGGTGGAAATGCCGAGTTGCTGACCGATTGCCCGGACTTCGTCGGCTTGTGAAGGCAGCGCGTACAGCATCTGGTCAGCCTGGCAGCCGACGCAGAGCGCCATGACATCGCGGAAGTACCCCACAAGTTGGTCGAGCAGCAGTCCGACTTCGACGCCGCTTCGGATCGTGGATTCAAGCTCCGCGAGAGCACCCGGGGCATCTCGGTTTACGAGATGCTGCACGAGGCCGCTGAGGCGCTCCGCCGGCGCGATACCGAGGAGATTGTTGACATCCGCTGCCGTGACCCGCTCGCCGCCGACCGCGAGCAGTTGCTCAAGCAGCGACTGGCTATCGCGCATGGAACCGGCAGCCCGACTGGCGAGAATCTGCAGGGCGTCGGCGTCAACCGCCACGCCTTCCGCCTCGGCAATTTGCGCCAATCTGGCTTGGATGGCGGCCGAGCTGATTCCGGCAAAATCAAACCGCTGGCAGCGCGACAGGATCGTGATCGGAATTTTCTGCGGCTCGGTCGTCGCGAAAATGAACTTTACGTGCTCGGGTGGCTCTTCGAGCGTCTTCAAGAGTGCGTTGAACGCGCTGGCCGAGAGCATATGGACTTCATCGATGATGTAGATTTTGTAGCGCGTGCGCGTCGGCCGCACGGCGGCGTTCTGGCGCAGCTGGCGCACTTGATCAACGCCGTTGTTGCTGGCGCCATCGATTTCGAGCACGTCGATGTCGTCGCCGGTCGAAACGGCCCGGCAGACTTCGCAGTCATTGCAGGGGGTCGGCGTCGGCCCATGCACGCAGTTGAGCGCCTTGGCCAAAATGCGGGCTGCCGAGGTCTTCCCCGTGCCGCGGGCGCCCGTGAACAGGTAGGCGTGCCCTACCCTGTCGCTGGAAATGGCCTGCTGCAGCGCCCGGGCAACGTGCTCTTGTCCAACCAGTTCATCAAACGCCTGCGGACGATAGCGACGGGCGATGACGGTGTAGCGGCCGTTCGCCTGCGCGCTTTCTGATTCGGCAGTCGTGGAGCTGGCAGCCATTACCCACAGCTAACGATTCTTAAGTGGTCCAATTGCAAATTGCAAAATGAAAAATGCAAATTGAAAATTGCCGACTTGCGGTTCAGCAATTTTCAATTTGCAATTTCCAATTTGCATTTTTCAATATCCGCCTACACGCGGCCGCCGGTGAGAGGCCCCCACACAAAGAAACGCGGGCTTATGGCTGCTGTGTTTCCACCCTGACCAGGTTCGCGAGGCTCCCTTTGCAGAGGCCCCTCACCGGCGGTCGCACGCGCGGCGAACGGATTCTCAGTTGTACGCGGCCTGTGGCGCGCCGTCAAAGGAGCGGGCGGAAAACGCAGGGTTCCTGAAAGATTGAACCTACCGGGAATGGTCGGCGTACAGGGGTTGGGTTGAGTTTGGACTTGGTTCTTGATTTCACGGAGGTTGACCCTTGGAAGCTGCTCCCGCGGGGAGCTTGCTGGCGTGCTTGCAGCAGGTTCCCGATCCGCGTGGGGCTCATGGAAGGCGCCACTCGTCTGCGGCCATGCTGGCCACGATTGTCTGCGCCGTGTTGTGCGGCGCGAGAGGTTTTGACGCGATCGCCCAGTGGGTTCACGCCCAGCGCCCCGAGTTGTGGTACTTGCTGGGTTACTATCGGCGGCCGCCGACCAGCGGCGCGTTTCGCTATTTGTTGACGAAGCTTTCGCCGGAAGTGTTTGAACAGGCGCTCCGCCGGTGGGTCGTCCCGCTGGTCGCCCAGTCGATCGGCGAGGACGACCTGCTGGGCGTGGCGCTCGACGGCAAGACGCTCTGCGGCACGATCGGCGAGCACGGCCGCAGCCTGCAATTGCTGTCGCTCTTCGACGAGCGTACGGGCTGCGTGCTGAGCCAGATGCAGGTTCCGCAAGACACCAATGAAGCCAAAGCGGCTTTGCCGATTCTCAAGACGTTGGTTCTGGCGGGGCACGTCGTCACGGCCGACGCGATGTTCTGTCAGCCCGAGATTTGCCGAGCCGTCGTCGATTCCGGCGGCGACTACCTATTGGTCGTCAAAGACAACCAGAGAGAACTCAAGGACGCGATCGCCGGCGATTTTCTGCCGGGATTTTCCCCCCGCCAGTCAGCGTGAACGCACCGCGCAGCTGACCCAAGCGACGACCTCCGAGAAGGGGCACGGGCGTCGCACGCGACGTCGTCTTCAGGCGAGTACGCGGATCGTTCCCCTTCTTGAGTCGCAGTGGCCGGGCTTAGCTCAAGTCCTCAAGTTAGAACGCACGACCCATCGCGGCGGCCAAAAGACTTGCGAGGTGCAGTACGCCATTACCAGCCTGCCGCCCGGGCGCGCTGATGCGGCCAGGTTGCTCTCCCTGTGGCGAGGCCATTGGGGCATCGAGAATCGCGAGCATTGGATTCGCGACACTCACTGGCGCGAGGACCGTTGCCGCGTCAGCCGCTCCCGCGGAGCCCACAACCTCGCCGCCTTCCGCAACGCCGCCATCAACCTCCTCCGACTCGCTAAAACCCCCAACCTCGCCGCCGCCCTCCGCGAAAACGCCTACCGAGTCGACCGCCTCTTCGCCAGGCTCGGCATACTTAAACTTTGAGTGGCCCTGGCGGAAAACGCTGGAAAACGCCTCGGATTGTGATGCTTGCCACGACAACGCCTCGGATTCAAGCTGATAGCGCGAGGCACGAGCCGCAGGGATGCGACCTCCACGTCGCGCCGCCAGCTCCAATGGAAAGTAAGCCGCAGTGCAGATCTCATCGCACCATCAACTTCGCCGCGACATCGCGTGGCAGTGTTTGCTCGCCAGCGCCGATTCGAATCGTGAGCCGTTTGTAGCCTTGGTCGTACCCAACAATGGCGCCCTGCACACCGATTGCTAGCCCCGACTGCGACAAATACCGCAAGAATTCAGAGGACTGATCGACCACCCGCGCCACGCGAAATTGGTCGCCCTCACGGCATTCCGAGAGCGGCCTGTCGGCAGCGGCTGCCACCGTGCCATCGGCCTTCGGAATCGGGTCGCCATGCGGGTCAGTCGACGGATGGCCAAGATACACGTCGATCCGGTCGACGAGCGCGTCGCTCACCGCATGTTCCATATGCTCCGCTTCTTCGTGAACTTCGTCCCAAGTGAGGCTGAGTGTTTGACTTAGAAACTGCTCAATCAGCCGATGCCGCCGCAGAACGCGGAGCGCGAGCGCTCGCCCCGAAGATGTTAGCCGCACGCCTTCGTACGGTGTATAAGTGGCCAAATTGCTCTCGTCGAGCGTCTTGAGCATGCTCGTGACGGTGCCGGGCAGCACCCCAAGCGCGGCGGAGATTTGTCCCGTGGCGACCGCCGCGTCGCCCGCACCTTGAGCCAGCTGGTAGATGGCCTTCACGTAATTTTCGATCGTCAGGCTCGGCATGGGGCTGGATGCTGGATGCTGGATGCTGGATGCTGGATGCTGCAATGGACACCTTGCGCATCCAGTATCCTCGAAGAGGAGACGCCCATCCAGTTGCCTTTTGACTTTATGAATGACACGAACCCTGACAACGCGGATTGGCGACGGCATTACCCGTTCGCATCGCAATGGTGCGATGTGGGTGATGGGCGCGTTCATTACGTGGACGAAGGACCCGCCGTAGGACGGACATATGTGTCCGTCCAGCAGCCAGTTGCAACTCGTGAAAATGGTGGAGCGGACGGACAAATATGTCCGTCCTACGGGGATGGCACGCTGCTGTTCGTGCATGGCAATCCTACGTGGTCGTTTCATTGGCGGCGTCTGATCGTCGCGTTGCGCAACGAGGTTCGCTGCGTGGCGGTCGACCACCTCGGTTGCGGCCTGAGCGACAAGCCGCCAAAGTTTCTTACGCTTGACGACCACATCACCAATCTTTGCAAATTGGTCGAGTCATTGAACCTCGACCGCATTACGCTCGTGGCCCAAGATTGGGGCGGCGCGATCGGCCTCGGCTCGATGTTGCGGATGCCGGAACGCCTCGAGCGGATCGTGCTCTTCAATACCGGCGCGTTTCCGCCGCGCTATATACCCTGGCGAATCCGCGCTTGCCGCATCCCAGTGCTCGGCCGGCTGGCTGTTCAGGGCGGCAACCTGTTCAGCCGTGCAGCGCTGCGCATGACGCTGGCCCGCCGCCAGAAGCTCGACGCCGCCGTCGCGGCAGGCTATCTGGCGCCCTACGACTCGTGGGAACACCGCCGCGCCATATACGGCTTCGTGCAAGATATTCCGCCCGCAAGCTCAACCACCGCTGGCACGCTCGCTCGAATCGAGCGCGACCTGCCCACACTCGCCAACCGACCGAGTTGTTTGATCTGGGGCATGCGCGATTGGTGTTTCCGCCCGGATTGCCTCGATCGATTCGCCGATGCTTGGCCAAATTCAACAGTCCACCGCTTGGACGACGTCGGCCATTGGGTTGTCGAAGACGCTCCCGACGCGGCCGTGGCGCATCTCTCGAACTTTCTTGCCGCGAGCGCAAGTGCTTCGTCCCAAATCGACTCTTCAGCAATAAACTAGCCGATGCCGAATCAGTTGGCAGAAACTCCGGTTGCCGACGTGTTGCCGGTCGACATCGCCCTGGCCACCACGCTCGCCTGCGTGTGGGAGGCGACCGCGCCGAAGCCGGGCAACGTGCATCGCGGCGCCGACTTTGAAGACGTGACGTATCTCGACTTTATTCACAGCGGCGTCGTCATCGGACCGATACTCGCTGAAGCGTCTCGGCGCGGCGTTGGCCAAACCGTGCTGGAGGCCGTCCGCAGAACGCGAGCAGCTGTAGCAACGAACACGAACTTGGGCACCATCCTCTTGCTCGCGCCACTCGCTGCCGTGCCACCGACCAAAGCAATTGCTGACGGCATTGGCGAAGTTCTGAAGCGCCTAACATGCAGCGATACGCGGGCCGTGTACGAAGCGATTCGCACGTCCGCCGCCGGCGGGCTAGGGCATGCGCCAAAGGCCGATGTGTTCGCAGACCCGCCCGCTGACTTGAATCTTGTCGAAGCCATGCGGATGGCGGCTGATCGCGACTTAGTCGCGCGCCAATACGCCGTCAACTTTGCCGATGTCTTTGGCCTTGCTCAAGCCATTGAAGATGGCGTCGCCGGTGGCTGGCCGCTGATGACCGCGATCGTCCACGCACATATGCAACAACTCGCGAAGGAACCCGACAGCCTCATTCTCCGCAAGTGCGGCCCCGCAGTTGCCCAACAAGCGACCGCTCAAGCCGCTCGCATTGTCGACACACTCGCACCGGAAGATAAGGACTACGGCGCCGCTCTTGCCGACTTTGACTTTTGGCTCCGCTCCGATGGCCACCGCCGCAACCCTGGGACGACCGCCGACCTCATCGCGGCTGGGTTATTTGTGCTGCTGCGCGAAGGTCGATTAGATTGGAAATCGTTGCAGCAGCCTGCCGCAGCGAAACCCGCTGAGTCCGCCGATCGATCGTCAGCCCCGGGTTTGCCGGGGATAATTCAAGAGGCAAGCTGAGTTGGAGCCTGCCATTTCAAAGAACCACGGCAAAGCCGGGGGTTGCATGATTGTTCTATAGTTGTCAATAAGTGGCGACGAACACGAGATGAAAACTCAAGAGCTCGATTCCTACCACGTCCGCATCGCGAAGGCCGAGCACGTTTTTAGCGCCGGCCACTTCATTACGTTCGCCGGGCACTGCGAACGGCTGCACGGCCATAACTATCAGGTGGCCGTCGAGGTGCGCGGCCCGCTCGACGAAAATCACTTAGTAGTCGACTTCTTGCTCGTCCGTGCGAAGCTGCTTGAAATTACGACCGGGCTAGATCATTACATGCTGCTGCCGGCAACCCACGCGCAAATTCATGTTGGTGACGATGGGCGCGAGGTCACGGTCACGTTCGAGGACCGCCGGTGGGTGTTCCCGAGCGGCGACTGTCGCATCCTGCCCGTGCCGAATACCACCTCAGAATTACTGGCACGCTACATTGGCGAGCGACTGCTCGAAAGCCTCGGTTCCGCGGCGGCACCGCTCATTCAAATTCGGGTCGAGCTGGATGAGTGCGACGGCCAAGTCGGTATCTGGCAGAAAAAGCTCGGCGACCGCAGTCCAAAAGAACAATAAGGCGCCGCTATCATCGGGCAGCTGCCAGCATCGGTAAACCTGTGGCCACCGGCAAACTCTTCTCAAGCCGCCTCGTCTGCCACGTCGATATCATCGAATGGATGAGCTGCGCGCCCTTCCGCGCGTGTCGGCAGCCATTCGTTCCCAACTTCTCGTCCACTGTCAGTACCGTACGACATCCCTGCCGCCATGTCCGATTTGCACAGTGCCGCCGTTCTGCTGATGACGTTGCCCGAGGACATGGCCAGCGAACTGCTAGCCAAGCTCGATCCCAAGCAGGTCGAGCAGGTGTCGATTGAAATCGCGAAAACGCGTTCGATCGGACGTGAGGAACAGGAAAAAGCGATCCGCGATTTTGCCGAGGCCAACCCATCGCTCTCCGGCGGCGGTGGTGGCATCGAGCTTGCCATGTCGCTCATTCAAAAGGCGCTCGGCAAAGACGCCGCCGCCCTCGTCGCCAGCCTGCGGCACTCGATTGAATCGGTCCCCTTTGGCTTTTTGCGGCATGTCGATAGCCAAAACCTGCTCACGTACATCATCGACGAGCATCCGCAAACCATCGCGCTCATCATGTCGCACCTGCCCGCGCAGTTTGGCGCGGAAATTCTCGCTGGGTTGCCAGAAGCTCGCCGTCTCTCCGTGGTTCGTCGCATCGCCACCATGGGCCGCACGAACCCCGATATCATCCGCGAAGTCGAACGCGGCCTCGAACGCCGCATGTCGAGCGTGATGAGCCAGAGCTTCGAGAACGCCGGCGGCGTGGAGGCCGTGGCTGAAATGCTGAACGTTTCGGATCGAGCGACGGAGCGTGCCATTCTTGAAAGCCTCAGCGGCGAAGATTCGGAGCTTGTAGAAGAGATTCGCCGCTTGATGTTCGTCTTCGAAGATATCCAACGATTCGCCGACAAGGACATTCAGTCGGTGCTCAAGAACGTCGAGACGAGCCAGTGGGCAATGGCGCTTAAAGGCGCAAGCGAAACACTGAAGGAAAAGATTCTCAAGAATATGTCCGAACGGGCGGCCGAGACGCTTCGTGAGGAAATGGAGTATCTGGGCCCAGCCAAGCGCTCGGTCGTCGAGGCCAAACAGCAGGAAATCGTCGACGTCATCCGCAAACTCGAGGACAGCGGCGAAATCGACCTCAACGCGATCAACGAAGTCGAAGAGCTTGTGCAATAGCGGGAGGGTTCCGGGCGCGGGGTTCATCAACCGGAACGGCGATTCGAAGCATCGTCGCCCCCATCTTTTCCCTGCTGCTCCAACCCCACCTCGCCACCGGTCCAAGGGCACGACATCCTCACTTTTGCGGCTGTCGACACTCGACCCTGGACCCTTGGCCCTGCTAGCATATGGGCGCACGTGTGGAACGCGTCGCCGTTGCCGGTTCAAACGTGGCATTCGGCCGTTGCACAACTGGAACCTACGCCAATGACGCTCTCGCCCATGATGCAGCAGTACCACGAGGCCAAACGGGCCGCGGGCGACGCGCTGCTCTTATTTCGCATGGGTGACTTCTACGAGTTGTTCTTTGACGATGCGAAGGCCGCCGCTCGCTCACTCGGCATCGCCCTCACGAGCCGCGACAAAGGCGAAGACCCCGTGCCGATGGCCGGCTTTCCGTACCACCAGCTCGATGCCTACCTCGCCAAGTTGATCGCCGCCGGACATCGGGCTGCCATCTGCGAGCAAGTCGAAGACGCCAAGCTCGCCAAAGGCCTCGTAAAGCGCGAAGTGACGCGGATCGTTACGCCCGGCACGCTGACCGACGACGCCCTGCTCGACCCGCAGGTGAGCAATTTCCTGGCCGCCATCGCTGTGACCGGGCCGACCGCCAAAACGCTCCATCCGCTGGCTGGCTTGGCGTGGGTCGACGTCTCGACAGGGCGTTTTTACGCCGCCTGTTTCCCGGCCGAACAGCTGGGCGATCAGCTCGCTCGCATCGAGCCAGCCGAGCTGCTCATCAGCGACGACGCCGCGATGCCGCCGCGCGAGTGGGCTACCGGCGAAACAATCACGCGCCGACCAGCCTGGACGTTCGGACGGACGACAGCCCTCGAAGCCCTGACCAAGCACTTCGGCACGAAATCGCTGGAAGGTTTCGGATTCTGTGACGACGACGATGCCGCTTCCCTTGCCGCGCTCCGAGCGGCCGGCGCGATCCTCAGCTATCTGGCTGAGACACAAAAGGCGTCACTTGGCCACATCGATCGCCTGCTCCCGTTTTCGAGCGACTCGCGGCTCGCGATCGATCCCGCGACGCGCCGCAGCTTGGAACTCGTGGCCACGATCCGCGATGGCCGGCGCGACGGCTCGCTGCTCGGCACGCTCGATCGCACGGTGACCTGCCTCGGCGCGCGGCTGCTGGCCGATTGGCTCGCGGCGCCGCTCACGAATGTCGCTGAAATCAATGCGAGACTGGACGCCGTGGCCGAACTTGTCAGCGATGCCAATACAGCGAATCAGCTCCGCGAATCGCTCAAACAAATTTACGACATCCAGCGGCTTTTGGCACGCGTGACGACCGGTCGGGCTTCGCCGCGCGACCTGCAACACGTTGGTGCGACGCTCGCCTGTTTGCCGAAAATAAAGGCGAAGCTCACCGGCCGGGCAAGCGTGCTGTTGCGTGAGTTGGAAGCCCGCGTTGACTTATGCCCAGATGTCCGCGGCCCGCTTGAAGCGGCGCTCATCGACGAGTGCCCGCTCACAGCCCGCGACGGCGGGTTTATTCGCGGTGGCTATCGACGCGACGTCGACGAACTGCGAGAGCTGATGGCCGGCGGCAAACAATGGATGGCCCAATATCAGGCTGCCGAATGCGAGCGCACAGGCATTGCCAACATGAAGGTCGGCTTCAATAGCGTCTTTGGCTACTACCTTGAAGTCACGCACACGCACCGCGAAAAGATCCCCCCCAACTATATCCGCAAGCAAACGCTCAAGAACGCCGAGCGTTACGTTACGCCCGAGCTTAAGGCGTACGAAGAGAAAGTGCTCGCCGCCGAGGACAAGCTCAAAACCGTTGAACTCGAAATTTTCGCCCAGCTCCGCGAGCTGGTCGCCAACGCGGCGGCGCGTTTGCAGGCGACGGCGGTCGCCCTCGCTGAAATCGACGTCCTTGCGGCGCTGGCCGAACTCGCCCGCTCGCGCAACTACGTGCGGCCGACCATCGTCGCGGAACCCGTCCTCGAAATCGAAGCCGGCCGGCATCCAGTGCTCGACATCACCGAACCGGATGGCACGTTCGTGCCGAATGATCTCCACTGCGCTGCGCGATTGAATCATGAAGCCCGCATGACGAATGAAGAATGCAACCCAAGTGCTCATTCGTCATTCGACGTTCGTCATTCATCATTTTCCCCGACCTGTAGCCCCCAGTCCCCAGCCGCCGGCTCTGTACTCCTCATTACCGGCCCCAACATGGCCGGCAAGAGCACGTACATTCGCCAATCGGCGTTGCTCACGCTGATGGCCCAGGTCGGCAGCTTCGTGCCGGCGCGGCGGGCGGTGATTGGCGTGGCGGACCGCATCTTTGCTCGTGTTGGCGCGAGTGATGAACTCGCCCGCGGGCAAAGCACGTTCATGGTCGAGATGACGGAGACGGCTCGCATTCTCAACACAGCCACGCCGCGGAGCTTGGTGATTCTCGATGAGATCGGCCGCGGCACGAGCACGTACGATGGCCTGTCGCTCGCCTGGAGCATCGTCGAGCACATTCACAACGCGGTGGGGTGCCGCACGCTCTTCGCTACACATTACCACGAGCTCACGGACCTTGCCGATCAGCTGCCCGGCGTGCGAAACTACAACGTGGCTGTGAAGGAATGGGATGATCAGGTCGTGTTCCTGCACCAGATCGTGCCGGGGGCGGCCGACAAGAGCTACGGTATTCATGTTGCCCAACTCGCCGGCGTGCCGCGGGCAGTGAACGACCGTGCCCGCGAAGTGCTCCAATGGCTTGAGGCGCAGCACGAGGCGGCCGACGGCGTGCAACTGGAAACAAGTAAGGCCGCGAAGAAATCGTCTGCCAAGGTTCGCCACTCCAAGAATGGCCATGTGCCCCGCCCAAGCGGCCACTGGCAACTGACCCTCTTCGGCTTCGAAGAGCACCCGCTGCTGGAGGAAATCCGCAGTGCGAACTTGGACGATCTTTCGCCGGAAGAAGCAATCAACCTCATCCACGACTGGCAGGCGCGGCTGACCACGCAGCTTGCCGCCGCGAAATAGCGTCGCGAAGGCCTGCCCCCAACGTAGTAGGCACGCTCCGCGTGTCGTAAACGTAGCGGGATGTGGAATTCCACTCCGCTGCCGTTTTCCCACGCAGTACCGGCCATGGCTTGAGGAGCGTACCTGGTGCGATCAATCGCGGAGCCGCTTGGCGGTAGCGTTGGCTTAGCCCCATGCGCCCGGTAAGATAACCGGTTCGGTGTCATTTCACGCCGCGATTCCCGTAGTTTTCATCCTGTCCCCGCATCCCTATTCCCCGGCCCCTTGCACATGCCCCGTTACAACCACGCCACGATCGAGCCCAAGTGGCAGGCCTATTGGGAATCGCATCGCACATTCGCCGCAGAGCGGTTGCCCAAGCCCGGCACCAAGAAGCTCTACGCGCTCGATATGTTCCCGTACCCCAGTGGTGACGGGCTGCACGTGGGGCATCCCGAGGGCTACACGGCGACTGATATCGTCTGCCGAGCGGCTCGCATGCAGGGCCAGAGCGTCATCCACCCGATGGGCTTCGACGCTTTCGGCCTGCCGGCGGAAGAGCACGCAATTAAGACCGGCGAACATCCGCGGTCGCGGACCGAGAAGAACATCGATACGTTCCGCCGCCAGCTCAAGTCGCTCGGCTTCTCGTACGATTGGAACCGCGAGCTGGCGACGACCGACGTTGAGTACTTCCGCTGGACACAGTGGATCTTCCTGCAGATCTACGACACGTGGTTCGACAAGGATCAGCAGCGCGGCCGGCCGATTAGCGAACTACCGATTCCTGACGACGTGCGCAAGCAAGGCGACGATGCGGTTGAGGCATACCGGAACGAGCACCGCCTGGCATATCAAACCGAAGCGCCGGTGAACTGGTGCCCGGCGCTCGGCACGGTGCTCGCCAATGAAGAGGTCGTCAACGGCAAGAGCGAACGCGGCGGCCACCCGGTGGTGCGCATGCCGCTGCGGCAGTGGATGCTCCGCATCACCGCGTATGCCGATCGGCTCGAAAAGGATCTTGATTCGCTCGATTGGTCGGAGGGGATCAAGGCGCTGCAGCGCAATTGGATCGGGCGGAGCACGGGGGCGGAAGTTGATTTTTATATTGGCAGCGTAGGCCTCTCGCTCCGCGAGAGGGATCATCTCGCGGAGCGAGATGACTACACTCGTTGGCGCAATTCGCGAAAACAAATCGGTTTTCCACGCAAGCCCGAAGATGACGTCCTTCGCATCTATACCACGCGCGCCGATACGCTCTTCGGCGCCACCTACATGGTGATCGCCCCGGAGCATCCGTTCGTCGAACAACTCACGACGCCAGAACAAAAGGTCGCGGTAAAGGCTTACTGCGAAGCGGCCGCGCGGAAGAGTGATCTCGATCGCACTGAGCTTGCCAAAGACAAGACAGGCGTCTTCACCGGCAGTTACGCGATTAATCCTGTGAACGGCGAGCCGACGCCAATCTGGGTCGCCGACTATGTGCTCATCAGCTACGGCACGGGCGCCATCATGGCGGTGCCCGCCCACGATGAGCGTGATTTTGAGTTTGCCAAGCAGTTCAACTTGCCGATCAAAGCGGTGGTCGATCCAGGTTCCGCCACACCCGCCAATGAACGCGATGAGGTACTGGCGGGTAACCGCTGCTCGGCGGCCGACGGCGTTGCCATCAACTCCGGCAAGTACAACGGCCTCACCACGTCTGAGTTCAAGAAGAAGATCGCGGCCGATCTCGCTGCTCAGGGTCTCGGCCGCGAGGCGGTGAACTACAAGCTGCGCGATTGGCTGTTCTCGCGTCAGCGGTTCTGGGGCGAGCCGTTTCCGATTCTGCATGAGCTGGACGACGCCGGCAAACCGACCGGTCGCATTCGCGCAGTCGACGTCAAGGACCTGCCGGTCGACCTGCCGCACCTCGAAGACTTTAAGCCGCACGGCCGGCCCGAGCCGCCGCTCGATAAGGCCCCGCAGGAGTGGCTCTACCCGGTCATCGATGGCAAGCGATACAAGCGCGAGACGAACACGATGCCGCAGTGGGCGGGTTCGTGCTGGTATTACTTGCGGTTTCTCGATCCGACGAATGAAACCGCTCCCATCGACCCGGCGGTGGAAAAGGCCTGGATGCCGGTGGACCTGTATGTCGGCGGCGCGGAACATGCAGTGCTGCACCTATTGTATGCCCGCTTCTGGCACAAGGTGCTCTTCGATCGGGGCATCGTGAGCACGGTAGAGCCGTTTCAGAAGCTCGTAAACCAGGGCATGATTCTGGGCGAGAACAACGAGAAGATGAGTAAGAGCCGCGGCAACGTGATCAATCCGGATGCGATCGTCGCCGAGTATGGCGCCGATTCGTTGCGGCTGTACGAGATGTTCATGGGGCCGCTCGAGGCGTCGAAGCCGTGGAACATGCAGAGCGTGAACGGGGTGTTTACCTTCTTGGGGCGCGTATGGCGATTGATTGTCGATGATCGCGCCGAATCGATTGCGCTCAATGCCGCCGTGGTTGATCGAATACCAAATGCTCAGGAAAACCGCGTCCTTCACCAAACGATCGGCGCGGTGACCGAGGACATTCGCAAGCTGTCGTTCAACACGGCGATTTCGCGGATGATGGAGTTCACCAACTTCTTCACGAGCGCCGTCGAACGGCCGCGGGTGGCGTTGGAGAAGTTCGTGCTGCTGCTCGCGCCGTTCGCGCCGCATATTGCTGAGGAGCTGTGGCAGGCGCTCGGTCATCAGGAATCGCTCGCGTACGAGGCATGGCCCGAGTTTGACCCAGCGCTTGCCAAGGAAGATTCGATCGAAGTTCCCGTTCAGATCAATGGCAAGGTGCGGTCGAAGCTAACAGTTGCGGCGGAGGCCAACGAGGAAGAAATCAAGGGGGCTGCGCTGGCGGATGAGCGCATCAAGGAATTGGTCGCCGGCAAGCAGATCGTGAAGACCATCATTGTGCCGAAGCGGCTGGTGAACATCGTCATCAAAGGTTGAGAGGAGCTTCTTGTGAAGAAGGTTGTGGCGTTGGTCCTCGGTGGTGGGCGCGGCACACGGCTGTTGCCGCTGACGGCGCATCGTGCCAAACCAGCCGTGCCGCTTGCCGGCAAGTATCGGCTCATCGATATCCCGATTTCGAATTGCCTCAACAGCGAAATCAACCAGATCTACGTCATCACGCAGTTCCAATCGGAGAGCCTGCATCGCCACATCCGTGGCACGTACCGGTTCGACAACTTTAGCGGTGCGTTCGTCGAAATCCTCGCCGCGATGCAGACGATGGACGAGGATGACGAACGCCGACACTGGTATCAAGGCACTGCGGATGCGGTGCGTAAGAACCTCCGCCACTTCGCCCGGCCAGATATCGAGTACGTGCTTGTTCTCTCGGGTGACCAACTGTATCGCATGGATTTCCGCGAGATGCTCGCGACGCACCAGGCCTCGGGCGCTGAGGTCACGATCGCGGGTAAGCCGGTGAGCCGTAAAGAGGCGAGTTCACTGGGTATTATGCGGATCGACCCCAGTGGCCGCGTGATGGGCTTCCTGGAAAAGCCGAAGACCGAGGCGGAACTCAAAGATGTGACGATGGACCCGCGGTGGCTCGAGGCGCATGGCATTAAGGCCGATGGCCGCGATTGCCTGGCGAGCATGGGAATTTACCTGTTCAATTACAAGACGTTGCTCGCTGCGCTCGATAAGACGTCGTATTCCGATTTCGGTAAGGATATCTTCCCCGCCACGATTCGCTCGAAGCACGTGCAGCTGCACGTATTCGACGGCTACTGGGAAGACATCGGCACGATCCGCACGTTCTATGAGGCGAACCTGCAGCTGGCGCTGCCAAACCCGCCGTTTGAGCTCGGTTCGGCAACGGCGCCGATTTACACGCGGTCGCGGTCGTTGCCGCCATCGCGGTTGGATAATGTGGCGATGCATCATAGTCTCATCGCGGATGGGTGCTTCATCGGGGCGGGGACGAAGATCGAAAACAGCGTGATCGGTCTGCGGTGTCGAATTGGGAAAAACGTGACGATTCGCAATTCGGTGATCATGGGCGCGGACTTTTACGAATCGCCGAGCCAGTTGGCCATTGACACCCGGGAGGGCTGCCCACCGATCGGTATTGATGACGGCGCGGTGATCGAGAACGCGATTGTCGACAAGAACTGCCACATTGGCGCGAACGTAGAAGTCATTGGCGATCCACAGCAGATGGAACACATTACCGGCCCGATGTGGGACATGCTCGAAGGCGTGCTGATCATCGAAAAAGGGGCCAAGTTGTGCGACGGCTGGCGGCGTCAGTGAGGCATTCGTCGCCGGATAGCATCGATTAGCAGGTAGAGGTTCAGCGGAGTATGCTGACAAATTGGGCGGTCTTCGCAGCGGATTGTCGCTAAAACCGCTGTAACCGGTCCGGCTAAGTAATTCATTCGTGGACGAACTCCCGGTGGCGGGTAAGATAAAATCAATGGCGGTGCGATCGAGGGCGCCGCAGGTATGGCGAATTCTAGTCGGAGATGACGATGGCGCTGGTGCGTGGTGCGAGTTTTGGGCGGATGGCTTGTTTGGCCGTGCTGGTTATGAGCGCTGGTGTCACACGCAGCTGGGCGGCCGACGCCAAGTCGAGCGGCGCGGGTACGTCGGGCGGCCGGCCGGAGAGCGTGAAGATCGAGCCGTACACGGGCGAACCGATCATGCTCACCGAAGTAACGCAGGTGGCCAAGCCGACGATTGTTGCCCACGAGACCCTGAAGGAAAAATATGAAGATGGCACGATCCGTGTTGAGCGCGATATCGCCAAGTACAGCGACGACAACTTCGCCGCGGATGGTAATTACCGGGAATATCATCCGAATGGAAAACCGTTCATTGAAGGCCAGTTCAAGGAAGGCCGGCAGACCGGCGACTGGACATACTACTTCGACAACGGTCAGGTGAATCGCAAAGTGACGTATGTCGACGGCAAGCAGAATGGCAGTTGGGACGTGTTCCGGGCCGACGGGACGCTGGCCGCGAAGCGGGGCTTTAAAGATGGCCTGCGTGACGGCGCCTGGGCAACGTACGACGCTACTGGGAAACAGCAACTGACTGAGGAGCATTACGCGGCTGGGAAAAAGGACGGCGAGTGGAAGGTCTTTTTTCCGGACGGAAAGATCAAGCAGCAGGCCAGCTTCAAAGACGACAAACGCGATGGAACGAGCGCCGAGTGGGATGAGAAGGGCCAGAAGCTCGTCGAAGCGAATTACAAAGGCGACAAGCTGGACGGGGCCGTGACACGCTTTTTGCCCGATGGCAAGAAGGTTGTACTTACTTACAAGGAAGGTAAGTTCGTGTCAGAGTCGAAGGAGTAGCGGATTGCTGCGGCTGTAATGTAGCGATCGCGTTGGCGGGCAATTGTTGTGGGCGGCAAGTGAGTTGCTGACTTCCAATTGGAATTGGCGTTCGGAGACGTGGTGTACTGTGCAGTCACCCGCCACGTAGTCGAACGCGTTCCATGGCTCGATGTATTTCGCGGTGCTGCCGATGATTGGGCCGAGTTCGACCTCCCAATCGGTCTTCGTCGAGCGTCGGGGGGATATGCAAGTCCTCGCTCGCCTTAATTCAAGAACTGCACTCGTTCTGCCATGGGCACGACCGGCTATTGCGAGCCCGGATATCTTGCGTGCGAGTCGCGGTCGCACGGTTTTCGGCCAGGTTGCAACACTCATCGCACTTTGCCGCGGGCATCGATCATCAATCGTTCGAGTCCTGTTGGCGTCGCCCACCACACGTAATCGGTTAGGTTGATCGTCGGGCACACATGGTTGGGCACAATCGTTACCCGCTCGCCCACGCGCGGCTTGCGCGTGCACTTCGCTACGTCGACCTGTCCGTGCTCTTCGCTGAGGTGCGTGATGCGCGCATTTGGATACTCCACGACCAGGCCTTGGCCGCTATCCGGAGCCGATATGCACCGATCGGCCGCGAGCGTTTTGGCACCCGCGTCGATTACCACTTGCCCCGGCACCGCCGTGCTGATGACCGTTGCCAGAATTCGCGCGGCGCAGTCGTGCAAACCGCAGTAACCGCCGCGCAGCGTGTTGATGTCATTGAAGATGTATGTTCCGGGGCGTATTTCATTGATCGACGGCGCCAGATGTGTTTGGTAAGCCGAAGGAGTCGACCCGGCCGACACAATACGGGCCTCAAGTCGGTGCTCTTTCCACTGCGCGATATGCGCATGAATAATTCGTTCGACTTCGGCGAATTCCGCCGCCTGTTCACTTGGCGGCGACCAAATGTGGCCAGGGTAACAAAACAAGCCATCGAGCCGCAGCCGCGAACTCGCCGCCACCCGCATCGCGATCCGCACACTCTCCTCGGGTAGTTGGACGCCTGTGCGATGCAGGCCGACATCGATATCCACCAGCACACCCGCGGGCCGATTGCAGCCCGCGAGCGACGCGTCGAGCCTTTCCACAGCTTCCAGTGAATCGAGTGCGACAATCACATTCGACTCTGCCAGCCCCTCACGAATCGCGTCTAAGCTCGCCCGTGTAACTGAGGGATATGCGATGAGAACCTCAGCATTCAGCTCGGCCATGACGCGTGCTTCGCCTGGCTTCGCCACCGTGAGGCCGACTGCGCCTGCTTCTAATTGCCTGCGCGCAAGCGGCTTTGCCTTGTGTGTCTTCGTGTGCGGCCGGAGCGCAATTTCGTGCTTACGACAGTAGGCGGCCATCCGCGCGATGTTTCGTTCGACGATATCCGCTGCAATGATGGTGCACGGCGTGTCAAGTTCCGCCCATAACTCTGGTGATGCGAACGTGGCGCTCGCACGCTCTAAGTTCTCTTCTAAGATCGTCATTGATAAATTCCTGGCGTCCCACTACAACGCACGAACATGCACTCGAATCGAGTTGTAGTTCACCTTGCCAGACAGTACACCATGAACCTCATCGTTGATAGTCACCTCGATTTGGCCTGGAACGCGCTCGTGATGAATCGCGATCTCACGCGACCCCTCGCCGATCTCAACGCGAGTGAGGCTGGCAGCACCGATGCGCCCTTCCGCGGCCGTGCCACAACGGTGTTGCCGGAAATGCGGGCTGGCAACGTGGGGCTGTGCCTCGGCACGTTGGTGGCCGGCGCATCGAGCCGCGGAGGCGCTGCACGTTTTACATTCAGCAGCGTGGAAATAGCGAATTCGTACGCCGTGGGGCAGCTCAACTACTACGAACGATTGGCCGCTGGCGGCGAGGTGCGTTTGATTTGCACCCGTCGCGATGTCGCGCAGCATGTCGCCGAGTGGGACAAGCACAGCAACGATGACCGCGCGAAGCTCCCAGTCGGCCTCATCATCGCCTTCGAAGGCTGCGATTCCGTCACCTCGCCCGCCGAAGCATCGCTCTGGTTCGAGCGCGGTGTTCGCTGCGCCAGTCTCGTGCATTTCGGTCACGGCCGATATTCTGGCGGCACCGGCACCGACGCCCCGCTCTCGGCCGAAGGACGCGAGCTGCTCGCCGAAATCGCCCGCCTTGGCATCATCCTCGACCTCACGCACCTTAGCGACGTCGCCTTCAGCCAAGTAATCGACGCATTCGGCGGCTCGGTGTTCG
The DNA here is from genome assembly GCA_046349975.1 of Pirellulales bacterium. Taxonomy (GTDB): domain Bacteria; phylum Planctomycetota; class Planctomycetia; order Pirellulales; family Lacipirellulaceae; genus JABDGM01. The sequence continues at coordinate 112,805 of JAXMBH010000006.1, forward strand.
CGAGCCATCAAAACTGCCGAGCGCTCGTCCCGCGTGGCCGTCAATTCACCGACGACCAACTCCAAGCCGTTATTTCTCGTGGCGGCGTGATCGGCGTCGCTTGCGACAACTGGATGCTCTCCCCCGACTGGCCCGCGCAAGGCGCCGGTCCGATCCCGCCGCGCTCGTCCGTCCCAATCTCGTCGCTCGCCGATCATATCGATCACATTTGTCAATTGGCGGGCAGCGCTCGGCACGCCGCCATCGGCAGCGATTTGGACGGCGGCTTCGGCTCCGAGCAGTCGCCCGACGGCCTCGATTCGATCGCCGATTTGCAAAAGCTGGATGCCATTCTCGCCGCCCGCGGATACTCCTCGGGCGACGTTGCACTCATTCTGGGCCGCAACTGGATTCGGTTCTTCGAACAACATTTGCCCTAGCAGTGTGTCTCCACAGTAATCTCACGTGTGCTACTATAATTTGGCGGTTCAGTTCTGCGGTTCGTGCGACGTGATATCGATCTGAGCCAGGTAGATACTCGTGCGTTCTTCATGGCTCGAATAGTAGGTCATCCACAACCGGCCTTCATGCCACAGCAAGCCCGGGTAGCTGCAATCGCCGCCGGACGGCAGATCCAAAATCGGCGTCGCCCGTCCCTTGGCCACGTCCAAGTACAAGAGCGCTGTCCGCGGTTTCTTGTTTTCGATCAGCCGGCCCGCCGCGATCCATTCGCCTGAAGGGAGCTGCGCCAAATTAGGACCGCCGATGTAGCGCTCCAAATTCGACCACTTCCAATCCTTGTAAGGAGGCGCGGCCGACCCCACCCAAGCAAGGTTTGGATTTCCATCGACCCGTTGCAGGCACACGGCCGCGCCGTCTTTCGCGAATCGAATACGCGCTTCGGTCGGCCACTCTTTCTCTGCGAAGAACTTGTCCACGTAAGTGTCGAACTTGCGCCCGTCTTTGCTCGTCAGCAGCGAATTGATGCCGTGACGATCCGGCGTGCCATAACTCACACCCCACGCGATCCCATTGTGCCATGTAACGCCCCACATCCATCGGCCAGGCGGCAGAATAAGCTCGGGTTTCGTCCACGTGCTGCCGTCGCTCGAATAGCTGGCGAAAGTACCCGTGCGACGTTCCTTTCCTGCGACGATTTGCGCGCCGCCCACGGCCATCAGCCGGCCATCGGGCATAATCGATAAATTTGCGTCCCGCAGGTCATACACCGGGTCTTCGAGCGTCGCCATTGACTCCCACTTCGCGCCGTCCGGCGAAGAAATAATGCGCAGGTTGCCTTGGCTGCCGACATGATTTTGACCTTCGCGAAACGCACAATAAAAGCGATCGTGCCACCATACGAGATCCGTAAACGCGCTGTGCGGTGCCTCGGACCAGATTCTATCCACGCGAACAAGCTTGGCTGCGATCGGAACACTTGGCTCAGCGAACGCCGAGTCGCCGGCAAGGAGGGCTGCCGCTGCCGCTATTAGCTGGAATAGTCTTGTCGGAAGTGATTGTTGAGTCATAGTCTGGCCCCGTGAGCATGGTTCAAAAGCAAATGTCAAATGGCCACATCGCCTGTCGCCGGCAGTTGTGGGCGGCCGTAAAACACTGCGACGATAAAACCTGCAATCGCTCCGCTAAATAGCGACGCAAGGGTAATCCACAAGAATCCTAATCCGTGATAATCGGGGAAAAATGAAATCGTTATCGCAACGAACATTGCGGTGGACGCGGCGATCCAAGCCACGAGCGGTGTTGCTCGGGGAACGAAAAAGGCCACGAAGAACACGACAAACAACGATCCTGTGATCAGGTTGGCCACGCGAACCGTTAGTTCATACAAATTAGCGTTAATCAGAAACCTTCTCTACCCGGTCCGATCCCTCGACTTCGACGGGGCTCTCTTTCCTTCGCAGTGAAGTGGCGCTTCGGCAGGTAACGGACGGGACTTCCCACACCTTTATGGTGGGTAAAAAGACTCTGAACATCGACGCCTATGGATTTAATAATGCTGTCACGGTTCGTGACGACCGCGACGATCAAGGCTATTTGGTCGGCCGCAATGGCGATATGGTACGATCGTCCGGCTACGCCTCGATTCAAGATGTGCGCGGCGGCAATGTGTATAATGTGTGGGGCAGCGCCCAGCCTGGGACCCTCAATATAATGATAATGTTGGGCGACGGTGGCGCGCGCACGATCACTACGACATCGATCTGAATTCCCACAAAACAATGGGCACACGCGCCGGAGGCGAGTCAGCCTGCGAAAACTGAGCTGGGCGGAAAAACCTAGCTTCCCGCCGAAGGTGCAGCAATTCATGCACACGACAAACCGTTGTTGGTTGGCTTGCGTCGCAGCATTCGCCCTGCTCTCCATGTCACGAGCCTCTGGCTCCGAGCCGGTGCGAATCGATTCCGCCCGCCAGCTCTTCGTCGATGACTTCCTCATCGAGTCAATGACCGGCACGCAACTCGAGTTGCAGCAGCCGCGGGAGCGTGACGTCGTGTTCGTTCACGATGAGCCCTGGGAAGGCTGCACATCGACCTACCACACGATCGTTCGCGACGGCGACATCTACCGCATGTACTATCGCGGTGGTCAGTACGATGAAGCCAATCGCAAGTCGCTACATCCCGATTTATTCTGCTACGCTGAGAGTAAAGACGGCATCCGCTGGACTCGGCCGAAACTCGGAATCGTGGAATTCAACGGGTCGAAATCAAACAACATCATCCTTGCCGGCAACGCTGCCCACAATCTGGCGCCGTTCATTGACCTGAACCCCAACTGCACACCCGACGAGAAATACAAGGCGGTTGGCGGCACCAAGGGCGGCCTGGTCACATTCAAATCGAACGACGCCATCCATTGGCAATTTCTATCGAAGACCCCGGTCATTACGAAGGGTTATTTCGATTCGCTGAACACCGCGTTCTGGGATCCCGTTCGCGGCAAGTATCTCGAATTTCATCGCGAGTATCGTGACCACGTTCGCGATATCATGGCCTGCTCTTCACTCGACTTCGCTACGTGGTCGGAGCCTGCTTGGCTGGAGTACACGGGCGCCCCGCATCAACACCTTTACACGAACGCGATCGCTCCGTATTACCGCGCGCCGCAGGTGCTTATCGGCCTGCCGATGCGCTACGTACCAGGCCGCAACCCAGAAGAGCATTCGCAAGACGGGGTTTCCGATGCCGGCTTCATGACCAGCCGCGATGGCCAGAACTTCCACCGGTGGAACGAAGCTTTCATTCGCCCCGGCCAACAACCCGATCGCTGGGTAAATCGCAACAACTTGCCGGCCCACGGCATTGTTGAAACCCAATCTGACGCCCCCGGCGCTCCACCTGAACTCTCCCTCTACATCACCGAAGGTTACTATCGCGGGCCGGCTACTCGGCTGCGTCGTTACACGCTGCGCCTCGATGGTTTCGTATCCGTTAGCGCGCCGCCCAATGGCGGCGAGTTCACCACGAAGCCGGTTCTCTTCGCGAAATCGATTCAGCCGACTGGCATCTCGATCAACTTCTCCACATCCGCTGTCGGCTCACTTAGATGTGAGTTGCAGGACCAAAACAGTAAGCCGATACCGGGCTACACGCTCGATGACTGCGACGAAATCTACGGCGACAGGATTGACCGCGTAATAACCTGGCATGGCAAGTCGGAAGTCTCCCAACTCGCCGACAAGCCCACGCGGCTGCGTTTCGTGATGAACGATGCCGACCTATACGCTCTGCAAATTCGTCCGAACGTTGCCGACGCGACGAAATAAGCAAAATTTTCATAAACAACAATCTCACGCCTGGCAACGTGCCGAGGCGACGCATGCGAATTCTGATACAGGCTGTCAGTTTCAAAGATTCTTCCCACCATTGGCCGCTACAAGGTGCACAAGGTATTGCCGCTTCAATTTGGGGCCGTGAGCCCAGCCGACATCAGTGAAGTGCAATTGTTCCGGTTGATTCGTGTTGAAGGCTCCATTATGTGCACGGGCGCCGATGAGCGGATTTTCAACGAAGCGGACCTTATAGCGGCAGAACGTTTCAAAACCGTGTGACCGACGGGCCGGCGGGGGGGCGGTCGAGCAGCCGCATATGCATGACAATTCAAGAGAGCAGAAGAAACCCTGTTCGGTTCTCCTTCCAGTTCTGCGCCGGACCTCCGTCGCAGCAAAGCGTTACTTCGCAGCCTCACCGGCCCCGCGCAGCTCAAATTGCTCGGTCAGTTGTTCAAGCAGATGCGTCGCGCCTTCATCGTGCGGCCGCAGCCTGAGCGCCAGTCGCACTTCGCGAATCGCCTCCTCAAGTGAGCCGCTATCGCCGAGCACGCGCGCCAGGCTCAAGCGCCAATCGATTCGTGGATAGTCGAGTGCCAGCGCGCGACGATAGAGATCAATTGCCGAGGCGCGCTCACCGTGAGCTTGATCGATTTGAGCGAGCTGCGCGAGCTCGTCTGCCTGCACATTGGGCATCGTCGCCCTTCGCCGCAGCGTTTTTTCGACCTCAGCGTTCAATTCCGCCGCCCGCGGGCCGTCACCTGTTGCCTCGGCGAGCCGTGCCAGTTCCTTGAGCCGGTGATAGTCATCTCCCGCCAGCGCGCGTGCCAGTTCATACTGCTTGAGTTCCACGACGTACAAATTCGCGACCTCGCCAAAGTACGAGGGGTTAAACTCCACGGCCCGCGCCAGCAGCGGCTGAGCTTCATCCATGTGACCGTCGCGCGCACTCAACTCGCCGGCAACCAGGCAGGTCGTCGGATCATGTGGCGCAAGCCGCACCCCCTGCCGAATGAGTTCGGCCCCTTTTGAATCTTGCAAGACAAACAGCCTGAGTTGGCCTTCGAGCGCATACGGAGGGCCAAAGGTGGGGCAAAGCGGCCGAGCGGCGCGAAGCTCATCCGCAATCTGCTGTACGTAAGGCATCTCGTCGGTCCGCAACGCCATTGGGCGATTATCAGCTTCAACTGTCGCTTGCAATGACATCCAGCGATAGTAATTCAACCAGTACGCGTAATTAGCATCTGCCGGCGCTGCGTTTGCCGCTTCCTCCGCGGCCGACAGCAACTCCATATAGTCTTCGTCGGTGGTTTCGAACTTTCGGTCGCGAATTTGCGTCGCGATAAATGCAGCCGCAGTCGACCAGCGATCGGCGAGATATGCGCGGTACTCGAAATAAATCGAGGTCCCGAAGACAAATGCCACTCCAACGGCCGTGACTCCGCCAGCGCAGCGACGAACCCAGGCTGAATTCGCGGCTGGCTGCCGCTCGGCGGACCGGGCACGACTTCCAGTTCGCTGCCGTTCATGGCGTGCGATGGAAAGGATGAGCCCGCAAAATGTCGCCGTCAGGCAAAAATTTGCCGGCAACCGTTGGCCAAAGTCGGTTGCACTGTGGACAGCAACCGCAATGAGACCAAACAGCAATCCATATACGGCAAGCGCTAGAGAGGATCGGCCGCGAATGATGACGCGTGCAGCCAACATTGCAATGCCGACAAAGAATGCCCCGGCAACGAGCGCCCCAGCAAGGCCCATCTCTTCGAACAGCTGCGCGTAATCGTTGTCGGCATGTGCGGCCAAAGTGGGCGTCGGACTGGTGTCGAACATTGGGAACACAAACTCATGCGTGCCTAAGCCAGCACCCCAGAGAGGAAACTGAGCCCAGGCACGCAGCGTTGCCGCCGTCATATCCAGCCGCGTGTCGTATGAGTCGCTCGCGTGCAGGCTCGATAACCGCACGTACAACGCGTCGAACCCAAAGCATAACAACACGGCGACGACTGCTGCCGGCAATGCCGCGAGTGCCCAACCGCCCCAGCCTAACGCTCCGCGACGATACAGAGCGACACCAACGATTAATGAAGCCACAAGGAGCGAAATCACTCCATTGCGGCTCATCGAGCTGAGCACCGCGAGCGCGCCAATGGCCAGGCCCGCAAAGACCCAGTTTTGCGTTTCCCATAGCCGTCGGGCGGTCGCAGGAAGCCCATCAACGGGAAATCGATTGCGCGTTTGCTCCGCAATCCGAATCAGCAACAAGCCCAGCCCCGCGCCGAGCGACAGGTTCATAAACTGCGCGAAGTTGCTATAGTTGACGAAACTTCCAGAAGTGACAATCCGTCGGCCACTCGGAATCAACCAGTAGTAAGCATCGCTGCGCGTAACAAGTTGAGCGAGTGCGAGAATGCCTTCAGCGCACCCGATCAAGAAGATAATCGTTAACAACAGCTTGATTGACCGAGTGCTGCGATACATATTGGCAACGACAACGAAGACTGTAATCCCCACAAACAAGAGCCGCAGCTGCTCCGCGGTCGCGTGCGGATACAAGCTGATCGTTGTCGACTGGGCGCCGGCAAAGGCGTCGCCCATCAATTGCCGTCGCAATTCGACGCTCGACGGGGCAACCGCGTGCACAATTCCCATAGGCAAAGGTGAAATCTGCAGTAGCGCCAAGAATGCCATGATCATGGCGGGCACGTACAGCCACGTCCAGCGCGGCCGGAAATCGCGGTCGACGGCCACTCGCACGGCCAAACACAATGCGAGCGCCCCTGCCAGAATCAAAACCACCAGTTCGCTCCAAGGCTCGATTCCGCCGAAGGCCGCCGGTGCAAATGCGAAGAGCGCGGCAAGAAGCCCGGTGATCGCCCAATCCCAGCGAGCGCCCGCCTCAGGTAGCGTTTCAGGATCGAGAATAGTCCGTCTCGCTTGCATTTGGGTGCTACCGCAGTGTAATAAATCCGCCGCTCACCACGCGAAGCGGACGCTCGATCGCCATCATGCGTGCCGCCTCGCGGCCCAACTTAGCGCTGAGCACTTCGATCGCCTTGGTCATCCGCGGCGAACGTCGCATCCAGTCATGCACATCCGAAGCAACAATTGCCACCAGCCCAGCGCGCAGCAGTTGCCAGCGTTGCTTATTGGCCCGCTCGCGGAATTCTCCAAGTATACTTCCGGCCGTTACCTGCAGCGTGACCCCATGACGCACACACTCTTGTATCCAATTCGCATGGTTTTGCAAGTACGCGTGGCGCTCGGGATGGGTGAGGATCGGCGGCACGTCCTGCTCGCGAAGTTCGTCGACGATCGGCAAGGCGTTGACGAAGATCTCGTGCGGCAACTCCAGATCGTAGCGGCCAAGCTGGTGCGGCGTGGCAATCACCGTCGCGACGCCATCCTGCACAATCGCTTCGCACCAGTGGATCGCATCCTCGATTGAACTGGGGCCGTTGTCGAAAGCCGGGAGGCAGTGGCAATGAACATCCACGCAGCGCGGAGCCATAAAATCGTCGAGCCGGCGACGCTGCTTCTCGGACCAGGATTCCACAGCATCATCGCTCATGCTGGTTCGCCATCGAAAGCCACATGCCGCGAAGTGCCCAGAACGCGCTTACTCCTGCTCGGAGCCCGAACTCACTGGCTCGCCATCCTTCTTCGCCAGTAGGGCAGGGCGTTTCGACTTGCGGCCGTTTTCTTCCGGCGCGGCATACGAAACTTGCCCGTAGGAATAGCTCTCGCCATAGCCATAGCCGTATCCATACCCGTACGCCGTATGACGCATCGGCACGCCATTAACCACGACTCCGATTCGCGTTGCCCGCACACGCCAGAGTTCATCGCGCGCGGCGAGGGCGATTCGACGTGTCGATTGTTCGGCCCGCAGCACCAGCAACGTGGCGTCGGCCAAGGCCGCGATCACGCGCGAATCCGCCAGCGGCACAACGGGGGGAGCATCGATGATGACGCGATCATACCGATCGCGAAGCTTTTCGAGCAGTTCGGCGAAGAAACCGTTGTTCAATAGTTCGACTGGGTTGTTCGGCAGCTTGCCGCACGGCAGCAGATCCAGGTTATCCAGCACGTGCGGAATGATGGCTTCCGCCACGGGCCGCCGCTCGGTGAGCACGGTCGCCAAACCACGTTCGGCCGACACCTCGTGAATCAAATGCTGCGTTGGTTTCCGCAAGTCGGCGTCGATCAGGAGCACACGCTGATCTGCCTGGGCCATGGCGATGGCGAGATTGCTGGCGACCGTACTCTTGCCGTCGCCTGGCGCCGGCGAAGTCACCACAATCGCCTTCACGCCGTCGCGCCCGGCAAAGCCGAAGTGCAGGGCTGTGCGCAACGTACGAACCGCTTCCGCCGCGGGAGACCGTGGCGTGAGCATCACTAGCCGACCCGTCGGCGACTTGTCGTGCGGATCGCCAAAGTAGGGCAGCGCGCCCAACACTGGGAGCTGCAACACGCTGCTGATTTCGTCGACTGTCTTGAGACGATGATCCAACAGATTGCGTACCCAAGTCAGGCCGAACCCGACCATTCCGCCGCCCAGAATGCCCAGGATGAGGAATCGCGACGGAATCGGGTAACTCGGCAACACCGGTATGGATGCAGCTTCCAAGATGTTGACGTTTAACTTCGCCGACGCATCTTCTGACAGGTTCACTTGCTTGATCCGGCTATCGAAAATGTCGCACTGTTCTTCGCAACGTTTGTAGGCTTCTTCAAGCGCCGCAAGCTGCAATGCCGCCGTGCCCAATTCGGTGGCTGACTGGAATTGATGATCGTACTCCGTTCGCAATTCCTTCTGCTTCTGTTCGAGGATTTCGAATTCCTGCCGTAAGCCGTCGAGGTACGCGGTGAGAATGGCCTCCTGCTGTTGCTTCAGCCGTTTTCGCAATTCTGTCGCCGATTCGCGCAGCAAGCGCACTCGCGGATGGCCTTCGCCCCATTGGGCACGCTCGGCAGCCAGCTGCTGCTCGACTTGCCGAATAAGATTCTCAAGATCAACATCGCGAGTCGCTGTGGACTGCTTGCTCGCCGTTTCGAGCAACCGCATCCGTTCGCTCGGCTGAGCGAACAATTCTTTCGTCCGCTGATAGCGCGCCCGGGCTTCGAGCAGTTCGATTTCCGTCTGGTTTAATTGCTCAGACAGCTTCGCAAACCGGCGCGTCACAATGTTCTCCTTATCAACTTGCAGCGCGAGCGCCGGGTTTGCTTTGCGGAAATCGGCCAGTTCTTTTCTTCGGAGCTCCAATTCGTCGTCTCGCCGAGTCTTCTCGCTCCGCAAAATCTTAAGCACTTCCACGGTGTTGGATCGCCGATTCTCGGCGTACTTGGAAATGTATGCTTCGACAACTGCCCGCACGACGGCCGCAGAGTCTGCCGCATTCGGCAATTCACCGGCTACGTTGATAATGTCGTCCTGCTGGCCGACCGTGACCGTGATGCATTTCTGCAACAACGCGACGGGATTATCGACACCGCGAAAACTCTCGATCTTCGCACAATCCGGCGACTGGGCCGCCGCCGCTAAGACCGGTGTCGACCGAATCAACTCGGCCTGCGTATAGAGATACGACGCCGATTGGGCGGATTGCAGCTCGGTCGTCAAAACCTGTGGCAACGCCCGCTCGACATAAATGCGCGACATGCTCTTATACAACGGCGTTGCCCGCTGCAACACAGCCCAGGCAGCACCCGCCCCAAGCAGCATGCAGAACAAAATCAGCCACCGGCCCTTCCAGACCAAATGCAGAAGATTCGTCTCACGCTGGGGTTCGGCACGGTCAGGAGTTTGTCCGCCCGTTTGCGGCAAACTCGCCTCCGGCTTCGCCAACGACAAGGGCTCGACCTCGACCAAAGATGACATAACTATTCCGCAGCGGATGAGGTGGCCAGCAATCAGGCAAGGACCAGGCCGGCAAACGTACCAAGTCGAGTTGCGGCCCGGCACACTCCACAATTTGTCCGGAGGGCAGTTGCGCCTCAACGCGCGAATTGCCGCCGACTTCACAGCAGACTTCAGTCTATACGACGCGAAAAAATGCGACAAACGAACGACGCCACGCGAGCCCTGAAATGCCCGCATATCGTCCCGATTTTTAGGCTCGCAACGGTGGTGTCGGATGTGACGATCGCATCGATGCTGCCGGTTCTAGGCTTCCAATGTCGAACAAACCGCCGCGCGGAAATGTCATAGCGATTGAACGAAATGAGCGGTCGCCCAAACGTCCTCCGCTGAGCGTCCTATTCTTGCCTGCTGCGTAGAACCGACTATACTAAAAGGTCCTCAGGCGGCTGCCTAAATTCTTTCGTTGCAATGATTTAGGAATAGGCAGGCATGGGCGACGGCGACGCGGAACTTATTCTCTGACTGGTCCGCCACTCGCCGGCATTGGCTTTTCAACTTCGATGATTCCGCCGCTTGAACCGCGTTCCGGCAATCGGGCCTCGTGCACCGACGCGGACGGAGTCCGCGCAAAACGACGTACCCATAACGTTCATTTTCAACGCTCGTGTTGCGACTGCAAGATAACCCGCCGATGATTTGGCCCAGCGCGGCCCATATCGCGGATATCGCCGCGCCGTGGAGTGTCGCCTACTGCAAGCCCCGGCAAGAGAAGAAACTTGCCGACGACCTGCGGCAGCGCGATATCGCTTACTTCCTGCCCATGGTACTGCGGGAAACCTCCTCCGGCGGACGGCGGCGCAAGAATCTCTATCCGTTGTTTCCTTCCTACGTGTTCTTCGCAGGAGAAGAGCGCGAGCGACTCGCCGTACTGCGAACGGATCGCATCGTGCAGATCATCGATGTGGGTAGTGCTGAGCAGATTTGCTTTCGGCAGGAGATCGCCGCACTCGAAACGGCGCTCGAGCACTTCCCTGAATCCATTGAGCTGTACCCACGCATCGTGCCTGGCGCACGCGTGCGAATCACCGCTGGTCCGATGCGCGACGTCGAAGGCATCGTGCTGCAGTCGCAGAATAAGCGTAAGCTCTGGCTCGGTGTCAGTGTGCTTGGCGTCGGGGCCACCGTCGAGATTCATGCCGATATGGTAGTCGTCGAGTGACTTCACAGCCACTGCTGTTGATCATCAGCCAAGTCTACGTGCCGGACCCGGCAAGCGTCGGCCAGCACCTCACTGATGTCGCCGAAGCCATGGCCGCGCGCGGTTATCGCGTTCGTGTGGTTACCTCGCAACGTGGCTATGAGGATCCGACCCAGAAGTATCCAGCACGCGAATGCCGCAACGGCGTCGAGGTGGTTCGACTCCCCTGGTCCTCATTCGGTAAGAAAACGCTCATTCATCGCCTGGTTGGCCAAGCGCTGTTTCTCGTTCAAGCGATCATCCGGGGCCTGTTCGCATCACGGCTCAGTACCATCCTTGTCAGCACATCGCCGCCCATGGCGGCCATCGCCGCGCTTGCCATTGCCACGGTTCGCCGCGTGCCGATCATGTATTGGGTCATGGACCTCAATCCCGATCAGGCCGTCACGCTCCGTCGCGTGAATCCAAACGGCCTGCCCGTACGGGCCATGAGTTGGCTAAATCGCGGCATTTTCGCCCGCGCTGCCCGCGTGGTCGTGCTCGATCGCTTCATGGCCGAGCGCATCACTCGCCAATACCACGTGAAAGGCAAACTCGCCATCCTGCCGCCGTGGCCGCATGAAGATTGTTCACACGAGGTGGAACTCGCATCGAACCCGTTCCGAGCCCAACACAATCCAGCCGGCAAGTTCGTCGTCATGTACAGCGGCAACCATAGCATGGCTTCGCCGGTAACGACGCTGGTCGAGGCCGCTGTGCGATTGCGCAATGACGATCGCTTCTTGTTCATATTCATCGGCGGCGGTCTCGGCAAGCGCGATGTCGACGCCGCCATTGCAAACCACCGGCCGCCGAACATCCTTTCCTTGCCTTACCAGCCGCTCGACCAGCTGAAGTACAGCCTCGCCGCCGCCGACCTGCACACGGTCACGCTCGGCGACGACATGGTCGGCATTATTCACCCTTGCAAAATCTACGGCGCGATGGCCGTCGGTCGCCCGGTACTTTTTGTCGGTCCAGCCCCGAGCCACGCTGCCGACGTCCTCACACGCTTTGACTGCGGCTGGCACGTCCACCACGGCGATCTCGACGCCACAGTCGCCGCGATCCTGACAGCAGCATCAATGTGCGCCAACGATCGTCACGCCATGGGCCGCCGCGGCAAGTCCGCCGTCGAACACGAATTCAGCAAACGCCGCGTGCTCAACGCGTTTTGCGATCTCATCGAAGCGACGATCCCCAACGCTGATTCGCGTGAAGAAGGGCCACGCCGCTCGCATTCGGAAGTGCCGGCGGTACAAGAAACTTCCGGCGAACCTGTGCTCGAAACGGCAAATGCTCAGTAGCTTAACGCAATTTACGACGCCGACGATACAACCATCCGCGTGACCGACACCAACCTCCTCACCATCGAACCAGGCCGTGCCGAACGCAACTACTGGCGCGACCTCTTCCGTTATCGCGAACTGTTCTACATTCTCGCGTGGCGCGATATCGCTGTTCGCTATAAGCAGACCGTCATCGGTGTCGCCTGGGCGATCATCCGCCCGTTTCTCACGATGGTGATCTTCACCGTCATTTTCGGCCGCGTCGCGAAGCTACCCAGCGAAGGCGATGCGCCCTACGCCCTGCTCGTCCTCGCCGGCATGCTCCCGTGGACGCTCTTCTCGACGTCGCTCGGCGAAGCCTCGAACAGTCTTGTGGCCAATGCCAACCTCATCACGAAGGTTTACTTTCCGCGGCTCATCGTGCCCACGGCCGCGGTGATCACCGCCTTCGTCGATTTCCTCATCAGCCTCGTGTTGCTCGCCGGCGTGATGGCCTACTACCAATACCTGCCAACCTGGCGAATCATCTTTCTGCCGGTCTTTGTCGTGCTCTCACTCCTCGCCAGCCTCGGCCCGGGCCTCTACGTCACTGCACTCAACGTGAAGTATCGCGACTTCCGTTATGTCATCCCGTTCATCGTGCAGTTCGGTCTGTACGTGTCGCCGATCGGCTTCTCCACCAGCCGCGTCCCGGAGAATTGGCGACTCGTGTACTCGCTCAACCCGATCGTCGGCGTCATCGACGGCTTCCGCTGGTGCCTACTCGACGGTACGACGATCTACTGGCCGGGCTTCACCGCCAGCATGGCCGTCGCGGCTTTCCTGCTGTGGCTCGGCGTGCACAAATTCCGCTCGATGGAGCGTTCCTTCGCAGACATTATTTAGCATCATACTGATCGCACCAATACGACGTATTTACGATCAGCCGCCGGGCACTAGCCTGGGGTTCGCCAGCCGCACCGCATGACCGCCATCGCCATTACCGCAGAACACCTCGGCAAGTCGTACCTCATCGACCACGAGGTGAACCGCGAGCGCTACACCGCGCTGCGCGATGTGCTGGCGAGCCAACTCAAGACAGCCCGTCAGCGACTCCGCCGCGCCTTCCGCCGCCGGCCGCCTGCCGCGAACGGCAGGGCCGAAGAATTCTGGGCCCTTCGCGACGTGTCCTTCGAAGTCCGCGAAGGCGAAGTCCTCGGCATCATCGGCCGCAATGGCGCCGGCAAAAGCACGCTGCTGAAAGTGCTCTCGCGAATCACCGAACCCACTGCCGGCCGTGCCACACTTCGGGGCCGCGTTGCCAGCTTGCTCGAAGTCGGCACCGGCTTCCACCCCGAGCTCACCGGCCGCGAAAACATCTTCCTCAATGGCGCGATTCTCGGAATGACCCGCGCCGAGATTAAACGCAGCTTCGACGAAATCGTCGCCTTCGCCGAAGTCGCCAAATTCCTGGATACGCCAGTCAAGCGCTACAGCAGCGGCATGTACTTGCGCCTGGCGTTCGCTGTGGCTGCTCATCTACAGCCCGAAATCTTGATCATCGATGAAGTCCTCGCCGTCGGCGACGCCGAGTTCCAAAAGAAATGCCTCGGCAAAATGCGCGAGGTATCCTCCAGCGGCCGCACCGTCCTCTTCGTTAGCCACAACATGGCCGCCGTGCAAAGCCTTTGCAGCCAATCGATGTGGATTCACCAAGGCCGGCTAGAATTCTCCGGTTGTTCCGAAACAGCCATCGCAAAGTACCTCGACAGTGGCAACGGCCTGACCGGCGGCAGCCGTCACAAGTTGAGCGACCTGCTGGCCATCACTCGCATTGATATCGCACCGTCGCCCGTTCGCAGCGGTGATCCGGCCAACATCACATTCGAATTGGAAGCTTTTGGGAACGAATGCGTAAGCGATGCCGCGATCCTGATCTATTCGCCACAAGGCCAACGCCTGGCCGTCGTCGATATGCGTTCGCATGATGGCCCGTATCGAATGACGAGCGGCACGAAACTCGTATTGCGCAATCATATTGCTGCAGTTCCGTTTATCGAAGGCGATTACAGCCTCGGAATCTACGTGAAGTCCCTTTCAGCGCACAGGAATTTCATGGAGATTGCCAAGCTCTCGGTCACGCCTGCAACCACTGCGAACGGCGTCGCGGCCTACGAGCCACAGCACCGCGGCTACGTAAATCTGCCTGCCCGCTTGGAACACGAGCTTGTCGGATGACATGCTGAACAGTACTGCCCAAACAACGGTGTGCGACATCGGCGGCCTTCCAACCCGTGTGCTGCCGGTCTCCGCCGCCATTGCCACGCGCAATCGACCAGCGCCGTTGGCCCGCATGTTGACCAGCTTGGCAACGCAATCGACGCAGCCGACGGAAATCATCATTGTCGACGCTTCCGACAACGAGCAAACCGCCATGGTCTGTGCCAATCCGCCCGATCAACTCGCCAGCACCATCAATTATGAGCGCGCTGCCGAGCGCGGGGCCGCAACCCAACGCAACCAGGCCGTGGAGAAGTCTTCGCAATCCATCGTTTGGTTCATGGATGATGACATCGTCTTCGAGCCCGAGTGCATTGCACGGTTATACGCTGCCCTGGTCTCGGACAAACACATCGGCGGCGCAAGCGCAACGATCATCAACCAGGGTTACCAACAACCCGGCCGCGTAAGCTGCACGCTTTATCGCCTGCTTTCCGGCGAAGGCACAACCAATTGGGCTGGTCGAGTTGTGGGGCCCGCGGTCAACTTTTTGCCCGAAGATAACGGCGCTTTGCCGGAAGTCGTTCCGGTTGAGTGGCTCAACACGACCTGCACCATGTACCGCCGCGAGGCACTCCCAAGTCCGCCCTTCCCCGATCACTTCCAAGGTTATTCCTTAATGGAAGACGTAGCCTTATCGCTAATGATTGGCCGCAACTGGAAATTGGCGAACGCCCGCACCGCCCGAATCCAACATCTGTCTGAATCCGGCGACCACAAATCCGATCCGGCCGCGGTCGCAGAAATGCAACTGCTCAACCGCCACTTCGTGATGAAGAACATCCTTGGCCGGCGGCGATTGCGCGACTACACCGGGTTGTTGGCGTTCGAAGCCGTGTCGATCCTCTCACAACTTCGTTCGTCCAAATCGCGGCGGCAATTATTGCCCGCGCTTCGCGGCCGATTGCGTGCCACAAGGAAATTGTTATTTGGCATTCAATATTGAACTGCACGCCGTGCGCGAGTGCGCCATCGAAGAGACAACAGTCAGCCTGCTAATGAAGCGCCTGCAGTTTAGGGAATCGCGCGCGATCTAGTTGTTTTCCCGACCTATGCCTTTCACCCAATTTGTCCGTAGCAATCTCCGACGCTTCGCAGCGCTCCCGCGACTGGGCCCGAGTTGGTCGAATCGCCTTTCAGCCACCTATGTGCCGCTCTCTACCGTTCGCCGACAATCAGCCGAAATGCTCTGGCTGTCGACCTTAGACTGCGCGGTCAACCCGTCCTCGCATTGCCTGCTCGATGGCTACCGAGATGCGCTCGCGCTAAGGACATTCGCCGGCGCAACGTTTAAGAATGGCGCCTCTGGTGGTCTGATCGTGGATGTCGGCGACTTCCAAATCTACCTGAGAAATGCCGAAGAACTGTACATTCTGCGGGAAATACTCGTGGAGCAAGTCTACGAGTTCTCAATCCCCGGCCCGGCGGTAGTCTGGGACATTGGTATGAACGTGGGCATCGCTTCGCTGTTCTTCGCCCATCGCAAGAAGTGCCCTGTGTACGCCTATGAACTCTCCGCCACGACATTCAAGTGCGCACTCGAAAACCTAGCTCTCAACAACGTGCCAACTCACGAAATTCGACCTTACAACCTCGGCATCGGCGCGAAAGATGAAGAAGTTCAATTCGTCCTCGATACCAAAGAACGCGGCACCACGTCGAAAGTACCCAGCCGCGCGCATTTCGGCCCGTCGCTCGTGCAGGAGCGCGGACAACTGGCCGATTGTACAACCGTTCTCAATCAAATCATCGAGACTGCCGACGGTCGCGAAATCGTCGCGAAGATCGACTGCGAAGGCTCCGAATACGAAATTATCGACGCTCTTTGCGACGCCGGGCTCATTCGTGAGCTTTCGCTGCTCATGATCGAATGGCACCCTTTCGTGCCGGGACGCAAGCCGCAAGACATCGTGACGCAACTCACTGATCACGGCTTCAGCACGGTCGCGCCGGGCAGCTTCAACGAAAAACACGGCTTGATTTACGCCACGCGACGCTGATTTGCGGAAATCACCGCAAGGCAAACACAAAAGCTGTGACATCCCCCAAGACATCGGAGCCTGGTCCCACCGTCCTTGTCGGCATCATCACACACAATCGCGCCGGGATCCTGCAGAAATCCATCCAGTCTGCACTGCAACAATCCTACGCGCACGTGCAGGTAGCCGTCGTGGACGATGCGTCCATCGATGAGACCGCGGCACTCGCTGCCAGATTTCCCAGCGTAAGGTGGACTCGGTTCGACTCACCACGTGGCTATCTGGAAGCGCGCAACCTGCTGATGCGCGAAAGCTCCGCCGATTACTACCTCAGCCTCGACGACGACGCGTGGTTCATGGGAGCCGACGAAATCGCCGTCGCTATCGATTATCTGGAACGAAATCGCCACGTCGCCGCGCTCGCCCTCGACATCCTTAGCCCCGACCGGGCGACGACGGCCGACCGCACTGCCGCGCGGCCCACGAACACGTTCATCGGATGCGGCCACGTTCTCCGCCTTAATGCCGTCCGCGAGGCCGGTTATTACACACCGGGCCCCGAACCGTATGGCGCCGAGGAAAAGGACCTTTGCCTCCGCCTGCGCGATTGCGGCCACGAAGTATACCTGATGCCCGGCGTTCACGTGTGGCACGACAAGGCCGAAGTCGGTCGCGACCTCCGCGCCCAGCAATCGTCGAACGTTTGCAACGACCTCGCGTTCGCGCTGCGACGCTGTCCACTGCCTTTGCTCATCGTCGTGCTTCCTTACAAAGTGCTCAGCCATTTCCGCTATGCGTTACGCCACAATCTTCTCGCTCAATGCTTCCGCGGTGTTGGCCGATTCCTGCGACATTTCCCCTCTGGTTGGAAGCACCGCGCACCGGTGAGCGCAACCACCTTCCAAGAATTCCTTAGCCGATCGCATTCGGGCGCATGAGGCAGACGCTCGAATACCTGCTGCTCACGGCGACACGTGGAATTATGAGTCGGCTGCGTCTCGCGATCTACCGCGCACTCGGCATGAAAACCGGTCACCACAACCGCCTCGAGGCGATCCGCTGCCGTCGCCTGTCTCAAATCGAGCTCGGAAACTTCAACTCACTCACGGCAGGCTGCTGGCTCTGGCCGAATGATAAACCTTACGACGGCATCCGCATCCGAATCGGCAGTGCCAACTACTTCAATCGCGACGTTATGCTCGATGCCTGCGGCCTCATCGAAATCGGCGACGACAACATGTTCGGCCCCGGCATCTACATCACCGACAGCAACCACACTGTGCACCCCGGCGAATCACCTAAGAATGGCGCCATGCAAATCGGCCACGTGAAAATTGGCAACCGCTGCTGGGTCGGCGCTCGCGCCGTCATCTTGAAAAACGTCGAACTGGGTGACGGCAGCGTCGTGGCCGCGGGCGCCGTCGTCACCAAGAGCGTGCCGGCCGGGGCTGTCGTCGCTGGCGTGCCGGCGCGCATCATCAAAACAAATCCAGCAGCAACCGAGACCAACGGACCGATGGCCGACCTTCACGACGTGCGTTAAGTGCTCGCGATCCTCACTACCCACCCGATCCAATACCAAGTGCCGCTCTGGCAGGCGCTAGCCAACGACGGCCGCGTGCCATTCGAGGTGTGGTATCTCACTTCGCACGGCGTGAAAGCCAGCCACGATTCCGGCTTCGGCAAAACCTTCGCGTGGGATATCGATACGCTCAGCGGATACCCGCACCGCTTCTTGAATGTTGCGCCGGGCGCAGCGCCCGATCAGTTCTGGAAGTGCCGGCTAGTCGAACCACTGCGCAAGCGCCTGCGCGAGTCGGGCGCGACGGCCTTATGGATCCAAGGTTGGCAAGTTGCCGCCTACTGGCAGGCCGTTCGCGAGGCCCGCGCCGCCGGCGTGAAAGTCTGGCTCCGCGGCGAAAGCAACGACCTCGCCCCCACCGCTGCCTGGAAGCGGCCAATTAAACGCACGCTGCTGCGTTGGTTCTTCTCGCACGTCGACGAGTTTCTGTACATCGGCACTGCCAACAAGCGGCTGTACCAATCGTACGGCGTGCCAGAACAACAACTGTACCCCGCCCCGTACGCCGTCGACAACGACCGCTTCGCCAACGAAGCCGCTGCCCTGCGGCCCGAGCGCGATGCGATTCGCCGAGCATGGAACATTCCACAAGACGCGTTCTGCGTGCTATTCTGCGGCAAGTTTATCCCGAAGAAACGCCCGCTCGACTTGGTCGCCGCCGCCCAACTCGCCGCAGCGAAGCTGCACGGCCGCCCCATCCATCTACTGTTCGTCGGTTCTGGCGAACTCGGCTACGAACTTCGCAAACGCTGCCGCGTTGTTTACGACGCCGAATCCGCCGCGAACTTGCCTGCGGAAAGTGCCGCCGCAACAATAGCTAACGACAACCGACCGCAAGCCTCCTTCAGCGGCTTCCTCAACCAGCACGAAATCGCCCGGGCATACGTCGCCGCTGACTGCCTCGTTCTCCCGAGCAATCACCAAGAGACCTGGGGCCTCGTCGTCAACGAGGCCCTCGCCTGCGGCTGCCCCTGCATCACCAGCGACGCCTGCGGCTGTAATGAAGACTTGGTGCAACTCATCGATCCGCACTGCTCGTTTCCCTCCGGCAACCTTATCAGCCTCGCCGCGTCAATCGCGCGCATGTCGACGCAGATTTCACAACCGTACGCGTCTCGCGCACTATTGCAACAGCACAGCGTCGACCACACCGTCGAAACTGTCGTCTCGCTACTTGGTGTGTCGGCATGCAGCTCCGAGCCAATTTCTGTCAACGCCTGAATCAATCGACGGCCGATGAAGTTTCTCGAAAGAACATTTTTCCGGCGACCGCGAATTTTGAACGAGCTGCATCGCCTGCGGCTGATCGATGCCACATCGCAAACCAACGATGTTGAACTTGAAGCGCTCGCCAAATACGCGCGTGGCAAGCGCCTTGCGCTTGAAATCGGCACTTACCAAGGTGTGTCTGCTGCCCGCATCGCTAACGCCCTCGCCCGCGACGGTCGACTCTACTGCGTCGACCCGTGGCCGGAAACGCCTGGCAGACCAAACAAGTGCCACACAATTTGTATGCGGCATCTTCAGCGGACACGCTCACTCGATCACATCGACTTTCTTCGCGGTACCAGCGGCGAAGTTCGCGATCAGATTCCGGCGAATCTCGATTTCGCCTTCGTCGACGGAGACCACTCTTGGTCCGGTATCGAAACCGACTGGCACATCATTCTGGAGAAGCTCGCCCCAGGCGGTATCGTGTGTTTGCACGATTCATTTGTTCCCGAAGCCGAAGAATGGCGCCGCCTCGATTCGGCGAGATTCTTTGCCGAAGTGATCGCGAAGCATCCGGACTTCCAGCTAATCGACTCTGTCTATACTCTTGCCGTGGTCGAGCGCAAACCGGTCCTGTGACCTCATCCAAAATCATCCTCCTCTGCGGCGCCGGTTACGTCTCCGGCAAAGAGATTGTCGCCCTGGAACTGGCAAAAGGTCTCATCTCTCGCGGCTTTCCGCTTCACGTTGTCAGCAGCTCTTGGAACGATGGCGACTTCGTCCGCCGCCTCAGCGACGCGGGAATCGATTACGAACTCATGCCGACCGGCTTCATCTCGGCGAAACTGTCGCTCGATTGCCTCCGCATGACTGGCGAACAAATGTTGCGTTGGCCGCAGCTCATGTGGTCGTATCGCAAGATGCTTGCCCGTGAGCTACCTTCGGCAGTCATCCATACGAACTGGCATCATATCCTCTTGCTGCGGTCATTTCTGCGGCCGCATCGCGACTATTTGTGGCTGCATGAGTGCGTGCCGAATTCGAACCGCTATCGCTACGCCTATCAACACCTTGCCCATCGATTGCGCAAGGTCATTTGCGTTTCGCACGCAGTCGCAGAGTCGCTCTTAGCGCTTGGCCTTTCAAAAGAAAAGGTGGAGATTATTCACAACGGGCTCACGGACTGCGCGGGCGACCAGTGTCGTGATCACGCAATCAATCACATCAACACGAATATTGGCATTGCCGGGCAAATCGGCGCGTGGAAGGGTCACGAAGATTTGCTGATCGCATTCGGCTTGATCGCTCAGCAACACTCAGACGTTCAGTTGCATGTCTTCGGCGCGGGTAGTACCGAGTACGTCGCGCGCCTTCAGGATCTCGCCCGCACACTGAATATCGATCAGCGTGTTATATGGCACGGTTTCACGAGCGATCGCAGGCGAATTTACGCGAATCTCAATATTTGTGTCGTCCCCAGCCGCTCGAATGATCCGCTGCCCACGACGGCGCTCGAAGCCGCCTTTTTCGGCATTCCCGTTATTGCTACATGTCGTGGAGGCTTACCAGAGATTGTCGCCGACAACGAAACCGGCATCCTAGTCGACGCCGAGAATCCGGAGCAGCTCAGCGCCGCACTCAAACGCCTTCTTGCCGATCCATTGCTCCGTCGGAAGATGTCCACAGCCGCCCGCGCGCGTGCAACCACATACTTTTGTCAAACGCGGTTCATTGACGAATTCCTCTGCACATTGTCTCTCGAAACCTCGCAATCTGCACATGCGTCGCCGGTGCCGGCAGTCGTTGCTGCCAACCAATGAACACTGTCACCTTTGAAATCTCTGCTGGCATTATAGCCTTCATTGCAGCTACTGTGCTGCTCGCTATGCGTGGGCCGTCACTCTACTTCGGTCTTACGGTGCTATGCGTCTTCATGGTGTCGAGTGCCAGTCTCGCCGGCTATATCTTCGACTTCGTTTTTGGCCAGCCGATGATCTGGCTCACGCCGGCGCATATTTCCGTCATTCAATACTCCATCATGGGCTGTCTCGCCATGCTCGGCGGCATCGCTGCCGCCTGGTTGCCTCGGCGTGAAGGAGAACTTCGCAGCACAAGCGGGCGTGTGGACCTTGCAAAAACGCCTTGGCTAAACGCTCGTTTCGGCTGGTTTGTATTTGGCGTCGGTACCGTGGCATTGTGCGCCGAATTAGTCACTCACAACATCGCCACTCTTGGCACGGCCGTGCACGCACTTGCCGGATTCTCGACTTTCGGCCTCTTGACTCTTTTTGCCCTAAGTCTCCAAGAACGCCGTTTCGTCATCATTGGCGCCGCGCTAATGTTTTACGTCCCCGCTGTACTCGTGCAGTCCTTCGCCTCCGGCCACACGCCAGCACGAGTCGAACTGATCGTTCCCGCGGCCTGCCTCGCCGTTGGTTTCCGCCGGGTCACCCCGAAATCGGCAATCCTATTGGGAGTTCTCGGCTTCATTCTCCTCGCCGCGATGGCCGGTTGGCTCCAGACACGCAAAATGATTCGTTCCGGCCTGCTCGCGAATCTCACCTTCACCGAACAGGTCGAGCGCTTCATTCCCGCCTGGTTCGACGCAGCGCTCGATAGTGCCACCGACGCCACGACTGCAAGCAACGCCATCCGCGAGCGAGTCGACATGACGAACATCCTCTCGATGCAAGTCCGCCATCAGCCGCGCGTTCAACCCTACGCCATGGGCCAAACCGTCTTAGATTCCGGCTACACGCTCATCCCCCGAGCGTTCTGGCCGGGTAAACCCGTTGTTGCCGGCGGCAGCGCCTTCGTTACCAGGTACACCGGCATGCGTCGCGATCCGCGCGATAAAACCAGCATCGGCCTGCCTTACCAATTCGAACTCTATGCCAATGGCGGACCGATTTGCGTTGTCGTTGGTCTACTCATTGTTGGCTATGTATGCGGCCGCCTCGAACGTGGCCTCTTCCTGCCAACCAGTTCACTTCCCTCGTTGCTCGGACGCGTCTCGATCACCATGACGCTCTGCGAAGGTGGCCAACGCACGGACGTCGTCCTTCCCTCGCTCATCGCCGGCGGCCTCACGTACTATGCCCTCGGCAAGTTCATCGAGTCTGCGTCGCCTGAGCTAGCGGCTAAGCTCCTCGGGACCTCGCAGAAGCAGCCCCGGCCTGCCTAACTCAAGAAGCTTGTCAATACATAATCCAGCCAACTCGAACGGCGCCGCGGTCGTCCACTTCCAGCGCAACCCATTTCTCGATCAGTTCAGCATCGAACTGCTCTTCGCCAGTATCCGAGAGTCGATGCGAGCCCGCGGCACCCAGGTCCAATCCAAAACCGTCCCCTACCAGAGCAAAGGCTTCTGGCCCCGCCTCGCCAACATCCTCTGGGCCTCTCGCCACCAGGGCCGCATCAATCACATCACGGGCGACATCCACTACCTCGCACTTGGCCTGCGGCGCGACCGCACCATTCTCACCATTCACGATTGCTATCAACTTGAACGCCTCAAGGGTCTCAAACGCTGGATCATGCGCGTCTTCTGGTTTGATCTGCCGATGCGGAACTCCGCCATCGTTACGGTCATATCGGAAGAGGCCAAACGTCAACTGCGGCGGTACGTCGGCGTGTCGGCCGAGCGAATCGTCGTCGTGCCCGATGCCGTCGCCCCCACGTTCAAGCCCTATCCCAAACGCTTCAACGTCGATTGCCCGCAGATACTGCAAATCGGTACCAAGCCCAACAAGAACATCCCCCGGCTGATCGAAGCTATCAAAGGCCTGCGCTGCCACCTGAAAATCATTGGCGTTCTCGACCGTGACCAACTCCGCATGCTCGACCGTTCCGGCATTTCCTACGATGGCGACGCCAATCTCGGCGAGGCCGCCATGTACCGCGCGTACTGCGATGCCGACGTCGTCTGCTTCGCCAGCACGTACGAAGGCTTCGGCATGCCGATCATCGAGGCCCAATGGGTCGAGCGGCCCGTCGTCACAAGCAACTGCTCCTCGATGCCCGAAGTCGCCGGCGATGCTGCGTGCCTGGTTAATCCGTTCAGCGTCACTTCGATCCGCGCCGGCCTCGAACGCGTGATCAACGACGCCGACTACCGCGGCACGCTCATCGAACGCGGCCGCATCAACCGCGAACGCTTTTCGCTCACACAAGTCGCCGGCAGTTACCTCTCGCTCTACGAAACGTTAACGCAAACCTAACACGCCCTGGTTAAAACCGCCCATGTGCGGCATCGCTGGAATTATCTCCGACACGATCGCACGCCAGGACCTCCGCACCCGCGTCGAGTCGATGAACGCCCGCCTCGCCCACCGCGGTCCGAACGATGCAGGCCTGTTCATCGACCAGGGCGTTGCTTTCGGCCACCGCCGGCTCTCCATCCTCGACCTCACTTCGGCCGGCCATCAGCCGATGACCTCCGCCAGCGGCCGTTATACGATCGTCTTCAACGGCGAGATTTACAATTTTGCCGACCTCCGCCAAGAGCTCGCGGCAGATGGCGTCCAATTCCGCAGCCGCAGCGACACCGAAGTCATCCTCGCACTCTACGAACGCGAAGGCGACGCTGCCGTCAACGTGCTCGACGGCATGTTCGCGTTCGCAATTTGGGACAATCTCGAACGCCGCTGCTTCCTCGCCCGCGGACCTTTCGGCATCAAGCCGCTGTACATCTGGCGGTACCGCGAAACGCTCGCCTTCGCCTCGGAGTTGCAGGCGTTGCTGCAAGCCAAAATTGGCCGCATATCGCTCTGCCGCCTTGCGCTGCAAGAGTACTTCCTCTATGGTTCAGTGCAAGAACCGCGCACGCTGGTCGACGAAATTGAAGTGCTCCCCGCCGGCTATTCGCTCACGTGGCAACACGGCGGCGGCCGCCGGCAAAAATACTGGCAGCTGCAATTCGCCTCGCAAGAGATTTCGCCTCCTGACGCCGTCTCCCTTACCCGCACCGCGCTCGACGACTCCATACGCCGGCACTTCGTGAGCGATGTGCCGGTTGGCATATTCCTCAGCGGCGGAATTGACTCCACCGCCATCGTCGCCTTGGCCCGGGCGAACGGTTTCGAGAACCTAAAAACGGTGTGCATCTCCTTCGACGAACAGGAATTCAACGAAGGCGCTCTCGCCGCCGAAACCGCTGCTCATTTTCGCACCGAACATCACGACTGGCGCCTCACCGCGACCGAAGGCCGCGAGCTCATCGACGACTTCCTCGATCACAACGACCAACCCAGCAACGACGGCTTCAACACGTTTTGCGTCTCGAAAGCCGCCCACGAGCTCGGACTTAAAGTCGTTCTTTCGGGGCTCGGTGGCGACGAATTATTTGGCGGCTACCGTTCATTCCAGCTCATTCCCAAGCTGCAGCGTTGGCACCAGATTTTGAGTCTTGGCGGTCCCTTCCGCCGCGTCGCCGGCCGGCTGAGCCAACGTATCGGCCGGAGCAATCGTTTCCAACGCTTCGGCAACTACCTCCAATCCGCCGGTCGCATCACTGACGCCTACTGGGCCATGCGAGGCTTCTTCACGCCAAGTGAATCACGCCAGCTTGCCGACTTCTACCTCGGCCGCCATGACGACTTCGCTCGCAACGAATGGATCACCGGCGACGCCGGCAACCAGCCCACCGCGCTCGACGACGTTTGCTTCCTCGAAATGAGCTGCTACATGCGCAATCAGCTGCTGCGCGACAGCGACGTCATGAGCATGGCCTGGGGCCTGGAACTCCGTGTGCCGTTCGTCGATCGCCGACTTGTCGACGCGATTGGCCGCGTTCCCGCCGAAGTTCGCCTCGCCCCCGGCAAGCGCCTGCTGCTCGACGCCGTGCCTGAAATCCCCAGTTGGATCGCCGGCCGCCCCAAACGCGGATTCACGTTCCCCTTCGAACGCTGGATTCGCACCCAATGGCAAGATGTGTTCGAACAAATCCGCCGCAACACGCCCGTGCCGCTTAATACATGGTATCGCCAGTGGATTTTGTTCACGCTCAATCATTTTCTCGAGCGGAACAACTTCGCCGGCCCGCCGCTCATCGCGGCGCGTCGGCTCACTACGGTCGGAGCTTGATCTGAAAGTTCTGCACGTCATTCCTTCAGTCGCTCGCCGCTACGGTGGACCGAGTACGGCGATCATCCCAATGGTGGCCGCCCTGAATCAACTGCCCAACATGGCAGCCGAAATCGCGACGACCGATGCCGACGGCCCGCATGCGCGCCTCACCCCGGCCGACCTGCCCAGCGATGCCCGCGGACACCTCTTCCGCCGCACATGTTCGGAACGTTGGAAGTATTCGCACGGCCTCGCACGTTGGCTCGCGGCACATGTTCGCGACTACGACCTCATCCATATTCACGCGGTCTGGTCATTCGCCACCATGGCCGCCGCTCGCGCCGCGCGTCGCCACGACGTGCCGTACATCATCCGCCCAGCAGGCATGCTCTCCGCCTACACCTGGCGACGCAGGCATTGGTCGAAACGCCTGTATTGGAACGCCATCGAGCGCCGCAACGTGGCGCAAGCGGCTGCTATTCATGTCACCAGCCAAGCGGAAGCCACTGAAGTGCGAATCGCGCATCCAGCCGCAAAGACCTGTTGCATTCCCAACGGCGTCGAAGACAGCGCGTTCACGCATCCACGCGATGTGAACGCGCTGCGCCGCCGCTGCGGCCCGGCTGCCGACGACAAGCCGATCCTTCTCTTCCTCTCTCGTCTCCATCCTAAAAAAGGCATCATCGACCGCCTCCTCCCGGCGATTGCCGCGATGCGCGAACCCTGTTGCCTCGCCATCGCCGGCGGCCCCGATCCTCACGCCGCCGGTCATGAAGCAGAAATCCACGCCGCGGTTCGCAAGCTCAGTTTGCAGCAACAGGTAGTCATGCTCGGTAACATCGCGGGCGTTGACCGTTGGCAACTTTTCGATGGCGCCGCCGCCTTCGTCCTCCCCAGCCATTCAGAAAACTTCGGCATCGTCGTCGCCGAGGCGCTTGCCCGCGGCTGCCCGGTCGTCGTCACGGCCGCCGTCCAATCGGCCGAACACGTCGCGCTCGCCGGAGCCGGCGCCGTCGTCACCGGCGAGCCACGAGAACTCGCCGCCACGCTTGACGACCTGCTCGCGAACCAACCCGACGCCCGCGCCTTCGCCGAAGCCGGCGCAACATACGCCGCCACCCATTTCCGCTGGTCCAACATCGCCCCACAAATCGCAAAGATGTACGACGACATAGCCCCTCCCTCGTAGGGGAGGGGCCAGGGGAGGGTTCGCTCCTGACGAACCACCCGCCACTCCGGCTTCCGTGAACCTCACCGAAATCACCCCCCTGATCCTCACCCGCAACGAAGCGCCCAACATCGCGCGCACCCTCACCGCGCTGACCTGGGCCGAGCGCATCATCGTCCTCGACAGCGGCAGCACCGACGACACCAAGACCATCGTCGAGCAGCATCCCAACGTCGTCTTTCTTGTACGCCCCTTCGACCGCCACGCCGACCAATGGAACTTCGGCCTCGACCAAATTACGACGCCCTGGGTCCTCACGCTCGACGCCGACTACCAGTGCCCGCCCGAGTTCGCCGATGAACTCTGCAATCTGACGCCAAGGGTCGACGCCTACGCCGCCAGTTTCCGCTACTGCATCAACGGTCACCCGCTCCGCGGCACGCTCTACCCACGGCGCGTGGTCTTGTTCCGTACCGCCGAGTTCCGCTACCAGCAAGACGGCCACACCCAGCTGCTGAAAACACACGGCCCTGTCGGCGAACTCCGCATGCCAATCCTCCACGACGACCGCAAACCGCTCGATGACTGGCTCGCCTCCCAATGCAAATACGCCGATCTGGAAGCGGTCCGCCTGCTCGCAGGCGGCGAACTTAACTTCAACGATCGCCTGCGGTCGTACGTCGTGATAGCGCCGTTCTTGGTGTTCTTCTACTGCCTCGTCGTAAAAGGTCTGATTTTCGACGGCTGGCCCGGCGTGCTCTACACATTGCAGCGTACGTACGCCGAGTTGCTGCTGTCTTTGAAATTGCTCGATGCCCGCATCTCGCGGAGGTCACCGGCGCCCGCCGCATCCCCTTCGGAGTCCTAAGTGGTTAGCATTCTCGGTATCAACGCCTTCCATGGCGATTCATCCGCCGCCCTCGTCATCGACGGCCAACTTGTCGCCGCCGTCGAAGAAGAGCGCTTCAATCGCATCAAGCACTGGGCCGGCTTCCCCGCCGAATCGATCCGCTGGGTGCTCCAAGCGGGCGGCGTCACTGCGGAACAACTCGATCACGTCGCCGTATCGTTCGATCCCAAAGCGAATGTCGGCCGCAAGGCAGTTTTTGCGCTCATCAATCGGCCTTCGTTGAGTGCGATCGTCGACCGCCTCAAACGCCAGGGCAAGTCGTTCTCGATTCGCCATCAACTGGCCGAAACCTGCGGCTTCGCGCCCGAACAAGTCGTCGCCAAAATCCATTCCGTCGAACACCATGACGCCCACCTCGCCTGCGGCTACCTTATCAGCCCGTTCGAATCCGCCTCGATCCTCTCGATCGATGGCATGGGCGACTTCGTCAGCACGGTTACGGCCACAGCCGCCGGCCGTGCGATCACCAAGCTCGACGAAGTCTTCTACCCGCACTCGCTCGGCTTCCTCTATAATGCCGTCACAATCTACCTCGGCTTCCCCAACTACGGCGACGAGTACAAAGTCATGGGCCTCGCCCCCTACGGTGAGCCGGAGTACGTCGAAGAGTTCCGTCGCATCATCTTTCCGAAGGGCCGCACGTTCGAGCTCAATCTCGAGTACTTCACGCACGTGCAAAACGGCATCCGCATGAGCTGGGACGGCGGGTACCCCAAAGTCGACGCCTTCCACAGCAAGCTGCTCGAAGATCGCCTCGGCCCCGCGCGCGGCCCAAAAGACGACCTCACGCACAAGCACGAAAACATCGCTGCTTCACTGCAGCGCGTATCGGAAGAAATCATCTTCCATCTGCTCAACGAGCTGCACAAAATCGCGCCGAATGACAACGCCGTCCTAGTCGGCGGCTGCGCGATGAACTCCGTCGCCAACGGCAAAGTCACCCGCGAAACGCCGTTCAAACACGTCTATGTGCCTGTCGGGGCGGCCGATAATGGCACCTCCTTCGGCGCAGCCTTTCACGTTTGGAGCCAATTCCTCGACCAACCGCGCAACTTCGTCCTCGATCATGCCTTCTGGGGCAGCGGCGTCGATCCGGTCGCCTGCCGCGCGGCTGCCGAACGCGAGAGCCTCACGCTGCGCGAATTGTCGCGGGACGAACTGGTCAACTATTGTGTCGACGCCATTTGCGACGGCAAAGTCGTCGGCTGGTTCCAAGATCGCATGGAGTTCGGTGCCCGCGCGCTCGGCAACCGCTCGCTCGTCGCCGACCCGCGACGAGCTGACATGCGCGAGATCATCAACCTCAAGATCAAATTCCGCGAAAAGTTCCGCCCGTTCGCGCCGAGCGTTCTGGAAGAGCACGTCGCCGAATTCTTCACGGTGGACGAACCGTCGCCCTTCATGGAGCGGGTTCTGCCGATTCGTCCGGATAAGCAGGCTCTAATCCCCGCCGTCACGCACGTCGACGGCTCCGGCCGCCTGCAAACGGTCTCCCGCCGCACAAATCCGTTATACTGGGAACTAATTGAGCGATTCCGCCAGCGGACCGGTGTGCCGATGGTGCTCAACACCTCGCTCAACGAAAACGAGCCGATCGTGCGCACCCCGGAGGAGGCCGTGTCCTGCTTCCAACGCACCGCGATGGACATGCTCGTCCTGGGCCACCTCATCATCGAACGGGCAGATCGCAAGTGACCGCGCTGTCGACCGATATTTCGCAAGCCTCGCCACGCCCGGAGCGCGCGGGTACCCCGCCGCTCAGCGAGCGTCGGCCCAACAAATGGCTGATCGCGTCGGCCGTCGTGCTGCTCATTGCCTATGGCCCGCTGCTCGTCGAGTTCTGTTTGAACTTATGGTCGAAGCCGCAGTACCAGTACTTCCCGTTCGTCCTTGGCGCATTCGCGTGGCTGCTCTGGCGTAACGGGGCGACTTCGGAACAACGCCCGCCGCATGCAACGAGGGCGAAGCAATTGGCGCTTGTTGCTCTGCTCGCGCTCGCTTGGTTGCTCCTCGCTTGTTCGTACCTGAGCGGCAGTCCGTGGCTGGCGATTATCTCGGCACTCTTACTTCTGGGTAGCCGATTTTTGAGCGTGTCGCTCGATCGGCGCGTGCATTATCTCTGGGGCCTGTGGGCCATGCTCTGGCTCATCGTGCCGCTGCCGCTCAATCGCGATCAACAACTCATCACATTCCTGCAGCGCTTGAGCAGCCGATTCAGCAGCATGCTCCTCGATGCCGCGGGCGTCGATCACCTGATGGATGGCAACACGTTGCTCCTTCCCGACAAGCAGTTCTTCGTCGATGAAGCCTGCAGCGGCATCGTCTCCGTGCTCTCGGTTATCGCGTGTGCCGTCATCTACGGCCTCTGGAAAAACCGCCGGCCGTTCCACGTCGTGCTGCTCGCAGCCACCGGCGTCGGCTGGGCGATGATCATGAACGTCCTCCGCATTACCACGATCGCGCTCGCCTACGATAAGTTCGGCGTCGATTGGTCCGCTGGCGCCGTTCATGAAACACTCGGCCTCGTCGTGTTTACGCTCGTTTTTCTCGCCCTCATCAGCACCGACTTGCTCCTCGCGGGCTTGCTCACTCCCATCGGCCCCGTGTGGGAAGAAACGACCGGCGGACCACCGCGCATCGGCGGCCGCCTCATCAAATGGTGGGACCGGGCCTTCGCCGAAACCGCCGTGCCGCCGCCGCCAACGCCTAAGTCTTTCACCGCCCTTCCGGCAGTGCTCGCACTCTTCAATCGCATGTCGTTGGGGACGATATCGTTAGTCGCGTTCGGCGTGCTGGCCGTGCTGCAATTCGTGCCGCACAACTCCCGCGACGCCATCGCCGCTGCGCCCCGCCCCACGGCAGATCTCTTCAAGCAACACGCACTCGCGCTCTCATCCGACGCGCTCCCCGCCCAAACCGATAATCTCCACTTTGTCAAATTCGTGCCCGAGAATCGCAAGCGAAGCGACCTGCTTGCCGACCACTCACGTATCTTCGAATACCAAGATGGCCGCGGCTCTACCTACATCGTCTCGTGCGATTTCCCGTACCAGGAAGGCTGGCACGAGCTCACGCTGTGCTACACCGGCATCGGCTGGGACCTCACCCGCCGCCAAATCGGTAAGAGTGAATCAAATGACAAGACTCCCTGGGAGTATATGGAAGCCGAATTTGCCAAGCCTGATGGCTCCCGCGGCTACCTGCTCGCGAGCGCCTTCGACGACGCCGGCAAACCCATGGAACTGCCCACGTATTCGCTGGCCGAGGACGCCTGGCACGTCCTCACCGGCACCCGCCGACCGGCCCACCAACTCACGTTCCAAATCCAGGTTTGGGTTACCGCCGGCCGGGCTATCGACGACGAAGAACGTGCCACCGCAAAAAAACTTCTGTTCCTGGCCCGCACTCGTTTCCGCGAACTAATTGCCAACACAGCGGCCGCAGCGCCCACGACTCCACAATCCACGCAGCCTGCTGAAATCGGCGCTACCGCGACCCCACTACCGGCCACCGACTCAACCACAGAACCCGCCAAATAACCGCTCGCCGCGCGCCTGATCCGACGATCCGATCCACCGTATGCCTTCCGGTCCTGAATACCGCCGCAAATCGCTCGCTACTCGGCTTCGCCGATTCCGCGATTCGATGCGCACGCGTTTCGCTCGGCTCACGACTGCCATCACTTCGCCAATCGAAGGCACAATCGAATTCATCGGCCGCAAGCTCTTCCGTGGTTTCGAACGCGTCGAAGGCGTCGAATCGCTGCTCCTCGGCTTCGGCCGCGCGCTCACCTGGCCGTTCCGCGTCCTCGGCCGCTTACTGCGGGCCATCTTCGCGGTCCTTACGCCGCGCTGGCTCGCTCGCGGCATCCGAAACATCTTCAAAGCATACCTTCGCCTGCAACGCAAAATCGTCGCCGCCGCGGTTTGGATCGGCGAAGCGCTCAACCTCGATGTTGCCTTCCTGTTCCTCGCCCGCATCACGCGCCCGCTGTGGTATCCGTTCGTCGCAATCATCTATTTCTGCTACGCCCTCGCCGCCACACGCTCGCTCAAGCGCATGGTCTGGGGCCTGCTCGCCGTCTTCCTCGTGCTCCCCATTCCCGTGGTCCTTGCGTGGAGCACGTTCGGCGGCACGTCGCGTGTCGCCGGCCGCTACCAGGTCACCGTCAAACAAGCTCTTGAAGACAAAGACTACGCCCGCGCCCAGCTCTTCGAACGCAAACTCGCCCAACTGGGCGTTGATACCAACCTGTCCGAATTCAACACCGCGCTGGCGCTCGAACGCCAAGGCAACGTCAAAGAAGCTTTCGAGCGCATGCAGCGCCTGGCGCCCACGGATTCGCCCGGCTATCCGCAAGCCCACCTGTGGATCATCACCCACCTGCTCGGCAACAAGCTCGGCGCCTCTCCGGCCGACACGCAAACGCTCATCGGTAAACACCTTGACCAACTCGCCGCCATGGAAGTGAAGGGCGCCGATGTCGATATCATTCGCGCTCACTGGCTTTCTCAGGCCGGCCGGCGCGAAGAAGCCGCCATACTGCTCGAACCGCTTGTCCATCGCAATCACGCCGCCGCCGTCGAAAAGTTCGCGATCGACCTCTCCCTGAGCCGCCGCGACGACGCCCGCCGCGACGCCCTCGAACTCCGCGCCCACATGCAGCGTCAGGAGCGGCAAGACGCGAAGTCGCTCACCAGCGGTGATTACCAATGGTGGGCCGCCGCCGAAGAACTTCTTGGCAATAAAGCGATCCTTCACCGACTGCTGGCAGCCTCGCTCGAACGCGATCTCATGAATCCCGCCGCCCGCACCAGTATGGCAGCCCTCAGCTTGCGCGAGTTCGATGAAACGATGGCCTCACCGACGCCCGATCCCAAGCTGCTTGCTCAGTGCCTTCTCACCGCATTCGAACTCGGCACGCCGACCGAAAACATGAAACAACGCGTCGGCATTCTGTACCAGAACCGCACCAATCGGCCCGCTCTACAGGGCCTCTTCGAAATCTTGACCGGCTCCAAGCATCTGCCTCCCGCGCTCGCCGAAACGCTCGGCACCGCCGCCGCCGTCGAGGGAAATTGGAAGCAGGCCGAAGTCTTCCTCGCCGATGCCGTCGCTAAAGACCCCACAAACGCAGTCGCTTGGAACAACTATGCCTGCGCTCTCCTGCAAAAGCAAAGCCCGCCGCTTGATACCGCCCTCAACGCGACCAACAAAGCCCTCGCCGATCACCCCGACGACTTCCGCTTCCGCGAAACGCGCGGCGAAGTGTACGTTCGCCTCGGCCGCTGGAAAGAAGCCATCGACGACCTCGAATATGCCCTCAACGGCACGCCCGAAAACCCTGTCGTCCACCGCGCCCTCGCAAAAGCCTACGAAGCCCTCGGCAACAAAGAACTCGCTGCGGTCCACTCGCAATACGCGAACTAGAGCGTTGCAACTCGATCACTCATTGTCGTTCCGCTCAGCAAGCGCCTGAAGGACCATGTTCCTTGCAACAACAAATACGGCGGTAAGCGTTTAACCGAATACCAACCAACAGATTGCATCAACAATGCGCAGCCACACAGGACACGGCGTTTACGGAGATTCGACTGATTGCAAGTTCTGCTTGATCAAACTCTGTGTTCTCGGTGATCTCTGTGGCTGACTGCTTTCGAGAATCGCACCAGCACCTTCGATTTCGCTAATCATCGTCCCGTTATAACGAACGACAATATGCGCCAGATACTGCATTCAATATCACGTGTGATCACTATTTCGCTCGCGTTGGCCGCGCTCGTTGGCGCAACCCGAGCCCGCGCCGATCTCCAACCCAACGAAATCGCGATCATCGCCGCTCGCGGCAATCGCGAGTCGGAAGGCCTCGCCGGCTATTACACCCGCGTCCGCGGCGTTCCTGCTGAAAACATCTGCCTCGTCGATGTGCCGGCCGGCGAAATTTGCCCGCCCGAGCAATGGCGCAGTTCGATCCGCCCCGCCATTCGCAAATGGCTCGCCGAGAAAGATGCCCAGCGCAAAATCCGCTGCCTCATCACCGTCTGGGGCATTCCGCTCAAGATCGACGTTACGCCGGCGACCGCTCAATCTGTCCGCCATCAGCAATATCTGGCCGCCGAACGCACGCACCGCTTAGATCTCCTGAAGCGCGTCCTCGACGGCCTCGATTCCATCGCCGCCAGCCAAAACGCAGACCCAGAGACCAAAGAAGATCCCTCCAAAGGCGCTCCCCGAGACGCTGCCCGCACAACCGCCCTTACGCCCACCTCAAGCCCGCCCGCTAAATCAGCCGACGGCCCTCAAACTTCTGCCGCCGATCAAAGTGCTCCCGAAATCGTCCGCATCCAAAACCGCCTCGAAGCGGCCCTGCAAGGCGCCCAAATCCGCGCCTCCAAACTCACCCACGAAGAGGAACGCGGCCGCGCGAACGCTCAAATCCAACAACTCGCCACCGCCGCCGGCGGACTCAATGTCCTGCTCCCCGCGCTCAATCAGCGTCTCACCGCCGATGCGAACAACGCCGCCCTCCGCGCCGAGTTCGATGCCATCCGCGGCCGGCTCATGGGTTACCTCGACTCCCGCGCCATGTTCGAACAGATGCCCTCCGATATCGAACGCGACGCCATGGTCCTCGCCCTCGTCGAACGCGCCGGCGGCCTCATTGCGAGCGTCCAGTGGCTCGACCAGCAGCTCGACATGGTGAAACGCAACGAAACCGGCGCCGCCTTCGACAGCGAGCTCGCCCTCATCCTTTGGCCCGATGACTACCAACTCCTCCGTTGGCAACCAAACTACCTCCGGCCGAATTTCGCCAACTCGCAGCTGCCCACGTTCTATCGCACGATGATGGTCGCCCGCATCGACGCCCCCACCATTCAGCTCGCCAAGGGCCTCATTGACACCGCGCTCGAAGTCGAAAAGAAGGGCCTCCGCGGCAAGGTCTACATCGACGCCCGCGGCCTCGCTAAACCCGACGACGCCAACCCGCAGCCCGGCAGCTACGCCGACTACGACCGCAGCCTGCAGGTCCTCGCCAAGATCGTCAACGACCAGACCGATCTGCCCGTCGTCCTCGAAAGCACGCCGCAGCTCTTCCAACCTGGCCAATGCAAAAACGCCGCCCTCTACTGCGGGTGGTACAGCCTCGGCAAATACATCGACGCCTTCGACTGGGTCCCCGGGGCGGTCGCCTATCACCTGGCGAGCGCCGAGGCCACGACGCTCCGCGACCCCAACAGCCAGGTCTGGTGCAAGAAGATGCTCGAACACGGAGTTTGCGCCACGATCGGCCCGGTCTACGAACCGTACCTCGCCGCCTTCCCCCGCCCCGATGAATTCTTTTCCCTCCTCCTCCGCGGCGACAGCACGCTGGTCGAGTGCTACGCTGCTACGAACCCCTTCAATAGCTGGATGATGACCCTCATCGGCGACCCCCTCTACCGCCCCTTCAAATACCGGGCCGCGACCGCCACCAAAGCCGACGCCCCAGCGTCCCCTACCACCCCAACCCCGCCCAGCGCCACGGGAAAACCCTAAGCCACAACGCCCTCAACGCCGCCAAGCCCAACCCCCAGCTTTTCCATCGGGCGGCAGCCCGAATTTACCGCCAGCTAATGAACTACCCCTCTTCCGCCGTATTTACACTCCCGCAGCCCCTGCCCCATGAAGAATCTATGAATCCCGTGAAATAGCGTTGACATCGCCTGCCGCCCGTAGTCAAAATGGCACCGCACGGCCATTGATGCGGCGGACATCATCTATCGCGTCAGTTATTCGCAGGTCTCAATAATACCGCGATTTTGCATCTATTGAGAAAGGGTCCCGTCCGTGCGTCATCTACTTGCGCTGAGTTTGGTAATCGCGTGCTCTGCGTTGGCTGGCCGAGCATATGGCGACCTCGTCGCATATTGGTCATTCAATCAACTCAGTATCGGAACAGCGAATACTCCCGCCGCATTGCCGCGATTAACCAGCATCGCTGCTAACAGTACAAACGGCAGCGGAACACTCTCATTGGCGAACTTTGCTGGAAATGTCGATGATTTCGGCGGTTCGACACTGAATAGTTATAATGCTGCACCTGCATGCGTGTCACTTTCATTGATCACCGGTGGTCCGACTAACGGACCGTACCCCGGAAACGGTGGGGCTGATTTGTTCTCCAATTTTCTCTCACAGGCCTAGAGAATCCGGTGCTCACTTATGCGGGCCAACGAACGGCAACTGGTTTCAACAGTGATCAACTAGCTTGGTCCACTGACGGAACGATTTACTGACCAGATTTCGGTACCGCTGTTACGCTGCCTGCGTCATATGCCGTACAGACTGTGGACCTTAGTTCCATAAATGCCGGCTGCTAATGCTTCTACAGTTTACCTTCGCATGATGCTCGCAGGCGGCGCAAGCAACAACGGCAACAATCGGTTTGATAACATCCAAATTAACGCAACTACTGCCGCCGTCCCCGAAGCCAGCACCATCCTCTTCGGCGCGCTCGTGTGCATGACCTTGGGCGTCACCTATTGCAAACGCAAGTACTTCGACGCGCAAGTCCCCGAAGCCTGAACCGCTGGCAGAGCGTTTAGCTCATAAACAGGCCTGCCGCACCCCGGCAGGCCTTTTTCATTGCCCCTCGGCGTCGCTTTCAAGGCGCATCTATGGCCCCCCGCTGTCCGAGTGCTTAGACTCAATCTTAGCGGGCAAGGCCAATCCGCCGCCGCTCCATAGCTGCGGCGTATTGCATCGCCAGCATGCAAGACCGCAAGAGGCGAACCCAGCGCGGTTCGCCTCCCGCCGCATCGGACCATTCCTCCCCAGGGCCATTCCGTGCGTTATCACGTACTGCTCATTGCTCTACTGGCCGGCAGCACCGCCCATAACCGCGCCCTCGCCGCCATCTCGTATTCCACCGAAGGCGCCGTCTACCAGCAATCGTTCAACACGCTCTCCAGCACGAATAACACATCCTCCTCCTGGGCCAACGACACCACCATCCCCGGCTGGAACCTCTACCGCGTTACTTCTTCCTCCGACCCCGCTCCCGTAGCTGTGACCACATATTTCACTAGCAACGGAGCCACCCTTAACATCGGCTCGTTCTTGAGCTTCGGCATCGCCAGCAACTCTGACCGCGCGCTCGGCGGCTTCGTCAACGACAGCGGCGTATTTTACGGCACAACCCCCAACGCCGGCTCTGTCGCCGGGTGGATCGCCTCGAATATCACCAACAACACCGGCCACACACTTACCTCCTTCACACTGCTCTTCGACGGCGAACAATGGCGCAACGGCGGCAACACCAACGCTCAATCGATGGTTTTTCAATACGGTTTCGGCAGCTCCTTTGCCGGAGTCGGTACGTGGTTCACCCCCGGCGGGAACTTCGATTGGACATCTCCCGTTGTCGGCACGTCCCCCGGCGGTCTCCAGGGCAACACCACCGGCCAAGCGCCCGATCGTGGCGGCACCATCGCTGACATCAACTGGTCCAGCAACTCGACGCTCTGGCTCCGTTGGATCGATACCAATGACGCCGGCAATGACCACGGCTTGGCAATCGACAACATTCGCTTCTCCGCCGTCGTTGCTGCGGTCCCTGAAGCCAGCACCATGCTCTTCGGCGCCCTCCTCTCAACAGCACTCCTCACTGCCCGCGCCAACCGATCGCGCAAACACACCGCCCCGTAGGCGAGCCTCTCCGATCGAAGATTCGCCGTGACGAAGACGCGCACTCAGCGCGCCGACACTCGCCACTTTTGCGCCACGCGCGCAAACAGCCGCCGTCCAAAAACTCCCGTTCCTTTTCGGTAGCGGCTGCGGGAGGGTTCAACCACCCAACATCGCGTAACCTTGCGCACGCCCCCCCTCACCGCTCAGAATCCGTCACCCATTAGCCGACAGCCAAACCATCAAATCACGGCGAAAGGCCATCGCATACCCCACAACTATCCACTATCCACTATCCACTATCCACTATCCACTATCAGAGCATCTGTTACCCGCCCTGCCCATGCCGTGCGCATCCCGCTTGACGGGCACATTCCCTCGCCGCGGCGGGAACACTCGCGATTCGTTGTGTGGTGGTTGCTTCGGCCCCGCGCTCGATGCTGAGAGGCTTTCTTTGCGGATGGGCAAAACAGTCTTGACGGAATTGAAGCTCGCGGATACCGTACTAGTACGGTAGTACAGTCGCGTGGTGAGTCGTTGTGACCCGGCGGCGATTGAGGGCGGTTTAGGCGACGCGCATGTTGTTTCACGTCGATGCACGGAATGGGCTGGCGGTGTACGAACAGATCGTGCGGCAGGTAAAGTTTGCCGTCGCGCACGGGGCGGTGCGGAGCGGCGAGTTGGTGCCGAGCGTGCGGGAGCTCGCGCGGGAACTCGCAATCAACCCGAATACGGTCGCGCGGGCGTATCGGCAGTTGCAGGATGAAGGCGTGCTGGAGACCGTGCGCGGAACGGGGCTGGCGGTGGCGAGCACGGCGCGGCGGCAATGCCAAAGCGAGAGGACAAAGATGATTCGAGCGCGGTTGCGCTTGGTGCTGGAGGAAGCGCAGCGGAGCGGGCTGGAGGCGGAGGAGATTGTGGCGTTGGTCGAGGCGGAGTTGGAGGGCGTGAGGCGGAGTGCGGAAGTGGGAAAGCGGAAAGGCGAAGTCGGAAGGCAGAAGTGAATTCATGACGGTTTCTAGCGGAGCAAATCGGTCGGAATAGCCGGACCGCCATGCGGTCCGGAGTCCAGAGGGCAGGGCCTTCGGTTACTGCTTATCAAACGTGTTCACGCGCTCATCGATGCGATTTGCAAATAGCGGGCATTGAGGGTTTTATGGCAGCGGTAATTGAGTTGGCGAATGTTTCGAAGCGGTTTGGGCGGCAGGCGGCGCTTGAGAATGTGACATTTGAAGCGCCGAGCGGCGTGGTGTTCGCGCTGTTGGGCGAAAACGGCGCGGGGAAGACGACAGCGATTCGGTTGATGCTGGGGCTCGACGAGCCGACTGCCGGCAACGTACAGGTTTTGGGGTTCGATTGCGTGCGCGAAGGGCTCGCCATTCGGCAGCGCGTGGGGTACGTGTCGGAGCGGCCGGCGCTGTACGAGTGGATGACGGTAGCCGAAATCGGCTGGTTTACGGCGGGTTTCTATGCGGACGGGTTCGAGCAGCGGTATCGTACGCTCGTGGCGGGGTTTCAGGTGCCGGTTGGCCGGAAGATCAGTCAGCTTTCGAAGGGCATGCGGGCGAAGGTTGCGCTCGCGCTCGCAATGGCGCACTCGCCTGAGCTTTTGATTCTCGATGAGCCAACTTCGGGGCTCGACACGATGGTGCGGCGCGAATTTCTGGAGAGCATGGTCGACCTGGCGGCCGAGGGGCGGACCGTGTTTTTGAGCAGCCATCAAATTGGCGAGGTCGAGCGGGTGGCGGACATCGTCGCAATCTTGCACTCGGGTAAGTTGCTCGCGCTTGAGCCGCTGGAGCAACTGAAGCGGACGACGACGCAACTGACGATCACGGTGGCGGAGAGTGCGTTGCCGCGGCCCCTGGTCGAGGGACGGATCATTTACGAACGCCTGCGCGGGCGGCAGTGGGACGTGCTCGCGCGCGATGTGGATGAGGCGGCGCTGGAACGGCTGCGGTTTGCGGCGGGCGTGGTGGCGGTCGAAGCACGGACGCCGTCGCTGGAGGAGATCTTTGTGGCGTACGTGGGGCGGGATGGGGATTTGCCGCCGGCGGATGTGATGGAGGAGCTGGCGTTGTAGACAGCTCTCGCTGAGGCGCGGAAGTCGCAGAGGGAAAGATGTTAGTCCGCAGATGGCGCAGATGAACGTTGATGAAGACGTGAAGAATGAATTGTGTTGGTGGCGGATGATTTGTTCAGCGAATTCGTAAAGTACAGATTTCAATTTGAACAGGAGGGAACAGAGCAAACGGAGATGAGCAGACGTACTTCTCTGTTTGCTCTGTGGCCTCCTGTTTGATTTGAATTTTTTGATTTTGTTTATTGTCCGCAGATGACGCAGATAGCCGCAGATGAGAAAACCTGACTTCTTATCTGCGTTCATCTGCATCATCTGTGGACTTGTTATGTCGAAGTTGGTCGGCGGCCGACTTCAGACGAATTCAGCTACGGGTGTGGCGCGTTGGTGAGAGGGTTTTTCGATGAGTGCGGCGGTGCTGGTTCGGCCGGTGGGGCGGGTGGTTTGGAAGGAGTATCGGGCGCTGCGTGGGTTGTGGGTCGGCGTGGCAGCGATTGCGTTGTTGGTGGATGCGGCGTGTGCGGCGATGGGTGCGCCGAGTATTGATTACCCAGCCGCGTGTGTGTGGGTCGCGTTCGGGGCGGCGGCGTTGTATGCGGCAGGGGCGGCAAGTGTGTTGTTCACGCTCGAGCATGAAGAGCAAACGTACGGTTTTCTCCGGGCGCTGCCGGCGACTTGGGAGCCGTTGTTTGTGGGGAAGGTGTTGGTGGCGGTGGTGAGTGCGGTGGGGTTGGCCGGGGTGTTATGGTTGGCGGGTTTGGTAACCGGCGGCTTCCGCACGCCGGCTGGTGAGGATGTGTGGGCGGCGGTGGGCGTGTTTGGGGTCGCGATCTTTGAAGCGGCGGCGTGGGGGACATTGTGTTCGCTCGTGTTTCGGCGGCCGATGGTGGCCGCGGTGGCGACGCTGGTGGCGGGTGTTGTATCCGTGAATGTTGCCGTTAACGTGACGAATTCGTCGTTGGTGGCAGCATCGGATTTGGAGTCGTATGTGCAGGCGGCACCGTTGCGGCTAGCGGTTGCCGTGGCGGTGTTTCTGTTAAGTGGCGTGGTGGCGCGGAGATGGTTCGCAGGCAGCCTTCGAACGCCAGGGAGGCTGACGAAACTGCCGGCTGTTCCTTGGGTCGCGCTGAATTGGGCGCGCGGGAGGAAGCGGGCGGCAGATGCGGAAGACGAGTTATGCGTTGGGACCGGGTTGGGGCGACTGGTGTGGCAATCGTGGCGAGAGTCGCGGTGGTATTTGCTGTTGCCGATCGCGCTATGGGGGGCATGCATCGTGGTGCCGGTGCTGCTTGAGTCACTGCAGGGCGCGAACGGAGCCGTTCCGAGTACGATTATTGCAGCAGCAACAATGCTTTGCGCGCCGGCGATGTTCGGGGCGCTCGCGTTCTCGGCTGATCAGCGGCGGGGGTACGCGAGGTTCTTTGCGGAACGGGCGGCACGGCCGCGGTATGTGTGGCTGAGCCGGCATATCATGTGGTTCGGGTCGCTGGTCGTCTTCGCGATAGTTGTGGGCGCGCTAGCGGCAAAGTTGGTGCTGCTCATTTGGGCAGAACGGATTGACATCTACACCGCGCATGAGAACTCATTCTACTACTACGAGCCCAACCTACGCAGCGAGCAGCAAGCGTTTTTGGCGAACGTGTCGCCGGTTATCACGTTGGCGGTAGGCGGCGTCTTTTTGGCGTATGCGGTTGGGCAAGCGTGTTCGATGGTGCTGCGCAGTGAGATTCTGGCGGGGTTTCTCGCGCTGATGTTGGCTGTGGCGTTGAGCGGCTGGGTCGTGGTGTTATTTCTGTGGCAGCTAAGCGGTTGGGTGTTTTTGGTGCCGCCGGCGATGGCCTTCATCTTCGCAACGTGGCTTCGCGCACCGGCTTGGATCGCAGGACGGAATTCGTGGCGAGCATGGTGGCTGCCGACCGTGGTTGTGGTAGTGGTCGCGATCGTTGTGGGAGCGCTTTTGCCGGCGATGCGACTCGCGCAAGTGCCACAGTCGGCTCCGTGGCTTGCGGCCGGCACTTCGTTAGAAGGAATTCCGCCTGTTGATTTGGAGGACGCCGCGGAGACGGCGGCGATGTATGTGAAGGCGGCAGAGCATCTGTGGGAATCGAAGGACCAGAGTGGCCTCGAACGCTGGCAGCGGCCGGAGTTGCTCCCGAACGCAGGCGCGAGTGAATCAGCGTATGATGTGCCCGACTCGGTAACGGGAATTCATGAGATGCGAATACCTGTCAACGAGTTGGAAGACTATGAGAAGGCGCGCGCGAAGTTTATCGAGCTGTGGAACAAGAAGCGGGTCGAGGCCTTCAAGTTGGCGATCGCGGCCAGTCGGCGGCCAGTGTGCCAGTTTAGTTTTCAGTTAAGCCGACGGCCGAACACGAATCGCTGGACTTCTGGTCCTAGCGCCATGGAACCGGACCGGAACTACAACCTTGTCACGAGTTTGCTGCTGCAGTTGGCAGAGACGCCAGTGAAGGAGGGCGGCGAGGCTTCGTTCGAGCAATTGATGGCGGCGCTGCGTATGAACCGGCACGTAATGATGAATCAGCCCACGGCGATTGTCATTTGGCAGCTGCGGACAGAGCGGAGGGTTTTGAACCAGATCGCTGCGTGGGCAGCGGCGAAGGAGCGGACCAATGACGAACGGCGCGCCGCGATCACCGACCTGCAGGCGTTTTTCCAGGAGCGCTCATTTATCGAGATGTCATTGTATGCCGATGCGCGGCTCATCGAGCGCGTGCTGAATGGCGAAGAGGCTTCGATGGTGCTCGCTGCATCGCCGACGATTGTTGAGAACCTGGCGTTTGTTGCCAACGAACTGCCGTGGGAGCGCGAGCGGGCGATCGCGGCGCTGTGGTTTGTTACGCAGCGAAACATCGACCGCTTTCACGGGTTCAAAGACGAGTTGAATTCGGCAGGACGGTACGACGTGCGGTGGTGGATCAAGCCGGAGTATACGCCGGATGCATGGCAGGACTCGGCGGCGGCCACTAGTTATTTCTTCACTATGGAGTATCGAGCCCGGGTTTCTGTGAATGAGTTGCTGCGTGAGTATTGCGATACGGAGGCAGTGCGACGAGCGACGTTGATTCGGACGGCGCTGGCAGCGTGTCGGGCAGAGCACGGAGAGTATCCTGAGGCGTTGTCGGCGCTGGCGCCGGACTATTTGGCGAAGGTCCCGATTGATCCGTATGACATGCAGCCGTTCCGATATGTTCCGAAGGGCTTGGACCTTCCGTTAACCTGGAGCGGAGGGTTGCAAGGCGAGGAAATTCCGCCTGGCACGCCACTATTGTGGAGTGTGGGAGTGAATGATGTTGAGCTCGTAAATACTGTGTATCAAGTGAACTCTTCGGCGAACTCAGAGTCTGCGACCCACGAGGAAATGGATCCGAGCGACGGCAGCAAGGAGCCGGTCACTGTCGAGGAGTACTTGCTGCGGTCGATGAGACCGGAGTGGTATAACGATCCACCGATACGGGAACTTGTATTTGAACTGCCGAAGTAGGACTTGGGCGCGACGGTGCGTTGGGAGCATAGCGGCGCTGCCTTTCTATTCTTTTGGCGGTGGGCCGCCTGTAGCGGCGGTAGATTCGGGCTCGCGCCCGACGCCAAAGCCTGTCGGCGCGTGGTGCTGTGCGTCGTCGTAATTTGCTGCGCTGTTGGGGGTTGCGCTGTGGTGAATCTCATTCGCCGGCTCGGGGCCTGCTCTTCTCAAACTGCCTCCGCTATCATTGTTTGGTAGCGGCATTGGATGCTTCGGGGGTTTCTGGGGGCGAATTATTCGCCAGGAAGGCAGTTCAGGGCATTATGACCAAGCATATTTTTGTTACCGGTGGTGTGGTTAGCTCGCTCGGCAAGGGGCTGACGAGTGCGTCGATCGGCATGCTGCTCGAGAAACGGGGCCTGTCGGTGCGAATGCAGAAGCTCGACCCCTATATTAATGTCGATCCGGGGACGATGAGCCCGTATCAGCACGGCGAGGTGTACGTGCTGGATGACGGCAGCGAAACGGACCTCGATTTGGGCCATTACGAGCGGTTTACGCACAGCCCGCTGTCGCGGGATTCGAACTACACGACCGGGCAAATTTACCAGTCGGTCATTAACAAGGAGCGGCGCGGCGAGTTTTTGGGCAAGACTGTGCAGGTGATTCCGCACATCACCAACGAGATTAAGAGCGTCATTGCGAAGCTCGGCGACGACCGCGACGGCAAAGTGGATGTCGTGATCACCGAAATCGGCGGCACGGTCGGCGACATCGAGAGCTTGCCGTTTTTGGAGGCCATTCGCCAATTTGCGCTGGACGTGGGCAAGGAGAATTGCCTGTATATCCACCTCACGCTTGTGCCGTATCTGAAAGCGGCGAAAGAACTTAAGACGAAGCCGACGCAGCACTCTGTGGGGCAACTGCGGCAGATCGGTATTCAGCCGGATATCCTCATTTGCCGCACGGAGCACACGCTCGCGCGGGAGGATCGCGAGAAGATCGCGCTGTTCTGCAATATTTCGATCAACGCGGTGATCGAGGAAAAGGACAAGGATTTTTCGATCTACGAGGTGCCGCTGAGCCTGGTCGAGAACAAGCTCGACAAACTGATTTGCGATCGGCTGGGGCTCAAGACTCCCGAGCCAGACCTCGAGGACTGGCGGGAGTTGCTACGACGGCTGCGGCACCCGGACTGTGAGATCAGCATCGCGGTGGTCGGGAAGTATGCCGAGCACCTCGACGCATATAAGTCGATTTATGAGTCGCTGGATCATGCGGGAATCGGCCATCAGGCCCAGATTCGAATTGGGCGGATCCAGAGCGAGGAGATCGAGACCGACGGAGCCGAACGGCACTTGAGCGGTTACGATGGAATCCTCGTGCCGGGCGGGTTCGGCGAGCGCGGCATCGAGGGGAAAGTCACGGCGATCAAGTATGCCCGCACGAAGGGCATTCCGTTCCTCGGGCTGTGCCTGGGGATGCAGTGTGCGGTGATCGAGTTCGGCCGCAATGTCTGCAATTTGGCGAAGGCCCATTCGACGGAGTTCGACAAGAACACGCCGCACCCGGTGATTTGCCTGCTGGATGCCCAGAAGAACGTGACCGAC
The DNA here is from genome assembly GCA_046349975.1 of Pirellulales bacterium. Classification (GTDB taxonomy): domain Bacteria; phylum Planctomycetota; class Planctomycetia; order Pirellulales; family Lacipirellulaceae; genus JABDGM01. The sequence continues at coordinate 156,976 of JAXMBH010000006.1, forward strand.
AAGGGTGGCACGATGCGGCTGGGGGCCCAGCCGACGAAGCTCCAACCGGGCAGCTTGGCGGCACGGTGTTACGGGAAGACGGAGGTTTCGGAGCGGCATCGGCACCGGTACGAGTTCAACAACCGGTATCGCGACCAGTTTTCGGCCCACGGGATGAATTTTTCGGGCACGAGCCCAGATGGTTCGCTCGTGGAGGTCGTCGAATTACCGGACCATCCGTGGTTTTTGGCCGTGCAGTATCATCCGGAGTTCAAATCGAAGCCGACGAAGCCGCAGGCCCTGTTTGCGGGGTTTGTGGGTGCCGCGGTGGAGCGGAAGAAGGCGCGGAATGACCGTGGGGCAGGGAAGGCTGCTGGTGACGTGGCGGATAGTGCTGCGGCAAAGGACGGCAAGACGATGCCCACGATGGCAGATGCGAGGGATTAGGTGTCGGGTTTCACGGCGCAGGAGTGAGTGTTCCGCCAGATGGGTGTTGGGTGCCCCCGCATCGATGGTTTGGGCTGCCATCGCGGCGGCGTGTGGGTTACATTTGGTGGCTTAGTTATAGGTACTGAGTGGATTTATCTGTAGATGGCGTGCTGGCCGCCGTGGAATGGTGGCAGCTGGGGGACCGCCGCAGGCTCGACCCCAGCCACCCGTAGTTCTTTGCCATCTTCGGGTAGACAAGGAAGATCGCTTCCGACATGCAGTGGTTTGCGGATCATTGGCAGGACGTGACCGCGCTGGCTCTGATGGGCGGCGGGGTGTGGTGGCTGATGCCCCGTGTGGCCCAGTTGCCGAAAGTGGTTGGGCTCGTAGTTGCGTTAGTCGGCGCGTACCTGATGGCCTCGCGGGTGCGGGCGTCTGAAGGCGACGTCGGCGACACAATCATTTTTTCAGTGTTCGCCACGGCAGCCGTTGTGTGCGCCATTCTGATGGTCACGAATCGCAACCCGGTGTACGCGGCGTTATGGTTCGCCCTGGCGACGCTGAGCGTGTGCGGGTTGTTCTGGCTCCAGTCTGCGCCATTCTTGGCGGCGGCGACGATTATCGTGTATGCCGGCGCGATCGTGGTGACGTTCGTATTTGTCATCATGCTCGCGCAGCAGAGCGGGGCGACCATTTACGATCAGCGGTCGCGGCAGCCGTTTTTGGCGACGTTCGCGGCCTTCTTGCTGCTCGGCGCGATGCTGAGCACGTTGCGGCATTCGACCCCGGAAGATATTCATGTAACGGGTTCGCAGCCGCCAGCCATGGCGGCAAACGTGCTGAGCCAGCCGCCGCAAGGCAAAACGATCGGCGATGAGCAGATGCGCGGGCTGGGGCGGTCGCTGTTTGGCGACTATTTGTTTGCGGTCGAACTCGCGGGCACCTTGTTGCTCGTGGCCATGATTGGCGCGATTGCGATCGCGCCGCGACGACGCCGGGGGACGCTATGACCGGTGACGTCGAAAGATATCTCGTGGTGGGGGCGACGCTGTTCGTGTTGGGCGCGCTCGGGTTCTTCACGCGCCGCAATTTGATTTTGATGATCCTCTCGGCGGAGCTGATGCTGCACGGCGTGTCCCTCACGCTTGTGACATTCGGGCGGGCGCATAACAGCTTCCAGGGCCAGTCGTTTACGATCTTCATTCTCACCGTGGCGGCTTGCGAGGCGGGGCTGGCCCTGTCGTTAATTTTGGCGCTGTATCAAAAGTCGAAGTCACTGGACATCGATTTCTGGACCGAGCTGCGCGAGGCCGATATGCCGTCGCCGTGGGTGGAAGAGGAAGCCGAGCGGCAGGCGATCGTGCTCCCGCCGCCGATGGAATTCCCGCATTTGACACCGGCGGGACGGGTGCCCGATTTGGAAGAAGAATTTGAGCATGGCCGCGTGGATGATGCCCGAAGCCAAACGGCGGATTCGCCGATCGAACCGGTGGACCCGCGGGAAGTGGTGAAGTCGGTGACTTAGGTGGCCGTCGAGAGACGAGTATCTCACGCAAAGGCGCTAAGACGCCAACAAGAAGGAAATTTGAACAGGAGTTAACAGAGGGAACAGAGAAAGATGCTTTCAATCGATCGGTCTCTGTTCTCTCTGTTGCCTCCTGTTAAGGGATTTGTTGAAAGTTTAGATCGGTAATTTGTGCCTTAGCGCCTTTGCGTGAGACATTTCTGAATTCGCGTAGATTCAGCTGGGGCGTTGGTTGAGTTCATTTAATTGATGCCTGAGAACGTTCAACATTTGGTGATGTGGTTAATTCCGGTGGCGCCACTCGCGGCGGCCATTGTGATCGCGCTGTTGGGGCCGAAGGCCTTGCGCGAGAAAAGCCATTTGCCGTGCTGGTTCGGGCTCGCCGTATCGGTCGTGTGTGCGTACGTGCTGCTGTTCTCGGCTGTGCCGGGCGGGTTCGGCGAGCACGGGAGCACGCCGGTGGTCGCGCCGGGCTATCAGTGGATCGATGCGGGCGGTTTGGACGTGCGCGTCGAGTTGCGGGCCGATGCAATGACCGCGCTGATGCTCTCGATGGTCACGTTCGTGAGCCTGCTCGTCGCCGTGTTTGCGGCGGGATATATGCATGGCGACCCGGGCTACCCCCGGTTCTTCGCCTGCTTCTCGCTGTTCGTGTTCTCGATGTGCATGCTGGTGCTGTCGTCAAGCTTCCTGTTGCTCTTCGTGTTTTGGGAAGGCGTGGGCCTGTGCAGCTATTTGCTGATTGGGTTCTGGTTTCAGAAGCCGAGCGCAGCCGCGGCGGCGAAGAAGGCGTTTGTTGTTAACCGAATTGGCGACTTTGGTTTTCTGACCGGCATCTTTTTGATTTGGATCACGTTCCGGGCGGTCGACTTTGCGACGGTGCTCGGCAATCCCACGCATATCGCTGAAATTGCGGCGGCTCAGCCAGGGCGGATCACGGCCATTTGCCTGTTGCTCCTGTTGGGAGCGATGGGCAAGAGTGCCCAGTTCCCGCTGCATGTGTGGTTGCCGGATGCGATGGAAGGCCCAACGCCTGTGAGCGCGCTCATTCACGCGGCGACGATGGTGACGGCCGGCGTGTATGTCGTCGCTCGATGTTTGCCCTTGTATGTGCATTCGCCAGAGGCCCAGATAACGGTGAGCTGCATCGGCGGCATCACCGCGCTCATCGCCGCGCTCATCGCGCTCACGCAATTCGATTTGAAACGCGTGCTCGCGTATTCAACTGTCAGCCAGCTCGGTTACATGTTCATGGCGCTGGGTGCCGGTGCGATGGCGATCAGCCCGGAAGCGCCGACGCTCGCCACCTCGGCCGGCATGTTCCACTTGTATACGCACGCGTTCTTCAAGGCGCTGCTCTTCCTCGCGGCCGGCAGCGTGATGCATTCGATGGGCGACGTGATCGACATGCGGAAGTTCAGCGGTCTGCGGCGGGTGCTGCCGGTTACGCATTGGACATTCTTGTGCGGCGCGCTGGCGCTCGCCGGTGTGCCGTTGATTTCCGGCTTCTGGAGCAAGGACGAAATCCTCGCGGTGCTCTATCGCGGTTCGGAAACGGGCGCCTATGCGAAGCTATATTTCACCGTGTACCTAGTGGCGACGTTTACGGCCTTTCTCACCGCGTTCTACACATTCCGGGCGTACTTCATGACCTTCTGGGGCAAGGAGCGGATTCCGGAAGAGGCTGGCCATCATGTGCATGACGCGCCGCCTGTGATGGCGTGGCCGTTGGGAATCCTGTCGGTGTTTGCGCTGGTGATTGGTTTTGCGGTGGGGCCGACGGCGCTGTTTGGCGGCTACCTGCATCATGCAATCGGCCTCGCGCATGTGGAAGAGCCCGCGCCCGAGATGGGCCTGATCATGATCAGCGTGATCGCGGTCGCGTTGGGAATTGGGCTGGCCTGGTGGTTCTATGTGGCTTCGCCGGAATTGCCGGGACGGGTGGCGTCGGCGTTGGGGCCGTTGTATCGGGCCTCGCTCAATAAGTTGTATTTCGACGAAATCTTCTGGGGCATCCTGGTCGCGCCGCTCCGAGGACTCGCCTGGTTTTCAAGTTGGTTCGACCGGAGCATTATCGATTCGATTGTCGATGGGCTCGCGCTCGTGCCGCGGTGGCTGAGTAGCGTGCCGGTGTGGTTTCAGGGCGGGCGTGTGCCCTCGTACGCGCTCATGATGTGGATCGGGTTGCTCGTGTGCCTCGTGTTTGCGATGCGCTTGTGGGCGTATTAGTTCTGCCATGACCGTTACATTATTTGGCATGCTGTTTGTGCCGGCGGTGGCCGCCTTGCTGTTGTTGGCAGGGCGCGGCTTCCTGTCGCAGAATGCATCGCGGCGGTTCGCGCTCGCGGCTTCGATAGTGACGCTGCTGCTGTCGCTGTTGTTCGCGAGTGACTTCTTGAAATTGGCCAACGATGCGCCGCGGATGTCGCCAGTCGAACCACGGTTCAGCGTCGCGTATCACTGGTTTGAGTATGTTGCACCATCGGCCGATGCGACGACCGGCCCGGCATTGAAGTTCAACTTCTTATTCGGGGCAGATGGCATCAGCCTTACTCTGATTTTGCTCACGACACTGCTCACGGTTTCGGGCGTGCTGATTTCGTGGGAGTCGATCCGCGATCGGGCCGCCGGTTTCTACGCATGCTTGCTGCTGCTTGAGGCCGGGCTCGTGGGCGTGTTCACGTCGTTCGACCTCGTTTTGTTTTACGTTTTCTTTGAATTCACGCTCGTGCCCCTGTTTTTCCTCATCGGCATTTGGGGCGGGCCGCAGCGGCGGTACGCGGCGATCAAGTTCTTTCTCTATACGTTCGCGGGCAGCATGGTGACGCTCGTCGGGCTCGTGGCGCTCGTCATGCTGGCGACCTCGGCCGGCGTGGCAGAGCCGACATCGATGGCCGCCATCTCGCGGTGGACGATCGAGCACCCGATCGCCACGCATTTGCAGGTGCTCCTGTTCCTGGCGATTTCGGTCGGCTTCATGGTGAAGGTGCCCGTGTTCCCACTGCACACTTGGTTGCCGCTCGCACACGTGGAAGCGCCGACGGCGGGTAGCGTGATTCTGGCCGGCGTGCTCTTGAAGCTCGGCACGTACGGCATCCTGCGGTTGTGCTTGCCAATGTTCCCATACGCGTGCGAAACAGTGGGATTGCCGCTGATGGCGTCGCTCGCCGTGGCGGGCATCATTTATGGCTCATTGTGTGCGCTCGCGCAGCGCGATATCAAGAAACTGGTCGCGTATAGCAGCGTGGCGCACTTGGGTTTCTGCGTGCTGGGACTGTTTGCACTGAATGCTGCCGGTATTACGGGCGGCGTGCTCCAGATGATCAATCACGGCCTGTCGACCGGGGCATTGTTCTTGCTCGTCGGCATGGTGTATGAGCGGTATCACACCCGGATGCTTGATGACCTCGGTGGTTTGGCCAAGCGGCTGCCACTCCTGGCCGTGGTGATGGTGTTCATCACGATGGCGAGCATCGGGTTGCCAGGGCTCAATGGCTTCGTGGGCGAAGTGTTGTCGCTCGCGGGCATGTTCCGGCGCGAAGTGCTGTTTGCCGTGCTGGGCACCACGGGCGTCGTGCTCGGCGCGTGGTACATGCTCACGATGGTGCAGCAGGCATTTTTCGGACCGCTCCGCGAACCAGCGGCGCATGGCGACGAGGTGATTCGCGACATCAACTTGCGCGAGCTGGTCGCCGTGGTGCCGATCTGTGCGTTGTGCTTGTGGATCGGGCTGATGCCGCAACCAGTGATCGATATGATTCGGCCCGATGTGGATGCAGTAGTGACGGTGTATGCTGATTATTTGACGGCGCAGGAACGCGTGGCGACGACACCAAGAGGTTCGGCAATTTCTACGTCGATGACGGTGAATGCGCTCGTTGAACCCTCCCCTAGCCCCTTCCTACAAGGGAGGGGAACTTGGACGAACGAAAAACATTCAGTTGATGATTGAGTAGCAGACGTGCCAGAAGCCATTGAACACATTCGAGGGACCGCGGCGCTGGTTGTGCCGGAGATTATTCTGCTGGCGGCGGTGTGCGTGTTGTTCCTGGTCGGGCCGTTCCTCGTGAACGAAGCCGGCGAAGCGCCGGTGGGTTTGCGGCGGCGATGGGGCCTGTTCTCGCTGTTTGCGCTCGTCGTCGCGTGGCTGGCCTGGTATCAGGCCGATGGCGCGGCGGCGAACACGGCCTCGGCGGTTGCCGGCGGCATGTTCCATATCGATGCCACCGTGTGGTTCGTGCGCGGACTCGTCTTTTCGCTCGGCATGCTGCTGGTGCTCGTGTTGTGGAATCAAATTGACGATGCCCATGCGGCCGAGGCGCATGCCTGTTTGCTCTCGATGATTATGGGCACCACGCTGGTCGCGGCGGCGAACGACCTGGTTACGCTATTCCTTGCGCTCGAACTCGTGAGCATTCCGACGTACATCATTCTGTACCTGTCGCGGCCCGACCGGATCGGCGGCGAGGCGACGGTGAAGTACTTCTTGCTAAGCGTGTTTTCGTCAGCCCTCGTGCTGTACGGCATGAGCTGGCTATACGGCGTGACGGGCTCGACCAACTTCGCGGTGATTCGCGAAGTGTTGTCGTCGCGCACGCCCCATGCGGGCGAAGTGATTTTGGAGCTCGCCTTCGGGCTGCTCCTCGCGGGATTGTGCTTCCGCATCGCGGCAGTGCCGTTTCACTTCTATGCTCCCGATGTGTTCCAAGGCACGACAGCTTCGAATGCAGCGCTATTATCGCTTGTGCCGAAGGTCGTGGGGTTCGTCGCGCTCATGCGGGTGATTCCGCTTAGTGGGGCAACCGATAGCTTGCAGCGCTGGCTGCCGGAGTTGGATGCCAAGCTGCTGCTGGGCGTGTTGGCCGTGGCCACGATGTTTGTCGGCAATCTCATGGCGCTGCGGCAGAAGCACCTCTATCGGCTGATGGCCTATTCCAGCATCGCGCATGCCGGGTACATGCTGGTCGGCCTCGCGGTTGGCGATGCGATGCCGGTCGGTGGGCGCGAGGCGATTCTGTTTTATCTGACCACGTACGGACTTATGACAATCGGCGTGTTCGCATTACTCAGCGCGGGGGAAGGCGCGCCGCTGCAAACCGATGCAGAGTTGCGGGGACTCGCCCGCATCCGGCCGACAACGTCGATCCTGCTGGCGGTATGCTTGTTCAGCCTGACGGGTTTGCCGCCCACTGCCGGCTTCCTAGGCAAGCTCAACCTCTTCATGTCGGCCTGGTCCGATGGAACACGGCTCGCCAAGTGGCTGGCAGTTCTCATGGCGCTCAACGCGGCGATCAGTGCGTACTACTATTTGCGGCTCGTGGCGCTCATGTTCTTGGAGCCAGCCGATGCGGAACCGCGGCCGCGGCGAACGGCTTGGGCCCCTTGGCTCGCGGGCTTGGTGTGCGCCGTCATGTCGATCGCGATCTTTGTGTCGCCACAGTGGTTGTGGGATAGTATCCGCTAGAACCAGCACAATCGTTAGGCGTCTTGCGACCGCCACGCAAAATGCGGCAATTTGAGCGAATTTGCTGCGCAGCTTGCAAGAAATGAGCGACACGCGGTGCGTTTCACGCTCGTGCGAAGCTAGTTTGTTTTGCGCTGTCGTGCGATAATTGAGATACTGTCACGCGAGTTGGCTGCTGAGCCGTCGGGGTTTCGCGGAACCAGAAAACGGCCCTTGCCAGTGCCCCACGATTAAGCTGTCGACGGCGTTTCAGTAAGTGCCGGAACATGCCCTGGCTCGCCGCTCTTTTCTGCCCGCTCGGTGGAAACGTCGTCAGTGTGTTCGAGAGGCGCCCCTGCGGAATGTGAGGCAAGTTACGACTTTTCCCCAGCATTTTCGAGCGCGACCAGCGGTTGGCGTGTTTTCTGGGCTTGCCGACCAATTCGCCGCCGGTAGGGTTAACGTACCTCTTGGGAGCAAAGCGATTCATTAGCAATAGAATGGGTTGTTCGGGGTTATGGACGCAATTTAGGCAATTCCCCGGGAACAAAAGCGTTCCAATGGTCCGAATAGACAAAGGCAATGAGGTACGATAACTTCCCCGTGCTACGGCAGGGTCAGAGATGTGACTTGGCGGTACCATCGGGACAGTGTTCACCTCCAATGAGTTCCGAAATGGCGAGCCAAAACGATATTCACAGTAACCGGGGCCTAGCGCCCCGCGGCTGATCTATTAGCCGCGGGGCGCTAGCCCCCGGTTCCAACGCTTTTTCAATCTCGATCGATTAACCACGACTTTTCCCAGCGGCAGAGAACTCCACTCGGTAACGAATCATGCTAACTTCCCTCTTCTTGAGACTGACGTACGTCGGGGCCGAGTGGGTCATGTGGATCCTTCTGCTGCTGAGCGTCATCAGCATCGCGCTCATGGTCGAGCGGTGGCTGTATTTCATGCGCACTCGGATCGACAGCGAACAGCTCGCGGTCGACCTCGACGCGCAGCTCCGGGCCCGGAACATGCAGGGGGCGTGGCAGCTGGTCAAGGATACGCACACGTATTGTATTGAGTCGGCCGTGGTGGCGGCGGGGCTGATCTCGCTGCGGAATGGGGCGGCGGCAGCGGCCGAGGCGATGCAGAGCGTGAAATCGCGGATGCGGCCGGGGCTCGACGCCAACTTGTCGATTCTGGCAACGATCGGCAGCAACGCACCGTTCGTCGGGCTGTTGGGTACGGTGCTCGGCATCATCAACGCGGCCCACGAGCTCACAGGCGACGGCGGACAGAACAATCCGAACGCGGTAATGTCGGGCGTGTTCGAGGCCTTGGTGGCGACGGCGGTCGGGTTGTTCGTAGCGATTCCTGCCGTGGTGGCGTACAACCTGTTTCAGCGGCGAGTGCGCAAGCGAATGGCGGAAGTCGACTCGCTTGCGCACCTAATTCTTTCCATGGCCCGAGCCGACTCACGCGGCGCGGCCGCGGGCGCAACACCTTCACCGGCGAGGGTTGGTTAAATGGCAGCAAGCATGGGAGCTGGTTATTCGGATGACGACGACGGCGCGCTGAGCGGCATCAATGTAACGCCGCTGGTCGACGTGACGCTGGTACTCCTCATCGTGTTCATGATCACGGTGCCGGCGATCGTAGGCACTGCGCGGGTGAAAGTGGATTTGCCGGAGACCTCGGCCGTTCAAGCCGATTCGGAAAACTTGCCGCTCATGTTTGCGCTTAAGCGGACCGCAGACGGCAAGACGGCGCTCTTTCTCAACGAAAACCCGATCGACGAGGCCGGTATCCGCGAGATGTTCGCCAAGGTGAAGCCGGCGCCGGATCAGCCGGTGTCGCTTTCGGCCGATAAGGGCATCGAGTACGGCCAGGTGATGCAGGTCGTCGACTTACTGGAATCGGTCGGGCTCAAGAAACTCGCGCTCGACACGCGGCACGTTGAGGCGCGTTAGCACGTTTTCATGGCAACCGATTCGCAATTTGATTCGTTGCCGAAGGGATTCGCACCGGGCGTGAGTGCCGCGGCGACGCCGGAAAAGGCGCCGGCGCCTCCCGTTGCAGCCGCCCCCGAACCGATTCCCGTTGCCTGGAAGCCGGCGGCTGCGGCGCGGCCTTCCACGGTTCTCGATTCGCTAAAGCGGGCGAATCAATGGATTGGCACCGTCATCAAGCGCTATACGCTGCCGGAAGACGAAACGCCGCTCGACCCTTTCGGCAAGCTGATTGCCGTGACGCCGCCTTGGCTGATCAGCCTGGTCGTGCACTTCAGCATGATGATCGTCCTGGGGCTGGCCGTGGTCGGCGCTCACACGGCCATCTCGCATGAAGGCAAGCCGCTCGAGATCGATCTTTCGCAGAACTTGCCGGAGAAAGATGAGATTTGGGCCGAGAAGCTCGGCGAGCAACTGGATGACCCGTCGCAGACATTTTCGAGCAATGGTCTGGAACCCGCGAAGGATGCGGTGGCCGCCCTGAGCGATCGCGACTTGCCGGAAGTCGAACATCCGCTGGTCGGCCCGCCAGTGCTGGATCCGACGGCTACGAACGGCGCCAAGGGGGCGATGCCGGTCGGCACGATTGCCACGCCGGCGATCGGCCTGGAGTTTTCCGGCCGCGAAGAAGGCGTGAAGCGAGCGCTCGTGAAGGCGTACGGCGGCACGGCACTGACGGAAGACGCAGTGAAAGCCGGGCTCGCCTGGCTCGTGCGGCAGCAGAAACCGCGCGGCAGTTGGAGCATGAAGGGGCCCTACGACGGCGGCACGAACATTGAGAATGAGGAAGCGGCCACGGCGATGGCGCTACTCGCGTTTCAAGGCGCGGGCTACACGCCCGAAGGCACCGGGAATGAAGGCTTCACGAAGAACGTTGCCCGCGGCTGGAAGTTTCTGCTGAAGAGTCAGAACGCCGATGGCCATTTTTTCGCGAACCTCATACCGGAGCAGCATCAGCTCTATACGCAGGCATTGTGCACCATTGCGCTCTGCGAGTTATACGGCATGACGCGCGACGAGAAGTATCGCGACCCCGCGCAGAAGGCGGTGGATTATTGCGTGAAGATCCAAGCGCCGGAGGGCGGCTGGCGGTATCAGCCGGGCGTAGATAGCGATATGTCGGTAACGGGCTGGTTCTCGATGGCGATGCAGAGCGCGCGGATCGCAGGCATCGAAGTGCCGAGCCCGACATTTGCAAACATCACAAAGTTTCTCGACTCGGTGCAGCGTGAGAACGGTTCTCGGTATGCGTATCAGCTGCAGGCGGGGGCGACGATCACGCTGTCGGCCGAAGGCTTATTGTGCCGGCAATATTTGGGCTGGCCCCAGGATGACCCCCGGCTGCGCAACGGAGTTGACTTCATCCTGGCGAACCTGCCGGAGTGGGACAAACGCAACGTCTATTATTGGTACTACGCCACCCAAGTGTGCCATCACATGGAAGGCGCAGACTGGCAAAAGTGGAATAGCGTGATGCGGCAGCTGTTGCCCGAGCATCAAGAGAAACGCGGCGGCGAGCGTGGTAGCTGGGAGCCCAACGGCGACCGCTGGGGAAGCGCGGGCGGACGGCTGTACGTCACGTGCCTCTCGCTCTACACGCTCGAAGTGTATTACCGGCATCTGCCGATCTATCGGAAGGGCCTGTTGGATCAAGGCAATGGCACGTAATTGCCGAGTATTTCAGCGTGAATCGAATGCGCTGGAGCGAGTGGTTGCGGCTTGAGAAGCGGTGAATCGGCGGAGTATACTGGTGAGATTCGCCGCCTCTGCCGCCACCAACTCTTTCCCTCCAAGCCCCTATGGCACGAACCGAAGCTGCCGCCCCAAAACGTGCATGGTCTGCCAGCACGCTGTTCGTAAGTCTCTTGATTGCCGCGACTTGTGTTTTCCCTCCCGGTGGGTGTACCGCCAGGAAAGATGCTTCGGGCGGTGGGACAACGGCCGGTTCAACCGCCGGTGGCGAAATCGTGCTTGGCCACTTCGCTTCCATGACCGGCGGCGAGGCCACGTTCGGCCGGTCGACCGATAACGGCATTCAGCTCGCCGTCGATGAGATCAATAAGAGCGGCGGCATCAACGGCAAACAAGTGCGGGTCATTACGTACGACGACAAGGGCGAGAAGCCCGAGGCCGGTACGGCGGTGACGCGGTTGGTGACGCGTGATAAGGTTGTGGCGGTCCTCGGCGAGGTGGCGTCCAGCTTGTCGCTCGTGGGCGCCCCAGTGTGCCAGGAGTATGGCGTGCCGATGGTGTCGCCGTCGTCGACGAATGCCGAGGTGACGAACGTCGGCGACATGATCTTTCGCGTGTGCTTTGTCGATTCCTTTCAAGGCTATGTGTGTGCGAAATTCGCCCGCGATACGTTGAAGGCTCAAAAGGCGGCGCTCTTATACGATCAAACGCAGGCGTACGCCGTCGGGTTGCAGGATGATTTCGCGAAGGCGTTCAAGGAGCTGGGCGGCGAAATCGTTTCGCAGCAAACGTATCAGAAAGGCGATCCCGATTTTTCAGCGCAGCTGACGGCGATTCGCGCAAGCAATCCGGATGTGGTGTTCATCCCGGGCTATTACACAGATGTCGGCAACATCGCAATTCAGGCGCGGAAGCTGGGAATCACGACGCCGCTGTTGGGCGGCGATGGCTGGGATTCGGAGAAGCTCGGCCAGATCGCCGGCGATTCGATCAACGGCTGCTACTACTCGAACCACTACTCGCAGCAGGATCCTGATCCACGCGTGCAGGAGTTCATCAAGAAATATAAACAGCGATTCAACAACACCCCCGACGGGCTCGCTGCGCTCGGTTACGATGCGGCGCGAATTCTGTGCCAGGCGATCGGTCGCGCCGGCAGTACCGAGGGGGTAGCCATTGCGGCGGAGTTGGCAAAGACGAAAGATTTCGATGGGGTCACGGGCAAGATTTCCATCGACGCGCAGCGGAACGCCATCAAACCGGCTGTTATTCTGGAAATGAAGAACGGCGTGCCCACCTACGTGACGACGATTAAACCGGTCTCGGCGGGGTAGAAAACGCGTTCGAAATTTAAGGAAGACAGCCGCCAGGACGCGCGATTGCCGCCGCTCGTGCAAAGTCGCATCGCCGGCGATCCTCTTGTCGCCGAGTCTTCATTCTGTTGATTGCCGCACCATGGCCGACCTTGCGCAAACCTTGATGACCACGCTCGCAGTGGGCAGCTTGTACGCGCTCATCGCCCTCGGCTACACGATGGTGTATGGCACGCTCAAGTTCATCAACTTCGCTCATAGCGATATCGTGGTGCTCGGCGCGTGGATGAGTTTCACACTCGCGATGTGGTTGTTTCCTTGGGTCGGGATCGATCCGGCGCATCCGACCGTGCCGCCAATTTGGGTGGCCGGCGTGATCCTCGTGGCCTCCATGACAATTTGCGGCGCGGTCGGGTTCACAATCGAGCGGTTGGCCTATCGGCCATTGCGGAAAGCGCCGCGGCTCAACGTGCTGATCACGGCAATCGGCGTATCGCTGTTGCTGCAGAACTTGGGGCAGCTCGATATCACGATCAAGGACCTGCCGCTCGTGGGCCACTATGTGGATAGCTTCCTGCAGATGATTCCCGGTGTGCGGGCAATCTGCCATCAGCATTTCGGTTTCGGCGCGATTCCGCAGCGGATGCCCGACCTGTTGCCGAAGATCGAGCTCATCCGAATTTCGCTGCCGAATTGGGATGGCTCGCGCGACGACGTGGTCGTGAGCCTCGTCGACGCACTCATCATCGGGGCATCGGCGGGTTTAATGATCTTGCTCGAATACCTCGTCTTCCGCACGAAAATCGGGATGGCCATGCGGGCAGTGTCGTACGATTTCGATGCGGCGGCACTCATGGGCGTGCCGGTCGATCGCGTGGTCTCGTTCACGTTCGTGCTCGGTTCGGCCCTGGCGGCGGCGGCTGGCTTTCTGTATTCGCTCAAATATCCGGGGCTCAACCAAACGGCGTTTCCCACTTGGGTCTTGCTGGGCCTGAAGGCCTTTGTGGCGGCAGTAATTGGCGGCATTGGGAATGTTCGTGGCGCGGTGCTCGGCGGATTCGTCATTGCGTTCGTCGAGCAGTTCGGCTCGTTCTACCTAGGCGCCGATTACCGCGATGTATACGTGTTCGCGCTCTTGATCACGATTTTGCTGGTGCGGCCCTCGGGCCTGTTGGGCTCCACGGTGCAGGAGAAGGTGTAGCGTGAAACATCTCTCCGACACGCCGCTGGATTCGCCCGCCGTGCCGCCGGAACGCGGGATTGCGGGCACAATCCTCTTCAGCGTGCTGCCGATCGCGATTGGCTTGGCGCTTTCCGCGGGACTTTATAAGTTCGCGTTGCCGTCGCTGGGGCCCTACTACGAAAAAGTTGCGACCGATGTGGGAATCGCAATTGTACTGGCGGTGTCCTTGAATGTTGTGAATGGCATCACCGGGCAGTTCTCGTTGGGGCATGCCGCGTTTATGGCGCTCGGCGGGTATGCGGCGGCATTGATCACCTTCTACGGCTCGATGTTGATGTGGGGTACCACCTCACGCCACGGCGGGTTCTTGGGGGCGGGCGAGTGGCTGTTCCTTGTCGCGTGTTTGGCCGGCGGCTGCGTCGCGATTGGAGCCGGGTATTTGGTCGGCCTGCCTTCACTGCGCCTGCGGGGCGATTATCTGGCAATCGTGACGCTCGGGTTCGGCGAAATTCTGCGGGTGCTCTTGCAACAAACGGAACCAGTAATTCGCACGTCGGCCAAGCTCAAAGCGGCGGATGCCTCACAACTTTGGCCGCCGCCAGTCGGCGGTGCGCTCGGTTTCGACGGCCTCCCCAAATACACTAACTTGTTCTGGGTGTACGCGTGGGTGACGCTCATGGTTGTCGTCGCATTTCGGCTCAAACGTTCGAGCTTGGGACGGGCGATGATTTCAGTGCGGGAGGATGAGTTCGCTGCGCAAACGATGGGGGTCAACGTCGCCCGCGTGAAGGTGCTCGCGTTCATGGTCGCGGCGTTTTTTGCGGGGGCTGCCGGCGGCCTCTATTCACACGAAAAAGGCAACATGATCAGCCCGGACGCGGCCGGGTTTCAGCTGTCGTTCAACTACGTGCTAATGACCGTGCTCGGCGGCCGTGGCTCCATCACGGGCGTCATGCTCGCGGCGACGATCCTCACCGTGCTGCCGGAAATGCTCCGCGATTTCGATCAATACCGGCTCATCGTGTACGCGCTGTTGCTCATTGGCATGATGCTGCTGCGACCACAGGGCTTGTTCGGCATCCACGAGATTTGGGACTGGCGGCCGCGGTGGTTGCAGCGCGGAGCGGGAAGCGTTGGTCCAACGAAAACGGGAGAAGCCAAATGATTTCTCCCCAGCCCGCAGCCCCCAACCCCCAGCCCCTGCTCGACGTCGACAGCATCGGCATTTCGTTCGGTGGTCTCAAGGCAGTCGAAGGGTTTTCGATTCGCCTGCCGCGCGGCTCGCTGTACGGGCTCATTGGGCCGAACGGCGCTGGCAAGACGACCGTCTTCAATTTGCTCACAGGCGTCTACCCAACGATGAGCGGCCGGATGACGCTCGCCTCTCGGAGCCTGGTCGGGCTCAAGCCCCATGATGTAACGGCGGCCGGCATCGCGCGCACCTTTCAAAACATTCGGCTGTTTCCCGGGCTCAACGTCCTCGATAACGTGCAACTTGCCGGGCAGTTGCGAGCCCGCGAAGGGCTGGCAGCTACGTTGCTTCGCACACGGCGCTACGCCCACGAAGAAGCCGAGATTCGCCGCAAGGCATTCGACCTGTTGGGGCTGTTCGGGCTGCAGGACCGCGCGGCCGAACCGGCGGATTCGCTCAGCTACGGCCGGCAACGCCATCTGGAAATCGTTCGCGCGCTCGCGGCTGAACCAAAAGTGCTGCTGCTTGATGAACCCGCGGCTGGCTTGAATTCACAAGAGAAAATCGAACTCGCCAAGTCGATTCGCCACATCCGCGATCGATTCGACGTGGCAATCCTGCTGATCGAGCACGATATGGGACTCGTGATGGACATCTGCGAGCAAATCACCGTGCTCGACCATGGCGTTATTATTGCGCACGGCTCACCGCAAGATGTCCAGAATGACCCGAAGGTCATTGCCGCATATTTGGGCGCCGATGTGGGGACGATCTAGCACATCTGCTGTTGCGTGAAATTTGAAAAGCTCAATGTCGTTACTGGCAGTCGACAACCTGAAAGTGTTTTACGGAGCGATCGAAGCGCTGCGGGGCGTGTCGCTGCGCGTCGAGCCGGGCGAAGTCGTTACGCTGATCGGCGCGAACGGAGCCGGTAAATCGACGACCTTGCGCGCAATTTCCGGTCTCCTGCAACCCAAAGGTGGGCGAATTCGGTTCGCTGGGCAAGAGATCCAGTGCTGGGCGCCGCATCGTGTCGTGCAGACCGGTCTGATTCAAGCTCCCGAGGGACGAAAGATCTTTGCCAACCTCACCGTCGACGAGAATCTGCAACTCGGCGCGTTTTTGCGGAAGGATCGGGCGGCGGTTCGCGCGGACCGTGAACGCGCACTGGAATTGTTTCCGCGCGTGCGGGAGCGGCTTACGCAGCAGGCCGGCACGCTTTCCGGCGGCGAACAGCAGATGCTCGCAATTGCCCGGGCGCTGGTCGCGCGGCCGAAATTGCTGATGCTCGATGAGCCTTCGCTCGGCCTCGCGCCGCAATTGGTGCGGACAATCTTTCAGGTGATTCGCGAAATCAATCTCGCCGGCACGACGATTCTGCTCGTCGAGCAGAACGCGAACATGGCCCTGCAGGTCGCCCATCGGGCGTATGTGATTGAAGTCGGCCAGATCCGCATGGAAGGCCCGGCGGCAGAACTGGCAGCCAGCGACGAGGTGCGGAAGGCGTACTTGGGCGCGCACTAGAACAAGTTTGCCCAAAATGTCGCCTCAGAGGGCATAGCGGTCCTCGAGCGAGAGGGACACGACAGGTCCGCCTAGGCCTTGATCAAATAAGGCGAGCGATTGTCGCTACGGCATCGAAATGCTGCGGTCATCGCTGCCATTGCGATGAGCAGACTACCAACGGATTCCGGCACAGCCGCTTCGGCAGCGAGATTCGCGCTTCCGGCTGGGGTCTGGCCGAAGTGAACACGCCAAGTCTCATAATCGGCTGGCGTGTACGTCGTGCCGAGGCCAGTGCGCCACGTGACGTAGTCGGCGGCATCGACGGCGCCATCGCTGTTGAAATCGCCGGGAATCGCCGGCGGCAGGAATTGTTCGAACACATTAGCGGCAGGCAACAGGTTGCCATTCTGATCGAAGAGGCCGTAGCGTCCATCTTGCCAAATAGAAAGCCCGCTGGCGGGGCGGGCTTCCGGGTACCACCAGAAGAGGCCTTGGCCGAGACCGTTCGGCACATGCTCAAGAGCAGTCACGAGCGCCCCAGTGAATTGCTGTTGGCCAGTTGGCGACACATCGAACTCATAGTCAGGTTCGTATTGTGCGCCGCGCGAGGGAAAGCCGGTCTCCACGATGACGACCGGCTTATGATAGGCATTGGCTGTATTATTAAGGTTCGTCTGCAAGTCGGCGATGCCGCCCGCACCGGTCGACGGCGTGTAGTGATACTTCGGATAGTAGCTGTAGCCGATGACGTCGAAGTCGACGTTGCGGGCGACGAGCTTGTCGAAGAAATACGACGTCGTGGCCCATTTCGCACCTTGGTCGTGATGGATCATGATAAGCGGCTCGGCGCCCACCGGCGCGCCTTCTTTCGCACCAGCGATCCCCGCATTGAGCAGCGAGGCGAGGTTATTGAAGCCGGTGTTGTTCGTGCCGCCGGTCCATACGTTGCCCGAACTCCAGAGCATGCCGTTGGCAATTTCGTTGCCGATTTGGACCATATCGGGGCCGACGCCGGCTTGGGCCAGTGTCGAAACCGCATCGCGCGTGTAATCGTGCACTCGCTGCACCAGGTTGGCAAAGCTCAGCGACGACCAGGCTGCCGGCTTTGCTTGGTGGGCCGGATCGGCCCATGTGTCGGAATAGTGAAAGTCCACGAGCAGTTTCGCCCCGACTGCCTTGGCTCGTTGAGCGAGTGCGATCGTGTAGTTGAGGTCATTGACGACAAACGGGTCGGTCGCTGAGTTCGGGTTGACGAACAGACGCAGGCGAAACCAATTCATCCCGTGGTCGTGGAGGATGTCGATGGCATTTCCGGCGACGCCATTATCGCGATAGGTAGCGCCGTGGTCTTCGAGGATCTCGAGCGCAGAGATGTCGGCCCCGGCCATAAACTCGGCGACAGCGCGACTCGCCATATTCGCATAAACCAGCGCAACGAGCGAAGCCGACAGCACTCGCAGGCAGCGCCGCACCGTTTGTACTCGCTTCGTAGGCAATCGTTGCATAGTCATTGAACCGTTGCGCCGCCGGCGCCAGTCTCCCCGGCCTTCTCGAGTTTGATCGAATACTTGTCGGCGAGGTACCGCACGGTTTGAGCCAACTCTTCGGGCGCGAGCGCCTTGTTGAAGATCAAGAGTTCAGCCAGATCGCCGTGGAAGAAGTTCTGCATCCAAGCATGGCGGCCAATGATCTTGCGCGAAGTGATGGCCTGTGGCGCGAAGGCGCGTGTATCGTTGAATGGTCTGCCGTTGATGGAGAGTGTCGCACGGGCATTGGTCAAATCGTAGCGATACGTAACGATCACCGGCAAATCGATGCCGACCGGCGTCGCGTCGACGCGCCCCGATTCGACGGTCGCGCTGCCGATGAAGCCCGCAAAAACTTGCGCCGTGAGGAGCGTGGGTTTGAACTCATGCTCCAGCAGCGGTTCGCCGATCTGCAGCACGCCGGGTTCGAGCGTATCGCTCAAATAGCGGCTCGGCGGGCCGTCGTAATTGATAATTTGACCACCCCAACGGCGCGATTTATCAAGTGCGCTGGCGGAGAACTGGCACACGAATGCCACGGTTTGGTCGTCGGTTGTAGCGAGCGGTGTGGTAAGCAGATAATCGGATTGGCCGTCGAAGCGGATGGCCGGCTGGCCGTTGAGTGCTTCTTTCACAAGTTGCGGCCGAGCAGCTTCGTCGACTTGGATCGCGTCTTCGCCCGATTGGTTGTCGCCGTAGAGAATATCTTGCCAAGAAATCACGCGCTGCCGGGCGTCGGTCGTAACGCCGTTATCGGCCGCCAGCCACAGTGCGAGACTCGCGCCTGGCAATTGGGCTGTTTGCGTCTTGGTGCCGCGCCGCAGATTGAAATGCTCAACGAATTGCTGTTCGTTCATCGCGATGTCGTTCGGGCCGTCTTTTTTCGGGCGGAATTCGACCGCATTGTTGGCCGTAACGTGATAGACCGCGTTGCGAGCGCGCTCCTCCGTAGCGCTGCGGCTACAGAGCACTTCGCCACGGAAGACGTGCAGTTCCGCCTGGCCGGCATCGCCAACATTGAGGCCGAACGATGTGCCGAGATCCACAAAGTCGACCGCGGGAGAAAGGATCGCGAACGCGAACGCGCGGCGGGGAACGTCGGCGGTGATCTTGCCCGCTTTCAGGTAGCCGACCATCGCATCGCGGGCGATGAACTCGCAGGGGCCTTCGAGCACGATCTCCGCACCGCAGTCGTACGTAATCTTGGCCATGCCCGTTTCGAGTGCGACACGATCACCCCTGATGAGCTGCTGGCCGTGGTGATATTCGGGCGCGCCGGGCATCCACTTCGCATCGACCAGCTGGGTAAGCGTGGCCAACCGGACCTGGTGATCAGCGACCGGGAAACTGTTCAGCGATGCAGAAGTTGTCGCGACCGTCGAAGGTTGATGCGCAGGCTTCCACAGACTGGCTAACAGTGCAACGATGATCAACGCCGCTGTCGCGAAAGCCATCTTCCAAAAGCCCGTGATCGCTGGCCAGCTCGCTCGATTGCTGGCGGACGACTGTGATGCCGTCGGCTTCGCGGCTGGCGTCTTGCCGGCGGCAGGGTTGTTGAAAATCTCCTGCCGCAGCGCTGGCGAGGCGGCCGCGTATTGATCCATCAACTGGTGCAGCAGCCGCTCAGTGAGCAAATCGCCGATGTGCTGATGCATCACGCACCACCGCGCCACATGGCGCGAGAACTCGGCGTCGGAGATGATTGCCGCTTCAAACTGCGCAAGTTCGGCATCGCTAATCGACCCATCGAAGTAGCGGCTCAGGATCGCATCCAGTTCGTTGTATTCAGACATGGCTATGCCCCTGACCTGGCCACCTGCCGCTCGATGCAATCATGCAGTGCATCGCGAACGCGGTGCAGCATGACCGATACGGCCGACGCCGACATGCCGAACTTCGCGCCGATCTCCATAACTTTCGCGTTCTCGCGGTAGCGCATTTCGAGCACTTCCCGCCGCCGACCCGTGATCTGCTCCAAGCACTTGCGCAGCGCTTCGCGGCGGTCTTCACTTTCGGCTTCTGTTTGAGCCAGCGCTTCGCCCAGTCGCGTTAGCGCCGTTTCGCTGAGCACCATGCGATCGCGGGCCCGCGTGCGATAGTACTTCAGCAGTCGGTTTCGCGCGATGCCGAGCGCCCAGGACACGAATGAATGGTTGCGATCGTAGCTGGCGAAATTTTCGGCCACGACCTGGGCCACTTCCTGCACCAAATCCTCGGCATGGTGCAAATCGAAAACGTTGGCCGTGATGTACGCGGAGATGACCGACTGCGAGTGCACCCACAGGCCAGCGAGTTCGCGCATGGCGGCCACGCCGTGCGGGTCCTCGGGCGGCAAGTTGGCAACTTCGTCGTCCGGCATTCCCGCCCCACCAAATTTGGAACTAGTACCGCTGCGAACTCGCGTTTCAGCCCTAACTGAACATGCTGTCGCGGTCCAGCGAAACGACTCCACGGTACTCTCCGCCCTATTGCATAACTTACCCGACCGACCAGTTTTCTTAGCAAAAATCTCGATTTTGGGCGGTATCTTGTTAAGATTTTCCGATGAGGGGGGAACACATTGGTTGAGGGCAGCTTTTGGTGCCGTGTCGCCCCCTTGGGTTTCGGATTAGCCGCCGGGCCCTAGCCCGCGGTTAGAACACCGAGGACCGCCAGCTAGCGCTCGCCGGCTGATTGCTGGAACTCCGAACCGTTAGCGGTGACAATGTACCAAGTAATTGGCTGTGGTCGATCGGGTTAGAAGGCCGACGTGGCCGCGGCAGCTGCATTGAAACAGGTAAGGGCGGAACTCTTGTCGGCAGCTCGTCGCTGCCGCCCCGGTCTTTTCCACTTTAGCGGGGAGTAGCACTAATGATTCACAGCGCGTTGCGTGGGTGCGTGTTGGCACTTGTGGTTGTGGCAGGGGGCAGTCTTGCCGTGGCCGGGCCGTACACGCTTTCCTACCTCGATGGCGGCAATTGGCAAACCTTGTACGCCCAGGGATTTAATTCGAGCTTGAGCGCCAGCCCGAACCCCGGCCTGAGCGCCGGTGCTCCGGTGTACCTGACGAAGTTCGAGTTTTTCAAGTCCGGGGCGGCGGATGCGGCATCCAACATTCGCCTGGCAATCCTCAACAGTCTTTTTCCAAGCTCGCCGACGGTCACCAGCATGACGAGCACTTCTCCCACCGTGGTCGGCCTCTCGACGAACACAATCGCGAGCACGGCCGGAATAGCGACGGGCGACTCGATCGCGTTCAACTTCAGCAATCTGCCGCTCGTGTATGGCAACGATTACGCCGCGGTGTTTGTGAATGTGGGGACGGATGTCGGCAACGGTGCGCCGCTTACGCCGGTGAAAGTATCGGCCCTGGCAACGAATTATATCGATGTCGGCGGCGGCGATTTTCACCCGGCGACGAACTACGGTACCGAAAGCCAATTCAATTACGCCACGAGCAACTTCATTAATGCGGGGTTCTTCAGCACATTCAGCTACGCAGGCGATGCGAATTTCCGCGCGACGCTGGAAACCGTGCCGGAGCCGACGGGAGTAATTCTGGGCACGCTTGGGATGCTGCTGGCAGCGATTCGAGTGAGACGCACGAAACACACTTGGTGATTCTTGATTCGTAGGTTGGTGAGTTTTCGCAACGGTTGAATTATCGGGACGCTTCGACGGGAGGCGGCGATGAGAGTTAGGACAATTTTGGCGCAAGCAGTGCTGAGCGCTGCCGTCGTGGCAGCGACGTGCGTGCCTGCGGGGGCGATCACGTTCAGCAATTCGTACACCGATGGCGGCACGTGGCGAACGATCTATGCCCAAGGATTTAAGCCCAGCGTGAGCCCCAGTCCCAATCCGGGTTTGGCCGCGACCGATACGGTGCATCTCGATCGGTTCCAGTTCTTCAAATCGGGCACCGCCGATGCGGCGGCGAACATCCAGCTCGCGATTATCAACAACTATTTTATGAATCTCGCGACGCTGACGACGAATTCGCCAGAACTGATTGGGCTGTCGACGAATACGATTGCGTCGACGGCCGGCATTGCGACCGGCGCCCCGATCACGTTCAACTTCAACCACTTACCGCTAACCTACGGCGCCGATACAGATGACGACCTCACAAACAACAACTACGTAGCAGTGTTCGTGAATAACAACGCCGGCACGCTCACGCCGGTGCAGGTTTCGGCGCTCGGTGTCGATTACCTCGAAGGCCAGAACGAGATTGAGTCGGACTACGGTCCGCCAGGGGATTATTTCCTGGCGACCAGCAACTACATCAACACGAATGAATTCGGCATGTTCTTCGCCACGTTCAGTCAAACTGCCAGCGGCGGCTATGGTGACTCGAACTTCGTGGCCACATACGATCTGCCTGCCGGAGTAAGCGGTGACTACAACGGCAACGGCGTGGTCGACGCGGCCGACTATGTGCTGTGGCGCAATGGCGGACCGCTGCAAAATGAGATCGCAACGGCCGGGTCGGTCACGCTGGAGGATTACACCGAGTGGCGGGCGCGATTCGGCAATGTGGCCGGCAGCGGAGCTGGCCTCGGAGTTGCCGCCATACCAGAACCGGCTGCGACCTCGGTGGTAGCGCTGCTAGCCGCTGGCACACTATTGCGGCGAAAGCGATCGGCAGCGGTGCGATAATCGCGGCGCGTGCGTTACGGAGAGCGGATCGATGATGAGGCGTGGCAAACTAACGAACAAGCGATCGACCGGCTTCACGCTAGTCGAGTTGCTTGTCGTGATCGCTATCATCGGCATCTTGGTGGCACTCTTGCTGCCTGCGATCCAGGCGGCTCGCGAGTCGGCACGCCGGACCCAGTGCAAGAACCAGATTCGGCAAGTCGGCCTCGCGGTGATCAACTACGAAGTTGCCCGCAGGCAGTTCCCGCCCTCCGTTGGCCCGGGACCATATGGGTACATCGCCAATGTGCTTGGCTACTTCGAAGAGCAGAACCTCAAGGGCTTGATTGACTTCACCGTGCGTTGGAGCGATCCGAAGAATGAGCAAATGGTGGAGAAGGACTTGCCGTTTCTGCGATGCCCAACGCAAGTGCGGTCGGAGCCAACGCAGATTTATGACAAAGGGCTCTCGACGAGTTTTCAGACACTCGACACGCCTTTGCGGGCTCACTATTACGCCGTGAATGGCGCGAAACTAGACGACATCTGCCCGGGTGCAGTGCCCTTTGAAACGACCGCGTGTGGGCCGCAAGGAAAGTCGCGGGGGTTGCACGCGACGAATGGAATCATGTATCCGCTGAGTGCGATCAAACACAAGCAGATTACCGACGGTTCCAGCAAAACGTTCCTGGTCGGCGAATGTTCCTGGGATTTCGGCGGCGACGTGGCCCCCTGGTATGCCGGCTCGCTGTTCTTCGGAGGCGACTTCGATCCGCCGGATAAACTTGCCTGGTTCATGAGCAAATTCGGCGATGGTTTTTGGGTCGAAAACCAGGCTCAAATCCGCTACGCCATTGAGGAAGCTTCGTACTCATCGACGATCACCACGACTGTTGCCAAACGCAGTGACCTGAGCTTCGGCAGCAAGCACCCCGGCGGCTGCCACTTCGTGATGGCCGATGGCTCGGCGCACTTTGTGAACAAGAGCACCGATGTTGCTGTGCTGCGGCTGCTCGCCAATCGGCACGACGACCAATCGGTCGACCTCGAATGAAAGGCGCGGGCATGCAACGGCAAGGGCGATATCTGCCGCGTTTGGAGTTGCTGCTGTCCGCGGCCACTTTCAGCGCCTGCTTGTTGTGCGGCGTCTCCAAGATTCGTGCCGCCGAGTATGCAGTCGGCGCCGATGTGTCGTTTCTCGCATTTGCCGAACAGAAGGGCGTCGTCTTCAAAGACGCCGGCGAGGCCAAGCCGGGCCTACAGATATTTAGAGACCACGGCTACAACTGGATCCGCCTGCGGCTATTCCACACGCCTACCTCTTTACCCAACGATCTGAAATACACAATCGCGCAAGCCCAGGCCGCCAAGAAACTCGGCCTCAAGTTCTTGCTCGACATTCACTACTCCGACACGTGGGCCGACCCGCAGAAGCAATTCGTGCCGAAGGCGTGGGAAGCGCTGTCGCATGAGAAACTTGTCGACGCGGTTTACGCCTACACACGCGAGGTCGTCACCGAGTTAAGCTCAGCGGGCGCCGCACCCGACATGGTGCAGATCGGCAATGAGGTGATCGGCGGCATGTTGTGGCCCGATGGCCGCGCACCGCAGAATTGGTCAAATTTCGCCGATCTGCTCAAGGCCGGCATTCGCGGCGTGAACGATGCGTCACCGGCGGGCAAGCGGCCGGAGATCATGATTCACATCGACCGTGGCGGCGATCAGGCCTCGACCAAGCGATTCTTCGATCGTTGCCGCGACCACCATGTGGAGTTCGACGTCATCGGCCAGTCGTACTATCCGTGGTGGCATGGCAGCCTGGACAGCCTCCGCGCGAACATGGAATTCATGGCGCGCACATACGACAAGGATATCATTCTCGTCGAGGTCGCGTATAACTGGCGACCGGCCGAATATACGACGAAGGATGGGCCCTATCCAGAAACGCCCGAGGGGCAGCGGGCGTTCTTGCACGATGTGGACGAAATCGTCCGCAATACGCCGAACGGCCGCGGCCGCGGCATCTTCTGGTGGGAACCCGCCGTGCCGCCCGGCTCGCTCGCCAGCCGCGGGATGTTCGACCAGACCGGTAATGCGCTGCCTGTGATCAATGTATTCGATGAGCGGCAGCCGCCGCGCGCCGCCGAGTCCGGTGGAGAATGACGTTTGTCGGCAGGCGAATGCCGGAGTACACTCGCGTGCAGACCAAGATTTGGTGAAGTAATGAATGTCTGCCGCGGCAGCCGGGCGATGCGTTTGCAGCTACTTCTCTGTTGGCTGGCCTGCGGAGCGTCCGATTTCGCGGCCATTGCGGGGGCAGCAGGCGAGCCCACCGGCTCCTCCCAGCAACTGCGCACGGGTTGGCGATTCGCGCGCGGCGACCATCAGGGCGCTGAAGCTCCAGCGTTCGATGATTCCTCTTGGCAACCAGTGCGCGTGCCGCACGATTGGGCAATCGCTGGCCCTTTTGACCCCAACGAGAACGGCTACGCGGCGAAATTGCCATGGCGCGGCATCGGTTGGTATCGCCGCAATTGCCCGCTCGATTGTCCGCCCGGCTCGCGGGTTTACCTCGATTTCGACGGCGTCATGGCGTTTCCGAAAGTCTACGTCAACGGCCAGCTCGCCGGCGATTGGGACTATGGTTACACGCCCTTCAGAATCGACGCGACCGACTTGGTGAATCTCACAGGTCCCAACACGATTGCCATTCGCGTCGACACAACAAAGCATGGCACGCGATGGTATCCGGGCGCCGGAATCTATCGCAATGTCACACTGCAAATTCGCGGACCGATTCATCTTGCCCAATGGGGAACTTTCATTACCACGCCTCAAGTCACTGACAAAATAGCTACAGTTCGCATTCAAACCACAGCGGAAAACCACTCGGCCCAAGAAGCCGCGGTGAATGCCGTCATTCGCATTCACGATCCAGACGGCAAGGTCGTCGCAGCCGAAACGAAGACGATAACGCTCGCCGCGTCGGGCTCGCAACAAATCGAGTTCGCCGCGCAAATTTCAAACCCGCAGCGATGGGATGTCGATTCGCCCCGTCTCTATACGCTGGAAACGACGATCACTTCGAACGACAAACGGCTGCCGAATCCCACTGCCGACCTTCCCATCGACCGGCAAACCACCTCGTTCGGCATCCGCACGTGCGAGTTCACCGCGGACGATGGTTTTCATTTGAACGGCCGTCGCGTGCAGATTCATGGCGTAAACTTGCACCACGACCAAGGTCCGCTGGGCGCGGCGTTCAACAAACGGGCGATGCAGCGACAGCTCGAAATCATGCGCGATATGGGCGTCAACGCCATCCGCACAAGCCACAATCCGCCGGCGACGGAAATGCTCGACTTGTGCGACCGCCTGGGCTTCGTTGTGTGGGACGAGTGCTTCGACAAGTGGAACGAAACGGCCGATCGCGTTGCCGGCAAACCCTCCCACGAGGCCCACGCCGAGCGGCATTTGCGCAGCATGGTCCTGCGGGATCGGAATCATCCGAGCATCATCACGTGGTCGATCGGCAACGAAATCCCGGCCGATCGCCAGGGCGTCAATGCCGAGCGCGTAGCGATGATGCGCGAAGTCGTGCGCAAGTACGATACCACGCGGCCAGTTGGCATGGGTTGCGACAATCCCGATCACGCGGCAAGTGGAATCCTCGCAGCCCTTGATCTAACGGGCTGGAATTACGCCCGCCGCTATGCCCGCTATCGTGAGAACTATCCCACGAAGCCGATTCTCTACAGCGAATCGGCGTCGGCCCTTAGCACACGCGGATTCTACGACCTCCCGTTGCCGTCGACGAAGGTCGACTACTCCGACAAGCTGCAAGTCGACTCGTACGACCTGAACGCGGCCCCCTGGTCGGATATTGCCGATGCGGAATTCCGACTCATGCACGATGACCGCTTCGTCGGCGGCGAGTTCGTGTGGACCGGCTTCGATTACCTCGGCGAGCCGACCCCCTTCACTCAACATGCGACAATCTCCTACTTCGGCATTGTCGATTTGTGCGGCCTCCCGAAGGACCGGTACTTCCTGTACCGCAGCCATTGGCGGCCCGACACACCTACCGTCCACATCGTGCCGCATTGGAACTGGCCCGAACGCCTCGGCAAGACTGTGCCGGTGTTCGTGTACACCAATGGCGACTCGGCCGAGCTGTTCCTCAATGGCAAGTCGCTCGGCAAGCGAACCAAGGGCCAAGTGCCAAAGCGTTCCGACAATCTCGGACTCGCAGCCGCGGCGGCAGCAACAGCAACTTCCAGCCGCGGCGAGAACCTGGCCAAATATGCGTGCGATGGCGACCCGGCGACCGCTTGGAGCGCCGCCAGCGACGACCAGGCCTCAGCCTGGGAAATCGACCTAGGCGAATCTCGCACCGTCAAAACGTTCTTGATTCAGTTCAAGCGCGAAGCGAACAAATACACCTATGTGATTCAAACGTCGCTCGACCATGCGAACTGGCAAACGGTGGCAGAAGTATCGCCGCCGCCGGAACCAGTGTGGGGTGGCCCGCGCGAAGCGGCGCACGCCTGCGACACAACCGCTCGATATATTCGCATCGCCTTCCCGCGCCCAGACGCCAGCGCGCCTCCCGGCATCAACGAGGTGGCCGTTTACCCGGAAGAAACGGCGTCGACGTACTATGACGTCACATACGCTTACCGCTTGCGGTGGGATGATGTCACCTATCAGCCGGGCGAACTGAAGACCGTTGCGTACAAGGGCGATCAGCAAATCGGCACGGCCACGCAGCGAACGGCCGGCGCGCCGGCGGCGCTGCGACTCACGGCCGATCGGCGCCAACTCGTCGCAGCAGACGATGATTTGAGCTACCTGCTGGTCGAGGCCGTTGATGCGGACGGCAATGTATGCCCCCTCGCCCAGAATGAAGTGCGGTTCCACGTGGAAGGAGCCGGTGAAATCGCCGCTGTGGGCAACGGCGATCCGCTCTCCCTCGAACCGTTTCAAGCCGACCACCGCAAACTGTTTTTCGGTAAAGCACTGCTAATTGTGCGATCACTTGACGGCCAGCCGGGCGAGATCAAGATCACAGCACGAGGCGAGGGCCTAAAGTCCGACACCATCGTAATCACGAGCATTGTACCGTGACAGGTACCAGCCCTTGCCGAGCGGCGTCGTTTTGACCAGATGATAGGTTGTCGACACGCCTCCCACGAAATCCTGCGGCTGCGTATTGTTGCTGCGCCTCTCCAACCACACCCCAGTCTCACCGCCGCCAAGCGCAAACAGCAGCGCGCCGTCGTCGGTCTTTTCAATCGCCAGAATCGGCGGCGCGGTTTCGCGCGGCGCCTGGGCGATCACCATCAGCATCGTCGGCCGGCTGACGGGATAAACCATGAAACTCCCGATTCCCTCGCGCTCGCCGTCGACCTTCGGCCAATCGGCATCGAGTGAGGCGGCAACCTCTGCGAATGGCTGAAGCTGAAGCTTCAAGCGTTGCTGTTGCGCGAACCACGCCAGGTCGCGCCAACCCACAATTACTGCCAGCCAGGCGGCGATAAGCGCCGTGAAGGCAAACCAGCTCCGCACGCTCCGCTGCGACGGCCAACCACCCCATAACCCCGCAGCAACTCCCACTCCCGTCAGCACACCGAGACTCACCATGCTGCACAGTGTAAGCATGCCGCTCGTCCATTCGACAAACATGCCGTAGCGGGCATCGCTCGGAATATGCGCCTCGATGTTATGCGCGACATCGCGCACGGTCGACGCGAACATACCGTCGCGCACGATCCAAAGCAAAATGCCCAGCAACAGGAAGACTTGAACGACCCAACATATGCGCACTACCACTCCCAGCACGCCGGCTCGATGCTGTTCGGCTGGTCCTTCACGCGGCGATTCAATAGCGGGCTGCGGCTCCATGAGCATTTTCCGAGTCACTAGCGGCCCCTGCGAAGACCGCTGTGCGAATGAACCGATCGTGAGGATTCCCGTCGAAATCAGCCAGGCCGTCCCCAGTCCGGAGGCATCGGCGCGAGCCTCATGAGCGGCATGAGGATCGCCGTGCTCCTGCTGATGACCTGTTTGTCAATCGATAGAATTGTAGCGCGCAAGGGCTTGTTGCACACGTCGCTTATCGAACGAACATCAACCGGCTTGCGTGCGCCGCCGCTTCGGCGGCGCGCTCGAAATCCAGGCCTGAAGTCTTGGTGCTGAACCACCCATCTTCCGCTACGAACAATGGCTCACCCACCAAACAGGTAAGCATTTCACCCCTGCCTACGACCTGTTTTTCACCACCGGCCAATCTCGCAATTTATTCGACTCGTCGCTATACTGAGCCGCGATGGGCCATTCTACGTTCTCCCCCTGAGGGGGCGCTGCGGCGCCGCTGAGCCTCAAGGATTCTATGAACGAGATTAAAATCGAAGTTTGGGACGCGACCGGTAACAAACGGCAATTGGTCGAGGTGCCGGCCGACGCCGAAGTGAATCGGTTGATCGCCGTGCTGATCGAACGCATGAGCCTGCCGCGCAACAGCCCAGATGGCCAGCTGATGAGCTATAAGTTCCATCACAAAGCCTCCGGCCGCCAACTGCTCGATACCGAAACACTGTCGGCGGCCGGCGTGAAAGATGGCGACATTCTGCGACTACAGCCAGAGATCACAGCCGGCGGGGGACTGCGGATCGTATGCCAGATGAATTGAAAACTTGCCCGATGTGCGGCGAGCAAATCATGGCTGTCGCACGCAAGTGCCGCTATTGTGGCCAATACCTTGACCCAACGGCGAAACCTCGCCCCGAGCACGACGCGATCGATCGGGCCCTCTTGCCCGTCGGCCGGCCGCTGTCGGCGATCATCGCAGGCTATTGCGGCCTGCTGTCCTTCTTCCCGTTGATCGGTTTAATATTTGGCATCGCGGGCGTCGCCACAGGCATTGCCGCACTCAAACAAATCAATGCCGATCCGACGCTTCGCGGCAAAGGCCGTGCGTGGTTCGGAATCATCGCCGGCGTCCCCCTCGCCCTCCTCTGGGCCTTCTTCGTCATCATGCTGGTGGTCGACACGACCGGTTCACACCGGTAGCAGGAGCACGAGCCGACATGAGCGACGCTGTGCGAATCGACCTGAACGCCGACGAGGATCGCTTCTCACGGTTTCGGCTCATCTCCTGGTGGGACCAGGGGCGACTCAACAAAGCCCGCGCCCTCGTGATCGGCACCGGCGCCCTGGGCAATGAAATCATCAAGAACCTCGCGCTACTCGGCGTCGGCCAGTTGTTTGTCGCCGATCTCGACAAAATTGAAGAGTCGAACCTCTCACGCTCCGTTCTGTTCCGCACGACCGATTGCGGGCACAGCAAAGCCCGCGTAGCCGCGGCGCGTGCCCGCGATATTTACCCGGGCATGCAAGTTCAAGAATTTGTCGGCAACATCGTCTACGATCTCGGCCTCGGCGTTTATCGCTGGGCCGATGTCATCATCGGCGGACTCGATAACCGTGAAGCCCGCGTGGCCATCAATCAGGCCGCAGCCAAAGTCGGCAAGCCGTGGATCGACGGCGCAATCGAGCGACTGGAAGGCGTCGCCCGGGTGTTCGATCCCGCCACCGGCCCTTGCTACGAATGCACGATGAGCGAAATCGACTGGAAGATGCTTGCCGCCCGCCGCAGCTGCGCACTGCTTTCTCGAGCCGAAATGAGCCAGGGCCGCACGCCCACGACGCCCACCACGTCCTCCGTCATCGCCGGCATCCAAGTGCAGGAAGCTGTGAAACTACTACACGGCCTCACGCCGCTCTCCGGCCAGGGTTTCGTCTTCGACGGCGTTAACCACCAAAGCTACCTCACCACTTACACCCGCCTCGCTGATTGCCCCAGTCACGATGCAATGACCCACATCACGCCGCTGCCGTGGAAGGCGTCGAACACCACCGCCGGCGCGCTGCTCGAGCAAGTGCGCGCCGACCTCGGGCCGCACGCAGTTGTCGATCTCAATCACGATCTGTTGGCTTCCTTAAGTTGCGCGACCTGCAACATGACTTTCCCGCACTTCGCGTCGCTAGGCGCGGTCACCGAAGCCGAGGGCCACTGCCCACGCTGCGGCGCCGACTGCACGCCGAACATCTATCACACAATCGATGCCGATGCCCCACTCGACAAAACGCTCGCGGAACTTGGCGTGCCGGCTTGGGATATCGTCACCGGCCGCGCCGGCGACCAGCTGCGGCACTATGAATTCGCGGGCGACCGCGATCAGGTGCTCGGCCCGCTCGCCGCTTGTGGAGACCAAACATGAGTCAAGTCGACGCCAAAGAGCTCCGCCACGAATCGCTTGCCACGAAAAAGTTCCCTGCGGAATCCCGCGCCGACTTCCGCCTCCACCTCGCGCCGGAAGTTCGCCGCGGAATCGAACAACATGCCAAGGCGGATATCACGGTCGAAATTTGCGGCGTGCTCGTCGGCAACTGGTTTGCCGACGAAAACGGCCCCTACGCGCTCGTCAGCGGCTACATCCGCTGCGAAAACGCGGCGAGCAAATTCGCCGAGGTCACGTTCACGCACGAGTCCTGGGCTCAGATCAACAAGGAGATGGACTCCCGCTTCGCCAATGATCGCATCGTCGGCTGGTATCACACGCACCCCGACTTCGGCATCTTTCTCTCGGACCGCGACTGCTTCATCCACGAGCATTTCTTCTCGTCGCCCGGCCAGGTGGCCTATGTAATCGACCCAGTGCGCGACCTGGAAGGCATCTTCGCCTGGCGCAACGGCAAGCCAACGCCGCTTGCCCATTATTGGATCGGCGACACGATCTGCACGGTCGACGCCAGCCGCCGCAACGACAAGGCCGAGAGCGCCAACCAGGCCGCGGCCCAAGCCAGCGCCGCCGCCTACGATGCAGCCAATCGCCAGCCGGCGTCGCCGTTCACATCCGGCATGGTGCCCACGATGATCGGCCTCTTGCTCACTTTCCTGCTCGGCTACTACTACGCCACGTGGCGTTCGAGTTGGGAAAAGCAAATGATCATCGAGGGCACCGTCGCCCACTTCGCGAACACCAAGCTCGTCCGCGAAGGCTTCGAGTCCGATGTCGCCGCCGTTCGTGCGCGGGTCGGCGCGATTCTGAAAACGTTCGACGATCTCCCCCCGCCCGGAACGGAGCTAACGAAAGAACAAGTCGCCGATATCAACAAGCTGCGCGGCCTGCTGCACGAAAATTTGGTTGTCAGCGCATTGGAACTGGAACGTATCCAAGACGTCTATGGCCTGACCGAGGAGAACCGCAAGGAACTGGCGCAGATCGCCGCCCAGAAACAAGCCGAACTGCGGCGAATCACCGAAACCGCAACGAAGACCAAGCCATCGACGGCTGCCGCCGCTTCGGTCGACAAGGCCGCCGAAAAGGCGACTGATAAACCAGCAGCGACCGAAAAGTCCGCTGAAAAATCAGCCGCCGCTGCCCCGCTTCCGCCTGAAGCAAAACCGCCGTCGCCGACCACACCATCCACACCACCAAGTAATAAGAACGCACCACCGACCACACAACCAACCACGACGCCTGCCCCCGCGGCCACCGCCCCGCCCGCCGCCAATCCGCCGAAGTAGGTGCCCGCAATGAGCTCGCCCATTCGCATCAACACGACCGACCTGCACACGGCCGAAGTCGACTCGTACGTCGAAATGCAGAACTACCTGCGCCGCGACGTCGGCCCGGTGAACGATCAGCCCTGGCTCATCCGCATCGTGTACGCGAACTGGTTCTACCTCGCGATCTGCTCGATGATCGGCGGCCTTGTCGGCTGGGCCTGCCTCGAACCATGGTTCGACGACTCGGCTGCCAACGCCCGCGACGAAGTTGACGTCGCGAAGATCCTCTTCTTCCCCATCGTGGGTGGCTGTGTGGGCCTGTTCCTCGGCGCCGCCGAAGGCATCATCTGCCGCAACATTCCCCGCGCCGCGAAGTGTGGCGCCATCGGTCTGTGCATCGGATTCCTTGGCGGGCTGATCGCACTGGTGCCCACGGGCATCGTCTTCGCCTTGATGACCAGAGTTTCGCTCTCGCTGTGGGACAACCCGCAGCCCGGCGTCATGCCCACTGGCCTCGCATTGCTGGTGCTCATGATGGGCCGAGCGGCGGCCTGGAGTATCGCCTCGATCCCTTCCGGCCTCGGTCAGGGAATCGCGCTCCACGAACGCAAAGTCATCCTCAACGGCGTTGTCGGCGCGGTCCTCGGTGGCCTTGTCGGCGGCTTGCTGTTCGACCCCATCAGTCTGATCCTAACTTCGGCGGATGGCCAAGCCACCTACAGCCGCGCCGTCGGCTTCGCCACGATCGGCGCGTTTGTCGGCCTCTTCGTCGGCCTCGTCGAAGGCTGGACCAAAACCGCCTGGCTGCTCATGCAGAAAGGCCCGCTCGCCGGCAAACAGTTCATTTTGTTTCGCGATACCACCGTTCTGGGCAGCTCGCCCAAAGCGGACATCTACCTGTTCAAAGACGATGCCATCGAACCCCGGCATGCAACGATTACGAACCGTGCGGGACGGTTCGAGATCGAAGATTGCAACACCCCCGATGGCACGTACGTGAATGGCATCCCGGTGACCCGCACGGTGCTGAGCGATGGCGATCAGATCGTCCTGGGAAAGACCGTGTTGGAGTTTTCCATGAAAGAGTCGTCTCGCTAGTTGCGTAACTGGCGAACCGTTGCGTTCACCATCTTGAGTAGGAGTTTTGGCGTGCCCATTCAAGTCACGTGTTCCGCTTGTCACAGTTCATTCAACGCGCCCGATAGTGCGGCGGGCAAACGGGCCAAATGCCCCAAATGCGGCGGCGTCATCGAGATTCCGCAGCCCAAGCCGGCCGGCCTCGAAGACGAAATCCTCGAAGCCGAACCCGCCGCCCCGCGACCGTTCAGCGACGAAGACTTCGCCGAGCCGGCGCCGTCTGTCCCGGTCGGCGATGACCGCAAGCCGTGCCCCATGTGTGGCGAAATGATTCAGAAAGACGCAGTCAAATGCCGCTACTGCGGCGAAATCTTCGACCCGCTATTGCGCAAGCAAGAACAAAAGCTGAAGAAGAGTTCTGGCGGCAGCAGCGATGAAGACTTAAGCACCGGCGAGTGGGTCGTCGCCATCCTGTGCTCGGGCATCGGCTGCATCATCGGCATCATTTGGTTGATCCAGGGCAAACCGAAGGGCAAAAAGATGCTGCTGGTGTCGCTGTGCATGCAGTTCATCTGGGGTGCAATACAAGCGATCATCCAAGCGATGGCACAACAACACTAGGTAAGACGCCATACTCGCGGCGGAAGGCTCGTAGCTGTTTTCGCCAGAATCAGTTAGCCTCGCGTTCGGGCGAATGCGCTTCGAATGAGGCCCGGGAAGGTTTCCGCTGCACGTGGCGGAACATGGATAATATGGATCCCGCAATCGTAACTTGCGCCTGCGGCGCGAAGGTGCGCGTCCGCAATGACAACTCCGGTGTCGAGCTGCGCTGCCCAAAGTGCAAGACCGTGCTGCGGGCCGCCATGCCCGCTGTGGCTGCACGCGAGTCAACGAGCGGCACCGCCGCCGTTGTGGCGTCAACTGCCAGTGAGCCGGTCGTGAAAACCGCCGTCGCAATCGAAGCTCCGGCCGGCACGACCTGCCCGATTTGCCAGTCGACGATCGAGCCAACCGAGCAATCGGTCGAATGTCCCAGCTGCCGCCAGATTCACCACAAGGACTGCTGGTCAGAGATCGGCGGCTGCGGCACGTACGGCTGCGATCACGCCCCTGCGATCGACAAATCGGAGCACAGCGTGCAAACGCCTCTCTCGGCCTGGGGCGATACGAAAAAGTGTCCGGCCTGCGGCGAAACGATCAAGTCGATTGCCCTTCGCTGTCGTTACTGCGGCACCGATTTCAGTTCGGTCGATCCGCTCACGATCGCCGACTTACGCAAACAAGTCGTCAAAGGCGAAAAGATCGAGAACTTCAAGCGGATCATCGTCGGCTATTTCATCACCTCGATCATCGGCGGCCTGGCCCCCTTCTGCTTGCTGTTCGGGCTCGCGTATTTGCTGCCGCGGCGCGCCGAACTCGCCAAAACCGGGCCGCTGTTCGCTATCATGGGATGGACGGCGTTTATTCTCTCGGCTGTGTATTGCCTGCTGATACTTGTGTTTTTGGCAGCCAGTGGCTTGTTTCACTAAAATGCCTCGCAGACTCGCGAAGACCCCACCGCAGACACCACCGTGACCGGTCAAAACCCGCGAACCCTGATCGCCGAATCTCGTGAAGCGGGCACGCTCTGCGCGCGCTGCTCGAACGAGATCGAAGCCGGCAACGTGGTCTCCATCTGCCGCGACTGCGGCGCCATTCACCACAGCATCTGCTGGGACGCGGGCGGCGGCTGCAACAGCTATGATTGCCGCGCCGCCATGCAACGGGAGGCCAGTCCGAACTTGCCGAAGCTCTCGATCACGCACGCAGACCTCGCCGCCGCGGAATCATTGCCGACGCGGCCGGCATTCTCAGCTAGTTACGATACTGCTGGCACCGAGGCCAAGCGGCCACGCTGGAATCGCGTCGCCGTCGCCGCCTTCATCGTCTCGATCATCGGCATTCCGCTATTCGGCCTGATCACCGGCCTCATCGCCATGGTTTGCGGTTGCATCGCGCTCGTCGGCCACCCTTACGGGCGTCGCGGCCTGGCACTCGGTGTGCTCGGCATCGTGATCGGCCTGTTCGACGTCGTTGGCTGGTCGGTTGGCTTGTATTACTATCTCGGCGAACCGCATATGATGGTCTCGCTGAACCAACTGACGATCGACCCCGATTCGCTCAATGAACTGCCCGAGCGTATCGCGCGGGCCATGCGGGCCAACGTGCTGGTGGAAACCGGCGTCGGTCTCCGCCAAGGACTCGGTTCGGGCGTCATTCTCAACATTGCCGATGGCATGGCGCACATCGTTACCAACCGGCACGTCGTCGACATGAACTACACCGAGAACACGAAGACCATGCCGCAGGACTTGAGCTCGCTCAACACGGTACGTGTCGTCACGGTCGACTCGGCCTCCGTGCCCGCCACCGTCGAGTGGATCGCACCGCATGGCGTCGACCTCGCGATCATCTCCGCGCCGATTGCCGTCGGAAAATCGGAAGAAGCCTATTGGGATGTAAACGCCCCGCCGCACATCGGCGACAACGTGTTTGCCGTCGGCAATCCGCACGGCCTCGGCTGGACCCACTCCGCCGGCGACATCTCCCAAGTTCGCCGCCAAACGCACGACGGCTACAACATCCGCATTCTGCAAACGACCGCCGCCATCAACCCCGGTAACAGCGGCGGCGGATTGTACGACGCCTCCGGCCGGCTCGTCGGTATCAACAGCATGACCGGCGACAAACGCTTTGCCGAAGGCATCGGCTTCGCCATTTCCCTGCAAACGCTCCTTGACCTCGCTCCCGAGCGATTACATCTGCCAAAAAAGAACGCGGCCCCGATCAACGTGGCGGGAGAAGTCGAAAAGACAGAGCCGCAACAGAAAGCGGCCGCCGAGAACGACGACGAACTGGCGAAGAATCCGCTTCCCACAAAGGAACTGCCTGTCGAGAAGGACGCCGCACCGGAGAGCAAATGAGCACGGTTCGATTGCGCCGCCTGACGGCCGACATCGCGAAGGTTCGAGAGTACGTCCGCCGCCACCCGCGCGTTCGGCTCATCCAAACCACCGGCGATCCACCGGAACGCTACCAACTCGAATACCGCATCAAGAGTCTGCGGATGGTCGGCAACGAGTTGCAAACCGTGCCTGCCCACATGGTCGAAATCGTGCTGCCGCTCAACTATCCCCGACTGCCGCCGGTGTGCCGCATGCTGTCGCCCGTGTTTCATCCAAACATCGCCCCGCACGCTATCTGCGTCGGCGACCATTGGGGCGCGGGCGAGTCGCTCGCCTCGATCATCATGCGCATCGGCGAGATGCTCGCGTATCAAAGCTACAATGTTAAGAGCCCGCTCAACGGCGAGGCGGCTCGCTGGGTCGAGCTGAATAAAGACCGCCTGCCGCTCGATGCCGTCAGCCTGCTGCCCGAGGAAGAATCCCCGGCCACTTCTTCTGAACAGGCACTGGCACGCGAATTGAACTCGCCCGCGTCGCCCACGATGTCGACAGACGCGAACTCGCCCCCTTCCGCGCCGCCGGCCGAATCAGCTGAGAACAAGCCCGCCTCCTCGGCCGGCAGCACGGGCACCGCAACGAATATCACCGTGCAATGCGGTTCGTGCCACGCCGCGTATCGAGTGCCGGCCGCCTCCGCCGGTCGCAACGCACGCTGCTCCAAGTGCGGCCAGACATTTCGGTGCGAACCCGTCGCTACCCCCGCTTCGCTGCCTGGTAGCCAGGATGTTCAGCCATGAGCCGAGGCGCAATAGAAACGGCGGTTGATGTCGACGCGACGATCGCGTTGTTGCCGCTTGGTGCTGGCGTCGACTCAAACCTCCGCGCATCCCGTCCCAGCTCGAATTACGCCGCTTGCCGTCGCCGCGAGCTTCTCGACCGCCATTGGACCATGCTGGCCGTGGCGATCTTCATCATCGCGGCCTCGTTTCTGCTGTCGATTCGCGGCACGAGTGAAGTCGTGCTTCCTTGGCCGCACGTTAAGCTGCCGGAAATGTGCGGCAGCCGCGCGTTCTTCGGCATCGAGTGCCCCGGCTGCGGCCTTACCCGCAGCTTCATCGCCCTCGCCTCCGGCGACTTAGCGGCCTCATTCCACTTTCATCGCCTTGGCTGGCTGTTGGCTCTCGCAGTCGTGGTCCAGATTCCGTATCGCATCTACGCGCTGCGGGAGTTGCGGTCCGGCATCGTTGCCCGCCGTTGGCCGGCTTGGTTCGGCAACGCCTTGATCGCCGCGCTGATTGTGAACTGGCTCGTGAAGATCGCCGGCGTCTGACAGCATCGCCGCATCTCACCGCGAATTCGCACGCCTTCGCGCCAATGCCTCACTTCGTTGCAGCAACTGCGTCGGCTTTTTCGTCCGCAGCGACAACACCCGTCTCGAATTTCGGATAGCTCGCAATCTTCGCGATCAAGCGGGCTCGATCCACTGGCTTCGACAAGTAATCGTCGCAACCGGCCGCCAGGCATTTTTCTCGTTCGCCCGTCATCGCGTGCGCAGTAAGGGCGATGACTGGCACCCGATTTCCGCGATCGCGCAGCAGCCCCGCGGCCGTGTAGCCATCCATGATTGGCATCTGCATATCCATCAAGATCACGTCGAACGGCGGCTCGTCCAGGATTTTGCCGTCAACGCTGCCATCGACCGTGCACTTTTCGACCGCGGCTTTACCATTGTCAACGATCGTAACGGCCGCGCCATACTTCTGGACGATGAAGGAAAACAGCCGCTGATTATCCGGCCCATCCTCTGCCAGCAGCACGCGGTAGCCTGCCAACGCGTTTCGCGGGCTAGGCTGGGGCACCAACGCCGGCAGCACGACATGCCCCGCGGGCATTTCGGAACGCACCAGTCGAATATCTTCCGCGCGGCCGCACGCCACCGCCAAGGTAAACGTGCTGCCGACGCCTGGCTGCGATGTGACCGTGATGTCGCCGCCCAGCTTTTGAGCCAACCTCTTCGAAATCAGCAGCCCCAGCCCGGTTCCGCCGAACCTTCGTGTGACCGAACTATCGGCCTGCGAAAACGCCTTAAACAATCGGCCCAATTGCTCCTCATTCATCCCGATGCCCGTATCCGATACTGCAAACCGCATCAGCGATTCCGCCGCACTGCGCGGCTCGTACGTCACCGCCATTCGTATTCCGCCAGCTTCCGTGAACTTGATCGAGTTGCCTACCAGGTTGACCAGAATCTGGCGCAGCCGCACGGGGTCGGTGGAAATCGTCGCCGGAACTTCTTCCGGCCAGTTGACACTGAGATCCAAACCCTTGCCATCGGCCCGCATCCTCATCAGCTTGAGCACTTCGCCAACAAGTTCGACCGGCGAAACATCCACGCGGTCAATCTGCATTTTTCCAGCTTCGATCTTCGATAAGTCCAGAATGTCGTTGATAATCGAGAGCAAGTGCTCGCCATTTCGTTGCAGCGTGCGGATACTCTCAATCCGTCGCGGCGGGGCCTCGAAAATGTCGCCGTCTTCCATCAACAACTCGGCGTAGCCCAGAATTGCCGTCATCGGCGTGCGAATTTCATGGCTCATGTTCGCCAAGAACTCTGATTTCGCCAGATTCGCCATCTCCGCTTGTTGGCGAGAATCATTGAGCAGCGCGTTCTTCCGCTGCATTTCGGCCGCGAACTCTTCGATTTGCTTGCGCTGGGCCCGCACTTCCTCCAACGTCTTGCGCAACTGCGACTCACCCAAATGACGTTTGGTGATGTCGCGGGTAACCATCAGCACAGCAGTCGCCACACCATGGGCCTGCGAATTCTCGCGCAGTGGCACCGCATGCGTCTCCAACCATTTCTTCGTGCCGTGCAGTCCCACCGCTTCGTAAACCAGCGTGCCGGGAATGCCACACGCCGCACTTTGATGCAAACTCGCGTAGCTTAGTCGATGTTCCCCGGCGACGGCGTGGCCAAGTGGCAACTCGCGCACTTCCTCGACTCGCTCGGCCTCCAGCATCGCCAGTCCCGCCGGATTGATATCTCGCAGCGAGCCGTCCGCCTCGCGGACTTCGACACATTCCGGCTCCGCTTCAAAAATCGCCCGCAAATAGTGCTCGCTCGCGGCCACTCGGTCTTCAGCCAACTTGCGATCGGTAACATCGAACCGAATCGTCACGTACTTCTCGATCTTCCCGTTCGGCCCGACTAACGGTGAGATAATCGAGTCCAGCCAGAACAGGGAGCCGTCCTTCCCGCGATCGCATACTTCGCCCCGCCACGGTTGGCCGCTGCTGATTGTTTTCCACACCGTCGCCCAATGCGACTTCGGATGAACGCCGCTGTTGAGAATGCGATAGTTGTTGCCCAGAACCTCTTCCAACTTATATCCGCTGACATCGCAGAACAGTTCATTGGCAAACGTGATTACGCCCTCTGGATCGGTCTCCGTGAAGATCGTGTGATTCTTGAGCGCGTTGCGCAGGCCCAATACCTCGCGCAGATGACTTTCAGCAGCTTCCTTTGCCGCAGCCAAATCTGTTGTCATGCTACGCGCAATGTGCTCTGCTCGAACCCGTGCTGTTCCGGCCGACCATAGGGCAATGACGGCAAATGTCGTTAGCGCTATGCCACTCGCCGCGACCACCAGCGGACTACGATGATCGATCGTGGCATCAAATGCCGGCAGCGACGTTACCACTGCCGTCCAACTTCGACCGGCAATGTGCAGCGGCATCCGCATTGTGTAATGTTCGCGCCGGGCGACCGCCTTCCAATCGAGGGGGCCAGCAAGGTACAAATCTTGGCCCGCTGTCACACACGCACGACGTGCATCGTTGTCGCATAATTCCAAGTCTATTAGGCGATTCTCCAGCGGGCCCAATCCTTTCAATACGCCTTCGAAAATTAACGGTACGAAAACCAATCCTTCTACCGCTTGCGCGCGATCTTCGGGAGTCTCTAGCTTCGCTCCGTTGCGGTAAATCGGCAGAAAGTAGATGACGCCGCGCCTCGGATCATCAGGCGCGAGTTGAATCTTACTCGTCAAACGAGCCCCGCCCGATCTCACCGCCTGCTCGATCGCAGCGCGACAGGCTGGAAGCTGGCTGAAATCAACCCCCCAGTACGCCTTATTCTTTTCGAACGGCTCGACATATTTCACGATGGAACGCACGCCCGCCTCGCACGATCCCGCCCCCGCAGCCGGAGGTTGCTGAATCGCAAAATTCGGCGCGCCATCGGCACGCGTCGCAGCCACGAATTCCTCGACGTCTTTCGGGCGAACACAACTTACAAATCCAACTCCAATCGCTCCTGGCAATTCCTCCGACAGCTGCCTGGACGCCACATAGGACGAGAACTCGCGCTGCTTCACTTGGTCGCTCGCCGCGAATAGACCACGCGCTCCCTTGGCAACGCCGCGAAAATCGGTCATGCGATCGATGACTTCCTCGATCAAGCCATTCGCCAGCCCGGAGAACCGCTCACGCGCTTCGCGCTGCGCCGAGCGATGAAAATGGGACGCAGTCTCCAACGATAGCGTCACGCCGCTGATCAGCATCAACCCCAGCAGGACCGCAAGTTGGCATTTGCCTGCCCGCGAATCATCGTTGCAATCCATAGCCGCACCGAAAGACTGCCAGTCCAAAATCCGAAGCTGGAGAATGCCCTATCCAATGCCCCAACTGCCTTTACGTGGTCCGCAAATATACGTTGCTGCTCGAATGCGGAACTCCACACCCTCGCTGTGGCAGGCGTCAATGCAAGCAGCGAGCGCCGCTGGAAGAAGACGCCGTTCGAAGTACCGGCCGACGCTAGAACGCCCGCCACCTCACACTCTCGAACAGCGAGAGCCGCCGGTGAATCACCAGGGTTTTTGAGTCGTACGGCTCGCGACGGAAGAAAGTACTGGCCTATCGTCGCCTCAACCGAGCCCGTGAGATTAAGAGCGGGCGACCGGACTCGAACCGGCGACATCCAGCTTGGGAAGCTAGCACTCTACCAACTGAGTTACGCCCGCATATCTTCGCACCACTCAGTCTACCGGCCCGCGACGCTCTTGCAAGCGGCCGCCACGCTGCCGCATGCCCATTTGCCCGCGAGTCCATTGTCTTGGGGCTGGCCGTCGCATCGGCCCGCCGATTTCCTACATCTGGAAAGCTCTGCCGGTTTTTCCGCCGACAACGAACGCAGCGGTCCTACCGCGACCCAAGCAATGTGTAGGAGCCGCCAGCCACGCCTTCCGAATGAAAGGAAGACTGACTTCCTGCGTCTAACCGCAGGCTTGGTGCGACCGTATCGGACTCCCGAATCCTGATCCGGCTCGCATTTTACGATCGACCAAGGAGTGACGATGCCAACCAACGGAGTGGTTTGGGCGCTCGCGCTGTCGTGCGCGTTCTCTGGCGTGGCCCGCGCTATGGAGGAGGAGCCACAACCTCAAGCTGCAGCGCCCTCGAGCGTTTCGAGCACCGACGAAATCCTCAATCAGGACCGCTACGTGACGAACGATGTCACGTACGTTTCCTGCGACCCACCGTGGCATGGCCCGCATCTGTACGCCGGCACCGAATTCAGCGCTCTCAGAATCCACTCGCGAACCGGCGGCACGACCACAGCCAGCTTCAGCGATACAACCGGGCCCGGCGTCTCCACCCGCGCCTTCCGCGAACGCAACGGCGTCGATGACTGGGGCTTTGCCCCCCGAATCTGGCTCGGCGCCGAAATCCTCGAAGGCTGGAGCATCCAAGGTCGCTACTGGAGACTCTCCGACAGCGATGAGCACGTTCCCAATGCCAACCCGGCCATCGCCAACGTTGGCACGAACTTCGCCACGTTCGAAGAAACCGATTTCGTAAACGCCTCGATCGCCGATGCCGAAGGCATGAAGAGTTGGCAATGGGGCAAATGGAAGGCCGATGCCTTCGTAGGGGGCCGGCATGCCGAGCTGCGTTCCGAATCCGACTTCCTCGGCTTCGGCGTGTTCACGACTGGCAACTTCGTCAATCTGATTCTGCAAAATGGCATCGATTTCGACGGCGCCGGCGTCACGTACGGCGGCACGCTGCGTCGCCAAATCGGCAATTCGCACTCGTTTGTCTACTGCACGGCACGCGGCTCGGAGCTAGAAGGCCATACGACGTCGTTCGCGCGTGCCGATGGCGCCATTGCCTCTTCGCCGAGTGCACCATTAGTCGGCGCTGCGACGGTGACTCGCGCCGATGCCGATGCGCGGATGTACATCTTCGAACTGCAAGGCGGCTGGGAATATGAGCAATCGCTCGCATTTTGCCCCGCGAATTTCTTTTTCCGCGTGGGCTATGAATTGCAGCGCTGGGACATCGACGGCCTGCCCACTGGCGGCGCTGGCTTCGGCGGTACCATCGGCGAAATCACCACCAATTCCTTCGCCTCCGCCGACGCCCGCAAGGCCGGCCTGGTTGTCGAGGGCGTCACCCTTGGCACCGGCCTGACTTGGTAGCCGGCCCCGATGCCTCAGTTCAAATAACCACCAAACCAGAACCCCGCGATTCGTCGCAATGCTACGCCTCGCCGGAGTATTGTCGCCGCCAGCGCCAACCGCTGAAAGCGTCCCGGCAACTTGCCCGAAAATCGGCCCAAGTTCGCCATTGAAACCCGCCGCGCACATCGCCATAATTCCCCGCCGGATTCCCCAATCCGGCGGGAGATTTTTTATGG
The DNA here is from genome assembly GCA_046349975.1 of Pirellulales bacterium. GTDB lineage: Bacteria > Planctomycetota > Planctomycetia > Pirellulales > Lacipirellulaceae > JABDGM01. Next base: position 199,672 of record JAXMBH010000006.1, read on the forward strand.
CAATGCAGCCAAACACAGCAGCCCGCCGCGATCATCAACAAGCATCCGCCTGCCGGCATGCACGCTTCCGCTCGGCGCAACATTCCGCCCTCCTTGCGCTCGTGGTCATCTTCCAAGTGGGTGCCTGCCGCCAGATACTTGCCGCCGACACATTGGTCATCTGCCCCATGGCCCTGCAGCCAGGCCTCGCCGAATGGCAGGCCTTTCGCACCGCCCAAGGCCACTCCATCGCACTGGTCAACGCGCTCGCCAGCACCGCGGAAACGCAGCTGGCGATTCGAAACGCCAACAAGTCCGGCCAGCTGAAGTACGTCTTACTCGTGGGCGACGTGACCAACTTCCGGCCGAATGGTGGAGCGCCGCCAGCCGCGACGACTATCCCTACGAACTACCTCGCCGCCAAGGTCAACACGCGTTGGGGTTCCACGCCAACCATCGCCACCGATATTCCCTACGCCGACCTCGATGGCGACGGCCGCCCCGACGTCGCCATCGGCCGCATCCCTGCCACCTCGACGGCCCAACTCGTCGCGGTCCTTCGCAAATCGATTGAATATGAACGCGCAACCGCCCACGGCGATTGGGAACGAAAGCTCAACATCGCCTCGGGGCAGGGCGGCTTCGGCGCCGTGACCGATGCCATCATCGAAGCCGCTGCTCGCCAGGTGCTCACTCAATCGGTGCCGGCCGAATACATCACCGAGCACATTCATCCCGGCCAGGCCCTGCAAGGTGCGACCGCCTCACTCAGCTTCGCGGCCCGCGCTCGGCAACAGCTTAGCGAAGGCAGCCTCGCCTGGATCTATCTCGGCCATGGCCTCCCGACTGAACTCGACCACGTTCGCACAGCCTCAGGCACGGAGTCGATCCTCAGTGTTGGCGACGTACCCAAACTCAAGTGCGCCGGCCATCGCCCGCTCGCTGTGCTCGTGGCCTGTTACACCGGCGCCATGGACGCCTCCCGTGCGTGCCTCGCAGAAGAGCTGCTCCTCGCCGAAGAAGGCCCGGTCGCCGTGATTGCCGCCACGCGTGTAACCATGCCCTACGGCAACACCGCACTCGGCTGCGAGTTGCTGCGAGCCTGTTTCCATGACCGCCCCGAACACCTCGGCGACACACTTCGCCTCGCCGAACGCCGCACCATCGATACCGCGCCAGAGGATCAGCTCCGCAGCTCACTCGATGCCATGGCCACCGGCCTCAGCCCGGCACCTGTCGATCTCGCCGCCGAACGTCGCGAGCACGTCCTCATGTACCACCTTTTCGGCGACCCACTCCTCCACTTGCGCTACGCCCCCAAGTCGACCAAGTGAACCTATTCACTTACTCACCTGCTCACCCCATCAATGCAGCGAGCCCCCGGCACGACAAGTCGCACCGAGGGCTTCTTTTATCGCGCAGCCTGTCGCCAGGCTGCTATAACAACTCGCCTCCGCGAGTTGGCAGGAACCAACACAGCGATCCAACTACCGACCGAAGCCGGTCTAGCCGCGCTCACTACGTCGCCACAATCCCAGGCCAAACACGCCGCACAGCCCAAGCATGGCAACGGCCGGTTCGGGAACGATGATCTGCGAGAACGACTGGTCGATCGCGGTCGCGCGAGCAGGCAGAATCGCATTCTGTGCGGCCAGCGCGAGAATGTCCTTCGTCACATGCAGCGTCGTCAGCGGCGGCACGAAGAGCGTGGAGTCGCTGCTCTTCACCCCACCCCCATTGATCGTCGAAATAAATGTGTTGAGGTGCTGATTCGACTCCATGAACGATTCGTCGACTGTGAACACCGAATCGCTGCCGACACCGTAGCCGTTCATGAACAAGTGGGCATCGCTAATGCGGAACCCCGTCCGCAACGAAGCCGGATCGATATCGACGTTGAATCGAATGAGCGCGTCGGAAGCGCTGCCGCCCGGCAGATCCAGGAACGTACCATGGAAACTGATGCCCCAGTTTCCATCCATATCCTTGAACCCTAGGACCTGCACGTTATTGGCGGTCGGCATATCGCCAATAAATGAATAGTTGAAGCCAGAGAAAATCTTGTCGCCGACCGTCACGCCCGTCGTCGCCCCGGAAACGAGGTCCGACAACGGCACCGACGTGTTCGAATTCACGCCGCTTGTCGGCGTCAGGTTGATGAACGCCGCCTGCGTTGGCGCCACAACCGCCAACAGCACGACCGCCGCAATCAACGGGGTCAAAATTGGGTGTAGCTTCTCACGTTGCAATCGCATCACTGGTTCCTTTTCTCTAAGCGCTGCTGTTTCAATAGCCGCCGCGGTACGCGCGCCGGCTCGCTGCCCCGATCAATGCACCACATCCGTGCAGCACCACCACCTCGATGGCCAAGCGATGTGCCGATCCAAACCAAGTTGTCAACAAACCAATTCTCAATGCCCGCCGCATTGCTGCCGCCGGCAACCCTGACGCGCCCTTCGCGGAGCTACCACGAAAGACGTTTGTTTCGCCGCTGATGCATCCCTCGCTTCGCGACATCGTTCGTTCGATTGCGCCGGGCGCGCTTCCGCGACTGGGACGCACGTGTCCGCCGACTCGACAACTCCGGCGCTCCGCTGCGCCGCGCCTCGGCCGCATCGTCGTCATCATCTAAATCATCGAAATCAACTCGAAACGAAGGCGTCATCGCATGACCTTTCCCTGCTGATTGCTTGCCCCGTTGACCCGTGACGATCAGCGCCAAGGTGTCTACTCGTCGTTGCAGTCTCTACTGTCCCTGTTGTTAATCCGCTATTCGCTTCGCCTCGAAACGTCCCGCCCGTTAACCCAAGGCATATGCCGCCTGGTCGCCTAGCTTCTTCAAAATCTCTCGGGCCTCGCTGCACAGCAGCGCAATATCGCTGTGACTATCCACTCCCGGCAGATACATCCACACGCCCAACTGCCGTGACCAAACCTCGCCCATCGTGTCATCTGGCTTGCCGCACACCGCCAGGAGCGGAACCTTGCGAGCTGCCAACTGCTCCACCAAAATCCGTAACCTCGGCTCCAGCTCGGCCGATGCCGACTGCAAGTCAACCAGCGCTAAATCAACTTTGTTCCGCACCGCCTGCCGATTCGCGTCGTCGGCCGTCGTGCAGACGATCGTGATCCACTGTTCTTCGTGGGCTGCACGCACCCACATCTGGGCACGCCGCGCCAATGTCGAAACCACCAAGCACGTATTCAGTGCAACCGGTTGCCGGCGCAGTGGGGGCTTACTGATCTCCGCTGAGACCAGCATCGCTGGCGAGCTGCTGTGCAATTCACTCATCGTGGCCCATCTCTCTTTTGCTACCCCGCCTGCGCATCACGGCCATCCGATGCGCGCACCAACTATCGGCGGTTCCCCATGGCTGCCCGCATGAAGCACCTCCACATATCGTCCACACTCCGGCACTTGCCTACTGTTCTATTCGTCGGCAAATGCCACCCGCCCCACGCTGCCCGCCTCTGCTCCCGTTTCTACTCAAGCGCGCAAAACACACGCTGTCACCGAGCCAAATGGGCGCGCGAATTTAGCGGCGTACGCACTGTGACCGAGTACGCGCTAGAACCGCGCACTACCAAGCCATCTTGCGACGTCGCCGCCGGTGAATCCCGTTAAATGATTGAGGAGCCTTCCCGCGCCGCCGATTCATCGTCGGCCGCTTCCGCTGAGCCGAATCAAATCGCTCAGCGCTGCGAAAGCTGTCCGTCCCATAATCCAGGTCGTTGGCATCGTATTGTTGCTTATGGCTCATTGATCCAGGTCCTTTCCAGGATTCCTTCCGACATGCTCACGAGAACCAAGCGTCTGGTTCTCCCGTCGCCGACCGCCCTGCGCAGTCGCGCTCTTTGCCGGCGTGTCACAACGCTATTTGCGTGCCGCCGCAAAAAAACGATTTCCAAGGATCGATTAACTACCAACGGCTTAACGTGTTAGGTCCGAATTTAGGGGTGACCAGCCGTCCACCAATTCAGGAGAGACAATCACAAAATTGGTGAGGTAGCACCGGCACGAATGCTGCAAGCCCTTAAATAGAAACAACTTACGCCGACACTTCACCAAACAGGTGAAGTCTCACTTTTTCGGTGCAACAATAAACCCAGAGCGGGAACCCATTACAAGTGGGTGCCAACAACCGGAGTGCGCCACGTTGACGCAAAATCGATATAAATCGACCTTAGCGAGACAGAATTCGCGCCGCGACCGGAGCGAAATAGGTGAGAATGCCGTCGGCGCCGGCTCGCTTGAAACTCAGCAGGCTTTCCAGAATAGCCTTGTCGCGATCTAACCAACCGTTTTGAGCGGCGGCACACAGCATCGCGTATTCGCCACTCACTTGGTAGGCAAATGTCGGTACTCCAAACGCGTGTTTCACACGCCGCACGATGTCCAAGTACGGCAACCCCGGCTTCACCATCACCATGTCGGCCCCCTCGGCGATATCGAGGGCGACTTCTCGCAAGGCCTCATCTGAATTGGCGGGGTCCATCTGATACGTTCGCTTATCGCCGCCGCCGAGGTTCGTGGCTGAACCCACCGCATCGCGAAACGGCCCATAGAATGCCGAGGCATATTTGGCTGCGTACGCCATGATGCTTACACGGTCGAAGCCGCCTGCATCCAGTGCCTGTCGTACCCGCCCAATGCGACCATCCATCATGTCCGACGGTGCGATAATATCGCACCCTGCCTCGGCCTGAACCACAGCCTGCCGGCACAATACCTCGAGTGTTTCGTCATTAGCGACATAACCATCACGCAAGAGCCCATCGTGGCCATGGCTCGTATAGGGGTCCAGCGCCACGTCGCACATGACTCCAATCGCATCGCCATAGGCTTGCTTCAAAGTCCGCACGGCCCGGCAAACCAGGTTAGTCGGGTTAACCGCCTCTTCGGCTTCCGGCGATTTCTTCGCCGGTTCAGTCGCCGGAAACAAGGCCACTGCCGGAATTCCCAATTCCGCGGCCTCTCCCACCGTTTTGGTGAGCAGGTCAATCGACAACCGCTCGACACCAGGCATCGATGGCACCGCTTCCCGCCGATCCTCGCCTTCATGAATGAACAGCGGATAAATGAGGTCGTCGGCTGTGAGTCGATTTTCCCGCACCAGCCGCCGCGACCAATCGTACCGCCGCACGCGTCGCAACCGAGTCTGCGGATACTGGCCCCACGACATTGGAGTTGAATCGCTCATAATTCCATCGTAGCCAGCGCTATTGCGCCAAACAACGCGGGCCAATTCGCAACCAACTGTCACCCAGGCCACCGATGTGCGCTCTTCGGCTCCTCGCGTAGTCGCGGCAAAGCGGCGAAAGTTAAGAGCCAGGGGTGTAAACCTCTGGTGGACAATCACCAATTCATGGAAGCTCCAACAGGACGACAGCAGCAACGATAACGGGGAGTGCTCGGGTGCTGCACAAAACATTACGTCGACGTGCCTACAGCGCCCTTGACGAATCGCCGCGGCGTCCCGACTCTTATCACATGCCGCCGTTGCCTCCCAAAATCTCCGTGGGGCCGTTCCACTTCACGTCGGTCGGCGTGCGCATATCTGGCAAGCCTGCTGTCGCTGATTGGAAAGGACCTTTGCAATTCGCTCTGTGGTGCCAACGCGCGGGGCCGTGGTGGATCGGCGACTTGCTTAACGCTGGGGAAGACACGTTTGGTGAGTCGTTCTCCCAATCGTGCGAAGGCGCGGTGTCCGCCGAAATGCTCAACCGCTATGCATCGGTCGCTCGCCGCGTGCCGATCGACAATCGTGTGGCCAGCCTCTCCTGGTCAGCCCACGCCGCCGTCGCCCGCCTGCCGCACGACCAGCAGAAACGCCTCCTTCTTGAAGCCGAACGCCAAGGTTGGACCAGCGAAGAGCTTCGCCAAAAGGCTCGCGAATCAACCCGCAAAGGCAAATAGCCGCGGGCTCATAGTTCCGAGGTACCGCTGTTAATCCAATTTGGCATTCGGATCTTCACTCCGAATTTGCGCGAGCAACCGAGTCATCGTATTCGGATGCACGCCGAGTAGCCGCGCCGCCCGGCTCTTGTGCCCCTGCGTCGCCCGCAGCGCTTGCTGCACTGCCACACGCCGCAACTGGGCCAGATCCATGAACGGCAACGCCGCATCACTTGGCTTCTTCATCGTCGGCCGCTCGGGCAATCGCGGCTCGCAATCAAGGACGTAGGCCTGCTCGATCACATTCGCGAGCTGACGAATATTACCCGGCCACCGGTACTCACAGAACTGCCGCAGCGTTTCCCGATCGGGCTGCCACAATTGCCGCTGATACCGGGCCGCAAACTTCCGCGAGAAGAAATCAACAAAGTACGGAATGTCATCCACGCGGCTTCGCAATGGCGGCACATGGAATTCCACCATGTTCAATCGATAGTACAAGTCCTCACGGAAGCGCCCCTCCGCAACTTCCAATTCAAGATCACGGTTTGTGGCCGCCACGACTTGCACGTCGACCGTCACCGGCATCGAAGAGCCCACCGGCGTCACTTCGTGTTGCTGCAGCACGCGCAGCAACTTGGGCTGCAGTTCCAGCGGCATTTCGCCAACTTCGTCGAGGAAGACAATGCCGCCTTCCGCCGCGCGGAACACGCCCAGGCTGCGCCCAGCAGCGCCTGTAAACGCGCCTTTCTCATGACCGAATAACTGGCTTTCAGCCAGCGTTGCGGTCAGTGCCGCGCAGTTCACCGGAATAAACGGCCGCTCACGACGCGGTCCAAGTCGGTGCAGCAAGCGAGCCCACAATTCCTTGCCGGTGCCCGTTTCACCACTCACCAAAACGGTGCATTCCACATCGGCCGCGCGTTCCACATGGCGCGCAATCCGATTCACTTTAGGGTTCGTTCCGAGAACCCAGCTCTCTGGCTCTTCCGGCGGAAGCCTCAGCAGAGACTCAATTGAGGGGGCGACAGTTGAGTTTGCCATTTCTTCTCTGTGCAATCACTTCGACGAGCCTCATCGCCGAATCATTCGTCCCCAGATCTCAAGTCCGCCCGATTCCTTACGCGACGCGGCGGCACAGTTTTGTTCCGAAGAGAGATCTGAGTTCTGGTCGTCTCACTAGCGTCCCATCCAATAGGGCTTACTTCGTTTTCACCATCCGCCAGCCGAAGTCACGTTTATGCGGCCAGCGGGACACTCCTGCATTGTAACCAGATTGCTGAAATGCTCAATAAATCGGGTCCCAAAAGCAGGGAAAGCTGTCGGCGACGTTGCCGCCTCTAACACCCCTACGGAATGTAGTGGTTTTGCGGCAGAAAAACACTCAACCCTTTTGCTAGCCGCTACTTGCGTCGCGTGCTGGCCACCCGGCGCAGAAAACGATGCGTTCAAATCGCGGCGGGATGCCTCTGAACCGGCCTTTGGCACGCGGCTGTGACTCTTAGCCAGCCTCCCGGCTTAGGGCCGCGCCGGGACTTCGATGTCGAGTATTAGCGGCTTGTGATCCGACCCCTGCCCGACCCCTTCGACCACATCAATGCACCGAATCTCGGGCGATAAGAAGACCTGGTCAATCCGAATCGGGGGAATCGGCTCAGCTCCGTTGGGCCAGGTAGTGACATATCCGCGTCCCCGGTCCTCGTGCGCGTTTCGCAATCCCAATTCCTTCACCTGCTGATAAACGCGCGAATACTGCGTCGCGTTGAAGTCACCAAGAACTACCAAGGGCCGCGGCGCTTTTTCAATCAACGGCAACACCTGATTCCAATAAGACTGGTAGTCATCGCCAAGCAACTGTGTCGGCCGCAGCGAGTGCAACGCAACGAGATTAAGTTCGCCGTTGCCCACGGGAATGTTCAGTGACACCACGGTGCGCGTCGTAACGCGCTCGTCGACATCTTTCTGCACTCGTAATCGCGAATAATAAAACACTTGATCCCATTCACCAGTCTTCAGCACGTTGTTGTAAGGATACTTCTCGACCATCCCCGCTTGCCAAAACGCTTCGCGCCAGTGCCAGGCGAATTCAACGCCAATGATGATGTCCGGGTTTGCCGCCTTGATCTCATCCAAGAGTGGCCCAAACTCCGTGTTCGTGGCACGGACGTTGGCATAGAAAATTCGCACACGGTTCGCGCTGCTATTCGCATTCGCTTCCGATAATCGAATATTATCTGCCGTGCCTGGCATAAAGTCGGGCGCGACCCACATCACGTGACAGGCGACCACGATAGCGCTAATGCCGGCCAACAACCAGCGGCGATTCCACATCGCTAGGGCCAAGCACAGATAGGCAGGCAGATAGATGTACCGAGTGAACGCGTTGATGCACGCGAGAATGGGCAGGCCGTCGTGATAGAAGACGTGCAGACCCGCGATCAGCAAGAGTCCAATGGCGACGCACCACTCTACGAACACTACGCCGCGACGATCAAAGAATCGCGGCTTGGAACTAGCGGCCGCGACTTGCGTTTCGTCCGTCGTGTCGGCCTCGGCGATGTTGGCGTCACGACGGCTCATGTTGGCAGCATGGATGGAAGTCGAATTGAGCGGCTACCAATCCCTGGGTGGCAAAGTTCATTCGGGGCTGCCGCGGGCGTTCTACGCAGCCGCCGAGACGATGGTTCGCTTCTCGATCGCAACCACCGATATTTTGTGCTGGTCGGCGAACTTGCGAAATTCGTCGCCATCGAGAAGAATGGTGCGGCCGCCTTCGATCGCGAGCACGTTCGCCCCGGCGGAGATCATTGTTTGCAACGTGCGAACGCCGACGGCGGGCACATCGAACCGCATATCTTGCTGCGGCTTGGCGACTTTCACCACCGTGAATCCACGGCGTTTGCACAGTTCGCCGGCGCGGAGGATGCACGCATCTGTGCCTTCGATTGCCTCGACCGCCAACACGGCACGATCCTTCACACAAATGCTCTGGCCGATGTCGAGCCCGCCCATGAGCTTGGCGATGTCCCAGCCGAATTCGATATCCGTAAGCTGGCTACCGGATGGCGGACGTCCAGCAATGTGTCCAGGCTTCACAAGCAACTCCGGGGCAAAATCAGTGGCGGGGTGAAACGTGATGCCGTCGGCCGCAAATGCATCGGCTAGTGCGCCGAGCAGCGTGTCGTCTTTGTTGTCGCGCTGGTGTGAAATCAAGAAGTGATAAAATGTCTTGACGAACTTCCAATCTGGGAAGTGCCGCATCCATACCCGCGGTTGATAAATGAGCGCCTTGGGAAACTTGCCGGCCATCGTCGCCTGTTGCACATTACAGCTGTGAAAGAAGCGAATGCCGCGGCCGAGGCTACACCAGCCGGCCCAACGGAAGTCCTGGCAGATTTCGCGCAGCGCTGGCTCAGCCAAGTCGGCCACGGCCAGGCAGCTTACGTGGTACCCCGCGCGGCGCAGCGCCTCCGCAACGAGCACGGGATAGCGGCCCCAAGCCGCGAGCAGTCCGATGCGTTTGGGCGAACTCATGCCGCGCGTTCCGCTTCTGTAACCGTGGGATGAATGCCGGCGGCTTTCTGCATTTCGGCCACTGCCCGTCGCAGCGTCTTGAACTCATGCCGCATGTCGGGGAGTTTCGCCAGCGCGGCTTGTTTTAGCTTCTGATCGCGCTCGGGTGTCGCCGGAATACCCATCATCAACAGGCCTTCTGGAACATCGTTGACGATGCCCGCCATCGCGCTCAACCGGGCGCCGGTGCCGATGTGCACGTGGTCGCGTAACCCCGCCTGACCGCCAATGACGACATAATCGCCGGTGCTCGATGTTCCCGCGATGCCCACCTGAGCACAAATAATGTTGTGCTTGCCAATCCGGCAGTTGTGAGCGATTTGCACCTGGTTGTCGATCTTCGTGCCATCGCCGATCGTCGTCGCGCCGTAGGTGCCGCGATCGATCGTCGTGCAAGCGCCGATTTCCACGTCGTCGCCGATGCGTACGAAGCCAAGCTGTGCCGAGAGTACGTGCTTGCCGTTGACGAAGTTGTAACCAAACCCATTCGCGCCGATGGTGGCGTTGCCGCCAATGATGCACCGGTCGCCGACGATCGTGTTCTCGTACAGCACGACGCCGGGGCCGATGATCGTATCGCAGCCGATCTCACAGCCGGCGAGAATGTGCGCGCCGGGCAATATTGTCGTGTTATCGCCGATGCAGCAATCGTCGCCGATCGTTGCGCCTGGATGAACGTTGACATTCTCGCCCCAGCGCGCCGACGGGCTCACAACTGCCCGTGGGCTGATGCCAATTTGCGACCGCACGCGTTGTGGTCGGAAATGCATCACGATTGTCGCAAACGCCGACGGTACGTCGCCGACAACAATCGCCGCCTTTGCGTTGCTGCCGGAGTCGGAAGCGGCAAACGCACTGGCGATCTTATCGCTGATCACAACCGCCGCGGCCGTCGTCGCGGTAAGTTGCTTTAACCGATCCACGTGATCGACAAATGTAATTTCGCCGCTGCCGACTTCACCAAGAACGGCGGCGCCGAAGATCGAAACCTGAGCGTCGCCGACGACGCGTCCGCCGACGAGTTCGGCAAGTTGAGCCAACGTAGCAGATCGTGATGGCATGAGAGTTCTCGCAGAGAATGCCGGGCCGGCTACGGCAGCCAGGGCGGGCTGCGACGGACCGGCGATCAGGGGTGGCGGATCGTACCAATTTGCGGCGAAAGCGACAATATCAGCGATCGCCGAGCATGGCGGCGAATCTGGCGAATTCGCCGTTGAAAATTGGTAGACTGGCGACGTGCCGGCAACTCTCCTGGCCCGTATTCCATGAGCGGCGGCACTAGCAACGACGCAGAGCAATGCCGCAGTAAAAGCTACATCATCGAGGCCGCTCGCTTTTGGCGAGCGGGCGGCATGTTGTAATAATGGCCCATGTAGTTGAACACGGTTTGATGGCCGGTCGGGTACTGGTCTTTGGAGCCCTGCGGATTCGACTTGGGTTGGGCGGCAATTGACTGTAGCCGGCGAGCGTTCTGGAGATTCTGGCGTTCGAGTTGGTCGTTCGTTTGTTGCTGCTGCAATTGCGGGCGCACGAGCGTGCTGTAGTTCAACGAGCTGTTGCCGTTGAGGTCGTTGCGGAACAGGTTTAAGTACGGGCTGACCGTCGGCTGCGACTGATACGCGGAGAACGGCTTTGAACGCGAGGTGTTCACGCCGTACGCACTGCGCACACCACCGAAAGGATTGCTTGCCCGAGCACCGTTGTTTGCACCGGCGCCTGCGAATCGAGAGCCGCTGTAGAGACCTCCGGCGCCCCCGGATCCGAAGATGCTCGCGCCGCGCAGGCCACCGGAGCCCAGGATGCTGTTGGCGCGGAGGCCACCGGCACCCTGAATGCCGTAACCACCGGCAATATTGATGTTCGGCAAGCTGCCACCGAACAGGCGGTTGTTGAGGTCGTTCCGCCAGTTCGAAGTGTATTGCCCGTAGGCGTGCGACGACACGCAGCCCGCAACGGCGAATGCCAGAGCGAAAATGCGGCTCATGATTAGTCCCCCCAACTTTGACCATAGTATACCACCGCCGCCCGTGCGAAGATTCACCACGGAGTAATTGTCGCCGCCCCCCGAGCGGGGCAGGCGTGGCCGATTTCATGCGAATTCGCGACATAACCGCAGGCGGCACAGAATGAACTGGGATCGGCTTAGCGATATGGTTCGTCGGGAAGGTGGGCTTAGCCGCCGGGTGTTTTTGGAATACGCAGCTGGAATATCGGCGATTCCGCTGCTGGGCCGTGTCGCCGGGGCGAAGTCGGTCAAGCCGAAGTTCGTGAGTGATCCGTTCACGGTTGGTGTGGCGTCCGGCGACCCGACTGCCGGGGGCGTCGTGCTGTGGACGCGTCTCGCGCCGCGGCCGCTGGAAGGCGATGGCGGGATGGAACCGCACAACGTGGAAGTCGCCTGGGAGCTTGCGGAAGACGAGTCGATGAAGAAGATTCTGCGCCGCGGCACGGCCACCGCGACGCCGCAGCTCGCTCACTCGGTGCATGTCGAAGTCGACAATTTGGAGCCGAACCGCTGGTACTGGTACCGCTTCCGCTGCGGCGATGCCGAGACGCGCATCGCTCGCACGCGCACTCTTCCAACGCTCGACGCATCGCCGGAGCAGATGCGCTTCGCGTTCGCGTCGTGCCAACATTATGAATCGGGTCTCTACACGGCTTACGAGCATATGGCGAAGGATGAGCTCGACCTGGTGTTCCACCTGGGCGACTACATTTATGAAGGCGCGCCGCGCGATGATCAGGTCCGCAAACACGCGACCCCGAAATGTGTGTCGCTCGACAACTACCGCACCCGGCACGCTCAATACAAAACCGATCCGCTGCTGCAGGGAATGCATGCGCGTTGTCCGTGGTTTGTGACGTGGGACGATCACGAAGTGGCGAATGATTACGCCAACGACCGGGCGGACGGCGAGCCGGATCCGGCCAAGTTTCTGATCCGCCGGGCGCACGCCTATCAGGCGTATTATGAGATGATGCCGCTGCGGCATACGTCGTTGCCGCGGGGGCCGAAGATGCAGCTGTATCGGCAGGCGGCGTTCGGTAGGCTGGCTAATTTTTTGGTGCTCGATGGCCGGCAGTATCGTTCGCCGCAACCGAACGACGACAAATCCGGAGACGTCAACGAGGAGATGCTCTCGCCCAAGCAAACGATGCTGGGCAAACGCCAGCTCGCTTGGGTCGAGGAATCGCTGGTTCGCTCCGACGCCACGTGGAACGTGCTCGCGAACCAGGTGATGATGGGCGTCGCCGATCGCAAGGCGGGCGTCGAGCGGCGGTTCGCCGTCGACACTTGGAGCGGGTACATCCACGAGCGCAACAAGCTCATGGAGTTCATGCACGACCGCAAGATCGCGAACCCGGTGGTCCTGACGGGCGACATTCATTCGAATTGGGTGAACGATCTGCGGATCGACGACCTCAAGCCGGAGTCGCCGGTCGTGGCGGCTGAGTTCGTCGGCACGAGCATTTCGAGCGGCGGCAACGGCGAGCGCGGCGAGAAGTTCGAGAAGCAACTCATGGCCGAAAACCTGGGCGTGAAATTCTTCAACGTGGAACGCGGCTATGTGCGGTGCACGCTCAACGCTAAGGAATGGCGGAGCGAGTATGTGACGGTGCCCGATGTTTCGAAGCCGGGCGGCGCGGCGGTGCTGCGCGGGGCGTTTGTGGTGGAAGCGGGCCGGGCGGGCGTCGAGCGGGTGTAAGCTAGCGGCCGACGCGGCGGCGCTTAATGTTGCGATTAGCATTTTGACACTTGTGTGAAACGCATTTTTTATTGCAAAATTCAACTCTCGCGGGGTGGCATTTCCGTTGGGTTGCGCGGATTGGTTTTGGCGTAACTGCTTGTGGGAGCGAGATTTCGACGTGGGGTGGTTGTCGCAACATGCGGTGTGGTGATGCGGCGGCTGGGTGAATTTACTCGGGTGGTGCGTGGCAAAATTCGCGGGGTGCGGGGTCGGGAGACCCGCGCACAGCGCGCGCCCCGCGCACATTGCGCGCGATCTCGCACGGCGCGCGGATCCGCGTACTGTGCGAGTCGATGCGCAAAACTCTCCCCTGGATTTTGCGCATCTTCGCGCCGCAGCGAGGGGCCGTCGGCGGCCTGCTCGGCGCGCAGCGCGAGCCGTGCTCGTTCAGTCGGCGGCCAAGTGAACGAAGCGGCGAGCGGCCCGGCGGGCGACCGGTGTTGTTCGGGATGTCAAAGAGCAGGGGCTGGGGGCTGGAGTTGCCAGTCGTTGCGGCGAGTCGTAGGGTAAGTGAACATGCGACCACTATAGCGAATAGGTTGGCAAATGCAAGGATTATTTGTGGCCACCGGCGAGATTGTGGTTGCAGTTTCTCGAATAAATATTTGGGCACCCGTTTTCATTCGAACAAGAATGGGCATCGGAAAGGCGATCGATTGAATGCGATGGGTTCCCGCTCCGCGGCGAACGCATCCTACCAACTTTGATCTACAATAGTTTGGACAACTTCCTGTACCGATGATTCGAGCCTTAATCGTCACCGTCGTGCTGGTCACGCCCTGCTTCGCGCAAGAGGACGTGGATAAACTCCGCGCCGCAGCAAACCCGGCCATCCAAGAGCAACTGGCAAAGGTTCGGTCGGCGCTCCGACCGGGTAAGGATGCCGGCAACAACGTCGAAATGTTTCGCGAGATTCAGAAGCTCAAAGAACTGAGAGACGATGATGCCGAGTTAGTGAAGCAGATCGCAATCTTTGCCGTTGCTCCCGGTGGCGAATCTCAGCCCATGCTCGCAAACGCGATCCTCGATTATTTGCGACCGCTGCCGGCGAAAACGATCCCCGTACTTGCCCCGTATCTCGACACTGAGAATGTGGCGCTACACGCTTTTGTGGTCGAATGGTTTCAAACTCTCGACAAGGGCGCGGGTGAAGCGGAAGAGGCCAATTTCGGAGAGTACCTGAAGTATGTGCAGCACACGCTGAATCATGGCGAAGACGTTCCGGTGCCGTTCATCCACTACATTTATCAGCGCTCACCGGGACAGGCGCTACTCGTCTTCAGTCAGGGAGACATTAGCGGCTTGCTGCAAAGAGTACGCGAGAATCGCCAAGCGGTACGTGCGCCACGGCCAGCGACATTGCCAGAGCAATTACGAAAACGTCGCGCTCAAGAATCGCGACAAATCGAAAGTCAGGCTCGCCGCGAAGTTGCTCTCGCAGAGCACATTATTAGCAACGCGATATGGCTCAACCGACATGGTTTTACCGATCGCTTTCAACAAGCGTTGCCAGAGGCCAGAGAAGAATTGACGAAACTCGCGAAGGGTGAATGGTGGGCGCGACTCTACGTCGTTTGGATCATGCGTAAGCATCCAGAGATTCGGCAAGATGATCTGTGGAATCGGCTTAGCAAAGACAGTGAAGAGATAGTGAAGGAAGCGGCCACGCAAGGCTAAGTACAATCCGAAATGAAAGGGAGAAAAGGCAGGGAGAAAAGAGGGAGAAAAGGTGTCAAAGGCGTTACGCATCGTTGCATGCGCGGCGACTGTGATCGCGTTACGCGGCGCCGCCGAGGCCGAGTTGCAGGCCTTCGCCGAAGTAGTGTTTGCGGGCTTCGGGGTGGTTGAGGACTTCGTTGCGTCGGCCGTGGCAGAGGACTTGGCCGCCGCGGATGACGTAGCTGCGGTCGGTGATTTCGAGGGTTTCGCGGACCTGGTGGTCGGTGATGAGGATCGAGATGCCGCGGTCGCGGAGGTCGCGGATGATCGCCTGGATGCTGTCGATTGTGACGGGATCGATGCCGGTGAACGGTTCATCGAGGAGGATGATCTGCGGGTCGGAGACGAGGGCGCGGGCGATTTCGAGGCGGCGCCGCTCGCCGCCGGAGAGCGACATCGCGCGGCTTTTGCGGAGCTTCGTGATGCCGAACTGTTCCATGAGTTGTTCGGCGCGGTGCTTGCGCAGGCGGCGGTTCATGCCCAAGAGTTCCATGACGCCGAGCAGGTTCTTTTCGACGCTGAGCTTGCGGAAGACGCTCGACTCCTGGGCGAGGTAGCCCATGCCGCCTTCTTTGGCGCGGCGATACATGGGCCAGCGGGTGACATCGTGCCCGGCGAGCGTGACCTGGCCGGCGTCGGGATCGATCATGCCGCAGGCCATGCGGAAGGTGGTGGTTTTACCGGCGCCGTTGGGGCCGAGGAGGCCGACGATTTCGCCCGGGTTCACTTCGAAGTCGACGCCGTCGACCACGCGGCGGCGGCCGTATGATTTCACGAGGCCGCGAACTTGTAGCAGGGTCATGAAAAGTCCTCCTGACTCTTTTAGTCGAGAGCTGAGAGTCAAGAGTCGAGAGCCAGAATTGCGGTCTGGCTCTTGACTCTTGACTCTCGTCTTTTGACTAACTCATCTCACCAACCTCATGTCTTGGACGTTGGGGAATAGCGGGAAGGGGATGGGGGTGCCGGGGATTTGGTTCCAGGAATGGGGCCAGTAGACGCAGAGGGCTTTGCCGATGAGGAGGCGGCGGTCGAGGTAGGCGCCGCCGGGATGGCCGCCGTTGCGTTCGTTGAGCCAGAGGCGGGCGTCGGAGCTTTCGGCGCTGTTATCGCCCATGACGAAGAGCTGGTCGTTGTTGAGGTTGAATTCGACGTGATCGCGTTTGCGCCACTCATCCCAAGTCGACGGATCGTACTGCATTCGCAGGATGTTGGCAGGCAGCGGATGGAAATCGGAAACGACGCCGGCGCCTTGCGCGAGATCCCAGCGATCGGCGATGTAATATAAGTCGCGCCAGACCTGGAGCCGCGTAACGGTGAGCTTCGCGTCGTGAGCGCCGATGCCGGCGGGCGCGAGGTCGCCGAGATCCTGGGCACTGGTTTGCGGCAGGATGTTTTCGCGTTTGCCGAAGACCTTGGCGACATCGTAGGCAGCGCCGCCGTCGAATTTCACGTTCGTGCCGTCAACCCAGAGGAGCAGCTGATCATCAACATTCGCGAACCCGACATGATGCTTACCCGGGGCGACGAGCGCGGTTTTGACCGTCGGCGTAAGTTCCGGCTGGCCTGGAATGCTGAGTTTTGCTTCGCCGGTCTTCAGATCGACGCGACAGCCGAAGTGCTTGCCGCCTTCCACGACATCGAGCAGGAGTTCGCCGCCAGACTGAATGTCGACATCGGCCTCGACCATCAGGTCGCCGACCCAGTGCAGACCCTGGCGGACCGGTTCGATATCGAGCGGATCGTTGGGGTTTGCGCGGAAGCGGTCGACGCGGCCGTTGTAGGGATTTGAATCGGTGATCAGTCGCCGCAACTTGGCTCGATCGACGTTCGCGAACGACGGCGGCGGGGATGCCTGGGGATCAAGAACTTTGTTCCACACTTCTTCGCCGGGCCAGGCGTTTGGAATCAAATGTTCGTAGCGCAGCCAGGTGGTCGAGTCGCCCGTGGCGTCGACGTTGTATTTTTGCCGTACGATGTTGCCTTCAACTGCTTTCTCGACTTGCCATTTGTTGGCGTCGCCTGGTGGGGCGTGCCAACGCAGCGGCCAGCCGGCGGCATCGAGTTGTGCGGGGTCGTGCTCGGTATCGTGCACGAGCTGGCGCATGGCGAGGAATTTATCGGCGGGCTTGCGCTCGATCTTGTAGTCAGCGTCGTGGTTGCTGCCGGAGGGGCGAATGAAGATGTCGCCTTGGTAGATCTTGAGCGATTCGCCGGGGAGGCCGACGAGCCGCTTGATGTAGTTGATCTTCGCGTCGCCGGGGAATTTGAAGACGACGACGTCCCAGCGTTCGGGATCGGTGAACGTGTACAGGTATTTGTTGACGAGAATGCGGTCGCCGTTGTAGGAGGGTTGTTTGGCCACCTCGTTGCGATTGCCGCCGGGCAAGTTCGGCACCATGGGCAGCACGTAGTGGCACATGGGGCACATGCCGGCGATGCAATCGGAAGGCCGGCGGTTGGGGTCGTCGGATTCTTCTTCGCTCGCGCTTACGGTGTAGCGGTAGCCGCACTTCGGGCAGTCGACGTCTTTGTGGCGGCCCATGAGCGTCGGGGCCATGGAGCCGGTGGGGATGACGAAGGCTTCGGCCTCGAACGTGCGGAAGAGGAACGCCAGGACAAACGCGATGACGATCGACTCGACCGTTTCGCGAAAGGCGTGGGACTGGACTTTCGGCGGAGCGGCCTTGCTGGTTGGGGATTTCGCCGTCGACGACGGTTTCGCGGTCGACGGGGCGTCATTGGGGATATTCTTAAGCTTTGCCATATATGTAATGAATGCGGTATGCAGCGTCCCCTGGAACGAGTACGCAAAAACCAGCCGTAGATGTTCGTCTGCAGCCTGGGATGACCGCAGACCAAGATTATTCGCTAGCGGGCTTGGAATATAGGCCAACTGGCGGCTGAAAAAGGGGCGGTTTGGCGGTTAAGCCGGCTGTGCGGGTGTCGCTAGCAGCGAATTTGTTCGCGGACGGCGGAAAATGCCGGCGAAGGCGGGGCCACTGGCAAGTTCCTGCTGCACGGCGGCCAGCTCCTGGGCGATACGTTTCGTGACGAGTTTTGTCAGTTCCTCGTCATTCAATTGGCCGAATTGTGAGGGCGTGATCGGGAGGCCGAAACGTAGGCCGATTGAGTGCGGCTTAATGACGGCGCTGCCGCGGGGCAGGGATGCGAAGGCGCCATCGAGGGCGAGCGGCACGATGGTGGCCTTGCTGCGGCGGGCGAGCAAGCAGAAGCCGGGAAGCATTTCTTGGAGGTTGCCGTCGAGTGTGCGCGAGCCTTCTGGAAACACGAGCACGGCGTTGCCGTGCTTCAGCAGGTCGAGCGTGATGCGGAGGCCGGCGAGCGCGCCACGTTCACGGTCGATCGGCACGGCGCCGAGGGCCTGAATCCAATAGTTGAATGGAAAGAAGAAGAGACCTTGGCGAGCGAGGAATTTTAGTTGCCGTGGGCAGGCTAGGCCGACGAGTACCGGGTCGAGGTTGCTTTGGTGATTCGACACCAGCAGCACCGGGCCGGTGAGCGGGATGTTCGCTTTGCCCGAGAAGCGGTAGCGAAACCAGATTTGGCTGAAGGCGTAGCAGGGGCACCAGAGGATGCCGTACCAGAGCCAGGCGATGAAAGATTTCCAGAGAGGTGCGTTGGGGGTAGAGCTAGTGGACGAGTCAGTTCGGCGCGGGCCGGCGACGCGTAGCGTCGCGGCTATGGGAGGTTGCGTCGGCGCGGCAGGTTGGCCGTTTTCGTCGTTCATTGTTTGGAGCGAACGATTTGTTCGAGTTTGGCGACGACCTCTTCGGGCGTGAGGCCGTCGGTGGCGACTTCGATGGCGTCGGCGGCTTTCACGAGTGCGCCGACGGGTCGGGCGGCGTCGCGGGCGTCGCGTTGGCGTTGGTTGGCGAGGACTTCTTCGAGCGAAATTTGTTCTCCGCGCGTTAGCAGGTCGGCATGGCGGCGGCGGGCGCGTTCGTGCTCGTCGGCGACGAGGAAGATTTTGCACTCGGCGTGGGGAAACACGACGGTGCCTTGGTCGCGGCCTTCAGTAACGACGTTGACCTCCGCCGCGGCGGCCCGTTGCCAGGCGACGAGCTGCTGGCGGACAGCGGGGTTATCGGCGGCGAAGTGGGTTGCGGAAGTGATGTCGAACTTGCGGATGGCGGTGGTTACGTCGTGGCCATTGAGCAGTACGCGGTCGCCGGTGAGGTCGACGGAGAGCGTCGGCACGAGCTCGGCTACCTGGTCGCGGTTGGCCAGGTCGAGGCCGCGGTCGCGGGCGGCGAGCGTGACGGCGCGGTACATGGCGCCGGTATCAAGAAAGCGGAATCCAAGCCGCCGCGCAAGTTCGCGAGCTGCGCTGCTTTTTCCGGCGCCGGCGGGTCCATCGATGGTGACGATCACTGCGGAGGGGTCAGGGGTGAGAGGTCGGGGGGCAGGAATGCGGGTCGAGGGTCGAGGGCGGAGGGTCGAGGGCCGAACCGATTTCACATCGGCACTCGCCCTTCGACCTTTCACCACTCGGCTTCCACTTGCAGGTAGCGGTACGGTGGCAGGTCGATTTCGGCGGCGCCGTTGGATAATGATAATACTTCAATGGGGTTGCCGCGGAAATCGGTGAGGCGGGCGGAGGTGAAGGGGCGGAAGGCGGTGAGTGTGGTGCGGGTGTCGCGGCCGTCGGTTTCGTACAAGCGGGCGCGGATGCCGATGGGTGTGGTTGACGCGGTTGGCGGTTCGGTGGAACCCCCGGCGGAGCCGGGGGCTGTCGGGGATTCTGGATCGTCGGTGGTTGCTGGTGGTTTGAATAGAGAGGTTCGACGTGCGTGATGAGCACGTTCTTGGCGCCGGCGTGGAGAAACCAGCCGCGGGGGGCCGATTGGGCGCCCGGCATTTCGGCGATGTACGGTTGGCCGCAGGCCCACAGGGCTGGAGCGGCTTGCGCGGGGTTTTTCATATCGAGGCCGAGGGCGAAGTGGAAGTGGCGGGCCGATTCGCCGTCGATGAAGAGCAGGGTGTCGAGCCAGTTGGGGGCGGCGCGGCGATGGAACGGCAGGCCCATCGCGAAGCAGGTGAACACGGCCGATGACGTCGTCGATTTCCACCCATTCAGGCGATTCGATCTGCTCGCGTTCGGTCTCGCGCCCGGCCCAGTTCGTGCCGCGGCGAATGGCGAGGGCTTCATCGACCCAGGCGATGCGGCTGGCGAAGTAAGATTTCCACGGGTTGCCGCTGGGCATTTGCTGCGGTTCGAGTTCGACTTCAATGATGATTGGCAGGATGCCGCGGACGACGCGAACGCGCTGCGTAAAGTTGGCGAGCAGCTTGCCTTTGGGGTCGAGCAGCCGGCCGGAGGAGGTGATTTCGCCGACGAGTTCGTCGTTTCGCGAGATGCGTACGCGGCCGGCGACCATTTGGGATTCGATGACACTCTTCGACGTTTCGTGATGAAAGACGAGCCGCTGCGATACGCGGGTGCTGCGGTCGCGGTGCATGCGGAGCGATTGGATGCCGCCCGTTTTCTGGCTGATGGCGACTTCGAGTCGTTCGTTGCGGAGGACAAGGTCCTCGGCGAGTGCGACGGGGGATACGACCACGGAAGGCAAGAGCGCACGGTAGCCGCAGGCGAGGACGTCGGGCAGCAGCGCGGGCTTCGCGGGGGCTGTGGCGGGCGATGTGGATGCGGGCGAGGTCGCTGTGGTGGTCAGTGGATCGAGGCCGAATATGTAGTTTGTTTCAAAACTCCAGGGGTTGATGACGACGTGGGAGTCGGTCGGCGTCGTGGGAGTTTCGCAGGGTTTCAAGCCGGTCGCCGCGGCGAGGCCGGCGGCGATTTGGCGGTGGACGGCAGTTGCTTCACGCTGGTTAGCAGCCACTTGGTTCGACAACGCGTCGGCGCTCCAGGAGAGTTGCGAGCGGTTGGCGTATTCGCGTGGCGAGAAGCGGACCCAGTCGTCGGACTGGCGGGTGATTTGGAAGTACTCATCGAGCGTGATGAGTTTGCCGAGCACGGTGCCGAAGCGGGCGGCGCGGCGGAGGTCGTCGAGGTACTCGCATTCGGCACCAGGATAGCCGGCGAGCACGACGGTCGCGACATGGTCGTGAGCGATGGAGTCGCCGACTTTCTTCGGCAGGCTCAGCCAAGTGTCGGGATCAGCAGCAGAGAGCGGTGTCACACAGAGGGCTTCGACGGACGATTCGGAGTCGGTTCCCCAGTTCGTTTTGCGTTGGTCGGCGCGGGGAAGGGTGCCGCCGTCGAAGGCACAATGGAGTGCGCCCTTGAAGCCGAAGCTGCGAAGGACTTGCGGCAAGAGTGGCGTGAAGGTGGAGTCGAACTGGCCAAAGATTTCGTACTCGCGACCGATGTACTGCAACGCGGTTTGTTGGCCGCGGCTGATTTCGGCGACGAGTGCTTCAGGGCCTTCGTAACTCGTCGAGCGGTGGACAAACTTACCGCCGATGATCGAGGCGGTGTCGGCGGCGACGGCGCTGCGGAGCGCGGCGAGCGTTGCCGGATGTGCCGTGGCGAGCTGTTCGATTTGTTCACCGGCAATGAGGACGTTGGTCGGCACGCCGCTCGTGAGTTTTGCGCGGAGCGGTTCGCCCAAGACCGAATCGGCGACGAGCGTGAGATCGACGACATAGTAATCGACTGAGTAAACGTGGTGGCGGGCATCGTTGAGCAAGTCGAACGCGCGGGCGAGTTCTTCCTGCATGGCGGTCGTGTTGCCGGTGTGTGCGGCTCGGGCGGCCGCAATTGTGGCGGCGCTGAAGTGTTCGGTGTTGAGGACCGAGCTGTAGCGCATTGCGCGGGTGAGCAGGTCGACGTGGAGATACGCGTAGCCGAGTGCGTGAAAGTCGGCGGCGATGGTGGGGTCGACAGAAATTGCCGGGGTGGTGTCACGGGACACGTGCGCCAAGATTGCAGCGACAGTTGCCGGCCGCGACGCCGTCGTGAGAACGGGCAGCGGGTTAAGCGGCGCCGTCGCGGCGAAGCGGTCGCACCAATCGCTGGGCATGCGCTCGCGGCTGGGGGGCGGCACGAGCACGAGTTCGCGTTCGAGCGAACTGGGGTCGGGCGGCTCTTCGGCCTGGTGCCAGCCGGGGAGCTGTTCGGTGGCGGCAAGAATGGTGGGGTGCCACAGGGCGGTCCAGGCGGCTAACAGTTCGGCCGAGGCCTGGCTGCCGAGGTGGGTGGGGAAGTCATCCCAGCCGTGGCACGGCAGGATCACGGAGGCGCGTCGTAGGGTCATGATCGTAACATAATATCTTGCAGGAATTTAAGGCGATAGTCGCCGGTTGGTGGTAGTTGCCGCCTGGGATGTTCCGTACTAGTCTACGGCCCGGGAAGAGAAATGGCCCACGGCCGCGAATCGAAACTGGAGGCGTTGAACGTCGCGGGTGGAGCGGTGCGGGGCGGGGCTTCGCGACTTCATTGAATATGCCGGGGAATCAGGGATTACGGTCCCGAATTGCTACCCAACGGAAAACCCACGAGTAGAATAGAAATATAGGAGTCGGGCGACGCCCAATGAGAGAGTGGAGTTGGCTCGGCCGCCGATTCGTAACATCTTTTCCGCACGATTGTTGGGGCTCAGGTGCAGCCGCCACAGCGCGCCAAAGCGAAGCGCTGGTTGACTGAGAGCTGCGCGCATAGACTTTCAATACCAAGAGGCAGCCGCCGACGTATTGGACCGCGGCGGCAAATAGGGATAGAGGTTCTCGGTTATGGCGAAGAGTGGCGCCGTTTGGGGCATTGATATTGGGCAGTGCGCGCTGAAGGCGCTGCGTTGCCGTCCGCACGAAAGTGAAAACCGGATCGTCGTCGAGGCATTCGATTACATCGAGTACCCGAAGATTCTCACGCAGCCGGAAGCGAACCGCGACGAGCTGGTAAAAGAAGCGTTGGAACAATTCGTTTCGCGCAATGAGCTGGCCGGCGAGAGCGTGGCGATCGCGGTGCCGGGGCAAAGCGGTTTGGCGCGGTTCATTAAGCTGCCGCCGGTCGAGCGGAAGAAGATTCCCGATATCGTGAAGTACGAAGCGCGGCAGCAGATTCCGTTCGCGCTCGAAGACGTGGTGTGGGACTATCAGCCGCTCATCGGCAGCGAAGACGAAGGCTATGCGATCGAGACGGAGGTGGGCCTGTTCGCGATGAAGCGCGACCAGGTCGCGCGGCATTTGAAGCCGCTGGAGTCGGCGGGCATCGGCGTCGATGTGATTCAGCTCGCGCCGCTGGCGATCTACAATTTCATATGCTACGACCGGCTGGATGTTTCCGGCGCGTACGACCCGGCGAATCCGCCGCCGTCGACGGTGATCATTTCGCTCGGCACCGATACGACGGATCTCGTGATCACGAACGGCTACCGCGTTTGGCAGCGTAGTATTCCGATCGGCGGCAACCACTTCACCAAGGCGCTCACCAAGGAGCTGAAGCTCACGTTCGCTAAGGCAGAGCACTTGAAGCGGAACGCGATGAAGGCCGAAAACCCGAAGGCGGTGTTTCAGGCGATGCGGCCCGTGTTCAGCGACTTGGTGGCGGAAATTCAGCGGTCGCTTGGCTTCTTCACGAGCAACAACCGCAATGCCAAGCTGGGTGACATGGTCGCGCTTGGCAACCCGATGAAGCTGCCGGGGCTGCAGCGGTTCTTGTCGCAGAATCTCGACCAGGAAGTGAAGTTGATCGACAGCTTCAACAACCTGGTGGGCGGCACGGCGACGGCGGGCCCCCAGTTCAAAGAGAACCAGCTCACGTTCGGCGTGGCGTACGGGTTGTGCGTGCAAGCGCTCGGCAATTCGCAGCTGCACACGAATTTGCTGCCGGAAGAGATCATCACCACGCGGCTCGTGAAGGCGAAGAAGCCGTGGGCGGTGGCGGCGGCGGCGTTGTTGCTGGCGGCGTTCACTGTGAATTACTTTGGGCACTATTCGTCGCTGACCACGGCCGACACGACTGGGCCGATGGCGCAGGAGCTGACGTCGGCCAAGAGTACCGCCGACCAGGCCAAAGGTTTTGAAAGTCAGCACAGCGAGTTGAAGACTCAATTCGAAACGATCACGAAGACCGGCAATGAGTTGCAAAGCAACGTGGATGGCCGGCTATTGTGGTTGGAACTGTTGAAGGCGCTGGACGCGGCGTTGCCGAAAGACACGCGGCCGCCGGAACAGCGGAAGGAGACGGCCGAAGACATCGCGCAGCGGCCGGAGCTGCATATTCAATCGATGGACTGCGAGTACTTCGCCGACCTGACTCCGTGGCACACGAGCATTTCGCCGAACTTGCCCAAGGCTGCTGCGCCCGCGGCGGCAGCGGCTGGTTCGGCAGCGCCGGCTGATGGTACGACGCCGCCGGCCGAGGGCGCGGCGACGACTCCGCCCGCTGATGCGGCTGCAACTCCGGCGGCGCCGGCGGCCGACGCAACTGCGGCAGCGCCGCCGGCCACCGACGCCAGCGCGACGCCGACCGATGGCAGCACGGCTCCGGCGGAGGGCGGCGGTGGGACAGGCCTCGCCGCGGGCGGTTGGGTGATCGAATTGCGTGGCTACCACCTGCACAACAACCCGCCGGACTCGAAGATCGATGTCGGCGACGAAGGCGAACAGTTTCTTAACAACACGATTATCAAGAACCTGCGGGAAGGCAAAGTTTCGCTGCCCGATGGGCCGAACGGCGCGCCGGTGGAAGTCTCGATGGCCGACTTGGGAATTCAGTACCCGGTGGTCGTCACGAATTTGAAAGTGCAAACGGTCACCTACCTGGCTGAACCGGTGGACAACACGAGCGACGGCACGATGACGGGAACGCCCGCGATGCCGATGCCAACCATTGGACCGGAAGGCTCGGGCGGAATGGTCGCCGGTGCGAATGGCGAGATGATGCCGAAGACCTACAAACTGCGGCAGTACGATTTTGTCGTGCAGTTCTGTTGGCAACCGCAACCTCGAAGCCAGCGACTGGCGAAGATGGCGGCCAAGCAGGCTGCTCCGGCGGGCACGACGCCGGAGGGCGCGCCGGCCGAAGCGCCACCAGCCGAAGGCACGCCGCCCGCAACAGCACCAGCCGGCACGGCCGCGACTGGCGACGAAGCGGCGAAGACCGGACCGAGCTCATAGGAACAGATGCATTAGGACACGGGTGAATCATGGATCAAGTACGTGCAGCATTGGGCTGGCTCAAGCGGCAGCATTTTTGGGTGTTGTCGGTGGTGGTAGTGCTTATTGCGCTTGGCTGTTGGATGAATGGCAAGAACAAGCTGAGTGCGGCATTCAACGCGAACAAGCAGGCGATCGAGGGCGGTTGGGGCCAATTGAAAGGCGTGCAAAGCGCTTCGTTCCATCCGAATCAGACGATTATCGATCGCCAAACGGCTGAAAACAAAACGCAGGCGGATAGCGTCAAGGCGCTGTGGCAACAGCTTTATGATCGCCAGCGTGCGCACGTGCTAACGTGGCCGGAGCAATTGAGCAAATCGTTTCGCGACGCCGTGGAGAAGATGAAGTTCAACGACGAGATTCCCGTCGAGCTGCGGAACAACTATCAGAACTACATCGAGCGACACTTTCCCGAATTGCCGAAGCAGATCGGCGCACGGCCGGTCGACCCCAACGCGACGGGCGGCGCGGGCGCGCCGGGCGGCTATACGCGAACCATGGAAGGCAACCCCGGCATGGCGGGAGTGCCGGAGGATGATGATTACATTTGCCAATGGATGGAGAACGACCAGATCGTGATTCGCGATGAGTTGAACTTCCCGCAGCGGCCGTCGTCGTTGCGGATTTGGATCACGCAGGAAGACTTGTGGGTGTATCACACGCTGCTGGATGTGATCGCGAAGACGAATCAAGCGGCGGGGGCATCGCGGAAGGCGAATGCGGCGGTGAAGACGGTGTATTCGATTGAAGTCGGTCCGCGTGCGGCGCAGTATAGCCGTTCACCGGGACGGCTGATGGTGCCGCCGCAAGTGGCCGCGGCGGTTCCGGGCGCGGAAGGGGGTCCACCGGGAGCTGGCCCCGGGCCGGAAGGGGCCCCAGCGGGTGTGCCCGGTGGTCGGCCGATGATGTTGAGCCCGGAAGGGCGGGGCGGTGGCCTGGGCGGGAACATGCCGATGTCGCCGGCGCAGGAGCAAGCAGCGTTGCTCTCTGGCCGTTACTTGGATGAGAAGGGGCAACCAATTCCGTTTGGCAGCGTGGGGGCCACCGAGGGTGGTGGTCCGGCGCAGGAAGCGCCGGCGGCAGTCGACCCGAATGCACCGGCCGCGCCGGTCGATTTCGATCAGTTCGGCAAGGCGTACAAGCGGCTGCCGGTGCGGTTGGTTATGGAAATGGATTTGCGATGGCTGCAAGCGCTGATTGCCAATTGTGCGAATGAGCCATTGCGAGTCGAAGTGCAAGAGGTGCGCGTGAATGTGCCGGATGCGATGGCGGCCGGCATGCCGGGTGGCGGTGGCGGATACACGGGCCGCGGCGGCATGGGTGGTCCGGGCGGCAATGCCAGCCCGTTTCCCGATCGCACGGGGCTGCAAACGTTCCTCGCGCGGCCGAATGTGGCCACTGTGGTGGTGCAAGGCACGATCTTCATCTTCAATAAGCCGAACTTGAATATTCTGGGCGCGCCGGCCGAACAGCCAGTGGCGGCCACAACTCCGTAATGCATGCCGCTGGTGTGGCGTCGCGGAACAAGGAGCTCGTAAATGGCAGGCAATCTAAAAGGACTTGGCGGAGCCAAAGGGCTGCTCTTGCGGCACGGCGAGAAGGCGGCGATTGGGATCGTCGCGCTGGTGGCGCTGTACGTCATCTACACGACGATGTCGCTGCCACGGCTGGATGAGAAGCTCAAGGCTGACAAGCTGCACCAGGCGATTAGCGAAACGAAGGCAGCTGTGGAGCGGCAAGCATGGCCCGATCCGACCAGCGAGCAAGCCAGCGAAGTGATGCCAGCGAAGCCCCTCGGCGAAAAGGCCGACGCGCCGATCGATGTCGAGGGGTACAAATGGAAAGGGCTGCCCGATCACTCGCCCGTGGCGGCGACCGTATTGCGGACGGATCCGAAGCTCCTGCAAGCGCAGTCGGTGCGCGCGAGCGGCGGCTCCGGCTTGCTGGCCTTCCTGGATGAAGCAATCCGTAAACAGCAAGAGCGTGCCCGCGCTGCCGAAGAAGCCGAGCGCGCGAAGAAAGAAGCCGACCGGCAGGCGAAGGAACAGAAGGAGAGCGCCGAGAATCCGGGCGGCGGCGCCGCGCGAGGGCGTAATAATCCTCGGGGTGGTCCAGAGGGAGGGCTCGCTGAGCCGTTCGACAAGGAACATCCCAAGCGTCGTGCCGTGCAAAACATGGCCCGTGCCCTCGGCATTCCGTTACAAGGCGGCGAGCGGATCGAAAAAGCGTATTGGGCGATCGTGACGGCGAAGGTGCCCATTCGTGAGCAGATGAAGCTCTACGAAGACGCGTTCCGTGAGGCGAAGGGGGGCTACGATCCGCAGCGCGACTTCCCGCAGTACAAAGGTTACATCGTGCAGCGGGTCGAAGTGTTGCCGGGCAAGGAGATTCAAGAAGCAGATTGGAAAGTCGTCCCGGTTTTCGACGGTCAGCACGCTTCGCTGGCGAAGAAGCCGATTTCCGATCGCGGCGTGGGCGAACCCGTGATGACGCAGCTGTACACACTCGCCAGCCAGTTCTGGGCCGGGATGAGCCCCGATGTGATTGATTCGCGGTTCAGCGATTACATTCTCACGTTCCCGTTGCCGCCGCTCGTGGGCCGCGATTGGGGTCCGGAAGCCAAGCATCCCGATTTCCCGACGCTGGCAGAGACGCCGCCGCTCGAGATGGAGCAGCCCGTGGTCCCCGGCGCGACCCCGGGACAAGCGCCCGGTGCAACGCCAGCGAATCCGGATGCGGGTTCGCCGTTTGCGAGTGCGAATCCAGCGGCGGGCATCGGTGGGCCGGGCGGTTATCCGCAGCCGGGAATGATGCGTGGAGGCCCGGGTGGCGGCGGGTATCCTCGGATGGGAATGGGCGAGCGAATGGGGCCAGGGCCTGAGGGCGGCCGTGCCGGGATGTTCCGTGGAGCCGGTCCAGAAGGCGGAATGATGGCGCGCGGCCCGATGGGCGAAGGCGGTCGCGGCGGGATGGCCGGCCCGATGGGCGGTGGTCCGGGCCAGGCCCGCACAAGTTTGCCTAAGGGCGTCGACTTCTTGATGCTGCGATTTGTCGATTTCACCGTCGAGCCGGGCAAGAAGTATCGTTACCGCGTGTCGCTGGTTCTATCGGATGCGAATTACCTGATGCCGGAGAATGTACTCGCGGCAGAAGTGCTCGATCGCCGTCGGCAAGAGGCGCAGGCCGCCAAAGCGCGCGGCGGCGTGCGGGCCGATATTCGCCGCGTCGAAGGTTGGAGCGATCCCAGCCCGGTCGTGGGCATTCCGCTCTCCGGCGGCGCGAAGCTGGTCGACGTGAAGGCGCCGACAGCGGATAAGGTCGGGGACGAACCGAGCGTGACGCTGCTGGTCGATTCGTTCGACAGCGATCAAAAGGGCAACGCGATTCAAGCGGCGAAGAAGCATGACTTCCGCCGCGGCAACATCGCCAATATGACGGAAGAAGCCGAGTATCTTGGCGAAGGCGGATTGTGGATCGACACACATGACAACTTCCACTTCGTGACGGGCATGACGGTGCTCGACATCGACGGCGGCAAGAAGCTTGGGCGTGATATGACGTCGCCGGGCCGCGTGCTCTTAATGGGGCCGGCGGGTGACTTCTATATCCGCAACGAGCTCGACGACAAGGAAGCGGTGGAGTTTCACCGCATGTTGTTCGAGGTCGACAAGCGAAAGAACCCCAATGGACCGGAAGGGGGCGGACCGCTTGGGCCGGGAGGACCGGCGGGGCGGCGACCGCCCGGGCGGTGACGGGGTAGTGCTGTTTAGCGAGTGAGTTGCAATTCAATCGCGGCGATGCGTGTGAGCGCATCGCCGCGACTTCTTTTGGGTGGTTGGGGGCGAGCTGAAAATGTGTCCGCAGTCATGCTCGCACGAGTGTAGGACGGATGATTCTGTCCGTCCGAACTTGAATAAATCACTCGGCAACAAAGCGGAATAGCGAGGGGACGGACAGATATATCCGTCCTACGTTCTGGCGGCGAGGCTCTCTGCGGAATGGACGCTTTCTGGGGGCTCGCTGCGCTCGACCCCAGCCACCCAGGGGGCGAATTGGGTTCCGCGGGCCAGGCGAAATTTCCTGGCTTCGCCCAAAAGCGGCCTTGACCCGTTTTCCAAAGGCCGATACTTTCCCGCTCCTCATCTGCCAGGAGCGTACGGACTCGCCACGACTTATCCCGGTGCGGCACGATGCGTCGCGCCAAACTTGTCACAACCGCGGGCCGAACGTTCCTAACTAATCCTGAAACTCGACGCGTTTTAGCACGGCTAGTTGCAGAATTGCCAACATGGGAACGCGATGGGGTTTTGCGCTCGAAGGCGAGCGCGCATGTGGCCAATGCGATCCGTCGCTAGAAGGAGAAGCGAGTTGAGCGCTAAATTAACGCATACCGCTGTACTAGTTGCTTTAACCCAAGTTGCCTGGCTGGGAGCCGTGCATTCGGCGCCGGCCGCCGCGCCAGAAAAGTCTGGTGTAACCACCCTGCCCCATGGCGCGCAGCAGAAGCCGCTCACACGCGAAGAAGCGGAAATGATGCTGAAGGAAGCGCACAGCGCGGTGGAGCAAGGCCGGCTTGATGACGCCGAGAAGATTCTCGCGCGAATTGAAAACGCGCATGTGAACTTTTCGGTGTTCCACGTCGGGCCGACGACGAGTTCCGTTCGTCGCGAGCTGACGCGGGCCCGTCACGCGGCTCAGAGCGACGCCAAGGGCGGCAATAAGGCAGCTGCGACGACCAGCAAGAGCCGGTTGCCGTTCGCACGCAGCGAAGGCACGCAGAGTAAAGGTATTGAAGACCCGTTTGCCGCGAAGAACGCGTTGGGCACGGCGAAAGATGCCACGGCGAATGCGAGCGCGCCACCGGCGCTTGGCGGCGTCGCGGGCAGCATCAATGCAAATTCCTCGACGCGCGACGCAATTAACGGCGCGGCGAACCCACTGCCCGTAAAGAACGCAGGTCTAAACACAGCGGCGGGCAATCTGCCCGGCTCGACGCAACTCACCTCAAATGAACAGCCGCTCGGCACCTCGAAAACGGCCGGTGGTTATCCGGTGACAACCGCGGTCGGGAACGACAATCGCTATGGGACCGATGCGGGTCCGGGCCTCTCGTCGCCGCAGAATACGGTAACGCAGCCAGCGGCGACCGACTCGGCCGCCGCTCAATCGCCGAAGCAGCAGGCGAAGGCGAATGTGGCCGCCGCACGCAAGGCGCTCGAGGCCGGCGATGTTGCACAGGCTGAGAAATATACGCGGGCCGCGACGTCCTTGGGTGTGCCGGAATCGGAATACCTGCCGGATGAGGATCGTCCGTCGCTCGTGGCGTGGGATATTGCCCGCGCCAAGCAGAAGGCCCCAAGCACGAGTGCCGGAGCACCGAAGATCGAACGACTCCCGGCGACCACGGCGTCGCGATATGCGAGCTCGACGCGGCAAGCTGACCTCGCGCTCACGCCGAGCAGCAAGCCTGGCGAAGCAGCGCCGGCCGCCTATCGGCCGGAGAATGCTGGCAGTAGCGAAGCGAATGCGGTGGCGGCGTCCGGAGCGTCGAACCGTGTGACCTCGTCGCCCGCGGGCGCGCTCGGCGGGGCGAACGAACCGGGCGGCGCCACGGGCGAGCCGCCGATCGTGCAAACAGCCGGCAACGGGCCGCGCATTCTGCCGACGTCGCCGCTTGGCGATGCGGGGTCGGCCTATCGCCTGGCGGCGACGGCGGGCGTTGAACCGGCAAATGAAGATTTGCCAGCGGCCGGCGCAAACGTGCCTGGATTAGGCGCCCCCGGCGCCGACGCCGCGGAACTTCCGTCGGCAGAACTTCCAGACGCGCAGACGGCGACTCCATCGACCACCGCCAAGGCCACGCTGATCGATTCGGCGGATCAGAACATGCAGGTTTTGGCGCGCCAACTGTCGGCCGAAGTCGGCAAGCGGCAGTCGGAAGCCAACCGGCTGCAGGAAAAGGACCCGGAGCGGGCCATCGCCACGCTGCATGAAGCGCAGCAGATGGTGAAAGACTCGAAGCTGCCGGAGTCGTCGCAGCGTGAGCTGTTGAGCCGTATCGAAATCACGCTCAACAAGGCTGAGAAGTATTCGAAAGACCACAAGTCGGAGATCGATCTCGAC
This sequence comes from Pirellulales bacterium, assembly GCA_046349975.1. GTDB lineage: Bacteria > Planctomycetota > Planctomycetia > Pirellulales > Lacipirellulaceae > JABDGM01. The sequence goes on from JAXMBH010000006.1 coordinate 230,851, forward strand.
AAGCAGAATGCGGCCGTGATTGCGGCTCGAGATCGCGATAAAGAAATGAAGCTCAAGCTTCAACAGAAGATCGCGGAGATGACTGACGAGTTCAACCGCCTGCGCGATGAACAGCGATACGCTGAAATGGAAATCGTGGCTCGCCGGCTGTACGAAATGGCGCCGAACGAACCGGTCGCCCAGCAAGTGTGGCAGAACGCGAAGTTCATTCGTCGCGAGATGATGAACAAGTCGGTTGCCGAAGGCAAAGAAGACAGCTTCTGGAAGCAGATGCACGCAGTCGACGCGGCGAGCGTGAATCAAGTTGCCGAGGACGGTCACGAAGTGGCCATCGACAAGCACTACTGGGATGACTTCGTAAAGAACCGCACCGGTTCCAAGGAACGCGTCCAGCGCCGCACCGAACGCGAGCTGGAAATCGAGAAGCGGCTGAAGACGCCGGTCATGCTGAAGTATCAGGATACGCCGCTAACTGAAGTGATGACGGGCCTGTCGGAACTGACGGGCGTCAACATCCACCTCGACCCGCGTGGCCTGACGCAGGAAGGGGTTAACAGCGACACGCCGGTGACGATCAACCTGACCAAGGAAATCTCACTGAAAAGTGCGCTCAACCTGATCCTGGAGCCGCTGCACCTCACCTACACGATCAACGATGAAGTGCTGAAAATCACCAGCGAGCAGCTGCGTGATGGACAGATTTACGCCGTGACGTACAACGTGGCCGACCTGGTCACGCCGATTCCGAACTTTGTGCCGAGCAATAACATCGGCCTGCAGGGTTTGATCAATGACTCGATGGCCGCGGCGAGCCAAGGCCGGGTGGGCGGCTTCGCCGGCACGGGGCCGTCGGTGCTTGTGAACGATCGCCGCACGAAGGGCGGCGGGGCGAACGGCGATGTGCTCGCCCAGCAGTTCAATGCCGCGCCGACCAACGGCATGTCGCCCTCGACGGTGCCAATTGGCGCCGGGCCGGGCGGCATGGGCGCTGGCGCCAATGCCGACTTCGATTCGCTCATCGACCTGATCGTGTCGACGGTGTCGACCGACACCTGGGCCGAGAACGGCGGCGGCGAAGCCGAAATTCGGCCATTCCCCACGAACCTGAGCCTCGTTATCAGCCAGACTCAGGCCGTGCACGAAGAGATTGCCGACCTGCTGCAACAGTTGCGTCGTCTGCAAGATCTGCAGGTGACGATCGAAGTGCGTTTCATTCGGCTCAACGACAGCTTCTTTGAACGGATCGGCATCGACTTCGACATGGACATCAACGATGTCGGTGTGAACCAGAACAACCGGAGTGAATTCCGGCCGGATAGCGAAACGGGCCATACCAACACGGTTGGCTTGCTGCAACCGGCTGGTACGAACACGTTCCCGAACTTCACGACGGACCTGGACGTTCCGTTCCGCCAGGACAGCTTCAACCTGACGCAGGTTGTGCCGTTCGGCGGCCCGGTCGGCGGTGGCGCCAATTTCGGCTTCGCGATCTTGAGCGATATCGAAGCGTACTTCCTGATCGAAGCCGCTCAGGGCGATCGTCGCACGAACGTGCTCAACGCTCCCAAGGTGACGCTGTTCAATGGTCAACAAGCGTTCGTTGCCGACACCACGCAACGGCCGTTCGTCGTGGGCGTGATCCCGGTCGTCGGCGAGTTTGCGGCTGCCCAACAGCCGGTGATCGTCGTGCTCAATGAAGGCACAATGATGACGATCCAGGCGGTTGTGTCGGATGATCGCCGCTATGTGAGAATGACGATCGTGCCGTTCTTCACGCAAATTGGTGATGTCGACACGTTCACGTTCGAAGGTTCGTCATCGTCCACAAGCTCCAGCAGTGCGACGGACAGCAACACCGACGGCAAGACCGAGAAGAAAGACGACAGCAAGTCGAACGCCACCACTGGCGTCACGGTGCAGTTGCCATCATTCTCCTTCGTCTCGGTGGTCACGACCGTGAGCGTGCCCGACGGCGGCACGGTGCTCTTGGGCGGCATCAAGCGACTGAGTGAAGGTCGCAACGAATTCGGTGTGCCGCTGCTCTCGAAGGTGCCCTATATCAACCGGTTGTTCCGCAACGTGGCCATCGGCCGCGAAACAGATAGCCTGATGATGATGGTCACGCCGCGGATTATCATCCAGGAGGAAGAGGAGGAACGGCTCGGCGTGTCGACCGGTACGCCGCCGGCGCCGTAGTAAGTTCTTCTTCACCAGATTTGCAATCACATTGGGACTTGTCATACTTCATGTGTGACAAGTCCCCGGCTTTTGAAAGCTTACCGTGTCTGAACATTCCTATGACGAAATCCTGAACCGTGCCAGGCACGAGCTCAGTGCTGCCGAGCAGTTGAAGCTGATCAACGCACTTTCGCAGCCTGCTGGGCCTGGACTACCACGGCACAGCATTCTCGAATTGGAAGGATTGGGGAAACATCTGTGGCATGGCGTGGATGCTGACGAGTACGTTCGTAAGGAACGCGAAGGATGGAGTGGGTAGCGAAACTCCATGGTCAGACGGTCGGACTCGATACCGCACCGTTAATCTTCTTCATTGAGCAGCACGAAGCGTATATTGAGCTGGTGCGGCCGTTGTTTGCTGCGTTGGCGGAAGGTCGACTCCGCGCCATCACGTCGACGGTTACGTTACTGGAGGTGCTCGTTCATCCACTTCGCCATGGCGATGAATCCTTGGCGCACCGATACAATGATATTTTGCTCAGTTCTCCAAATATCTCCACATTGCCCGTGACCTATGCCATCGCACAGGAAGCGGCGGAGTTACGGGCACGGTACAATCTCAAGACACCAGATGCAATTCAATTGGCCGTGTCGATAAGCCAGGGCGCGAGTGTGTTTATCACGAACGATCGATTGCTTCCCGATTCGTGCGGGATGGAGATTATCCAAATTAGCGATTTGAGATATTGAGAAAGCGATTGCGATGGCCGATATTCCTCGCCGTTGGATTGCCGTTGGCGCACTGTTAGGGGCGTTGGGCGTGGCGCTCGGTGCGTTTGGAGCGCACTGGCTTGGAGGATTTCTCACCTCGATGGGATATGCAGGCGAAGACCTACAGCATCGCACGGCGATTTTCGAAACGGCCGTGCGCTATCAGATGTTCGATGCGTTCGCCCTCGTGCTGGCTGGGCTGCTGCTGAATCAGCGCGATTGCCAATGCTGGCGGTTGGCGGGCTGGGCGTTCTTGGTCGGCACGGCGCTATTCAGCGGGTTTCTTTACGCGCTCACGCTTGTCGGTCCGAATCTGCGCTGGTTCGGAGCGATTGTGCCGCTGGGCGGCGTGCTGATGATTGTGGGTTGGATGGCGCTCGCCGTTGGCGCGCTGCGCCGTGAGTCCTCGTCGGATCGACTATGACGAGCGCCCACGCCGCTTGCCGCCGACAACATGGCGGTCGCCCGTGGATTCGCCGCGGAAGAGGTTCGTGTCCTTGGGCTCGAGCAACATCGGGCCTCTCCATTTCTTGTCGCTCACGAACCAGTCGAAGCAGCGGCCGAGCTCGTCGGAGAGATCCGGCGTATTGAGGCCCGTGATTGAGGGGCAGAAGAACTCGGCCGGCGGCTCGAGGTTGACGGCGCAAATCGAAAGATCGGCGCCGACCTGGATGCCGCGCTCGTAGCAGGCGCGGATCGCGCCGATTGCTGCCGGGCAGGTCGTCGCGATGAAGGCCGTGGCGGCAAACCGTTCGCGATCCTCGATAATGCGGACCATCAGCTGGTAGGCCATGATCGTAGGATCGGTAAACACTGGTGCGGGGTTATCGTGCAGCATGCCGCGGCCGCTCTTGGCATCCAGCCAGTGCTGCCAGATATCGATCCGGCGATCGATTTCGCGGTTGTGATTTTGTGTGTTGATGCAATCGATGTGGCGATGGCCGAGGCTCCACAAGTAATCGAGCACACGTTCGATGCAGGCGTCGGAAAACAAACGAATTGAGGGCAACTCGTCGGCCGTGAAATCGCCGTCGAGAATCACGACTTTGTTCGATGTGAACTGCTTAAGGACGCGAGTCGGGATCTCAGGGCCGTACGGAATAACGAACGTGCCTTTCGCTTGTGCGACCACGTCGACGAGCGATTGCTCGTCCCAATGCACGAACTGCGCGGGTCGAAGCGCGAGCCCCTGCCGTGCTGCCGCCTCTGCTACCAACACGCGCAGCTGCGTAAGATAGCTTGACGGATACGCCGGGTAGAGCAGGAACACCTCGGCAGGATTTACGCGTTTTGAATAGTCGGGGTGGACCTCGAGCGCGCCCGACGGTTGGCGCATGAGCACCTTCTCTTCGAGGAGCTGCTGGACCGCGCGGCGGGCCGTCATGTAGCTAACGCCTGTTTCCTCGGCCAGGCGGCGTTCGCCCGGAATACTATCGACGAAGTAATCGCCCTCGCGAATCCGCTGCTTGATGACGGACATCACCTCGTTGTATTTGGCGGGAGCGGGCATAGGTATGCGGCCGATTGCCGTTTGCAAACGATCTTTGACGTCACTACGAAATCTACCACGCTCGCGCCGCTTTGGCCGACGCCGCAGCCGGCACGCGGGGCCAGCCGGGCGAGCATGAGGCCGCGAAAGTCGCCGAAAACTGCGGACTTGCGGAACAAATTCTTGGCCAGCTGATAGCAGCCCCGAACTCACACTTGGTTGTGCCGTAAACAGCCCCGCCGAAGTTATCGGCGGAACTGCTTGACAGCCAGCACTTGATACGATAGCATAAGTGCTATAGGTTGAACAGGTGCAGCTGCGCGATTGCTGCATTTCTCTTTGAAGACAGGCGTGATCAGGGGTTCCAACATTCACGAGCCCAGCGGGTGGAATGACAGCTGGCGAACGCTGCGGCAGTTGCCGTAACGAGCAATTTACCAGTGCGTGAAGTTTGCGCCTCCTCGTCTGACAATTCGAAGCGAGATGTGGCCGCACGGCGGGAGCCATCGCCAGCGGCGTCGGTTACCTCGAACTTCGGTTCCTTACGTCATCTTGGATCATTTTTGACACCCAGCAACTGGAGAGTCTCATGAATGTGACGTTGAATGGCCGGCGCTTGGCCTGCCTGGCACTCGCGCTCGTGCTTGGCATTGGGCTCGCCGCGGCGACCCATGCTCAAACGGTGCTCGTAGATTTTGGTTCGAACAGTTCGTTTCGTGGTGTGAGCGTGCCCGCGCCAGATATGAATGGCCACTATTGGAACAGTCTAACGCCGGGGCCGTTCTACGCGGATCTCGTCGACATCAACAACGCGGCTACGACGATCGACCTTGGATACGATACGCCGGTCGGCACTGACAGCTACAACGGCCCCGCTGGCCCGACATCGATTCCGCCGACTGCCGGCGAACTTGCGGCAACGGATATCGACGCGGCGGCGCTTGGCAACCTGGGCGTCACGCAAGCTGCATTTGACTTTGCCGCTTCGCCGGGAGGACTGAATAACAATACTCGCTTCCAGATTCAGGGCCTCGATCCGAACAAGAAATACACCCTCACGCTGTTTGGCTCGCATAAGTTCAGCGACGACAGCACGACGGTTTACACCGTATTCAATAGTGGCACTTACACGACGGCCATCGGCACCGCGAACCTGCAGATTCAAGACCCGATGTCACCGTGGCTGCACAATCGCGACAAGGTCGCGACGATCGGCGGTCTGTCGCCGGATGCGAGCGGGATTTTGTATGTTCAGTTCGTCGGCAACACTGGTAATCAAGGCTACTTGAACTCGTTTCAGTTAACGGGCGTGCCGGAACCGGCGTCTTTCGCGCTCGTATCGCTGGCCTTGGTCGCCGCGGCTGGCATTCGTCGCCGCTAGAAACAACATGTGATCATCACGTTGATCAGCAACTGACACTTCGGCTCCTTGGTAGGTGAAGGTGGACCCCATGAACGTGATACCGCGAATGATAAGGTTGTTTGGTGCAGTAACCGGATGCGTGCTCGCTGCGGGGCTTACAGTTGGCGCGAGCGCACAAACGGTACTCGTTGATTTTGGCAGTGACACTTCCTATCGGGGCCTGAGCGTGCACGGCGCCGATAGCAAGGGAAATTACTGGAACAGTCTGCAGCCGGGCGTGCCGGGCATCAATTTGGTGAATACGCAGAACGCGGCGACGGCGCTCGATTTGTATTTCGACACGCCGGTTGCGACGGATAGTTACAACGGCCCGGCGGGCCCCACCGAGCCGGTGCCGCCGGCGTTTCCTCACTATTACGATTTCCTGCCCTTCACGGATATCGACGCCGCCGCGCTGGGCAACATGGGCGGGTCGCTCGAGGCGGCGTTTGACTACGCGGCCTCTCCGGGCTCTGCCGATAATCGCACGCGGTTCCAAATTCAGGAGCTCGATCCGACAAAAAAATACGACCTGTCATTCTTCGGATCGCACAGCTACAGCACTGATACGGCGACTGTGTACTCTGTATATGCCGACAGCACCTACACAAACCTCGTAGCCAGTGTGAGCTTGAACGTTCAGGACGCCATGGATCCGAGTTTGCACAATAAGAATACCATTGCCACGCTCAGCAATCTCTCGCCGCAGGCAGACAATATTTTGTATGTGCAATTCGTCGGTTCAACTGGCAATCTCGGCTACTTGAACATTTTGCGAATCACGGCGTCGGCCAGCGCGCCGTCGCTCGTGGGAGATTACAACAACAACGGCAAGGTCGACGCGGCCGACTATGTCGTGTGGCGCAACAACATCAATACCACCAACGTACTTCCCAACGACCCGACCGGCGGAACCATTGGCCCGGCGCAATTCAATGCGTGGCGGGCGCATTTTGGCGCGACATCGGGTAGTGGGTTCGGCGCCGGGGCAGCGGTGCCGGAACCGATGGCGGCAAGCCTGGTGGTGTTAGCTGCGGCGGCAGGCTGGTTGATGCGGCGGCGCTAAGCTGCGCGCGTGGAAGCCGTGGAGTTCCCATTCGAGAAGCAAGGAGCAGGGATATGAATCCTTTTCATCGATCTGCGGAAGTGCGGCGGAGGGCGTTTACGCTTGTCGAATTGCTGGTGGTGATTGCGATCATCGGCATATTGGTCGCGCTCTTGTTGCCGGCGATTCAGGCCGCGCGTGAGGCCGCGCGGCGCAGCTCGTGCAGCAACAATTTGAAGAACATCGGGCTCGCGGCGCTCAATCATCATGACATCATGAAGCATTTTCCCGTGAGCAACGGGGCCGCGTACGCCGGCGAAGCCAGCGTGCCACAATCGGGCGTCGGCTGGATTCTCAACACGCTGCCGCAGCTGGAAGAGCAAAGTCTGTACGATCAATTCAAGGCCGGAGGGGCGTTTGACTATTCGTACGTCAAGCAGGCGCTCGGCAAATCGATGCCGAACGTTGGGATTCTCTCGACGAAAAATGGAATCTCCTGCCAGGCGCTGATGCAAACCCAGCTCAACGTGCTCAAGTGCCCGTCGGACCCCTCGACGAACAAAGTGCGCGATGATCAATCGGAGTGGGAGAAGGTGCTCGTGTTCGTCACCAACTACAAGGGCGTGGCCGATGACACTTACCTGGGCGAAGGATTTCCTGGCAATGGCAAGGGCTTCGGCAACGATGGGCCCGGGATTCAGTACATCAGCGGTCCGTACACGGAGCCGCCGCCGTCGTATTATTCAAATGGTCCCCACGACTGCCACAACAATCTGCGCTGCCGCGGCATTTTCTTCCGTCAGTCGTTTCAGCGGCCGGTGAAGATCGGCTCCGTGACCGACGGCACCAGCCACACGTTTATGATCGGCGAGAACTTGCCCGATTATGACAACCACTCCACCGCTTATTACGGTAATGGGGACTGGTGTAGCTGCAATATTCCGCTCAACAATTTGCTCACGGTCGACCCGTCGACATTGAATTTGATGTTTTGGGCCGAGCAACAGGGCTTCCGCAGTCGGCACCCGGGCGGCGGGCAGTTCTGCCTGGTCGACGGTTCGGTGCGGTTCATTGCCGAAAACATCGACAATCAAACCTACCGCGTCGCGTGCTCGCGCAACGGCGGCGAGCCGCTGTCACTGGATCAATAGCCGCAAGCGGCAGGAGCAGGCGATGCGAGCACCGTGTTGTGGATTGAGAAGGGCGGCAATCGCGCGATGGTTGCCGACCATTACCCTCGTCGCATTAGCTGGCGGCTGCCGTGAACAGCCGACGACTGTGACTGGCGACATTACGCTGGATGGCCACGCCCTGACCGTGGCCAGCGACGCGCGAGGTACGGTTGTGTTCCAACCGCACGGCGGCCGCGGTGTCGTAGCGACCGGACTGCTCGATCCGGCCGGGCACTACAAGCTTTCAGCAGGGTCTTCGGGTGAAGTGCCGGCTGGGAAATACTATGTGACGGTATCGGTGGCCAAGTTGCTGCCGGCGACGGAAGGCCAGGAGCAAGGCGCGGAATTGATCACGCCGAAGCGGTACACATCGGCCCAAGAATCGGGTCTGGAAGCGGAGGTGAAGCCGGGCGAAAACGCACTGCATTTCAACCTGGAATCGCAGCCGGCGGCGGCATCTGCGCCCGAAAAACCGGCTGCCGCGGCGCCGGTGGCGGTACCTGCTGATATCGACCAGAAGGCCGATGCGACAAGCAGTGAGAAGCCCCCTGCAGCAGCCGTTAGCCCACAAGCAACGCCAGGGGCTGCGACAAACGACACCGGCGCAACGAAGCAATAGAGTGCGGCTTAAGGATGCGGATCGAGATGAGCGAGTCGAGCTTCCAGCGCCCCATGCATTGGGCACGCCTGCTTCGCACAGTCAGTCGGGTTGGCTTCGCGATCGTTTTGTGTGCTGAGCTGACTGGCTGCGGCAACGGGTTAGGGCAAGTCGGCGGACAGGTAACGCTCGATGGCGTGCCGGTGAAAGGCGGGAAGGAAGGCGCCCGCGTGACAGTGCAGTTTCAGCCGGCCGACGGCGTGGGGGCCAACGGCATCGGCTTGGCCGACGAAAACGGCAAGTACACGATCGGTACGGGCTCGCAGTTCGGCGTGCGGCCGGGCGAATATTACGTATCTTGTACGGTGAATTCGCTCGATGCCAATGGGCCGAAGGCAGATCCGAAGTTCGCGAGCACGAAAACGTCGGGCCTGAAGTTCACGGTCGGACCGGGCAGGAACGAATTCAATATTCCGCTCACCAGTCCGCCGAAGAAGGCGAAATGACGCTCGTCGAGCGGCAATTTCAGGCTCAGGTACAATAACAACAGTGGGCTGACGTTTACCGTCGCTGGAATCTTGCGACAGCGGCGACGACTCAATTCGTCCGTTTGCGATTTAAGAAGAATTCTGATGTACGCTCGGACGATTCTCAATCTGGCCGCGGCAACGCTTGTCGCGTTATTCCTCGCGTTGTCCGCGCGCGGTCAGTCGTTGCCGGTGCCGAAGACGAATCCGTTTCCCGTCTACATGCACTACATGCCTTGGTTTCAGACGCCGACGAGCCAAGGCGGCACAGGCGGATCGCAGTGGGGCTGGCACTGGAAGATGAACACCCAGAACCCCAACGTGGTCGATGCCAGCGGCAAACGGCAGATTGCTTCCTACTACTATCCGAAGATCGGCCCGTATGATTCGAGCGACCCGAACGTCATTGAATATCATTCGCTGTTGATGAAGTACTCTGGCATCGACGGCGTGCTCATCGATTGGTATGGCGTGCAGGGCTCGAATGGCGATATCAATTCGCTGCTGGCTGCCTCCAACGCCTTCGTGAATAGATCGAATATGTACGGCCTTGGCTTCGGCGTCGTGCTCGAAGACCGTTTCGCCCGCAACCTAGCCGACGAGCAGGCGAACATGCGGTACCTGCGCGATAATTACTTTAATAAGTCGAACTCCATTAAATACGGTGCATCACAGAATCCGCTGATGCTCAATTTTGGGCCCATTACATTTCAAACACCTGCCGATTGGGCGCAGATCCTACCTGCAACCGGCGCGGACCCGGAGTTCCTTACGCTGCTCTACCAAAGCAGTGAGGCCGGCGCGAATGCCGATGGCGAGTATGCCTGGCCATATCAGGACGCCAATACCTCGAACCACCTCAATAAGCTGCGGTCGTTTTACCAAACGCGTGCGCCTTCGCTAAAAACGGTTGGCGGCGTCGCGTACCCTGGATTCCACGACTTCTATCAACCGGGCGGCGCGGGCAGCACGTTGTTTTACATTCCAGAGAACAACGGGCAAACGCTTACCGAGGTGCTGAATCTCAACACGCTCTTCCAGCCGAACCTCGACATGCTGCAGCTCGCTACGTTCAATGACTATGGCGAAGGCACGATGTTCGAGCCTACCGTGGAAACCGGGTTCAACTACCTGCATCAGATTCAGCTCTACACGGGGGTTAGCTACGGGACCGATGAACTGGAGCTAATTTACGAGCTCTATCTGGCCCGGAAGAAGTACGCTGCCGATGCAGGTCGGCAGTCGCAACTCGATCAGGTCGTCTCTTATTTGGCCATACTGCAAGTCGACGATGCCCGCTCACTGCTTTCCCAGGTCAGCCCGGCCGGCGACTTCAACGCGGACGGCAGCGTGACCGTTGCTGATTACAACATGTGGCGGGCGGCATTCGGCAAATCCACGATCATCTATGGCAGCGGCGCGGATGGGAATTTCGACGGCGTGATCGATGCTCGCGATTACCTCGTGTGGCGCGATGCAATGGCCGCTGCCGGCAACGGCGCGCTCGCGGATGCGATGGCGCCCGAGGCAGGCGTGGGCTCGCTCATTACCGTGGCTGTTGGCGCAATGAGTTGGTTCCGGGCACGGCGATGACCGGCCCTGTTCGCGGCGACTGAATTCTCAGCATCGCGGTGTGGCTTGGGTTTTGCCACGCGGCGGGCTGGCATCGCACCGAGCTGCAAACTAGGCTAGGCGCAATCGTGAACTGCGCAGACCATCCGCTTGCGCACGTCGTCTGGCAGCCAGCCGCATGAATCGACCTAGCGCCGAATTTTCCGAAATCCGCGGCCGATCGTCGAACGGTTTGATTGCCCGGCTGTCGGCCATGATGTTCCTGCAGTACGCGCCGCACGGTATGTGGGGCGTGACGGTCGGCACGTACATCACCGCCAACACCGCGGGATCAGGAACCGGCGTGTTTTCTCCAGGATTTCTGGGCTACAGCACGACAGCCGGCGCCATTGGCTGGCTGCTCTCCCCGGTGCTGTTCGGCTTTCTGAGCGATCGTTATTTTGCCGCGCAACATCTCGTTGCCCTTGCTCACATTGGCTGCGCGCTGGCTGCCTGGACGATGGCTGGCACCGATTCGCAGCTCAGCTTTTACTTATTGTTGCTGATGTACTATCAATGCTTCGGACCGGCGGCAGCGCTCACCAACAAAATCGCGCTGCGAAACCTTGCCGATAGCGGCCGCGAGTATCCGATTGTGCGGTTATTCGGCAGTGTGGGTTGGATCGCTTCGGGCCTGGTCGTCGGCCTGGCGTGGCCGATGATCACGGGCCAGTCGATAGAAGCCACGCGAACGCCGCTCGTGATTGGCGCATGCGGGAATGTTTTGATGGCGATTGTCGCCGTCACGTTGCCGCACACGCCCCCTGAGCGCGCTGGCGGCGCGTTCTTTCTGAGCGCGCTTCGTGATGGCCGCGAGCTGGTGCGCAACCGGCCGCTCATGCTGTTTCTAGTCGTCTCGCTGCTCGCCTGCGTGCCGAGCATGGCCTACAACAACTACGGCAATGTGTTTCTGAACAACCGCGAGTATCCGCGGCCCGCCGCCATCATGACGCTGGGGCAGGTCTCCGACGTACTCGTGCTGTTCTCTCTGCCGTGGCTCATCACGCGGTGCGGGCTGCCCCGTTTGTTCATGGCCGGCATCGGCGCCTGGGGCACTCGCTATTTCTGCCTCGCCGTGGGAAGCTATTTCGATGTTTCGTGGCCGGTGTACGTTGCCATTGTAATCCACGGGTTATGCTACGTGCTGGTGTACGTGGTGGGCGTGATGTACGTCGACCGCCTGGCAGGCGAAACACATCGTGGTGCGGCCCAGGGCATTTACGCGCTCGCGACCACCGGGCTCGGCCACCTGGTGGGAGGTTTGATCGTGGGATACAGCGAGGCCACGTTTTTGACGCCGCTGGGTGTGCTGCCGCACCCATACAATTGGATGCCGTTTTGGCTCGTGCCGGCGCTGGTGAGTTGCTTGGCGCTGGTGGTGTTCCAATTTACGTTCCGGCCGGCGCGTGCTGAGGCTTTGCAGCATTCAGTTGCTGTGACCGGCGATACGACCGAGATTGAGTGAATATCGCGCTCGCCGGTGCTGCTTTCCCGTGATAATCGGTTTCGCAATCGTACCAAGCCGAGTGTTTTCGATCACTTCAGCAACCATTCGGCCGCGGCGAACGGCGCATCGGCACTGCTGCGATTCAGCGTGACGTGCTTGAGAGAGCCGCTGGCATCGTCACCGGCGAGGGTTGGCAATGAAGCTTCACCGCTAAGCCACAGCCGTTGCGGCTCGCCGAGCGCGATCAATCCTGGCAGGTCCAAATACTTGGCGCCGCCGGGCAAGAACTGTGGGTCGCGGTAAGCGAGCAGTTTGCCGAAGCGGAAGCCGCCGGTGTCGGCGGCCGTTGCGTCGATTGCGTCACCGGCCACGGCCCGTGCGGCGAGCACAAGTGGGCCCGCTGCGCCGAAACCAGCCACAGCCACAGCTGACGGGTTAGGATGTGATTCCACGTGCGCCGTGCGGAGAAACTTTACGATCGTGAGCACATCGTGCGTTCGCTGAGCGAAGAGCGAATCGTTGTAGGCGAACGTGTAGGCAGCGCTCTCGCGCGGATTGGCGACCGTTCGCGTTTGCTTTAGCGGTTGGCCATCCTTCAGGAACTCGCCCTGAAACAGGAGATCGGCACCGACGACGGTAGCCCCGCCCTGCAGCAGTTGCCGAATGGCCGGCTGAAGTTCCCCATTCTTGCGCAAGAGCGACGCCTTGCCGTCATCGCCCAGCCACACCACTGCCCGCCCATTCCACTGCTTGGGATAGAGCCAAACCACCGGCAAGGCTTCACCATACGTGTTATTTCGCAGCAGCCCGGTGATTTCGAAATATTCGTCGTGCTCCATCTTGTCGGCTGGCTGCCAAGCCACTTCGCCCGCCGTTTCATACGTTCGCCCCAGCATGGTTGCCACTGCTTGGCCGACAATTTGGTGGAACTTCGCGGGCGATTTTGCCGCCTCTCTTAGTTGGTTGTCGGCGTCGTCCGTGAACCATTTCAGCAGCGATCGCTCGAACTCCGGATCGCCTGCCTTGGGCGCCGGATGATCGGCGTCCCACACGGTTAGGTCTTCGCGAGTCAACGGCTCGTAGTCTCGCTCGATCACGGGTTCCTTCGCGCCAAGTTGGAAGTGGCTGTTGAGCCACGTAAAAAAGGCCGACCGGCTCACAGCATTGTAGTTGTGCGGAAACTGCTCGCCGCGCGAGAGCATGACTTCGTGTGGCGCGCCGAGCATTGCGTACAGCTGCTGCAGTTCCGGAAAGCCCTTCGTCGACATCTCCTTTGTCCAATCGTTGGCACAAGTCAGGCCTTGCGGCCCCGGGGCAAACAGGCCGGCGAATTCCACGTTGCCCGTGTGCACGCGCAACAACGAGGCGTTCTCACACGTGCAGCCGCCCTGCATTGCCGTGCTGACCATGACGGCCGGAAACGACAGCTTTACGCGGGGGTCGATGGCCGCGAGGATCATCGTTTGCGTGCCGCCGCCGCTGGCGCCAGTCATCGCGATACGCTCTGGATCGACTTCCGGCAAACTCAACAGGAAGTCGAGCGAGCGCACGGAGTTCCAAGTTTGCAGGCCCATCACGCTCTGCAAATGGGCTTCGGCCTGTGGGCTGAAGAGCCCCCAATTTTCAGTGGTGTTCATCTCGGGCCGCTGTTTCGCGAAGCCATGCACCAGTTCGTGCGAGAGTTGCTGGGCGTCGGAATTGCCGAGCATGTCCCACTGCCACACAACGCAACCCATTCGTGCGAGCTGGACGCACATCGATTGGAAACGGCTGCGGCCGCCCTGCTCGAAGCGTTCCTGCCCCGTGGCGATTTCCTTGCGAAGATTGTCCTCTGTTTCGAGTGACAGTCGGGCGTCTTTCCAATGACCGTGTGAGAATAATACGCCCGGCACTTTGCCCTGGGTATTCTTCGGGCGGTACAAGTTGCCCGTCACGAAGAAGCCGGGCACGCTTTCGAAAAACACTTTCTCGATCGTGTACTCCGGGCGGTCGATTTTGCCATGGAGGACGGCTTTCAACGGCGTTTTCGTCGGTAGCGGCCAGAGTCCCTGCGATACCAAGATCCGCCGGCGCACCTCGGCCGCCCGCTTCTCCCACTCATCCCGAGACTTCGGCGGCACAAACGGGAAAAAGCCGTTGAGATCTTTGGGCGGTTCGAGGCGAATATCCGGTGGAAGTTCACCGGCGGGCAGCACGCGCGGCTTATCTACCGCGGCTTGTGCCGAGAGCACCAGTGACAGGGCGAAGGAGAATGCGAGCAAACGAACGTTGTAATTTGACATCGCTCAAACTCGTATGGACCGAACGTGTGACCTGCATCGATCAGAGGCCATGTGACATTAGCCATTGCCGTCAGCTGCGAGAGGCTGCGGTCTTAGGATTGCTTGGGGATGTGGCAGCGTCAAGTTGGAAACATCGAACACGAAGCGGCCCATGTATGAGTAATTCGGAGCGCGAGTTGGGGACATTCCTGAGGCAGGCGATTACTGGGCGAGCGCCTCACGGCCGGCCGCTGCGCAGTGGATTTTCCCGGCTGAACGGCGTCGGCTTCACATGCTTCACGCGCAGCCAAGTGAGATACGGCGAGCCGCCGTCGCCGGCACTGGCGAAGTCGCAGAGCGTAAGCTTCTTGCCGCCCTCGGAGTTGACCTCGATGGCCATCATGGGTGCGTGCCGCTTGTTGATGCGAATTGGTTGATTGCGCGAGTCGCGGGCGTCCAGTGTGGGCACGTCTGGCGGGTCGACATCGTTCAGCCGGCGATCGTACGCCAGCAGGATCGGACCACGGTAGATCGAAACCTTACCCTCGCATTCGCGTTCGCCCACCCAATAGTGCAGCGAAAGATCGAGCTCAAGCTCGATTGAATCGCCGGGCTGCCACTCGCGTTCAATGGTTAAGTATGTTCCCGGCTTCACGTCGTCGATGGCCTCGCCCTTTACTTTCACCCGGGTGTTCGCCGACCAATAAGGAATGCGCAGCCGCAGTGCGAAGCGTGATGGCCTGCTGGGCGCGACGGTTATTTGGATGTGGCCATCGCGCGGATAGTCGGACATCACTTTTAATTGTACGTTCGTGCCCTCGATCAGCGCGCTCTCCAAGGTTCCCGGGCCATACCAATTCAAAATAATTCCAGACTGGTCGCGCAGGACGGCCCATTCACTGAGCAGGCCGAGACCGCGCGGGGCATTGACGCTGCAACAATTCAGTTCGGGCGAGCCTTCGCGAGCCTGAAATACAATCTCGTGCGCGCTGGCGCGGCGCACGCCTTCCATCGGCGTGTTATACGTGGCCCAGCGACCCGTTGGCGACCACATGCCAAGCCCGGAGTTGAGCAGCGACAATTCCAGCTCATCGGCGACCACCGAGTTGCCCGTTAGCTTGAGCATTTCGGTGGACATTGTCATCCAGGCGACCGTGCAACACGTTTCAATCGCGCCCGGGTGATAAGGGTTTCCTTGCGCCTGCTCGCCGGAGGAGAATCCGCCGTTATTGTGCCGGTCCAGTTTTACGATGCTCCACCACCAATGCTCGAAAGCTTGCCGATAGCGATCGTCGCCTGAGGCGTAATACAACTCGACCAGACCGAGAATCGGATGCAGGCTCTCCCACCGAGGCTTCGACGTTTGAAAGAACTCGCGCGAGCCGGCCGCGGTGTTAATGTAGTCGCCGGCGAGCATGTTGCCCGCCGCATCGTGGGTCGCAAACTCTTCGGCAAGTTGCCGAGCCAAATCCAAGTAACGTCGCTCGCCGGTGGCGCGATACAGCAGGCACAGTGAGTGCACCGGCGCCAGATTCATTTCGGTTGAACCGGTATCGACGAGCCGTGGCCGCTTGTCGCCGAGAAATCGCTCGCACAGCAAGTCGCCGATGCGCCGTGCGGCGTCGAGCGTTCGTTCGTCGCCCGTTTCCCGTGACCACTCGAGTAGCCCAACCATGATGTGATAGTGTCCCCACGCATCCCACGTGGGACCGGTAGTTCCTTTTCCCACATTGGGCGCCGAGCCGGCGAGTCGCGAACCGCGAGGCCAGGGGCCGAGATATCCGTCCTCCGCCTGCAAGGAGCACAGTTCGCGCACGAATTCCTGCAGATAGCTACGCAACGCTTCATCGTGCGTCAACCGGTATACCTGGACCGCGCCGGTGAGGTACTTGCCGGCAAATTCGCCGGCCCACGGTTCCAAAGCGCGCAGCGGCTGCCGGTCGCGATCGCGAAAGATATCAAGCATCGCCGGATTCGCATCGGGAGCTATGAGCAACCACTGCTGCGTGACGCCCCGCAAATAGTGGGCGATATCGCCGCCCAACTCAAGTTGCGTTTCCGGCGCACGCTGAAACAATGGCTGTCGCACCAACCGCGGTACCGCCGGCTCCGATGCGGCGATAGGCCCGGGTATCGCTGCCATCACGCTAAACCAAATAATGTATTTCATAAGCCGATCCACCCCACAGCGGCATGCCGGGGTAACCTTGAAGCGGACGATAGTTGCCCATTCCGGCAGCACCGCCAGAACGAATATCAAAGCAGTATGATCTTCCCAGTCGGCAATTTAAACTAAAGCGACGGGTCCAGCATTGGAACTGCTACCGATAGCAAATGTCAACTTTTTCGAGACTGTCATGGGCCACCTCAATCGCCGTTCCTTTCTTACTCGAGCTGCCGCTGGAGTTTCGACCCTGGCGCTCGCCACAGCCGCAAATCTCGCTGTACTTGAGGCAGAAGAATCGAAACCCTCGGCCTTGTCGTTTCCACCGCTGAAGAAGAAATATCGCGCGGCAGCGGTCGGTTCGACGGGCCATGGTGATTTTGGCCATGGTATCGACCTGGCTCTCGTCGGCCTGCCGGGCGTTGAGTTTGTCGCAATTGCTGACGACGACGCCACAGGGTTGAAGGAGGCAGGAAAGCGATGCCAGGTCGCCCGCCTGTATGATGACTACCGCACCATGCTGGAGAAAGAGAAGGTGGATCTCGTTACCGTCTGCATGCGGCATGTCGATCGGCATGAAGAAATCGTCACGCACTGCGCGGCGGCCGGTAAACACGTTTATACGGAGAAACCAGTTGCGGCCGATCTGATGAGTTTTGACCGCATGGTCGCCGCCTGCGACAAGGCGGGCGTTAAATTAGGGGTCGGCCTGCCGAATCACGTGTCACCCGCCATTCGCGAAGCGCTCTCCATGGTGCGCGACGGCAAGTTCGGCACGCTCCGTGCGTTACGAGCACAAGGCAATGCGATCCGCGGGGCGGCGGCGAGGACCTTGTCGTCTTAGGCTATCACATGTTGGACCTCATGTGCCTGTTTGCCGGCACACCCAAATGGACGTTCGCGCAAGTGCTCGTCGGCGATCGCGACGCGGAGAAAAGCGATGCCCATTCCGGCTCCGAGCCCGTGGGTCCAGTCGCCGGCGATGCGGTCGCGGCGATGTTCGGCTTTGACAACCAAGTCCATGGCTACTTTCAATCGCACGCCAACAAGGACTCGACGAATGACCGGTTCAGCCTCGAGATCGAATGCACGAACGGCCGGCTGGCGATTCGCAACCTGGCCCACGTCGTGTGGGTCGAAGGCGTCGCGTTCGATCCAGCCAAGAAACACCAGTGGCGCTCGGTCGCGGTCCCTGATTGGGACCACTTATCGAACGCCGACAAGTATAAATGGGGCCATCAGCGGTTGATTCTCGATGTGCTGGCGGCCGCGGAAGAAAACCGTGAGCCGGCCACCGGTATCCACACGGTGCGCTGGACACAAGAACTGATCCAGAGCATTTACGCATCGCATCTTGCGAGGGCACGGATCGCGCTGCCGCTCGAGCATCGCGAGCACCCGCTGTGGTAGCCGTGTCGGCACCATTCGAGCACAACTTGGGAGTATCGCTTATCGGATTGGAAGCTATCTCTAACACTCATTTCGTAGGAGTAGCCTTCGATGTACTCGATTCTCAAATCAGAGGAGTTTCGCCACGCTTATCATCAAGCTTTAGATCATACCGAGCATAATCCGGAGGCACAGCGACTAGCCGCTCGCGATGTGATCGACAAATACTTTGAGGTGCAGCCGGTCTTGCCAAACACGCCTTTCGATCCAGAAGCTGTGTACTTCACCGAGCATCCGATCGAGGTGGCAAGGCACTATAAGTTTTTGGTGCCCGGCACTATTCACCCAGAACTGGCGCCGGGACCGCTGCTGCTACTGGTTCCGAAAGCAAGCCCGGCGACGCGCTGCGTCGAAGCGAAGCAATTTAGCGCCGCCATTTCGGCCGTAGAAGCTGTGCGATTAACGCTGATGCCGGAGCGAATCAACGGCATTATCTCGTTCATTCTCGATGCCATGCGCTTCAATGAGCATCACGACATGGTGAGTTGCGAAAGAGCGATTGGCACGGCCCTCGACCATTTTAATCGCGCGGCCAACGAGGGTCTTCGCCATATCACATCGGAGTCGGAACGAGGCAAACGGGCGAACGAGGTTGCCGGCACGCGACGCACGCTTGCCGATTTGCGCAAGAACCTTCAAGCAGAATCCCATGCCTGAACCGCCGCAACGGCGACGCTCGCTCGGCCGCCCAGCAGAGCAGCTTCAAGAGCGCAAGCTAGCCCGGGACGTAATCCATATCGAGGCGATAGGCCACGGAAATACAGGTCGTTTAAACCATTTAGCAAACTAGCAAAGTCGGCCCAGGCCGGCGCCCCATATATCTTGGCAACCAGGGTGCCTTACCTAACAGTGCTGCCCAGCTTCCCGCCGTGTAGTGGAAACCAAGCGACATTCGAGGTCCTGCTCACTCGTTCGGGTCCTTACGTTGACCACCGGACCGCCCTGTTGCTAACGTGGAACTTTGCTCCAACACCTGCTTATGCAGTAAGCGCAACTTTTCTGCCAGAGACTACGGGTGTCACACTGGTCTGAACCATCGCGATCGTCGCCGCCGCTATCTGGGGAACCAGGGCCGTCCGCCATCCAGGCTGACGAAGAGGCAACCTTTCCCCGTACGTTGGGCGATCTGGTGCTGCTTCGCGAGCTCGGCCGCGGCGGAATGGGGATCGTCTACGAAGCGGAACAACGTTCAATGGGCCGCCGCGTGGCGGTCAAAATCCTGCCGCAAAACGCGTTTCTCGACAACAAGCTATTGCAACGCTTTCAGAACGAGATTCGCGCTGTCGCCGCGCTGGATCATCCGCATATTGTGGCGATCTACGGCATGGGGATGGAACAGGGCTGTCACTTCTTCACAATGCAGCTCGTTCGCGGACCTTCGCTTGCCGACATCTTGGCCGAAATGCGCCGAACGCATGCAGGCGGAAATATTGCCGACACTGGGGACACAACGGCACAAACAGCACATGCGGCCGAACTTGGCCCGTTTGCACACGATGAGTATTACCGCCGTGTGGCGGCAATGGGCCGGCAGGGTTGCCAAGCTCTTCAGCATGCCCACGACGTCGGCATTCTTCACCGCGATATCAAGCCGAGCAATCTTCTAATCGATGCCGACCGGCGGCTCTTTGTGACCGATTTCGGCCTCGCCAGAATCGAAGCGGAACCGGCCCTCACGGCGACCGGCATGATCGTGGGAACCCTGCGCTATATGGCGCCGGAACAGGCCCTGGTCCAGGGCGGAGTTGTTGATCACCGAGTCGATATCTACGCGCTCGGCGCGAGCCTCTATGAACTACTTTGCCTGCAGCCAGCTTTTGCCGAGTCGGACCATGCTCGCTTGCTGATGCAAATCGCGTTGGAAGACCCCACTCGTTTGAGAAGGATCGATCGCCGAATTCCCCTCGAATTAGAGACGATCGTCCATAAGGCGATGGCGAAGGAGCCGCGCGAGCGCTATCCATCGGCCAGCGCCATGGCGGCCGACTTGCAGGCATTTCTTGACGGCCGGCCGATCGTGGCGCGACCGGCAACGCTCGTCGATCGCGTACGGAGCTGGTCACGCCGACATACCGGCATCGTGCGAGTGGCGCTCGCCAGCTTAATCCTGCTGACTGTACTTCTCGCAATCAGCACTTTTTTCGTTCGCCGCGCTCAACTCAGGACTGCGGAGGCTCTAGATCGGGCATCGAACTTGCTTTACGTTGCCGACATCGCTTCCGCCTACCAAGCCTACGAAATTGGCTGGCCTGAGGAGGCGCGACGAATACTCGATCAATACAAGCCACAGCAGGCGGAACTGGACCGCCGGGGGCTCGAATGGCATCTCCTCGACGCCAGTCTCGAACGGCCGGATTGCACTTTCCTCACGGGGCACAAGGGGGCCGTTACGGAAATAGCGCTATTCCCAGACCACCGACGCTTGGCAAGCGTGGGCAACGACGGCACCTTGCGCCTGTGGGATCTGGTCGAGCGCAAACTTCTGCGCACGATTGAGTTGACCGGCGACGAGTTGCAATCTGTTGCAGTGTCACCCAGCGGGCGTTACGTCGCCGCGGGCAGCGACCACTTGTTTCTATGCGATCTCGCGAGCGACGCACCAGCCAAGGAGATCTTCAAAGCCGGATATACGATTGAGTCGCTGGCATTTCATCCGACGTTGGAACGCATCGCGGCCGGAGTTCGCTACGACAATGTGTGTTTGCTTGATTTTAACGGCGAAATAATAAAGCAGGTCACATGCGGCGCCCGAGTTGAGTCGCTCGAATTTTCAGCGGATGGAGCGCTGCTGGCCTTTCCCAACAAAATCGACACCGGCCGAGGCGATACTCGGGGCGTCGCGGAGATCTGGAAATCAGACCTGTCGGGTCTTGAATACACCATCCGAGATACCGCAAACGACCCAGCTAATATTATGATCGCGCGGTTCGTCCCAGATAGCACCTCGCTGCTGGGTGCCGATATGTACGCGGCCAAGGCAATTATCTTTGGCTTTTCCAATAATCTCGCCGTCGCAAAGCCGCCCTCTCGAGGCCTCATTCGAGATGTCGCGGTCGGTCCAGATGGTAAAACAGTTGCGATTGCCTACCACAGTGGTCAGGTCGAGTTTCTCGACCTGCAACAGACGGGCGACGGCAAGCCTGCTTTTCCCGCCTGGCCCAAGGCGTTCACTGCCCATCGCGGTGTGACTTCGTGCGTGCGTTATCTGGATCAACGAACCCTCGTGACCGCCGGTGAGGATGGCGTTATCGCTATCTGGAATCTTCCACCAAGCGCAGCAGTCGCAACGCGCGCTTCTGCCGGGTCGATTACGGGCGTGAAAGTGTCGCCCGATGGGCAACTCATGATGGCAACCAATTTGAATGGCTGGACATTGTCGGAGACACAATCCGCACGGGTCACCACCAACTTTCACGATCAAGGCCAGCGGTTTGCATCACCGTCGTGGACGACGAAGGGCGATCGCGTCGCGATCGCATGCACGACGAGGGACATAACGACTGTGCTCGATCGTGAAGGAAAACAAACCTGGACAATCGATAGCGCTGGCGCAAGTTCGGCAGTCGCATTTTCCCCCGACTCATCGATGCTTGCTGCAATCGGAAATCAGTATTTTCAATTGTACGGCTCGGATTGCCCGGAACCAGTTTTCACGGAAAAACTCCCCAGCGGCGGTGTGGCAATCGCCTTTTCACCCGATGGTTCGACTGTTGCTTTCGGGGGACAGTTTCCCAGTATCCATCTACTCGATGTACGGAATCGAAAACCGTTGCCTCCTCTGGCGGGTTCGACTGAAACGAAGTGCATTGCCATCTCACCCGATGGTCGCACGCTGGTTTCCGGGCATAACGATGCCGTTCTAAGGTTCTGGAATCTGCCGAAACGAACGCTGCTCGCCGAATTGGTCGGGCATGAGCGCCCGATAAGCGAAATCATTTTCTCTGCCGATGGCCGTACGTTGCTCTCGAGCGGAGATGATGGCACGATCCGCCTGTGGTCGGTCAACCTTCACAAACCCTTTGGCGAGATATTTCGATTTTTGCCCAAGGGCGACAGCTGTTGCGCCCATTTGGGCGCATCGCGAGACATGTCTGTGATCGCCGCCGCGTTCGAATCGGGCACATGCCCTGGGCAGAATCTGTTTCTCTGGAAGTGCAGCCGCTAGCGCGATCATTCAACGCAGTTGGCAGCCCACCGCCATATCTACCGAGCGCGACGCACCCACGAACGAATGCAACAACAAATCGTTAGAGAGTTCTGAGGATGACGACAGGGCTGACGTGCGTAGCACTTGCGCTACATTTGAACGCGTGTCCGCCGTGGTAAGACGAGAGAAGAAAGCCCGAGGGCGAGCAGCGCTAACACGCAAGGCTCGGGAACCACAGAGCCGCGACCGAGCGGACCAACTTGTCCGAAGTTTGCCCGCCACACGTCGAAATCGCCTGGGCCGATCGAACCATTCAAGTCACCATCAGCCGCTAGTGCGGTCGTGGAACCAAGTGTATCGCGCCACAGGACATAGTCCGCGGCGTCCACGACGCCATTGTGGTTATAGTCGCCCGAGATCGCGGTGGACACCGTGATCGTGCCCACATCCGTCGCCTGGATCGTGAGCGGATTTGCATTGGCGTCGGTCAATTCATTGAACTGGCCGAACATTAGCGGAAAGCTGCCGGTCGCGCCGAAGGGAATTTGGAATGGAACACGCACAAGGCTGAGCCCGTTCAACAGCGAACTGTTTGCCGGAAAAATGTCGATGCCAGCGAGCACCTTCTGTGCGCTGTTCGAGAAATTGAGCACATTGCCGTTAAGCAGCGGATTCGGGCCCAACTGAGCTGGCCCAAATGAGAGCGAATTCGACGTCGTAAACACATCGACGTTGAGCGAGGAAACACTTCGCTGCAAGTCGGCGCCGTCAACCTGGACACCGATATCAATGTAACCGGTGGCAGCCTGCGAGCCGCTCACGATTACCGCAACATCCGGTATCGTAAACTGAATCGCCGCCTGCGTGGTGCCCGCGAGCAACACCAGCAGCAGCGTTCCAAGCAATGGGTAGTATCGTGCCATTCGCCTGATCTCAATAACAATTAGGCGAGGGCCGTGCGGCGCCGTAGCTTGACGACCACAAAGCCAAGCCCGCACAACGATGTCGCTACCACGAGTTGCTTCCAGCCAACGACTTCGGGAACTGAGGTGACGGAGATCGAACCGCCTATTAGAGTCAGCGGATAGGTCGTCACGGTGGTTCCACTGGTGTACGTGAACTCGTTCAGAGGACCGAAGTTCAGATGATAGGTGGTGCCGATGTTCCCTGCCGCGATGGTAAAGGGAATCTTGAGCAATCCGGCGCCATTGAACATCGGCACGCTGCTCGGAATGATTTCGTGAAGTGCACGGACATTCGTCGAAGTTCCATAGTCGCCGAAGAAACCACCGGTAAAGAGCGGCGACGTCGTTGCTGGTTGCGCCGCGGCAAACGACAGGCCGCTCCCATCGGTCGAAAAATCGAGATTAAACGAACTCGCCGGCGGCGGCGTGGCGAGATCTGCACCCGTAAGGGATAGGGCTACTTCCAACGTGCCCGAGGTCGGCACCACGTTGTCGCCAAAGACCGTAATGTCTGGCAAATCAATTACGATTGCACCGATCGCTGCCGGTGCCAACGCCACAGCGAGCACCGTGCATAACAGTAGTCTGGCAATCACAGACCGTCGTGAACTATTTGGAATCATGTCTCGCATGACTGAGTGCTCCGTTCTCGCCGGAAGTCTATCCAGGGTGTCAGCTGTCTTTATTATAATCACAAAACGGCTTAGTTGGCCCATTCCAGATCAAAAGCTGAATCCACTGCCGCGACCAGGTCGGAATCTTGGTCAGCTTCCTCGCCGGGTTGGCCCAAGGCACCGGTGTGGAGCGCTTCGGCGTCGGAATCGTGTCCTGCGTCAGCCGTTTCCAGTAGTGCCAGGTCATGGGCGAGCGCCAACTCACTGGTGTCGAATACCGCGTCCCGCTCAAGAACTGCCTTGGACGCAACTGACACCGCGCCCCGCACATTCAAATCGCTACCAAGCCCGACGCCCAACCGATCGAACGTAGCGAGCTTGACGTCGCCGAGCGAGGCCGCTGCCGCCGCTTCTGAATGCAACGTGGTCGCAATCGGGCTGAATTCGACGGTCGACGATTTCAATTCGCTCAGCCGCGGCATCGACACGACCGGCGGAACCGTCACAAAAATCGCATCCGGAACCGCGCCCTGGCTTAAGTCGGCAATTTCGCTGGGCGCCGCGAGCGCGCCGGAGCTCAACTGCAGCAACACCGCGCCAGAACCCATCGGCGGCGTGGGCTCGCCGGCCGGCAACGACGTAAATTGACGCGTTTGGGCTGCGCCGACATCGCTTCCGAGAATCACACCGTTGCCGTCGAGATCGTGATAAATCGAGTAACCGCCCGACGGGACCCCACCGCTGATCGACTGGAATTGCTTGAGCCGGATTTCGCCAACATCGCTGCCCTGCACGTCGCCGCTCCGGTTAGCGTCGCCAGGCACCACGTTGAAGCGGAACTCCAGCCGGCCGCCAGCCGTGCCATTACCCGAGGGATAGCTGTCGCCGCCGTTGGTCCAGTTGCCGTCCAGGGCATTGCCTGCGGCATCCTTCACATTGTCACTGAGGACCGCGAGGTACTTGTCGACCGGCAGGTTCGACGACAACATCCACGTTGCCGTACGTGTCGGTGCGTTGTAGCTGAAGCCGTTGATCAGGCTCGTGTAGTCGGCTGTGTTAACGCCCCGCAAGATCAAGTCGCCCTGGCTCACGATCACGTCTTCGCTGAAGGTGATGACCAGTTTGTTGACATTGACCCATGGCAGGGTCGTCAATTGGCTGGCGCCGCCAGGCACAATGTAACCGACATCCAACCCACCGGCGTCGGCCACGTGCTTGAAGTCGTTGGTCCAGGCCGATGAACTAACGCGAAGGGCATTCACGGTCGGCGCTGCGGCATCAATCAAGATCGAACCGTCGACGTGCGTAAACGAGAACGGCGGATCGTTCGTCGGGCCGTTAACATCCAGCGGCGTCGCGCCGCCGGAGGCCGACGGCGAAACCGTGAACGCGATGTCGGCGATCTGACCAGCGCCCGAGGTCGAGTTGCCAATCCGGTAGAAACTGAGGCCAATGTGACCAGTCGAGTCATCGACATACGTATCGAGCGACCAACCACCTTCCGAGGCAAACATTCCGGCAACCGTAATGCCTCCCGCATTCAGCCCGCTCGGCAAGTCCAGCTTCGTGGTGTCGTAATCTACGAGCACGTTGAAGCCGTTGAGGCCGGCAGCACTGTCGGTAATATTCAACGGCACGTGAACGGTGTGGCCTGGCGAAGCCAGAATATTCAGCGGAATCGCGATGGTCGGGTCAACCCCCGCGATGACCGGCAAACCACCGGCCGGAATGTTCGGAATCTCCGGCCGCAGCACCGGCGCCAGGCCCTTTTGCGACACCCAAGTCGAATCAAGCCCGTCGATCGTGCGGCTGCCAGTAACATCGGCAACAATGATCGGATCCGTCGTCGGGTACTCACCAAATCCCGTGAACGTATTTACGCGGACTTCGGCAATCCAGCTGGCGTCCTGGCCCGTGTAGGTGCCGTTAGCCGTTGCATCGCCGACGAAAATCGCCTTATGCAGAGCCGAGTCACCCTTCGCGGCCAGCGGCAAGTTATCGACGTCGTGCACCGACAGGTTCTCGATTCGCAGAACTTCGGAGGCTCCATACGCCGCACCGTCATCCACCTTCGCGATCAGCCGGGCAATTTCTTTGACGCCCGTTGAGAGACCGGTCGAGCTGAACAGCGTAATGATCGCGCGGCCCGGCGTCGTCAAGTTTGCCGTGACCGTCCAGCCAGCCGTATCGGCACCGGCGACCACGCTCGTGATGTCGATCAACGCCGGATCGTACACGACATCCAAGTCGACTGCGGCAACGCGGAAGCCATTGTTGATTGAAATTGGAATACCGGCCGGGCCATTGTCCAGCGGCACTTTGATGGTTTGTCCGGTCGGCGTCATGCCACCCGAGGACCCGCGGGCGAAGTCGGGAATCGATACCACCCGGGCAGAGTAAGGCGTGACGGTAAAGGAACCAATGTAGTTGCCGCCCGCAATGAGGTTATTATCGCCATCGAGGTCTTCGCCAGCCGCTTGATCTTGGAACGCCGTATCGCCGCTTTCGATGGTGACCGTGTAGTTCGCAGCAGCCAACACGCCGCCAATCGTCGTTGGAGGATCCGTCGAGTTTATGTAGCCAGTCTTAATGAACTCGAAGCTGGTGCGATCAGCGCTCCACACAATCGAGCCACGAACGTTGCCGACGCCGCCGCTGCCAACCAGCGTGACGTCTGCTGTATCCGTCGTGATGGGGCCCGAGTTGAGGCGGCCAGCGTAGAGATTTACCGGCGCGGTATCGGCCGCGCGATTGAAGGTCACGATGAAGCCGGTATCCGTCGGCACCAATGAAGTGACGCGGAACGTCGTCGGCAACACGGTGATATCAACAAACTGCGTCGTCACGCCGCCGTCGTCGTCACGAATTTGGCTGGCCACTCGCTTCACGCCAGGCGTGGAGAAGTAGGAACCTGGGATTGTGACGCTATCGTTTAACGTGCTGCCGCCATAGGTGCCATCGCCATACGTGGCGGCGGGCAAAATTTCCTCTCCGGAATCCAACATGTTGTTAAGATTCGCGTCGATGAAGTACGTGTACTTCAGACCGGCCGTGACGTCGGCCGGCACATCCGATTGCAGAATCCAATTCACTGAGACCGGGTCGCCGGCCGAAACCGTTGGGGTCGAAGTGAGGAACAGCCCGGTCGGCGCGATGTTATTCACCGTGACAGTCCGCGGCAGCGAGGTGCCGGCGAGTGCCATGTTCGTAAAGGTAAGGTTCGGCGAACCGACCTGCACCGAAGTGAATGTGATGCTGTACACGTCGGACGAAGTACCTGGCGGATTGTCGTCCACATAGGTATGAGTGCGTGACACGGTTCCGCCCGCTTGCAGCGCGGCGATATCCGCACCGGAGTTGATGATGGTCGGAGTCGAGCCATCGCCCCAGTTAATGGAGACCTGTCCCGTGGCCGCCAAGTCGCCCAAGCCTGGATCGACCAGGTTAAAGACGAGCGTGGTCGACGTGTTCTCGTTAATCGGTGACGTGAGGCTGACGATATTGACCGTCGGCGCTACGTCCACAACGTTCAGCGTTTGAACATTGACGGGCGACAATCCGCCGTCGTCATCCTTGGCCTGAACTTCCACGGTCCAGGTGAAACCCGGATCCATGTCATCTGGCGTGAAATTGAACGAATTGCTGCCGATGAAGCCGCCCGACGTGGCGACGGTGCTGCCGTTCTTCTTCACGACATAGCTGTAGGTGAAGGTGTCGAGCGTGCCGACATCGGTCTGGCCAGTAATGTTGATCGTCGCCAGCGAGCCTTCGTTTACGCTCGCGGGCAACGAGTACGCCACGGCCGTCGGCGCCACGTTGTTGACTGTGAGGTTGGCGGTCGTTTGGACGTAATCGACGCCCAAGGTGCCGGCGAAGTTGCCGGTCATATCGTCGTCGGCCACCTTCACGGTGAGCGTGTAGGTGTCGCTTGGCGTGCCGGTCGGGTTGTCATCCAGGTATTGATGCGACAGGGCCAACGCACGCGTAGCGGCCGTCCAGGTGTAGGTCGTGCCGCCCACCGTGCCCGAACTATTCGTCAAACCGAGCGACAGCACATCGGGCGTGCCCTCGCCCCAGTTCACTTGCACCGAGAAGGTATCCTGCGTGCCAGGATCGCTGATCGTCAGCGAAGCACTCGCAACCTGGTTCTCATTAATCGAGCTCGATAGCCAAGTGATTGACGATGGCGTCGGTACGACGTTGTTTACCGTGACCGGCACCGAATTCGAGTTCGCGGGGCCGTACGTCGTATGGGCAACCGCGGTAATGACCGGGCTGCTTGGACCTTCGACGAAGATGTGATTCACACTCAGTGGATTACCGCTGACAATCTGGGTGGGCGAGCCATCACCCCAAGTAATATCCCAGGAGGTGATGTTCAGCGACCCAGGATTCGTGGGATTAAGCGTGAGTGTGTAGGCGGCCCCTTCATTGACAGCAGCAGGGCCCGAGATCGTTACCCCCAATTGAGAGAGATTGCCCTGGAATCCAAACGTTCCGCGACCCAGCGTTGTTTCGACGTTCGTATCGGTACCGCTGGTCAAGAAAGGCGTAATGTCAATGTTTGCCGAGGCTGGGCCGGCAATATCGGGCTGGCCGCCTGGCGGCGTGGCCATGCCGCCGTAGGCCACCGGAATCTGAGCCGCATAACCGGGTTCCGTACTGTTGGCTGTCGTGACAACGGGCGTCGTAGTGCCAAGCCAGTTCCGGCGGAAGTCCTTAATGTTCGTTCCTGGAGCGGGGAGCGAGCCGCCGCTCTGTCGGTCGACCACCTGACCGTACCAGTTGCCGCTGATGTTATTGTTGAAGAACTGCGAGTTGGCAGCCGTTTGCACTGGCATGTTGGTGCCGCCACTGCCGTCGAGGAACAAGACTCCCACAGTCCAGTTGTTCGTGATGAAATTCTCAGTAACCAGGAGGTTATCGGTCTGGTTGCGGAAGATGAGGCCGGTGCGATTGAAATCGATCACATTGTTGCGGATCGTATGGCCGTTGCTGTTATTGATGTCGATTGCGGTCCGGTTGCCGGTGAGGATGTTGTCGTGAATCACCGTGCCCGTGAGCGATTGACCTTGAATGGCGATACCCGCCGTGTTCAGCGGATCGTTCCATTGGGAAACCGTGTTGCCATCGCGGGTAATGGTGAATCCGGAGATGTCGGCATTGTTGGCCGCCACGGTGATGGTCGACCCAGCACCACCAATTGCCCCGATCAATGATGTTACGCTGGACCCCGCGCCCTTGAGGGTGAGGTTGTTCTTGTTGATCGTAACATCCTCGACAAAGGTGCCGGCCGCGACATTGATCGTGTCTCCGGCCAGAGCGGCGTTGACTGCCGCCTGCACGCTCATCGTGTTGCCGACATTGTCGAAGACGTAGAAGTCGGTCGGGCCGCTGTTGGGCAAGCCATTCGAGTCATCGGCTTCCTGAATATACCGGGTGCCCAAGCCAGCGACATTCCCATCGATATGATCGGGGCTGCCGGCGGCGGCATTTTCGGCCTGCGACAACGTCTTGTAGAACCGCACATAACCGTGC
Organism: Pirellulales bacterium; assembly: GCA_046349975.1. Taxonomy (GTDB): domain Bacteria; phylum Planctomycetota; class Planctomycetia; order Pirellulales; family Lacipirellulaceae; genus JABDGM01. Next base: position 260,229 of record JAXMBH010000006.1, read on the forward strand.
GTGTTCGTGCCGACATCGAACGAGGAACCGCTCAAGGCATAGCCGAAATCAGCGGCCTGAATGGTGACGTCTGCCCCGTCGGCTGGATTGCTGCTCCAAGAGATCGGGTACGGGGTGTTCGTCGAGTACCGGTACATCTCGAGTTGCAGGCCGCCGTTAGCACTGTTCGATTCACCAAAGCTGTTCGTACCGCTGAAGATGATGCCGTTGGTGCCGAGCGGCGCGTACTGGCCACTCGTCGCGATCGAGACGCCCGCCCACGGATTGTTGGCGGTAGTGATGTTGCTTAGCGCGGCGCCCTTCACATCGGTCATGAAGATGCCGGCGCCGCCATTGTTTTGCGACACCAGGTTATTGACCGTCACGTTCGTGACGCCGTGCAAATCGAGACCGGTGCGATAGCTGTTGGTGATGGTGACGCCGTCGATCACAACGCCATCCACGAAGTCGACCTTGACGCCGTACCGCGGTGTGGCGTCAATGGCCGACTGGGTGACCGTCAATGACCGCAGTTCGACATCGTCGGCCGCGATGTACACGCCGCCGTTGTTGTTGCCGGGTTTTCCGGCATAGTCAATGATCGTGCTGGCCGCACCAGCGCCAATGACTTTGACGCCCTGCGTGCCGATGAGCAGGTCCTCGGCATAGGTGCCAGCTTCGACGTTGACGGTATTTCCAATGCTTGCCGCGTCAACACCACGCTGGATGCTGTGGTCGGTGCCTCCGTTCGTTACGAAGATGTTGCCCGCGACCCAAGTGACGAGACCGTTGGTTAGAGCCAAGTCGATATCGACCACATGGTGGATCTTGTCTTCGATGCGGAAATTGTTGACCTCATCGAAGGTCGTGCCATTGCTCGACAGGTCGTAATCAGTCGTGCTTTGATTGTCGATGAAGAAGGTATCACCGGCGAACATATTATTGGCGCCGATGGCCACGCCAGCATTCTGAATCAACAAGTCGGTGGCGTTGTCGGCCGACATGCCGCCATCGAAAATGTTGCTTGCGACCGAGCCCATTCCGGTACCACCACCATTGTGGAACCAGATCGCGGTAGTGTTGGCGAAGAAGTGGTTGCCGGTAATCGTGGCAGTACCGCCGTCCACATCGATACCGACGACATTATTGTGAATTGAATTGTCGTTGCCCGTGATGGCGGCGTTGGCCAAGGGGCCAGTTACGTGCACCGCGGTACCCGTGTTGTAAATGTTCGTATCGGTGTCGATCGTAACATTCACGGCGCCAGTGGCGTCGTCCCCAGGACCGTTGCCTGCGAAGTCGGCGTTCGCGTCTTCGACATACACGCCGGTCGTAACGTCGCTGATATTTACGCCGTGAATACCAAGCGAACTGGCGACGCTGGAGTACGACGTTGCATAGGTCGAAAAATCGGCGAGATAGTTTGTCACCCACACGCCGCGCGAGCCGCCGTTGCCGTCGATCGAGCCGCCAGTGATGGAGACCGAGCCGCCATTGACGTAAGCGTATACGCCGATGTCCGCACCGGTAATCGACTCGTTCGTAAGTGTGACGCCGCCGGTTTTGTAAATGTTGTAGAGCTGGACGCCGACACTGCCCGTGCCGCCGGTAATCGTATAGGTATTGCCCGATAAGTCGGTTGTCGACGCTGCTGCCGAGCGCTCGTTGGTGCCATAGCCCAATAGTGCTGCGGTGATCACGTTGCCGCTGATCGTGTTGTGGACGTCGCCCGCATTTGGTTGATAGAAGTACTGTTCGAAGATGCCCACGTCCAAGCCGGTCATCTCGTTATTGGTGACACTGGCGTAGCTCGAGTCGAAGGCGAGCACGCCGTAGCTGTCGCCCGCGCCAGTCGTCATATTTTCGATCAAGTTGCGAGACACAACACCACCGCTGTTGCCGGCGGCTGCGCCGTTGTACTGCACACCGCGTACGGCAGCGGTGATGATGTTGTTTTGAATCACTGCGCCATTGACTTCGTTGACGCGGATCGCGCGAGTGGCCTGGTCGTTGCCGTCGATCTTGAAACCGTCGATGGTCACGTCGGCGGCCGACACCTCGATGAGCGCGTCGGTTGGGGCGGCGCCCGCCTTAATGACGGCTTCCGGATCACGCATTGCATTGCCGGCAGTACCAGTATTTGCCGACTTCAAGCTCAACGCTTTATCTATGTTGAGCTGCTGGGCGTAGTTGCCGGCGTAAACCCAGATCGTGCCAGTCGCGGCAACCGCGTTGATCGCATCCTGGATGGTGGCGAACTGGTCATAGCCGAAGGCGGCGCCGTCGCCAAGGCTGCCGCCGCCGCCGTCTTTGTCGACACCAAGGACCGAACCGACCCAACCGTCATCGACAAACACGACGTTCGGCGCTGGTAGCTGCTGATTGAGCGCGCCGGTGAAGATCACCTTTGTATTAAGGGGGTCATCCGTGTCATCAAAGACGTAGTTTTCGATGATCGAAATATTTGCATACGGACCGAAGTCATTGAACTTGGCATAGACATCGGGCTGCATGCTGCCCACGAGGTTCAGGTCCTCGATGGCGTAGTTTCCGCCGGTGCCGGTGTAACCCGTCAAAATGTTGCCACCGGTGCTGCCTAAGGAGCCGCCGCCAGCATCGACCAGGGCACCGTTCGACACTTGGATGCCGACAACAACATTACCAGTCAAGGTATTGCCGGCCATCGAGATCGAACCATCTTCGATCTTCGCACCGTATTTATTGCCCGTGAGGATGTTGTTGTTAGCGACGATGCCGGTACCGGTATCCATCAAGATTCCGGAGCCACCGACGGCATTCTTAAACGTGTTGCCCGTGATGCTGAAGTTCAAGGTCGCGGCCGTGGCGCCGGAGAAAATCCCCAACGCATAATGGTTATTGGCGCCATCCACAGAGTTGCCTTGAACCGTGGCGTTCTGCGTGCCAAAGAAGTAGAAGCCGCGGCCCGAATTCGTAACCGTGTTGTTGAGTACGTCGATGTCGGTGAAGGCGGTCGCGCCTGTGTTCGACATGCCGATCGCCCACGCGTTTTCGACGAAGCTGGTGTTGGTAAACTTGTTGTCCTGGATGACGACATTTGTCAATCCGCCGCCCGTCGTGTACTCATCGGCGTAGATGCCGGTACCCGAAACTGCACCGGGCGCGTTGTTGTCGATAAACAAGTTGCGTTCGATCAGCGTCGCAGTCATCGCGCTGTTGTTTGCGACGAAGATGCCGGCGTGATTGTTCTGAATAATGTTGTTGCGAACGGTGGTGCTGTTTGACCCGGGGGTCATGTAAATGGCGCCAACCGTGGTGGCGCCGCTTCCCGATACGTTTTCGATCGTGAAACCGTCGATCACGACGCCGCTCGCCAGACTGCCGATTACAATGGCCGAAGTCGGGAATCCAGCGACGGCGCTGGCGTCAATCACCGACTCAGGAACCGCCGATCGGGTGCGGGCGTCGACGCCGTTCTGAGCGCCTAGTAGAGTGAGCTGCTTGTTGACTGAGATGGCCGCGGGAATCGCGTAGGGGCCCGCTTCGACATTAACGGTGTTGCCCGCGCTGGCCGCGTCGATCGCGCGCTGGATGCTCGAATCGGTCGAGCCCATGACGGGAGTCGTCACGTACAGGTTGCCGGCAACCCAAGTGACGAGACCCTTGGAGAGGTCATCGACCTTGTGGAACATCTTGTCTTCGATACGGTAGTTGCTGGCTTCGTCGAAGGTGTCGCCCGTGGCATTGATGTTCTGCGTGCTTTGGTTGTCAATGTAGAACGAATCGCCGGCGAAGGCATTGTTGCCGGCATCGGTCACCGCGCCGGCCGTCGCGTCGATGAGAATATCGGTGCCGTTGTCCGTCGCGTCATTAAAATTGTTGCCGTCGGCGAGCAAGGCTCCGCCAAACGAACCACCGCCGCCTGCGGTGAATTGAATACCGACGGCGTTGGCATAAATATCATTGCCCGTGATGTCGGCACTGGCATCTGCGCCTTCGACTTTGATGCCGGCGACGCTCGCCCCACTGATTTTCGTATTGTTCTGGATCGTGGCGTGGACGCTCGAACCATTCGTGTTTGCGGGGCTATCGAGCACGTAGACGCCAATGTCGCTGGCCGTAATCTCAACGCCGTTGACCGTGACATCGGTATTGTCGCCGTTGCTAAGGTAACCTTCGTAGTTATTGACCCACACACCATAATCGACGCCCGTCACGCTGCCACCGTTGATGTTCAACGCGCCAGTAGTCGGCGTGTTCCACACCGTGTAGCCGGCCTTAGTGGCAATGCTGCTGGCGCTGCCGTCGATAGTATTGTTGTTGAAGTTCGCGGAAACCGCGGTTTGCTGCGAGCTAATCAACATGCCAAACCACCGCGCGTTGACCGGAGCCGACGGATCGTTGGTGGCCGTGATGACGTTATTGGCGACCGTAAACGGCGACGCGCTGCTGTAGTGCAGGTTGTAGAAGATACCAGTCCGCATCGCGGAGATTTCGTTGCCCGAGATGCTGGCGGTCGTGCCCGGATTGGCCTGCGAGAAGTTGCCCGTTTGCACGCCGACCCGTACGCCGGTGATGTCATTGTCGATGACATCGGCGTAGAAGTTGTTGTAGATCAGCACGCCGATGCCGTACCCAAAGCCACCACCCCCGAGGTTCTCAATCAGGTTGTTGGCAATGACGTTTCCGGAAGTGGCCGCGCCGCCGTTGTTGTAGTTGTAGAAATCGACGCCGGCGTAGCTGAGGTTGCGAATGATGTTGTTCGACACCGTGAGTCCGCCGACCCCCTCGTAGGATGCGATGCCTTCTTCGGCGTCGATGTCGGCACCATTCAGCAGCACACCACTAGTGAGGCCAGGGTTATCGCCATCGAGCAAGAAACCCTTAATAGTCGAATTGTCCGCACCAGCATTCACGTAGATCAGTGTCGGGTAGGGCGAGACATTGGGGTCCGGATTTGAGATATCCGGAATGATCTTCGATTCAGGTCCGCGAACTCCGCCGTCGGTCGGATCAGCCGTCGCATTCGCCCCCAGTAAATTGATTTTCTTGGTGACTACCACCTGCTCAACATACGTCCCGGCCAGCACGTTCACGGTGCCGCCGACACTCACCGCGTTGATCGCGGTCTGGATCTCGCTAAAGGCGTTGTAGCCGTAGATCTTGCCGGTGACCGAGGCATCGCCGAGGCCGGTATTCGAGTCGACCGTGTCGCCGACCGAGAGGCCCATCGGCCCCACGTCGTTCGCGATTGTCCAGGTGTCATTGGCCCACACAGTGTTCGGCACTGCGACGGTGAGCGTGACATCGTTACCAGTGCCGCCGTCGTAATTGATCGTGAACGGTATGCCGGCGATGGTGATCACGTCGCCGTCGTTGTAGCCGGCGAAGATGCCGCTCACCGGATCGGCGCCGTCATTGTCAATCAGCAGGAATTCATCGCCGGGGAATGGATTGAAGCCGCGGCTCAACACGAGCGACGCGCCGCCCAGTGCCACCGTACCGTTGACGACGAAGCTGTCGTATAGCGCAGGAGCGGTGCCGTTGAGTTCGGCTTGCAGCGTGTCATTGCTGTCGAGCGTGAGATTGCCGGTGAGCGTGATCTGCCCGGTGCTGGAGGTCGGCGCCGAGGTGGGAACGAGTGTGACGACCTTCGTGGACGTGTCGACGTTTTCGGTGTAAGCGCCGCTATGGATCAGCAGCGTGCCGCCGCCGGTGAGCAGGCCGATCCCTTCGGTGATGCGGCCGGTGGCGCCGGACTGCGGGCTGTTATCATCCACATGCAGGATGCTGAAGTCGCCGTTGAAACCGAGGCCGGGGTTCGCATCGGCGCCGCTATCGAGCCACGGCGTGTAGTCGACCTTGGCCGATCCTGAGCCGCTGATGATGAACGGTCGCGGCGAGCCCGGAGGCGTCGAAGTTCCGCCATAGGCAGTGGGAATGAGAGAGGCGTATCCTGGTTCACCGCCTTCGGTCGCGGTCACCGTGATTACGTTCGTCCCGAACCAGTTGCCCGAAACGTTGCGGGCGGCGCCGGTGGCGCGGCGATCTTCGACCTGCGTGTACCAGTTGCCGGAGATATTGTTATTGGTGATGACGTTACCGGTGGCTTCGTTCGATGTATCGAGGAACAGCACGCCGGCCGTCCAGTTGTTCGTGATCTCGTTGCGCTGGATCAGGTTGTTGTTGGCGAGATCCCAGATGATCATGCCGGTGCGGTTGCTGTCGATCCGGTTGTCTTGGATCGTGTTGCCGCTCGTGACATTGCGGAGATCGACGCCGCTGCGGTTGCCCGTGATGAGATTGTTCTGCACCGTGTTCGCTGAGCCGCCATCGATCCGCACACCGTAGGTCATGCCATTCGTGGCCCAATCGGTCGTGTTGTTGCCATTGCGGGTAATGGTGAAGCCGGTGACCAGGATGCCGGTCGAACCCACGATATCGATCGTGGCCGTGTTGGCCGGCGAAGTGTGCGGCCCGACGATAGAAGTCGTTGCGTATCCAGCGCCTTGCAGAGTGACGCCAGTGCGACCGGAAATACTGACCGCTTCGGTGTAAGTGCCGGCGAGCACATCCACGAGACCGCCGTTAAGCACCAAGTTGACGCCTTCCTGAATGCGGCCGGTCGACCCGTATTGAGCACCCTGCAACGTTACATGCAGCAGCGAGTTTGATCCCACGAAACCAACAGCGCCGCCATCGAGGTCGGTCGTAGTCGCCGCATCACGGTAGGGCGTAATATCAACGTTGCCTTCGGTCAAGGCGAGCACGGCAGTGTCGCTTGTCGCGGCCGTGCCCCACCAGTTGTCCGACGCGTCGACCACGTACGCGCCGACCGTCGCGTTCGAGATCGCCTTGCCGCCAGAAACGATCCCCGACAAGTCACTCGCGTTGATCGAGGCGGCACCGCTCGATGTAACGAGCAAACCCTTGCTGGTGTTCGACGTCGTCGCCAGTTTGCTCGTGTTAATGGTAGCCGAGCCGTCAGAGACGTTCACGTCCGCGGCTGCTCCACTCGCGATGCTGATTTCACTGTGGTCGATCGCCGCGCTGCCACCGGCTCCGCCGCCCACATTCACACCAAATACGGTCGCGCCCGTTACTTTGGTGCCCGACATCGTCAAATGACCGTTCGTCGCGCCATCGACATCGATGCCAATCAGACCCCCGTTGATCACGCTGTCGGTCAGGGTGAGATTGCCCTTAACACTCACGCCAGTGCCAGCGACGCCGAAAGTCTGAAACGTAAGGTCGTCGACCAGCGCCGTCTTACCGGCCGCGACTGCGACGCCCGGCGAGCCGCCCGCATTAATAAGGACATCTGCCGCGCTCTGGCCGCGGAGCGACAAGCTCTTGTTGAGATTAACCGTCCCCGAATAACTGCCCTTGAGCACTGTGACCGTGTCGCCCACGCCGTCGCCAGAAGCCGCAACGGCGGCAGGAATCGTGTCGAAGGCATCCGTCCCAAAGACGAGCCCAGCAACGGGCGCATCGCCAGCGCCGGTGTCGGACATCACGATATCGCCTGCATCGGCTCCGGGACCGCCGACGTTATTCGTTGTAACAATCCAGTAATCGTTCACATAGCGATTGGCCGACAGGAGCTGCCGCGCTTCCAGGGCTTCCAACCGCAGTTGCCGGGAATAGCCGAGCCCCACCAACTGAGAGCCGGTCGCCGCCTTCACTGCGCGGGCCGCCTCGGCGCTGGAACGGAAAAAGTTGTAGATCGATCCGACGATGCGGCTGCTGTGCCAGGGCGTCAGCGCGAAGCGGCGGAAGCGCCGTCGCCACTTGGCTGCCCGCACTTCATTTCGACTCCGACTCAAATTCACAACGGAGTTGCCCCGATGACTCGCCATGGTGTAAATCCTTCACGCTTGAATAAACGATCTATGAATGCGTTCGCGCGACGCTGCAACAACCGCAACAAAAAAGAAGCCCCGCCCAACACCACCCAGCTCAGCTATGGCCCGCAGTTGCCCGCTGGGGAATTGCCACTCGCTTATTAACGTCGGTCTCCAGAGTACCAAATGCAACCTCGTGGCGCTGGACCGACATCGCCAAAGCCTGCAATAGGCGTTTAGCGGTAAAATAATTAAGCACTAAGCGTTGCTTAATGTCAATAACCTGGGATGTACCAAATGGCTGGGCATTAAGCCCAAAATCGAGGATTAATTCCTCTGGAGTACCCGTAACTCGGCAGAAATTGGCATACAGGCTGATCGCTTCGGTGTCGCGAACCTGAACTTCCGGCGGACGAACGCTGGTACCAGGCTGCGATGCTGCGGCGTCCCCGGGCCCGGCCGAAGATGGCACATCAGAATCTGCGGTTAATTCCCCTGTTTCACCCTGTGCTCTCACGATGAGTACCTCAACGACGTAAAATACACGTAATAAATGCGCAAAAACGCGCGCAGCACGAAAAAGCAACAGCGATCTTCGCTACCCGAAAATGACCCATCGGCCCGCTTGAGATTTCTACGTCTGTAGGCCCGCGGTCTCAAAAAGTTGCGATAAATGCAGACTTTGGCACCGGCGTCTTCCGCCAAACGCTATCACCGCAACAACACACTCCCCATGCGGGTAGGAAGTCTCTAGTCCATTAAGAACTTGAATGTTCCAAAGCGGACTGCGAAAGAGGCGAATTTTTTGGGTTTTCTTGAATGTCCAGGTTTTCGCTATCGCATTTGACAACCCCCCGTTTATGGTTAGATTCGGATGGACGCCAGATCTCTTGTCCGGTCGGATCCAAAAGCGGTCTTAAACAATGAGACAGGACTTGGGCACGCCGAGCCCTTTCGATACTTCTGGTTTTTTAGGCGGCTGCGCCCACGAGCGACTCGACGATGAACTCGAGCGCTTGATTGCGCAAGCCCGCGCGGGATCGAAGTATGCACTAGGCCGACTGCTCGAGCGCTGCCAGCGCTATTTAATGCTGGTGGCTAACGAGACGATCGCTCCCGACCTGCGCTCGAAGGCCGGGGCGTCCGATCTCGTGCAGGATACGTTTATCGAGGCCCAGCATGACTTCTCTCGCTTTCAGGGAAATAGTCAGCGGGAGCTGCTAGCCTGGCTCACACGCATCCTGCTGAATCGAGTCGCGAACAATGCCCGGCATTACCGCCAAACCTGGAAGCGTAACGTTGCGCTCGAAGTGCCGCTCGAGTGTGGTAGTGATTTTCTCCATGTGTCGATTAGCGAGAACCGTGAACTGCCGGTCAATTCGCTGATCGCTGATGATGATGCCAATCAGCTGCGAACCGCAATGGAACGGTTGCCAGATAGGATGCGCGAAGTGCTGTTTCTGAGGACTTGGGAGCGCTTGGCATTTGCCGAAATTGCCGACCGAGTTGGCAGCACGCCCGAAGCCGTGCGGAAACTTTGGGGCCGTGCCGTGCGGCGCCTGCAATCGGAACTCGAGGAGTTTTCATGACGGCGTACCATGACAAACAACGGGAAGAAATACTTCTCGATGTAATGGCAGAGTACGACGAAGCGCTCGCGACCGGCGTCCCCACAGAACAGATCGGCACCACGATCTCCGAGGTTGATTTTGACCTTGCGACGGAATGGCAATCCATCAAGCACTGCCTCGACCGGCTGGAGCAAGCACGTCAACATCACGACAGTTCCGCCAAGTCGCCAAAGCCTGCTCCCTCGGCAACAGCTGCCGCCGGCCAGCGCTTGGTCGGCCGCTTCGTGCTGGAGCGCGAACTTGGCCGTGGCGGGTTAGGCATCGTCTATCTCGCGAGCGATCCCCAACTCCACCGCAAAGTCGCTCTCAAAATCCCCAAGTTTGAAGCGTTCTTCGACAATCAGCTCCGCCGCCGCTTCCTCCGCGAGGCTAAATTCGCGGCGCAACTCAATCATCCCCATCTGACCGTTCTCTACGAGGCAGGAGAGGACGACACCTGTTGCTATATCGCTACCGAGTATTGCCCCGGACCAACGCTCGCCGCGTGGATGCAAGACTTGGATCGACCCGTGCCGGTTCGCGAAGCCGCATCAATCGTGTTAGCCATTGCCAAGGGCGTCGAACACGCACACTCGCGCGGCATTCTGCATCGCGATATCAAACCTAATAACGTGCTGATGTCGCACGATTCCTCATCGCCTCGAGGCACACAAGGCTGGGCCCCCAAGCTCACCGATTTTGGCGTGGCGAAGTTCCTTCAGCAGCACAGCAGCGGCGATACGCGCGTCGGCGTCGTCATCGGCACGCTCGCCTACATGGCGCCCGAGCAATTGACCGTAGGGACGGAACTCGACGCCCGGACGGATATCTACGGTCTCGGAACGACGCTGTACGAACTGGTCACGGGAACCGCTCCCTATGGCGGCGTCACAGACCTGGAAAAAATGCGCGGCCTGCTCACGACCGATCTCACCGCACCGCGCAAACTGCGCCCGGAGATTCCCGCCGACCTGGAGGCCATTGTGCTCAAGTGCATGGCCAAAGATCGGGGGCAACGCTATAGCACGGCGCATGACTTGATTGCCGACCTGCAGCGATTCTTGGACGGTCGCCCCACGATAGCACGCCCCATCGGCATTTGTGGCTCGAGCACCAAATGGCTGCGCCGGCAACCTGTCCTCGCAGCGACCGCGGCCATTGCCCTAATCGCTGCGGTTACGTTAGTCATCGTCAGCGTCGCATACCAAAATGAAAGCCGCCGCACGGCTGCCGAAGTCGCCGACCTGGCGAATCGAGCTGCTGCCGACCAGCAATTAACAAATCGCTACAACTACGTGTCGCAAATTTACAAGGCTCGTCAGGCCTGGAACGACGGCGACCTGCCCCAACTGCGGCGGCTCCTGGCCGCTTATGCCGCTGACACTCGCGATGCCTCGCTGCGGCAGTTCGAATGGTACCACCTAAATCACTTGGCAAATCTTCCACACCTCGTGCTGCGTGGTCACGCGGGCGAAGTCTACACCGCCGTTTTTTCGCCAGATGGCCGCACGGTGCTTAGCGGCGGCGAAGACGGAACCGTGCGCCTGTGGGACGCCATAACCGGCGAAGCACTGGCTGTCCTCAAAGAACACACGAGCTGCGTGAATCGCATTAGCTTCGCCGCCGACGGCGATACGTTCGCCACCGGCAGTTGTGACAAGACAATCAGATTATGGAGCCTTCGCGAGCGGAAATTGTTGACCACCCTGCACGGGCACTCACAGGAAGTCGACGTCATCGATTTTGTCGACGGCGGAAAAACGCTCGTTTCCCTTTCGCGCAATACGACTGCTTCGCGTGAAATTCACATGTGGGATGTCGCTACCGGCGCGATGAACACTGACTGGCCCCCACCTGCTGCTTACGATTCGCTCGCCACCGCACACCTCGGGCGCACCATCCTCACCTTCGCCGACGAGCGAGTGACCGTTTGGAAGAAAACCGATGCGGGCTGGATCAGTAATGCGGAAACATATCAGCTCGTGCCGAGCAATGACCCGGTAATCTCGGCCGATGAACGTCTGCTCGTGGTATCTCGCCCGGTCAACGTGCTGGAAACCCGCCGCTTGGTGGATGGATCGCTGGTCGGGGTGCTTTCCCAGCATGTCGACAAAGTCAACGGCGCGTCGTTCTCACCATCGGCGAGCAGCATCGCAACGGCCGCTAGCGACAGCTCCGTTCGTGTTATTGAATTCGCATCGGAACGACAAATTCACTGCCTGCTTGGTCATGAGCATCGGGTCTGGCAAGTGGCCTGGTCTCCCAACGAAGAGTTGCTCGCCTCCGCCGGCAGCGACGGAACGGTGCAGGTGTGGAACTTGCGTCACGGCTCACAAATGGTTCAGCTCGCTTCGCCCTCCCAACAGGACAACAAGCGACAGCCGCTCGATATCGCCTTCCTGCCAGATGGCCGCCATGTAACCGCCGTCTACCCGAGCGGCGACACTGCCGTGTGGGATTTGCGGAAGACCGAGGCGGTGCCTGGAGGGCAATCCGCCAGCCAGTCGCCGCTCTCCACCAGGGAACCAGCCCGCCCCGAGCTGCACGACGAAACCAAAATCTCGAGTTGGGCGCCCGACGCCGATTTCGATATATCGGCGATTCATCGCGGCTACGGCAACATACCGGAATACTCGATAAGTTGTTCGCGCACCGTGCCCGGCCAACATCGCATTGTACAAATCAAGAATGGCAAGCTGCTTGTGCTCGATCAGCGGACGCTTACCGAGCTCGAACATCGCGACTTGCTGCCCGAGCAGCAATTGCAAACCGTTTTCGATATCTCGCCGGATGGCAAGTCTTGCTGTGGATTGCGTGCCAATCGATTTCTAGTGTGCCGATTGGATCGGGCAGAATCTCAAGAACTAACCAATCGCGGCAACGCTGCCTGGGCCCAATTTTCACCAGATGGCAGCCGCATCCTCGTCATCGCCAATGGCGTGTTTGAACACGATGCCAGTACTGGCCAGCAGCTTCACGAGTACAACCTCGCCGCACCCGCGGCGGGCTGCTATTCCCATGACCAGCAGCGTGTGGCGATCTCGTCCAACCTCGGCGTGATTGCGATCTTCGATGCTGTGACGGGTGAGGAGTTGATCCGCCTCGGTGGAGCGGGCGCTCCGAAATTCAGCCCCGATGGTCAGTCGCTCGTCGCGACAGATGCCGCCACGGGCGGCCTCATCTTTTGGCCGGGGCTCGAGAAATAGCGCTCCCTAACAGCAATACACATTCGCGCTACTTGGCAGACGCTGCCAGCAGCAGTAGCCGCCCCTTTAATCTGCCTGTCGCTGATGAAGCGCCGCCATCTCCTTCTTGCCGAGCGCTTCATAGGCCACATACAGCGACTTGTGCACCGCCGGTGAGTCGGGCATTCCGTTTACAGCATACTCGAGATCATCCACCGCCTCCTGCCAGCGCTTCAGCTTTAGCAGAATTTCGCCGCGCGTTTCCCGAAAGTTAAAGTCATCCGGCTGTAGCTCGAGCGCTTTCGCGACTGCCGCGTACGCGCGATCAATCGGCACGTTTGGCTGCTCGATCATGACGCAGGCTAGGTTATTCCAGGCGATTGCGTTCTTCGGATCCTTGTCGACTGCCACCTGCAAATACGCTTGTGCCTTTCCCCATTCACGGTTGGCGCTTGCCGCGGTCCCCAGCGTTTCAGCCAGCACCGACGACATCGGCGTAGACTTGCCGAGCAGATCGAACATTGCGGCAATCTCCGGCCGCGCGATCCGCTGCTTGTACAACAGCGCAACATGCCCCCGCATGTTCTGCTTCACGTCGGCGCATTCGATCACGATGCGAAGCCGGTCTGCCAACAACTCCGGATTCGGCGCCGGTGAGCGTAGCAACTCATTGAACTCGGCTGCGCTCAACGCCGCGATGTTCTTTCGCGCACCTTCGCTGCTCGGGTACTTGCCGTACCACTCGCGCAGCACCTGGTTCAGCGTTCTCTGATCCTGGAGCAAGTTCGCGGCTGCAGCCCACGTTTCATAGTCTTCGTTCGAGAGAACCGCCGACTTCTCACCAAGCTTTCGCATTTGTGCACAGACTTCGTTCGCATCCCGCCGTGCCAAATCATTCTCACCTAACTTCACGTGGATGCGAAAGCTCTCGATCGCCGCCGCCGGCAGCTTCGTCACATGCTCTTCAAGCAACGCAGCCGCCTCATTCAGCCGTCCTTCCTTCGCCAACCAGGCGGCGCGAAGCATGTCGATCGATTCACCCTCAATTGACAATGCATCGAGCTGCTCGAGATGCTTGCCAACCAGCCGATGCGTTTCCTCCGGCGGGAGCCCCAGCCTGCCATCCACGAGATGCTCGACAATCCAAATATGCGCGAGCGGATACCCTGGTCGATCGGGTCCCGCCAAACTGACCATCCGCGCGTACGCCTCAGTCAGCTTCCCTTCGCGCTCGAGCGCGAGCGCATGGTTGAACCGGGTTTTCGGCACCTCCATTTGCAGCGCCGAGAGCTTCCGCTCGAACAAGTCGACGCGGCCATGATCGCGTTCCTCGATGGCTTGTGACAAAGCCAAGCTGTAATGCGTTGCGACGTTGCTCCTGCCAAACAGCGCGCCCCACGCGACCACTCCGCACAATGGCACAGTGATCAAAAGCGCGGGCAACCCCCACAACAAATGCCGATAGGGCCGCGTTCCCGCCCACGCGACAATGAAACTCCCCACTGCGGCAAACGGATACCACAGTGGTTTCGAATAATACGCAACGCGAAAGAACAATCCATCAAGGTTCAGCCGCTCTGCCACCCGCACCACCACACCGAGCAACCAGCCGCCGCACCACCCGAGACCATGCCAACATGCTCCTAATGCCCGTAAAATGCCTCCCGGCAATCTTGGCGTGGTAAACAATCCATTCCAGAGCCGGCGGCTGTGCCAATGGATGAACATCCCTGAGCGACTAAGCGCGGCTTCCAAATTGCCAATGCGTTCCACAAGTCGGAAGCAGGCATGCAGTACGACCAGGCAAACCCATTCAAACGGCCACACAACGGCGCGCCCCACTCGGGCGGCGCCATGCAGCATCCGCATCACGAAGTGCAGTAAGCGAAAGCGAAATGGAATCCGATCATCCATGGAATCAGTTGCGATGATGTGCCGCTTCGCCGCTAAGAGAAGTGCCGGCGCAAGTTCCGAATACTCAAGAGTGCTCCGGATCGTCGCGATCCGAAAAACATGTTTTTCGGCAACCCCCACATTGGCAGTATAACACGTGTCTCAACGATCTCAATTACGCGGCCGGCTCTGCGCCTGGCGAATGAATCCTGGGAGACGTCCAACCGCACGGCTATTTGAGGAGTTTGCGACCCAGCCTATGCGCCAGGACGCAGTCGCAGCGCGTCGCGTGCAGGCCCCTCCGGACGGCCAGTTCAATGTCGGCGTTAATGAACTGAGCGTGATTGTCTCACGCACACTCGCGACGTCGCACAAAGACGGCAATACTCGCCGCGGCAAAAAGAAGACTCACCACAGCAGGTTCCGGCACAACGAGCCCCGCCAACCCCGCGCCGGCCGCCGGCCCCGCCCCTACCGCGTTCCGCCAGATCACATAATCCGCCGCATCGACGACGCCGTTGCGATTGCCATCGGCGCCATTTCCCGCCGGCGTCACGGCCGTGCCAAACGTTTGCCGCCAACGCGTAAAGTCTGCCGCGTCGATATCACCATCGATATCGTAGTCGCCATATGCAGCGTCGCGAACCACCAGGTTGTCGAACCACGCCGTGCTCCCTGCGCTCTGCGATACCGGATCCCCGGCGGCAGCGAACGTCGAAATGTCTGCGTCCGTGAAATTATCGAGATGGAAGGCCCCATCGACGAAGCCAGTATTGGCGACCTGTGTGCCGTTAACAAAGCCACGATACGTGTCGGTCAAAAAATCGAACACCAGCCGAAAGTGATGCCATTGATTGAAACTCACGATAGGGCCCTCTAACAGTGTGCCGGTGCCTTGTTCCTGGTACAGCACATTCCCGGTCGCGGCATCCACACCTAACGAGCCCAAGACGTAGGGACTGAGGTCAGCGTCATATCCCTCCATCCCAAAGAACGGACCAAAAGCCGCACTGAGAGAAGGGGCCACGCGCATATCCCAATCAACCACCACAAACCGCTCGGTTGGATAACCATTTTGCGGCACCGCCCAACGCCGATCGTTGTTCGGGGCGGCTGTCTTGGTTACCTGCAACGCCTGCGTCCCAGAGTGGACGACCGAATTTTCCACAATCGCCGTGCTTGTCCCGCCGCCGGCAACTGCCCAGCCTTGTTGGCCCTGCAACTGCCCCGTGACCATCGGCGGCTCGAAGCCCGTACTCAGGATTGTGCCTGCTGCATGCGTGCTATCGCTGCCTGCGAAAGCCACAGTGCAACCAATCGCCAGGATTGCGATGCACGAGTGTGCCCCTCGGGCCCGATTGCGAGTCTCATCGTTGCTCATCAAAAAGTCCCGATCGTTGCAAGCCGATAACGCGCAGTAGCGACGTTCAGCGACGCTCAAGATGCAAGGTCGCGTGCGCAGAAATTAATAGATGCAGGCAGTTTGCAGTATATTTGGCTGCTTCAAGATGGGCAAGTTTCTCGCACTTCGCCACTGTTCTCGCAAATTTCTGCACACATCCACTGAACCGGCGTGGCGGGATTCGCTACCACGTCACTGAGTGCTGCCAGCCCTCATGATCCCTGCGATTTGAATAATTGCTGTAATCGCTACTTCTTAACGGCCGATACACAGACACGTGTCCACGGCCATGGGGGGCCGCACGACCAGGCTTCATAATGCCTCGCACGACGGCACAGCGCGCCAGCAATAGCAGCGAGCGAACGGGAATCCATTCCGGCGCCCAACTCGGTCGCCGTCGCGATGCCGTTGCTCCGCGCGCTGCTCGACGATCAACAAGCGCCCTCAGCGCTTGGGGATGGGCGGCCGTCATGCTTGCTAGCCTGTCCTCCACTGGATGTTGTCGTGTGTTGGGGCTTGCGTATCGAACCACGCGCGGCGAACCGTCGATCTATTGCGACAATTGTGATCAACGCCGCAGCCTGGCGCTCTACTCGACGTGGGCCGATGAAGCTTGGATGCAAGAAGCGGGCGGCTGTGGTGGCGGCGCGTCACCCGACTACGCTGCCGGCTTTCACGACGGCTTCGTCGACTATGTCTATGGCGGCGGTTCGGGCGAGCCGCCGCCAGTGCCGCCGCGTCGTTATTGGAACGCCGGCCTGCGCTTGCCCGAAGGCAAAGCACGCGCTAGCGATTGGTTCGCTGGCTTCCGCCACGGCGCGCGAGTAGCGCGCGACAACGGCTACCGCGAGATGGGCACCGTTCGCGGCATGCTCGCTGGCGATCCGCGTGCCGCTCATCATGCCGAAACGTACGCGCTGCCGGCAGAAACCGATCCGCCGACGATCCAGCCGTATCAGGAGCCGGCGAATCCGTTTTCCTCCGAAGATCCAATCGAGTCTCTGCCCATACCAACGCGGTCGATCGGGCCCAACGGCCCAGTGATGCCGCCGCCGGTGGATGGCTCCGCCCCGACACCGCCGCAGTCCACGCCCGCGGAAGATCTGCCCCCCCAGAACGATGACCAACTTTCGCCGCCGCCCATAGGCGACGAAAACTCCGCCACCACCACTCACAAATTGAGCCGCCGCACGCAAACAGCGGCATCACCAGCGCCGGCCGAATTGGAATTGCCGCCCGATGTCGATCAACCTTTACCAATGCAGCGGCCTGACCAAGGTTGGAAGCCAGTGAGTTCCAGCGGCGAATGCTCGCAAACCACTAGTACGACTCAGCACCCGTCGAAAACGCCAGGACCGCGCCTTGCCGTCGAACCACAACAACCGGATCCAAAAGGTACCTCTTTACGGATCGTCACCAGCAATGAAGTGAGTGAGCAGTCGCAAGACGAAGCGATCACTCCCGCTTCATTCGTCGAAATCACTGATGACGGCGGTGAGCTGCATCCAGCCACCACTGCCGGTCGAATGGATAGCACAATCGCCCGCGATTTGGCGCCTGTGCCGATTCGCGAGTGTCGCCGATCTAAGGCAGACACGCTCAACTTCAAACGCTAGCCGAGTTCCGATCAAACACCGCCATCACCGAAATACCGCATCACAACGTCCCATGTCCGCGCAATTGAAGCAACCCGTTCGGCTCGCACCGCAAAATGCGATGGCCACATGTGCGCGGAACGTCGTTCTATTGTTGGTGTGGGCCGCGATGTTTTCAGGTTGCGCAGCGCTCACCAACCCGATCGCGAACGGCATTCCGGTGCATGTGCTTCCGGATGAGCTCCTCGCTGAATCGCGCGAGGGTTTCGAGCCGATCCCGCTGACAACGCTGCGGCAACCGCCGCCAAAGAAATACGTACTTGCCAGCGGCGATACGCTCGGCGTTTATATCGAAGGCGTCCTTGGCAGTGCGGAAGCGCCGCCACCGGTAAACGTGCCAGAATCCGCCGATATGCCGCCGTCGATCGGCTACCCGTTCCCGGTCCGCCAAGACGGCACCGTGTCGCTGCCCTACGTGCAGCCGGTGAAAGTCGCTGGCCTCACGATCGAAGAGGCCGAGAAAGCCGTCATAAACTCCTACATGGCCAAGGAAATCCTCCGCCCGGAGGATCGCCGAATCCTCGTAACCCTCATGCGCCCGCGCCACGTGCGTGTGCTGGTCGTTCGCGACGATTCGCAGCAGCGACAGATCTCTCTGCAGACCGAGTCGCTCCGCGGCCTGGGCACGACATCAACTTCGATCGGCGGCAACTCGCAAGGCACCGGCATGGTGCTCGAATTGCCCGCCTACGAGAACGATGTGCTCAATGCGCTCACCCGCAGCGGCGGCCTTCCCGGCCTCGAGTCAACGCAAGAAGTCATCGTCCAGCGTGGCTACTGGGACGGCCGCAGCCAAACAATGGCTGCCGAACAATGCTTCGGCCACGGCTATGACAACATGCTCACCTCCGACGGCAGCCGCAATACTATTCACATTCCGATGCGCACGCGGCCCGGCGAGCCGCTGCCGTTCAGCCCCAAGGACGTCATTCTAAACGACGGCGACATCTTGATGGTCCGCGCCCGTGAGCCCGAGTTCTTTTACACCGGCGGTCTACTGCCCTCTCAAGAATTCCCATTGCCGAACGACTATGACCTTACGGTCGTGGAAGCGGTGCTCAAGTGCCGCGGCCCGCTCGTGAACGGTGCCTTGAATTCCAGCAACATCAGCGGTGCGGTCATCTCTGCCGGCCTTGGCAACCCGAACCCAAGCCTTCTCTCCGTGGTGCGGCAAACACCCAACGGCGGGCAGGTCAATATTAAGGTCGATTTGAACGCCGCGTTGCGCGACCCCCGGGAGAACATCCTGGTGCAGGCCGGCGACGTACTTGTGCTCCAAGAAACCCAAGACGAAGCGATCACACGTTACCTGACACAGATCACGAACGTGAACTTCTTTGGCCGCTTGATCAACCGGACGAACGCGCAGCTTAGCTCGACGATTACGGCCCCGTAGCCTATGAGCCGTGCGACAGGCTTGGGCCCTCAACTGCTTCGTCGAGTCTGGCTCTCAGCAATCAAAAAGCAGGTCCCTTGAAAAAGGGACCTGCTGAAATTTTCTTAATCGCGACGCCGCCTTTAGAATGGCGGACGCGGGGGCGGACGGAACGGGCTGCGAACCGGTGGACGATACGGATCACGCACGGCGCCTGTCGCCAAGGACAAATCACTCTGCATTGACGAGCTGAGGGACCCACCCGTTGCGACGGCGATAGCCGTCGTTGCAGCAGGAATCGTTACCGTTGCATTGGCAGTAATTGGCGGCAAAGCCGCGGGCGCCGCCACTGCGGCAATAGAGGTCGCGGTCGACGTCGCTGCCACTGGCAAACTCACTACTGGAGCCGTAGCCGCGGGAGTCGAGAGCTTCGACACTGCCAGGGAATCGTAAAGTTCGCCTTCCGGAACTGCCACGAACACGCCGAAGCCGTTCATCTTCAACCGCGTCTTCTTAGTCGCAAATGGGTTGAACGCCCGCGTCCGAGCCTTCGCCGCTGCGATCTTCGTCGACGCCGACAGATCTTTATCTGCCGCCATCGCTGAGTCGCTGCCGCTCAGCAAGAGCGCGCCGACTAGAGCAAAGGGAATCCAAAGTTTCATCATAGTGTGCCGTTCGCAGTTTGCTTAACGCCCCCAGGCGATCACCCAGATCTGGCTCACGGCCGTGAGCCAGACGAGACTACTTTACACTCCGGCGGCGACGTAAGCCAGAAAACAGTGCCAAGCCCACGCCGACAACCGCCATGGTGCTCGGTTCTGGGACTACCTCACAGGTGCCTTCACGGACCAAAAAATTGTCATAGTACGCGGTGCCGGTCAGTGCCAGGGACGCTGCGTTGCCGGCGGCGGACACCGCGGCAATGTCTGCATCTGAGAACTGATCCAACCCGCCTGAAATATTATTTTGATCAACGAACCCGATCGTTCCCAACATCGAGCCGTTGAGCAGCACGCTGTACTGGTGCGTGCTGTAATCAAGCTTCATCTGAAACTTGTTCCATTGTCCAAAACCAACCATGCTGCCGGTCGGGGTAAGGAACCCGCTGCCAGCCGCTTGGTACAAAACTTCTCCGGTTGCGGCATCCACGCCTAGCGAACCCAACAGACCGACCGGATTACCATCGTCGTCGTATGCCTCGACGCCGAAGAACGGTCCAAATGTTGAATCGCCGTTGCCGAGCGAGTGTTCGACCCGCATATCCCAGGTAATGCAAATGCAAGGCTGGGCCGGCTCCGGCGGAGCTGGATTCGGATAGTCGGGATAACCCAGTGCGTTCACTGGCACGGCCCAACGAACATCGGAATTCGCCGCGCGATCAACCTTCACGGCTTGCGTGCCGCCGCCGGGTGCAAACACGGTGTTCTGCACGAAAGCGGTGCTTGCTCCCACGTTCTTTGTTCTCAGCCATTGACCCGGAGGAATTGCCTGGCCTTCGCCCGGCGGATTGATTTGTCCTTCCAATTGGCCGGTGCCAATGAAAGTCGTGCTGAAGCCATAGGGAGCCGTTGGCTCGAAGCCGTTCGCGTTGACGATGTCATCGTCATCGGCCCAAGCTGGTTGGGCGCCACCCAATGCTAAACCAACGACTACCCAGCACGCGCATAAACCAAACGCCCTACGGGCCGTGAGGGCACCGAGTTGTTTCCGCATCATTAGCGTCTTCCTTAAATCAAAGAGTGTCTGATCGCTGCTTCGAAATGCTACTCGCTGGAATTCGAAATTGCGACGGGCATATCACTGGTGTTCGTTCACTGGGCCGCAACAGTTTGTGCGGTTCGTATCGTTAAAGCCCATGATACCACAGATTATCCCCCCGAAAAGTAGGGGGGAGGCGTCTGGGACCGCGGAAATTGTCAGATTGTTGAAAAACACGTCCGGCCCGCCGTTGGCGTCAAGCAGCCGTACCTGGGAAATTTGCTGGTTAGGGTTGGAAAACAGGTTGCCGGTCACCGAGTTGTCGACCCCAGCGACATCGCTGAGCTTGTCGATTGTCATGGTACAGGAATTGGCGGCTCCCAGCGTAAATGACAGCCGCAAGCCGTCGGTCGTGCGACCGGGGGCGGGACCACTCACGTTCGCGGCAATAATGTATGCGTGGGCGCTGGGCGGAGCGAGTGATAGTGCGGCAACCAACGCGATTGCAGTCTGCAATATCGCCCTGCCACTAACCGCACCCATCGCAGCTGCCCTCCGACAATCTCAATAACCGCCGCCAAGCGCCCTCTGGCCAATTGCCCCAGCCCGAGCGAAGCGTTAGGTCTTCGCTTTGAGCCACCGCCGGCCGCCGTGAATCAGGCCGCCGACGACGCACACCAAGCCGCCGAACAGGATCGTGCTGGCTTCGGGAACCGCGGTGAGTGTGACGTATTTACCAAATGCCCCGCCGTTTTCGCCCGGCATCGTATCGTTGTAATTGATGGTGTATTGATTCGCGCCAAAGACCACGATGGAGCCATCCGAATAGCCAGTGAAGCCAGGCCCGATCAGGTTCCCGGAATAGCTGATAAGGGTGAGCTTGGCGAGTTGATTTGTGCCGGCATAGCTGAAGCTCAGAGTTGCACCGGCCAAAATCGTCAAATCGCCACTGACATTCACCAAGTCGGCAGCTGCCGCGAGGCTGGCGTTGCTGTCGATTTGATAATCGAAAATGGAGCCAGAGTTGAAGGTGAGCTTGCCCGTATCGAGCGACTGGATGGCAGGGCCGGAAGAGTCACCTGGCGAGAGCGTGCCATTGTTATTGACAGCGACCAGACCGGTTATAGCACCGATGCCAGCCAGCGTGCCGTTAGCGGTGACCGCAAAGTTACCGCCGCCGGTAACGCTGCCATTCACTCTCAACGTACCAGCGGAGACGGTCGTATCACCGCTGTAGGTGCTGGTTCCTGCAAGAGTCAGGGTCCCGGTGCCTTGCTTAGTGACCGTGCCAGTGCCGCCGATTGAGCCAGAGTAAACGGTGCTGTTCGCATCGCCGACAGAAAGATCGCCCGCACCGAGCGCAACATTACCTCCCGTGGCACCACCGCCGGAGAGCGACGCGATCGTCTCCGTCTTGCCATTAACGTCGAGCACTGCCGTCGCAGTATTAGCAAGTATGACGGCGGACGCATCGGGAATGACGTTATTTGCGCCCAGCCGAAGAGTGCCGGCGTTAATTGTTGTAGCACCCGTGTAGTTGTTGGTGCCAGCCAGAGTTTGAATACCGGCCCCGTTCTTGGTGACGCCGCCCGAACCGCCAATTGGTCCCGAAAATGATTCGCCGGCGGGGTTGTCCAATGTGAGGGTGGCCGTGCCGAGACTGATCGAACCCGCGGTTCCGCTAACCGCCTTAACAGTCTCGCTGAAACTATTCAAATTGAGCACGGAATTAGTACCGAGGAAATTCACGACTGAGGCATTGGGGATAACCCCTGCTGCGCCAAGTTGCAGTGTCGTTTGCGCCGCGATGCGGGTTTCGCCATTGTACGTATTTGCACCGCCGAGCTGAATCGTGCCTAGGTTAAACGTGCCGAAACCGTCGTTACTCGCTGCCGTAAACGCGCCGCCCAAAGTCCCCGCAATGATACCGTTGTAGGTCAAGATTCCTCCTGCTCCGCCGGGCATGGCCAGGTAGCCACCGTTGGCTCCCAAGGTAATCCCACGATTCGCATTGAGCGTAGTATTACCAGTAAGTGCATACCGAAGGCCGCCGCCATCCAAGGTGAAGTAATCGGCACTCGGCGAGGCCGGAGCCAAGCCAAAGCGGCCATCACCACCGAAACTGACGCTTCCAGCTTTTACGATGTATTTTCCAG
This sequence comes from Pirellulales bacterium, assembly GCA_046349975.1. Classification (GTDB taxonomy): domain Bacteria; phylum Planctomycetota; class Planctomycetia; order Pirellulales; family Lacipirellulaceae; genus JABDGM01. Next base: position 283,005 of record JAXMBH010000006.1, read on the forward strand.
TGAAGCTGTTACTCGTGGTGTTAAGCGTAAAGCGTCCGGCGCCAGTCTTCGTCAAAGTACCGCTGCCATTCAAAGTAAACGCAGCTGCCGATGGTAAGGACAGCCCCGTGCTCGCTGCGCTCGTTACTTCGATCGTCCCACCGTTCGTGCCGATCGTAATACCGCGATTCACATTCAATGTGGTCGAGGTCGTCGAGGTATAGCGCAGTGTTCCACCATTAATCGTCACCGCAGAAGCGGTCGACGCGCCAGGCACGGAGCCGAGTCCGGCGTCGCCGGTAAATTCGACAATACCGCCGTTGATCGTGAGCGCCGCGCCGCCGGCCTTAGTGAAGGTGTTCGCACCGCCAAGCTTCAACACACCGGTAGAGCCGCTCGAAGCAGACATCGTAATGCCGTTGGTGCCAGTGATAGTGCCAGTTCCGGCGCCGCTATTGCTCCAAGTCGCGCCGCTGGCAACCGTGAACACGCCGTTGGTCGCCCCAAAGTCGACGGTGCCGGTGCCTTGTGTAATGGTGCCTTCTTCAACCGTGATGGCACCGACCGATTGCGTGCCGCTGATCGTCACGGTGTAAGCGCCCGTGGCATTTGTGCCAGCCGCAAAAACGGCGGTATCCCCGGCCACCCACGTCGTGCCAGCGCTCGCGCCCGTTGAGTCGGTCGTCCAGTTTGATGTGGCGGTATCCCAGGTCCCTGCAGGTGTTGCACCGCCGGCGCCGGCGGTTGCACCATCGATGTCCCAATACTTCGTGTCAGCCGATGCGCCGAGTGCACAAACCAAGCTAAGGACCAATGCAAGTGATGCGTGTTTCATCGCAACCCAGACCTGAAAAACCAAGTGAAGTTCCCGCCGAAGCGCGGCCAATGCGCGCGAAGATTGTCCGAGCGTCAATATAGTTGGGGATGGATGGGCGTCAATAAAAAACGCGTTTTTTCTTCTTTCAAATGC
>JAXMBH010000007.1:0-254145 GCA_046349975.1 Pirellulales bacterium
CAGCTCGAGCGTTACGGGCATTCGTTCAGCCCGTGCATCCAGCCGTTCGTCTCGGGGGCACACTTCTTCACACGGCTGCCCGTGCTGCCGTACTGCATGGGCGTCGAGCCGCCGTGCGAGTGCATCTACACGCTCGGCCACTACCGCCCGGGCAACTGTGCGCCGTACATGTGCGACCCAATTCCACTGAGCCTGCGCGGCGCGCTGTTTGAAGCGGGCGCAGTGACAGGCGTTTCGGCGATTCTGCCATAGAACGAAGACGACAGCTTTCAGCTCGCAGCTATCAGCGAAGAACATACCACCGAAACGATCGAGCCCCCGGCCTTAGCGGGGGCTTTTTTGTTGCGCAGACGTACTCGACTTTCGATTGCGGCGAGAAGACGCTTCTTTGGCTGAGGCAACAGCGCTTGAAGTGAAGCGGCACGAGACAACGAGCAAAGATCGCCAAGAGGGATTATCGTTGAGGCTGACGCGGGCTCAATGTATTATGAATCGGGGAAGTCTTGATAGCCAACGCACTTCTCCCCACTATTCCGTAGGTTGCGTGGCTCTTCTGTCGATGCGATTTGATCGACCTGAAAGCTTGCGCCTTTTTGAGACCGCGTGCCCGTGTCTTATCCGCATCACCGCCGATTGCGAATCGAACCGCTCGAAGAGCGGCGGCTGCTGGCAGTTGTCTCGGTGAGTAATCTGAACGATGTCGTCAACGGCGACACATCATCGGTTGCGGCACTCGTGGGTTCCAGCGGCAGCGATGGCATCTCGTTGCGTGAGGCCGTTTTGGCCGCGAATGCGGATTCGGCAGCGGATGTCATCGATTTCGCGCCATCTCTCGCGGGGACTATTCAGCTCACGAACGTCGGTCATGCCGGTGAGCTGGTCGTCACGAATGACCTCACGATCAATGGCCCCAGTGCGAACCTAATCACACTCCGGGCGTTCGCCGGTACGACATCGTCTGGCGATGGCGCGCGTATTCTGCGCATCGACGACGCGACCTCAACGCTTAAGGATGTCTTTGTCACAGGGTTGACGATTACTGGCGGCGATCGAACGCTGCTTATCGATGGGCCCGACGGCGGCGCGATCTTCACCAACGAGAATTTGACGCTCGCAAACTGTGTGATCAGCAACAATCGGCTCAGCGGAACCAGTGGACGCGGCGGTGGCATCTTCAGCCAATTCGGCAGCCTCACGGTGCTCGCGTCCACAATCAGCGGAAACACGGGCGGGCGCGGCGGCGGCATTTATGCGATTGGCGCCAATACTACGATTCGCGGCAGCACGATCAGTAGCAATGTGGCCAGCGCCACCAGCGGTAATGGTGGTGGCGGCATCACGCTGGCAAGTGCCGCCGGAAGTTTTTCAACGATCATCAACACGACGATCAGCGGCAACCAGGCCTCATCGACGGCCAAAGGTGGCGGCATCCTGAATGCTAGTGCCGGCACGGTCCTGGTGGGGCACAGCACTGTAACCTTGAATCGAGTGAACGCTGGCACCGGTGGGGGCATTTACAACAACGTCGCCACGATGACGCTAGACCACACGATCGCGGCTGGCAACTTATGGTCAAGTTCGACCTGCAGCGATCTGGCCGGAAGCGCCGCCGCGATCCGTTTCAGCCTGATCGGTGACAATACCGGAGCGACAATCACCGACAATGGCGGCAACAAAATCGGCACCGGGATCGCGCCGATCGATCCGCTGCTCGCGCCGCTGGCAGAAAACGCCGGCCCGACCTTAACACACGCGCTCCGCGATGGCAGTCCGGCGATCGATGCGGGCGATGCCAGTGCCGCGGCGGGAGTTGGGACCGTTCCTCTTCTGGACCAACGCGGTTCGGTCTTTGTTCGAGTGGCGGCGGGCGACGGCAATGGCGAGCCGCGAATCGACATTGGCGCGTACGAGCGGCAGCGGCTACCCAACCTGAGTCTCGTTGTCGATTCGATCGTAGATGAGAATGATCACGACTATTCAACCGGTGATCTTTCCCTTCGGGAGGCCATCGAGCTGGCGAACGGAAGTGAAGGGCCGGACTCAATTTCATTTGCTGGATCACTCACTACCACGGGGCCGGCGATAATTCTCCTGCAGCTAGGCGAAATCCCAATTGCCGGTGCGCTTTCCATCAGCGGTCCTGGCGCTGATTTGCTTACGCTCAGTGCGTTTGATCCGACTCCCGCGACGAAATACGGCGATGGCAGCCGTATCTTCAATATTGACGATGCGGATGACAGCGCGGGCTCTGAGGTGTTGGTAAGCGGTCTCACGCTTACCGGCGGCGACACTATTGGCTCCGGTGGCGCGATTCTGTCGATGGAAAGTCTCACGCTCGTTGATAGCGTGCTGACCGGTAATGCAAGCAGTATCCCCACTGCCATCTCTGGTGGCGGAGCGATCTACTCCGGCTACGGCGGTGACCTGACGCTCATCCGATGCGTGATTGCGAATAATTCAGCACTTACGGAGGGCGGCAGCATCCGCAAACGCGGTGGCCATCTAGTCGTTCAGAACAGCCAAATTGTCGGCAATGACGCTGGCTGGGTCGGTGGCGGGATATCAGCTTCCGATGGGGTGGTGGTGACAATTTCTAACAGTGCTATTAGCTCCAACACCAGCCGAGCCTCATCGCACTACGGTGGCGGTGGTTTGTACTTCTATAACGCGAGCGTAGAAATTCGCGATTCCCTTATCTCCGGCAATTCCTCCTTGTTTGCAGGCGGCGGGATTGATGCAGCGTTCAGCTCCCTTTCGATGACAGGGTCGACGCTATCCGGCAACGTCGCGGCGAGTAACGGTGGCGGATTGCGGTCATCATCGGGCACCTCGTGCGAAATTGCGTTCAGTACGATCACCGCGAATACCGCGCCTGCGGGTTTGGGCAGCGGCGTATGGGCGTCGGGTGGCGATGCGATGACCCGCAAATTTCGCTCCACCATTCTCGCTGGCAACACCAATAGCGACGTTGACGGCGATGCGAGTGTGTTCCAGTCTTTGGGATATAACCTGATTGGCACGGGGAACGCCGCTGGTCTATTTGCTCAACCGGGAGACGTGACCGGTGTCATCGATCCCCTGCTAACCCCCTTGGCGGATCACGGTGGATTGACGTGGACGCACGCTCTGTTACCGGGCAGTCCAGCGTTGGATGCGGGCGACCCCGCTGCCATTGCTGGAATGGACGGCGTGCCTCTGTATGATCAGCGCGGTGATCCGTTCGGACGCGTGGTTGATGGCGATGGCCTCAGTGGCTCGCGGATCGATATCGGTGCGTTTGAGGTAATTTCCAGCGATGCTCTAAGTGCCGCATTTGGCGATTACAATCGCAATGGCCAGGTCGATGCCGCGGATTATGTTTTGTGGCGGAGGCAACAGGGGACGGCTGGTGTGCCGGGCTATGCCGGTGCGGATGGAAGCGGCAATGGAATTGTGGGGACCGAAGATTACAACGTTTGGCGAGCGCATTTTGGGCAATCCGTGCCCGGCGGCGGCGCGAAAGTCGGCGAGTCTCGGTCGGAAGGGGTTGTCAGCGCGAATAGCAGCGGTAATACAGTGCTTATGCTGCTAGATGGTGCGGAGAGCCTACCGACTGTTGATAAAAAAGACACGCTGATTCCCCTAGAGTCGTTCGTCGCGAAAGTTGTTGCCAAGAGCTTCGCTGGCCGCGGATTGACCATTACCATCTGGCAACATCAGAGTGGCATTATGCGCGATGGCGGGCTACTGGCCTGGTCCGCTTCGCTGGACTCGCGGCATTCCGGCTCCGAATCGAAGCCGTGTTTTCTTTCCAAGGCGAGGGAATGTGCGGCGCGCCACATGATCTTGGATCTGGCTCTTGATGAACTCGGAATCGATAGTTCGCGATGTGGATCCGAGGCCACAACCGAACCGATACGGTTGCGTTGAAATCGACACGAGCCAGCTCTGTGGTGGGTTTGGTTGCTGCAATCAGAAGATTGAGCGGGCCGCTATTACTCGTCGGCATTTCGAACAGCGGTCGCGCGTCTAGCAGAGCAGTTAGTCGTGCAACGCGGCGCAGCGTCGAATAATCGAGCCCCCTCCCGGTGTAACATCCGGCGTCCAAGCCGTAAGAGGCTGTGTACCACTCGCTGAGCGTTCAGCGTTTGCCTTCCAAATTCACACTCTCGATTACGGAGATTCAAATCATGTTTCCTCAAGACCCCGCCGGTTGGGCGAATGTCAGCAAGCTCGGACGCAAGCAGTTTGTGTTGCGGCGTGGCGTGTTGGCGTGGGGCGTGCCCGTGGCAATTCTGTTCGTGCTGGCGCAGGGTTTCATGTCTGGGTGGACTGTCGCAGCGTTTCAAGCGGTGCCGGCACTTATTTTGTTTCCGATCGGCGGTTGCTTCTACGGCCGCATCATGTGGTCGCTGCTTGAGCGGCGATATGGCAGCACGACGCCGGCGACAGAGTGAGCCGCAAGCTGCAAGGAATTCGGAGCGCGAAGCGAGCGCGGGGGCTCGCTTCGTTCGCGCGCGGCCACGAGAAGGGGAACGCTGAACAAAGTTCACCGGCGCTCGCCGTCGGCTCGACCCCAGGAATCGCTTGCTCTTGCGAGCGCGGTGGTTTGTTGGCGATACGATTGCATTGCGATATGCTCATGGCATGGAACTTGTCTCTGTGAATGTTGGCGTGCCGCGGGTGATGGGGGATGCCGATGCTGAGGACTGGATGCGTGGGCAGTGGACCTCAGCGATTTTCAAGAACTCGGTCGCTGGGCGACTGTTTTTGGGGCGGCTGAATTTGATCGGCGACAGGCAGGCCGACCTCGAGAATCACGGCGGCGTCGACAAGGCGGTCAACGCCTACGCCAGCGAGCACTATCCGTTTTGGAAGCAGGACCTCGCCGTGGCCGAGATGCCGTGGGGCGCCTTTGGCGAGAATTTCACGACCAGCGGACTTGTTGAAGAGAACGTGTGCATCGGCGATGTGTATGATGTGGGCGCGGCCCAGGTCCAGGTTTCGCAGCCGCGACAACCGTGTTGGAAGCTGGCCCGGAAATGGCACGTGAAGGACCTTGCCGTGCGCGTGCAGGACAACGGGCGGACGGGTTGGTATTTCCGCGTGCTCAGCGAAGGGTATGTGGAAGCGGGGGCGAAGCTGGTGCTTGTCGAGCGGGGCAGCGCGGAGTGGACGATCGCGGCCGCGAATGAGGTGATGTTCCGGCGGAAGGATGATGCCGCGGCGGCGCGGGCGCTGGCGGCGTGCCCGGGGTTGTCGGAGGATTGGCGGTGCGGCATGCTGCGGCGGGCGGAGAGTTTACAGTGAAGTTGCGTTCGCCCGTCTGAGCGTGCTGGGGGCTCGCTCCCCTCGATCTCAGGCGCCGATCGCAAGAAGTGAGCAGCGAGTGACGCTCACTGGGGGCTCGCCTGCGGCTCGACCCCAGGCACCCCGTGCAGGCGTGGCATCTCCAGCCTCGATCGCCTACCGAAAGCCGTCCATGCCAAGGCGCATTTTGAGTTCTTCGAACTCTTGCACGTAGCGCTCGCAGGTCGAGTGTACGTGTTCGGCTTCGGTGATGAATCGCATGTCTTCGCGGCAGGGCACGTGGCAATCGACCATGATGTTCTCATAGCGCCGCAGGTCCTTGCCGTACACGATGAGCAGCTTGTGTTCATCGAGCTGCACTTCTTGCGGCAGGCTCGGGTTCAAGACCGCAATGCCGGTGCAGCCGTCGTTCACCAGCAGGTCTTCGAAATCCCACAACGTGCTCTGCAGGATCGGCATGTCGATGTATTCGCGGTAGAGATCGGTGTGGCCGTGCGACTCGTGGCCGTGGCTCGTTTCGAGGACCACGTCGACGACCTCGCCGAGCTGCTCGATGAGCGACATGAATGTTTCCATGACGCGCTCGCGGGTGACGGCGGCCATGAGCACGGGCACTTCGGCCTTGTTCTCTTCGTCGCGGTACACGTCGTGCCGGAATCCGGCACTGGGCACGACCTCGAGGTTATACGACGGTCGCACCGCGTCGCTCAATTCGAAATTGCCATAGCGGCAGACGCCGAGGTGGGCTTCGAGCTCATCATTCGAGAGCTGATTGAAGACACTCGCCGGGCGGGCTGGCGCATCGGGGGCGTAAACGTTCGTGAAGAAATTCTTTAAGAACCCCATCGTACTTCTCTCAGTATCAGCGGTCTGGAATTCGTTCTAAGTGGATTTCTCGGGGAGATCGCTTGATTTCGATGGGGGAAATCGAAATCGGGTGATACGCAATTTCTTGATTTCGGGTGAAGCCGCTGTTCCTGGCTTCGACACAGAGTGAATTGAACTGTATGGTTCCGGCACGTCCCGGTGCCTAATGAATGGTAGGTTATGAGCCATGCAATGCGGTGCTCTATGGAATGCCGCGGAAAGAATGGCGGCAGGCTAACAGTTACAGCCGGCACGACCAAAACAGGCGGCTGGCGCGCGGCGGCACCGCGAAAAAGTGAGCGGTTTTCGCTGGACTTTCGTCGATTTGTTGGGGGCCCCCGTTGCGATTGGGCAACGATGTGGCCGGAAGGGAACGGACGAACAGGACGGACAATTCTGTCCGTCCGCGCTGAATGCTCGATTCGCGCGAAACGCCCCCAGGGTCGCACGCCCTGTTGCTTTGGGAAGGCCGTGGCTAAATTATGCGTGCCGATCCCGGTCGCGAACACGCCCATCTCTGGGCATGCCACACCGAGTCGATGCTGCTGCGCGAACAGGTCAGAGCGGACGGACAGAATTGTCCGTCCTACGTGCGGGGCTACTCGTGTTGGCAGCGGGTGAGCGTCATCACGGCCATCGCGGTGCCGTATTGCTGGTGATAGTTGTAGAGCGGGAAGTCCCACCAGCTGCCGTCTTTTTCTTGGAGCGGCAGAATGATGTGCGCCAGCTGATCCTGAAACTCGCGGCGGTCGCCGGCGGGCAGGGCATCGATACACAACGCGGCGTACCAGTGGCCGTAGTAGTAGAAGTAGCCCGCCACGTGGAAGAATGATTCGTGCGGAACCGGGCGTTTGCGGCCGTCGCTGAGCCAGCCGTTGCGGGCGATGAGGCGGTTGAGCCACGTCTTGAGCACGTCGTCGGTGATGCGCTTGTCATCATACATGCGGAGCGCGAGGTTGCACGACTGCGAACGGCCGAGGCTGCCGGCGGGGCGGTTGATGTCCATCATCGGTTTCATGCGCAGATACTCGCCGTAGTCATAGCTGAAGTCGGGCTTCTGCTGGCGCAGCAGCGAGGCGAGGGCTTTCTTCGTGAGCCGTTCGGGGAAGGTGACGCCGATGCCTTCAGCTTCTTTGAGCGCAATGAGCGCGGTGGCGGTGGTGAAGCTGAAGGCGGCGTCGCTGGGCGTTTGCGTGCCGGCGAGGAAATCGTAATACGACCAGCCGCCGCCGACGAAGCTGTAACGGGCGAGCATGTCGGCCTGATGTTGGGCGAGCTCTTTGAGTCGCTGTTGACGTTCGGCGTTCTCGCCGGCACGCTTGTAGAGCGCGACGAGGCATTGAAGCGCATACGAATGGCCCCAGACGTTATAGATCGCATCCGGCGTCGCGCGCTTGAGGCGCGCGAGATGGCCATCGAGCCAAGCGGCGCCACGGTCGATGGCTTGGTCGAGATCGGCGCGTTCGGATTCAGCGACCCGCGGCTGCGCTTCGATGAGCGCCATGATGACGAGCGACGTGACAGCGGTGCGGAAGGCGTCGTGGGCACCCGGCACGGGGGCATAAATGTTGAGCCCCTTCGTGTTTTCGGGACTGCCCCAGGAACCGTCGGGCCGCTGGTCGGCAAGCAGAAATTTCACGCCGCGTTCGATCGAGGCGGTGAGCTCTTCGGGCTTCGGCGGCGTGATGGGGGCGGGCTTCGGGCCTTCCGTGGCGAGGGGCGAGAGTTGGGGGGCCGTAGTTGTGGCTGTGCTCAATTCAGTGGTCGATTCCGCAGCGCGAGCTGAAGTTTGCAGCACGGCCGCGAAAAGTAACAGTGAAATGAGCTGCGAACGCTTCATAAATCGACAGCGATTAAACGAATCGAAGACTGCGTGCAGATCAAAGTAGCCGGACCGCCATGCGGTCCGGAGTCCGGAGGGCGTGGCCCCCCGGCTACTATTCACTCGCGTTCACTCGCTCAACGTGTTTGCTCGCGCATCGTATTTGTGTGCGCGAGGCGAGCGAGTTACTTCGATTTCTCTTTGTCCTTCTTTTCTTTCTCTTTCGCCTTCTCGTCTTCGTCTTCCAGCGACACGATGTCGCCCTTCTTGAGGCCCTTCGTGATTTGGACTTCTTCGTCTTTGTGTTTGCCGAGTTTCACTTCGCGGCGTTCGGCCTTGGCGTCGGCCTCTTCGGACGGGACGATCCACACGTAGTGCTTGTCGGGATCGGCGTCGTCATCGTGAATGGCCTTCTTCGGCAACACGATCGCATCGGCTTGGTTATACGTGGTAACGTTTACTTTGCAGTTCATGCCGGCGACGATCCATTTGGGAAGCGACTCGTCTTCCGGCGTGAAATTGATTTCGAACTTGCCGCTCGCGACCGGCACCGTGGAGATCGACTTCACTTTGCCGTCGATCCGCTCGGCGTCGTCAGCGGGCAGGACGACTTTGGCAGTTTGCCCCTTCGACACTTCCGGCAACTTGCCCTCGTCGAGTTGGGCTGTGATCGTGAGCGGGCGCTCGTCGACGATCGTCATCAGCACTGAGCCGCCAGCAACGTTGTTGTGCGGCTGATATTTGGCCTCGAGCGAGCTGGCGTCGGTCCACTTGCCGTTCACGCACTGGCCATAATACACGATGCCATCGGCCGGCGATTTGATTTCCATCAGCTCGCGGTCGGCCAGCAGCTTCGAATGTTTGTCGAGCGCCTTCTTGCGGGCGAGCTTGCGCTGTTCCTGCTCGTAGCGGCCACGCTTCAGATCGAGCGAGAGCGAAGATTCGGCGCGGTCCTTCGCCAGGGAGGTGCGCTCCAGCATTTCCTTCATCTGGATGTCCATCCGCGGCAGCGATACGTTGAGCACTTCATCGACCATGAGCTTGCCGCGCTCCAGGCTGAACTCGGCCATTTCCACTTCCGTGCGCTGCCGCTTGAGCACGATCTCTTCCGTTTCTTCGGTGAGGTCGTCGGCCTTGTACATCTTCTCGAGCTGCTCGAGTTCCTCCTTGGCGTTTTCGAGATTGAACTTGTAGTACTTCAGCATGAACTCGGCCGACTTGATGGTCATCGGCCGGTCGATGTCGGTGTACCGCTTATAATCTTCCTTCGTTTCACGCTCCGTGCGCTCGGCCGTCTCGGCATCCATTTTGAGCGTCTTCTCGGCGCGCGGCAGCTCTTCGTCGGCCTTCAGAATCGTGAGCTCGGCGAGCCGCTGGTCGAGCTCCAGGTCTTCGATCGCCTCATTGATTTTCTTGGGGTCGAACTTGAAGAGCGTTTCCCCCTTGCGAACCTTCGCGCCGAGCGCGGCGACTTCAACGATCTCGTAATCGCTCCAGGATTCGGGCCGGAGCGGCACTTCAGTCATCTTGTCGGCGACGAACGTGCCTTCGAGTGTGAGGTCGATACGGAGCCGCTTTGGTTCGACGGTGAGTGTTTTGCGTTTTTCCTTTTCTTCGCTCTTCGCGGATTTGTCATCGCTCTTGGTGGTGCCGTCGTTTTTCTTATCGCCGTCCTTCTTGGACTCTTCTTTCTTGGCGTCATCCTTCTTGGCCGCGTCGTCGCCTTGCTTCTCGTCCTTCTTGTCTTTGGCGCTGTCGTCCGATGACTCTTTAGAATCTGCGCCTTCTTTGCCAGCCTCTTTGGCGTCCGACTTCACGTCGCTGTCGGCCTTCTTCTCGTCCTTAGCCGTTTCGCTCGCGGGCGTGGGCTCACTGGAACTCGTGGGCGAGCTGTCGTCAGCTAGCGAGCGCAACGGACCAATCAACAGAGCCAGGGCGAAGAATAAGACGATCGCACGAACCGAATTTCGCAGCATTGCGGCCTCCTCAGAAGTAACTTTTATTCTCCTCAGGAACCCGCTAGATTGCAACCAAGCGATTTGCTGCGCCGGCGCTCAAAACTAGGATGAAACATACGACTATGGCAAAAATCTACACGCGCACGGGCGACAGCGGCGATACCGGCTTGCTCGGCGGCGAGCGGGTGCGAAAGGATGCGCTGCGGATCGAGACGATCGGTTGCGTCGATGAGACCAACGCGGCGATCGGGGTCGCTCGCATCGAACTCGCACGCGGCAGTGTTCCGCTGCCGGATATCGACGCCATCCTCTCGCGCGTGCAGTACTTGCTGTTTGATATGGGGGCCGAGTTGGCTTCACGAGTAAGTGTGGCAACGAATATTTCGCACGTGAGCGACAACGATCTACTGCTCGTCGAGGCGGAAATCGATCGCTACGAAGAGCAGCTCGCGCCGCTGCGAACGTTTATTTTGCCGGGCGGCGTGGCGGCGGCGGCGCAATTGCATGCGGCGCGGTGCATCTGCCGTCGCGCCGAACGGCGGCTCGTGCAACTCTCCGACGGAGAAATGGTTCGCGGCGAGTTGCGGCGGTACGTCAATCGGCTCAGCGATTTGCTGTTCGTGTTGGCTCGCGCGGTGAATCGGGCCAATCAAGTCGCAGATGTGTTGTGGGAGCCAACTCGCAGCGTGCGGCCGTAACACTGCCGCTTTACGAGTACTGCACCGTGGCGTAACCTGACGGGCGGGCTCCAGGCATTCATTCGGTACGGGAGAACAGGCGCATGAAAAAAATCGAAGCAATCATCCGGCACTTCAAGGTCGAAGACGTAAAGAACGCGCTCTCGGCGGCCGGCATCAGCGGCATGACGGTGACCGAGGTCCGCGGCTTCGGCCGGCAAAAGGGCCATACCGAAATGTACCGGGGAACCGAGTACCGAGTCGACTTCGTGCCGAAAGTGAAGGTCGAGGTCGTGGTGGATGACGGCAAATCGCAAGCGGCAGTCGGCACGATCGTGAAGGCGGCTCATACCGGCCAAATTGGCGATGGGAAGATTTTTGTGTCGGAACTGACCGATGTCGTTCGGATTCGGACAGGCGAAACGGGAAGCGATGCCGTGTGAACCCACTCTGGCGTCGCCATCGCATAATGGCGGGGATACGCGGAGTTTAACCGCAAGCGTTGCGGCAAGGCGCGCGACGGCGCCGAATCAAAGCACGGAACCGAGTCGAAATGTTGTGAGGCCGGGCTCGCGAGTCTGGCGAAATTGAGGATGCAGCACGGAGATCGGTTACGTTCGATTGTGCGTGAGGTCCGCCAGGAGCTCGTGGAGGGGCGCCAGCAGCTTCGCGCGCAGCATGACCTGGGCATGGAAGGCACGCGCGTTTGTGCCCGCTATACCACGCTCGTCGACCAGGCCATTCAGAAGATTTTCGACGCGTATCTGGCCGAGCTGCCCGAGTCGGGGGCGAACGAAATTCGCCAGCGTGTGTCGCTCGTCGCCCATGGCGGCTACGGTCGCCGGCAACAAGCCCCGTTTTCCGACGTCGACTTGATGGTGCTGTACGACGGCAAACGCGACACGCCAATCACGCAGCTGGCATCGCGGCTCACTCAGGATATTTGCGACGTCTATCAGCACTTGGGCAATAGTCTACGCACTCCCGCCGATGCCGTGCAGCTCGCACGTGACGACGCCCAAGTCGGCACATCACTTTTGGAGTCGCGGCTGCTGCTGGGCAACAGCGATTTGTTCGACCGCTACTCCACCCAAATGAAAACGATGATCGAGCGGCGGCAGCCGACGCTCGCGGCCGCGTTCATTGCCGAACGCCGCATCGAGCGCACCGAGTACGGCGAATCGGTCTACCTGCTTGAGCCGAACGTGAAGCGATCGCGCGGCGGCTTGCGCGATATCCATCTCATTCGCTGGCTGTGGTATTTGCGCGCCGGCGTCGCCGATCCCGATCGGCTGCACGATATGGGCGTGCTTTCGAAGTTCGATCATCGGCGGCTCATGTCGGCGCTCAATTTCTTGCTCCGCGTGCGCAATGAAATGCACTTCTACGCCAGCGAGACCAGCGACTCGCTTAGTCGCGCCGAGCAGCTCCGGCTGGCCGAGTACTTCAAGTACCAAGGCAAGCAGGGCATGCTGCCGGTCGAGCAGTTCATGCGCGACTATTTTCATTACACGTCGCACGTGTGGCAAATGGCGCACCGGCTTTCCGAGCTGGCGCAGCCGGTGTCGCGAATGAACCGCGTACTCGAGCCGATCACCCGCCGCGTGCAGGATGATTACCTCATCGGCCGCAGCGAAGTAAGCGCGACACCGCGAGCCACCACGCGGCTCGCCCAACATCCGGAGGAAGTGCTCAAACTCGTCGACCTCGCACGGTTCGAAGGCAAGCGCATTTCGCAGGATACGTGGCACTTCGTTTACCGCACGGCGCCACAGTATTCGCATGAGCCGAAGCCCGTGATCATGGACGCGTTCCTTAAAATCATCGCCCATCCGTTGCGGCTTGGTGAGCTCTTGCGTCGCCTGCACGATATGGGCGTGTTGGAAAAGATCATCCCCGAGTTCTCGCACGCTCGCAGCTTTCTGCAGTTCAATCAGTACCATAAGTACACCGTCGACGAGCACAGCATTCGAGCGGTCGAAGAGGCCACGCGGTTTGCCGAGCGCGCGGATGTCGTCGGCAAAGTGTATCGCGGGCTACGCGATACAACGATCCTGCATCTGGCGCTCTTGATCCACGACTTGGGCAAGGGTTTCGAGGAAGACCACAGCGAAGTGGGCGCGCGGATCGCGCGGTCGACGGCAGAACGCTTCCAACTCCCCGCTGAACAAGCCGAGTCACTTGAGTTTCTGGTGCGCAAGCATTTGCGAATGTCCCATCTCGCTCAGAAATACGATACGAAGCAGCCGCAGCTGGTCGCGCGATTTGTTGAAGAAGTGGCGACGCGGGCGAATCTCGACATGCTGTTCCTCGTCACGTGCGCCGACCTGGCGGCCGTCGGTCCGGGCGTGCTCAATAGTTGGAAAGTGGAAGTTCTTTCCGAACTTTACAACCGCGCCGTGCGAAAGTTCGCCGTTGATGGCAATGACGGCGAACCAGCGATGGGCAGCGCAGAGCGGAAGGCGGCCTGGGACTTGCTGACCGCCACCGAACGAAACGACGCGTGGTTCGAGCGGCAGCTGGCCGCATTGCCGGAAGTATTCGTGAGCAAACGGCAGCCGGCGGCGATTGTCGATGCACTGCGGCGGCTGCGAAAATTGCCACCGCGCGCCGGCATGGCCTGGGCCAACTATCTCAAGGAGATTGACGCAGTCGAGTTCATCGCCGGCATCGATCAGGGTTCCGGCCGGGCGATTTTTTCGAGCATGGCCGGCGCCCTCACGGGCCAACGGCAGCAGATTCTTGCCGCCGAGACCGACGTGCTGGCCGACGGCCTCTTGCTCATGCGCTACGTGTCACAAGAGCCGGAAACCCCTGGCGAACCATCGCCCGAGCGGCTGGCAGAAGTGTGCCGAGCGCTCGTTGCTTCCATCGATTCGGAAGAGACGCCACGGTTTCCAAAAATCCTCGGCCGCGAGCAAAAAGAAGCTGGCGCGCTGCTCACGAATCTGCCGAACGAAGTCCGAATCGACAACGAAGTATCGGAGCAATGCACGGTCGTCGAGGTGTTTACAATCGACCGCCGCGGGCTCCTCTATCGGCTGGCACGCGCGTTGCACGACGTCGGCCTCGTCATTCGTTTTGCCAAAATCGGCACGTACATCGACCAGGTTGTCGACGTGTTTTATGTCACCGACCGCGACGAACGAAAGGTCGAAAATGAGGCGCTGCTGGCGAAGATTCGCGAGGCGCTCACGGTGGTGATTACGCCGTCGTAGGCGAGTCTCTCCGAGACTCGCGCCGGTGATTTCAATCAGCCAATTACGTAGCCACTTGCGTCAAGTCATCTGGTGCGAGTCTTCGCCACGGCGAACTTCGATCGGAGAGATCCGCCTACGTGGGAAATCGGTGTTCCCGTCGGCCGCCGCTTTCCGATATAAGAAGAAGTGCAACAGGCGGTGCCAGAAATTTGACCCTGATTCAGTCATCAAGGTAAAATTGAGTGGGTCCGCGAGGCCGCGAGCAGCTCGTGGCTGCCACGGGCCCGCAACGTTCGGCATCGTGGCGGCGGGTCGGTGATGGTTCTTGGCCGGCCAGCTGTCAGGGTGCCCCCATGCGGCGACTGTGGTAGTTCTTCCTCAGCCCAGCGCCCGCGGAGGGACCGATCTATGCAGGACAGTCGCCTGTCGGCCTCGCGCCGATTCTTCACCGGCCTTACCGAATACGCTTTCGAAGCTCGGCTCGGCGTGGCCGACCCGCCACTCGTCGACTACATCGCGGAGTTGCTCGTCCGCTTTGTTCGCTCCGACGATCTGTATCCCGTGCGCTCGGTGCGCGGCCAGCGACTCACGGCCGTGACCGATATGCTCGCCGAAGCCCAGCACCGCGAAGGCCCCGCCCGGCAACAAGTCCATCGACACATCGGCGACTTCACGCTGTTCTGGATGGGAGTCTACCCCGAAATCGCCAACCACATGCGCCGCAGCGGCAAAGATGCATTCCTCGACTATCAGCAGCAAGGCAAACGCGCTTACTGGATCGCAAGCACCATTCCCACCGAGAGCGAGGTCCCCACGCCCGACGTGCTCCAGCGGCTCAGCGAGCAGTTCGACCTGTGCATGTACGGACTCGGCGAGGTCCGCCGCCAATGGGAACAAAGCGGCGATGCCGATGCGCCGCTGCTGCTGGGATAGAAGGCCTATTCGATATGGGGTCGCGGAGTTCATATTGAAATACGCGCTCTTATTCGGTCTCACAAGCTTGCTCCACTTCGGACCTGCAATTCTTGGCGGCGAATTCAATTGGGTTGGCCGGCGTGAGTTTTCTTGCCGTTGTGGCCTGAGAGACGAGCGAGGCGCGGCGATTTGCGCTTTGGCAAAATTGCCGCCCTCGCTCGTCACGTTTGAATAACAATGGCGTTAAGCGTGTGCCCAATTGGTCCAGCTACCAGTTGCGTTGTAAAGCACTCCAATCGGCACGGCGATGATGCCGTCGTTGGCGTTTCCAAAACTAGTTGCCCCGCGGAGTGAGTTGAACTGGTCGAGCTGGTCTTCCATGGTGGGGTTCCGCAGAAGGATGTCCGTGATCGCTCCGGCGGAGTTACGGACGAAACCGTAGACACTGAACACGTGGCGCTGGCCGTTATTGTGGTAGACGGTAACCGTCTGAGAGTAGCCGTTCACCATGCGATTGGCGAAGTCGTTGGCCATGTACGTTGCGGACCCGTAAATGGATTTGATACCCCAGTCGCCGAGGTCTTTCATTCCAAAGGCGTTAAAGACTTCGTACGACCCGCCGTTGTTAAGGGCGCCATACGTGTGGCTTGCAGATCTGTATGCCGCAAAGGCCTTTTCCACGATCGCGACCCACAGACTGTTGTCCGCGCCCAGTCGGGCGTTCGTCAGATTACTGGAAGTCGCGCCGTTCGACATCGAATTTACAGGCAACTGTGCATCGACGCGAAAAAAGCTGCCACCCAGATTAACGCCGTACGTTCCATCGTTGAAGTCAACGACATTTCGCGTGATTAGCTGTGGGTTCCGGTCAGCAATGGTGCTCAAGCCGGAAATCAGCCAGCAATTATTCAAGGCGTTCTGGTCTGGGTCAGACGATCTTACCGCTTGTCCGTATGAGCTAAAGAGTGGGTTGGTGCCGGAGATTTTGTCGGCCGTAATCGTGTTGGTGAAGGTAACTTTATTCATCGCATCCGAGGGATCAGCGATGTTGTCGCCGTTCAGTGTAAGATCGGCGCCATTGCTGAACCACGGGACGTTTTGGATTAAATCACTCGACGACGCGTCGTTCACCTTGTCATAGGCTGGTGAATACAGGTCGCGCCAAACAACGTCGTTTCCGATTCCCGTAGTGATGATATCGGCAAACGCCGCATCGATCGCGATGAGGACATCGTCGCCATCGCTGCCCGAAAGCGTATCTGCGCCACCTTGGCCGTTGATATGATCGTTGCCACGGTCTCCATACAGGTAGTCATTGCCATTTCCTCCAAGGATCGTATCGTTGCCGTCGGCTCCGAAGATAACATCCACGTCTTCGCTGCCATCGAGATAGTCGTCACCCGCCTCGCCATAGATGTAGTCGCTGCCGGCTTCTCCTTTGATTACATCGTTGCCTGCACCTCCCCAGAGGTTATCGTTGCCGCCAAAGCCAAGCAGCGTATCGTTTCCATTGCCGCCCTCAAGGGTATCGCTGCCGTTGTAACCTTCGAGGTGGTCGTTGCCATCGTTGCCGACGGCGTGGACCGGCAGGCTGTAGACGTTGTTGATAAATGTGTCGTTGCCAGAACCGCCCTTGAAATCAACGCTTTTAACGATGCCCTCTGCATAGTCGTACGTTTTATTTGTGTTGTTATCGGTGATTCGATAGGTTGATCCCACGTGGCTGACGGTGACGCTTGTTGCAGTGTTGGTCGAATCAATGTGCAACACACCGCCGGCCGTGAAGTACAGCGCGCCGACCGCGAACATCTCACGTCGTTCGAGGCCCTCCATATGGAACGTGCGGCCGCGATGCGCCGCCGCCTTTTTCCACCGGCGGCGTTCCTGACGCTTGCGGTGGAAGAAATTGCTTAAAAACGCGCTAACATCACGACCTCGTGCAAACATGGTTATTCCCTCCCGAGCAATAGCGTTTGATTGAACAGAGAAATCAAAGGCACTGGAGTGCGACGCACTCACTACGGCCACTCTTACGGCCTCGCGCAGGGGGTGTTACGCTTCGCGGGAGAAAAGTTCCGCAGTGCCAGCTGCCAGCCTCATCATGCCCGATGCGAGCACCGACTCTTGAACTGCTCGCAGGGCCTCAGCCTGCAGCTACGTGCACGTTTTTCATGACCTGGCAAATGCCGCAACTCCGGCGAACCATCTTGGAACGAAGGCGCTGCCGCTCTTGGGCTGGAATCAACCGTTGCCATGAATTAGGTTGGAAGAATGGGGCAGAACGAGAGCTGCTGCCCGCCGAAATCGGTGCTTCTCGCTACTTCCGCCGTATCCTGGAGAGAGCAGGGTTTTCGAGTTCCTTAGAACACGCCGTACCCGTAGGATATCCATCGAAAATCCAACTGCGGAATGCGGGCGGCCGCACGCTAACCTCTCTTCGGCATCGTTCGAAAATGGAGCTTCCGCTGCCCCACTGCCTCCGGGACGCGGCCGACCGCGATACTCCCTGAATAGCGACGCCCCTGATGAACACCCTCAACGAGATGCTCAAGCCGCCCCCGTCGTCGCTCACGTATCTGCCGCAGCTCGATTCAGTACGTGCGCTCGCGGTCGGCCTCGTGTTGTGGCACCACTGGTGTCAGCCCCGCCACGCACCGGGCGCGCTCGGCGTTTGGATCTTCTTCGTGCTCAGCGGGTTTCTCATCACCCGCATTCTGCTCAAATCGCGGCGTGATGACGCAGCCGGCAATCGCCATTCGCTCAAGATCTTTTACATTCGACGGTTCTTGCGCATCTTTCCGCTGTATTACTTCGTGCTGCTCCTCTCGGCCATTTTCAGCGCGACATTTCGCGCCGATTGGTACTGGTACGTATCGTACCTGCAGAACTTCAAAGTCATCCTGGCCGAACCAGGCGAGTATGTTTACGGAAACCACCTCTGGAGTCTCGCGGTCGAAGAGCAGTTCTACGTGCTCTGGCCGCTGCTGGCGCTCTTTGCACCGCGACGCGCATTGCTGCCGCTGATCGTTGTCGGCATCGCGACGGGTGTCGTCTGCCGCTACGTCTGCCTGCTATTCGGCTGGGCGATTTTCAATATCTACGTTTTCACGCCGAACAACTTCGACACGCTGGGCTTCGGCGCCCTGTTGGCGTACTTCGTCACGTATCGGGCTCACCAAGTTTTGACGCTGCGGCGGATCGCCTTCGCGGCCGGCGTCGTAATCATGGCCGTCGCGGTGGTCGCCAAATTTCGCCTGGGCATCAGCGTGTTGCCGGTGCTCCCGCTGCCGATGGGGCTCCTGTCGCTGTGGATGGTGTCGGTGGCCGCCGATGGAGTGCCGGGACTCGTCGGCCGGTTGATCGCGCTGCCGCCAATTATCTATGTCGGCCGCATCAGCTATGGCATCTATGTGTATCACTACTTCGTGCCGATCGCTTTGCAGCCGCTGTTCGAGCGATTTGGCATCGCGGAAGCTTCGCCGCTGTTCGTCGTGATCTGCGCGATCGCAACGCTCGCCGTCGCGTCGCTATCGTGGTACCTGCTCGAGAACCCGTTCAATTCCCTGAAAGACAGGTTCGCGCTCAGTGCGCCAGGGAAGGGCCAGGGGGCCGCCGCGCAGGGCCGCGCGACCGCGAAGGCCGATCAATCGTTGGCGCCCTGATGCAATACTGACGTTGCGCCGATATCACCGCGCCGCTGCGTACGCGCCCTAATACGCCGACCGCTGCACGCGCGGCACGAAGTTGCGCTGCGTGCCGAACAGTGTCCGGCAAGCAATCCCCGCAATGACTGCAAACAAAATGGGGAATGCGATCGTGATAATTAACACGCCCATATCGCCGCGTGGGATCGCGAGAATATTCGGCAGCGCCGAGGCTTGAATCGCGATCAGAAACGGATTGGTCGGCTGCAGCTTGAGCGGATCATCAAAGATGCGCATGAGGAAGGCGAACATCACGCCGTAGAGCATGAGCGCGAGAATTCCGCCTTCGTACGCGCCGTGCCCAACGATGCCCACGCCCCAGTTCGTGCCGAAGATGTTCGACACGCGGCAGATTCGAATCGCGACCACCTCGGGTTTGTCCGGCCAGAGTTTTCGCGGTATTGGGTAGGAGGCGACAAATCGCAGCGTATTGAGCGGCACCGGCGGCATGATCCCGAGGTCAACATATCGTTGGGCAAGTAACCCATAGTGACCGTTCTGCTGGGTGAAGTAGCTGAGTCGCGTCGATACCAGCGTGCTGATCAATCCGTTCGATTTCGCCTTCGCCAATTGCTGAATCAAGCCGCCTACCGTGCGCTCTTCCTGGCCGGCCAGGTTGTACCAACGAAACGTCGAGTACACCGTTGTGACCGCCAGGACTGCCACGGCCGCAATGCCGACGGCCGTAAGCGTTTTCACCGGTTTCCAATGCCGTACATTGAACCAGTATTCGCAAACGATCGGCGCGAGGAACATGGATATCAACAGTCGCCGCCCGCCGCTGGCGAGCATCGCGTAGAGCGCCGCGCAAAGGAATACGCCAACAAACATGCCCAGCGTCGCCACGTTCACGCGGTTGCGACACCACAGGGCATAGCTGAAAACGCAAGCGAAAACCGCCCCATTCTGCCCGAGGTTGAAGAATATCGGTCCCAGGAATAACGATCGACGGCTCGCGAACGAAATCGCGACGATCACCGCACAGCACCCCAGCACGAAAAACGTGGCCGTCGGGTTCATGTTCGGCCACGTGCGCAGCCGCCGCTCGGCAAATCGCTTGGCCGGACCGTTATAGTAATAAGCGATGACGAGCGCCGCGATGAACGCCGTGATCGCCATCATGTACCATTGAATTTCGTGCTTCGTCGGCTGGTACCAATTCAGAAATTCCCACGCGAAGCCGTTGACGTACCGCACTTCGAGCGAGCCGAAGCCCGCGTAAATCATCACGCCCACGAGGAGCATGTTCCACGCCGTGAGCAGCTCCGACTTCCCGCGCAAAAACGGCACCACGATGAGCGCGGCGCAAAATACAATGACGGCAATGCCGAACGGAACTAAGGGACCGCTGTTAATCATCGGTTGCTCGCAGCGGGGGATGCCGCCCGTGAATGTTGATCGCCGCCGAAGCCCATCAAGGTGAAAGGCTTATGCCTAAGTCTACGCATTTTTATGGCGTCAGGCGAACACGATTCAAAGTGCCCTGGCATGCCTGGACGAGTGGCATATCTGGCGAAACCCGCCCAATCCCTCTATGTCGACGACCGCACGGCCGCACAACCCGAACAACGCGGCAAACGTTACCACCGCTCTGTTCGGCCAACCCGACCGGCGATCGACCGCAGCGTGACTACGTCACCAGCCCTTTGGTGACCAGCATGAACACGTCTTCGAGCGTCGGCTCGCGGTCAGCAAAACTCACGAGACCGCAGTCGGCATTGGCGAGCTGACGCAAGAGACGCGTGACGTCCTTGTCGTCGCCGTCGATTTCCACCGTGCAGCTGCGGTGGTTCATTTGCACGTCGCGCACCTTGGGATCGCTGCGAATGAGACTCACGCCGGTTTCCGGATTGGACGAGAAGCGAACCTCAATCTGCCGATTGCGCTGAATCTGGCGATACACGGTCTCGATCGGCCCGTGCAACAGCAGCTGCCCGCGCTCGATGATCCCGATGCTCGTGCAGCAATCGGCGAGTTCCGTGAGAATGTGGCTCGAGATGAGGATCGTCTTCCCCATCGTGCGCAGCTCCTTGAGCAGCGCTTTCACTTCCAGCCGGGCTCGCGGGTCGAGCCCGCTCGAAGGCTCATCCAGAATGAGCACGGGCGGATCGTGCACCAGCGTCTTCGCCAGGCACAGCCGCTGCTTCATGCCGCGGGAGAGGCCGTTGACAAAATCGTCGCGCTTGTGCGTCAGGTCGAGCAGCTCGAGCACGTCGCCAATGACGGCCTTCCGCCGGGTACGGGGAATCTCATACGCCACCGCGAAGAAGTCGAGAAACTCCCACACCTTCATGCCGTCGTACACGCCGAAGTTATCCGGCATATAGCCCACGCTCTTCCGCACGCCGATCGGGTCGTTCGTCACGCTGTGGCCGTTGACGTATCCTTCCCCGCCCGTCGCGCGCAGCAGCGTGGCGAGAAAGCGGATCGTCGTGCTCTTGCCCGCGCCGTTGGGGCCGATGAAGCCGAACAACTCACCCTTGTTGATCTTCAGGTTGAGGTTCTGCACGGCGACGAACTCGCCGTAGACTTTCGTGAAGTTGCGAAGTTCAATCATTGCGGAAGGGATGGGATGCAGGGGACGGCGATGGTGTATTGTTTGGGCGAATTGTAATCGGCAAACCGGACACTAACGCGTGCCGGCTAATCGATTAGCCGCCGGGCGCTCGCCCGCGGTTCGAAACCTTCAGTAACTACAGTTCGATCGATCGCTCCGGGTTGTCCGTCTCTTTAATATCACGCCGCGTGTTCAGGTCCTTGCGCGGCGCCTCCAGCGGCGCGTACGCCAGGTGCACGACCACGAACGTCGCCCCGCGCACCTGCGAAGCCCCCGGCGTGATCGTTTCGCCCGGCAGCACTTCGTCGCACCGGGCCACCAGCCGGGTTTCGCCCTCCTCCATCGATTTCAGGTCGAGCGCAAGCTTGAACATCGGTTCGAGGTTCAGTCGTGCCGAGTGAATCATTTGGGCTTCCGTTGCCCGGTCGGTATCGAAGTACACTTGCTTTTCCGCGAGCGCGCCCAGCGTCTTCATTTGGGCGGTCGTCGGCGCCGATTGCCCGGCCATCAACTCGCCGATCCACTGGCCTTCTACCCCGCGGCGTTTATACGATTCTTTGCTCTCGCGCTCCGCCTTCGTCGGCTTGCGAATCACGCACACGCTATGGAGCTCCAGCTTCGTGCGATTCTCGATCTGCAGCCCGCCGGTCGCGCCCGACTTGCCGATGCGGATGGGGCCATCCAGCGTTTCCATCTGCTCGCTATGGATCATGCCCGTGGAGTTCGATGACACCGGCACGCCGACCAGCCGCACATCGTCGTAACGCTGAAAATTTACGCCCGTGAGGCTCTCGCCGACGAGCATCTGAAAATCCGCCCCGCTCGGAAACGGCGCGAGCAGCGTCGTCGGATTGAGCGACTGGAAATCGTACGTCGATGACAGCGAAGTGTAGAGCGCCGTGAACCGCGACAGGTGTGCTCGCGGATGTTCCGGCTGCTGCTCGAGCACGCCGATTTCCGTATGGGCCCGCACGAAGCCGATATCCAGCTGCGCCCGCTGTACGATCACCCACGTGCCCGCGATCGCGATGATCGGCGCGGCAATCCAGGCCCACTCGACGCGCCCGAGCGTGCGGAACACAATCCAATTCAGCGGCACCAGCGCGGCGAGGTAGGCCACCAGGCACAGCACGACGAAATCCGCCCCCGGCACTTCCACCCCCGCCGCTTCGCGCAATGCCGCCCGGGCCGCATTCGCCGCCTCGCTGAAATCGTTCCATGCGCCGAGCCCGCCGGCATACCCGGGCGCCTTGTACTCGCGCGTCGTCGGCGCCGAACCCTGATTGGGCACAAAAAACTGGCCTCGCCGACCCGGCTGGAACGTTTGGTCCTCCACATTTTCAAAGTGGTACGCCGTGTCGACGCCCAAATCGCGCGTGAAGAATCGCAGATTCGTATTGAGCGCGGCATCCAGTCGACGCTCCTTCAAACTTTCATCGGCCCACACCAGCGTAGCCTGCCCAAACTGGCCCGGAATGTATTTCCGCGGCTGCCGTCGCAACACGCACGCGTTGAAAAAACTCTGGTAGCCGCTGCGCCAATTGATGAACTCCCGCTCCGCCAGTTGAATCGCCGACACGACGATCCGCCCGCGGCCCACTTGCCGTTCGACGAACAGCCCGCCCGTGCCCGGCAGCGCCTTCGCATCGGCATGCAGCGTGAGATTCACCGCCGACCACGGCGCCGCCAACTTCAGCGGTTCGCCGGGGTTCCGCTGCGTCGAGATCATCCAATTCCTGTTGAGTTCCCCAATCGCCGCGTCATCGGACGCAATCTTTCGCGGTCCGCCGCTCGTCGCCGGCAAGTACGGCTCCAGGAACGAACCCTTCAGCAAGTCGAGCGAGCTCGGCCCGTTGATAATCAGCTGCCCACCCCAATGCACCCAATCGACAATCGCCTTCTTCTGCTCGGGCGTCACCGGGTCGCCGGGGTCCACTTCGTCCCACACCATGTACGCCGTCGATGTCCACGTGAGCGGATTATCCGGCACCGCGACCGTTTGCCCCGCCGCGAGCAGCGACACGTTGTAGAGCACCGGGTCTGCCGTGTCGTCGCTCTCGGTCTCACCATCAAACGGCGCGATGACCGAGTCGAGCGACTTGATAAATCCATACCGCGACGGCTCCTTCGCCAGCACGACGAAGTTGTACTCGTACGACGGCATCGGCGTCAGCGGCGTACGAATCGGCGGCAAGCCATAACCTATGCCGCGCTCCTCCAGTTCATTGTTCAAAAAAACCTGCTGCGTCGCTTCCGGCACCAGCAGAATGGCCTCGGTGTTTTTGGGCCGTGCCTTCGTCAACAGCACCGGCCGATTCGTTCGCATCGTGAACGGCGTGCGGGCGATCGGAAAGGGCTGGTTCTGGTTGTTGACGATCGACACCCGCGAGTCGCCCACGAAGTCGCGAAAGTTCGCCGTCATCCTCTGGCTCGTCGTTTGCCAGTGCCCCGGCTTGGCCACCGGCAGCGGCACCTTCGGCTCCGAAGGCATGACGATCGGCGGATCGATCGTGAACTCGCCCTTCTTCTTCTTCTCCTCTTCCTCTTTCTTCTTCTTTTCGAGCTCCTCCTTCGACACCTGCGTGGGATCGACAAAGAAGCAACCCCGCACCGTCCCGACCACGATCACACCGAACACGAGCAACAACAGCGCCACCGCCGCAATCGCCCACGGCGACCACGGGCTGCGCTCATCGTCACTGGCGGTTTCGTCAGCAGACATAGATAGGCAAATCAACTAGATGACGATGGCTCGAATAGATGACGATTGCTCGAACTCTCCCGCGATCGATGACAAACAATCAGTCCGGTTCCCTCCCCTCGACGGGGAGGGCTAGGGAGGGGTGATGCCATGGCGACAATACGCGGCATTTTGGGGTTTCCACTGTTCCTACGCACGGCCGCCCGTTTTCGATCGCTTCACTGCTATTCGCTCCCAGAGGCCGGTTTATTTTATCGTGCCGCCCAACTAATCCGAAGGCCCCGCGTAGGCGAGTCTCTCCGATCGAAGATTCGCCGTGGCGAAGACTCGCACCAGCCAATTCAAGTGCAACTTGTGCAGCTCCCGGCCTACGGACTTTACCGACGCGAGTTTGGACGAAACTCGCTACACCGCACGTCGCAGCAGCTTCGCCGCCAACCCCGTCAACACCGCAATCGCCGCCACCATCACAATACAAATTGCCGCCACGCGGTCGTCGACCCCGTAATGCAGCAGTTGAAATACTTGGATCGAGAGCGCCGTCGCCCCCTGTTGCGGCGGCATCACCAGGATCGTCGCCGCCAGCTCGCCAATCGACACGGCAAACGCAATCAGCCACGCCGCCACGATCGCCGGCGCCCGCTGCGGTGCGGCAATTCGCACGAGCTGCCCCCATCGGCCCGTGCCATCCATCGCCGCCGTGTCGAGCATCACCCGCGGCACACTCGCCAGCGCCGGCCACAACACGAGTGTGGCAATCGGCACCGTGCGAATCACTTGCACCAACCACGGCGCGAAGTTGCTGTCGTAAAGCGCCCCGAGCGCAGCCAGCGGCGAACCAACCGGCCGATCCAACACGCGTATCACCGCCAGCCCCAGTAACGGCCCCGGCACCGTGAGACAAACCACAACCAACAACAACCCCACTGCACGCATTAGTGTCGGGCCCCAGCCCGACTCTTGACCACGTGCGCCACACATCGCCCAAGCCACGACCAACCCAATCGCCACACTCGTCGAAGCCGCACACACCCCCAACCACGTCGATAACCAGATTTCCCCACGAAACTGCACCGGCGCCGCGGCAAGCCGCGCCGCGAGCTGCCACGCCGACCACGCCCGCACACGCCCCGCGTCAGTCGCCGTCACATGAATGCCGGCTTTGTACGCCAAGTTCACCAGCGGCACGCCAGCCAGCAGCGCGATGATCAAGAGCAACAGCGCCGCCATCGGCCACCGCCCACCGCGCAGCCGCCAGACCCACGGCAACCGCTGCGCCGCGTCATGCCAATCTGCCAACAGCCGCGCAACCACGATCATCAACACACCCGCCACCACCACCGACAGCGCGAGCCCACTCCACAACCCCACACCGCGTATCCGCCACCCCTCTTGCTCCTCGCTCCCCGCTCCCCGCCCCCCGCTCCCCCCTCCCTGCTCCAGCGTCCCCAGCGCCGACTGCGTATACACCTCTTCCGCAAACGTGCGGACTTGGAAAAAGTCGGTCACGCTAATCTCCGTGAGCACGATCGTCGCAATCCACAGCGCCGCAATGCCGACCGCCGGCAGCACGCGCGGCAGCGTGATATGCCACAACACGCTCAGCGGCGACGCACACGTCGCCGCGTCCTCCTCGATTTCCGCCTCCACCGCCCGCAGCGCCGAACCCGCGATCAGCACCACCCACGGCACCGCCGCGATCCCATGCACCCAAATCGCTGCCCGCCACCCAGCAAGCCACGGCTGATGCGCCAGATGCGGGTTCGTCACTAGCGTATGCCAACCCTGTATCCCAAACCCCGCATCCCACGCGCCCGTCACGAGATACAACGGCACAAACAACATGCCGACCACCAACAACACCGCCGCCCCGCGCCCCGGCACATCGGTCTTGAACAACATCACCGCCAGCACAGTCCCGACGGGCAGCGCGATCGCGCAAGCGCCCGCGGCCAGCAGCGCCGTATTCAGCCACAACCGCGCCACCCGCGGTTCCACCAACCACAACGCCGCCAGGCCCCCGACCAAAATCGCCGCGGCGACGAACAACTTCACCGCATCACGTCGCTGGATCAAATTCAACATGCCGCAAGTTCGTAGTGCCAACAACGACAGCAGGTCCTGTGCGTTTCGCGATTCCCGAGTTCGTAGCGTGAGCGAGGCACAAGGGCCGAGAGCAAAGAGCCAGGACGCCTGCCCCTGCTAGAGAAAATCAGCCTATCATCAAGCCCCAACGGGGCGACAGTGAGGCCTGCCATGCCAAGCCTCGAGTCTCCCACTCTTCGTAGCCTCGATATATTCGTGCTGTTACCTACTATCCTCCCAATTGCCGCTCAGAAAGCGGTTGCGTCGTCACGCATTAACGAGCCTCGCAATGCGACATTCTCACGCTCTTCCTTCCGCGGTTGGTCGCTGACAAGGCAACAAATTCCGTCCGCCCAAAAACCCCCTTATTTCACCGCTCCAACTTTTATTGCTATTAGCTGCTCGCCATGGTAAGCTGCAGCCAGAGAGTTGAGGCGCGGCGAGTCGACTTATTTTCTCATCTTTTTGATCATCCTCGCCGGGAATTGGGTTTGAGGCAAACGACTGGGCATGATTGAGGGTTTGGGCGGCACATGATTCGCCGCTCAACGATCCTTTAGCTCCGCTTGCATCTTTACCGCCTCGAGTGGTTCGGGAGGCCGACCATGGGAATTCAAGTCGAATGTCCCCACGGACATGTCTTCAAGGTCAAGGATAAGTACGCCGGCAAGAAAGGCCTCTGCCCGCACTGCGAAGGCCAGGTCATCGTGCAGGTGCCCGATGCCCTCACCGTGAGCGGCACCGCCGACGCCCTGCAGCGCGAAGCAATCCAGCGCCGCCAGGCCGCCGCCCATCACGAACCAGCCCACCGCGGCACCACCACCAGCGACTCCCACGTGTTCGACGACCCGGCCGAGCACCCGAGCGGCCCCAGCAGCGGCACCAGCGGCAGCCTCCTCGGCTCCAGCGTCATCCGCCACAACATCAAATGCAAATGCGGCCAGCACGTCCCCATGTGGTACGCCCGCTGCCCCGCTTGCGGCGCGTATCTGGAGCACTAAGCCCTGCCAGTTTTCCGCACAATGTAGTCCTCTCGCTCCGCGAGAGGAAAAGCACCTCGCAGAGCCAGATACCTACAATCGGCCGCCAACCGATCGCTAGAGCTAGGATGGGTTCGAACCCATCGCAAAGACGATCCAACGTGTGACCAACTCCGCAGCTGAACGGCAACGGACGCCCTCTTTCGCCGCACACCTCTTCGCCCCACAGGAGCGCGCTGTGATAGCTCGGGGCCAGGACCGATCAGCGCAGCGCATCGGCCCGCAGCCCCGGGTTCGTATCGAAATGAGCCGTCGAAGCCCTGCAAGGGCGCGCTCGGCCGCCGCCTACCGTTTAGCGCGCCCTTGCAGGGCTTCGATCCATCTGCCCTCGTTTACCCAGGACTTCGTCCTGGGCTATCCGAGCGCGGCCCTTCAGGCCGAAGAGGATGCAGTCCGATTCTCGCGCAGATGTCCAATGTAGTCCTCTCGCTCCGCGAGAGGAGAAGCATCTCGCAGAGCGAGATGTCTACAATCGGTTGTCGAGCAGCGCAACAACTGCGAGCACTCTACTTCACCTCCGCCGGCAACGTCGCCGCGCCCAAATGGAACCGCACATAAACCGCCGACCCCGTCATCACGTCTTTGCGACAGTGCTCAATTTCATCGAGGTCACTTAGCTCCGTCTTAATCGCCGCCTCATCAGCCGCCAACGCCTCGCCCTCATCGATCTCCGCCTGCAGTTTATCAGCCGCTCGGCCCAGCCGGCTGACGGTGCCGTAACTGCTACTGGAATTCCCCCACTGCTTGCCATACCATCACCGTTTGAGGGATACGATGATACCTCAACCGCCGCGAGGGCCCGCTAATGAACGGAGCGAACAAGTGCCGGCCACTGTGCATCCGATTGCTGGCGTACGAGATTCTTTTCCAACTCGCGGCGTTCCAAGCGGCACGCGCCGCCACGCTCGAATGGTCACGCCAATTCGGCACAACCGCTAGCGACCTCGGCCTCGCCATCTCCGCCGACCGGCTAGGCAATATCTTCATCGTCGGGCGGACTCAAGGCAGCCACGGTAGCGCGAATGCCGATGGAGACGATGTCTTCGTGGCAAAATTCGATGCCGCTGGACAGATGCAGTGGAAAACGCAGTTCGGCACGGTGCGCGGAGAGATGCCCTACGGCATTTCCGCCGATGGACTCGGAAATGCATACGTCACTGGCGTCGTCTATTTGTCGGGTAGCGCCAATCCATACGTGCCGCCAGATCACGCGTTCATTTCCAAGATTGGAGCTGCCGGCAACATCGAATGGAGTCGAGATTTCCCCAAGGACTACATCACGGAAGCACGCGGCGTTTCTGCCGACGGATTGGGTAACGTCTACGTATCAGGCCATTCACCAGATTCTCCAGGCATTCTCGCCCGCGACATCGATGCATTCCTCACGAAGTTCGACATCCTTGGTAACGAGATTTGGACGCGAAAGTTCGGCTCTACAGCGTTTGATTCCGCTTTCGCCGTCTCTGCCGATAGGCGAGGCAACGTATTCGTTACCGGTTTGGGTGGAATCGCTGGTCCAGATAATACGACAACCGGACTAGCGGCTTTCATTGGCAAATTCGATGGCAATGGAACGCAACATTGGCTGCAGCGTTTCGGATCGGACTACATTGAACAGGGTCTAGCCGTGTCAGCCGATGGCAAGGGTAACGCCTACGTCGCAGGCGCGTCCGGCGGCCGCCTTGAGCCGATCGTAAAGCCCACGATCACATCGCTGACTAAATTTGACGAAGCAGGCTCGCTGCAGTGGTTCCGAACGTTGGACGCGGGCTACAACTCCGCCGCCGACGACAGTTCGCGTATTGGCAAGACGATGGGCGTCGCAGCCGATCCGAATGGCTTCGTCTACTTTTCGGGCTACACGCCGACGTATGACATGTACCTCACTAAGTACGATGAGCTTGGCAACAAGATTTGGACGCAAATCGTGGGCACCGCCTCGCAAGATGCCAGCCCCGGCGTCTCGACCGATGGTGCAGGAAACGTCTACATCACGGGATACACAGCCGGCAGCTTCGCTGGACCGAACGCCGGCTCGACCGATGTCGTGCTCGTGAAATTCGCTGATGCCGCTGTGCCCGAACCAACGCTTCTGCAATCGCTGCTGCTTACTTCCATGGCCTGTTTCTTCCGCCGCCCACACGTTGCACCCAATTCTAATAGCGGCTACAAATAGTACTGGACAAACGTATAAAATCTGCTATGCTACTCTCCACGCTGCCCTGCGCAGCGTTCGTTCTTTGAAAACCTGATCTCCACCTCACATCGCCGAACCTAATCGAGCGGTGCGCTCACAGTGCGCGCACGCCGGGACTCGGCGACTGCCGGAAAGCAGGCGGCAATTGTGCCGCATTTTGACACGTGCCGATTGAGTAAATTGCCGCCTCCGTCAGTCGCTCGTCTGCCTGGCAGACGCCCCTGCGGCAACCGCAACAGCCCGTCGCCAAACGACTTCCATCGTCAGCAAAAAATGCCGGCAATCGCTCTTTTGTCGCCCCCGCCGCGGAGTTTTGCAATAAAAAATGCGTTTTCACGCAAGTTGCAAAACCCACGTTGATATCGCCCAGCCCTCCGGACTGGGGTCCGCCCCTGGCGAGCCGGCAGCGTAAGCGACCAGAGTAATCCTCAAACCAACTCCGGCCCGCCCCGCAAACCCCGCCTTCCCTTCCGCTATCACGCCGGCTGCTATCGACCACCCGCCGCACGAAATCCGCCATAGACTCCCACCCCGCTCCTTTGCTAACCTCTGCGACTTTTGTGTCGGAATCTTTCCGCACCAGAGTCCCGCTTTTCGGCCCCAGTGATCGGCGTACGTAGTCGCTCGGTATATGATTCGAACTCTCGCTCGAAATCTGTGCTTTTCGACCGTGCTCCTCACGGCCCTCGCCGGCTGCAAAATGTACGAGCGCTATCGGCCCACGTTCTGGCCGTTCCCCGAACGCGAGCTCACAACCTACAAAACGCCGTCGATGCGGGTCGATGCCGTGAATGCCTACGCCATGAAGTCGACCCACGTCGATTCGCCCGAGCAGCGGCAAATCACCGACGAGCTGGCCCGGCAGATTCAGGTCGAGCCCGACCCGATCGTGCGGCACGCGGTCGTTCAATCGATCTCGGAATACAAAACGCCGATGGCCCAGCAAGTGCTCGAAGCCGGCCTCAGCGACGACGACGCGACCGTCCGCATCGCCTGCTGCAAGGCGCTTGGCAAACGCGCCGAACCTTCGAGCGTCAACGTGCTAGCCACGGTGCTCCGCGGCGACAAAGACATCGATGTCCGCCTCGCCGCGACCGAAGCCCTCGGTAAAATCAAGTCGCCTGAGTCGATTAAGGCCCTGTCCGCCGCGCTCGAAGATCGCGACCCCGCGATGCAGTACGTCGGCGTACAAGCCATGAAGTCGGCCACCGGCAAAGACTACGGGCCCGATGTGCAAGCCTGGCGGCAAGTCGCCAGCGGCGGCACACCTCCGCCCGAGTACACGCCGTCGATGGCCGAACGCCTGCGGCCAATCACTCCGGCGTTCATGCGCTAGCAGCGCTGGAACAGCGCGCACATTACTGTTCTCTGTTGTGCTGCGGATCTCCACGCGGCAGGCCCGTCGTTTACGATCTTTGCGCGTCTCGCTAGCTGCGTCGCGGGCTTTGAGAAAATGCCGCCGGGCGGCATATCTTACGTGCGCTCTCTCGCTGCTGCTGGCACGTATGCAATGTACTCTATTGGCTGGATTTCCGGCCACGCCGGCCCGATACCACGTTAGGAGGCAAAGGGGGGCCTCAAGCGCTCCGCCGCTCAGTGAGCGGCAGGAATCGTGTGCGATCGACTTGGTTTCGTTCCCAAGTGCCAGCGTCGCGCGCCGGTTGTCGCTCCCCCCGCGCCTGTGTTGGGCCACTCTCGTCTTTGCTCGCCAGTCGCTTGCGAGGCGCCGTCACGCTGGCCGTCACGGCCGCATGCAGGATGCTGTGCCCGGGTATTTCCGTCGATACTGCGTATTCAAGAAGCCGCACGATGACCAAGGTGAATTATTCCAAACGGCGTTGCGCGTCGGTGGCGAATTCCAGCCAAGGCCGGTGGTTATTGGCCACGTTCGCCACGATGGTTGGTTGCACGCTGTGGGCCGTTGCGAACGCCGCCGAACAAATCGACTCCGGTTGGGCCGTGGGCGTGCCGTCGCCGTTCTCGACCGGCGGACGCGACGAGGACCCGCATCAGCAAATGCTGCTCCGCCGCGTGCTCGACGAAACCAACGTGCCGCTGCTGAAGACCGTGCCGAACCGACCATCTGCCCCAACCGGCACCGCGCAATCGGCAGCCGGCAACCAAGCGAAGGTCGACGCGCAGAAAGAGCCGCGAGTCGCCTCGCGACCAGAAGGCGTCGACGGCTGGCATCCCTCGAATCCAGCCGCCCCAGCCTCGTCGGCAACACCACAAGCTGTAAACACGCCGTTGGCCATAGCGCCATCAACAGCGCTGGCGTCGCCATCAACAGATGCAACAACTGCACCAATCGCTCGACCGACTACTCCGCAGTTTGAAACGCCCAAGATCCCGATCGTCACGACAAAGACACCGAGTAGCGACGATGCCGAGTGCGATGGCAGCGGCCAGCCGCAACATGTGACGACGGCCAAACAGCCGACGCACTCGCCGGCGCTGCCTTCGCTCGCCGACGCCTACAACCTGCTGCCGAGCGATGCGCCTTCCACAACAGCGGCCCGCAAGCAATATCCGGCCGACGGCCCAGACCACGAAGCGATGGATGCCGAAGCACTGAAAGCACTCGGCAGTTCGCTGGAAGCCGATTGCAGCGGCGCTGCGCCGGGAACTGCGCCCGTGAAAATCGGGAAACCGTCGTCACCGGCTATTGGTCCTATCGCAGACGATGCAACAGACGCCGCACCCGATACCTCAGCCGGTGGGGCAGTGGCGGTCGAGCAGAAACCCGCACCGCTCGTCGTGCCGAGAAAGCCCGCGCCGGTGTCGGCCGCACCCGAAAAGCCAAATACATCGGCCACAACACAAGCGGCGCCGCCGATCGTACAACCCACGGCCCAGCCCGCAGCGCCGCCGCCGCTCACGAAGCAGCTCCTCGCACTTCGCACACGCGTGCGGACCGTGCTCAAGGGCTACTATCGCAAGCAGCTGAACACGGCCGACAACGACCCCTGGGAAGTGATGCACGGCATGCTGGCCTATGAGCTGCAAAGCCGCGTGCGGCAGGGTGGGCCAAATGGCAATCCCATCACGAGCGTCGGCTGGCTGTGCTACAACAAGCCCTGCAAAGGTCAGGCGCTGCTCTATGTAAACCCAGAAGGCGAAGTGCGGGCGAAGTACGGCGTCGGCTTGCAGGGGCACTTGGGCCAATTGCTCGCAATGCTCGCGCAGTGCCACGTGTCGGCCGACTACCCGATCCACGTGGGCAAGAATGAGTTTACGGTTCACGATTTGATTGAAGCTGAGAAGAAGACTTGCTACCCGAAGTCGGAGCTCACGTTCAAACTGATCGCGCTGCAACACTACATCGATCTCAACGAAAAATGGGTCAACGACCAGGGCGTCGAATGGGACTTTCCGCGGCTGATTAGCGAGGAGATTGCCCAGCCGATCCGCGGGGCGGCCTGCGGCGGCACGCACCGGTTGTCCGGCCTCAGCCTGGCGGTGAAGAAACGCATCGAACGCGGCGAACCGCTCGACGGCGAATACGCCCGGGCCGACGAGTTTGTGAAAAAGTACCAGCAGTACGCTTTCCGTTTGCAGAATCGCGACGGCAGCCTCAGCACACAGTGGTTCCGCGGCGCCGGCGACGAGGACGACCTAGACCGTCGCATCAAGACCACCGGCCACATCCTCGAATGGCTCTGCTACTCGCTGAGCGACGAGGAACTGCGCGAGCCGCAGACCGTTCGTGCCGTGACCTACCTGTCGAATATCATGTACTCGAACTATGACCACGAGTGGGAAATCGGCCCGCGGTCACACGCCACCCATGCCCTGATGCTCTACGATGAACGGGTGTTCCAGCCGTTCGACGCCAAGGACGCACCGGTGGCCGTATATCAGACCCCGCCGCAGGTGGCTAAAAGCAATCAGGCGACAGCGGCGAAGCGGTAACCGTGCTGCGGCGACGGTGAACAAGCGAACGAGCGTTTTGCCGCAGCGCATCGGGTGCGAATTCCGCCATAGCGCCGAGTCGCTCACAGCGAGATCGCTAACGGCCCTGCGCTAATGTTCGACGTTGCGTCGACGTGCTGTGGCGGTTCGCATTGAAATTGCGGCGGCATTATTCTACGATGCGTCGGTCGCATGCATTTAACGTCTGCGCCCCTCTGCCCCAACGTTGACCTATGCTTGAGGGGCCCCCGTGGTTGGAGTGCGCCTTCGAAACCGGTTCGAGTCCTTATGGCCGTTCCTCGCAAGTTCACCGATCAGCTGCAGGCCTTTTGCGAGTTGGCCGACAAGTTGGCGACCGCGCACGACGCGGACGCCATGCTCTTTCTCATGGAGCGGCCAACCGATTGGGCCCGTTTGCGCCAGGCGACGGGCCAGCACACCGTGCTGTTGGCCGGTGATACGGAGGAGACGCTTGAAGGCGCCGGCGAGGAGGACTTCGAGACGATCCTGCTCAACATGCCGTCGGAGACGCCGGTGTACGAGCGGCTGACGCAATCGCTGCTCGAGGCGGTGGCCGAGGAGCTGCTGCCAGCGGGGGCGTCGGTGGTGGCGGTTTATAGTGGGTTCGAGCCGACTGTGATCGACTCGCTGAGCATCATTCGTTTGGGCGAGCACCTGGGGCAACTCACGGTGCGTGATCTGCGACAGCTGAAGACGCGGATTCCGCTTGATACGCTCAAGACCGTGGTCGATCTGGCAGTCGACGTGGGTCGCGACGGCCGCGAAGGCAAACCGGTGGGGACGCTGTTTGTCGTCGGTGATCACCGCAAGGTGCTGAGCTTCTGCCGGCCGATGGGTTTTGATCCGCTGCGTGGTTACAGCCGGGCCGAGCGGCAGCTTTCCGATTCGAAGGTGCGTGAAGGGGTGAAGGAGATCGCTCAGCTCGACGGCGCGTTCATTGTGTCATCGGACGGGCATGTGGTCGCCGGTGCGCAGCAGCTCAATGCCCCGCGGTCGACCGACTTGTCGCTTCCCAAGGGCTTCGGCGCGCGGCATTGGGCAGCCGCCGAGATCAGCCGCGCGACGACGGCGGTCGCGATCACGGTGAGCGAATCAACCGGCACGGTGCGGCTGTTCCAGAACGGCGAAGTAATGCTGCGCATCGAACCATTCCGCCGGGCGATGAAGTGGATCGACTTCGATAAGGAACCCGTCACGCCACCGGCGAACCCAGAGAAACCGGCGAGCGGGGCAAAGTCGTAGCTGTGTCGTGTCGCGAATTCAGTGACGGACCAACTCGAGTCAGCTACTCTCGAGGGCGTCGAGCAGCGTGGCTACGTAATCGCTCACGTCGCGAAGCACTTTCTCGCGTGGCTCTTCAGCAGCCTTGGCGATGCGGCGGACGATCGCGGAACCCACGATTAGGCCGTCGGCCACCGGCGCCAGCAGCTTCACGTGCTCCGGCGTGCTGATGCCGAAGCCGATACAAATGGGCAGGTCGGTTTGTGTGCGGAGCCAGGCGACGTTGTCGACGAGCTCCGCCGGTATCGTACGTCGTTCGCCCGTGATGCCTGCGACCGAGACATAGTACAGAAATCCCGTCGACGTTTCCGCGATGTGCACGGCCCGTTCGCGGGGCGTGGTGGGTGTTACGAGTTGAATAAGACTTAGCTTGCGAGCGGCGCAGATTTTCGCGAGGCCGGCTGATTCATCGATCGGCAGATCGGGCACGATGAGGCCCGCGATGCCGCGCTCACAGGCCGCGTCGACATACCGCTCGATGCCGTGGCGGTAGACGATCGTGTAGCTGACCATCGTCACGAGCGGCGCGGCCACCTTCGGCGCGAGTTCGCCGAGTGTTTTGAGGATGTCGGCGAGTTTGATCTTTTTGTCGAGCGCACGCGTGTATGAGGCTTGGATGACGGGCCCATCGGCGATCGGGTCGCTGTAAGGGACGCCGATTTCGAACAGGTGCGCCCCGCGGCTCACGAGTTCTTTTACCACGGCGGCCGTGAACTCAAGATCGGGATCGCCGGCCGTTACGAACGGCATGAGGGCTTTGCGCTTTTCGCGACCAAGAGTCGAAAACAAATCGGAAATAGCGGACATATTGTCTCTAGCAAGCATGGCTGCGAATTGATGTTGTTCTGGGCAGAGGACTCAAGCGGCTAGTCGGGCAGAATGCCACGAGCCAAACCATCGACGGGCGTAACGCCATATCCAAGTAATGGTGGTGCCGATGGCGAACCAATAGACGCCGCCCACGACGAGCAAGGAAGCCAGATATGTGCCAACGCTCTGGGCATTAATGGCCAGGCTTAGCGGTACATGCAGCGGGTAGTCGGCCAAATGCAATCCTGCCATCACGAGCATCGTCGGATTCATATCGTTCCAGGCGTGATTGAGCTCAATCCAGGCGTACGCTGCAACGAGCATGGAATGAGCTGCAACGAGAACAACGGCAAAGCGGTTATGGC
Organism: Pirellulales bacterium; assembly: GCA_046349975.1. Classification (GTDB taxonomy): domain Bacteria; phylum Planctomycetota; class Planctomycetia; order Pirellulales; family Lacipirellulaceae; genus JABDGM01. The sequence continues at coordinate 35,402 of JAXMBH010000007.1, forward strand.
TGATAAATCGGTCGATACTCATACTAAACCCTCCGCGAAATCGTAACACACATTGTATTTAACGTGCCACGGCAACGGGTGAGTTCATTTGCCCGCCTTTTCCTTGAGCCGGGCAATTTCCGCCGCATCTTTATCGCCGCGGCCCGAGAGGCAGACGACGATCGCGTAATCCTTGGGCTTTGTACGGGCGAGGTCCATCGCCTTGGCAACGGCGTGCGAGCTTTCGAGCGCGGGCAGGATGCCTTCGTTGCGGGCCAGGGCGTCGAATGCGGCCAGGGCTTCGTGGTCGCGGCAGTCGGTGTAGGCTACCCGTCCGGTATCTTTCCAATAGCTGTGCTCCGGGCCGACGCCGGGATAATCGAGACCGGCCGAGATCGAATGGACGTCGTTCGTCTGGCCGTCGGGGTCCTGCATCACGTAGCTATAGCTGCCGTGCAGCACTCCCGGCGCGCCGTGGCTGAGCGGCGCGGCGTGTTCGCCGGGCTTCGGGCTGCGGCCACCGCCTTCGACGCCGAGCAGGGCGACTTCTTCATGCTCGATGAACGGGAAGAACATGCCCGCTGCGTTGCTGCCGCCACCGACACAGGCAACGACCGAATCGGGCAAGCGCTGCAACTGTTCGCGGCATTGCTCGATTGTTTCGCGGCCGATGACCGATTGGAAGTCGCGGACGATCCGCGGGAACGGATGCGGGCCGACGGCGGAGCCGAGGATGTAATGCGTCGAGTCGACGCTCGACATCCAGTCGCGCATGGCTTCGTTGACGGCGTCGCGGAGCGTGCGCGAGCCGCTGGAGACGGGCCGCACTTCCGCGCCCAGCAGCTTCATGCTGAAGACGTTTGGCGCCTGGCGGCGGATGTCTTCTTCGCCCATGTAGATGACACAATCGAGGCCGAAGTGGGCACACGCCGTAGCGGTGCCGACGCCATGCTGACCGGCGCCGGTTTCGGCGATCACGCGCTTCTTGCCCATGCGCAGCGTGAGCAGCGCCTGGCCGAGCGTGTTGTTGATTTTGTGAGCGCCGGTGTGGTTGAGGTCTTCGCGCTTGAGCCAGATTTGCGCGCCGCCGCACGATTCGCTGAGCCGCTTGGCAAAGTACAGCGGCGAGGGCCGGCCGACGTAGTGCTTCAGCAGCGAGGCGAGTTCGGTTTGAAACGCGGTATCTTTGCACGCCTTATCGTACTCGACCTCAAGCTCGTCGAGGGCGTGAATGAGAGTCTCGGGCACGTAGCGGCCGCCATAGTCGCCGAAACGGCCTTTGTTATCTGGAACTTGGGTACTGACGCGCGTAGTGGGGTTCGACGATGTCGCCTGCATGAAATATCTCCTCGGTTCATTTAATTCTCAACTAGGGCTGGGGCTTCGGCAAGAGCGAGGAGGTTTACCACAGCGGGCGCAGAGTGCACCGCAGAGAGAGTGCGAAGTCGGCACCGTTCGGCGGCGATTGTCGCTGCCGCGGCCGAAGTGACAATATGGGTTGACGGCCGATTCGTGATTTGCTGTATGGACTATCGTGATTGACTACGCTTGACGTCAGCGAAGGCCCAATTCTCTCCGACCTCCGTGCTCTCTGTGTCCTCTGTGGCAAAGCAACATGCCTGAGCTTCCGGAAGTCGAAACGATGCGGCGGGGGATTTTGGGTATCGTTGGTGCGCGCGTGAAGGATGTCGAACGGGTGGCGTGCCAGCGGCGGCCGATTGTGATCGCACCGCGAATCGACCAATTCCGCCGCCGCGCGGTGGGGCAGCGAGTGGTTGATGTGGGCCGCGTCGGTAAGCGTGTCGTCGTGCATTTGGAATCGAAGGACGCGATCGTGCTGGAGCCGCGGATGACGGGACTCGTGCTGGTGGCCGATCCGCCCACGGCCGAGCATTTGCGGTTTCGCTGCACGCTCGCTGGTTCGAGCGTGCGTGAGTTCTTGTATTGGGACCGCCGTGGTCTGGGAAGTGTTCGCCTGATTTCACCCAAAGAATTCGAAAAGTTGTTCGGTGGCGACAAGCTCGGGCCGGATGCCCTCACGATGTCGGCCGACCTTTACCGCCAAAGGCTGGGTGACAGCAAGCGGGCGGTGAAAGTGGCGATGCTCGACCAGCGGGCGGTCGCCGGGATTGGCAATTTGTACGCATCGGAGATTCTGCATTTGGCGGAAGTGCATCCCGCGCGGCGGTGCGACAAGGTCACGCGGAAGCAATGGGAAGCAATTGCCGAAGCAACGCTACTGGTGCTGGAAGAAGCGATTCGGTACGAAGGTTCGACGCTCGGCGATGGCACGTATCGCAACGCACTCAATAAACAAGGCGGCTATCAGAATCATCACCGTGTGTACGACCGGGCGGGGAACGCGTGCCCGCGGTGCGGGGCGGGCAGCGAAGTGCGGCGGATCGTGCAAGCCCAGCGGGCGACGTTTTTTTGTGGAGGGTGCCAGCGAACCAGATCATCTTGAGCGAGTTCGGGATCTTCGCCGTTCGATGAGCCCAGCGACGGCGCAAGTCAAACTGGTTGACGCAAGCAGATTCGGTTCGGGAACCGGATTTGTAGCGTCGAAAAGGTAAGCGGCGCCCGTGTCGGGAACCTGATAATTTTGCGCATAAGCACCGACGACGCTCAAGTTCCCGCTAATTCCTACGGCGTTGCCGAAGCGGTCGCCGCCACGTAAGTCGGACGCCGAGAGTTTGGCGATTTGCGTCCGCGTGGTGATGTCGAACAAATACGCCGAACCGCTATTGGTGCCTTTATCATCGTCGTTATCGGCTCCAATGATTGCCGTATTACCGCTTATGGCGACAGATTCACCGAATGAATCGTCGGCCATTCCATCGTTGGCCAGCAGCTTAGCGATTTGTTGTCCGGTCGTCGCATCGAAGAGGTATGCCGATCCGCTTTGTAGGCCCTTGTCGTCGTCGCCGGGCACGCCGACGATAGCGACGTTGCCGCTGATTGCCACGCTCGTTCCCAAAAAATCGCTGCCAGCTCCTCCGTCGCTGGGAAGCAGTTTGGCTATCAGATTTCCTGTCGTCGTATCATAGAGATAGGCTGACCCGCTTTCGCTGCCATTAACGTGGTCGTTCGAGGCGCCGATTATTGCGGTGTTGCCGCTAATTGCAACGCTGCCACCGAACGATTCATAGAACGAACCATCGTTGGGTCGAAACTTGGCGATCTGAGCGCCGGTCGTTGCATTAAAGAGATAGGCCGCGCCACTTCGTTGGCCGTCGTCATCCCGTCCCGAGGCACCCACAAGTACAGTCGTGCCGTCAATTGCTACAGCATTGCCGAAGCCGTCGCCCGGAGCCCCGTCATTGGGGGTCAACTTGAAGAGTTGAGTGCCCGAAGCTACATCGAACAAGTAAGTCGACCCGCTATAGGGGCCATTCACCGTGTCGGTGTAATCGCCGATGACTGCGATATTGCCACGCACCGCAACCTTGCTGCCGAACTGATCCGAACTTCGACTATCGTTGGGCAATATCTTGTGGATCAGTGTGCCGTTAGCCGCGTTGAAGATGTAGGCCGATCCTGCATTCTCGTTCCAATCGGGCGCGCCAACGAGCACCGTGTTGCCATCAATGGCGACGGATAGGCCGAAGTACAACATCGTGTTGGGAGCATCCCAGAGCAGCTTTCCCTTGGAATCGCCCGTGGCTGCACGGCAGAATTGTGGCGCGACGAGCGTTGCCAATACAACAACGGAGACGAATTGCTTGGCACTCATCAGCGATTTCCTTTGCGAGTTCTCTGTCTTGTAGGTCTATTTATTCTAAACCGGGCGCTGGTGCATAGGTACATACAGTCACCGCGGTACTTTGCGGCTTTCCACAACGGAATTCGGAGTTACGCCAACGACGGAATTTGAATCGGGAAACCAAGGAATCGTTTTGCACAGTGGACAGGGTTTCGCTCTAATATCGGCGGGGGAGATGCCCATCACACGAACGGTTGGTAAGAGAGGACCTGTCATGGACCCGCGCGCGACCCTTCAAGCATTGAATACGTCGGATTCAGCGACCAAGCGGATCGTTTGCGATTGCTGCAGCGAGCCGATCGAACAACCACGGTTGCGACGGCGCGAGTTCTTGACCGCGGCCGGTGGGGCAGTATTGGGAGCGACGGCGCTCGGTGGCGTGTTGCCGGCAGGTCGGGTTTGGGCCCAGGCTAAAGCGGCAGCTGAGCCGGCCGCCGCGACGGGTGTGCCGGAAACGCTCGTGAAGGTGCTGTTCGATACGCTCACGCCGAAGCAGCGCGAGAACATTTGCTTTGATTGGGATTATCAAGACAAGGAACGCGGGCTCTTGCGCACGAGGGTGGCGAACAACTGGGAGATCACCAAGAACTACATCAACGACAAAGATTTCTACACCGATGACCAGCGGAAGATCATTCGTGGCATCTTCGAGGGGATCATCAACCCCGAGTGGCACTCGCGGATCGACAAGCAGTTGGCTGACGACTCGGGCGGTTACGGCGAGCAGAACAGCATCGCGATCTTCGGCACACCGGGGAGCGATAAGTTCGAGTTCGTGATGACGGGCCGGCATATGACCATCCGCTGCGACGGCAACTCAGCCGATCACGTGGCGTTCGGCGGGCCGATCTTCTACGGTCACGCGGCCGACGGCTTTGATGAAGGGCCGACCCATCCGGGCAACGTGTTCTGGCCGCAAGCGCAGGCCGCGATCAAGCTCTACCAAATGCTCGACAAGAAACAGCAAGAGCAGGCACTCCTCAAGACCGGTTTGCCGGCCGAACAGAAGGTCGCCTTCCGCGGTAAAGAAGGCACGTTCCAGGGTTTGCCGGTGAGCGAGTTGTCGAGCGATCAGAAGTCGCACCTGCAAGAAGTGATGGCACTCTTGGTCGAGCCGTATCGGCAAAGCGACCGCGACGAAGTCGTAAAATGCCTCAAAGCGCAGGGGGGGTTGGAGAACTGCCACCTCGCGTACTATGCGCAGGAAGATATCGGCAACGACGGCGTGTGGGATATCTGGCGGCTGGAAGGCCCGTCATTCGTGTGGCACTACCGCGGGGCGCCCCACGTCCACGTGTGGGTGAACGTGGCGGATGATCCGAGCGTGAAGCTTAATGCGTAGGAAGCCATTATCGGGAATTTCCTGCATCAATCCGCAGCCGAGCGTTGAGATAAGCCGATCGAATGCAGCGGCTGGTAGTTTGGGGTCGCCAATACGAAAGTCGGACAACAACTTTCGCATCACACTTACGAACGAAACCAATTCGAGCCAATTACCGTTTCAATCTGCCCAATGTTCGTTCGCGTTCGAGGAACATTCCAGGCGTCAAGATCGGCAAGCCGTAGAAGTTGTTGCCCACCAGCGCGCCGAAGTCAGCTCGGTCGAGCGTTAATAATACATCGGCCCAAGCGAAGGCGCTGAACAATATGGGGCGATCTTTCGCCGGTTCGAAGACTGCTGCCCTGTCCAGAGTCAGTACATCGTCCATCAGCGTTAGATTGGGCATTAGCAACGCCCAATTTGCTGTTGCAGTGCTGGCGAGATTAGCCAGGTTGGCGAGAACCTCACTGACGACGTAGGGAGTGGCTAGCAGAAGCCAGTTGTATTCGTCTGCACGGCGAATTACTTCGCGCGAGGCGCCATGTTCAGAACCGCTGGCCGCAAGCAATACGCTACTATCGAGAAATAGCTTCACTAGCGCCGCCATCGCGAAATCGCTGCAAATCGGTTTCGTCTTCAGCGATCCATGAATTCATCTGCTCGCGCGAAAACGTGCGCGGCATAGGGAGCGGTCCGGCCTGCTCCCGCACACGGGCAGCAAGAAATAGTAGCAGCTGTTGCTTATCGGCAGGAGGCAGCGCGTCGACCGCAGCCTCGATTTCCCAAAGTGTGCTCATAACTTCATTATATCTCGCAGACCGACTGCTTGCCATGAAGGCCTCACGCAACTATGTGCGAAGCTTCTCTGAAAATAGCTGTGGCGGCAGGCCGATGTCGCAGATGTGTACGGTGCCGGTAAAACGCTTGGCGGCGGGTTTGATGAAGCCGATTTTCATGGTGGCGAACGTGCAGGTGTGGTCGGCGCGCACGGTGTGCTTGGCCGGTTCGCCGGTGTCGCAGTCGAGGCCGCTCGGGAGGTCGACGGCGAGGACGCGCACGTTGGCGGCGCGGGCGTTTATCCAGTTGATCGCGATGTCGAACGGCGGGCGCGGGTTGCCGGTGGCGCCGGTGCCGAGGAGGGCGTCGATGAGCCACGTGGCGGCGCCGGCATGGGTGGTGAGTTGCTGCTCTAAGTTCTGTGCGAAGTCGTCTAACGGGGGCGAGGATGCCTCGCCATGGCGAGTTCCGAGCAATCCGGCTCGCTGAGGTTGCGGAACTGTTAGGTCGACGAAGGGGACGTTTGACTTTTGTAGGATCGTGAAGTTCGTCGCGGCGTCGCCGCGGAGGTCGGCGGGTGGGCTGAGGAGGAGGACGCGGCAGTCATAACCGCGGATGGCGAGGTGACGGGCGATGACGAAGCCGTCGCCGGCGTTGTTGCCTTTGCCGCAGAGGATGGCGACCGCGCCGTCGATGCCGAGGCGCTCCAGCACGTCAACGCAGCCGCGGCCGGCGTTTTCCATCAGCACCAGGCCGGTGAAGCCGTATTCTTCGATCGCGCGGCGGTCGATATCGCGGGATTGTGCGCGGGTGAGTGTGGGGAGTGGCATGCCGGTATTGTGGCACGCAGAGGTATGGTTGGCGACGGGTGTTTGATGCAGACTTCTGATATGGGGCAGCGCGCGGCAGCAGCTTCGGGCTCGCGCCCGACGCTAGACGGCACGCGCTCGATCAGAACGCATTACCAGGTGTACGTTTCGTCGCCAAGATTGATGACGATGGGGTCGTCGAGCGCAAGGTATTGGGTGACGTGTTGGCCGTAACGCTCGACGAGGTCGAAGTACTCGCGGCTAAAGCGTTCGATCTTCTTGGCTGATTTCTCTTGCTCAGCGGTGACGGTGGAGTCGACTAGCCGGCCGTCGCGCTCGAAGAACATTTTGCGGCCGATCTGCCGGCAATTCGCGGCAACTTCCTTCTTTGCTTTGGCGGCGTCATAGTACGTGACATTGCCGCCGAAGTAACCGCCGCCGGCTCGGCCGAGCGCCATGGGCTCAGCCGCTGGGCCCAGCCCACCCGCGTTGCCGGCCGCCGCGGCGGGGGCTTGTGAGGCTGAGCGCAGGGAGGCCTTCGCGCCTCGTTGTTCGAACGCGTAGCGGCCAGCAGTTTCGGTGAGCGATTCCGATTCATGAAGGGCACGCGTGCGATTGGCGGCGAGTTCGCGGACGTCGCTGGTTTCATCGGCGAGGAACGACGTGTAGGGTGTGAGGATGCCGTGCTCGGTGGCGAGGGCGACGAGCTCGGTCACCAGCTCTTCATTGCGGCCTTTGAGGTCGAGTTCGTCGATGATGTCGCCGACGCGGCGTGTCGCCCACAGTTTGGCCACGAACGCGTTCGTATCGTCGTCGCTCTTCTCGGTGAGGTCGGCGGGGAAGTCGAGCGACTTTTCTTCGTCGCCGATCTTGCCTTTGAGCGTGACCTTCGCTGTGCCGGGGGTGTGATAGCGGCCGACGAGCACCAACTGGTCGCCGGCGAAGAGATCGAACTCGCCTCTTGGGTAGATACGATTCACCGGTTCCGCGCCGTTCGTGTCGGCGTCGACATCGACCTTGACGGTGACGCCGGTCATCACGGGCGCGCCGATCTTGCGATAGAGCGCGCTCACCGAGGCTTCGATGTCTTCGTTGGGCCGCACGTATTGCGTGAGGCCGAAGTTCGCGCGGGCGAGCTTGTCGAGCAGGCGGCTGTTGACGTCGTAGCCGACACCGAACGCAAAGACGCGGGCGCGGACGTCGTTCTTGTCTTCGCTGTGCTTCACGATTGCGGCTTCGCTGGTTTCGCCGACGGTGGGCAGGCCGTCGGTGAGGAAGAGCACATAAGTGGGACGTTTGTTGTCCTTGAGCATACCGAGAGCGCGTTTGAGGGCGCCGTCGATGTCGGTGCTGCCGCCGGCGTAGAGGCCGTCGACGAAGCCGAGGGCCGCTTGGCGGGTGTCGTCGTTAAACTTCTCGAGCTCGGGCCGGAACGTAGTGATTTCGCTGTCGTACGCGACGATGTTGAAGAGATCGCCTTCGCGCAGGTTGTTGAGCACGAACTTAGCGGCGTTCTTGGCTTGATCGATTTTTTCGCCGCTCATGCTGCCGGAGCGGTCGACGACAAAAATGACGGTCTTTGCGATGGGCTTGTCGTCCTTTGCTTTCACATCGGGGCTGGCGAGCATGAGAAAGTAGCCGTCGTCGGTGCCGTCGGCGTGCTTGTCTTTATCCTGGCTATCTTGCTTCGGCCGATAGCTGACGACGCTGGCGGCGACTCGCTCGTCGCCCGTGTCGAAAAACACGCGAAAGTCTTGCGCCGGGACGATTTTCTGGGACTCGAATTTGACCGTCGCGTGTTTGCCATCAGGGCGTTCCGTTTCGATCGAGTGCGTGGCTGAGTACACGTTCTTGATCGGCGCCTGGCTGCCGATCGTGAGCTGGATTTTGAGCTTGTCGATCGGCGCGCTCGTGTACTTCGCGGTGCTGAGCGGAAAGATGAAATCCGTGAGGCCGTAGTTCTTGCGCGAGAGCTGCGAGTAGCGGAGCGTGATGGTTCGCTTCGCGCCGGCGGGAATCGGGAACACGCTCGTCTGGAACATGCCGGTGCCGACCCACTCCAGCAGGGCCGGGTCGCGGTTCTTGCGGACAATGTCTTCGTAGCGCTTGCGGGCTACTTCTTTGGAGAGCAGCTTGGCTTCAAATTCCTTGCCGTCAACGAGCAGCGTGAGCCGGTCGATTGCGCCGTCGTACGGCAACGGGAAGACAAAGCTCACTTCCATTGGCACACTGCCGGTGTTTTCAAAAGTTTGCGACACTTGAACCCGCGCGATCTGGTCGTCGAGCTTAGCGTTCACTTCGAGCGAATCGATTTTGTAACTCGACGAAGGCGGCTGCGGCACAACGCGCGGCGGAATCGGCCGCGGCAGGCGGATGGGATGGTCGGGGCGGATCTCGATGAGGACGCCTTGCGCGAGTGCCGGCGCGGCCGCATCGCAAGCAAGAATCGTAAGAGCGGCCACGAATGCGAGTTGCCAGCGGGTCATTGCCGAGTCCTCTATCGAACGACGTGCTAAGAGCGATTGGCTTGGATATTAGACGCGGTTGCGCCGCGAAAGTTTCACTTGCGTATTGTCTTCGCCAAAATACCCAATCCCCGCCGTCTGCCGCCGATTCGCCTTGTTGCCCGGAGCGGTTTTCACGATGATTCCCGGCCCGCGAGAGCTTGAAGGTCAGCCGCGGCATCCCTGCCGCGCCTGCCTCTTCTATGGACGAGCGCCCCATTCGCGAACCTTGCGAACTTGGCCGAGCCCTCGGCGCAATGCCGTGCCTTGGCGAGGGCACTCGTCCTCCGTGGGGAGAGAACCAACAAGCACGGCCCGTGGAGCTGGCTCGATTCCCAGATAGTTCGATGCACGTACGGCAAATTATTCTGGCGAGCGGAATTTTTCTGGCGGTCTCGTGCGCGGCCAGCGGGCAACAGCCTGCGTTGATCCCGCCGCCGACGACCTACCAACAACCAACGGCGCTGCCGCCGGTGATCACGCAACAACCGCCGGGCACGCCGCCGACACCGGCAAGTGCTGCGCCGGTCATGATCGATGGGCAACAGTACGCGCCGGCGACGCCGATAGTTGTGCAACCCACTCCGCAGTCGGCCGTCGTTTATCCGCCAGGCTCGACGGTGGTGCCGCTGCCGAGCCAAGCGCCGGGGTCGATTTTCGGTCCGCCAATCGCGCCCTCGGAGAGTGCCGCCCAGCCGCCGGGCGTGATCGTGCCGGAGCAATTGCCGGCGCCGCCCGGCGCCATCGTGCCCGCTGCGCCCGGGGCAGTGCCAATGCAAATGCCTGGGCCGATCCCTGGGGCCGTTGTGGTCCCGGGAGTTCCTGGCGTGGTCCCTGGTCAAACCGCGGGCGGGCCAGGCAATACGATCTCGGTGCCGGTTGTGGATGACGACCAAGCCTGGGATCAGATCTCCGATGTCGTGAGCGACTACTTTAAGATCGCCCGCGAGCAGCGCGCTCGCCGCGGCACCGAAGGTTGGTGTGAAGGCCGCATTGACACAATGCCGCAGGACGGCGCGACTTGGCTGGAACCATGGCGGCAAGATTCGGTTGGCGCATTCAATCGCTGGGAGAGCACGTTTCAGAGTATTCGCCGCAAGGCGACGGTGCGCGTGATTCCGGATGCAAACGGGTACCTGGTGGAAGTGGCCGTGGAGAAAGAGATCGAAGACCTGCCGCGGCCGGAGAAGGCGACGGCAGGCGCCGCGGCGTTCAGCACCGATATCACCTTGCCGAGCAATCGGCTGGAAGAAGTGAGCCGCCTGCAGCAATCGCCGCGTTGGCTCGCGCTCGGTCGCGATGCAGCGCTCGAGCAGCGGATGCTGGCGGAGATTCACGCCCGGCTCAACGGCGTCACAACACGCGGATCGGTGTTCGCAACGGCGACGCGTTCGAAAGCCGGCACTGCCTCGGCCGCCAAGCGTTAAGTTGCGATGAAATTACTATTGATGTCGTATCGTACCTTCGGTAGCCTTGGCCCCCACGAACTACTGGCCTGCTGCGCTGCCGCCCAGTCGAAGGTGCGCCGCTCTTATCGAACTTTGTGAGGTTACCGATGTCGACTTCTTCATTACGGCCGATTGCAGAAAGTGCGTCCCACCAGCTGGCTCGTGAGCGCTTCGGTCGCCGAAGCCTGGCCGACAAGTATCCGTCGGAATACAGCAATCGTTTCCGCGATCGCCGCGAGAAGGCGTGCATTCTCAAGTGCCTGGACATGATCCCGCCGGGAAGTCGTGTGCTCGACTTGCCGTGCGGCACGGGCCGGATGACGCGGATTCTCGTCGACCGCGGCTATAAGGTTACGGGCGCCGATGGCTCCGAGGCGATGCTGGGCCACGCAAGAGAGAACTACAAGGCCTACCGTCGACAGAATAGCAACGCCCCTGAAGTGCCATTCAGTGTGCGCGACGTGCTCTCCACGGGCTTCAAGAATGACGAGTTCGACGGCGTGGCGTGCATCCGTCTATTTCACCACTTCGATGAGGCCGAAACGCGGCGGCAGGCGCTGCGCGAGCTCGCCCGCATTTGCCATGGTCCCATTGTGGTGACTTTCTTAAACTCCTTCGCGCTCGACCGCGTGGCCTCGTGGTTCAAGTCGCGCCTGCGCGGCAAGAAGCAGCGGTCGCAGTTGCCGATTTCGATGGCGACATTTGCGGCCGACATCGCGGCGGCCGATTTGAAGATCGACAAGAAGGTAGCGGCCCACTGGGGAATCTCCTCGCGCTGGTTCCTGGTATTGAGCCGGCAAGCCGCGTGAACAGAATTAGCCGTTGGGCGCTAGCCCGCGATTGTTTGGCAAGAAACCGGGGGCTTGCGCCCCGCGGCTAATTGGTGAAACGGGCGTTCGCCGAACAGTGCATGCTGCGAATTAGGAAACAACCGTGAGCGATTGCTCTCAATTTGCTTCGGCAGAAATTGCTGCGCTATTGCGCGCCAACGGGCTCGAATCGCTCGACGATGCCTTCCGGCTGGGCGAAGCGGTGGATGCCGCCCATCAACAACGGGCATCGCGGCATTTGAATAAGCGCGTGGTGCGGCTCGAACTGCGTGGAGCCCGCGGCGTCGTAACGCCGGTGTATATCAAGCGCCAATGGCGCCGCGAACGCTGGCTGCCGCGGGTCACCGATCTGCGACATCGCATCAACTTGTTCTGTTCGCCGATTCACGAATGGCAGGGCCTGCGGATCTTGCAGGAGGCCGGGTTTCAGGTGTCGGAACCGCTGGCGGTGTTTTATCGCGGGTGGGGACTTGTACGTGGCGCGGTCGTAACGCGGGCGGTGCCGCCGGAATCGTCGATGGCTGACTTGCTCTTGAGCGGCTCGCTGCTCGAGATGACGATTCCACGCCGCGACGCGCTCATAGAAGCGGCGGCCGGCGTGGCGGCGCGATTGCATCGCGCGCGGCTGTCGTGGCGGTCGATGAAGGCGAAGCACTTCTATCCGGAAGAGCTTGCTGATGGCTCTTGGCGAATCTGGCTGATCGATTGCGAAGGCGTGTACCGCTGGGCCAGCCGGCGCGATTGCCGGCGCGAGTGGCACACGTTCCTGCGATACTTTACAGGTCACACGCCGGCGCTCAAGGAGCGATTTGTATCGGCGTACGAGCGGGCATTCCAGGGTGATATGCCGCCGAAGCGCCTGAAACCGGCCGCTTGATATTAGCCGTAGTTGAATTCCCAAGAATTCAGTTTGCGGCAGTGCCACTGAATTCTTGCGAATTCAACTACGCCGGAAGCACGTCGCATAGCCTTCAGCGTGCATTGGTTGTCGCGGTCGGTATGCCGAGCTTCGGAATCGGCATCGCCGCTGCTGCCGGCTCTTCTTTCGCGATCGGCAGCTTCAGCGTGAAGGCCGTGCCGAGGCCGACGGTGCTCTCGACGCGAATCTTGCCCTGGTGCGCTTCGATGATCTCGCGACACATCGCCAGGCCCACGCCCGTGCCGCCTTTGCCGCTGGCATCGGGGCCCGCCTTCGTGGTGAAGTAGCGGTCAAAAATCTTCGGCAGCACGTCGGGCGGAATGCCGGTGCCGGAATCGCGGATCATGAGGTCGACTGTGTTCGTCGCGTGATCGTGCGATACGCGGATGAGGATCCGCCCGCCGCGTGGCATCGCTTGTCGCGAGTTGGTGAGCAGGTTGAGCAGCACCTGCTGAATTTCGTTGCCGCACACGAGCGCCGGCGGGGCCGCTTCGAACTGCGTCTCCACGACGATGCGATATTTCTGCATCTCGCGCTCCAGCAGCACGAGCGACGACTCGATCAGCTTGGCGAGATCCGTGGGGCCGCGCTCCTGGCCGCGATTGCGGGCGAGGCCAAGCACGCCGTTGGTGATCTTTTCGGCCCGTTCGGCAGCCGCCAAAATTTTCGTGAACGATTTCTCGCGAGAGGCGTCATCTTTGTGGCGCATGCCGAGCTTGGCGTAGTTGATGATCGTCGTGAGCACGTTGTTGAATTCGTGCGTCGTGGTGCTCACGAGTTCTCCCAGCGCCGCCATGCGCCGGGCCTGGCGCAGCTCGGCTTCGAGCACTTCCAACTTACGTTCGAGCGAGATGGGGCCTTCAGTCATGTTGGTCCAAGCGATGAGCGGTTAGCTGTCGGCGGGCGAAATCGAACGGGCGATTCGAGCCGCGATAGCTAGCGGCTGATAGCTTCATCAAAGTTCACACACCTTCGCCCGCTGCCGCAGGGGAGCCGAATTACCTGGTCGCGTTGTCTTAACTTGTTGCGGCGGAGCAGGTTGCGTTGGCAGTTGTTGTATCGTCGAATCCGGCTGGCCGACTCCAACGCCTCGCGATAGAATCTGAGCCCTTTTAGCCGAGAGTATTAATAGCAGAAATGTGTTTCAAAAATCCGCGCTGCTAGCCGCGCGGTGACACGCTTGAGGCGTTTCTGGAATGACAGCGTCGCTAGAGGAGATGCAAGGATGCCCACAGTTGCCATTCTGAACGAAGCGTTGGACACCGCCCGCCGGCTCGGTTACGAAGTGCACCAAGACTGGCTGGGCGGCGACGGCGGCGGGCACTGCATCGTACGCGGCCGCAAGTGGCTGCTCTTGGATGTGGCCCAATCGGTTGATGAGCAACTCGAAATCGTGGCCGATGCGCTGCGGAATGAAAGCGGCCTCGCCCGGGCGGTTCGTTCGCCGGAGCTAGCGGAGCGGCTGCATTTATCGCGCGCGGCGTGAGGTGCGTTCCAGTCACCCGTCAGCCCGGCTCTGCCGGGGGTTAGCAGCGGGTTTGCACGCGGCGTTCTGCAAACTCCCGGCAAAGCCGGGGGCTGACGCGGTTTAGCGCCGTCTCGTTTGTCGAATCCTGAACGCTGAACGCTCAAAGGTAGAACCCGCGTTCGGCGATGTAGTTGGCTACGGGCGCTGATACAAGACCATCGATCGATTCGCCGTGCTGAACCCGCCGGCGAATTTCCGTACTGCTGACATCCACCGGCTGCATGCGGACGATCTGCGGCTGCGTCTCTGCCGTACACAACGACGATAGCGTTGCAATGTCGGGCTCCGGTTCGCCGGCTCGATGCACCACCAGCGGCGTCGCGAGCCGAAAGATTTCGCGCGGTTCCTTCCAGCGGGCGACGTCGCGAATCGCGTCGGACCCGATCATGAAGTATAGCGCCGTCTCGGGCAGCTCTTCGTGCAGTTGGCGCAGCGTGTCGACCGTGAAGCTCTTGCCGCCGCGGTCGACCTCGATCGTGCAGATGCGCCAAGAGCTCCTTGGCGCTTCGTCGATGGCGAGCCGCAACATCTCCACGCGATCGGCATTCGCGGCCTGGGGGCCGTGGTGCTTGAGCGGCTGAATCGCGGTGGGTGTGAACCACACCTCGTCCAGCGCCGCTTGTTCTTGGCACGCGCGGGCGAGCGCTAAGTGTCCGTTGTGAATCGGATCGAAGCTGCCGCCGAAAATGCCGAGCTTGGTTGAGGGCCGACGATCGAGGGTCGAGGGTGGCATGGGCATCGCGATGGTGGTCGTGGAGTCAAACCATTACGATAACATCTTCACGAGCGATGTGCCGCAGCGGTGCATCAACGTAGGGTGCCTGTGGCGGAGGCTTTGCGATGCCCCAGCTTACGTAACTGGGGCGTCGAAGACTCCGCCCCCAGGCACCCAGCGGAGTCTTCGACGCCCAGTCGTGTGTTCTGGGGCATCGCAAAGCCTCTGCCCCAGGCACCGAGCGTTGCACTCCATTCACATCGATTTCCCAGCGTCAATTATCAACCTTCGCCCCTCAACCACCCCGTGCCTCAGCAGCAGTCACTTTTCGATATCGCCCCCGCGCCGTGGGAGCTTGACGACGCGGCCGAGGCGCTCATAGCCACGGTGGTGATGCCGACGGGCCCGGACGGCGAGTTCGATTATCTCGCGCCGGACGAGTTGGTCGGTGCGGCAAAGCCCGAGCGGCGGCTGGAGCCCGGGCGGCGTGTGCGCGTGCCGTTGGGGCGGGGGAATCGGAGCGTCGTGGGTTACTGCGTCGCGCTCGAAACAAAATCGACGGGTGGGCGGAAGTTAAAGGCGGTGGCGGGCGTCCTCGACCGCCAAACACTGCTCTCGCCGCCAATGTTGCGGCTCGCCCGGTGGATGTCGGAGTATTACCTCTGCCCGCTGGGGCAAACGCTCGAGGCAATCGTGCCGGCGGGCGTGCGGCACGATGTGGGCACGCGCGATGTCACGTTTTTGGCCGCCGCGCCCGATGCCGCAGCCCGCATCGCGGAACTGAAACTCTCCGCCAAGCAGGCGGCCGCGATGGAGCAGCTGGCGTTGGGCGGCGCGCCGGTGACGGCCAAGCAACTGGCCTCGCTGGCGGGATGCACGCTCGCGCCGATCAACGAGCTCCGCAAGAAAGGCCTCATCGTCGCGACCACCGAGCGACTGAGCGCCGATCGCCTGTCGCATGCCGCCGCGCCGCGTCAAGCGGCGCACGAGTTGAATCCCGACCAGGTGCAGGCGCTCGCCACGCTCCGTGCCGCGCTCGATGCCGGGCAGCATCAGACGATTCTCATTCACGGCGTCACCGGCAGCGGCAAAACAGAAGTCTACATTCAAGCGATCGAGGCCGTCGTGCGATTCGGCCGGCAAGCGATTTTGCTGGTGCCGGAAATTAGCCTCACGCCGCAAACGGTCGGTCGATTTCGAGCGCGGTTCGATCGCGTCGCCGTGCTGCATAGCCACTTGAGCGACGTCGAACGGCACGAGCATTGGCGGCGGATTGCCCGCGGCGATGTGCAAGTCGTCGTCGGCGCCCGCAGCGCGATCTTCGCGCCAACGCCGCACTTAGGCCTCATCGTGCTGGATGAAGAGCATGAGTCGACGTTCAAACAAGAAACGGCCCCGCGTTATCATGCTCGCGACGTGGCGGCCCGCCGCGCGGCCGACCAGAATGTGCCACTCGTGCTCGCGAGTGCGACTCCTTCGCTCGAAAGTTGGCAGCGGGCGCAGCGCGGCGAGTACAAGCTGGTGGATATGCCGCGGCGGGTGCTCAATTTGCCAATGCCCGTCGTGCGGACGATCGATTTACGGAACGAAGTGCACGGCAAATCGTCGCGCGGGGCAATCAGTCGGCCGCTGCACCGGGCGATGGAAGAAGCCCTTCGTGAAGGCGGCCAGGTCATCTTGCTGCTCAACCGCCGCGGGCATTCGACGCACATTCAATGCCCCTCGTGCGGCCACTCGGTGCGCTGCCCGGCGTGCGACCTTGCGCTCACGTTCCATCGGCACGATAACATCGCGGTGTGCCATTACTGCGATTATCAAGTTGTCGCGCCCAGCGCCTGCCCGGAGTGTAACTTCCCCGGCATTCGTTTCAGCGGGCTCGGCACGCAAAAACTCGAACACGAGGTAAAGGTGCGGTTTCCCAACTACCCGTGCTTGCGAATGGACACCGACAGCATGCGCGGCCGCGGCAGCCACGAGGAAGCGCTCACGAGTTTTCGCGAAGGCCAGCAGCGAATTCTGCTCGGCACGCAGATGATCGCGAAGGGCCTCGATTTCCCGAACGTGACGCTCGTGGGCGTGGTCAATGCCGACACCGCGCTGCACTTGCCCGACTTTCGCGCTGCCGAGCGCACATTTCAACTCGTCACGCAGGTCGCCGGCCGCACGGGCCGCGGGCCGAAGGGCGGCCGCGTGCTCGTGCAAACGCTCTCGCCCGATGCGCCGGCGATCGTGGCGGCCGTGAATCATGATTTGCGGGCGTTCGCCGAGCAGGAGCTGCCGCACCGCGAGGCGCTCGGTTATCCGCCGTTCACTTCGATGGTGCGGATCGTGGTGCGCGGACCCAGCCAAAAGACCGCACTAGCACTGGCCGATGAAATCGCCCGGCGGCTGCACGAGCAAGCAGGCATGAATGGTGCAAACGGGGACCGTGGCGCCGCCCTGCCGCCCATGAGGATTCTTGGCCCCGCTCCCGCGCCGATGGCGAAGCTCCGCGGCAACTTCCGCTATCAACTGCAACTGCAAGCACCCGATGGCGATCTGCTGCGAAATGTCGTGCGCCGAGCGACAGCGGACCTCAAAACCTCCGACGACGTCGCCTGGATCGTGGACGTCGATCCGCTGGATATGATGTGAGACGGTCGAGGGTCGAGCGACGAGGGTCGAGGGCCAGAAATAAGTGAGGCAATAGTGTCGAACCCAAAAACGCACGGCATCGCGCATCTGGCCCTCGACCCTAGACCCTAGACCCTCGCCTCAACCACTCTTGGACCATTCTCCCGCCCGGCCTTACAATCAGGGGTAAGGCGGGCAGCACCCCAACAGCGGCCGGATGTCGTATCGAACCTTTAAACGTGTGCTTGGCGAAACCAGCCTGGAGCGAAAGTGCCGGTGGTGGTTCGGCGTTTCGTTGGCCGTGCTGCTGACGCTCACGTTCACGTGGTACGGCCGGCGGACGGACCAGATCGTCAAGGATTTGAATCCCACGTTCATCGGGCCGGAGTTGGTGAGAGCGGGTTGGTTGGAGGTGCATTTCTCCCATCTTGATAAGCTGGAAAACGGCTACAGTTCCACCGGGAATAAGACCGGCGACAAAGGGGAGAGGGGCTTCTATCGCGACCTGGTCGACGGTAGTCGCGACATGGGCCGCAAGTTCGAGTGGGATGCGATCCTGCCGACGACCGGTTTTGAAACGCCTCCGCCTGAGAAGCTGCGGCCGCACGGCGCGCACGAAAAGCAATGGCTGGCGGAGTGGTCGGCGCCGCTGACCTCCCAGGAAATTCAGCAGGCTGCCGCGCAGAGTGCGCCCGCTGGTCAATCCCCGCCGAAACATCAATTCTTGTTTCCATCGCGCGGGCACAAGGATCGGTTCATCGATGAGCCGGACGGTCGGCGTTCGTACTTGTACTATCAGCCGATGTACGCCGACGCATCGTGCATCGCCTGCCATCAGTTTCTCGATGCCGGCGGCCGGCGCAAGCTGCAGCCTGGCGATCTCATGGCGATGATCCGCGTGACGACCGATTACGGCCCGACCGCCGCGGAAGTGGCCAAGAACCAGGCGCTGCTGTGGACAGCGGCGATCGTCGTCGGCTTCGTGTCGATGTTCTCGCTGTGGGCCGTCGTGCGGTATGTCATCGTGAAGCCGGTCACCCACCTGCGCGACGTGGCCAATGCGGTGCGCGAAGGCGATGTCGAGAAGCGGGCTGTCATTCGCACGGGCGACGAGTTCGAAGAACTCGGGGCGGCGTTCAACCGCATGTTGCGGCAACTCCTTAGCCAGCAAAGCGAGCTTAAGCAGAGTAAAGGCGAGCTCGACGAGCGGCTCGACGAACTCGCCCAGGCGAACATGCGGCTGTATGAAATGAACCGGCTCAAGAGCGACTTTCTCGCCACCGTGAGCCACGAGCTGCGTACGCCGCTCAACAGCATTCTGGGTTTCAGCGAGGTGCTCAGCGGCATCGAAGCGCTCAACGACAAGCAGCGGCGATACGTCGGCAACATCCAACGTTCCGGCCGCATGCTGCTCGATATGATCAACGACATTTTGGACCTCGCCAAAATGGAAAGCGGCAAGATGGAGATCCGCCAGAGCGAGTTCCGCATCAGCTCGGTCGTTTCGACGCTGTGCGAAATGGCCCGTCCGCTGGCAGAGAAGAAAAACATCGACCTCGATTGCGATGCCCCGGCTTCGCTGCCGCCACTGCGGCAGGACCAGGCCAAGGTGCAGCAGATTCTCAACAACCTGCTCTCGAACGCGATCAAGTTCACGCCCGAGGGCGGCCGGATTTTCATTTCCGCCGAGCGCGACGACCTGGGCGACCTGCGGCTCCGCGTGAGCGACACCGGCATCGGCATCAGCCCCGACGAGCAGCAGCTGATCTTCGAGAAGTTCCGCCAGGCCTCCGGCGTATTGCCTGATGGCGACGCCATGACCCGCGAATACTCGGGCACGGGGCTCGGCCTGTCGATCGTGCGCGAGCTCTGCCGGTTGTTGGGCGGCGACGTGTCGCTCGAGAGCGAAGTCGGCAAGGGCAGCACGTTCAGCGTGCGGTTGCCGTGGCGACTGGAAGAAACGCCGCGGCTCGATGCCCAGCTGCGCGAAGACCTCGACGAACTGGCCCGGCACACTCGCGCCGCCGAGAACCTGCCGCCCGGCATGCCGGCACTTTCGACGCAAAGCGTGGGGCTGTGATTTGATTGCGGAGTTCGGATTGCGGATTGCGGATTGCGGATTGAACGGCAACAATCCGAACTCACCATTCCGCTTTTGAAAATCGAAAACACGCACTGCATTGACCACATCTTCTGCTCTTCCCGTCGTTCAGCTCTTCACCGATGGCGCCTGCAGCGGCAACCCTGGCCCCGGCGGCTGGGCATTCATTTTGCGCCATCCAGCGTCGGAAAAAGAAATGGAACGCAGCGGCGGCGAGCCGAACACGACCAACAACCGCATGGAACTCACGGCCGTCGTCCGCGGCCTCGAAGCGCTCAAACGCCGCAGCCAGGTGGAAGTGCTCACCGATAGCGTGTACGTTGGCAAGGGAATCACCGAGTGGATGCCGAAGTGGAAAGCCAACGGTTGGCGTCGCAAAGAGAAGAATAAGCTCGTGCCGATCGCCAATGAAGAACTGTGGCGCGAGCTCGACACGCTGCTGGCCAAGCACTCGATAAAATACACCCGCGTAGCGGGACACAGCGGGCACGTTGAGAACGACCGTGTCGACGAGTTGGCCGTCGCGGCGTATCAGCAGTACTTGCGGCGGTGACCGTTGGTACTCAAATTGGCTTAAAGACATTGCCCAAGCTAAGATTACGATATGAGTCGACTCGAAGACGCGCAGATTGCTGCCGCGAAATTGTCTTTGGCTGAAAAAGCGCAGCTATTGGAAACGGTTGCTCGCGATCTGGGCAGCATTGTCCCTGGAATCGAGTCGATCCCCAACGTGTGCGGCGGCGAACCGTGTATCGTCCGAACGCGTATTCCCGTTTGGCTTCTGGAACAAGCCCGGCGTCTTGGTTCGAGCGAAGCCGACCTGTTGCGGGCATATCCGACTCTGCGTGCGGCCGACTTGGTGAATGCGTGGAGCTATGTCAGTCATTTTCGCGATGAGATCGATCGCCAGATTCGCGAGAACGAGGATGCGAACTGAATGGCTCGCCTCTACGCCAACGAGAATTTTCCGCTGCCGGTTGTGGAAGCACTTCGTGTGCTTGGGCACGACGTGATAACCGTTGCAGAGACAGGCAAAGCCGATCAATCGTGGCCGGACGACGAGGTTCTGAACTTTGCCGAGCACGATGACCGCGCACTGCTGACATTCAATCGCAAGCATTTTATCCAGTTGCACAAACAAGGCGTCGTTCACGCCGGTATCATTGTGTGCACAGTCGACGTGAATTTCGCCGAATTGGCGGAACGGATTGATGCCGCGATTCGCTCGGCCGTCCAATTGCGCGGCACGTTACTGCGGATTAACCGACCGTCGTGACGGCTGGCGGCCCTGGTTGACGGCTGCCGCGCTGTGCACCTTCGTCGTACAATTACGGCATGAGTGCCGCACCGCAACGTGAGCCGAGCCAGTCGCCGCCGCGGCGGCAATTGTCGGCGGCGGAGGTGTTGGCGACGCCGGCGGAATTCGTGCGGGGCGTGGGGCCGCAGCGCGCCGCACTGCTCGAGCGGCTGGAGATTCGCACGGCCGGCGACCTCATCTTCTTCTTTCCGCGCGATTACGAGGACCTTACCGATCGCCGCGATATCGCCACGCTCGATGAAGAGAACATCCAAACCATCCGCGGCCAAGTCGTGGAAATCGACGGCCGTTCGGGCGGCTTCGGCAAGAGCATCGTCGGCGTGCTCGTGCGGCAGGGCGATGACCACCTGCGGGCGCTGTGGTTCAATCAGCCATTTATGCGCGAGAAGTTTGGCGTGGGGCAGCATGTGCTGTTTTCCGGCCGGCCGCGAAAGAAGGGCGGCCGATGGGAGATGGCCCACCCGCGCGTGACGTGGCTCGATGGCGCCGAAGACCAGCCCGAGATGCGGCTTCTGCCGCTCTACCCGCTCACGGAGGGGCTCACGCAGTATCAAATGCGGAAGATGGTCGCGAGCGCGGTCGAGCACCATGGCCACGTACTCGAAGAGGTTTTCTCGGCCGAGTTGCTCCGGCAATACGACCTCATGCCGCTGGCCGAAGCGTTGCCGGCGATTCATTCGCCGCAAGATGCCGAGCAACTCGAACGGGCGCGGCGGCGGTTTGTTTTCCAGGAGCTTTTCATTCTGCAATTGGCCGTCGTGGCGCGGCGGTGGCAGCAGCAGGTGGGATTTCGCGCGCCGCCGCTGGTGGCCACGCCCGATATCCACGCTCGCATCGAACGCCTGTTTCCATTTGAGTGGACGGCCGGGCAGCGCGCGGCCATCGCCGAAGTGGCGGCCGACCTCGCCAGCGAAACACCGATGAACCGGCTGCTGCAGGGCGACGTCGGCAGCGGCAAGACCGTGGTTGCCGTGTACGCAATGCTCGCGTGCGTTGCCCGCGGCCATCAGGCGGCCCTCATGGCGCCGACCGAAATCCTGGCCCGCCAGCATGCGAACACGCTGGCGAGTTTGCTCAAGGCGAGCCGCGTGCGCTACCTGCTCCTGGTTGGCGGCATGACGCCGAAAGAGCGGGCGGCCGCGCTCGCCGATATCGCGGCCGGGAAGATTGACCTCGTGATCGGCACGCACGCGATCGTGCAAGAAGATGTGCGGTTCGCGAAGCTTGGCCTGGTGGTGATCGACGAGCAGCACAAGTTCGGCGTTCGGCAACGAGCGGCACTGCGGCAAGGCGAGCAATCGCCGCACTACCTGGTAATGACGGCCACGCCGATCCCCCGCACCGTGAGCATGACGCTGTTCGGCGACCTGGATGTCACAACGCTTCGTGAAATGCCGCCGGGCCGGCAGGAAGTGCGGACGTACGTCGTTGGGCCCGGCGACCACGAACGTTGGTGGCACTTCGTGCGTGAGAAACTGCAGGCCGGTCGGCAGGCCTACGTCGTGGCGCCGCTGGTCGACGAATCGGAGAACGTCGCGGCGGCGAGTGTGGCGGAGGCATTCGAGCGGCTCTCCAACGGCGAACTCGCCGACTATCGCGTGGGTATCATTCACGGCCGCATGACGCCCGTGGAAAAGGAGAAGGCGATGGCCAGCTTCCGCGCCGGCCACACGCAGGTGCTTTGTTCCACCAGCGTGATCGAAGTCGGTGTCGACGTGCCGAACGCGTGCATCATGGTGATCGACTCGCCGGAGCGCTTCGGCCTCGCCCAGCTGCACCAACTCCGCGGCCGGGTCGGGCGGGGCAAGCTCGCCGGTTTCTGTGCCGTGATGGTGAACGAAGAACTTTCGGAACAAGCCCGGGCCCGGCTCGATGCCTTCGCGAGCACGAGCGATGGCTTTGCACTTGCCGAGATGGATTTTCAACTCCGCGGCCCCGGCGACCTGTTCGGCACGCAGCAACACGGCCTGCCGCCGCTGCGGGTCGCCGACCTGCGCCGCGACCAGAAGATACTGGAGGAAGCTCGCCGCGAAGCGAAGGAACTCTTCGCCGCCGATCCGGGCCTGAAGAACTCCGATCACGCCAAGCTGCGTCGGCAGATGCTTGTGCGGTATGGCAATGCGCTCGATTTGAGTGATGTGGGTTAGTTGTCGCGGAAACTATTTCTCTCGCAGAGGTGCTGAGAACGTGGAGGGAGGATAGCAGTTTTTTGTCCGCAGATGACGCAGATTTTCGCAGATGAAGAAGATGATTACACATTGGTAAGGCAGTTCTTATCTGCGTTCATCTGCGTCATCTGCGGACTAAAAATATTATCTGACGCACACGCCGCTACTCGCCTTTGAGTTTCGTCGCCGCGCGGACCATGTCGAGGAATTCCGCGCGGTAGCCGCCGTCGTCGGGGCCGAGTCCGCTTTGGGCGAGTTCGAGATCGGCGGCGAACGACAGGTTGCCTTTGTATTGCGAGTCGCGGAGCAGCAGGCCGAAGCCGGCGACGGCGGCGGCGAATTGGAAGTCGTCGCTGGCTGCGGCGAACGACTCGCCCTTATCGGTCACGGGCCATTCGAGTTTCTTGCTCGTGTCGCCGTCGGGGGCTTTGTAGCGCATCTTGAGCGTGAGCAGTTCGTTGCTGGCGGCGTCATCTGTAGGACGGACATATCTGTCCGTCCGATCGTTGGCAGTGTCTTCCAGTGACGCGTTGGGTGGCTGAGGCCGAGGCGTAGCCGAGCCCTCAGGGACGTCGCGAGTCTGGGGGCTCGCTGCGCTCGACCCCAGCCACCCAGACGGCTTTTGGTACTTCAAATCGTCGACGGGCGGGATGCCAGCGTTCTTGCCGGCGGGGACGACTTCGTACAGCGCTGTCACGGTGTGGCCCGCGCCGATTTCGCCGGCGTCTTTTTTGTCGTCGTTGAAGTCCTCGGTTCGGAGCATGCGGTTCTCGTAGCCGATGAGCCGGTAGGCCGCGACCTGGGCTGGGTTGAACTCGACCTGGATCTTCACGTCCTTGGCGATCGTCACCAGCGTGCCGGACATCTCTTCCACCAACACGCGGCGGGCCTCGGTGCGGTTGTCGACGTAGTGATAGTTGCCGTTGCCGTGGTCGGCGATGGCTTCCATCATCGCGTCGTTGAGGTTGCCGCGGCCGAAGCCGAGTACGGAGAGGAACACGCCCGTGTCCTTCGCCTTCTGCTCGACCATTCGCTGCAGCTCGGCCGTGCTGGTGACGCCGACGTTGAAGTCGCCGTCGGTGCAGAGGATCACGCGGTTGGTGCCGCCTTTGATGAAGCTATCTTCGGCGATTTTGTAGGCGAGCTGAATGCCGGCGCCGCCGGCCGTCGAACCGCCGGCTTGCAGCTTTTGGAGCACGGCGAGGATCGTGTCTTGCTTCGAGCCGCTCGTGCTGGGCAGGGCGAGGCCTTCGCTGCCGGCGTACACGACGATCGCGATGTGATCGTTCTCGCCGAGTTCCTTCGTAAGCTGCTGCAAACCGTAGACGACGAGCGGCAGCTTGGCCGGTTCGTTCATCGAGCCGGAGACGTCGACCAGGAACACGAGGTTCGACGGCGGCCGCTTGGCCCGGTCCATTTCGCGGCCTTTCACGGCGATGCGGGCGAGCCGATGCTCGGTGTTCCACGGGCAGCCGGCGACTTCGACGTGAGCGGCGAAGGGGGCTTCGTCGGTGGGACCCCCGGCAGAGTCCGCCCCGGCAGATCCATGACCGGGGGCTGCCGGCGTGTTGGCGGCGTCAGCCTCTTTATCAGCCCCCGGCTCTGCCGGGGGTTTGGCCGCGGAATTAGCCGGCGGTGCGTAGTCGTAGTGGAAGTAGTTCACGAGTTCTTCGATGCGCACGGCATCCGGCGGCGGCAGCTGATTCATCTCGAGCAGAAACTGCCGCACGTTCGTGTAGGAGGCGGTGTCGACGTCGATCGAGAAGGTTGAAACGGCTGCGCCGCCTTCGGCTTTGATGAATGGGTTTTCGGTGATGGGGACGTAACGATCGCCGGAAGATTGCGGGCCCATTCCCAGTTCTCGTGGCGCCGCGAAGCCCGGAATTTCGGGGGACAATCGCTCCTCGGATTCCTTTTGGGCAATGATTTGCGGCGTGACCATCATCCGCAGCGAATCGTTGATCCCGTTGTCGCCAAGATTTGTTGCCTTCGCTCCGGCTGTTGGTTGGTCATGGAAGGCAAGCGTCTCGGACACGTTTTGCCCTTGCGGTTGGCGGCTCGTAGGTCCTCCTGAATAATCATACGAGTTGCTGGCCATCGGAGTCGGAGCGGCGGCAGGCGGAGCAGTGGCGGCTGTGGCTTCCGCAGGCGCATCAGCGGGTTCAGCAACCTGCGGTCGCAACGCGACTTCCGCTGGTGATGCCGGAGAACTGGGATTTGTTCCTGCGCGGGTTGAATTCGGCCACGGGTTGTAGAGCTCAACTGCGTGCGGCGCCGAAGGACGATCATGCTCGTCGTCCGACAGGTACCAAGCACTGGGCAGCGATGGCGCTGGCGATGCTTCCCCATTAGCTGGCGACGCTTGAGTATTGACTGTCGCCGCGCCGGTTTGCCCAGGGCCGCTGCTATCAATGCTCAGGGTGGTTGGTTTGGCAGCGGAGTCATCGGCTTGCCCGTTTAGGGTCTTCGTCAACTTCGCTTTTTGCTGCGAATCTAATCGCAACAGTTGTGCTTGCGAACTCGTCGTCGCATTGCTGCTTTTGTTACCTGTAATGGCGGAATCGTGTCCGGAAGAGTTCTTTCTCTCGTCGCCCAGACGATCGTTCCTCGCCAATGTCCTTGCTGCCCCTCGGTATTGCACATTGCCTGACAGCAGCAGCACAGTGAATCCCACGAGCAGCATCGCGGCGATCGCGGCCGCGAACCAGCGGGCAGGGTGGCCGCGTCGCGCGCTCGTCGGCTGCAATGCTGGTGATGGTCGGCTGGCTTCGTATGCCGTCGTGATGCGGGCCGAAAGGTCAGGCGGCGTTTTGCCGCCGGCGAGTTCCACGAGCGCCGTATCGAGTAGTCGATCGTGCAAGTCGTCGATGTGACCAGGAGCGTGGTTTTCGTCGTTCATGGCAGTGGTTCCCGCGTCGCCGCTGGCGCGGGAACGCGTTTAATCGGTTTTGAGTTTGCGTTCGATGCACTCGCGCAGCACGCTACGCGTGCGGCGGAGCAGGGTTTTTACGCCGTCGGGCTGCATGCCGAGGCGTTCGGCAATCACCTCGCGGCTGGCGGCTTCGCGATAGTGCAGGTCGATCGCTGCGCGCGACCGGCCTTCGAGCTTGGTGAGACAATCGGCGAGGGCGTCGAGGTAGCCGCCGAGGCTGCCGTCGGCGCCGGCTGCCGCGGTCCACACGGTTTCGGCCGCTTCTAGCTCGACCGTGCTAATCTCGCGGTGCTGCTTGCGCCGCAGTGCCAGCAACTGGTTGCGGGCGACCACGCGCAAGTAGCTGGCCGTTTGGTGCTCGTCGCGTTCGACGAACTCGCCGCGGGCGACGGCCAGGAACGTTTCTTGGACCAAGTCGTCGGCCTCGGCATCGGCGGCACCCAGGAAACGCACGTAGCGCCAGACTGCCGCCTGGTGGTTGTGCACCAAGCGCGCGAGGTCGAACTCTGCCGGCGGGGGCGGGGACGCCCCGGCTCGCTCCGTCTCGTGCTGCGGCGGTTCCGTGATGGCCGTCATGCTTGTTGTAGTGCGCGCGGAGGGCGGAAAGGGTTCAGGGAAATGTGCGAGACCTGTATTCTGTCGAGTTGGGATGGCGGGAATATTTCACGCGAGCCGGGACGGGTTGGATATATAGGGGGTGGCAGTTTCTCGGGCATTGTCGTAGATGTCCAATACTTCCCCCCTGGGTTTTGGCCATCTACGGCGGTGGTGGCAATATGGTTGGATTCACTGGGACGTTGTTCCGGCCTGGGAATAATATGGTGGGGGGCGAGCAGTGAGGTTTTCCGCAAGTGGTGTCGAAAATGTGGGCCGACTGTAGCACAGGTCGTGGCCTACTTTCAACAAAAAAGTTTTTGAGTTTTTGGCGCGCTGTGGGGAGAAATAAACGGAAGGTGCGAAGGATGGGGGCAGCAGAGCCCGACTTGACACCGACACGGGTGCCATACATAATGTATGGTATATGAGGATTGTTAAAAGGGCCACGTTAGCGGAATTTGGCCAGCGATACCCGGATGCGGCAGGGCCGCTTCAGCGTTGGTATCGAATCGCACGACACGCCCAGTGGCAATCCTTTGCTGAAGTGCGAATCGACTTTCCGCATGCCGACCTTGTAATCGTCGCAAGTGCGAAGCCCGTCACAGTGTTCAATGTAGCGGGGAATAAATTCCGGCTTATTACTGCGATTCATTACAATCGGCAGGTTGTCTACACCCTGCGAGTAATGTCGCACGCCGAGTACAGTCGGGGAAAGTGGAAGGATCAACTATGAGCATGACGAAAACCGGCAAGCGGAAAGCGTCAGGCCGAGACAACGATCGGTTCATTGATCTGGTTCGTGAATTTCCGCTGAGGCCGATTCGAACAAAGCGCGAATATTTGGCCGCAACGAAGGTCATGGAGCATCTCGCCGTTCGGGGCGAGGACGATCTCAATAGCGACGAGCTGGACTATCTCGAAGTGCTGACCGATCTTGTCGAGGCCTTTGACAATTCGCGATATCCGGAGCCGGACGAGGGAACGCCGTTGGAGCGGCTCAAGGCCCTATTGGAAGAGTCGGGGACCAGCACGGCCGACCTGGGGCGGATACTCGGCAACAGCGGCTTAGCCAGCCAGATTGTTCTGGGACGGCGGGAACTCAGCAAAAATCACATCCGCATTCTGAGTCGGCATTTCAAGCTTGATGCGGGGTACTTTCTCTAGGCGAAGGAATTGATTAAGCGAGCGGCGCCATGAGCGTTCGGTTTCGGTTCAGTTTGAAAACCGTGATGATTTCCGCTGCAGTGATCTCGATGTTGCTGGGTTACACCCAATGGCGACGAATATGCCTCACGCGTGAGGCACGCGAACTTGAATCTGAGGAAATTTTCCTGCTCTGGGATAAGCGCCAACCTGGATGGCAGCAATGGTTGCCAGATTGGCTTTGGCCAGTCTTTCCTACGGAGGCGGCCGCCAAGTACTACGTTTTGCCAGGCCAGCACACCAATCAATTTCGGTTTGGAGCGAAGATTTACACCGACGAAGAAGCCAATCGGAAGTGGATAGAGATTTGCGATCGATTGCGGCCGCTGGGCGTCGAATACATTCGTTGCGACGTTGACGGGAAAGTTGGCGATAGTTGGACTTCTACGCACCACGGGTAGCGTTGAGGGCTGGTTTGTCACACTACTTCATCGGTTACTGCCGGAATTGCCGGACACTTCTTGTCACACCTCGTTTGTTAGCCTGTTAGTGTGATGAGTTACCCGCGACGCAGTAACTCATCGATCTTATGAACAATTACCGTGATGGGTTGTCGAGTACGAGCAACCCATCCTACGTTGCCGCCGTAATCGCCGCGCCGGTTTGCCAGTGGGTGCCGTCGCGTTCGATGCGGTGGTAGAGGGTGTCGCGTTCGACGGGTTCGCGGCCGGCTTCGGTGATGAGGCGGCGGATTGATTCGACGCTGAGGACTTCGGGCGTCGTTGCGCCGGCGTCGTGGTAGATGAGTTCGTGCCGCACGGTGCCGTCGATGTCGTCGGCACCGTAGGAGAGCGCGACTTGGGCCGTGCCGATGCCGAGCATGATCCAGTACGCCTTCAGGTGCGGAATGTTGTCGAGCATCAGGCGGCTGACGGCCATCGTGCGGAGGTCGGTGAGGCTTGATGGCTTTTTGATGTGCGCGAGGCCGGTGTTATCGGGGTGGAACGCGAGGGGGATGAACGTTTGGAAGCCGCCGGTTTCGTCTTGCAGCTCGCGGAGGCGGATGAGGTGGTCGATGCGGTGGTACGGCTTTTCGATGTGGCCGTAGAGCATCGTGCAGTTTGATTTGAGGCCGAGCTCGTGGGCGGTGCGGTGGACTTCGAACCAGCGGCGGGCGTCGGCTTTGTGTTCGCAAATCTGGTTGCGGACTTCGGGATGGAAAATCTCGGCGCCGCCGCCGGGCAAGCTGCCGAGGCCGGCTTCGACCATGTCTTCGAGCACTTCGCGGACGCTCTTGTTGGTGAGCCGGCAGAACCAATCGATCTCAACGGGCGTCCAGGCTTTGAGGTGTAGCTCGGGGTAATGTTCGTGGAGCAGGCGGATGACGTTGCGATAGTAGTCGTATCTGCTTTGATGATGCAGGCCGCCGACGATGTGCATTTCGGTGCAGCCGTTGTCGACGGCTTCGCCGCCGCGAGCGAGAATCTGCTCGTCGGTCATGAGGTAGCCCTTCGGGTCGCGGAGGTCGGACCGGAAGGCGCAGAACACGCAGCGGTAGACGCACACGTTGGTGGGGTTGAGGTGCGTGTTGATGTTGAAGTACGCGGCGTTGCCGTTCTTCCGCTCGCGCACGAAATTCGCGAGCTCGCCGACTTCGGGGAGGGGCACATCGGGCCGCTCGAGCACGAGGCCGTCGTCGAGCGAGAGCCGCTCGCCGGCTTCGATTTTTTCGCGGATGGGTTTCAGGAGTGGGGAGGAGGTGCGGAGCATATTCGGCGCGAGTGTAAATGGAGTTTTGCTATCTGGTGCGATTGCAGATCACCCCTCCCTAACCCTCCCCGTCGAAGGGGAGGGAACCGGAACCAATTTGCAGTGATTCAGTATCACTTACCACCCACCAGCAGGTCTAGGCTGCCGACGAGAAACAGGCCGATGCTGATGACGGCGTTTACGTTGAAAAATGCGGCGTTTACGCGGGAAAGGTCGTCTGGCCGGACGAGCAGGTGTTCGTAGATGAGCAGCAGGGCGACTGCGACCACACCGGCGCAGAAAATCCAGCCGAAGTGCGGATAGACAAGTGGCAGGCTGGCGAGCAGCGCGATGGTGACTAGATGGCACGCGGCCGCGAGCCGCAGCGCGCCGGAAATGCCGAGGGCGACGGGTACGCTGTGCAGCCGGGCCTTCCTGTCAATGTCGTAGTCCTGGCAGGCGTAGATCATATCGAAACCGGCGACCCATGTGAGCACCGCGCCGCCGAGCGCGATGGCGGGGAGCAAGTCGGCGGGATGGGTGGCGAGTGCTGCGCCGCGAATCGCGATCCACGCGGCCACGGGCGACAGGGCGAGTGCTGCGCCCAGCCAAAAATGGGCGAACGCTGTGAATCGCTTGGCGTAGCTGTAGCCGGCGAGGAATGCGAGCACGGGGATCGATAGATAAAGCGGCAAGCGATTCGGTAGGAACAGGAGCGTGCTTGTGATGAAGCCGACGGCACAAGCTGCCGCAAACGCCGCCACCTGCGGCACGCTGAGAATTTGCGCGGGCAGGTGCCGCCCCGCCGTGCGCGGGTTATTGGCGTCGAGCCGCCGATCGGCGAGGCGATTCCAGGCCATCGCAAAGCTGCGGGCGGTGACCATGCAGAGGAGGATGCCAAGGAGGTCTTGCAGCGCGAATCCGCTTAGCCGCCACGCCATCACCGCTGCCAAGAGCGCGAACGGCAGCGCGAACAGCGTGTGGCTGAAGCGAATGAGTTCGAGCAGGTGGCGGATCGTTCGCAGCATGAATGCGTTGTAGACCAAAACTCGCAGAGGCGCAGAGGGCGCGGAGAATGTGGAGTTCCCTTAACGCCCCCAACGCCTGTGCGAGGTTAACCGTAATTCGGGCTGATTGTTAACTCGTTCCCCAGCGTTTCATCAACGAGTGTTCGACGCCGAGCTGGTCGCAGATGCGGGCAACCACGAAATCGACCAGATCGGCAGCAGATTTGACGCCGTGGTACCACCCTGGGGATGCCGGCAGGACGATCGCGCCGGCTTCGGTTGCCCGGCGCATGTTGTCGATGTGGGCGAGGGAAAGCGGCGTTTCGCGTGGCACGAGGATCAGCTTGCGGCGTTCCTTGAGATGGACCTCGGCGGCACGTTGAATGAGATTGCCCGCTGCGCCGGCCGCGATGCCGCTGAGGGTGGTGCCGCTGCATGGGCAAATGACCATGCCGGCCGTGAGGAACGAGCCGCTGGCCATGGGGGCGAGGAAGTTTTTGTGGTGGAAGTAGTGCACTTCGCCGACTTCGCGGGCGAAGCCGGCGTTGTCGTCGGCCGATGCGTCGGCAAATTCGCCACCGAGCCGCAGCTGGCCGGGCTCGAAGCGGTCGAGGTCGAGAGCGAGGCCAAGTTCCTGGCGGATGACATCGCGGCCCGACGTGCTGATTGATAGGTGCACGTGGCGGCCGGTGGAACGCAGCACATCGAGCAATCGCAATGCGTAGATCGCGCCGCTGGCGCCGGTGATGCCGAGGACGATGGGCTGGGGCATGGAACGTAAGTTGCTGATTGGGAAAGCTGGGGGTGTTTGGCACCGAGCCAGAGGGCTCGGCTATATAGCCCAGCCCTCTGGGCTGGCCGCGCCTGACAAATTCGAGTATATCCACCCATCCGACAATGGGACGCACTTATGACTCATTCCGCAATTTGGGTGGAAATAATCGTCGCGATCCTTCTCGCGTCTTACCGGCCGGCAGCCGACGTTCCGCCGCGCGATCTTACGCCGAGTTCGATGTCAACGGCTCCTGCTGGACTGGAATCGCGCGACGTGATTCACTTCGACGCACCGATTCGCAGGCAGGCGACGACTTTGCGGTGATGCGAGCTGCGAATTTCGGGATGCACGCTCGGGCGTGGCGCGTTTGCCAACTGGGATCACTATGCCCTTTCAACGCGTGCCACCCCAACTGTGTTTTCAGCGTTGTGCGGTGGCACTGTTACGATTTTGCTGCGGCATCCGCGACTTTTCGTCCCACATAGAGTGTAGCCACACCGAGCGTGAGCGGATAGCGCCGCACATCGACAAGCCCGGCCGCACGCATTCGTTGGCAGAGCGCTTCGCCCTGGGGAAACTCGCCGACGCTTGTCGGCAAGTAGTCGTACGCATCGCCCGATTCGCGTGAGAAGAACCGCCCGATCCGCGGCAGCACGTGGCGAAAGTACCAGCCGTAAATTGCCTTGAACGGCTGCCACGAGGGCGTTGAGAATTCGAGCACGGCGACGCGACCGCCCGGCGCGCACGCCCGCGCCATTTCGGCGAGACCGCGATCGGTGTCGGCGACATTGCGCAGGCCGAAGGCGACGCAGACGATCTGAAAGGAATTCGTCGGCACCGGCAGTGCTTGAGCATCGGCTTCGATGAACTCGATGCGAGGGTCGGCGCCGCGCTGGGCGGCTTTGTGGCGGCCGATCTCGAGCATTTCCACGCAGAAGTCGCCGGCCACGATCGAGTTTTTTCGCCCGGCGGCGCGGTCGTACGCAAGAGCGAGGTCGCCGGTGCCGGTGCAGACATCGAGAATCGGCAGCGGCCCCTCGGGGGGCACGAGCCGCACCGTGCGCCACCGCCAATAATGGTCAATTCCCAGCGAGAGCAGGTGGTTCAGGAAGTCATAACGCTTGGCCACCCGGCCAAACATTTGGCGAACGCGATCAGACGACTTGTCAACGGGCATGGAGAAGATTCTAACCACAACAGGCCACCCAACTACATAGCCTAGCCCTCCGGGCTGGCAGAAGTATTGCCCAGTCCCCCGAATGCTTTGTCACATTGTGATTTTCGGATTAGCCGCCGGGCGCTAGCCCGCGGTTCACGCGACTCGAACAGCGGGCTAGCCACCCAGAGGGTACCCGGCGGCTAATGTTCGGCACCATCGCATTCTCACCACGCCGATGAACACACAACAAATCAACGTCTTCAACCTGCCTGAAGAAATTCCCGCTGAAGAGCTCGCCGGCAACGCGGCGATCGTGATCGACGTGCTGCGCGCGACGACCACGATCTGTCACGCGCTCGCGGCCGGCGCGACGGAGGTCGTGCCGTTTCGCACGGTTGAGGAAACACTGGCGGCGGCCGAGAAGGCGGGCCGCGATCAGGTCGTGCTCGGCGGTGAGCGCCGCGGCGTGCGGATCGACGGGTTCGACCTGGGCAACTCGCCGGCGGAGTACACGGCCGAGTCGGTGGGCGGCCAGCGCGTGTTTCTCACGACGACCAACGGCACGCAGGCATTGCATCATGCGCGCCTGGCGAAGCGCGTGTTGATTGCCGCGGTCGTGAACCTTTCGTCGGTCATCGAATCTGTACTCGATGAGCCGGCGATCAACATTGTGTGCGCCGGGACCGACGGGGAGGAGACCCTCGAAGACATTCTGCTTGCCGGCGCGATTGTCGAGCGGCTGACGGTGACGCCGACCGCGGCGTGGCAGTTCAACGACGGCGCGATTGCGGCGGTGCGCGAGTGGCGGCTGCTGGTCGGCAAGGCGGAAATCGCCAAGCACTCGATTGAGGCGCAACTCGCGGAGAAACTTCGCGACACGCTCGGCGGTCGCAATTGCATTGAAGTTGGCAACGCGGCCGACCTGCCCGATTGTGCCCGCATCGATCACGTCCGCGTCGCACCGGAATTAGACGTACCGAACTGGCGAATCATCGTGCGCTAGCACAAAATCCGCCGCGCTGGACGGTTGCTTACAAACAGCGGTAGAATAGGCACCTTCAATTATCAAATCAATTCGGATCAGATTAACCACGAAGAACACAAAGGACACGAAGGCTCTGTAAAAGTGTTGTCTTTGTGCTCTTCGTGTTCTTTGTGGTTAATTGTATTGCTGCTTGAACGAATATTCCCATGGACATGGACAAATTAGTCGCCCTGTGCCGGCGGCGCGGTTTTTTGTTTCAGTCGAGCGAAATCTACGGCGGCCTCAACGGCTTCTGGGATTACGGCCCGCTCGGCGTGGAGCTGAAGCGCAATATCAAGAACGCCTGGTGGCAAGACATGGTCACCGGCCACAACGAGCTGGTGAAGGCAGCCGGCGCGCCGTCGACCTACGAGATGGTCGGCCTCGACGCTTCGATCATCATGCACCCGCAAGTGTGGAAGTGCTCGGGGCATTTTGATTTGTTCGCGGATAAGATGCAAACATGCCGTCAGTGCAAAAGACTGTTCAGAGCAGATCATGTTGAGGAGATGCACAAGGAAAGTGCTTGGCTTCCGGAACTGCAGGAGGTTTGGAAGGAGAGTGTGCCCACGAACACGGGGCGTTTGAAAATGTGGGCGCAACAAAAGGGAAAAAAGATTGCGCCCGGATTGGCGCTCGTGAGAGATACGGATGCCGTTATCAACGCGATCAATAAAGTAATTGCGGAAAAGAAGCAGGGTGCCTTCGTCAATCTTGATGCGTGGTTCAATTTTGTATTTGATGCGAACGGACAAGTATTCTTGGCCGACGCATGCCCCGAGTGTGGAGGCGATCTCACAGAGCCACGAGACTTCAACTTGATGTTTGAGACTATCGTTGGTGCTTTGAAGGACGAGAATAACAAAGCCTTCCTGCGTCCCGAAACGGCCCAAGGCATCTTCGTGAACTTCAAGAATGTGTGCGACAGCACGCGCGTGAAGGTGCCGTTCGGCATCGCGCAAGTGGGCAAGAGTTTCCGCAACGAGATTACGCCGCGGAATTTCACGTTTCGGTCGCGCGAGTTCGAGCAGATGGAGATCGAGTTCTTCTGCCACCCAACGACGTCGCGCAAGTGGTACGAGTACTGGCGCGACCGCCGCATGAAGTGGTACACCGATCTTGGCTTGGCCGGCGAACGGCTGCGTTTGCGCGAGCACGATAAGGATGAACTTAGCCACTATTCTGTGGGCACGGCCGACATCGAATACGCCTTCCCGTTCCTCACCGCCGGCGAGTATGGCGAACTCGAAGGCATCGCCCACCGCGGCGACTTCGACCTGCGCAGCCACATGGAGGGGAAGCTCGTGAAGAACGCCGAGGGTTGCCTCGAGGTGGAGTTGGTTGAAAACGCCGACGGCAAGAAAGTGCCGAAGCACAAAGGCAGCGGGCGCGATCTGACGTATCGCGACGATGTCACCAACGAGCGTTTTACGCCGCACGTGATCGAGCCCTCGGCCGGGGCAGATCGGGGCACGCTGGCGTTCTTGTGCGAGGCGTATCATGAAGATCAGGCGCCGGACGAAAAGGGCGATATGCAAACCCGCACGGTGATGAAATTTCACCCCCGCATCGCCCCCGTTAAGGCGGCTGTTTTCCCCCTCGTGAAAAAGGATGGCATGCCCGAGGCGGCCAAGGAAATTTACACTGCGCTTAAACGCCGGTTCGTGACGTTTTATGATGAGAAGGGCGCGGTCGGCCGCCGTTATCGGCGGCAGGACGAAGCCGGCACGCCGTTCTGCATTACGGTCGACGGCCAAACGCTGCAGGACGGCACCGTCACGATCCGCGATCGCGATTCATTGGAGCAGTGGCGTGTGAAAAGCGCCGACGTGGTCGAAGAGGTAGCAAAACGCGTGGAGACTTAAACGGGAAGCGGTTTTAAGATCGTAGCTGAATTCGCAAGAATGCAGGCTTCGAGCGAGGTGCACTGAATTCTTGCGAATTCAGCTGCCGAGCATCGAGATCTTGAAACCGCTTCCGACAGGCGAATGGCGTATGACCGCCAAATCGCGGTTGGGTTGCGACACCCGGCCGCTGCTCATTCTCGATCTCGATGAAACGCTCATCTTCGGTGCGGCCGCGGAGCTTGACCGGCCCGCCGAATTCCGTGTCGGTTCGTACTACGTGTACGAGCGGCCGCATCTCGCGGAGTTTCTTGCTAAAGCGGCGACCTTCTATAACCTCGCGATTTGGTCCTCGGGCAGCGTGGAATACGTCGAGGCGATCGCCGAGAAAATTTGCCCGCGAGCAACTTGCTGGCAATTCGTGTGGGGCCGCGAGCGGTGCACGCCGCACACGTACTTCAATGAGTACTTCGTCGATTACATCAAGGACCTCAAGAAGGTGAAGCGACTCGGCTACGACCTCGAGCACATCCTGGTGGTCGACGATACCGAAAGCAAGCTCTGCCGCAACTTCGGTAACGCGATCTACGTAGCGCCATTCTTCGGCGATTCACACGACAACGAATTGCCACCACTGGTGCGGTATCTGGAGTCGATCCGCAGCGCCGAAAATTATCGCCTCATTGAAAAGCGGGGCTGGCGGGCCGATTGGCAGCGAAATTGGCAGGATTAACGCGGTCGGCGTTCAGTGTATAATTGAACTTGGCAATTCAATTCCTGCTTTTCGAGCCTATCCATGACCCAAGTTACGATCGATTCTGCCACGGTTGCCAAGCTCAAAGACGTTCACGAAATGGTAGAACTGCGTGACGACTCGGGCAGGATTGTTGGACACTTCATGCCCGGCCCGCTGCGCGATGACGAAGGCAAGATCGTAGTCCCGATTTCCGAGGAAGAATTGGACCGTCGAAGTATGGAAAAAGGTGGGCGTCCACTGAAAGACATACTCCATGATCTGTCGAAACTATGAAGTACACGGTCATTTGGGAGAGGTCAGCCGAACACGACCTTACCGAGATTTGGTTGCACTCGCGACTAAAGCATGCGATCAATCAAGCCGTTGCCAAAATTGATGATGACCTGAAAGCGAAACCGCAAGAATGCGGCGAGTCGCGCGAGCGGGGGCGACGGGCTCATTTCGTGTGGCCGCTTGGGGTCGCATATCTTATCGAAGAGGACGACCGGCAAGTACGCGTCCTCTCCGTGTGGCACACTTAACAATTAGTTTTGCTCGTTATGAGCATCGGCACATTTTGCCGTTTAGCGCGGACTTCTGTGAGATTGAACCCGAAGAGGCCAATTCGATGCGGAGCGCTGACCTGTTTGCTGCGTTAATGCGGTTTTCACGCTGCTGTAGCGTCAGGGTGGCTGAGGCGACGCCCCAGTTTCGACGATTCGCTGGGGCGTTGCCCCAGACACCGGCTACAGTCGCATGAAAACGACGTCAGAACCCGCTGCCCAATCGGGTCGCCAGCTGATCGAGCTGCCCCTTGAGATTGGTGAGCATCATGTGCGGGCTCGCGCCGCGGGCGAGGTCGGCGTAGAACGTCGGCGCACTGCCGCCGGCGCGCATCGTCGTGAGCACTTCCGCGGTTTGCTGCAGTTGGCCGAGGCGGTTCTGCACGTCTTGCAGTTTGCCGGCCGAGTAGCGGCTATGCCGCCACAGGCGCGAAACCGCGAGCACGAGGCCCAGGATCAGCGTGCCTTGCCCGCCGATCGCGAGGCCGAGCGCGATGTTCCAGAATTGAAGCTGCTTGGCGGCGAGGGACCAGCCCATGAGGCCGAGCCCGGCAGCGAGCGTCAACGACCCGGCCGTTACGATGACCCAGGCCATGACCTGGCTACTTTCCGTGCGATGCGGATGCAAACTCGCGCTGGCGGCAATCGGCGGCGCCGCTGCGGGCAGGGCCACATTCGCGGCCAGGTCCTGTGGGCTGAATAAATCGTGTGGCGGTTCGAACCGGCGATGATCGGGAAACAGGCCGTCGCCCGGCTTCCTGAACGTCGTCGTTGGCCGCTTGAGTTCGCGAGCCAGATTGCGGACGCGTTGGTCAGCCGACCAATCGTCATCTTTGCGCAACGGCGCCGCTGCCATGGTTGTCCGCGCCGGTTGCTCGTCGAGGGCGATGCCGTCATCGCAGATCCGCGCCTGGGTATTGCTCTTGCCCTTTTTGGCTGGCTGCTGGCAGCGCGAGCATACAATGCGGCCGGTCGTCGCGTGGGCGAGGCCAGGCGTCTCCTGTTGGCAAGTACTACACCACATACGATCGAAGTTGCGAAGTCGAGGGTCAAGCGAGTGCTAGCGCTAGCACGGCGCAATACCCTGCGCGTGCGTTGGCGTCGTTCTCACATCGGCACCGTGCCGTGCGAAACTGTAGCGATTTGGCAGACATTGCGGCGTAGCACGAGTGGCAGCACCTCCGCACGCATGCGCAATCAAAGACAGAATGAAGCAAAGAGAATAACCGCGATGCTACGCATCGCCGGCCCTGCGATGCGTAGCATCGCGGCTACTCATACCACTCCCCGCGCAACCACGCGACGAGAATCGCCAGATCCTCGGCGCTCAGCCGGTTGGCCGGGTTGCCGGGGTGCGCCGCGAACGCCGGCATGCGATCGTTCTTGTCGCCGTAGAAGCGTTCGTTCGCCGGGTTGCTGATGAACTCGCTTAGCCACTGCGATGACGCATAGCCCGTGAGATCGGGCGCGGAGCCTCCTCCTTGCGATTGGAACTTGTGGCAATCGATGCACGCGAACACATCGACGATCGCCTTCCGCCCGGCCTCGATGCGATGCTGCGAATTTGCGACGTCGCCGAGCGGCCGCCCGCTTTCGGCAGCAAGGGCTAGCGCCACATCGTCGCGGGCCTGCCGATATTTGGCGAGTTCATCACCTTTCAACTCGGTGAGTTGGCCGCCGATTGTTTCCTTGACGTAATTCGCCATCTCGCCGTCCTTGAAGGCCGTGTAGCCGAAATAGTGCGGCCCGGCGACGTGAGCAGGATCGAGAATACCGCGCACCCAGTCGATCGTGCCGAATCGCCACAAGTTCGACGCACTCGGTTTCTCGACTGCGATCACTTGCGTTGCGTCGACATTCGCCGCCGCGCCGCCAACTGCCTCCGCGCCATTGGCCGTGCTGGCTGGCGCGTGGCTATGGCACGCCGCACAATGCTCGCGGAACAATTTTGGCCCCTGCGTCTTCGGATCGGTTCGCATGAGCGCGAGCGCACCGGTTGGCGGAATGCCGGTCGGTGAACTGGCGAGTGTCACTGCCCGCTCGGCTTGTGTTTTCGCATCGGCCACCGCCGCCAAGTAGTGTCGCGATTCTGGTGTCGCGCCGTTGTGATCCTCGCGCCAAGCGAGCGTCGTCAACACGGCGGCGCCGACGATGAGCGCGAGCGTCCACACGACATTGAAGCGATGCCCCAATTGCCACCGCCCGACGAGCGGCATCAGGAACAGCGTGAACATCACGAGGCCAGGCACGGCGATGGCGCCGACGAGCGGCGGAAACACTTCCAGATACTTGAGCAACTGGAATAAGAACAGGAAGTAGACTTCCGGCCGGGCGGCGGCGTAGCTCTCCGCCGGATTCGCCGGCGCACCCAGCTCCGCCCCCAATTGCTGCCCCAGAGGCACGC
Organism: Pirellulales bacterium; assembly: GCA_046349975.1. Classification (GTDB taxonomy): domain Bacteria; phylum Planctomycetota; class Planctomycetia; order Pirellulales; family Lacipirellulaceae; genus JABDGM01. The sequence continues at coordinate 74,128 of JAXMBH010000007.1, forward strand.
CGCGGTCCGCAGTCGGGTAGTGCCACAGCACGAGGACCAGTACCACGATTGCCACGCCCAGGCACGCCACCGCATCGCGGAGGACCTGCTCGGGCCAGAACGTGGTGTCTGGCGCATGCTTCGGATCGCGGACCGTCAGCCCATGCCGGCGAAACAAGAGCACGTGCAGGGTCAAGAAACCGGCGAGCAACATCGGCAGCACGCCGGCGTGGAGGGCGAAAAACCGGGTGAGCGTGTGATGCCCATAGTCGTTGCCGCCGACGACCAACCGCTGCAAGGACTCGCCGACCAGCGGCACGAGCGCGATCATGTTGGTCGCGACCTTGGTGGCCCAATACCCTTTCTGATCCCATGGCAGCAGGTAGCCCGTGAGCGCGAGGCCGAGCACGATCTGCATCAGCACGAGGCCTAGCCAAAAATTGATCTCGCGCGGCGCTCGATACGCGCCGTCAATCACGACTTGCACGAAGTGGATCGCCATCAGCACGACCATCATTTCGGCGGTAAAGTGATGCACGCCGCGCAAGAGCCAGCCGGCCGTCATGTGGTTCTGAATGTAGAACACGCTTTCCCAAGCGGTCTGAGCGCTTGGGCTGTACGCGGCCCACAGCACGAGCCCCGTGACGACCTGTACGAAGAAGCAGAAGCTGAGGGTGCTGCCCCACACATATCGCCACCGCGCGCCGCCCGGAATGTGTTCGTACAGGGCCGCGTGCGTGAACGCGCGAATGCCGGTGCGATGGTCGAGCCAGGCGAGAAACGCACTCATTCGGCCGGCTTCCTTTCCTCGATCCCCTTCTGAAATTTCTGAAACGCGACCGTCACTTCCTGGTCGCCGTCGGCGGCTGTGAGTTCCACCGGCAACACATCGAGCCCGCGCCGACTCGGGCCGTAGAGCTTGGCACCGTCGATCCCGAACGCGCTCTTGTGGCAGGGGCACTCGAATCGCTTGTCGGCCGGATTGAAATCGACGAAGCAGCCCAGGTGCGGGCACTCCGCATTGAATGCGACCACGTTCGACTTACCGCCGGCTTCGGTGCGCGAGAGATAGATCATGCCGATTCGTTGGTTCGCAATCCGAGTCCAACTGTCGACAAGATCGGATACGACCGGGAACGCATGCGGCAGGCCATCGGCCGGCAGCGCGGCGAGCGGACAGATGCGGATGAACCGCGCGCCTGGTGCGTTGTTGTGGGCAGTGGGGCCTGCTGCATCGCTGCCATTATCAGATTCGGTCTTCCGTCGTCCGCGCCGCCACGGGTCGGTCATCACACCGAACCCTGCCGCGAATGGGAACAATGCGACCAAGCCGCCGATCACGAGTGCCGCGACTCGGACCAAAAATGGCCGCCGCTCGGAGCCGCGAGCTGTTTTGCCGGCTGCTGAAGTAGGTGGACTCGTCATACCACCAATTTAGGGTGTGGCTTGATGACCGTCGAGAGTGGGGCGCGAGTCAAGAGCCGAACACGGGTTGCGAAGCGAGTCCGCCCCACATGTCTGGCTCTTGACTCTCGACTCTCCGCTCTCGATGCTTCTCACCCTTTCGCCATTCCCACCAACATTGCTTCAACGACCGCCGGCTCGGCTTCGCTGAGCGGGCCGCGAAAGCGCACGCCGGAGGCCGCCTTGTGTCCGCCGCCGCCGAACTGGGCGGCGATCGCGTTCACATCGAGCGTCGATCGGCTCCGCAGGCTCACCTTCGTTTCCTGCGGCGATAACTCCAGCATCAGAATCGCCGCTTCCACGCCGGCAACGCTCAGCAGCCGGTTGATCACGTCTTCCGTATCCGTCGGTTCAGCGCCGACCACGCGTAAGTCGTCTTGCGTGATCGCCGTGGTGAGCAGCCGGCCATCGAGGTGCGACTTCACGTTCATGAGAATGCGGCCCTGCAACCGCAGCCGCGGCAAGCTATTCTGTTCGTACAATTTCGCGAACACGACATGCGGCTTCGCGCCGGCTGCAACTAATTGTGCAGCGGCCTCGAAAGTCGGCTGTGTGACCGAGGCGAAACGAAACCAACCGGTGTCGGTGCCAATGGCTGCGAACAATGGCGTCGCCATCTCGGGCGTGAGCTTCACGCCGAGCGCAGCGATGGCCTGCACGATGAGCCGGCCGGTCGATTCGGATTGCACGTCCTTGAATACGACCGCCCCCAAATCATCCTGGCTCACGTGATGATCGATGTTGATTTTCCGCGCCTTTGAGGCGCGCACGACATCGGCCATCGGCCCCAACTGCGACCAGGCGCTCGTATCAACGACGGCTACCACATCGCAGTCCAAGTCGGCCGCCGTTACATCGCGCCCGAGCACGAGCACTTCGTTTTCGGGATCGATGAACGCGATATGCGGCGGCACGCCGTCGCCGTTGACGATTCGCACCGTCTTCCCCAGCGACCGCAGCGCGAGCGCGAGGCCAATTTCACTGCCGATCGCATCGCAATCCGGCCGCATGTGGCTGGTGAGCACGAACGACTGTGCCTCGCCAACCAGTTCCACAAACTCGCGCCAATCAATCGTCATGTTATATAGCCCAGCCGTCTCGGCCGGGTTCAGCTCAGGTAATGCTTCTCAATTCTATCGCCGGCTCGCCCTTGCGCGGTCAAACGGAGCGAATACTCCGATCCGGAACGGATCGGCTATTTATTGCAGCGCAATCTTTCGTGACAGGTCCACATCGCGCCGCAATTGCTCGACCAGCGCCGCCACTGAATCAAACGGCCGAATGTCTCGCAATCGGGCCAGAAAGTCAACCTCCATCGGCTGGCCGTAGATCGATTCGTGGTAGTCAATCAAATGGATTTCCACGCGCACGATATCGTCACCAAACGTGGGGCTGGGTCCCAAACTGATCGCCGCCGCATGCGAGCCATCACCCAGCCGCGCGCGTCCGGCATACACACCGAGCGCGGGCAGAATCGTGTCGACCGCGCTCAGGTTTGCCGTCGGATAACCAATTTTGCTGCCGCGGCCGGCGCCATGCGTGACCATGCCGCGAATGCGATATGGTGCGCTGAGCAGTTCGTTCGCCTGCTGCATGTCGCCGTGGCGAATGAGGTCTCGCACGCGCGAACTCGAAACAACCGCCCCGCCGACAGCCACCGGTGCGACGACATCCAGCGAAACGCCGGCCGCCGCCGCGAGCTCTCCGAGCCGCTTCACGTTGCCTTCGCGATTGTGCCCAAAGAAGAAGTTCGGCCCTTCGACGAGCGCCTTCGCCGCGAGTTTCTTGCGAATGATTTCATCGAAGAACTCGAACGCCGTGAGTTGCAGCAGCGCTTCATCGGTCGGGTACGCCACGATCCAGTCAACGCCCAGTGCCTTGAGCAACTCGGCCTTGCGCTCGGTCCACGTGAGTGGCGGCGGGCATTGCTCAGGCCGCAGCAAGCGCACGGGGTGCGGGTCGAACGTGAACACGATGGCCGGCCCGCCGACTGCTTCCGCACGTTCCAAGAGTCGCCGCACAATTGCGACATGCCCGCGATGCACGCCGTCGAAGTTGCCAATCGACACGGCCCCGCCCCGGGCGGAAGGCGGAAACGCATCGAGTGACCGAATGATGTGCATTGCCGTGGAGACTCCCCGATTGCTCGTGCTTCAGCTCAAAACCCACGAAAGGCCCGGGGCAGATAGTCAATGAGGTCCGTCGCAATCAGGGACACCTGGCCGAATTCGGCCGCGGCTAAATCGCCCGCCAAGCCATGCACGTGTACGCCGAGCCGCGCCGCTTCGAATGGCGCGAGTCCTTGGCAGAGCAGGGCCGTGATGACGCCCGTGAGCACATCGCCGGAGCCGCCGGTCGCCATACCGGGGTTGCCCGTGTGATTGAGGCTGAACCGCCTGCCATCGGTCACGACCGTGTGATGTCCTTTCAGCACGACCACCGTGTTGGCGGAAGGATCACGACGCGCCAACTCCGCGGCGGCACTTACGCGCTCGTCATCCAATGGCACCTTGCCGACCAGCCGGGCGAACTCACCCGGATGCGGCGTCAAGACCCGCGGTCCACCGGCCTGCTGCAATATATCTGCCGTTTCGGCGAGCGCAAACAATGCGTCGGCATCCACGACCATTGGCTGCGGCACTTCACGATACAACCGCTGGACGAAAGCGGCGACTGGCGGCGATCGATTGACGCCGGGTCCCAGCGCCAAGACATTCATCGCCTTGCCAAGCTCGAGCACTTCAGCGGCCGCATCGGCCATGAACATGCCATTGGCATCGGCCAAGCCATGCGACATGTAGCAAGGCGAGATGGCTGCCGCGACGTTTTGCACACACCGCGGCACGGCGAGCGTCACGAGCCCCGCGCCGCCGCGCAGCGTCGCGAGGCCGGCCATCGCGACCGCGCCGCTCATGCCGCACGAACCGCCAACTACCAGCGCCCGGCCGAAGTCGCCCTTGTGACTCTCTGGCCGCCGCGGCGGCAACATTGGCAATGCAGTCAGGGTTTGATCTTCGAGTGAGGTCATGCGATGAGAGGAACTTAATCCTTCGCCGTGTGCCGATTCGCGTGTGCCCGCGTGGCGATCATTCCGGCCAGGAACCCGCCCTTGAAGCCGGCGTCAATATTTACGACTGCCACGTTGTTTGCGCAGCTGTTGAGCATTGAGAGCAAAGCCGACACGCCGCCGAAGTTAGCGCCGTAGCCAACGCTTGTTGGCACCGCGATGATCGGGCACGGCACATAGCCGCCCACCACGCTCGGTAGCGCGCCTTCCATGCCTGCGACGACGACCACCGCATCTGCCTCGCGAAAGTCGTCGAGCCGCTCGGGCAACCGATGCGGACCGGCGACGCCGACATCATGAATCATCGTAACGGCGACGCCCATCCAATCGAGCGTTTCGCGCGCCTCCTCCGCCACCGGCAAGTCGCCCGTCCCCGCCGAAATGATCGACACGCTTCCTCTCCCTTGTAGGGAGGGGCCAGGGGAGGGTTCGCCCTTCGCACGCGAACCTGTACTCGTTGCAGCCGTAGTATTGTTCGTTACTGGGTCCACCCGAAACGTCCGCCCCACCGCGTTGTATCGCCCGTCAGGATACGCCATCAGCAAGCCGGCTGCCTGCGCCGCATCTACGCGCGTCGCCAGCACGGGCTCGCCATGGTTGAGCAACGAAGCCACGATCGCGCAAAGCTGTTCGATCGTCTTCCCGGGGCCGTAGATGACTTCGGGGAAGCCGCACCGCCGATGCCGATCGAGGTCGACGGTTGCCGCCAGTGGTTTCAGGTTGTCCGACTGCATGCCCTCAGTTTAGTCCGTCGTCGCCCACCGAGACAGACGCCAATCATCAGCAGCGCGAGGACGGAAGGCTCAGGAACAGTCGCGGCGAGGGTACTGCCGGCTCCGGCAGCCGACGCTCCAAAGTGGGTTCGCCAAACGCCGTAGTCGCTTTCGTCAACCAAGCCGTTGCGATCACCGTCGGCCCCCGTGCCGGCCGCGACCGTGGTGCCTTGCGTTTCCCGCCACACCACATAGTCGGCCGCATCGACGATGGCATTGCCGTCGTAGTCGCCCGGCAGCACGACGAGGTAACTGATCGGCAGCGAGAACGTGCCGTTTTGCACTCCCTGGCTTGAGCTCATAACGGTGACCAAGCCGGTTTTCATGCCGATCGTGGCGGTATCGAACGCAATGCTATGCACGTTGCTGCCGCCGAGCGCTTGGTCGATCTGATTAAGAAATGAACCTGAGACATTGCCGGAACTGGTGAGCGAATAGTTCAACTCATCGGCTCCAATCGCCGCCACGACGTTGGCGGAATTGTTGACAGTGACGCTCAAATTGAACGCTTGCCCGACATCAAGCACGGTCGGCACCGTGCCCGCAACGACGTTCATCACCGCGGGGAGTTGGTAATCGGCGACGACGGGAATGTGATCGGTCGCGGCGCGGATTGCTGTGAGTATTTGCGATTTGGTGTAGGAAGAAACGCCCGGGAATGTCACCGTGTTTCCAGTGACGATGTCTTTGTTGAATGAAGTACCATTGTTGCCAAACGCGTGATAGGAATGGGTAAGCGCGCTCATCTCTGGTACGCCGGGTATCGGACCGATGTATGAAAGTCCTTCGCCGTCCAGGAACTCGCCAGTTGTCAGCTGGAAGTCAAACCTGTCATCCATGCCACCCGTGACGAAACAATTGCCCGTTGAGCTTGTGCACGGCGACTGTGTGTGCACGGCGGCAAAGCTGCTGTTGTTATGCCACGTACCGACTTGGCTAATTGGGTCGTTGGCCTGGCCGGCGCCACTTGCTGTTAGCGTGCCCCAGGCGGGTTCATCGGAATCGAAATCATAGAAATTGTGATCGCCAGCGTAGATTACATGAGCGCCTTCGCCCAACGCATTCGAGCTGGTGCGAATCGACGTTGCTTCCACATTGCGCCGACCCGGCGCTGCGGGGTCGTCAATTGCCGCACTAGCTTTGTAGTGGCTGTTGTAAATGTAGAAGTCGGCGCTGCTGTCGTAGCCCACCGGCCGCAGTTGGAATCGCACCGGCTGTCGCGGCGCGCCGACGGCGCTAATCGTTCCAATCGCTGCGTCTCCGATGAGTTGCACGGTTTGGGTTCGGTACACGAGCGTTTGCGTCGTATCACCGCCGCCCGTGCGATTGCTCATCGCGTACGTAATGCCAGCGTTGTTGTACAAGTTATTGAGCAGTGTCACGAACTGCTGCGTGTCCGGCGACGGATTGCTCGCGCCCGGCGAGGGGTTCGCTTGCTCCTGCAACAACAACACATCGATCGGCTTCGCAATGCCGTTGCGCAGTTCCTCGCCGATTGATTTCAAGACGACGTCGATTCCCGTTGCCGGAGCGCCGGTGGGGTTGTAGGTGACGATCCGCAATTGAGCGCAGGCAGCAGGCGAATTAAACGGGACAACGAGTAGCGCCAGCAACGGAATTATGCAGGCCGCACGAATTGAGATGATTTGCGGCCGGTGGAGGAAATTCATGGTTTGTGGAAGATCAAATGCGTGCCCATCAATGCCAATCCCGTATCCTATCATGCTCACTCAACCATGCCTCGCGAAATGCTATCCCTTGCGAGGTTACCTGACCTCTCGAGAAAGCGCGACGCTGCGCGGAAATTTGTCGCAAATCGGGAAAAATTACGAATTACGGACAAAAATTCCCGGCCTTTAGCCGGAATTCATTGACCATCAATACATCCGGGCTAGAATCAGGGTTTGGCGAACACGCGATTAAAACCACTCTAATGAGGGGACTGCAGCTCGAATGGCGGAATTCCGGTTTCCCCCTCGCATTCTCAGGGCGCGTGAGCATCGGTTGATAATCAGCAGGCGGCACTATTGAAACAGGCACAGTGAGTAGTAAAGGTCGGAGAACGAAGAATCATGAAATTTACGTTTGGACAGATCCGGATACGGATATTCGCTAGACTCGCTGCACTAGCAACGGCAATTGCCTATCTTGGCGGTTTGGCGCATGCGGATATATACACTCTTCGCATGGGCAGTGGCGCTGCGGCGCTGGTGAACCAGCCAAACGCAGTTGCGACATTTGTCGATAAATATTCTGATGCCGGCGTGCTCATCACGAGCATCCCCCTACCGACAACTGCGTCGGGAGCAAATCGACCTCTGACCGAGGCCCCTAACTCAACATCTGTTGGCCATTTGTCGCTCTCGACCGACGGTCAGTATCTCGTGCTTGGTGGCTACGATGCGGATGATGGTACTGCGGGAGTTCGACAGGGTACCACCGGTCGAGTTATCGGACGTGTGAAGATCAGTGACGGTAGCGTTGATACCACCACGACGCTAAGTGATGCGTACCCCGGCTCAACTGGTAATAGCAGCGATATGCGTAGCGTCGTATCGACTGACGGACTCAACTTCTGGGCTACTGGGCAAAGCTTCCCGACCACTGGTGGCCAAGCGGGCGTGCAGTACGCTACGTTGGGAGCGACCACGGGCACTAGGCTCGCCGCTACTCCCACGAATACGCGCGTGGCGAACATTTTTGATAATCAGCTATATATTAGTAGTGCTAGCGGCTCTTTCGTGGGCATCAGCAAAGTTGGCACCGGGGTGCCGATTCCGACCGCTGACGACCAATCAACGACGACATTGTTCGTCGGTACGGCTGCGACCGGTTCTGGCACTGCATCTCCCTACGATTTCTGGTTTAAGGATGCAAATACACTTTATGTTGCCGACGACCGGACGACTGCCACTGGCGGTGGCATTCAGAAGTGGGAGTTCGATGGCGCCAATTGGAACAATACTTACACATTGAATACGAGCCTCTCGAGTGGAGTTCGCGGATTAGACGGCCGGATCGTTGGCGGAAACGTCGTTCTCTACGCGTCTACTTCGCCAAGTACCACCGATGGTACAGCGAATAATGCGATCGTAACTGTTACCGACAGTGGCGCTAGCTCAGCATTTTCCACGCTCTTTAATGCACCGACGAATACGGTCGTTCGCGGGGTTGTTTACGTTGCGGCAGCGGCCGGACTCGCTGGCGACTACAACAGCGATGGCAAAGTTGATGCTGCGGACTACGTTTTGTGGCGCAATGATCCGGGTAGCTTCGGTGGCACGCCGGCGGGCTACAATACGTGGCGCGCGAACTTTGGAGCCCCAGGGCCCGGCCTTGGTAGCTCGGCGGCTGTGCCGGAAGCTGGCAGCGTGGCTCTTGTGCTGCTCGGCCTTTCGCTGTGCGGTTTGAAGCGCCGCGGACGCTAGTTCGGCTTTGTTTGCGTATTAAATCAATTGAGCCCGAGATGCTGTGAGGCGTCTCGGGCTTCTTTTGTGCGCTAAGGCAACGTCTCACTCAACAGCGATCGAGACCAACTCTTCGCTAACGGCTTCGATTTGTTTGGCGGTGAGGTTCGGCAGTTCGTCGGCGTAGCCGACGAGCAGCGCGAGGTCGCCGAGGCGGTTGATTTGGCGGGCCACGCCGTGGCCGAGGTAGTGGAGGGCTTCGAGCGCATCGGCGCTGAAGATGTCGCGGGCCGCGCCGGCGGCGTGCATGCGATGGCGCACATAGTCGGCGGTTTCGTTGACCGTGAAGGATCGCAGGAGAGCCTTAACGGCGATGCGTTCCTCCAAGCTGGAGAGCCGGCTGACGGCGGAGACCAGGCTCATCTGGCCAATCAAGACGAGCGTGAGCGCTGGGCTGCCTTGGTGCTCGAAGTTGAGGAGCAGGCGGAGTGTTTCTAGCGCGCCGCAGTCTTCGAGCAGGTGCGCTTCGTCGATGATGACGACTGCCTGGCGACCGGCTTCGGCGTTCGTGCGAAGCAGTGTTTCAATGCGGCGGATACTTTCCTCGATCGTGTGCCGCGGTGTTTCGGCGGCCGGAGCGCCGAGCTGCTCGGCAAGATAAACGAGCAGGTCGCGGCTCGACATCTGGGGGAACACGATCGGCACTTGCGGCTGGAACGCATTCGGCAACTCGTGGCGGAACATTTGGACGAGCATCGTCTTGCCGACGCCCGAAGGGCCGGCGAGAAGCACTGCACCGCGGCGATTTTCGATCGCGTAGCGCAGCTTCAAGAGCGCGGCCTCGTGGCTTTCGCAAGGAAAGAAAGTCGCCCGGTCGGCGCCGGGCTCGAATGGCTTCGAGGCGAGTTGCCAGTAGTCGAGATACATGGGACGAGGAGAGGTGTCGGGTGTCAGGTGTCAAGTGTCAGGTGTCAGGTGTCGGGACTTGCAAGTAATGAGGTGTTTTCACGTAGGTGACACGGCGACTCTGCATGTTGCGACTAGGCCGCGTAAGGTTTGGCTACGCGGTTTTCGATGATGCCGAGGAATTCGCATTCGGTGTGGGCGAAGTATTCGTTGATGGTGACGATATCGCGCGGGTCGGCGGGGCCGTGGCCGGCGACGGCGACGGCGGCGTCGAGGCCCATGTTGCGCACGAGTTCGAGCAACACCGATTGCGAGGCGGGGTCGAAGAACGTGCCGAGGTCGAGGAGCGCGAGTTCGTACGCGTGCCGGAGCATGCCGGCGGTGGCGGTGGCTTGCAGGCCGCTCGCGAGCGCGTGCGGATCTTTCGCGGGGCGCGGGCCGAGGGCGAGGACGTCGATGTTGTCATCGGTGGAGTGAATGACGGCGTCGGCCAGCGGCGACGAGTTTTTGAGGACTTCTTCCCAGCCGGCGGTCGGCACGGCCTCGAGCGATTGTGCGAGGTGCGGCGTGCGGAAGTTGGCGTCGCCGACGAGGATGCGGCCGCCGCGAGCGGCGGCGCGCAGCGCCAGGCATTGGGCGGTCGTGGTGGCGCCGCCGCCGGCGAACAGGCTGAACACGCCGATGAGCGACTTGCCTTCAGCCGCGCGAGTCCACAATAGTCTGGTGACTTGATCGAGTTGCGGGCCGGTTTTCTGCAGGAGCGTTCGGCACACCGCCGGCCATTGGAACGAGGCGATCGTGGTGCCAGGGCGGAAGCCGGAATCCTCGTCCGTGTCGTCGATGCGGAGTTCTGGGATCGACTCCGGCGAGGGCGACTCGAGCATGGAGGGCGGCGGCTCGATGAACGACGAGAGGGGGCGCTTTTCGCGCACTGGCCCTGGCGTCGAAACTCGCCGCATGTTCGGAGTCGTAGTCGACGCGTAGGGTGCCCGTGCATCCGGCATCGAACCGGCCGCGGGTTGGTTGCCAAAAATTGAATTGCTTGTTGACGGGCCGGCGGCGTTGGCGGCGGCGGTAGCCTGCGCTCGCGCGGCCCGCTCACTCATGACCGTGGGCGCGGGCGGCTGCGTCAATGGCCGTTGCGGATCGTCGTGGCGGTAGGCTTTGATGAAGGCCTTGTTGGTCGTGCTCATGGTGCTCACCGCGACGGAATTTGATTTGGGTAGTAAGGCCTGCTTGCCACTTCGGGTGCGCGGCGGATTTCAGGGCCGGCGGGCGTCTCGAACGATGGCATCTGGGACGATAGAGCGCCGTTGGCACTGTAGGCGCCCGACGACGCTGGCGCTGGAACCGTAGTTAGTTCCGCGGCTCCGACGGTCCGGATTTCGCCGCTGAGCGTGGCGTAGTTCTCGACCGGGCGCTGGTGGCCGGCGCGGAGGCCGGTTTCCGGCGCCGAACTCACGGGGCCGATGGCCGTGGGCGCGTTGATCGGGCGGTCGACGGTTTTGGTCGGCGCGGCGTCACTGCGTTCGATTGCGGTTTCCGGCGCCTTCGCAGGCTCGCGTTGTTTGTCGTGCCGGTTGAGTTGGATCCACGTGCCTGCGGCGGTGAACAGGGCCGCCATCGTGAGGAAGTGCAAGAACGGCGAGAGCGTTTCCAGCATGCTGCGGCGTGGGATCGCGAACGGGTTCGAGCGCGGCAGGATGGGCGACTCGCGGCGCTGTTGCAAGCGCGACTTGATCGGCTTCATCCAGCTTTTTTCGAACACGTGCGGATGGAGTGGCCGCGTGCTGTGTGGAGCGTAGACCAGTTCCGACTTCAATGTGCGGAAGGGCTTTGTTTGCTCGTCTTCGGCCGGTCGCGCGGCGCGCGTCGAGGGCATGGGCGGGTCGAAGCGGTAGCCGGGCTTGTGCGCGGCTGGCTGGGCGGTTGATTTTGTTGCGGGTAGTTCGGCGGAGACATCCGGCAGTCGCGCGAGGACCGGCGACGCTCCGGATGCCATCCGTTGCCGCAGTTGTTCCGAGGTTCTGGAGCGAGATGCGTATTCCACCGGACGGCCTGATGCAGTGGGACGACGTACGTAACATCCTGCCGCGCGAAACGCGCAGGCGATGGGACGGTACTTTGGCACTATCTGTATCGGAATGAGACGTTCCGCGCTTGAGGGTTGCAGGAATCGCGGGAGGATTTGGGGTGGCGCGGGGGCTAGCAGTGCTGGCGAACCAGGCGCGATGAGGATTGGACGCCGCGATAGGAAATGGAAGTTGGTGTGAATCGGTGGCGGCTTAGAAACGATTCAAAAACAACTTCCTTAATCCTTACGCTGAAGGCGTTGCACTCCGCAGCCCAGCGTCGGTCGCCGCGGCGACCGCACGCTGGGCTGCGGAGTTGAACACCTGCGGTGTAATTGCCAAGCCGTTGTGTTGCCTTGCCGGAAGAGCCGAAGTTATTCTCGAGTCATTCCTAAGCCAGCAATGCGGGCGGTTTGGTGTTTTTCTGGTGCAGCGATTATACTGCGTGCAATCCTGCCGCTCGTTCCGGCGGGTAATTGAGCGTTATCGTTTTGCGCGTGAGGCCAAACGGCCATGAACGATCGATACCCACCCATCCTCGCCGAAGCGACTGCGGACGACATCCTGGCCGTCCTCCGTGACTCACACCGCCAGCAATGCACGCATGATCCGGAGGCCAATCCGGATATATCACTCACTCACGAGTCAACGATCGCGGAGTGGCGTGACGCGTGCGATTTGCTTCCGTGGATTAAAGTTGCCGAGGCGATGAACGGCTACTGGTCGGTGAGTATCCCGAGGGAGCAGTGGCGTGAGGTCTTGGAGCCGCCCAAGCAAAGGGCACTGCGCGGCGTGTGTGAATTGGTCGCGCGGCAAGCGAAGTTGCGTCGCATCCGACCCGCCGGCATTCTCGGGTCGAACTGTATTCCTGCCGGCGCGTTCCTAACGATTCGATCGTATCTCGCGCAGGCAGGTGCTGATGTCAGCGATGTGGGGCCATCAACTCCACTTCGCGAGTACACTCGTCGATATCCCGGTGTATTCTTAGGCCCCGTGTCGCAACTTGCACCCGGTATATTGCCACTCGTGAAGATTCGCACTCCAGTCTACGACGCGTTCATCTTCGGGATGCTGGTGGCGTGGGTCGGAATGCTCGTCGGTTGGTGCAGTGGTTCGCTCGGAATTGGAATACTCGCGGTACTGCTCTTCGCCATGTGCTACCTTGGCGTCTGGACAATTGGTCGGTGGGTGCTGCCGGCAAGCGTGGAGTTTCGAGGGTTGGAGACATTCCGTGATCTCTCAAAGTTGATCGCCGCGAGCGCACGCACATAACAGGTGAGTAGGATGGATTCGCCGCTGAGCGGGAACCTATCGTGTGATTGACGCCGTGCGGGAGAGTGACCTGAGGTTGAACGGGATCGTGCAAGTGCGTTCAGAGCATAGGGGGTGATGTGTTCCCGCGTTGCGGCGAACCCATCCGACATTTTGTTAACTGTGTCAACGGCGGACTTGGGGTGATAATGCCGGACTGGTCCCGCGAGCGGCGGTCGCGGCTTTATGGTTGAGTGACGAGCAAGTTGGCTTTCGCGTTAGATTTCGCAGGTGCGAACTATGGCCAAGGGCACTCATCCCAGGTTGCGGGTAGCGATTATGGAGATCGTCCATAATCAGCTGCGTGATAACACGCTGCCGGAGGTGCGAGCTACGCGGGATCGCTTGATTGCTGCGGGGCGTAGGCGCGAGGAAGCGGAAGAACTCGTCGCTTGTGTGGTGTGCTCGGAGATATTTGACATTCTTAAGCAGAACCAGCCCTATAACGAAAGTCGGTATGTTGGTGCTCTTCAACGCTTGCCGAAATTGCCGTGGGATGAGGACTAACGATCCATCGCCGGTGCTTGGTTTAACGCTTTCAGCGTAAGCGAATTCGTGGGGACGGTTTCCCAGGGTAGGCCGCTCGCGCGTCCAACCCTGGGCTGTGGAGTGGAACCGCGTTGCGGTTCATCGTTGCGGCTTGCGCCGGCGGCACCTACTGTTTACGCCAGTCTTTGGCGAGCCAGATGATGGCGGTGCCGTCGCGGCTGGAGGTCAGCACGTCGCGGCCGGTGGGGGAGAAGCTCACGGAGGTGACTTCCTGGGTGTGGCCGGGGAGGGAGAGGATTTCTTTGCCGCTCGCGGGGTCCCAGAGTTTGGCGGTGTTGTCTTGGCTGCCGGTGAGGGCGCGGGTGCCATCGGGCGAGAAGGCGACGGCGGTGATGGCGGCGGTGTGGCCTTCGAGGGTGACAAGTTTTTGGCCAGTGGCGGCGTCCCAGATGATGGCGGTTTTATCCTGGCTGCCGGTGATGATGCGGCGACCATCGGCGGAGAATTCGCCGCAGAGGACGGCCCAGCCGTGGCCGGCGAACGGCTGGCCGAGGGGCTCTCCCGTGGCGCGGTCCCAGAGGCGGGCCGTTTTATCGGCGCTCACGGTGAGGACCTGTTTGCCATCGGGCGAGAACGAGGCTTCGAGCAAGCGGGCCGCGTGACCATGGAAGATGATGCCAGTGGGTTTGCCAGTGGCGACGTTCCAGAGGCGGGCCGTGCCGTCGTCGCTGGCGGTGAGCAATTCCGCGCCATCGGGCGAGAAGGCGACGGAGTTGATGTAGCCGGCGTGGCCGCCATCGAGTTTGCGAACGGCGTGGCCGGTGGCAATGTCCCAAATTTTTGCGGAGTGATCCCAGCTGCCGGTGGCGGCGAGTTTGCCATCGGGCGACACGGTCGCGGAGGCGACCGCGCCATGGGGGCTATAGCGTATCACTGGGCGACGGGAGGCGAGGTCCCACATTTCGGCCTCGTTGCCGCCGATGGTGAGGATGTGGCGGCCATCGGGCGCGAACATGGCGGACCAGACTTCGCCGCCGAGTTTGTTGAAGTCGAGGAGGAGGTCGGTGGATTGGGGGAGACCTGCGGTCGTGGGGTGGGCGGGGTCGGGAGACCCGCGCCCAGCGCCGTCGGCGGGGTCAGGAGACCCGCTCCCAGCGCCGTCGGCGGGGTCAGGAGACCCGCGCCCAGCGCCGTCGGGAGACCCGCGTCCAGCGCTCGCGGCGGGGTCGGGAGAGGCGGACGAAGCGCTTGACCCGCGCGTAGCGGCGGCTTCGGCAGGGGAGAGGTTCCAGATTCGCACGAGTTTGTCTTCGGACGAGGCGAGGACGGCGAGGCTGCCATCGGGCGAGAAGCTGGCGGAGTTGAAGGGGCGGCCGGGCGATTTTACGGAGGCGACGACTTGGCCATCGGCGAGGCGCCAGAGGCGCGCCGAGCCGTCGTCGCAGGTGGTAAGCGCGAGCTTGCCATCGATCGACAGGTCGAGCGATGAGACGTACTCAACGTGCTTGAGCGCGAGCTGGCGATCTTCCTGGCCGGTCGCGACGTTCCATTGGGCGCAGGTGTGGTCGCCGCTGGCGGTGATGAGGCGCTGGCCATCGGGCGTGAACTCGATGCCGGAGATCGCGCCGTTGTGGCCGACTAGGTCGCGGTCGAGAACCCAGTGTGGGGAGGGGCCGGGGTGGTTTTGGAGACCTGCGGTCGTGGGGTGGGCGGGGTCGGGAGACCCGCGCCCAGCGCTGAGGCCGGGGTGGTTTTGGAGACCTGCGGTCGTGGGGTGGGCGGGGTCGGGAGACCCGCGCCCAGCGCTGGTGGGGTCGGGAGACCCGCGCCGAGCGCGGGGTGCACCTTGTTCGGCAAGGGGGACAGTCCCCTTTTGCTCCGCGGACTCCGCAAAAGGGGACAGTCCCCGTTCGAGTCGCCAGAGGCGGAGGTTGCCGCGGGTGTCGCCCGTGGCGAGGAGTTCGCCGTTCGGTGAGAAGCGGAGGGCGGAGATTTCGGCGGCGTGGCCGGTGAGCGAGCCGCGGGGTTCGCCGGTGGTGGCGTTCCAGAGGCGGACGGCGGTGCCCATGCTGCCGGTGGCGAGCCACTGGCTATCGGGCGAGACGGCGAGCGTGCCGATGCGGCCGGTTTGGGTGAGCACGGCGGTTTGCGTGCCGGCGGTGAGGTCCCAAACTCGCACCGAGTTGTCGCCGGCGCCAGTGGCGAGGTGTTTGCCATCGCGATAAAAGACGACGCCCGAGACGAGGAAGTCGTGACCTTCCTGGAAGTGTTGAATGGGTTGGGCGGTCGCGGCGTTCCATAAGCAGGCGGTGCGATCGCGGCTGGCGGTGATGATTTGTTTGCCATCGCGCGAGAAGCGCGCGGAGAGGACGGCGTCGTCGTGGCCGGCAAAGACGTTGGCATGGAGGACGCGGACTTCCTGGTACCCGGCGACGTTCCAGAGGCGAACGCTTTCGTCGTCGCCGCCGGAGAGAACGAACTGGCCATCGGGCGAGAAGGCGCAAGAGCGGACGGCGCTGCCGTGGCCGCGGAGTGACTTCACGGCTTCACCGGCGGCGATGTCCCAGACGCGGATTGAGTTGTCTTCGCTGCCGCTCGTGAGGAGCTGG
Source organism: Pirellulales bacterium (assembly GCA_046349975.1). GTDB lineage: Bacteria > Planctomycetota > Planctomycetia > Pirellulales > Lacipirellulaceae > JABDGM01. Next base: position 90,205 of record JAXMBH010000007.1, read on the forward strand.
CTGTTGGGCGAGAAGGCGACGGAGCGCACCGGGCCGTCGTGGCCGGCGAGGCGGAGATAGTTGGGTTTGGCGTCGGGCTGGCCGTCGAGGCGGCGGCCGATATCGGTCGGTCGGACTTCATCGGGGTTCCAGACCATGACGAACTTGTCGTAACCGCCGGTGGCGACGAGATCGCCTTTCGGTGAGAAGCGGGCGGTGTAGACGGCGCCATTGTGGCCGGTGAATTCGTTGAGTTGGGTGAAGCTGGGAGCTGGGAGCGGGGAGCGGGGAGTCGGAAGGGCGTCGTCGGTGAAGGGGGACGCAGCGGCGGTTAATTCTTGGCCGTTCGTTCCTCGCTCCTCGTTCCTCGCTCCTCCCCTTCTCTGCCAGACGATGGCTTTGCCATCTTGACTGGCGGTGACGAGGCGGTTGCCGTTGGGGGAGAATTCGGCGGCCCAAACCCACCAGCTGTGGCCGCGGAGAGTTTGGAGTTCGGCGCCGGTGGCGATGTCCCAGATGCGGGCGGTGTTGTCGTAAGAGCCGCTCACCAGCTGGCGGCCATCGGGCGAAAAGCGGACGCTGAGAACGCCGTCGGAGTGGCCTTTTAAGGTGCGTAACGGTTTGCCGCTCGTGGCATCGAGAATTTGAATCGTCTTGTCGCTGCTGCCGGTGGCGAGTTGTTTGCCGTTAGGCGAGTAGGCGACGGCGAGGACGTATTGCCCGTGGGGAACTTCGAAGCGGAGGGCGCCGGTTTGGGCGTCGCGGACGGTGACCTTGCCAGCGAGGTCACCAGCGGCGATCGACTTGCCATCGGGCGAGTATGCGACGGCGTTTACGGGGCCGGCGGCTTTGTAGCTGGCGGTGCCGAGTTGGCAGAGGTGCGTAAGGCGGCCCCATTCCCAGTTGCGGAGTTCAGGCTGCGCGCCATCGAGCAGTTGTTGAGCGTAGTCGTAGGCGTTGTCGTTGATTTTGGCGTTGGCGAGGCCGATTTGGGCGATGTAGGCCTCGTATTCTTCGGCCCGCTTGGCGGCGAGGGCTTTTTTCTCTTCGGTTTGGGCTTTGTCGCGCTGGGTCGACGCTTCTTTTTCGGCGGCGATGGCGGCGAGTTTCTGTTGCTCTTCCTTGGCCTTCGCGTCTTCGGCGAGATGGCGCTGCTCGGCTTCTTTCTGCTGCGCTAATTCGGCCGCCTGGCGTTGTTCGGCTTCTTTCGAGCGTGCGTCTTCGGCGATCAGTTTTTGCTCAATGGCGGTGTCGCGGGCGCGGCTGACTTGCAGGTAGGCGACGGAGATCGTGGCGATGATGCCGACGAGCGACGCGGCAACGGCTTGCTTTGCAAGTCGCAGGCGGCGTTGGCGGGCATTGCGTTCGGTGCGGGCGCTGTCGATTTTTTTGAGTAAGGGTTCGTGCTCGCGCTCTTTCGCATTGAGCAGCGAGGCCGCGAGGTCGAGGTCGCCTTTGGCGAGGGCCGAGGTAGCGTAGTCGCGCTGGGTTTCAGTGAGCAGCCGCTTGGCGCGGTGGTTTTCGCTCCACAGGGCGAGCGATTCCTGGAAGCCGTAGAGGGCGCGGGCGAAGAGTTGGTAATCGTTTTCGGCGCGGGCCTTCTGCAGGTTCTGGCTGGCGTGAGCAGAGAGAACCAAGCTCTCGGAATGCGACTGATAGAGGCGGATCGCTTCTTGGAATTCCTTGACGGTTTGGTAGCGGTCTGCTTGCTGCGTAGCCATTGCGCGGAGGGCGATTTCTTTGAGTTCGCCGTCGTAGCGAATGGGGTCAATGCGGTTTTGCGACGCGGCCATGAGGCACTGCATGACGTCGCGGCCGGAGTGGGGCGGGTTGCCGCCGATGATTTCGTAGAGGATCGCGCCGAGCAGGTAGACGTCGCTCGTTTTGTTGATCGTTTCGACGGGGCCTTTGGCCATTTCCGGCGCCATGTAGGCGGGCGTGCCGCCGAGGCTGTCGGATTGGTAGACGGTGTCGACGTGGGCGAACTCGGGCGTGATGCGGGCGAGGCCCCAGTCCATGACGAGGACTTCGCCGTAGTCGCCGAGCATCACGTTCTCGGGCTTGAGGTCGCGGTGAATGACGCCACCGGCGTGGGCGAAAGCGACGGCATCGGCGACGCGGAGGAGGATGCTGAGGTTTTCGTCGATCTGTTTTTGTTGGATGACCTTGTCCCACGGCGTGCCGCGGACGCGCTTCATCGAGTAGAAGAGCGCGCCGCCCTCGTTCGAGCCGAGGTCGTAGATGGGAACAATGTTCGGATGATCGAGTTCGCCGGTGACGACGGCTTCGGAGATGAACTTGTCGCGCTGCTCCTCGCGGATCTTGGCCGATGGCTTGAGCATTTTCACCGCGACGGTGCGGGCGATCGACGATTGATGGGCTGCGTAGACGACGCCCATGCCGCCTTCGCCGATGATATCGAGCAGCTCGTAGTCGGGGACTTCGGAGGCGGATCGCGGCGGCGGAAACCCGGCCTTGCGGCGCTCGCGGACGTAGCGCGATTTCACGGGCAATGAGGAGCGAAAGCCGCTGGTGAGCGTTTCGCGGGCGCGGATGGTTTGGCCTTGCTTGGCCTCGGGGTCGATCGTGTCGCGCCATTGGGAGTCGAGCTGGCGGACCTCGGAGGGCGACATCGAGAGGTCGATCGTCTTGTCGCTTTCGAGCGAGTGCGTGGAGCGGCGCGTGGGGCGAATGAACGTGGCTTCGGCGGCGGGTTCGACTCCCGTGGGTTCTGCTCCGGTCGCTGACGCTCCCGGCTCGCTGACGGAGGGGAGCGTTTGGAACTCCATCGTGCGGTCGGCACGGTAGTCGACGGTGGGATTCTTGGGCGGCTCGGGTGGAGCGGGTGTGGAAGTGTTGGGCGTGGGCAGCGGGCCGAGGTCGTAGCTTTGGATGGAGTCGATGGTTTGGGCGGCGTCGCGGCTCGTGGGCGTGGGGAGCGGCGGCGTTGGTTGGTCGTCGTCGGTTGGTCGCTCCTGGGCGCGATCTTCGAGCGACTGGCCGACGGATGGGTGCTCTTCGCGGTACTTATCGAGGTCGAAGAAGTTGCTGAGCTCGATCGTGGCGCCGACGCCTTGGTCGGTGTCACCGGGTTCGAGGTCGATTGAGTCGTCGCTGTCGGTGGTGCCTTTAATGTTGCCGTTGTCGTCGCGGAGGCGGGTGTCGTCGATCGTGCGGGGAGAGAGTTTGCGCAGCACGGCGCCGCAGTGCGGGCAGTTGCCCGCCTGAACGGCGCGGAGGTCGAGTTCAGCGTGACAAGCGTGACAAGTTCGCATCGATGCGAGGTCCTGAACGAGAAAAGCGGCCCGCCGGCCGGGTACGGACTATTTTAATCGGAATGTGGGAAATGCAGCCTGAATTGCCGCGAAAAGGCACGAAAAGACGCAAAAATGCAGGGAAAACCGCTGATGGACGCTGATATGTCGCTAATGAACTGAAAAATGGGGTTATGCGTGTGGGGAAGCGTCATTGGGTTGCACGCCCGGAGGCTTTGCAAAGGGCGTGGTGTTGAAGCGTGGGTTCACCACGCCCGTTCAGGGCGTGCCACCCAGTGTTGTGATTTTTTGTGTATGTTTGCCTCTTTGTGGCGATTCGCGTAACTAGTGCGGCAGGCGGGTGCGGGCGGCGCGGCGGAGGCGTTGCCAGGATTTATCGTCGGCGTGGTCGAAAGCTGCGACAACATCGCCGGACCAGCTCCCACGGGCGGCGGCGATGCCGACGGCAGTGAGTGCCGCGGCCCAGCGGAGTCGGGTAGCGCTAGGCACTTGTGGCGTTGTGGGTTGGGTGTCGAGCACGGTGACGCTGGGTGCACTTTGCGGCGCTGCTGCACCGGTGGCGGCCGGCGTATTTTGAGCGCCGGCCGGCGCGTTGTCGCTTGGCAGGCGTTCCAACCTGGGATTGTTGTCGAGCGGCTGCGTTTGAAATGGCGGCGTTGATTCCGGCGCAGCGTCGGGCTGCGCTTCGGGCGGTTGGCCTTGGAATAGCTGATCGCCTTCGGGCGGCCTGTCGCGGGTGCCTTCGGAGCTGTCGGAGGGGTCGATCGCGCGGCCGCGGCGAACGTACACGTCGATCACGAGGCGGCGCGAGTTGTTGTCGGTGCGAATGAGGTAGATCTTGTAGTGGTTATCCGGCAGTGTGGCGATGAAGCCGCGCAGGTCGGTGATGGCTTCGTCGCGGAGGCGGTAGCGCTGCATTTCCTTGCCCTCGGGCGAGATCACGACGAGCTCGAGGTAACGGTCAGAGGTGGCGGCGACCTCGCTGATGGCGACGCGGGTGTTGAGGTTTTGCATCGCTTGCGGCGTGGTGGCCTGCTGGTCGATGAAGACCAGGTTCTGCATTTGCGGCAGGTAGACGAGGCGGGGCACGTCGGGCGTGGTGTCGATCGCGACGTTCACCACGTCGATGCCCGGGTTTGAAATCGCGATCGCTTGCGTGGGCGCTGCGCCCATGTTGTCGTCGACGACCGTGACCGTGATGGGAATGTCTTGCGTCGGATGGAGCGGGTCGGGCGGGCCGAGGTATTGGTGTTGGATATCAAAGTTGCCCGTGGTGAACACGCCTTCGCCGCCGACGTTGCGCGCCGAGGCGAGAACGACGGTCCGATCGGTCACGAACGGCGTGAAGCCGGCGAAGACGGGGTCGCGAAGCATGACCGTGAAGGTTTGAATCGTGTCGTTGTTGCCAGTGGGGTCGTCGTCCCAGTTGACCGTGAATGTAAAGGGCTGCTCGGTGCCGGGAACGTTGAGCGACGCCTGCTGGTCGACTAGCGTGAGGACCGGCGGCTTGTTGACGTCGGTGACGGTGATCGTAACGGGCACGGGCGTCATCGAGCCGGGAAGCGTGACGAGCGCCTGGTATGTGCCGGGGGCGGCGTACGTGTGGACGGCGTCGACGCTGCCATCGCCCCAGGTGATAACGTGCGTAAACGACTCGTGCAGGCGGTCGGTGATATTCGGCAGCTCTCTGCCGTTTGGATTGCTCGAGTTGTCGAAGCCAGGGTCATTGTACGAGAGTTGGATGTGAGTAACGCCGCTGCTCGTGACATCGACACCGGCGAGCGGAGAGGTGATCGCGGGCGCGACGTTATTCACGATGACTTGGAAAGTTTGCGTGTGGCTGCCGCCGTCGTCATCGTGGATGGTGAGGGTGACGGTGTACGTGCCGTCGTCGGCGTAGATATGTGTGCCGTCGAACGTACCGGTGGAGGCGATGCCGGGTGAGCCGTTCGCATCGGCCACACCCATGTTGACGACTTGCTGCCGGCCGTCGCCCCAGTTGACGTCGAACGTGAACGACTCGGCGACTTCGCCACCGTTGGATGGGTCGAGCGTGTTGAGCGGATTGTCGAAGCCGGGATCGGAGAAGTTGATGTCGAAATGGACCGAGCCGGCTTCGTTGATGGTCGTTGGCGTGGAGGTGAGATTTGACAGGGTGGGCGCGACATTTTGCACCGTGATCGTAAACGTGCGCTCGACGAACGAGGCCATGTCATCGTCTTTTACAGTGACAGTGACGGTATAGGTGCCGTTGTCGGCGTAGGTGTGCGATGCGGCGGGGAACGTGCCGGTGGTGGGGCCCGCGAAGGGCACAGCTTGGAACTCGGCGAGGTTGAGCGCTTGGGCGCCAGTGCCGTCGCCCCAGTCGATCGACATGGCGGAGAGCGTTTCCGCCGTCTCGCCGCCGTTCGACGGGTCGAGCGTGTTCAGCGGGTTGTCGAAGCCGGGATCGGTCACACCGACGCCGAGTCCATTGAGCGTGAAGGTTTGGCCTTCGTTGACGACGAGGTTCGATGTGCCGGTGAGCGTGGGTTCGACATTCGTGACGAGCACTTTGAATGTAGCGATGCCGACGCCGCCGTTGTCGTCGTGGACGGTGATCGTGACGGTGTAGCTGCCGTCATCGGCGTACGTGTGGCTGCCGGCGATGGTGCCGCTCGATGGCATGCCGGGTGCGCCGTTGAGGTCGGCGATGCTGGCACCGGTGATGGCATCGCGGCCGTCACCCCAGTCGATGTCGTAGGTAAAGGATTCGTGGAGCGGGTCGGTGACGGAAGGTGGGTTCGATGGGTTCGGGTTCAGCGGGTTGTCGAAGCCGGGGTCGGTGAACGTGGCGAGGTCGCTGAACGAAACGGTGCCGCCTTCGGAGATATTCTGGTTGCCGTGCGGTGTCGTGACGACGGGGTTCGCGTTGTTGACCGTGACGGTGAACGAGGCGGAGTTGACGCCGCCGTTGTCGTCGTGGACGGTGACGGTGACCTGGTAGACACCATCGTCGGCATACGTATGGCTGCCGGCGATCGTGCCGCTCGATGGCATGCCGGGTGCGCCGTTGAGGTCGGCGATGCTGGCGCCGGTAATGGCATCGCGGCCGTCACCCCAGTCGATGTCGTAGGTAAAGGATTCGTGGAGCGGGTCGGTGATGTTTGGCGGCACTGCGGCGTTGGGATTCGATGGGTTGTCGAAACCGGGATCGGTGAATGTCGCCAAGTCGGAGAAGGAGACGGTACCTCCTTCGGTAATGGTTTGGTTGCCGTGCGGCACATTCACAACCGGATTGGCGTTGTTCACGGTAACCGTAAAGGAAGCTGAATTGCTGCCGCCGTTGTCGTCGTGGACGGTGACGGTGACCTGGTAGACACCATCGTCGGCATACGTATGGCTGCCGGAGATCGTGCCGCTGGATGGTGTACCGGGTGCGCCGTTGAGGTCGGCGATGCTGGCGCCGGTGATGGCATCGCGGCCGTCGCCCCAGTCGATGTCGTAGGTAAACGACTCGTGGAGCGGGTCAGTGATGGAGGGCGGATTGGCTGGGTTCGGGTTCAGCGGGTTGTCGAAGCCGGGGTCGGTGAACGTGGCGAGGTCGCTGAACGAAACGGTGCCGCCTTCGGAGACCGATTGGTTGCCGTGCGGCACTTGCACGACAGGCGCGCGGTTGCCGACGGTGACCGTGAAGGTGTCGGAGTCATTTTTGCCGTCTTTGTCGGTGACGGTGACGGTGACGGTGTAGACGCCGTCGTCGGCGTAGATGTGTGAAGCGCCGAGGGCGCCCGCGCCCATGCCTTGGATGATCGCGGTGTTTTGGGTGGCGGACCCGTCGCCCCAATTCACGGTAGCGGTGTGGGTGTCGAGCGTGCCGTTGTCGATGAAGAGGCCGATGGGCGGCGCGCCGCTTACGCCGCTGAGATCGAGCGTGTCGCCTTCGAAGACATTCTGCGGCAACGCGACAACGAGCACGGGCGGCAGGTCATTCACGATGACGGGCGCGACGTATGGGCCGCTTGAGCCCAGGTCGTTGTCGCGCACGACGAGCGACACGTTGTAAGTGTCGGAAGGGGCGGTGGAGGGGCCGTCGTCGAGGTATTGGTGGCTGAGTTCGAGGTGGCGCGTGGCGGCGGTCCATTCGTAGGCGGTGTTGCCCACGGTGCCACTGGAGTCGGCGGCGCCGAGGCCGGTGATGGAGGCGGCGGAGCCATCGAGCCAGTCGACGTCGACTTCGAAGGTGTCGGTCGCGCTGGGGTCGACGATCGTTGCGGAGATGGTGGCCGTTTCGTGTTCGTCAATCGTATCGCCGGTGATATTGGTGAGCGTCGGTGCGGCGTTGCCCACATGAATCGTCGTTTGGTAGTTGGTGAACTGGCCGTCTTTGTCGATGATTCGCGCGGTGATGGTGTGATCGCTGGGGCCGTCGCCGAGCAGCGCCGCGGAGAGGTTTTGACTCGTGCTCGTGACCGAGCCGGCGTACGTACCGTCGCCGACGTCAAAGGTGCCGTCGTTGTTGAGGTCGTAGGCGTAGTGGAAGCCGGCCGAGGTATCGGCGCTGCTAGGGTCGAATTGGTTGGTGAACGAGACGGTCGCGCCGGCGCCTTCGTTGACCGGGCCATTGTTCGTGAGCGTGGCAGTGGGGGCGACCGGGGCGACGATGACGTCGAAGGTGCCGGTGTCGGTTTCGTTCGCGGAATCGATGACGCTGATCGTGACCGTGTACGTACCTTGGTCGGCGTAGGTGTGCGTGCCGCCGAGGGCGCCGGAGCCGATGCCTTGGATGATCGTGGCGCTTTCGAGCGGGCTGCCATCGCCCCAGTCAATGGTTGCGGTGTGGGTGTCATTGAAGTCGGGATCGATGAACAGGCCGATAGGCGGAGCACCGTTCTGGCCGCTGAGGTCGAGCTGCTGGCCTTCGTTCGCGTTTTGATCGAGCGGCACGACGAGCACCGGCGGCGTGTTGCCGACGCCGGCGGCTTGGGCGAGGTCGGCGCTTTGGCTGGCGGGATGGTTTGCGCCGGGTGGGGGCGACCAGTTGAAGGTGAGCGGTTGATTTTGGGTGGTGTCGGAGGTGGAAGTGGTTGTTGCAGTAGCGGTCGAAGTTGTGCTGCTGGATGAATCGCCTGAGGTGACTGTGCTCACAACAAGTGAGGTGACAGCGCCATCCAACACGCGGCGGCGTTCCAATTGGCGAACTTGTAATGTTGTTCGCGCACGGCGACGACGTCGCGGCGCGTGCGGTCCGAAGAGCCGCGACCCACTGAACCAAGACAGTCGCATTGTGGAGAACCCCAGCGGAGGAGAGGCACAAGAATCTCGCCGCGGCCAAGTTCCGGTGTTGGCAGGGCAGAGCGGCGTGTCGATGAAAGCAGCCTCCATTATCGCGACAAGTATAAGGACGTGTCAAACTTTCCGTTGTACTGTAACTCGTGGCGGTTAATGGGCTTGTGGCGTTTCTCACGCGCGGGTCTTGGGCTGGCGGGCGGAATGCGGGGGTCGGACATCTCGGGCCGTCTGCCAGCGGGCCACTGGCAGCCGCGGCAGCGATTCCGGTGCAATCCGCCGGTTCGATTCAATCTGGGATGATGGATTGCCGAAAGAAGGGAGCGCCTAAACTCTCGTCATCCATTTTTTCTGATAGCGGTGCCTCCATGCGTGCTTCCGTTCTTCACGGGCCACTTCGGCGATTTGCCGGGTTTGCTGATCCGATCTTCATGCTCGTGTTCGGCGTGATGTTGCTCGCGTTTTCGCGCGGACAAGTGACGGCGGAGACCAAAGGCAAGGCGGCCGCGTTGACCGCGGCGGTCGCCGATCCGTTTGGGCCGGTGGAGCGCGAGCTGGACCCGTTTGAATCGCGGAGCAGTTCGCCGGTTGATCCGGCCGCGTATGAGTCGCGGCACAGTCGATGGGATGCGAAGCAAGTCGACTTTCAAACGCCGAATTTATACTCAGCTCAACAGAATGCAGGCGCGGTTGGGCAGCCGGCGAACGAGATTCCGGCGCCGGGTGTAGCACAACCGGCTCAGACGCCACGCGAGTGGCCGAAGGATCCTTGCGCGGCGGCGAGTTTCAAACCGATCAATACACTGGGGATCAGCATTACGCTGCCGGAAGGGCAGATGCCGACGGATTTCGCCCGGCCGTGTTGGAATGAAATCAACGCGGGGACGAGCGGCGGGCGGTGCTGGTCGACGTTGTGCTACAAGTGGGATGCGACGAGTCTCTGCTACCGGCCGCTGTATTTCGAGCAGATCAATGCCGAGCGGTATGGCTACAGCTGCAGTTGCCAGTATGGCTACTGCTGCACGAACCAATTGCAGTCGGCCTGCGCGGCGGCACATTTCTTCGGCACGATTCCGGCGCTGCCGTACCTCATTGGGGCCGATTGCCCGGGCGAGTGCAAATACACGCTCGGCCATTATCGGCCGGGCGATTGCGTGCCGTGGCGTTGTCATCGGCCGCCAGTGGACCCGGTGGCGGCGTTGACCGCGGGCGGAATCTACACCGGGCTGGTGTTTGCGATTCCGTAGATGCTTGGGTGGCACGCCCTGAGTCTTCGAAGGGCGTGGTTACCACCGCAGCGAATCCACTGAGAGCCACGCCCTTCGCAAAGCCTCAGTGGGCGCCACCCTGCGCGTCGAACCACGCTTAGAGATCACACCGGCACGCGGAATGTGCGGGCGATCATGCGCCAGAGCCAGCGGGCGAGCGTAATGCGTTCGGTGACGATTTTTGCCTCGCCGCGGCCGCCGATGATGAGGGGCGGCGCGCTTGGCGAGTCGAACTTCACGCGGACTTCGTAGTGCGGGCCTTCGTAGCCCGGCGCGATTAGGCCGGCGAGCAGGGGTGAGAGGTCGGCGCGGGCCACTTGTGCTTGTTCATTGCCGCTCGTCTCGTGACGGGCGACGTCGAGCACTTCGCCGGTGACGATTGCGCCGGGCGATTGAGCGATTTGCAGTCGGGCTGGCTGGCCGGGGGCGACAAATTTCACATCGGCATCACTTACTAGCAGCACGGCGGATAGGTGTTGCGGGTCGCCGATGAGGCAGGTGAGGGTGCCGGCTTTCACGCGGGCGCCGCGGGTGATGGGCTCCAGGAGCGAGCCAGTCCACACGGCGAGTTGACCGCTATTGTGTTTGTCGGCAGCGACGCGTGGAGCGGGAATAATGATGCCGTCGGTGGGGGCGATGAGGGTGAGTCGCTGGGCTTCGCTTTGCCGTTCGGCGAGTCGGCGCTGGGCATCGGCGAGGGCGGTGCGGGCGGTCGGTAGTTGGTCATTCGCTTCGTGGTCGACGCCACGGAGGCGTTCGAGGTGTTCGACGCGCAATTGCTTGAGCCGGCACTCGCCTTCGAGTTGGGCGAGTTCCACGTCGGTTTCAGGGTTGGAAAGGCGGCCGATGACATCGCCGCGTTTGACTTTGGCGCCGGCGGGCAGCATCGAGTCGAGCGTGCCATCAGTCGTAACGTAGATGCGGGCGGCGTCTTCCGGCATGAGCACGAGCGGAGCGGCAACGCGGTAATGGATCGGGATCGCCAGCACTGCCACAACGGCCGCGAGCGCGACTGCGGCGATGACGCCGAGCCGACGCGATGGCAATTCGCCCTGTTTAATGGGATTCCGTGCGAGCTCGATCGCCGACCGCACCGGCGTTATGAGCGCGCTGCCGAGGACAATGAAGCCGGCCAGGTAAGCGAGGTTCTCAAGACGATATGGCGCCAGCGTTTTCGTGAGGCCCCAGACGATCATCACGCAGACAAGTGCGAGATATGACTTCGAGGCGGTTGCATAGGCTGCCAGCCACGGTCGCTGGCGCGCGGGGAGCAGCGGGTCTTGGGTGGCGGGCTGGCCGAGGATCCATTCCGACCAGAAATAGCGGTAAGCTTCGCGGGAACGTTGCCACAGGTTCGGCACCTCGACGAGGTCGGCGAAGACATAGTAGCCGTCGTAGCGCATGAGCGGGTTGCCATTCACGAGTAGCGTGTTGAGCGTGCAGATGAGCATGAGGTTGAGCGCGACGAGCTGGACGATGCCCGGTTGGGTGTGCCACCAGACGATCGTGGCAGCGGCGGCGAGGACGAGTTCGACCAGCACGCCGGCCGCGGAGACGGCGATGCGTCGCCACTTGCTGGGCAAGCGCCAGGCGTCGGTGACATCGCAGTACAGGCATGGCGCGAAGACCAGCAGCATGAAGCCGAGTTCGCGCACCTCGCCGCCGAAGTGTTTGCAGGTGAGGGCGTGGCCGAGCTCGTGGAGTACTTTGGCGAGACCGATCGCGGCCAGAAGCCACGGCAGATTACGCCAATCGAAGAGAGCAGAGAGTTCGGGGAGGCGTGTGCGAAATTCGTCGAAGTGGCCGAAGACGAGCGACAGGGCGTAGAGCACGACTGCGGTGGCGGCGAGGCGCGCAGCGGGCGAGAACAGCCAGCGGCAGCGGCTGTGGGCGGCGGTGAGGAAGGCGTCGGGGTCGATGCCGCGGAAGCGCACGCCGAGGAGGCCGGTCCAAGCGAAGAGCCAGCGCTTGAGCGTGTCGCGTTCGCGGCGGGCCAGGAGCTCGCGACCTTGGCCAGTGGATTCGCTCACGAGCAGGCCGGCCGCGTGCAGGCGGCTCATGAATTCCCAGATCGCGGCTGGCGTGATCGTTTGCGGCGAGAACGTGCGTTGGAACTGTCGCTGAAGTTCGGCGATCGTGACAGGTTCGCGGAGCCAATCAAACAGCGCGTATTCTTCGGCGGAGAAGTGAAAGTGTTCGAGCGTGAGTGGATCCTTCACGACCCAGGTCGTCGCACCCACGGTCTCCACACGCGTGGCAAGCAAGTCGGCCCGCGTACGAAGCGAGGTGGTTCGGTCGTTGGAGGACTCGAGCATGGGCATGAAGAAGAAGGGGGGAAGGGGGGAGGGGGGAAGGGGGAAGGGGGAAGGAATGAGGGAGGAATGACGAACTGATAATTGTTGGCTAACGACTAACGGCTAACGCCATCTTTGCTGCCTGGCCGGGGCGGAGGCGGGCGTCGTGGTTGTCGATTTCGGCCCAGACGCGGACCTGGCCGGTGATGGGGTCGACTTCGGGGCTGACGAAGGCGATGTTGCCAGAGGCCTGTTGCTGTTGGCCGCCAAGTTCGACAACCAGTTTCGCCGGCGCTCCTGGTGCGACGCGGCTGGCGTCGTCGGCGCGGATGAAGCCCTCGGCTTTGAGACGGTCGGCGTTGACGATGCGCAGTGCTTTTTGCCCGGGCTCGGCCCATTCGCCTTTTCGCAGGTACACTTGTACGATGACGCCGTCGAACGGAGCCACGATTTGTCGGCGAGCGATTTGCACTTTGGCGGCATTGAGCTCGTTCTCTTGGGCTTTCATTTCGAGAGCAGCGATCGCCTGTTCGTGATCGGCCTGCTCAGACTCGAGCCGGTTCTTCTGCACGGTGAGGCGTTCGACATCGAGCTGCGATTGCGACACGCTCTTGGCGAACTTTTCGATCGATTCGTTCGATCGCCGCAGCTCGGCTTCGGAGACTTCGAGCGCTTTTTGAGCGTAACGCACCTTCACGTCGTTCGTGGCTTTCTCATGCGCGATGTCGTACTTGGCCTTGGCGGCATCGGCCGCGAGGCGCGGCACCTGGTCGTCGAGCTGAGCCAGCAGCGCGCCTTGCTTCACGCGCTGGCCTTCGTGCGCCGCGACATTCACCACGACACCGGCTTCCTGGGCGGGCAGCTCCGCTTCCTCGAGCAAGCGTAAGACCACGGATTCGACCGCGATCGTTCCCGAGTTGTTTGCGGCGTCATCGGCAAGCGCAGCAGTCGCAGCCACCGAGGCAGCCATTGCCACAGCGACTGTTTGGAAGAAATTAGTAGTCATGTATCTGTGTTTCGTTCGAATTCGAATTTGAACCACGAAGGGCACACAGGGCACGAAGAGAAGAACCAATTAAGCACTCGTGAAGGCGCTGAGGGTGCGGAGCAAATGGAATCAATGCTGTGGCCCAATATCTTCTTCTTTGGTTTTCCTTCGTGTCCTTTGTGTCTTTGTGGTTGAATTCTTAATTTGCAGCATTAAAACCGCCACCATTCGACGGCGGCGTTCCAGATGTCGTGGAACCAAACGTAGCCGAGCGAGCGGCGGCCGCAGTCGATTTGGGCGCGGGCGGAGAGGCCTGGGCGGAGTTCGCTGGCGGCTGCGGCGACGACGTCGGGCGAGTCGAGGGCGACTTTGGCGAGAATCGTGGGGCGGGGCCGCGTGGTGGATTTGTCGGCCGGCACGTCGGCCGTTTGGCAAACTTCGGCGATGTGGCCGGCGTGTTCCGCCCGTTCATCGGAACCGAGGCGGAATCGCACCGGCAGCTCGGGTTGCAATTCGTGTTGGGCGGCGAGGACGTAGCCGATGCGGTCGTCGGGAATTTCGAGCTCGAGCTGCCAGGTGGACCTTACATCGGCGATCGAAACGAGCACTTCGCCGCGTTCAACCGGGCGGGTGATGAGCTGCTGGCCGACGTCCCAGGTGAGGACCCGGCCGGCGATCGGACTGGTCACGACGAGCCGATCGCGCTCGCGGTTGAGTAGTTCCAGCTCACGACGAGAATTGGCGACTTTTTGTTCGAGTTCCTGCTCTTCGGCCGAGAGGCGATACGATTCGACGGGGCTGGCATCGCGGACGGCGCGATTGGTTTTCGTGGCGCGGACGGCGTCGAGCTGGCGCTGGGCCGTTTCGAGTTCGCCGTCGACTCGTTTAAGTTCGAGTTCAAGCGCGGGGTCGCGCATCCGCACGAGCGGCTGGCTGGCTGTCACATCGGCGCCGTGTTTGACGAGCACTTCATCGACGACGCCGCTACGCGGGGCAAACACATCGCGGCGCACGGTGGGCTGCATCGTGCCGGGAGCTTCGACGGTGAAATCGGCGGGCACCAGCACGAGCGCAGCCATTGCCGCAACGACGGCTGCGCTGATGATTGCGGTGCGCGTAATGTGCTCGTTGATGGCCGCCTTCGCTTGGCCGAGCGGTCGCATCAGCCAGCCGAGCGGCAGGCGGTCGAAGGTGAGGGCATTGTAGAGCGCCGTGCGCGAGATCTCGGCGACTTCCACCAGGCAGTCGCGCTCGAACTTGCCGTCGCGGGCGTCGAACTGTTCGGCGATGAGGACGAACTGCGGCCGCTGGGTCTGCCGCCGCGTGCGTTGCTTTTTTGAAAGGCCATCGTGATCGGCGTGGGCGAGAGCGGGCGCGCGGAGCGGAATGGCCCCGATGTGGCGGGCGTGCGACTCTTCTACATGCTGGGCGATTGCTTCAGCGACGGGCGGAAGGGCGTCGCATTCGCCGTCGTCGTAGAAGGCGGGCTCATCGGTTCGCCGCACGAGTTCGGCCACGTTGGCGAGTTGCCGGGCGGCGCCGCTGCGGCGTTCGACGCGGCTGACGCCGCTGGCCGCGAGCAGCTTGCACGAGTTGCCGCTGGCGACAAGCACGCTGAGGCGATCGCAGTCGATGACGCGGCGGCCTTCGTTGGCAACGGCGTAGGCAGTGGCTGAGAGGCCCAATTCGTTGTGGATGAGTGGGCCGAGCTCCAGCAGCTCGGTGCGATGATGTTCGTCGCGCCGCCGCTGGCGAAGTTCGGAGAAAGCGTGATAGTCGGCGGCCAGCTCGCACACGGCCGTTAGATATTGCTCGCAGGCGCGTCCGGTGGCGGGGCTTGAGTCGCCGCGAAGCCAAAGTTCAATGACGGCGACGACAGGCGTTTGGGCGATTGCGCTTTTGTCTTCAGCTTCACTATTTAATAGTGCGCGCACAGGTCCAAGCACGAGCAGTTGGTCGGAACGGTTCGCTGCCTCGGGATGATCTTCATCGACCGTACGCGGTGAGACGCTCCGCACGTGGCCGTCGGCAATCGCTGCGAGGAGCAACGCTTCGTGCGCCCGACGCGCATCGTCCATAGCATCGACAATCTTTCCTTGTGCGAAGTCATTGCGGCCGATTTGCGCCACGCACTGCATCGCCGCCCCTGCGCGCAGCCACGCGGCCGCTCCGACGGCAGAGAGTGCTCTCACGCTCTGGTCGAGGACTGTGCGATAGAACTCGGGCGGCGCGACCGGGGAACGAGCCAGCTGGCCGAGGGCTGCGAAGATATCTTCGAGCTCTTGCCAGGTGTGGGGATCCCGCGGGCTGCCGCTCGTGGAAAGAGGAGCGGACATACCACTCAGTATAGCCAGCTTGGCTATTTTCGCGCGGGTTTGGCTGGTGGTGGCAATGCCATCATGCGGCGGAGTGCGGCTATAAATTGGGC
Source organism: Pirellulales bacterium (assembly GCA_046349975.1). Lineage (GTDB taxonomy): Bacteria > Planctomycetota > Planctomycetia > Pirellulales > Lacipirellulaceae > JABDGM01. Next base: position 105,705 of record JAXMBH010000007.1, read on the forward strand.
TCTTTGCAGCAACTGAAGCGGTCGTATCGAAATTGATGATGATGCCGGTTGTGAGAGCCGATGATTGACTAGCGATTCCACAAGGAGGGGGCGGCGTAATGTGCGCCGGCACTTTTCGACGGAATCGCAGGAATTCGGTGGGCGGATTCCGTCAATGCTCGAATCGCGTCAGCACATGCACGGTCGGCTGCGTAACATCCTGAATCTGCTTGTGGCCAGCACGATGGTGCTGCCGAGCGGTTGTTTTTTGCCCGATCGGAAGTCGTTTAAGGCGAATATTCCCGAGGGTACGTACGCGAAGGTTGCGTCGGAGATCGAGTACCCCACCGAGTCGGCGTGTACCGAGAGTACGGCGGACGAATCGCTGGCGTCGCCGCAGCCATGGACGATCAAGACCGAGGGCACGCCCGATTATTGGGACATGTCGCTCGAAGAGTGCATTCAACTGACGCTGCAAAATTCGCGCGTGCTGCGCGATTTGGGCGGCGCGGTCGTGCGGGCGCCGAGTTCGACACGGACGGCGCTTGATCCGGCTGCGGCGGAAACCGACCCGCGCACCGGCATTGAGGCGGCGCTGAGTGCGTTCGATGCCCAGTTCCTCACGAGCGTGTTCTGGGAGAAGAACGACCGAGCGCTCAACAACGAATTTTTTGGCGGCGGTACGCGGCTGTTGTTCCAGGACGCCGGCGTATTTCAGGCGGCGATTACGAAGCGGGCCGTCACCGGCGACACGTTCACAATCCGCCACAATGTGGATTACGACGCGAACAACGCGCCCGGCAATTTGTTCTACAGCGCGTGGAATACGAACGTGGAAGCGGAGATTCGCCACCCGTTCCTGCAGGGCGCGGGGCTGGAATACAACCGCATTGCGGGACCGCTGGCGACGCCGGGCGTGTACAACGGCGTGTTGATTGCGCGCATTAACACGGATGTTGCGCTGACCGATTTCGAAATCGCGGTGCGCGACCTGGTGAGCAACGTCGAGAACGCGTATTGGGATTTGTATTACGGCTATCGAGTGCTGGATGCGCGCGTAAAGGCCCGTGACGCAGCGCTCGATACGTGGCGGAAGATTTACGCGTTATACGAAGTCAATCGCCGCGGGGGCGAAGCCGAGAAGGAAGCGCAGGCGCGCTCGCAGTACTTCGCGTTTCAACAGGATGTGCAGAATGCCCTCAGCGGCGAGCCGTACGAGGAATCGCGCAATTGGAATGGTTTGCCGAGCGGTGCATTTCGCAGCACGGGCGGCGTGTTGTTGTCGGAGCGCCGGCTGCGGCTGTTGATGGGCTTGCCGCCGAGCGACAACAAACTCCTGCGGCCGACGGACGAGCCGATTGCGGCGAAAGTGGATTTCGACTGGCCGCAAGTGACAGCGGAAGCGAGCACGCGGCGGGCTGAGCTGCGCCGGCAGAAGTTCCAGATTCGCCGGCGTGAACTGGAACTTATCGCGAGCAAGAACAATCTACTGCCGCGGCTAGATGGTGTGGGCCGCTATCGGTGGCGCGGCTTTGGCGATACGCTCTTCCCAGACAAGGATCCGCCGTTGCCGCGGTTCGATAATGCGTACGAAGACCTGACGTCGGGCGACTTCCAAGAATGGCAACTCGGCTTCGAGCTGAACGTGCCGATCGGCTTCCGGCAGGCGCACGTGGCTACGCGGAACGCGGAGCTCCTGCTCGCTCGCGAGCGGGCGATTCTGCGCGATCAGCAGCGGGAGATCATTCACGAATCGGCAGATGCGATTTCGGAAATGGACCGCGCGTATGCCGTGCTGCAGACCAGTTACAACCGCCTGGCGGCGAATCGCGATCAGCTCGGCGCGGTGGGGGCAGCGTACGACAACGACAAAGTTACGCTCGACTTGTTCCTGGATGCCCAGCGTCGCGTCGCCGATTCGGAGACCGACTACCACTTGAATCGCACGCGCTACGCGCTGGCGACCAAGAACGTGCACTTCGTGAAAGGCACGCTGCTGGATTACGACGGCGTGTGCCTGGCCGAAGGGGCCTGGCCAGGCAAGGCGTACGAAGACGCGGCGGAGCGCGAGCGGCTGAGCATGCGGCCGCGGCCGCTGAATTACGCGTCGTCGCGAGCCCCGATCGTGGCGGTGGGACCGTTCGATCAGCGTCCCGGTTCGGAATGCACGGCGCAACCGAGTGGCGGCGCCGCGCCAGAGAACGATACGCTGCCGGCGCCGAGCGATGTGCAGCCGTTGCCGCCGCTGGGCGGCGGCGCGAGCCACTCGAGCCCGCCGCAGGTTAGCCAGCCCGCGGGCGTGAGCGTGGACGCGACCGAGAAATCGCTCGCCAGTCCCAGCGCGGCCAGCGGTTCCGCGGGCGCGACGTGTGATTATCCCGTCATCGGTGCGAGTTATGCCGATCCGGCAGCCGTATCAGCGCATCCGATCGTGCTGCGGACGAGCGATGTGGCGCCCGCATTGCGCCAAGAGGCGGCCCCGCCCGCGGAGCCGCAGCGGTTGCCACCGACGACGTCTTCTCGATAACTTTACAATCCGCGGCCGCTCGACATGTGCGGCACGTCTGCGGATGATAAGCGTAGCGGCGGGCGGCTCGCGTGCCGCAGTTTCAGCCTTGCTCGACAGGCGAGCCGCCTGTCGTACGTGCAATGAGTGCGCCGCGAATTTTTTGGAAACTGTTGACCGCAACTGCGGGCTTGAACTTTGTAGCAGCGGTGGTTGTCGGCATCGTTCTTTCGGTGGCCCTGCAGGAAGAAGTTGCAGAACCGACCGTTATGCGGCGTTGGGTCTGGTCGCTGATATTTGGTGAGACGGCCTTCGTATTTGCGCTGAGCTACGTTCTGATTCGCCGCATTGTGCGGCCCATTGGCGCGCTCAATCGAGCGGCGGCCAAGCTAGCTGCAGGCGACTACGAGCATCGCGTCTATATGCTCAATCGCGACGAACTCGGCACACTTGCCGGCACACTCAACCGCGTGAGCGAGTCGTTGGGGCATCGGATGACCCAACTCAGCCAGACCGCCGCGCGGCAATCGACCGTGCTGGGCGGCATGATCGAGGGCGTCATCGCCGTGGACGCCCGCGAGCGAATCGTGCTGGCGAATGCGGCGGCAGGGCGAATGTATGGGTTTCGCCCGGTGGAGGCGGAAGGGCGACCGCTGTTGGAGGTCATCCGCAATCATGCGCTGCATGCAGCAGTGGCGACGAGCCTTGAGACCGGTGAGCCGCAGCGGTTCGAATCGCTACGGTTGCCGACGAAGAAGTGCGATGTCGATATTCACGTACAGCCGCTGCCGGGAGAGCCATGCCCGGGCGTCGTGCTCGTGTTCCACGATACGACCGAGCTGCGGCGGCTGGAAGCGATTCGCCGCGACTTCATGGCGAATGTATCGCATGAACTCAAAACGCCGTTGAGCTCGATCAAGGCCTATGCCGAGACACTACGAAGCGGTGATACGGACCCGGAGATTACGACGCGATTCTTGGGGCGAATTGAAGAGCAAGCGGATCGGCTCAATAGTCTCATACTCGATATGCTAATGTTGGCGCGGATCGAGTCGGCGCATCAATCGTTTGAGATTGCACCGGTGGACGTAACCGAAGTGGTGCAAGCGTGCATTGAAGCCCAGCGTCCGGCGGCGGAATCGAAGCACATCCAGCTTGCCATCGATCGTAATGGTTCGGCGGATTGCCGGCCGCGCGTTCGGGCAGATCGCGAGGCGCTGCGCGAGATTGTGGATAATCTTGTCGACAATGCGATCAAGTATACGCCGGACGGCGGGCGAGTTACGGTTTCGTGGACGAGAGAGGAGCTGGGAGCAAGGAGCGAGGAGCGAGGAACGAGGAGTAAGAATCCAAGGCCGAACAAAGAACAGCCACCATCAAGCATGCCTGTTTCGTTCCCAGTCCGCAGCCCCCAGCCCCCGGCTCGTGCCTCCGCCATCAACTCTCAAGCTTCGATCCTCCACCTCTGCATCTCCGATACGGGCATCGGCATCAAGCCGCAGGACCAGGATCGGATCTTCGAGCGGTTCTATCGGGTCGACAAAGCCCGGTCGCGAGAGCTCGGCGGCACGGGGCTTGGTCTTTCCATCGTGAAGCATCTCGCGCAGGCGCTCGGCGGCGAAATTTCGGTCGCCAGCGCGCCAGGGCAGGGCAGCACGTTTACCGTGAAGCTGCCGCTGGACAGTGTGGCGTCAAATGACCAGTCCTGAGATGGTTGATTGAAACCGCTCAGTTGTGGGGGCCACAGCCTCCGCGGCTGCACCGAGTCGGCGAGTGCTCCCATTTTTGCTAGACCGGTGCCATAATAGCCGCCGCTATTCGTTGGTGTCTCGACGGGAGTTTTCCATGCTTGATGAACAGCAGATGAGGATCGCGCGGCGAGGGTGGATCGCAGTTTTTACATTTCTTGGAGCACTTGCGGCTTGGATGATGGCCACATCGGCGAGCGCGCAAATCGAGATTACCGAGATCATGTTCAATCCAATCGTGGAGGATACTTGGGAATGGGTCGAGGTGAGGAATACGACTTCGGAGCCCGTCGATATGAATGGTTGGGTATTCGATGATGATGACGATTCGAAAATCGGCACGGCAAATATCCTCGCCACGAACGGCAATACGATCGTGCCGGCCGGCGGCGTGGCCGTGCTATACAACGGCACTGCGCTCGGGTTCGATTCCACCAGGTTCACGAACGCGTGGGGTTCCGGCATTACGTTGATTCCGGTCAGCAGTTTCACCAGGCTCACTGCCGACGATGCGATCGGTCTCTGGAGCACGCACAAGAACTACGACGACGACAATCTTGATCCGAACTCCCAACCGCGGCGGACGTTTGGACATGCCGTCGCCAGCGTGAATTTTGCGACGACCAACGGCTATCCGGCTACCGGCGACGGTAAGACCATCGCGTGGCGCGGAACTGGAAGCATTGCGAGCGGAGCCAATTGGCGCTTGAGTGCGTTCGGCGCGCTCGGCGCTCGCGTGAGCATGCAGACGACGCTTCCTGGTGCGCCGCTGAACAACGTAAATGATCGGGGCACGCCGGGAACGGTGCCCGGTGGCGGGGCGCGAAGTGGTTTGGTGGTGTCGGAACTGATGTATGATCCCGCTTCTGCCGACCCTACGTGGGAATGGATCGAAATTGTCAATAACACGGGTTCGCTTATCGACTTCAACGCAACGCCCTATGTATTGGATGACGACGACGACACGCCGCTCACATCGGCGAATGTAAACTCGGGGGCCATTGCGGCAGGTGGGGTTGGCGTCTTGTTCAATGCGAGCGGGACGGGCACCACGCTAGAGAACATGAAGGCGGCTTGGGGAGAAAGCGTCAATTTCATTCCCGTGAATCTGTGGACGGAACTTGCGAACGGCGGCGACTCGATTGCTCTGTGGAACAGCTTCGCGGCTTATGACTCGGAGCCCAAGTCGATATCGTCGCCACGACGGACCATGAACCATGCGGTGGCGGTCGTGGCGTACGACAGTGGCGGCGCGGCGGGATGGCCGAGCGCGAACAACGCGGCATCGATCTTCATGCCTAACCTCACGTCGGATCCCGCGATTGGGTCAAGTTGGACGCGATCGAGCAGCGCAAATAGTGGGGCTCCGCAGCCGGTGCTGTCGGAAGTGATCGATCACCCCGGCGGCGATGTGGGCAGCCCCGGCTATGTACCAGGTACGGCAGTTGTGGTTAGCGGCGACTACAACGGCAACGGCGTGGTCGATGGAGCAGACTACATTCTGTGGCGACATGCGTTCGCAACCGCGACCGCGCTGCCGCGCGATACGACGCCGGGATCGGTCTCGATTGCCGATTACGACCTGTGGCGGGCAAATTTCGGGCGAACGGCGACGAGTGGCGCAGGCCTCGAAGCCGCGAGCGTACCGGAGCCAAGTGGCACGATGCTGCTGGCAGTGGTGGGGCTGTTCGTCGCGCTTAACAGACGATCGACGCCAATCTCCAAATAGCCCAGCCCTCTAGCTGGGAGACTTGCCAAGACAACCGCGCCGTGCCGCTCACAACTTGCGACCAGCACGTGGCTTCAGCTTTGTTTCAGATTAGTCGCGGGCGCCAGTTCGCGGTTGGTGGCCGATTTCAGATGTCGATCGGTAGGCGTGCAGGAACTGCGTTCGCAGATGATGCAGATGTTCGCTGACAGGATTGGATGATTGTCGGAAGTTGACCAAGACGTCGCACAAATAGTTCGCGAGAACAGAATCGGTGGTCCTTCGTCGGTGTTTGTTCGCGACATTCGCGGTCAATTCATCTCGTGCGGGCCGCCCGTTCGGCCGACAAAATTGGGGCTCGTGCTGCGGTTGGCATCTGCCTATGATGGGTGGCTCGGCACTACTATACTAGGGTTGCCGACTCCCACCTTATGCCCTCTGACATTCCACCATCGCAAGAAGCTCTGCCGCCGGCAGTTGTGGGCGATAGCGTGCCCGTTTCACCGGCCTTGGAATTGGTGGCAGACGCTGCGCAAGTGCCGACCGAGCCAGTACTTGTGGATTGGCGGGTCGTGCAGATTTCGCTGCTCTCGATTGTCCTGGGGGCCACCGCCGCGGGTGTTTCGGTGGTGTTTATTCGGCTGATCGCGTTGGTCACGAACGTGGCGTTCTTCCAGCGGATTTCGCTCGAAATGGTGCCGCCATCGCAAAATCAGCTGGGGCTGGGGATGATTGCCGTGCCAATCGTTGGCGGGCTAATTGTGGGCTTCATCGCCCGCTATGGTTCGAAGGCAATCCGCGGGCACGGTATTCCCGAAGCCATGGACCAGGTGCTGCGGAACGAGAGCCGAATTCCGGTGCGCGTGACGCTGCTCAAGCCGCTCTCGGCGGCGGTTGCCATTGGCACCGGTGGACCGTTCGGCGCGGAAGGGCCGATCATCGCGACCGGCGGCGCGCTGGGTTCGTTGTTTGGTCAGATTCTCAGTACCACGGCACAAGAACGGAAGACGCTGCTTGCCGCTGGGGCTGCGGCCGGCATGGCGGCGACGTTTGACAGTCCGGTGTCGGCCGTGCTGCTGGCGATCGAGTTGTTGCTGTTTGAATATCGTGCGCGGTCAATCATTCCCGTCGCGCTCGCGAGTGCGACCGCGGCCGGCATTCACATTGCTGTCGAAGGTTCGCAAGGCATCTTCGCGATGCCGCACGTTGCGGCGCCGACGCTGTTGGGGCTGGCGTTCTATGCGGCATTAGGCTGCCTGATGGGCGCAATCGCGGTCTGCATCACGCGGCTCATCTACACGCTCGAAGATGGCTTCGAAGAGCGGATGCCGATGCACTGGATGTGGTGGCCGGCCATCGGCGCGATTGCGGTGGGTGTGGTCGGTTACTTCGAGCCGCGGACGCTGGGCGTTGGCTATGCCAATATCTCCAATAGTCTTTCAGGAAATATTGCGGCAAGCGCAGCGCTCGGGCTCGGCTTGATGAAGCTCATTTCGTGGTCGATTTCCCTCTCCAGTGGAACATCGGGCGGCACGCTCGCGCCGTTGTGCACGATCGGCGGCGCGCTCGGTTTTGCGATCGGGTCGGCGGTGATTGCCCTCTGGCCGGGGTTGGGTGCCGATGCACGCGTGGCGGCGCTGGTGGGCATGGCCGCGCTATTTGGCGGGGCGTCGCGGGCGTTTTTGGCGTCGGCCGTGTTCGCCTATGAGACGACGCTCGAGCCGATGGGCCTGTTGCCGCTGCTGGTGGGATGCACGACATCGTACCTCGTGAGTTGCCTCATGATGCGGCACACGCTGATGACTGAGAAGATCGCGCGGCGAGGCATTCGGCCGCCGACCGAGTATGTGGCTGACATGCTCGACCAGATTCTAGTGCGCGAGTTCGCGACGCCGAATGTTGTAGCCTTGCAGGCGGGGGAACGGGTCGAACGCGTACGCGAGTGGCTTGCGGCGGGAAGCGCCGACAGCCGGCATCAGGGCTATCCGGTGCTCGATGCAAATCGCGTGCTTGTGGGTGTGCTGACGCCAGCCGATATCAACGACCCGCAGGTGCTCGCGAGCTCTTTCATTCGCGATCTCATCCAGCGGCCGCCGAAGTTTGTGTATGACGATACGAGTGTGCGGCAGGCGGCCGAGCACATGGCCAACCACGGCATCGGGCGGTTACCGGTGATGTCACGAGCGAATCCGCCGCAGTTGGTTGGCATTCTCACGCGCAGCGACGTCGTGAACGCGTTTCGGCGCACGTCCGAGCAGCATCGCCGCGCGGAACCGACGATTCGCTTCGGCGCCGCAGCCCGCGCGTGGCGAAACGGACGGAAGCCCACGGCGGGCTGATCCGTACGCTCCATTGCGGGTGGCGGGCGCAAAGGCTTCCGGATGCCCGCAATGTGAACCTGCGGATGGCAGGGGCAGAGGCTTTGCGATGCGCCAGAACGTGAACCTGTGGGTGGCTGGGAAGAGGCTTTGCGATGCCCCAGAACGTGAGCCTGCGGGTGGCTGGGGCAGAGGCTTTGCGATGCCCCAGACCTGGGATTGGAGTAGCGGGACTAGGTTGCGGCTGTCGCGCGATTGGTGATTGAGCCATTTCGAGCGGCGGGAGCGGACACCCTGGCTCGCTGGGGGGTAAGGTGTGTATCACTTACGCAATCGGAATGCACAAACTGCGTAGGCTAGAGGTTTTCTTCCTTTCTTAACACGGTCTTCACACTCGTTCCTTAACCTATCGCGTGAAAGGGACGGGCATCGGATGGCTCCGATTGTGAAAGACCAGCGCACTCGTCGAGGCGGATCAATCGCCGCGATCGCGGGCGCGCTCTTCGCAATCGTCATGCTGCCCGCAATCACTTTCGGCGCAACTCGGCTGCAAGGTGCAGGCGCTTCGTTTCCCGCGCCGTTCTATAAGCGACTGGTCGTGGTCTACCAGGGCCTGCATCCCGATGTGCTGATCGACTACCAGTCGATCGGCTCCGGCGGCGGCATTCGGGCGATCACCGATAAGACCGTGCATTTCTGTGCGTCGGATGCCCCGATGGGCAAGAAGGAACTCGCGGCCGTCGGCGGCGACGACAAGATGGTCGAGTTCCCCGCGTGTGCGGGTGGCATCGTACCGATTTTCAACGTGCCGGGCATCGACTCGCCGCTCAAGTTCAGCGGCGAACTGCTGGCTGATATCTATCTCGGCAAGGTGAGCCAGTGGAACGACCCGGCGATCGTGAAACTCAATCCCGGCGTGCGGCTACCCGATCTGTTCATCACGCCCGTGTGGCGCACCGATGGTTCGGGCACGAATTTTATTTTTACGAGCTATCTCACCACGCAGTCGCAGGACTTCGCGTTCACCGTCGGCATGGGCAAGCAAGTCCAGTGGCCGTTCGGGCAGGGCGGCAAGGGCAACGAGGGTGTCACGGCCGTCGTGCAGCAAGTGGAAGGCAGTGTCGGCTACGTAGAGCAAAGCTACGCCGACAACAACCACCTGGTGAATGGCATTGTGGAGAACAAAGCCGGCAAGTTCGTGCGAGCGACGCCGGCGGCGATTTCGAAGGCTGGCGCGAGCGCCGACTTCCCGAAGAGCGGCACGCTGCTTGCCGCAGATATTTGGAATCAGCCGGGTGAGAAGGCGTATCCGATCGCATCGTTCACCTACGTCATTGTGTACAAGGACATGCGGAATCTGCCGAGCGAGAAGGCGGCGCAAGATTTGGCCGGCTTTCTCTGGTGGGCGACGCACGAAGGCCAGCGGTACGCGCCCGAGTTGGGTTACGCACCGCTCGCGCCGGAAGTGGTGAACAAGGTCGAGGCAGCGCTCAAGACGCTGAACTATAAGGGTGCGCCGCTCAAGGTCGGAGAATAACCGTAGCTGAATTCGCAAGAACTCAGTCGCACTGCCGCCAGACGGAATTCTTGCGAATTCCGCTACGAAGCAAGAAGGTCGCTACGAAGAGAAGTATGTCACAAGCCAATCCAGCGATCGGCGCGAACGTTGACCTGCCGCCGGCCGGCGCGCCGGCCCGGTCGCTCGAGCGCCGCGAAGGGCGCATCACGAGCGACATGGTGCTTGCGATGTTCGCGCGGTTCGGGGCCATCAGCGTCATTGCGATGCTCGCCGTGCTGTTCGCCGTGCTCGCTTATGCGGCCTGGCCGAGCATTCGCGCATATGGCGTGAGCTTCCTTTACACGACACAGTGGCGGCCGGGCGACAGCGTGCCAGCCCGCGGCAGCGACGGCAAGGTGCTCGTCGAGAATGGCAAGGTCGTGATGGAGTCGGTGAAGCCGGTTTTCGGCGTGTTGCCGGCGGTGTACGGCACGGCGGTGAGCTCGCTGCTGGCGCTCGTGTTTGCGGTGCCGCTGAGTTTTGGCACGGCGTTGTACTTAGTGCGACTGAGTTCGCCGCGAATGGCTGGGACGGTGTCGTTTCTCGTCGAGTTTCTGGCGGCAATTCCTTCTATTGCTTACGGCATGTGGGGATTGTTCGTCCTCGCGCCGTTTTTGCAGCATGTGGTTGAGCCGCTCCTGCGGAGCTTTGTCGGCTGGGTCCCCGGCATCGGCTCTTGGCTCTTCACCGAAACGGCCATGCGCGGCGACCAAGTGCTCACACGGCCGATCGCGCTCACGGGTCGCGACATGTTCTGCGGCGGCCTGGTGCTCGCGATCATGATCCTGCCGATCATCACGGCAATCAGTCGCGACGTACTCCGCTCGGTGCCGCGCTCGCAAATTGAAGGAACGCTCGCACTTGGCGCCACATGGTGGCAAAGCTCGTGGGAGATGCTCAGTTATTCTCGTTCGGCACTCTTCGGGGCCGTGATGCTCGGCCTCGCTCGGGCGGCCGGCGAAACGATGGCGATCACAATGGTGATTGGAAATACGAACCGCATTCATGCGTCACTGTTTGCACCAGCGCAGACGATGTCGAGCTTGTTGGCGAATGAGTTTGCCGAGGCCAGTACTGAGCTGCATCGGGCGGCACTGGCGGAAGTCGCATTGATTCTGCTGGTGATGTCACTGATCTTCAACATTACGGCCCGCTGGCTCGTGGTGGGCAAACGCAATCAACCGTCGACGGCGAATTAACGTAGGACGCTGGAAATCGTTCACTTCAGAAGTAAGGAATCGGATAGTTATAGAAAGCACGTATGGAACTCTCGGCCAACGAAATCCAACTTAGCCAGCACCGCGTTTACCGCCAATTGGTGACCGCGCAGTCGGCGCTGATGAAGTTCCTGTGCGTGCTGTTTACGTTCATCATTCTCGCTCTGTTAGCGAGTGTGACGTCGTACTTGCTCGCGAAGGGCGTCCGCCACTTGAGCTGGGACATCTTCACCGAAGTGCCGATTCCGCCGGGCATGGAGGGCGCTCCCGGCGGCCTAAAAAACGCGCTCGTGGGCACGTGCCTTCTCATCGGCCTCGCGAGCCTGGTGGGAATTCCGCTCGGCATGCTGGCGGGGATTTATCTGTCGGAATACTCGGCCCGGTCGTACCTCGGCGCGCCATTGCGGTTCATTGCCGATGTCCTTTCCGGTGTGCCGTCGATCGTGGTCGGCATCTTGGGTTACGAATTGTTTGTCGTGCCGATGGGCCGTTTCAATGGTTACGCCGGTGCGTGCGCACTGGCTTTTATCATGATTCCGATCGTCGCCCGCACGACCGAAGAAATGTTGCGGCTGGTGCCGAACAGCTATCGCGATGCTTCCATCGCCCTGGGCGCGACGAAGGCCCGCACGATCATGCAAGTGGTGCTGCCGGCGGCGAGCGGCAGCGTCATTACGGGCGTCATGCTGGCGATAGCCCGCGTGGCTGGCGAAACGGCGCCGCTGTTGTTTACAGCGCTCGGTTCACGATTGTTGACGCTTGACCCGTCGCAACCGTTCCCGTCGCTCACCGTGCAGGTGTTCGTCTATGCGACCGGCCCGATTCGCGATGAACAGAATTTGGCTTGGGCCGGGCTGCTAATCTTGATTGCGTTGATTTTCGTGCTGAATCTGACGCTGCGGCTCATGGTGCACCATTTACAGCGAAATCGCCCGGCTCGCGGTTAGCCGCGCGTCGGCTAGAATTGAGAGCGTACGATGATGATGCAAGACGCCCCGCTCAAGCGACCGATCATGGCATTACGGCCGACCATTCCGCGAGAACGACCGGCACGCACGGCGGACGACATGGCCCGTCGCACGCCGAAGATCTCGGTGTCGCACCTCAATTTTTACTATGGGCAGAAGCGGGCGCTTGCCGATGTGTCGCTGCAGATCCCGCAGAACTGCGTGACCGCGTTTATCGGTCCCTCCGGCTGTGGCAAAAGTACGTTTTTGCGGTGCCTTAACCGGATGAACGACCTTATCGACGGCACCCGTGTCGAAGGCGACGTGCTGCTCGATGGCAGCGACATTCTGGGTCCTAAAGTCGACGTCGTCGAACTGCGAAAACGCGTGGGCATGGTGTTTCAGAAGTCGAACCCGTTTCCGAAGTCGATATTCGAAAACGTGGCCTACGGCCCGCGCGTGGCCGGCGTGCGGCAGAAGTCGATGCTGTACGAAATCGTCGAGAAGTCGCTCACGCGGGCGGCGCTGTGGGAAGAAGTGAAGGACCGGCTCGAGGAGTCGGCGCTGCAGCTCTCCGGCGGTCAGCAGCAGCGACTGTGCATTGCCCGGGCGCTGGCCACGAATCCCGAAGTGCTGCTCATGGACGAGCCGGCGTCGGCGCTCGACCCGGCATCGACTTCGCGCATCGAAGACCTCATCTTCGAGCTCCGCGATCGCTACACGATCGTGATCGTGACGCACAACATGCAGCAGGCGGCCCGGGTATCGGACCGCACGGCATTTTTTTATCAAGGCGAACTCATCGAGGCGGGGTCGACGAACGAGCTGTTCACGAACCCGTCACGGAAGCAGACTGAAGATTACATTACTGGGCGATTTGGTTGAAAGGTGGTGAGTAGGTGAGTCGGTGAGTGAGTAAGTGGGCAAGTTTGCAACATGGCGGACTTGGCTCACCTACTAACCTACTCACTTACTTACCGACGCACCGAACCACATGTCAAAACACTTAGAACGTGATTTGGAAGCATTGGAACGCGAGATTCTCGACCAATCATCGCGAGTCGAAGAGATGATTGCGAAGGCCTGCCAGGCGCTGTTGGAGCGCCGCGCCGATGTGGCGAACGACGTGGCGGCCAGTGAGATCGAAATCAACGTCCGCGAGGTCAAGATCGAAGAAGAGTGCCTCAAGATTTTGGCGCTCCATCAGCCGGTGGCGGTGGATCTGCGCCGGACGGCGACCGTGCTCAAGGTCAATACCGAGTTGGAACGCATCGCCGATCTGGCGGTGAACATCGCCGAGCGCACGCTCTCGCTCACCGAATGGCCGGAGTTCGAAATCCCCGACAAGCTCGAGCGGATGTTCATCCGCGCTTCCGACATGGTCCACGAAGCGCTCGATGCGTTCGTCGATCAGAATGTCGACGCCGCCCGCGAGGTTTGCCGGCGGGATGATGAAGTCGACGAATACAACCGCCGCGTAATCGACGACCTCTTGGACGTGATGCGATCGCAGCCCGACATGGTCGAACCGGCCATCCACTTTTTCTCGGTCTGCCGGCATGTCGAGCGAATCGGCGACTGCGCGACGAACATTGCCGAGGATGTCATCTACCTCGTCGAAGGCGAGATCGCGCGGCATCATTTTGATAACCTTCACCCGAGCGCGCAGTCACACGAGTAAGACGAATGGTCATGGCTAAGGGGCAGATACTCATTGTTGAAGACGATCGTTCGCTGGCCGAGGTGCTGGATTACAACCTCCGCCGCGACGGTTACGACACGTTCGTGGCCAACGACGGCCAGGAAGGCCTGCGGCAGGCCCGGGTGCGCGGGCCCGATCTGGTCGTGCTCGACCTGATGCTGCCGCTGGTCGATGGGCTGGAGGTGTGCCGCCGGCTGCGGGCCGACCCGGCGACCCGGAACATGCTCGTGCTCATGCTCACAGCGAAAACCGAGGAGACAGACGAAGTCGTCGGCTTTTCCGTGGGTACAGATGACTATGTCGCGAAGCCGTTCAGCGTAAAGGTGCTGTTGGAGCGGATCCGGGCGCTGCTGCGGCGCCGCGAAGGCCACGGCAGTGATGACAACGTCGTTGTGAGCCAGGGTGTGCTGGTCGACCGCGAACGGCACCGCGTAACGATTGACGAGCAACCGCTCGATGTCACGCCGAGCGAATTTGGCTTGCTCGAAGCGCTCGTCCGCCAGCCGGGGCGGGTGTATTCGCGAAGCGAACTCATCGACGCGGCGCTCGGCGGCGATTCACTGGTGCTCGAGCGGACGATCGACGTTCACATCCGCTCGCTCCGCAAGAAAATGGGGCCGCATGCCGTGCTCGTGGAAACCGTCCGCGGCATCGGCTACCGCTTCCGCGACCCAGCCAGTGCCACGCTCGAATCGGTGTAGAGTGGGTACCCTCCGCCATCCGGCCGGTGGGGCGTTGCGCTCGTGGGGCGTGCAATTTGCGGCCTTTTCCGCTTGCTCGACTTTTTGCGATACCTGCCCGTCCCTTGCGGGGTTTTAATTTGGGAGGCGACGGTTCTTTCCGCGCCCGGGGCACGAAGTTCGACTCAGGAAAGGGTAGGTACGATGCGATTCGCAAGCAAAGGTTGGTTGCTCATTGCCGCAGCGGCGGTGGTCGCCCTGATGGCCCAGGTTTCGTTGGCGCAACGCGAAGGTGGCCGCGGCGGTCGTGGTTTTGGCGGCGGCATGGGTGGCCCACCGACCCCCGCGCGGCTGCTCATGCTAAAGGAAGTTCAAGACGCGCTCAAACTCACCGACGATCAGAAAGACAAGCTCAAGCAGATTAACGACGACATGCGCGACGCCCTCCGCAAAGCGATGGACGACGGCTCGGGGCGCGAGAAGATGCAGGAACTCATGGCGAGCACGACGACGAAGGTCAATGAAGTGCTCGATGAAGGCCAGCAGAAGCGGCTGCTTGGGATTTTCGTGCAGGTGAACGGCGCGAACGCCGCGCTCGATCCCGGCGTGGCGAAAGAGCTCAACGTGACGGACGACCAGAAGAAGAAACTCGCAGACATCCGCCAAAAGAACATGGAGTCCATGCGCGACCTGTTCCAAAGCGCCCGCGATCAGGAGGGCGGCCGCGAGGCAATGCGCGAAAAGATGGATAAGCTTCGCGAAGAAGAATCCAAAGCCATGATGGAAGTGCTCACCGCCGAACAGCAGAAGGACCTCGAAGCTCTCAAGGGCGAGAAGGTCGAAGTTGATCTGTCGCAGCTGCGCGGTCCTGTTGGCCGCGGGGGGCAACCCGGCGATCGGCCCCGCGGTGAACGAGGCGGACGCAATCGCGGCGGCGAAGAAAAGTCGAACAACTAGCGACGCTTTGCCAGATCGCAAAGTTCTGAATTTAGAAAGACGGGTGCTGCCTGTGCGGCTCCCGTCTTTTTCTATTTGTGGGATGCTGACAGTTGTGATAGCTGCCAGGTTGCTCGAGTCACGGGCCAATTTGCTTCAAGTCTGAACGATTCGCACCCGAATTATTTGAACACGAACGATTCGGTTGTGAACGATCGTAGGATGGACACTGCCCACCCTGCGCAGCTTCTCTTCGGAGCCAAGGACGGCGAGCATTGACAGCACACGCAGTTTCTTCGAATGGCGAGCGTTTCGACCGGGCGCCAGCGGCGGCAGCGCATGTGGGGCAGGTTTGTCACACGGCGATTGACGGCCGGCGGGCGTCGCGGGCGCTGGCGCAGTGGTGCACGCGATTTGAAATCGCCGAGCCTGAGTTGCAGGTGCTGTGGTGCCTAAGGGCAGGCGTTCACCGCGGCTTCGATCAAACCACGCTGGTGAAACAGCTGGCGTTTTCGCCGGCTCAAGTGAGCGCCACGGTCGAGCGACTGCGAGCCCGCGGTTGGATCTTGCAGCAGGCGTCGTCGAAGGACCGGCGACGCAATCTGTGGTACCTAACGCAGTCTGGCACTGCGTTTATCGGTGCGTTGGTGCTGGCGGCCGATGACCTGCAGGTCCACGTTCAACAGGCGGCCGCCAAGCATTGCGTGTCCCCAACGCGGGAGGCGGCATGAGAATGAATTGCCTCTCATTCGTGTTCCCGCCGAGTCCGCACCGCGCAGTGCACATCGCGGCGGCATGGCTTGCGCTCGTTTCGATGCTCGCGCCATCGCTCAGCTGCACGCGGCCCTATTATCGTCGCCAGGCTGACCGCGAGGTGAACTGCATCATCGACAGCAAGTCGGTGGCGCTCGGCGAAGCGCCCGGCGAGTACCGCATCGACGTCGATCCGAAGTCGCGGATGTACGACCCCAACAGCCCCGATTGCCCGCCGATGCCGCCCGATGATCCGATTTCTCACCAGCTGATGCACTGCGTCGACTGTAAGCCTGGCGCGCCTTGCTGGCGGCACATGGGCAAGACGCCGTATACCTCGAACCCCTCGTGGGAAAGCTACTTGCCGCGCGATAAGGACGGCAACGTCGTGCTCGATATCGCGGGGGCCGTGCAAGTCGCGCTGCTCGAGTCGCCGGCTTATCAGCAGCAACTGGAAACGCTGTACCTCTCGGGCCTCGATGTAACTTTCGAGCGGTTCCGCTTCGATTCGCAGTTCTTCGGCGGCTCGTCGATCTTCTACACGGCAGCAGGGCCGCAGGCGGCCGGTACGCCGGCCGGGTCCAGCGTGCTCACGGTAAGTCCGTCGCGGCCAGATAATCCCTATCGCGTCGAAAAACTGACCGCGACCGGCGGCGAAATCGTGGTCAGCTTCGCGAACTCCCTTGTCTGGCAGTTCGCCGGACCCGACGACTACTCGAGCCGCTCGATTCTAAACTTCAACCTCGTGCAGCCACTGTTGCGTTTCGGCGGCCGTGCTCGCGTGCTCGAACGGCTCACGATTTCCGAACGTGCGCTGCTCGCCAATGTGCGGCAGATGCAGCAATATCAACAGGGTTTCTACCTGAACGTAGTCACGGGCCGCGACGCCGGATCGGGCCCCAGCCGGCGCGGTGGTTTGCTCGGCGGCAGCGGCCTGGAAGGATTCAGCGGCGTTGGCGTCGGCGGTTTCGGTCGCGTTGGTGGTGTCGGTGGCACCGGGGCCAATCAGAACTTCGGGCTCACCGGTGGCGCCGGCGCTCAACAAGCCGGCGGCTACATCGGCCTGCTGCAAACGGCGCAGATCATCCGCAACCAATACTCGAATATTGCGGGCCTCGGCGACAGCCTGGAGCAACTGCAGGCCGCCAACGAAGCGGGCCGCATCGATCGGTTCCAAGTCGATCTCGCCCGCCAGGCGCTCTACAACGCGCAAAGCCAGCTGCTCAACAACGAAAACGCATACGCGAACGCGCTCGACAACTTCAAAGTGAACTACGGCCTGCCGCCGTCGCTCGATGTGAAGATCGCCGACCCGCTGCTCGACCACTTCAATTTGCTTGATCCTGATCTCTCGGCCTTGCAGATTCGCATCACCGACACGCTCACGGTCCTGCGCGAAGGCGGCCTGGCGGCAACGCCTGAAGGCCTGCCGCCGCAACCGCTCATTCTGCCGAACGAGCCGCCGCCGCATCCGAAGCTGACGGCACAGAGCACTGATTTCGCCTCGCTAGTGCAGCGGGCGGCCGAAATTCGTGTCACTTCGCAAGCTCGCCTGGCTGCCGCTGAACTCGACCTGGCCCGGCTTGAAGCGGCGTTGCCATCGCGGCGGGCATTTCTCCAGCGACTCTCCGTTCGCAAGGAAACGCAACAAGCGAATATCGATCCCGACCTCGTCAGCGTCGCACGCTTAGATCAGCGGTTTGTGGAAACCAAAGAAGAGTTCAAGTTGCTCAGCGGTCAGCTTACGGCGATTTGGGCCGAACTCGATAGCGTCACTGGCGCCACCAATCTGCCGGTGGTTGAACATCGCGCGAAGCTGACGGCTGCACTCAATAAGCTTTCAGGCTCGATGCTGGAGCTCTCGTTGCTGCAAGCGCGGGCCCGGCTCGATGGCATCACGTTCGATCCTGTCGATCTCACCGACAAAGAAGCGTTGTGCATTGCCAGCCGCTATCGCCGCGATTGGATGAACAACCGGGCAGCCGTCGTCGATGCCTGGCGGCTCATTCAATTCAATGCCAACGCCCTGGAAAGCGACCTCGATTTCGTATTCAATGGCGACCTGCGTAACCAGAACGATAATCCATTTTCGCTCAGCGGGCGCAACAGCAGCCTCAGCGTCGGCCTGCAGTTCGATCCGCCGCTTACCCGCGTCGGCGAGCGAAATACGTACCGTCAATCGTTGATCGAGTATCAACAGGCGAAGCGGTCATACTACCAATTCCGCGACCGCACGCATCGCGACCTGCGCGCGACCCTACGGCAACTCAAGCTCGATGACCTGAACTTCGAGCTCCGCCGCGCGGCCGTGCACGTGGCCATTACACAGGTCGACTTGGCGCGGCTGCGTTTGTCGGAGCCGGCCCGGCCGGTGGCCGCATCGGCCCCGGGGCAGCCAATGGAGCCGGGCGGCGCGTCGCAATTCGGCGACACGGTAGCCCGCGACCTTGTCAACGCGCTCATCGACTTGCTCAATGTGCAAAATGACTTCTTGAGTGTGTGGGTTGACCATGAAGTGCAGGACCTCAGCCTTGACTTCCTGCTCGGTACGATGGAACTCGACGGCCGCGGCCTGCGAATCGAGCACGATCAGCCGCTGCGCACGTTCCTCACGAAGCTACCAGATACGGTGCCGTGCGAAGACCCAGATGCCTGCGCGATGCTCGACCACGACATCGCGGATATTAGCACCACAACGGATAATGACGAGTCGGCAGCGATCGTGCCGCGTCCTTCACCGCTGCCACGGCAAGGCGACGGTCCGGCGCTACAAGGACCGCAGTCGACGCCGTCGGATGCCGCGCCCACGATCGAGCTCTTGCCGCCGCCAACTCCGCCGAGAGATCCGACAAAGTGAACGGCAGAGGTAACGGCCAAGTTCCGGGCTTTGCCGCCGCTCACCCCCGTACATGATCACGAGTCCAATTAAACATCAGCCAACCCCAAATTTCCGTACTATTCACTGACTTTTTCACGGCGCTACGCCATCGAACCACGTGGCTTTCCCGGCTAACCGTTCAGCGGCCGAATGTCTATAATCGTAGGCAGGCCGTCTGAGACGTTTTTATCACTGACAATGCGGCGGCGCGCGACGACAGCGCACATCGTGGCAGGCTGGCAACCATGCCTCCGAGTGACGTCCCGGAAGATCTCAGATCGCCGCGCGGGTGCGCGCGATGCGGCACCTGCCCCGGTTACCGGGGTTTAATGGGAATGGGCCAAGGCGGACTCCGTGTTTCCGCCTGCTTTGGGAGAGTACGATGACACTCAGCGGGCAGCAGATGCATTCGAATCGTACCCTGAGGGCCAGCCGTTGTGGCTGGCTCACGACGGCCACAGCAGCCGGGCTCGTGATTCTGCTGGTTGCTGTCGGCGGTGGGCTGTGGTGGTGGTCCGGCCGTGACGATTCGCCGGATGACACCAACGTTCTTCTGCACAAAGTGGGCCGCGACGACTTCGAACTCTCTATTACCGAACGCGGGGAAGTCGAGGCGTTCGACGTCACCGAAATTCGCTCGCTCGTCAAGTCGAAGAACACAAGCGGCATCGCCATTCTGCGGATCGTGCCCGAAGGCACGCGGGTGAAGAAAGGCGACTTTCTGGTTGAACTCGATTCTTCGGCCCTCGATGCCGAGCGCACTGGTCAAAAGATTCTGGTGAGCGACGCCAAGGCTGCCGAAGTCGAGGCCCACAATAACTACGACGTCGCGGTAATTGCCAAGCGCGAGTATCTCGAAGGCACGTATCTGCAAGAGCGCCAAACCGCCGAGAGCGAACAGTTTGTGGCCGAAGAGAATCTCAATCGCGCGAAGGAGTATTTTGCCTACAGCCAGAAGTTGGCCTCGAAGGGCTATGTGAACGAGAACCAGCTCGAAGCCGATCGGTTCGCCGTCGAAAAGGCGAACAAGGATTTGGATGCGGCGAAGACCAAGCTCAAGGTGCTGGATGAATTTACCAAGCCCAAGCAAGTGTCGACGCTCGAAAGCGCCATCCTCATCGCCAAGGCCAAGTGGGAAGCCGCCCAGAACAGCCATCAGCTCGAGCTCGAGAAGCTGGAAGATCTCGACGATCAAATTGCCAAGTGCACGATGACCGCGCCGGAAGATGGCGTCGTGAAGTACGCGCACAACACCGATAACCGCGGCGACCAGCAGTTCATCGTCGAGGAAGGCGCGGTGGTGCGCGAGCGGCAGATTATCATCAAGCTGCCAAACGCCGATTCGATGCGCGTAAATCTCACGGTGAACGAATCCCTCGTGCAGTATGTGCAGCCCGGTTTGCGGACCGATATTCGCCCCGTCGGCTACGGCGACCGCGTGTTGCATGGCATCGTGGAGAAGGTGAATCAGTACGCCGAGCCCACCAGCTGGCGGCAGGCGAATGTCAAAGAGTATAAGGCATATATCAAGATCGACGACGTGGCGGCCGACTTGCGCTCGGGGATGACCGCGGCCGTCACAATCCATTGTGCCGACGTGCCGGATGCAATCCAGGTGCCGGTGCAATCGATCTACGCCTGGGGGCCGAAGTATTACTGTTTTGTGTACGACGATGGCAAGTGGGACGCCCGCGAAGTTAAAGCCGGCCCCACGAACGATAAGTTCTTTGTCATCGAGTCGGGTCTCAACGAAGGCGAGCAAGTCGCGCTCAACCCGCGGGCGTACGTGAGCCATGTGAGTTTGCCGAAGCTGCCGCCGGAAGAGATTCAGCGCGCCGTGCCGCAGCCGGCGACTAGCGAGCGAACGGCGCAAAAGGACAAACCTGCGGCTGATGCAAAAGCCGGCGCGACCGCTGTTGCTGAGCAACCGTCGACAGCTGTTAAAGATGCCGGCGCCGGTGGCGCTAGCGCCCCCGGGGCTGGCGCAAAAGTATCTGCCGACCAACCTGCGAAAGCAGCGGCGAGTCCAGATGGGCGACCGAGCGGCGAAGGCGCGCCGCGCGGGCGACGCCCACGGCCGAGCGCTCAAGATGCCGGCGCGGTGCCTGGTGCTGGCACCGCAGCCAGCAGCCTGACCCGCGCCACGCGGTCCACGTCGCAAGGGGCCGCCGAATGAGGCTGGCCGTCAGCGTTGTCGATCTCCGCAAAGACTACGTGCTCAGCGGAGAGACTGTCCACGCACTCCGCGGCGTTTCGTTCGACGTGCCCGCGGGCGACTATATTTCGATTATGGGTCCGAGCGGCTCCGGCAAAAGCACGCTGCTCAATGTGCTGGGCTGCCTCGATCGGCCGTCCGGCGGGCAGTACATTCTGAGCGACGTCGACGTCTCGAAAATGAGCGATGATTCGCTCGCCGAAATCCGCTCCACCCGCATCGGCTTCATTTTTCAATCGTACAATTTGTTGACTGCACTCACGGTCGTTGAAAACATTGAGGTGCCGCTGTACTACAGTCGGCGATTGAACCCCACGACGCGGGCGCGCTGCCATGAGCTTGCCGCGATGGTTGGGCTCACCTCGCGACTCAACCATCGGCCCACGCAGCTCTCCGGCGGCCAACAGCAACGCGTCGCCATTGCCCGCAGCCTCGTGAACGATCCGCAGTTCATTCTCGCCGACGAGCCCACCGGCAACCTCGACACCGCCACCACACACGAAATTCTCGACCTCCTGGAGAACCTCAACAAAGAAGGGCGTACGATCATCATGGTTACGCACGAACCCGATGTCGCCGCCCGCACAAAACGCTCGATCATTTTGAAAGACGGCCAGGTGATTTCGGATAAGCGGAATTAGCGGAGAGCGTGGAGCCGGGAGCATGGAGTAAGGCGCCGGTTGTCTTGTTCTCGCTCCTCAATCCTCACAACTCGCTCCTCACACTATGCTCAACGTCTGGATCAGAACCCTGCAACTTAGCGTCAAAAGCCTGTGGATGCATCCACTGCGCTCGTCGCTCACGGTGTTGGGGATCTTTATCGGCGTCTCGAGCGTCATCTGGCTGCTGGCGCTCGGCGAAGGGATCAGCCGCGCGGCGCAGGAACAAATTTCAAGTCTCGGTGCGCTCAATATCATCATCCGCACGGTGAAGCCCTCCGGCGACCAGGCGCAAGATGCCGGTTACGGTCTTACGCGGGCCGATTACGTCCGCCTCGTCGCCACGGTGCCGACAATCACCAAAGCGATCCCCATGCGGATCATTCCGTCGATCGAATTTCATAACAAGAACCGCAAGATCGAAGGCCGGCTTGTCGGCACCACGCCCGATTATGCCGAGGTCACGCGATTGGCCCTCGATCGCGGGCGATACCTCTCCGACGCCGATGTGACCAACGAACGCAACTACTGTGTGCTGGCGGCCGAGGTGGCCGAGCAACTGTTCCCGATTGGCGAAGCGCTCGGTCAGCGAGTGCTCATCAACGACGATTTCTACGAGGTCATCGGCGTGATGAAACCGCGCATGGCGTCGGCCGGCATCGGCGGTTCGCTCGCGGCCGAGTCGTTCTCAAACGACATTTACATCCCAATTACGACGCTCTGGCGGCGCGAAGGCGATATGATCGTCTCGATCAAGCCGGGGCAATTCCAGCGAGACATCAACCAAGTCTCGCAAATCACCGTCGAGGTGAGCGACCGCAACGTCGTGTTGCCCACGGCCGATCTCGTGCGCAACACGATCGCCTACAGCCACACGACGATGCCTGATTTCACCGTGGTCGTACCGATGGAGCTATTGGAGCAGGCCCGCACGACGCAACTCATGTTCATCGTGTTCCTGGGCCTCATCGCGGCGATTTCGCTCGTCGTCGGCGGCATCGGCATCATGAACATCATGCTGGCCACGGTCGTCGAACGCACCCGCGAAATCGGCATTCGCCGCGCGCTGGGCGCGAAGAAGCGCGATATCACCCGCCAGTTTCTCACTGAGAGCGTCGTGCTCTCGGTGCTCGGCGGCGGGCTCGGCATCCTCGGCGGCGCATTCTGCCGGCCGCTCACGATCGTCGCCCGCGAGGCGCTGTTCAACTGGTTCCCTCAGCAGATGGCCAACGTGCCGAAGCTCGTGCAAACCATGGAGCCGCATCTCATCGGCTGGTCGATTCCGCTCGCGTTCGCGATCTCGGTATTCGTCGGCGTAATCTTCGGCGTCTACCCAGCAGCCCGTGCCGCCAGCCTCGACCCGATCGAAGCGTTGCGGCACGAGTGATGTGATTTCAACTGTTGGAAGCAACCAACAGCTGCCCGGTGCTGCTAGTGCGCCATCTGCATCTTCGGATCCGCGATGCCGATCGTGCCGCACGCGATGCGATCGCCTGCGTCGCCAGCCGGCTGCGTCTTGAAGTCGTCGGCCTTCGCGTGAATGATGACCGAGCGGCCAATGACCGAGTTAGCGCCGCTGAGCGAAATCATCTTGTCGACGCGCTTGTACGTCGCCTTGCCGTCTTCATTGGCCTTGAGGTTGCCGAAGTCGCCGGCGTGACGCTTGTCGCTATCTGGGCCGCCGTGCGGATCGCCGGTGGGGTTGAAGTGACCGCCGGCGCACTTGCCATCGGCCATCGAGCAATCGCCAAACTCATGCACATGGAAACCGTGCTCGCCCGGCTTCAAACCGGAAATTTCAGCGACGATCTCCACGCCGCCGTCTTTCTGCGTGAATACGACCTTGCCTTTGATGTTCTCATCTTTGAGGCCGTGCACTACGGCAACGGCCATCGTTGGCTTGGCGGCGTCGCCATGCACGGCTGCGGCATGATCGGCTTTCTTTGCGCCCGCTCGTTCCTGCGATTCCGCCGTGTGGTACGCCACGCCGGCCACAACCACTGCCATCCCCGCGACCAAACCCAACCCAATGCGATTCGACATCGATGATCTCCTGCGAGAGTTTTCGAAAGAGGTTTTCCTAGCCGGCGAATTGCCGCGGTTATTTTAGTGAGCAAGATTCTCCAAGGGTAGCGGCCACGACACCACAACGTAGCGAGTCACGAACATGAGGAAGGCGAGCCCTGCCGCCGCGTTGCGACTTTCGTAGAATCGCGTTCGCGTTTGCGAGCTATCGCTATACAGTGTCAGTACTTATAGTAAAGGGTTCCAGAACAATCAGCTTGGCACTCCGGCGGCCAGCACCGCGTTGGAAATCTTTACAGGCACGTGAAATCGTTCATGACAACCCGAATTGAACCCCATCCTGCGGCAGCCGCGCCGCGTGCATTGTCTCACTCTCGCATGACCACTAATCCGCTCGCCCAACGCGAACGCATTCCCGTTCGCGTGTTCCCGCATTCGAATGACGCCAACAAGGCCGTCGCTAAAGAGATAGCCGACCTCATCCGCGAGCGCGCCGCCGCTGGCCGCAACTGCGTGCTCGGCCTGGCCACGGGCAGTACGCCGGTCGGCGTGTACGATGAACTTGTTCGCCTCCACCGCGAAGAAGGCCTGTCGCTCGCGAACGTCATCACGTTCAATCTCGACGAATACTACCCGATGCATACGAACGAGCTGCAAAGCTACGTGCGGTTCATGCGGGAGCATTTGTTTGACCTGGTCGATATCCAGCCCGGCAATTGCCACGTGCCCGATGGCACGGTCCCGATCGAGCAAGTCGCCGACTATTGTGCCTGGTACGAAGACCAAATCGCGGCCGCCGGCGGCATCGATATCCAAATCCTCGGTGTCGGCCGCACCGGTCACATCGGTTTCAACGAGCCCGGTTCGGGTAAAGACAGCCGCACGCGGCTCATCACGCTCGACCGTGTTACCCGCATCGACGCCGCTAGCGACTTCTTTGGCCAAGAGAACGTGCCGCGCCGCGCGATCACGATGGGCGTCGGCACGATCCTCGCCGCGCGCAAAATCATCATGCTCGCGTTCGGCGAGCACAAAGCGCCGATCGTGGCCAAGTCGGTAGAAGGCGAGATCAGCGCGTCGATCGCCGCCAGCTTCCTGCAGGAACATCCGAATGCCGAAGTCGTGCTCGACGAAGCGGCCGCCGACGCCCTCACGCGTTATCGCACGCCGTGGCTCCTTGGCCCGGTCGAGTGGGATGAGAAGCGCGTTCGCAAGGCCGTCATTTGGCTCGCTCGCAAGCTCGACAAGGCGATCCTCAAGCTCACCGATAACGACTACAACGAAGAAGGCCTGCAAGACCTGCTCGCCGAGCACGGTCCGGCGTACGACATCAACATCAAGATCTTTCGCCACCTCCAGGCGACGATCAGCGGCTGGCCCGGCGGCAAGCCGGCCCACGCCAAGCTGCCCGGCGATCAAAACCGGTCGAATGATCAGATCTTTCCGAAGCGCGTGCTGATCTTCTCGCCTCATCCGGATGATGATGTCATCTCGATGGGCGGCACGCTCATTCGCCTTGTCGACCAGGGCCACGAGGTGCATGTCGCCTATCAGACCTCCGGCAACATCGCCGTGTTCGATGACGATGCGATTCGCTTCGCCGATTTTGTCGCTGACTTTAACACGCACTTCAACGTGTCGCCCGAGCGCGCCAAGCAGCTCGAAGCACACGTCGAGGAGTTCTTGCGGCACAAGCAACCCGGCCAGGTCGACAGCCCCGAAGTGCAAACGATCAAGGGCATGATCCGTCGCGGCGAAGCCCGCGCCGCCACCCGCAGCTGCGGCATACCAGATAACCAGCTCCACTTCCTGGATATGCCGTTCTACGAAACGGGCCGTGTAAAGAAGAAGCCGCTCGGCGAAGAAGATATCGCGATGGTGGTCGAGCTGATCCGGACGATTCGCCCGCACCAAATCTACGCTGCCGGCGACCTCTCCGATCCGCACGGCACACACCGCGTATGCCTCAACGCCGTGCTCACTGCGTGCCAACGCTGCCAGAACGATGACTGGTACAAGGACTGCGAAGTGTGGCTCTATCGCGGCGCGTGGCACGAATGGGGCCCGCATGAAATCGAGATGTCGGTGCCGCTAAGTCCGACCGAGGTCGAACGCAAGCGCACCGCGATCTTCAAGCACCAGTCGCAAAAAGACCGCGCGCTCTTCCCCGGCCCCGATATGCGGGAGTTCTGGAAACGCGCTGAAGACCGCAACCGCGACACGGCCCAGTTGTTCGACAAGCTCGGCTTGGCTGAGTACGAAGCCATCGAAGGCTTCGTCCAATGGCGCGGCGATGGCAAAGGCCTGTGGTAACGCGTTGTTGTAGGACGGACATATCTGTCCGTCCGAGGTCAATGTGAAACAACCTATGCGGAACGGACAGATATGCCCATCCTACCTTAGGGATCACTCGCCATGAAGATTGTGCTTCTTCAATGCGCCTTCTTCGCGTTGTTTGTTCTCGCCTGTTCGTCGGCGACTGCCGAAACTTTCGCCAAAATTCAACGCGGAGTTTCGCTATCAAATGCTCGAACGATTCTTAAACAGTTCGGCTATGATGCGGGCCAAAACGAAGAACTTGCCCTGGTCCCGCGCAATCAGTCGCATAGTTTGGAGTTCTGTGCACTTGATGATGTGATGACACTGGTTATTGAATACGACCAAAAGTCGAGCGCGATCACATCGATCGACATCGTCATCATTCCAGAGCGTGGACCGAAAACACGACGACTTCAATACAGCCGCGAAGTGCTAGAGGTTAGTTTCGCCAGCGACAATAGTTTTTCGCTTAAGTTCAAAAGAGCGAAGGCCACACAAGGCGTCGGAAAGGAATGGCTCAAAAAATAACTTTCGCATTTTCAACGCTGAAAGCGTTTCACTCCACAGCCCAGGGTAAGCCGCAGCGGCGTAGGCCGCGCAGGCGCCACCCTGGGTTCGGAAAGCACTCCATCTCATTGCAACCCCAACGGGGTTGCACTGAAGGTGTGGAACCCCGTTAGGGTTCGTTGGGGATTGCTTGGATTTTCTACCCAGCGTGCGCGGCGAAGCGCCGCGACGCTGGGCTGTGGAGTGGAACACCTGCGGTGTTCTCAGTATTGCGCGTGGCAATCGACCAAAATGCCGAAGTTACAGTCAGGTTGTTCCTAAGTAAGTGCGGATATGAATCGGGACATTTATCCCCTATTTCTCGCTAACAAGCCACTGCAGCCCAATGCGACTTTGGGCGTCGTCGATAAATTCACCGGTGAAGTTGCCGCCCGCGTAGCCCTCGCCGATCCGACGATGCTCGACGAAGCGATCGCCGCCGCTGCCGAAGCTGCAGCCCCGATGCGCCGCCTGCCAGCCTGGAAGCGAAAAGCCGTGCTGCAGCACTTGGCCCAGCGCTGCCGCGAGCGCAGCGATGAGCTTGCCGAGGTCCTCGTCGTCGAAGTCGGCAAGCCGATTCAATACGCGCGGGCCGAAGTGGCGCGGCTTATCGCCACAGTCGACCTCGCCGCCGAAGAGTCGACGCGCATCACTGGCGAAGTGCTGCCACTGGACGACTCGCCGCGCGGCGTCGGCTATCGCGCGATGTGGCAGCGCGTGCCAGTCGGTCCCTGCGGTTTCATCACGCCTTGGAACTTCCCACTCAATCTCGTCGCCCACAAGATCGCCCCGGCCATCGCTTGCGGCTGCCCATTTGTGCTCAAACCCGCGAGCTTCACGCCGATTAGCGCGCTGATCGTCGGCGAGCTTCTCGCGGAAACCGACTTGCCACCCGGCGCGTTTTCCATTCTTCCGATGCGCGCGAGCGACTCGGCCGCCTTGGTCGAAGACGAGCGCATCCGCAAGCTCAGCTTCACTGGCTCGCCGAAGGTCGGCTGGGAACTCCGCGATCGCGCTCACAAGAAGCAGGTCACGCTGGAGCTCGGCGGCAACGCGGCCGTAGTGATTGAGCGCGACGCCAATCTCGTCGACGCCGTCAACCGCTGTGTCTTCGGCGGCTACTACCAATCGGGCCAAAGCTGCATCAGCGTGCAGCGCATCCTGGTGCACCGCGAAATCTACGACAGCTTTCGCGAACAGTTCGTCGATGCCGTCCGCAACATCACGTTTGGCGACCCGCGCGATGAACGGACCGTCGTCGGCCCCATCATTTCAGAAGACGAAGCCAAACGCATTGAGAACACCATCCAGCGAGCAGTAGAGCAGGGCGGAAAGCGACTGTGCGGCGGCCGGCGACACGGCAACATCATCGAACCGGCTGTGCTCGAAAACGTATCGCGCGATGCCGACCTATCCTGCGAAGAAGTTTTCGGTCCGGTCACACTGCTCGAGCCCTTCGACGACTTCGACGAAGCGCTGGCGAAAGTCAACGACAGCCGCTACGGCCTGCAGGCCGGCGTGTTCACGCGCGATATCAACCGCATTTACAGGGCCTGGGACGAACTCGCCGTCGGCGGCGTGCTCATCAACGAAATCCCGTCCTGGCGTACCGACCCCATGCCGTACGGCGGCACAAAAGACAGCGGCCTCGGCCGCGAAGGAGTCCGCTGGGCCATCGACAGTATGACCGAACCTCGCCTGCTCGTAATTCGCACGGCTCCGGAATAATCGAAACACATCCGTGATCTTGGTGTGCCTGGGGGCGAGCCGAAGGCGAGCCCCCAGTGCGCCAGCGTATTGCCAGCGTTCACTGGGGGCTCACTGCGCTCGACCCCAGCCACCCCTGTCGAACACTCAGCCGAGCGAATGAACCACGGGCGATCTCGCCCATCGACTCTGCGTTAAGCGCGCGGTACGATCGTCCACATCACCGCCACTCATCTTCTTTGTTCCTGAGAGGTAGCCATGTTGTTAACCGTTTGTCGACGCTGGTGGGTACTCATGGCCCGCGGCATTGCCGCAATCGTGCTCGGCATCTGCGCGATGGTCTGGCCCGAAATCACGCTCTATACGCTTGTGGTTCTGTTCAGCGCGTTCACGATTATCGATGGGGTCGCCGCCATTATCCTCGGCTTTCGCGGCGAAGCCGACGGCACCATCTGGTGGACGATGGTCATTCTGGGCCTGCTCGCAGTCGCCGCCGGCGTTATCGCGTACGCCTATCCGAGCCTCACACTGCTGGTGCTGGCTGCGATCATAGCCACGTCAGCGTTCCTGCGCGGCGTGTTCGAAGTCTACGCCGCGTTCGCACTGCGCAAAGAACTCGAAGACGAATGGATCCTAGGGCTCTCAGGCGCCATGTCCATCGTCTTCGGCCTGATCATCATGTTCCGCCCGGGCCCCGGGCTGCTCGCGCTCACGCTGCTCATTGGCGCGTACATGCTCGCCCTCGGCGTCTTTGCCGTCGCCCTCGCGCTGCGGCTGCGCGTCATGGGCCAGAATTGGGCGAACTAATGTAGGAACGGGCATCGTCCAACATTACGCTCGACAATCCAAACCCATCGCACACCAGTCAGCCCCCGGCTCTGCCGGGAGTTAGCAATTAGCAGTGGCCAACCAACAGCGAACCCCCGGCAGAGCCGGGGGCTGTGTGCTCTTGATCGATTCCAGGGCCGGTTTCGGAGTAAGGGCCGCGAGCCCTGTGATCCTGGCGCCACTCTGGCGCAGCTGGGGCTCGCTTGCGGTCGATCCCAGCCACTCCCCTGAGAAAAAACTGAGTGCTGCGTTAACCACCCGCTGATGCCGTCGTCTTCTCCGCCGGATCGACTCCATTGATCCACGGTCCGGCCAGCTTCTGATATTCGCGCGGATACAGCTTGCTCCCCTCGTCTCCTGCTTTCCAGCCGGGAATGTGCTTCGCACCCGCGCGTTCGTGCGACATCTTCTCCCACCGTTGGGCCCAACTCGGGTCCGCATCCTTCACAGTCAGCGTTTCGCTGTCGAAATGGAACGCTTTGCCCTGGCGGTAGCTGAGCGCACCGAGCTTCACGATCACCATCGCCGCCGCGCCCAGTTCCGGTGAACAGTTCACATCCTCGGGCTTGCCGGCGAGCGACGCGTTCACGAAGTTTTCGAAGTGGGTGAACGAAGTATCTTTCACCGCTGCCACATCGATATGTTCGTCCTTGAGCTCGCTCTTGTGCGTCACCTGCTTCCGCTCGGCGACAAAGTCGTAACCCTCGAATCCTTCGCCGTTGCCAAACACGAATGAGCCGTTGTGCCCGCGAATGATCTGCGGCACCGGTGTTTCCGCGCAGCACATCGTCGCCGTCACGATACCCTGCACGCCCTCGGGAAAGTCGGCAACCACCGTCGCCACGTCGGGCACATCGCGATCGTCATACTCCAAATAAATGCCGCCCGCGCCTACAACTCGGCCCGGAAACCGCAAGCCCGTGCCCTTGAGCATCACGGTCGTGCGATGCACGAACAAATCGGTGAACATGCCCGCGCCGAAGTCCCAATAGCAGCGCCATTGATGATATTTCTCGCGATCGAACGGCATGTTCGGCGCAAGCGAAAACTCGGTGCCCAGGAACATCGGCCAGTCGATGTTCTTCGGCGTCATATCGCGTGTGAGATCATAGTACCGCCATTGGCCGACGTCGGAGTTGCGGAAGTACGACGTCTGGTACATCAGCACCTTGCCCAGTTGTCCTTCCGTGAGCCGGCGATTCACATCCGTCCACAGCGGCAGCGAGGTTGACTGCACGCCGACCTGCATCACCTTGCCCGATGTCTTCCACTCTTTGAGCACCGCGATCGCTTCCTCGACGCTGTGCGTCATGGGTTTTTCGCAGTACACGTTCTTGCCGGCCTTGAGCGAGTCGATTGTTTGCTTGGCGTGCCAATGGTCCGGCGTAGCGATGCACACGGCGTCGATCGATTTGTCGTTGAGGATGTCGCGGTAATCGAGAATCTGCTTCGGCTTATCCTTCGTTCCCCGCGAAATCTTTTCCGCCGCCTCCTTGCGGTGGCGGTTAAACACGTCGCACACCGCGACGATCTCGACCTTGCCGGCGTTCGACAAGTCCATGGCCGATTGGATGTGCTCTTGGGCTCGGCCGCCGACGCCAATGAACCCGATCCTCAGCCGCTCGTTCGGACTTCGTTTCTCATCAGCGGCTCGGGCGCCGAGGGCCGCCGGCGCCGCCATCGCGACCGCTGTCGCCGCCGCTGAATTTTTGATGAAATTCCGCCGAGAAACGTGGTTGGATTCCATGACGATTTGTCCCTGCGCGCCTGTGCGCAGGCCTCGTTGAGCTGTCAGATTTTCGGCAAGTTCGCCCTTACCTATCGCCGTTTATTATGCGCCCGCCGCACCCCTGCCGCAAACCAGTGCAGACCTCTCGCTCGACGAGAGGATCTTTCGATGGCACCGGGAAGCGCCAGCCTTTTGCGGGTGCCTGGGGCAGAGGCTCGGCGATGCCCCAGTCGGTCGATATTGTGTTGGCACAAATATGGGTGCCTGGGGCAGAGGGATAGCGATGCCCCAGTCAGCCGACATTGTGTTAGGAAAAAGCAACCTCACACAGCCCAAAGCGTCGGCGGCACGAACGTCGAATCGGTCACTGCTTCCTTGCCGCCGCGCACCCCCATAATGATAATAGGGTCGGCCACTCGCTCATGTCTCACATCTTCGGCCAACTGGCCGGCTTGTGCTCGCCAGCCGCGATCAGCACTCGAACTCACGCGGCCAACCGCGCAATTCTCATGGGCCTTGATCGACTGATTCTGTCAGTGGTTGCCGCATCGGTGCTATGGCCCGGCGCGTGTGCCACGCATGTGAACGCTGAAGATACGCCGCGCTTCAATCGCGACATCCGCCCGATCCTTTCGGAGAAGTGCTACAGCTGCCACGGCCCCGATTCCGGCACACGCCAGGCTGACCTACGGCTCGACCTCGAAGCCGGCGCTCACGAGTCGGCCATTGTCCCCGGCGATGCCAACGCCAGCGACCTCATTGCCCGCGTTTCAAGCAGCGACCCTGAGACGCAGATGCCGCCGCCCGATTCCAAGCGCCCACCGCTCACGGCCGCGCAAATCGAGCTGCTGCGGAAGTGGATCAACGCCGGCGCGAAGTACGAGCCGCACTGGGCGTATCTCCCGCCAACCCGCCCGACCGTGCCCGAAGTGAAACAACTCGCATGGCCGCGCAACGACATCGACCGCTTTCTGCTCGCGGCTCAAGAGCAACATGGCCTCGACCCCGGTCCTGAGGCCGATCGCATCACGCTCGTCCGCCGGGTGTACTTCGATCTCACTGGCCTGCCGCCGACACCCGCCCAAGTCGATGAGTTCGCGAACGATCCTCGCCCCGACGCCTACGAACAGCTCGTCGATCGCCTGCTCGCGTCGCCCGCGTTCGGCGAACGCATGGCCACGTGGTGGTTCGACCTCGTGCGTTATGCCGACACGGTCGGCTACCACGGCGACCAGGACCACCGCATCACGCCGTATCGTGACTACGTCATCAAGAGCTTCAACGACAACCTGCCCTTCAGTCAGTTCACGATCGAGCAACTGGCCGGCGATCTGCTGCCAAACCCCACGATGTGGCAGCTCGTTGCGACCGGCTACAACCGTGTGCTGCAAACCACGCACGAAGGCGGCGCGCAGGATGCCGAGTACCGCGCGATCTATCTCGCTGACCGTGTGAGAAACTTTTCCGAAACCTGGCTGGCCGGCTCGATGGGCTGTGCGCAGTGCCACGACCACAAGTTCGATCCCTACACGCAGGACGATTTCTACAGTCTGCAGTCATTCTTCGCCGACGTCGACGAGTATGGCTCGTTCCAGCCCGTCGGCGGCAACGAACTTCCCACGCAGCGCCCACCCGAAATGCTTGCCTGGACGTTGCCAACGTATGAAAAGTGCAAACCGCTCGACGAAAAAATTGCCAAGCTCGAAGCCTCGCTCAGTGGCCTGTTCAAAGGCAAGTGGGAGGTTCGCCAGAAGGAGCTCGTCGAACTCAAACAGCAACGGGCCGGGCTCGAAGCCGAGTTCGTGCCGACGATGATCACCAAGGCCGTGCCGCCGCGCGAGATTCGCATTCTGCCGCGGGGCAATTGGATGGATCGCTCAGGCCCCGTCGTGCAGCCCCACACGCCGCACTTCCTCAAGCAACTCGACACGGCCGGTCGCCGTGCGAATCGGCTCGACCTCGCCAACTGGGTCGTCTCGCGCGACAATCCGCTCACGGCCCGGGTCGTCGTGAATCGCCTGTGGAAACTCTACTACGGCGCCGGCCTCTCGAAGCTGCTCATCGATATCGGCTCGCGCGGCGAGGCCCCGCCCAATCAGGATCTGCTTGATTTCTTGGCGATCGACTTCATGGACCACAATTGGGACCTTAAGTACATGATCCGCCAGATGGTAACGACGAGCGCCTATCGCCAATCGTCATTGCCTCGGCCTGAGGCCGACACGATCGACCCCGAAAACCGCCTGCTCGCACACCAGTCGCGGTTCCGCCTCGAAGCCGAACAAATCCGCGACAACGCGCTGCTTGTAAGCGGCCTGTTAGTCAATAAGCTCGGCGGCGAAATTGTACGCCCCTACCAACCCGCGAAATACTACGCCGCGCTCAACTTCCCCGAGCGCGATTACACGCCTTCGTCGGGCGACAATCAATTTCGCCGCGCCGTTTACACGCACTGGCAACGTCAATATCTGCTGCCGTTCCTCTTGGCGTTCGATGCGCCCACCCGCGAAGAGTGCACCGCTCAGCGCCCCCTCTCCTGCACGCCGACGGCCGCCCTCGTGCTGCTGAACGATCCGTCGTTCGTCGAGGCCGCCCGCGCCCTGGCGGCGCGAGTGCTCACGAGCGCCCCGGCCGACGAGACCGCCCGCATCCACTGGGCCTGGCGCCAGGTCCTCGGTCGCGACGCGCAGCCCGCTGAAGCCGCTGTCCTCTCGCAACTGCTCGCGAACCACCGTTCCCAGTACGCTGGCAATCCCAAGGCTTCCGAAGCCATCCTCACCGTCGGCATCTCGCCACAGCCGAAAGAAATCGACAAGGCCGAACTCGCCGCCTGGACGTCGGTCGCCCGCGTGCTGCTGAACCTCAACGAAACAATTACCCGAAATTGAGTTATTAAAGAGCGGGAGAGAGGGAGACAAGGAGAGGGGGAGAAATAGGTTCGGCTTTCCCCCTCTCCGCCTCTCCAAGTCTCCCCCTCTGGCGCCAACACTAATCTGCCGACGCGTAAAAGATGACGAATCACGATCAACACCTCGCTCGCCGCACCTTCCTCGGCCAAGCCTCGCTCGGCCTCGGCTCGATGGCCCTCGCCGGCCTGCTGCAACCGCGCGTCCTCGCTGCCAACCAGGCTGGCGGCGCGGATAACAACGGCAAGCCACAGCCTCACCGTGGTGTCATCAACCCGCTTCATTTCCCGCAGCGCGCCAAACGCGTCATCTTCCTCTGCATGGCCGGCGGGCCGTCGCACCTCGAACTCTTCGACGAAAAACCGAAGCTCGCCGCCATGCACGGCAAACCCGTGCCCGAGTCGTTCACCAAGGGCCAGCCCATCGCCCAACTGCAGAACCAAAAAGAACTGCTCTGCTTCGGCTCACAATCGACATTCAGCAAGTTCGGCCAATCGCAACAAACCATCTGCAACTACCTGCCGCACATCGGCAGCATCGCCGACGACATTTGCATCGTCCGCTCGATGCAGACCGAGCAGATTAACCACGATCCCGCCCATACGTTCATGAACACCGGCACGGCGATCTCCGGCCGGCCGAGCATGGGCGCCTGGGTCAATTACGGCCTCGGCAGCGAAAGCGACGACCTGCCCGGCTTTGTTGTGCTAACCAGCCGCGCGGGCACGCGGTCGCCGCAGCCGCTCTCCTCGCGCCAGTGGCACAGCGGCTTCCTGCCCGGCAAATTCCAAGGCGTGCAGTTCTATTCGACCGGCGACCCCGTGCATTACGTGAGCAACCCGCCCGGCGTCGACCGCCCGCGGCAAGACGAAGTCATCACCGCCGTCAATCGCCTGAACCGCATGCGCGACGCCGTCGAGCAAAACCCCGAGATTGCCACGCGCATCGCCCAGTACGAGCTCGCCTTCCGCATGCAGATGAGCGTGCCCGACCTCGTCAACATCGCCGACGAACCGCAGCACGTGATGAACATGTACGGTTGCAAGGGCGCCGACGGCTCATTCGCGTACAACTGCCTGCTCGCCCGCCGGCTGGCCGAGCGCGGCGTGCGGTTCATCCACCTCTATCACCGCGATTGGGACTTCCACGACGGCATCCGCACGCACATCCCCGAGTTGTGCGAGTCGGCCGACCAGGCCAGCGCCGCCCTCATCACCGATCTCAAACAGCGGGGCATGCTCGATGAAACGCTGGTCATCTGGGGCGGCGAATTCGGCCGCACGCCGATGGCTCAGGGCGATGTGTCGAAACCCAAGGCCGGCCGAGACCATCACATCCGCGGCTTCAGTATGTGGATGGCCGGCGGCGGCATCCGCCCCGGCATCTCGTACGGCGCGACCGACGAACTCGGCTATTACGCCGTCGATAACCCCGTGCATGTGCATGACCTGCACGCCACGATGCTCTACCTCCTCGGCATCGACCACGAACGCCTCACCTACCGCTACCAAGGGCGCGACTTCCGCCTGACGGATGTGGCCGGCAAAGTGGTGAAGGGCATCCTGGCGTAATATCGATACTGGGTGCCTGGGCAGAGGCTCGGCGATGCCCCAGGCAATAGCCGACGCGACTGCGGAAACGAAGCAGTGACGGCTGCCTTTCACACAAACGCTCCGCGTAACCATCACAACGATGTTAATCAATGGGACGGCACGCGGAGCGCATACCGAAATGCGGTTCGCCGGTAAGTCTTGAAGCGGGGCGCAGTCGGGTTGGGCGCCGCGTACCAGCCATGATGCGAGATCGCCGGCGGCACACCCGTGACGTTGCCATAACCATGTGGTGGCCGTTTCGATCTACCGGTCTCTCGCTTCTGCTGACTCATGGCCTGAATGCTCGAACACTTGCACGGGCCACACGACACACTCTTCCCGAGTTAACAACAAAATAAACGACGGAAGTGGCCACATGCGCCGCGTCATCGACTCGCCTCGGAGGCAAGCGTCCCCTCGGACCGATGAAGATGCTGAAAAACGGCCGTCATCGGGTTACGACATACCACGGCACCCTGACGCATCTGATCTTCGGTAGCCACTTTCCGTCGTGCTCTTTTTCATGCGGCTTATTTGCAAAGGCCGTGCCGCACTTGGTAACGAATTTTGGCTAGGCCCTATTGCAAAGAAACGCGTAGCCATTTCTGCCAATCGTGCCGCTTAGTTCTCTGCCCCCACGAGTACGAACCAAATCAGCGCCCGGCCCGATGATGCACAGATTGATTGCTCTTACACCAATCGACCATGAAACCAGCTATTCGCTTCCGCCGCGGTAAAGGTGCGGGTCTTGCGTCCACCGTTTCAGCGAAGCGGATCGAATCGTTGCTACGCGAAGTGCGCGCCCGTGCCTTCAGAGAACATCCGCCGTACCGCTAATGGGGGCCGCGCGTAAATTAACTTCTCGCTGGACACTCCCGATGGAGCGAACTGATTCGCCGCTGCACAACTCGCGATTGAGCCACGAGCGATCCCGAATTCTGTCCGCAAACTCCCGCTACTGCACCGTTTACGCCGCCCGTTGTGTGCCCGCATTCCGATAGCTAAACTGGGGATTCGCGGAAAAATACCGGCCTCCGGGCCACGGTCGACCCAGTCGGTAGAGGGCCGAATGAGCAGGGTGTTTGAAAATAAGGTCAAAAGTGCCGGTGTTGCCAAGTTGTCGCTGGGCGGTAGCGATCTGGAACTCCCCCTGATCGTCGGAACCGAAAACGAAAAAGCCGTTGACATCTCGAAGCTGCGCGGCAAAACGGGCTTCATCACGCACGATGAAGCCTACATGAACACCGGCTCGACGACGAGCGCCATCACTTACCTCGACGGCGAAACCGGCATCCTCCGCTACCGCGGCTACCCGATCGAGCAACTCGCCGTCAACTGCGATTACATCGAAGTCACGTACTTGCTGCTATACGGCGAACTTCCGACCACCGACCAGCTCGAAGAATTCCGCAACAAACTCCGCCGCCACACAATGCTGCATGAAGACATGCGGCTCTTTTACGACGGCTTCCCGCGCGACGCGCACCCAATGGCGATCCTCAGCTCGGTCTGCGGCGCGCTCTCGACGTTCTATCAAGATTCGCTCAGCGTTTCTGACCCCGACCAAGTCGATGTGTGCGTCACCCGGCTCATCGCCAAGTTGCCGACGATCGCCGCCTACGCCTTCAAGAAATCCATCGGCCAGCCGTTTGTTTATCCGCGGAATGACCTCACGTACTGCGAGAACTTCCTGCGGATGATGTTCGCCGTGCCGACCGAGCCCTTCGACGCCGACCCCGATTTCGTCGACGCCCTCAACTTGCTCCTCATCGTGCATGCCGACCACGAGCAAAACTGCAGCACGTCGACCGTTCGCATGGTCGGTTCCTCCGAAGCGAACTTGTTCGCCTCGATTTCGGCCGGCATTTACGCCCTGTGGGGGCCGCTCCACGGCGGAGCCAATGAAGCCTGCGTCGCCATGCTGCAGCGGATCGTCGCCGACGGCGGCAACGTGAAAAAATACGTCGACATGGCCAAAGACAAGAGCAACCCATTCTTGCTCATGGGTTTCGGCCACCGCGTGTACAAGAACTACGACCCGCGGGCCACCATCATTAAAGGCGCCTGCGACAAGCTGCTTGCCAAACGCCACATCAACGACCCGATTTTCGACGTCGCCAAGCAGCTTGAAGAAGTCGCCCTCAACGATGAGTACTTCATCGAGCGCAAGCTGTACCCCAACGTCGACTTCTACTCGGGCGTCATCTACCGCGCGATCGGCATCCCCGTGCCAATGTTCACCGTGCTCTTTGCCATGGGCCGCCTCAGCGGCTGGATCGCCCACTGGCTTGAAATGCACCAGAATCC
Source organism: Pirellulales bacterium (assembly GCA_046349975.1). GTDB lineage: Bacteria > Planctomycetota > Planctomycetia > Pirellulales > Lacipirellulaceae > JABDGM01. Next base: position 143,468 of record JAXMBH010000007.1, read on the forward strand.
CAACACGCGCATCTGCCGCCCTCGCCAAATCTACGTCGGCGAACCGAAACGCGATTTCGTCTCCATCGAAAAACGCGCGTAAAATCTCGCTCGCGCAACGAAAATAGCCGAAGGGCCATGCCCTCCGGCGACCGGACCGCATGGCGGTCCGGCTACTCGCTCTTTAATACTCACGACGTCCAGCCGTGAGTCGCATCCTCACTTCAGATCCTCAATATGCGTCTCGGAATGTGTCACCCACAGGCCGTCTTCCTCGTAGACCACGCTCGTCGCGCTGCGCAGCGTGCTCGCCACATCCAGTAGCTGGTGCACCTGCGGCACCACGAAGCCCAACTGCATCATTATGGGCGACGGGGGCGGCGCCGGCTTCTCTTCGTCGCCGTCGTCTTCCGCCTGCTTCGCCTTCGGCTTAATCTTGCCCGTGGCCACATCGAGCCCGTAGTCCATCCACGGCCGCACGGCATCGATGAGCTTCGCGAACTTCACGTGCGATACCAGCGCCAAGTTGCCGTCGAGCTTCAACGACGTATCGAGCTCCGGCGCCTGCTCCTTGAGCAGCCGCTCCGTCGTCAGCGGCATCAAGCTCACCGCCGCGAATGTGTTCGTGATCCCGGCATTCACGGCTACTTGCGAATCAATGCCCCACTTCTTCGGCAGCGGATACGTGTAAAGCTTGCCGCCGCCATCAAGCTCCGTCACGACCGGCTTCGGCAGTTTTAGCTCGGGCACATCTTCCTCGTGCATCTCTTTGAGCGTCTTATAGCCCTCGCGGGCAACGTCGATATACGTCTTAATCCCTGCCTTCAGCTTGTCGGCATCGCTCACGCCCGTGATCAGCGCGAACTCCAGCATCGGCAGCGGCTTCGGCGACTCCGGCATCTTCTCGAACCACTTCTGGCTCGTCGCCGTGAAGTCGATCACCATCGCACTCTGCCCGTCCGCAAGCGCCGGAAACAGGTTCTCGCGATTCGCTTCATCCAGCCGCTTGAGCAACTCGAGGCCTTTGCCGCGAACTTCCTGGTACTTGGCCCAATCGTCCGCGTCCGCCTTCTTCTCGGCGATCGATTCGGCATGGCCCGCGACCTTCTTCAGCCATTCCACCATCTGCTTGTAATTTTCAACGTCGTCCTTCGATCGCGCCGCCACCATCACCAGCGGGTTGCCGCCCACGTGCTTCAGAATCTCCAGCGGCTTTGAACCGTCCATCATGGGCCGCTTGCCGGCCGAATACTGGTACGCTTCATATCCCCGGGCCGTCAAAAACGCGATGCCCGTCGTATCCGCTGGGGCGGGAACATACTTCGAAAGATCCAATTCCCGGAGATCGTCGAGAATGAGCTTGCGGTCCTCCTCATCGACCTTGGCTTGCACCATGGCTTCTTCGATGCCGCCGACGATGTCCTCCTTGGTCTTCTCGACCGAGCCCAAGCTTTCAGCAAACGCCTTACTCATGTAACCGATCGACACCAGGCGCTCGCCGGCGTGCTTTTCAAGCGGCTTGAGCGCTGCCTGGTCAGAGAGCTTTTCGCCTTCGCCGAATTTTTCCAGATGGTCGGCCGTAGCGCCAACCGATAGCAGCACGAATTCATCCGCCACCCCCAGCGCGACGACCACCGTCTTCTTGCTTATCGCGCTACGAATCTCTTGCAGCTGCACCTCGTCGACATCTTTGGCATCCTCTTCAATCTTGTCCCAAGGAATCATCGACCCATCGAGCCGCATGGTAAGAAACTCCTTGCCGGCAATCTGCTCACGTTGCAGGTGAGCGGCCAAGTCAGGCTGATGTTCGTCCAACGCATTCCGCAGCAGCGAATGAATTTCATTGAGCTCGCGTTTCGCCCGCTCACTGTTCTTAATGCGGAAGCCCAGCACCACGGTCGGAATGTTCAGGCCCTTCTCGAGCTGTTCCGTCAACTTCTTGATCATCTTATCGGTCAACACCTTGCCCGGATCTTCGCCTTCCGTCTGCGCTTCGATCCGAGCCGTACGGCTCGCCGAGTTCAGCTCCATCAAGAATCTTACGGTCTGCGCCAGGTCGGACCCGCCGTAACAAAACGTCTCATCCGCGAACATCTCATGCAGCACGCCGACCGCATCCTGCCCGGCCGGCGACTGCAAATATTCGCGCAGCTTCGCTACCGTGGGCTCGTTCGACTGCTGCCACTGAAACATCAGCTGCATCTTGCCGAGCTGAATGAGCGGAATCTCCATCAGCTTGCTGTAGGCCTTGCTGCCCGCGAACGCGTCCCATTGTTCCTTTAGCCGCAGGCTGGCCGAGTAGAACGCCGCATCGGCCGGCACCTTGTTGAGTGAGTGCGCCTGTTCCGCGAGCTCAGCCGCCCGGGCGGTCATCACACTTGCGGGCAGGGTAATGAGCGCCACGAATGCGAGCGCCAATGCACGAATGAATGCCGTCGACCGCAGATGCGAAAGTTGCCGTTTCATGTTGTTCCCTTTGCTGCCAAGCCTCGAAAACATGTCAGAGTTTTTTCAGTAGCTGCCCAGCAGTCTGACCGATGCACTCCCAAAAGTAAACGGCCTGGACCTCCCGCTGCTGGCAGCAAACGCCACTTTGTAGGCATGTCGCTCCGCGAGATGCTGCTCCTCTTGCCGCGCGAGTCGCCCGCAATCGCGACCGTGGCAAATCATCAAAAAACATGCTATCGTACGTACTCAAAATGTAGTTTTGCAATGTTGGCACGCCGCCCTGAATGGTCGCCGGCGCATGCCCGCAAAATGTATTCGGGACCCGCCGCCATGTCGATTCCCGCGCGCTTGGAGTCTGCCATCGAACGCCTTCGCCGCTCGCGCGTTTTCGTGCGGCAATTCCTGCCCGATCTCATAACCGAAGAATGGTTCTGGTCACCGCCCGAGTACACCACGCACATCGCCTGGCAAGTCGGCCATCTGGCTGTCGCCCAATATAACCTCTGCCTGCGCCGCGTGCGCGGCCGCACCGAAGACGATCTCACGCTGATCCCCGACACGTTCATCGAAGCCTTCAAGCTTGGCTCACAGCCTGTTGCCGGTGCGAAGAACAATCCGCCGCTGGAACAAATCCAGCGCGTGTTCGATGCCGTCCACCATCAATCGCTTACCGAGTTGCCGCTCGTCGACAATGCCGAACTCGACTCGCCGGTCGACCCGCCCCATCCCGTGTTCAAAACCAAACTCGGCGCTATCGAATACAGCCCACAGCACGAACTCGTCCACGCCGGCCAGATCGCCATGCTCCGCCGGATGATGGGTAAACCGCCGCTGCGCTAGCTGAAGCGCCGCCCGCAGTGGTACACATCAGCCCGCGACGCTAGCCCTCGGTTCTGCATGCTCATCCAATTCGGCGCACCTTATTGACGGCAAACACATGGGCCTCTTCGACCGATTCCTGAACCGCCCGCCGTCGCAAGATCGCTTCGCCGGAATGCTGCTCGATCGCGTCCGCGCCTCCGGCGATCATCGCCCCGTCACGTACGATGCCGCTGGTTTCCGCCTCGTCCGCAGCAACGCCCAGGTCATGTTCCTGGGCAACACGTACAAAGAGTATCTCCGCGGCACCAAGGAGCAACGCGAGATCATCCTGCGCCGCTTCCTCGCGATGTGGCACACTTCCGAAAAACCAGTGCCCGAAGACTTCGACCTCGTGAAGGCCGACCTGCTGCCGGCCCTGCGGGCACGTTCCTATCTCGAAGTCGACTTGCGCCTGGTCAGCGAAGGCGATGCCACCAGCCCGCCGTACGAAATCATCGGCGATCACTTGGCCTTATCGCTCGTATACGACCTGCCCGATTCAATGATGACCGTGAGCGACGAACTCCTCGAAAAATGGGGGGTGTCGTTCTACGAAGCCATGGAGGTCGCCCGGCAGAACCTGCACGACAAACCCGCGCAATGCGCCCAGATCGGCTCCGCGTACGCGCTCACCAATGGCGATGCCTACGACGCCACGCGATTGATCGCACTCGATTTCATCCGCCAGCTCACAGTCCCCGGCGGCACGATCGCGATGGTGCCCAACCGCGAACGCCTCTACATTGCCGGCTCCGAGGACCCCGCCGGCCTCGCTTTCCTGCTCCATTTCGCCGAGCAAGACGTGCAGCATGAACGTTATATCTCCGGCCTCGCCTTCCGCCTGGAAGACGACGAGTGGCAACCCTGGCTGCCGCCCGCCGGCCACGAACATCACGAACGCTTTCGCCGCTTGCAGCTGCAAACGATGGGCGAAATGTACGGCAGCCAGGAACGTCTGCTCCAAAAACAGCACGCAGCGACGGGTCTCGATGTCTTCGTCGCGTCGTTTTCTGGTCGCGTCGACAAAACCACCGGCCGCGGCCACAGCCTGTGCATGTGGGCCGAAGGCGTCGACACATTCCTGCCCGAGACGGACGAAGTCTATTTCGTCCGCCCCAATGGCGACGACGTCACCACCGTCGCCCGCGCCGATTGGCAAACCGTCCAGCGCTGCGCCGGCGATCTCATGGAGCCGCAAGGTCTCTACCCCGAGCGTTGGCGCGTGCGCAGCTTCCCCGATGCCGCTACGCTTGCGAACATTGGCAATAAGTAGACGCGGCTTTGATCAAGCCGACGGTCCGATCAGCCGCGGGGCGATAGCCCCCGGTTCTAATTCACTTCCCTGCTTTACACCGTCAACCGTGGCGCCGCTCGCAACGCCAGTGCGAGCATGATCCAGCCATCGAAAATCATCTCGATTCCGACGAACATGCCGATCACCCACAACGCCGCCGACGGCCCTTGGCGATTGATCATGAGGCCCAACAGCAGCGTAATGCCGCCATTAAGCAGCACCCAACCCCAACCATGAAACCGGTGCGCAAGCGCCGCCACGATCTTGAAGATGCCGGGCCAGCGTCGTCACGAACGGGTACGATAGGCTGATCAAGCCTAGCACACGAGCGCAATGCCCATGCGAAGAAACACCACCACTGATCACGCAAGGGGTGCAGTTCATGAGCGGCCGAGGGACCGAACGAGGCAGGGGCAGTCGACATGGTTGTAGCTCCTTATTGCAACGGGCGAAAAATGACGCCGCAATTTGCTGGAAAGTTTGCCTCACGACCGAGCACTCGACAATTTCCCGAAAGTCAATTGATTCCGGCCGCCGGCGAGGGCCCTACAGCCGCAATCCTTCGCGTCGCCGGCGCGCCTGCCAGCTCGACCACTGGCAATGGGCTGCCAAAAACCACTAGTCGTCGCTTTCCGCTACCAGTGCATTCCCCAGAGATGGGCTACTGACTGCACCATCACGACCATTGCCGTGACCGCCGAAATCGCGAGAATCGCCGGCCGCGTGCGGTGCTGATCCATCCGTCCGGCCGTGAATCGCGAGAGAAAGAAGCCCGCAAAAATCGCCGGCAATAGGAGCAGGCCGAGCACCAGCTCGGTCGCACCGAACTTGCCCGCCCACCACAGCCCCGACATCGAAATCGGCGCCCCGATCGTAAATATTGCCGACAGTGTTCCGCGAATCTTCGGCCCGCGCTCATGCTGATACGCAAGCGCCATCGGCGGCCCGCCGATCGCCGAAATCGTGCTCATGAACCCCGAGCCAATCGCCGTCGCGAACAGGTTTCGCAACGTCAACCGCACCTTGAGCCCGCCGACGCTGAAAAACACGCCCACGAGTACCGCGATCGCAAAGATCAGGTCGTACGCCGCGGCCGACAGGAATTTCACCGCCACCGCTGCCGGCAGCATCCCCACGAATCGTCCGCCGGTACACACGGCCACATCCGGCCAGGCCACGTGCTCGCGATCGCGAATCGTCATCATGCCGGTGAGCAGCGTCGTCGCGAACAACATCGGCCCGGGGAGAAACACTCGGTTCACCAGCAGCAACACCGGCGCCGCGACGGCCGCAATGCCGAAGCCGATCGACCCCTGCACGATGGCACCAATGAGCACCAGCGAAAGGGCCGCGATAAGTTCAATCGGTGTCGTGTGCAGGGTATCCACGGGAGTGTCATCAGCAAGAGATCGAAGTGTGTCGCTTCGTTATAGACACAATTCGTCACACGCTGAAGACCGACGTGGAATGCCCGGCGAGTGCTCAGACGAACCAGCACCTCGAGTGCAGCTATCACCACATTTGTGTGTCGATTTAGCACCCCCAACGTTGGTGTGATTCCCGCCGGGGTGCCTGGGGCAGAGGCTTGGCGATGCCCCAGACGACAGACGACACGCAATCAACACCGTTGCCGCACGAATGCACGCCCAGGTTCACGCGAACGCGCTCCACACCGCCCCCATTAGAACCGTGAGCACATACATCGCGAGTATCAACCACCACGCGAGCACGAGCGTTTGCGGCGGCTCATATCCACACGCGTACACCACGAGTCCAAACAGCGCCACAAGCCCCAACACACTCGCCGCCGCCGGCGGCCCGCCGAACCAGCGAATCATCGCCAGCGCCACGGCACTTGCCGTCATCACGATGAGCAGCTGCCGCGTGGAAAACTGAATGCGGAATGGTTCCTTACGTAGCGGCTCGTGCCAGATTTCGTCGACCTGATTCGGCAACTCCGCTTCCGCCCTCATCGCGTCATCCACCGGCGACGCTGACGGCGGCAGATTCGCCGCCATCTTCGCCCGTCGTAGCGCATAGAGTTTCTCGCGCTGCCGATCCGCCTCGATTTCATGCTTTCGCTCTTGCCAGCGAATGTACGAGTACAAGCTGATCACAGAGATCATCGCGAGCACGATGAACGAAGTCCAAAACAACTCCAGCTTCACCAGCGTAAGCACAATCGCCAGCACCGCAGTGGCGATGAACAGGTGCTTCACCTGGAAGCGGAACCCGTTGAAGCCGCCAAACCAATTCTGCAGAATCTCGGCGCCGACATCGCGATCGACTTCACGATAGATATCCTCGATATCGATCCGATTGCGAATCGCCTCGAGCGCAATCTGCTGTTGCCGCTGGCCGATCGTCTCATCCGGCGGCTCAAGCTCAAGCTCCGCATCGTCATCATCCCAATCGGGCGTTTTGTCGACTTTTTTAGGTTCCGGAGCATTCATATGCAGTCAACAAGCACTATGCAAACTGGGCGTATCTCAAGCGCACACATTGAAAGAGTGGCGGAATGGATTTGGCGCTAAACATCTTCTGAACCCGCAGGGTTCACAGCCATTAGCCGGCGGTCGAGCGCAGCGACACCGCTGGACGGCGAATCACAACGCCGCGCAACGAACCTGAAAGGTTCGCAGCCCCGTAAGACGCCGCTTCCCTCGAAATCCCCTTCGAGTTCTCGAACACATTTCCATTGTCGGTTGTCTCCCAACTAGTGGCAAGTTAAGTTACGGCGACCTCACGGGCCGACCAATACCACGTCAGCGGCGCACGATTTCGAATAGCTCCGCAGCGATTCCCGCGTCCATCCCATGCAGTTCCTCCTCACCGCGCTCGGCAGCTATGGCGATGTCCATCCGATGACGGGCCTCGGCGCCGCGCTCGCCGCCCGCGGGCACCGCGTCAAGATCATTACCAACCCGTACTTCGAAGACGTTATTGCCGACGCCGGCCTCGAGCTCGTCCCGCTCGGCAGCAAAGCCGAATACATCGCCCTTTCGCAGCATCCTGATCTCTGGCATCCGCTCCGCGGTCCTAAGCTCGTTCTTACGCACGCCTCTTCGCAAAAGCTTCGTCCGCTCTATCACCTATTGATGGAGCACTACACGCCGGGCGAAACGGTGTTCTGTGCTCACGTCATGGACCTTGCTAGCCGCGTTGCCGGCGAGAAGCATGGCGTGCCGTGCGCGAGCGTTTTGTTCGCCCCCGGCGTGCTCTGGTCGATTCACGATTCGCCGCGCTTGAAGGGCGCGCTGCTCGGTCCGCACGTGCCGCAATGGGTGAAGCGCCTGCAGTTCACCCTGTCCGATCGCCTGTTCGTGATGCCGCTGCTCGCGCCCGAACTCAACAAGCTCCGCGGCGAGCTCGGCCTCGGACCCGTCCCGAACATCTTCAAACGTTGGCTATACGACTCGGATCTCCTGCTCGGCCTGTTCCCTGCATGGTTTGGTGAGCCCCAGCCCGATTGGCCCAAGAACGTCCGGACCGTCGGCTTTCCATTGTGGGATTCCCACGATGAGCAGCACCTCAGCGATGATGTCCACGAGTTCCTCGCCGCTGGCGACGCCCCCATCGCCTTTTCGCCCGGCTCGGCCAACAACGAGGCTCACCAGTTCTTCGACGCGGCCGTCGATGCCTGCCAACGGCTCGGCCGCCGCGGCATTCTGCTTACAAAATACGCTCATCAACTGCCGCCGCACCTGCCCGCAACGATTCGCCACTTCGGTTTCGTCCCCATGAGCCGACTCCTGCCGCGGACCGCAGCCGTTATCCACCATGGCGGCATCGGCAGTTCGGCCCAAGGCCTCGCCGCCGGTGTGCCGCAAATCATTCGGCCGATGTCGTACGACCAATTCGACAATTCGCGCCGTCTGGTGCGCCTCGGCGTAGCGAAAGAAATCAGCGTCAAAAAATTCACCGGCGCTGCCATCGCCGCTGCGCTCACCGAACTCATGAACTCGCGCACCGTCGCCGCCCGCACCCGCGACCTCGCCACCCGCTGCAGCGGTCCCGCCGCCCTCACCGCAGCCTGCGAAGCGCTCGAGGAGTTAGCTGGTGCGGTGTCGGTCATACGTAGTAAGTAATCAATTATCATACGGCGGACAGGGGACAATAGCCGGACCGCCACGCGGTCCGCACTCCGGAGGGCATGGCCCTCCGGCTACTTGTTGTGCGCGCGAGATATCGCCGTGTTTTAGTTATCAGTTATCAGTTATCAGTTATCAGTTCGTCATTCGTCATTCGTCATTCGTCATTCGTCATTCGTCATTCGTCATTCCTTCCCCTTCCCCCCTCCGCCTTCCCCCTTCCTCCCATGCTCCCACTCTCCAACCGCCGCATCCTCATGTTCGTCGACGACATCTATGAGGACCTCGAACTCTGGTACCCCAAGCTGCGCCTGATCGAAGCCGGTGCTCACGTCACGGTCGCGGGCCCCAGTGCCGACACGATCTACCATGGCAAGCACAGCTACCCCTGCCGCAGCGACACCGCGATCGAACTCATGGAGTCGAGCGACTTCCACGGCATCGTCATCCCCGGCGGCTTCATGCCCGACAAACTCCGCCGCGACAACAGCGTGAAACGGCTCGTGCGCGAATTTGCCGACGCGGGCAAACTCGTCGCCGCCATCTGCCACGGCGGCTGGATCCCAATCTCCGCCGGCGTCTACCGCGGCGTGCGCGTCACCGGTTCGCTCGGCATCAAAGATGACCTCGTGAACGCCGGCGCGATCTGGGAAGACGCCGCCGTCGTCGTCGATCGCCACTTCATCTCCAGCCGCAAACCCGACGACCTCCCCGATTTCTGCCGGGCGATCATCGATTTCTTGACCAACGACGTCCTCCCCACGTAGGCGAGTCTCTCCGATCGAAGATTCGCCGTGGCGAAGACTCGCACCACCGGCACGGACGTGGCTAGTACCGCGCCGGCGGCGCACTGCTCGTCGCAGTCCGCGTTTCGGTTGGCGGCGCGATCGTCGCCGGCGCCACGCCCTTCGCTGCTGCGGCACCTTGAAGTTGGGCTACGCGAGAGGCCACATCCGGCTGGAAACGGTTTTCCGAGAGAGAGCGCTGGTAGTTCGCCAGCGCTTGCATGTGGTCGCCCGATTGGTCGCGGAGGCGGCCGAGGGCTGTCAGGGCCCGGGCACTGTGCGGATCGATCGTGAGCGCTTCGACAAGTTGGGCCTTCGCCTGTTCCGGCTGGTTCGACTCTTCGAGCAACCGGGCTAGTTCGATCTTCGGCTCGGGCGACTTCGGGCTGTTCGACGACCAGTGGTTCAGCAGGTTGAACGCTTCGGGCTGCCGGCCGGTTTCGGTGAGCAGCACGGCGAGGCCGCGGTAGCACTCGGCGTGGTTGGGGTCGCGCTCCAGGCACTGGTTGTAGAGGTTCTCGGCCTGCTTCAAATCGGCCGGGCGGTTGTAGAGTGTGCCCGTCTTATGCAGCGAGGCCGCGAGGTTGTAATAACCTTCCGGCGAGCGCGGGTTCTGGGCGATCGCTTGTTGGAAGCGGTCGGAGGCTTGTTGGTAATTGCCTTGCTGATACAGCCGGACGCCTTCCACATTCGCCGCTTGCGACTGGATGTTGCTGCAGCCGCCACTCACGAGCACGCACAATCCCAGCGTCAGCGCCGCACAAGCGGCGAACGGGACTCTTGATCGGCTGCATTGAGGGGCGTTGGTCGGCAAAACGCACAACTCGCAAAATCGGGACGAGCGGCAAGACAAGTTAGTGGCGACCACATGCGGCCAACTCGAAAGCCGGCGTAATGGTCGCCGAACGGTCGGCGGCGGAGAGTATCAACGCTCTTCGCACCGTGCAAGGCGATTTCGACAAGTGCCCGCACATTCGCTACGAACGCCGTAGCAGCTTCGATGCCAACGACAGCTTTGTCGCATCGACAGGCCCGATCGCTTACCAGGCCGAGAAGCCGCTAGCACGATGTGAAAGTTTCGCGGACCCGGCAAATCTGCACCATCCGGAAGAATTGCTCAAATCACCCATTTTTCGCGGCCGTTTTACTTCCCGCAGCTCGTTTTCCGATGCCTACATGCGTGGTCGGTGGCATTTTACTAAGACGGCAAATTGCGCCCGACGCCGCAGGTCTGCTGAGCCCGATCACGCCTCCCAGCCCCTTCCTCCCAACCCCAGCCCAGCCGGGTACCGACAAGCCTGGCGAACCGGAGATCCCCAACGGTGGCCCAACACAAATCGACAACCAAGACGAAACGGCAAGCTTCTGCGCGCTCCTTGAAGAAGTCATCCTCCCGCTCGGCGGCCGCCGCTGGCGATGACGCGGTCACAATCGACCGCCGCCGCAAGCAGCGCCGGAACGATGAAGAGACGCCGGCGCCGAAGCTCGAGCGCCGCGCGAAGGTTAGCCGCCGCCGCCAGATCGACCCGACCACCTGCGAACGCGACTACACCGAGCAAGAAGTCGAGTTCATGAACGCCCTGGACGATTACAAGCGGAAGAGCGGCCGGATGTTTCCGACCTGCAGCGAAGTGCTGGAAGTGATTCAGTCGCTCGGCTACGTGAAGCTGCCAGCCGTTTCGAACGCGGCAATGAATAGCACAAATTCGGCGGTGCCCAGCGTCCCCGCAATGCCGGCAATTAGCGAGCTGCCGGCGTGGATTGGTCCGGAATCGCTCTAAAGAGCCGCCAAGTGCGAGAAGCGGCATTCCGCACGTTCGCCGGAAAATTGGCCGGAAAGCGATCGTTCCAGCGACGACGCGCGATTCTCCTTAGGATTGCGCGTCGTTGATCATGTCGCGGAGTTCGTCCGGCGAGACGTCCTTGAGTTGGATGCCGCGGGAGTCGAGTTCTTCGTTCACGCGGAGGATCGTCTCCCGCATCAGGCCGTGGGTCTCTTCGGAGCCGCCGGCGAGCAAGAAGTTCTTTCCGCGGGTGATCCGCTTGTGGCCATCGTGGGCGTCGAAGGCGAGGCCCAACAACGCGGCCACACGCTCCTCGGAGATGCGATTCTTGCTCATAATTCGAGACGAGTTCTCGGCGATGTAATGCCTGGGAATGAATGGAAGCAAACCCGGTGCGCGCAGGTGGCGGCCCTCTAGTGCATCGTACTTAGCAGCGATGCTTGGGAAAAGTGGACAAGCCTAGCGACGGCGCTGCATTTCTCGCAGGATATCGGCCGCCGCCTCGCGGCTGTCCTTCGTGGGCCCTTGATCGGCCCGCGGCGGCAATTTGCCGGGGGCTTTCTTGCCGCCAGCGCCCTTCCGTTTGAACCAGCCGCCCCAACTGCCAGCGTCTTTTTCGTCGGCCTCTTTGTCGCTTGGTTTGCCTTCGGCGGCCGCCGCGGCTTTGGCCAACGCTTCGATGTCTTCAACTGTTGCGGCCGCTTCGGGAGCGACCACGCGGGGCAGGGACGTGCGGGTGTCTTCGGCACGCAGCGAGCGCGTTTCCTTGAGCGTTTCGGGACCATCGACGTCGTTCACACCAAGCAGCCAGCGGGTGACGTCATCCTCAGACGTACTGTCCGACTTGCCGATGGTCCGCTGAACCACATCGGCCACATCCTTCACCGGAGGCTGTTTCTTGGGAGGATCTTTCGCGACCGGCACGGTCGGCGCGGCGACAGCCTTGGCAACGGCCTTCTCAGAAACCGCGGCGGCTGGTTTAGCTTCTTTTTCGGCAATCGTATCGACGCGAAACTTCAGCGGACCAACTCGCAGCTCATTGCCGGCCGCCAGTGGCACGTCGCCCGTAATGCGATGGTCATTTACATAGGTGCCGTTGCGACTGCCGAGATCGCGAACCGTGTAGCCATTCTCAGTGCGAGTGATGGCACAATGTTGGCGACTAATTGCTTCGCTACCGGCCCGTAGTGCGCACTCCTTGGCGCGCCCGATGAGAAACTTCTCTTTCTTCAACGGGATTTCGAGGCCTTCCTTAGCTCCAGCCAGTACGATCAATTTCAACTTCATCGATTCTTTGCCTTAATCCGCTGACAATAGAATTCTACACAACGAGACCGGACATTTTTGCGGAGGCAAGCTCAAGCGGCGGCTCAATGGATTTGGCGACGATCGTCGCCGGAATAATACTGATAATCATGGCCACTCGGTGCGATGAGGCTTTCATCTATATCATATACGCGGGCGGGAAGTCCTTTCTAATTATCGACAAGTATTCTGGGAATTTCGCTTCTCAGGATACTTTGGCAGTTAGACAGACACAAGAGAAACTGGCCCACAACGCGACTTTCCACAACGGCATGTGCCCAGTATGTGGCGAGCCGCAATCGTGGGGGTACCTCCTCTCGCACGCGCTCTGCGATTCGAACAACACCATTCTTTACCCTCGACTGAAGGCATGGCACGGCTTAACGGCGAGCAGTCCAAGCCGGAGAGCCGTACTTTAGGTTCGTAAGTTCGGCCGCCCGCGATTGCAGCCCGGTGGTTAACGCGAACGGAATCGGCCGCAGATGCAGGCATTCTGCCAGCTTTTCGCACAGCGCAGAGATTAATGCGTCGATGCCGACGGCAAACCCGACCAGGTCGCGGAGGCCGGCGAGTTCGGGGGCGGCCGGTGAGCGTTCAACAAGCAGGCTGCCATGCTGGAGGATGGCTCCGCGATGGCGGCGTTGAGCACTGCCTAGGACCTTTAACGGAAGCAGAGAATGGGTTGCGCTTTTGGAAGATTCGGCCGGTGTTTGAGAGAGGCCTGCGCGACCGCTTGATGGGCTGGGAGGCAGGACGACGTCGCCCACCGCTTGGCGCTGGAAGCAGAGAAATGGCTCGGCTGCTTCGCTGGGGTTTGATCCTTGAATGTCGCCGCGGATGCGAAGGGAGGCGGCCTCGTATTCGCCCTTTGCTGCTTGCGAACACAGTTCGGTTATCGCCCGGATGAACCCGGCATGGACGGTTTCGTAAAGGTGCGGGGCATCGCGGGTAAGCCGGTGGCCGGGCGGCAGGATGAGGCTGTAGGTCAGCTCGCGGTCGTGCAGGATTGCACCGCCGCCGGATTGGCGGCGCACGATCGCGCAGTCCTGGCTGGCAGCGTGCTCGACGCGTTCTGTGTAGCGTTGGAAGTAACCCAGCGAAAGCGTGGGCTCACTCCATTGATAGAACCGGAGACTCGCGCCGCCATGGTCGATGGCGTCTTCGAGCAACGCTTCGTCGACCGCCATGTTCCACGCGCCGGGCTGCGGCGGATCGATGAGCAGGCGGACTTCGTCAGGCGGCGGCATAACTTTAAACTGGATTCGAGCACGCAGCGCAAGCAAGTGATCGCGTGGCGGCGCTGCTCTCGCAAAGTTGGGGCACTTGCTCGCGCTGCATGCTCCGATTTGGAAGTGATTTGGTTGTTGCGTTTTTTGGCTGCTGAAGTGGTGGGCCGCAACCTCTTACGTCTGGCGGCGCTACGATTCGCAGAATTTGAGAACTGGCTGCCGGGCAGCGCGGACGTCGTCGGGGCGGCTAATGGGCGTGGTGTGCGGCGCTTCGTGCAGCAGTTCGGGGTCCTCGCCGATGACGTGGAACAGCGTTTCGGCGAAAGCATCCAGCGTTTCCTTGCTCTCGGTTTCGGTGGGCTCGATCATGATCGCTTCCTTGACTGAAAGCGGAAAGTATACGGTGGGCGCGTGGAAGCCGAAGTCGAGCAGACGCTTGGCGATGTCCATCGCGGCGACGCCCTTTTCCCCCTTGAGCTTCGACGCCGAAGCAACGAACTCGTGCATGCAGCGGTCGCCCTGGGGCACGGGCAAAAAGTGCTTCACTCGGCTGAGCAAGTAGTTGGCATTCAGCACGGCATTCTCGCTCACGCGCTTGAGCCCGTCGGGGCCATGCGTACGAATGTAGCAGTATGCGCGGACCAGGACGCCGACGTTGCCAAAAAAGGCACGGACGCGGCCGATGGATTTCGGCAGGTTGTAGTCGAGGGCGTAAGAGTCGAGAGCTGAGAGTCTAGAGTCAAGAGCCGGAGAAGACGACGAGCCCGACTTCTGGCTCTTGACTCTTGTCTCTTGACTCTTGACCTTCACGACCACCGGCGTGGGCAGATAAGGTGCGAGCTTCTCTCGCACGCAGATCGGCCCCGCTCCTGGTCCGCCGCCGCCATGGGGACCGCTGAAGGTCTTGTGCGGGTTGTAGTGTTGCATGTCGGCGCCGAAGTCGCCCGGTCGGGCAATGCCGAGGATGGCGTTCATGTTTGCACCGTCGAGATACACGAGTCCGCCGCGGGCATGCACGGCGTCGGCGATCTCGCGCATGTTGGGCTCAAAGATGCCAACGGTGTTGGGGTTCGTGATCATGAACACGGCGATCTGGTCGTCGAGCTGGCGCGCGAGGTCGTCCATATCAAGCGCGCCGCTGGGGAGCGTTTTCACGGTGACCGTGGTGAAGCCGGCCATCGAGGCGCTCGCCGGGTTGGTGCCGTGGGCGCTATCGGGCACGAGGACTTTGGTGCGCTTCTCACCACGATCGCGGAAGTAGGCGGCGGCGACCCAGAGCGCGGTAAGCTCGCCGTGGGCGCCGGCGGCCGGTTGCAGCGAGCAGGCGTCGAGGCCGGAGATTTCCTTGAGGTACTCCTGCATCTCGTAGAGCACCTGCAGCATGCCCTGCAGCGTCGACTCCGGCTGGTACGGGTGCACATCGGCGAAGCCCGGCATGCGGGCCACGCGTTCGTTCCGCTTCGGGTTGTACTTCATCGTGCATGAACCGAGCGGGTAGAAGTGTGTATCGACGCTCATGTTGAGCTGCGAGAGGTTCGCGAAGTGGCGAACAACCTGCGGCTCGCTAAGTTCGGGCAGCGCGGGCGGCGCGGCCGCGAGCATGTTCGCCGGCAGCAGGTCCTTTGCAGGCCGTTCAGGCACGTCGCAAGCGGGCAACCGGTGCGCGCGGCGGCCGGTTTCGGAGAGTTCGAACAGGAGTTTGGTGTCGCGGGTGTTACGCATCGTACTTTCAATTAACAACTAATCATTTAACCACGGAGGCTCGGAGGACACGGAGAAGAACTGGAAAATGCGAATTGCAGAACTGTTGAGCCAGGGAAAATGTCACCACGACGACACGACGGGCACAACGAAGAACATTTAAATTTAAGTCGTCGTGCTCGTTGTGGCGTTGTGGTTAGTTTATTCCGACTTTGCATCAGTAGTTTCCAGACTTACACGGTCTTCTTCCTCCGTGCTCTTCGTGTCTCCGTGGTTAATCATTTGCTAAGCGCCATGGCAAGGGCGTCAATTTCTTGTTTGGTTCGTTTCTCGGTTACGGCCACGAGCACGCAGTCTTTCAATTCCGGGTACCACTGGCCGAGCGGCACACCAGCGAGGAAGCCGGCGGCGAGGGCATTTTCGAGTAGCTCGTCGACGCGATTTTGTTTGTCGCGGAGGACGAATTCCTTGAGTGTTGAAGCAGCAAACGCCAGTTCAAACCGGCTGTTCTTGCAGATATGCTCCGCGCAATAGCGGGATTTTTGCAGGCAGAGATTGGCAGTTTCCTTGAGGCCCTGGGGACCTAAGAGCGACAGGTAAATCGTCGCGCGGAGGGCGAACAGTCCTTGGTTCGTGCAGACGTTGCTCGTCGCCTTCTCGCGGCGGATGTGTTGCTCGCGAGTTTGCAGCGTAAGGGCGAAGCAGCGGCGGCCGCGGCGGTCGACCGTTTCGCCGGCGATGCGGCCCGGCATGCGGCGGATGAGCTTTTCGCGGCAGGCCATGATGCCGAGGTATGGGCCACCAAATTGCATCGGCGTGCCAAGCGTATGGCCTTCGGCGACGGCGATGTCCGCGCCCCAATCGCCGGGACGTTTCAACAGACCGAGGCTGATCGGGTCGAACGCGGCGACGACCAGTGCGCCCGCGTCGTGGGCGATCGTGGCGAGCGAGCCGGCATCTTCGATGCAGCCGAAAAAGTTGGGTTGTTGGACGACAATGCAAGCGGTCTGGTCATCGACGGCTTTCGCCAAATCTTCGGGCCGCACGACGCCGGTCGGCGCGCCGACCGTGACGACTTCGACGCCGAGGTCTTTGAGATACGTGGCGATCGTTTGGCGATACTCGGGATGCACGCTCGCAGCGACGACGACTTTGCCGTAGCGACCCGTGCTGCTCACGGCCATGAGCACTCCCTCGGCCGACGCGCTGCCGCCGTCGTAGAGGCTGGCGTTGGAAACGTCGAGACCGGTCAGCCGTGTGATCAGCGTTTGATACTCGAACACGACCTGCAAGTTGCCCTGGCTGACCTCGGCCTGGTACGGCGTGTACGAGGTGTAGAATTCGCCACGGCCAGCAAGCTCATCGACGGCGGCCGGCACAAAATGGTCGTAACTGCCGCCGCCGAGGAAGCAAACCTTCGAGCCGGCGTGTTCATTCCGGCCGGCGAGCGCGGCCATGTGCTGCGTGAGTTCGAGTTCGCTCATCGCCGGCGGCAGGTTGAGCTCGCGCTTGAGACGCAGTTCGGCCGGGATCATCGCGAAGAGTTCATCGAGCGATGATGCGCCGATCGCGGCGAGCATGGCGGATTGATCTTCGGGAGTGTTGTAGAGGTAGGGCATCGGTGGTGTGGTGAGTCAGTCGGAATGGAACGAAGAAGGGGAGAGTGGGAGATAGGGAGAGTGGGAGAATGTCTGGGTAATGTTACTTAGCAATCTCCCGCTCTCCCCCTCTCCATGTCTCCCCTTTTCGCTCGTTAGTGCGCTTCATCGGCGACCTGCTTCTGGTACGCCGCGTAGTCCATGAGGTTTTTGAGGCCGGCTTCGTCGGCGATTTTGATGCGGGCGATCCAGCCTTCACCGTACGGGTCGTCGCTCAGAAGCTCGAGGTTGTCGCCGAGCTTCGCGTTGGCGGCGATGACTTCGCCGGCGACAGGAGCGTAGACGTCGCTCACGGCCTTCACCGATTCGACTTCGCAGAACGATTCTTCGGCTTTCACCTGCCGGCCCACTTTGGGTAGCTCGATGAAGACAAGGTCGGTGAGCGCCTCGACCGCGAAGGCGGTGAGTCCGATCGTGGCGATCTTGTTGCCGCCATCGTTCGAGACGGCGACCCATTCGTGCGTTTTGGCGAAGAGCAAGCTTTCGGGGGTCATAGTGGATCCTTCGGTTTTGATTTACCACGAAGACACGAAGGACACGAAGAACAAGAACGAAGGCAAAATGAAAAATGAAAAACGCACAATGCAAAATGCTTATGATCTCACTTTGCATTTTTCATTTAGAGGTTTGCATTTTGTATTTTTGCTTTCCTTCGTGTTCTTCGTGTCTTTGTGGTTAACTCTTCTGTCGTTGATAGAACGGTAACGGCACGACGGTCGCGGGGTGTTTGGTGCCGCGGAGGTCGACTTCTAGTTGCGTGCCGATGGCTTGGGCGGTCGGTTGAACGTACGCCATGGCGATGGGTTTTTGCAGCGTTGGCGAGAAGGTGCCGCTGGTGACTTCGCCGATGATTGCGCCATTTTGCAGCACCGGGCAGCCTTGGCGGGGGACGCGCCGGCCGTCGAGCGTGAGGCCGATGCGAACGGGCTGCGACTTGTCGGCGGCGAACTTCTTGAGTGTTTCGCTGCCGATGAACTCGCGGTCTTTGAGATTCACGGCGAAGTTGAGGCCGGCTTGGATGGGGTTAATCGCTTCGCTGAGCTCATGGCCATAGAGCGGCATCGCGGCTTCCAGGCGGAGCGTGTCGCGGGCTCCCAGACCAACCGCTGCGCCGCCAACTTTGTGAGCTGCTGCGATAACCTGCTCCCAAACTTCGCCGGCATCTTCGTTCTCGCAAATGATCTCAAAACCATCTTCGCCCGTGTAGCCGGTGCGACTTAACAGATTTCCAATTGGGCAGGGCCGCACGTAGCGATAGTAGCGAATTGCACTCAGGTCGATCGGCGGAAAATCACTATTGGAGTTCACCAGGGGAGTCAGGACTTCGATCGCTTTGGGTCCTTGGACCGCGATCATGGCTGTTTTAGATGTGTCATCACCCAGCCAAACGGTGCGTTCCTTTGGGCTCGTATTTGCTTCCGGCAACTTGCTATTGAGCCAGTCGACAATTTTCTCTCGGTTGCTGGCATTAACGACCATTGAATATGGTGGCGTGTGGTTTGGCGTGCCGCTGTAAACCAGCACGTCGTCGAGAATCCCACCCACGTCGTTGCACACAAGTGCATATCGGATCTCATCCGGCTTTAGGTCGCTCACGCGGCGGGTGACAATCGAATCAAGAAACTTCGGCACGTCGTTGCCGAAGAATTGCAGCCGGCCCATGTGGCTGATATCGAAGACGCCGACGGCGTTTCGCGTCGCATTGTGCTCGTCGGCGATGGACGCGTATTGCACCGGCATGCTCCAGCCGGCGAAGTCGACCATGCGGCCGCCGTGAGCGACGTGCCAATCGTAGAGCGGGGTGCGGAGTAGTTCGGTCGTCATCGGCGGTCGCTCGACGTCGGCAGTGTTCGCACGAGGCCGCCGGGCACGGCTCGCGGAGGGTGAGTTGTCAAAGGGCCAACGCATTTTAGTGGTTGTGCGGCGGGCTGTCAGGGGGCGGCAGTGTAGTAGGCACGCTCCGCGTGCCGTAACCGAAGCATCGCAGAAAAGTACTAGCCGAAATCGGCCGCCACGTGACAGCTTTCCGTGGCAGCGCCGGCGACGGCACGCGTGCCTGCTACATTGGGCGGTGGGTGGTGTGAATTCTGGTATTTTCGCAGGCGAGGTGAGATACTTAAAACGCTGTCGTGCGTTCCGTTCGTCCATTGTGGAATCAACCCGAATCGTCGGAGTTCGCCATGCGTCGATTGACTGTTCTCGCGTTCGCGTTTTTCATTCTCGCGACCTATTCCATCGTGTTGGCCGACAACTGGCCGCAGTGGCGTGGGCCACAGGGGAATGGTGTTGCGGCTGCAGGCGCGTATCCCATCAAGTTTGCGAGTGACGAGAACGTGGCGTGGAAGGCTGCCATGCCCGGGCGCGGGTCGTCGACGCC
Organism: Pirellulales bacterium; assembly: GCA_046349975.1. Taxonomy (GTDB): domain Bacteria; phylum Planctomycetota; class Planctomycetia; order Pirellulales; family Lacipirellulaceae; genus JABDGM01. The sequence goes on from JAXMBH010000007.1 coordinate 162,980, forward strand.
GGCAGTGTGGGGCAAGCGAATATTTGTGACGTGCGGCATCGACGGCCAAGACGGGCTGCTGTGCTTCGACACGAACGGCAAGGAGCTGTGGCGGAAGCTGTTGGGACCCGAGCGCGAGGCCAAGCATCGCAACGCGACCGGGGCGAATCCGTCGCCGGTGACCGACGGCAAACTCGTCGTGGTCTACTTCAAAAGCGGCACGCTGGCGTGTTTCGATTTCGACGGCAATGAGAAGTGGAACACGAACCTGCAGGAGCGGTTTGGCAAAGACACGTTGTGGTGGGATTTGGGTACGTCGCCGGTGCTTTCGGGCGGGCGGGTGATCGTGGCGGTGGTGCAGGCGGGTGAGTCGTATCTGGCGGCGTTCGAATTGGGCGACGGCAAGCTCGCGTGGCGAACGCCGCGGCAGTATGAGTGTCCGCCGGAATGCGATCAAACGTATTCGACGCCGCAGGTGGCAAAGCTTGGCGGTCGCGATGTGATCGTGACGTGGGGCGCCGATCATCTCACCGGGCACGATGCGGCGACAGGCAAGCTCCTGTGGGAGTGCGGCGGTTTCAATCCGGATAAGGCCACGCATTGGCGGACGATTGCTTCGCCGACAGTAGGCGACGGGATGGCGATCGTGCCGTACGGCCGCGGTTCGTACTTGGTGGGCGTGCGGATGGAGGGTGAAGGCGACATTACAGAGAAGGCGCGTTTGTGGGCGAAGGACGGCAAGGGGCAGGCTGCCGATGTGCCGTCGCCGGTGGTTGCCGACGGGAAGGCGTACGTGCTCAATGACGCCGGGCAGATCAATTGCTTTGATCTGCAGACGGGCGAGGAGCAGTGGAAGGCCGAGTTGCCGAAGAATCGTAATCGATACTATTCGTCGCCAGTTTTGGCCGGCGACAAATTGTACTGCGTGCGCGAGGATGGGGTGGCGTTCGTCGGCCAGGTGAGCGATACCGGGTTCAAGCAACTTGCCGAGAATGACATGGGCGAGCGGATCCTGGCGACGCCGGTGCTTGTCGACGGCGGGCTGCTGCTGCGCGGTGAGGACCATTTGTTCCGGATCGCGGCGGCAGGGGCGGCGGAGAAGTAGTTCGAATAGCGGTTGGATTGCTCCTGAACGGCTAAGCACAGCTGCAAAAAACCGGGGGCTAGCGCCCCGCGGCTGATCTGATCAGCCGGAACGCGCTAGCGTCCCGTTCGTCTTGTGGCTTTTGAAATGTTCTTAAGGAATTGAAGCAATGTCGGGCGGTTCTGCAATTTCGACGATCTCTGATTTGGTGTTTTGCGACATGGAGCGCGAGTTTGCCGCGACGCGGCGGGTGCTCGAGCGGGTGCCGGACGAGCACTTGCAGTGGAAGCCGCATGAGCGGTCGATGACGCTCGAAAAGATGGCCGGGCACGTGGCGACGATGCCGATTTGGTGTGCGCTCGCGCTGGAGCAGGACGTGCTCGATTTCGCGTCGCCGCCGAGCATGCCGCGGGAGTTCAGGAGCCGCGACGCGCTCGTCGCGGTGTTCGATGAGTATGCGGCGAAGACGCTCGCGGCGCTCCAGCGGACCGACGATGCGGCAATGCTCAAGACTTGGCAGTTGCGGAACGGCGAGCAGGTGATGTTCAGCGAAGTGCGGGGCAAAGTTCTGCGAGTGTGGAGTGTGAATCATATGATTCACCATCGTGGGCAGTTGTGTTTGTATTTGCGACTGCTCGGCGTGCCGGTGCCACGGGTGTACTTTAATTCGGCGGATGAACCGGAGATGAAGTTTGATTGAATGGCGACACGGCAAGTCGGCCGCTTTGCAGCTACAATTGGTTTACGACAATGTTCGAGTATCAGCCACGATGGTGATGTAAGGAGCGAGAGGACACAATGAAACTGAAAGTATGGGTGCATCCGGCGGAGGAGGGCGGCTATTGGGCTGAGGTGCCGGCGCTGCCCGGTTGCATCTCCGAAGGTGATACGTTCGACGAAACGATTGCAAATATCCGTGAAGCGGCCGAGGGATGGTTGGAAGTGTCGGCGGAGCAGGCGGCTACCAATGAGGAGGCTCAAGTGGTCGAGGTGGAGTTGTGAAATCAGTTTCTGGCAAGGATCTTTGCAGCGTGCTGCAGAGGAATGGTTGGGAACTCAAGAGGATCCGCGGAAGCCATCATATCTTTGCGAAACCGAACAACCCGGTCATTCTCACGGTTCCGGTGCATGGCAATAAGGCTTTGAAAACGGGTACACTGCGTCGCTTGATGCGCGACGCCGCGCTGACTGAGGATGATCTCTGAGTCTGAGTGTTGACTTTATCCGCCGCGTTTTTGGCGGCGTTCGTTTTTGCCGGGGCGGCCTTTCTTTTTGCGGGCGGTGGGTTTCGTTTGTTTGGCGGCGCGGGCGCTGCGCTGTTTGGCTGGGAGCTTCGCGCGGCCCTTGGGGGGGCTGCCGGTCCGGGCGACGAGGCGGAAGTCGAGCTGGCGGGTGTCGATGTCGACCGCCGCGACGGCGACGCGCACGGTGTCGCCGAGGCGATACGAGTTGCCGGAGCGGAAGCCCGCGATGACGTGGCCGGCGCGGTCGAAACGGTAGAGGTCGTCGGTGAGGCTGCTGATGTGCACGAAGCCCTCGGCCGGGATTTCGACGCCGGTGATGAACAGGCCGAAGTTCTCGACGCCCGTGATGACGCCGACGAGCTCCATGCCGATCTTGTCGGACATGTAGTCGAGCAGCTTCACTTTCTTGAGCTCGCGTTCGGCTTCGGCGGCACGTTGTTCGCGCTCACTGCAGTGGTCGCCGTCGGCGAGGAGTTGATCCATGCGCTGCTCGGGCTTGCGGCCGCGGTTGAGCGTGTCGATGAGGCGATGGACGGTGAGATCCGGGTAGCGGCGGATGGGCGACGTGAAGTGGCAGTAGTTGTCGGCGGCGAGGGCGTAGTGGCCTTCGTCCTCGGGGCTGTAGACGGCCCGCTGCATCGAGCGGAGCGTGGCGTAGTTGATCGCGTGCTCGCGCGGATCGCCTTTCACCGAATCGAGCAGCTTCTGCAGCTCGAAGCGGTTTTCGAGGTTTTCGACTTCGAAGCCGAGCTCGCGGACGAACTCAGTGAGCACCCGCATTTTGCGTGGGTCGGGACTGCCGTGGGCGCGGCGGAGGAAGAGCAGGCCGGCTTCGGTGAGCATTTCGGCGACCGCGATGTTGGCCGAGAGCATGAACTCTTCGATGATCTGGTGGCTCTCGGTGTTTTGGGCGAGGTGCGCGCCGGTGACGCGGCCGTCGCTGTCGAGATCGATCTTCATCTCGGGCATCGAGAGCTCGAGGGCGCCGCGCTCGAAGCGCCGGCGGCGGAAGAGCATCGCCAGTTCGTGCATGCGGGCGAGCAGGGCGTCGACGGCGGGCGTGAGCGTGGCGCGGATGCCGGCGGAGGATGCGGCCGAGTTCGCATCGGCATTCGCTGCTTTCTTGGCGCGTTTCGCTGGCTTCGATTTCTTGGCTGGTTCGACAATGGCCGTTGGCGCCGGTTTGCCGGCGGCTTTCTCGGCCAGGTACTGGTCGACTTCTTCATACGTGAATCGGCGGCAGCTTTTGATGGCGCTCTTAAACACGTCGGTCGCGACACGGACGCCTTCCTCGGTGAATTCCATCATCGCGGTGACGGCGTAGCGAACTTTGTTCGGCTGCAGACTGGCGAGGTTGTTCGAGATGATCTCGGGCAGCATCGGGATGACGCGGTCGGGCAGATATACGCTGGTGGCGCGATCGTACGCCTCGCGATCGAGCGGCGTTTTCGGTTCGACGAAGTGCGAGACGTCGGCAATGTGCACGCCGAGGAGCCAGTGGCCGTTGTCGAGGCGCTCGAGCGAGATCGCATCGTCGAAGTCGCGGGCGTCGACGGGATCGATCGTGATGATTGTGAGCTCGGTGAGGTCGCGGCGGCCGCGGCCGATCGATTCGTCGAACGCTTCGGCCTGGCGGCGGGAGTCTTCGAGCACGTCGTCGGCGAAGTCGCCGGGCAGGTTGAATTCGTAGATGATCGACATCGTGTCGACGCCGGGCGTGCCGCGGGCGCCGAGGACTTCGACGATCACGCCTTCGCCATCGCGCACGTGCGAGGGGAACCGCACCATTTCGATGACGACTTTGTCGTCGGGCTGCACGCCTTTCGCGCCAGGGTCGCCGACGAAGATTGGGTTGTTGAAAATCTTGCCGTCGATCTGCACCATGCCCATGCCGGCTTGTTCGAAGTACACGCCGACGAAGCGATTGGTGGCCCGCTGGATGACATCGATGATGCGGCCTTCTTGCTTGCCCATGCGGCCGCGTTTCGATTCAAGCCGCACGGAAACGATATCGCCGCTGGCGGCGTCGCCGGTTTTATCGGCGGGGATGAAGACGTCGGCGTCGCGGCCTTCGGCCCGCTGGGTGCCTTCGGGGCGCACGAAGCCGAAGCCGCCGGCGGCGCGGCGGAAGGTGCCGGTGAAGTGGCCTTTTAGTTTGCGAGCTTCTTTGGTCGGCGGCGATGACGACGCGGCTTTCTTCTTGCCGCTTGGTTTCTGCTCAGCGGAAGCGACTTCCTCGCGCGAGCGCAGCTTCTTTTTCTTCGCGCCGTCGAGCGCTTCTTTGAAGGCTGCCTTACCGGCGGCTTGCGCCTCGGCCGCAGCGGCGACTTTGCGCTGGGCGGGCGTCTTGCCGGCCGGGTAGACGAGGTGGCTTGGTCCCCAGGCGAGCTCGCCTTGCTTGACCATCCGCTTGATGGTTTTTTTGAGGTCCTGAACGGCGTCGCCGGCGAGGCCGAGCTGCTTGGCGATCACGGCCGGTTTGACGGGGTGATAGTTCGGGTTTGCGATGTGCTTGATCACTACATCGCGTAGTTTGTCAGACATGCTTCATTCGGGCAGATTCTGCAGATCGTCGAGATCCTTTGGTCTACCGCTTGCTTTCTTGTTTCGTTTCAAATCTTCAAAAGGGATAATATTCGCGGCCATGCCATCGATAGTTTGGATGTTGCGCCGCGAATAGCAATCATCAAACTCGACGCCTGACGCTGTGGTCAGTATATCGATGCAGACGGGCGGCACGCCCATGCGAATAATCTGACCCGGAGTTGTGAACAGTTCGGGTTTCACCGATTCGGGCGAAAACCCGAAGTGGCACAGTACGTCGACTAACTTCGCCGCGTTTTCGGGCGTGGCGGCCACCCAGACGTCCATATCGCCCGTGGCACGCGGGTAACCGTAGTAACCCACCGCATAACCACCAACCAAAAGATACTCAACCTGCGCCGAATTGAGTAACTGTAAGAAGTCTCTGAAGTCGGCCGGAAGTGGCAGCTTCTCCATAATTCAGCACTCGCAAATACTCCATGGCCGACAAACGCGCTTCAGGTGTTTGAGAGAGCCAATGAGTGCGGTCCGGCGTCGAGTCACCTATCAACGACACCGTTATAGCAGCCCTGTCGAGTTTGGCAGATTCTAAAATTGAATTCACGTTTCAATCCACTTCTCTTGTGTCGATTCACTTTAATTATACGACGAAAAGAGGGTTCCGTGTAATAATGAAATTGTCAGTGAACTGAGCGAGAATGTGCTGGATTCCTCCATGAATTTCGGCATCGGGGCCCATCATCTCGTTAGCATTTTCCAACGTCTGGCCACCATCGGACAATGCGTCCAAATCAAAAAACGGGCCCTGTCGATAACCACTCGACATTCTTTGCTGGCACCTGTATTCGGATTTGAGGAAGCGGTGCGGCATCAGCTCGTTCGCCGAGTCGCGCGTGAAATAGCCCACCCGCATCCGCGTCCAAGCCAGCTGTAAAATTGTTCCCAACTCGACACGGATGGAAGCCCTCGGTCTAGTCCTTCAATCATCCTGTTGCATATCTCTCGGCGTAGCAAGCTCGGACGGCGAATATCAATCGAGTGGGTAGCATTCCGAAGTTGTCGCTACCACCCCAGTCCGATCGTTGCGAGATTCCGATCAACGCTAAACAAATACGCCACAAATATACCATCCATCGATAAGTTCCCTGTAGTTCTCTAGGAGTCTTTCGCGCCTCGCTCCTCGAGCCGCGCGCCCTTGTAGAGCTTTCGTCCGAGGTTGGTGTGGTATTGGGTCCAGTTGCTTTCGATATTCGGGCAATCGACCATCAGTTGCGTGAAGCTGGCGAGTTTGGCGTCGAGGTTGTCGAGGTGGTGGAGGGCGACGGCTTCGAGCGTCATGGGGAGTTTCGCGCTGCCGTATTCGTATTCGCCGTGGTGGCTGATCACCATGTGTTTGATTTCGGTGACCAGGTGCTTGGGGAACGATTCGCCGGCGAGGCGTTCGGCCTCGCGGACCTTGTCGTCGATCATGGTCATGGCGAGGACCATGTGGCCGAGGAGTTGGCCTTCGTCGGTGTAGGCGATTTCGCGCTCGTAGCTGAGCTCGTCGACTTTGGCGGCATCGTGCAGAAACGCGCCGACGAGGAGCTTGTCCTGGTCGAGTCGCGGATAGCGCGGAGCGACGACCAGCACGAGTTCCATGAGACCGACGACGTGCTCCAGCAGGCCGCCTTGATAGGCATGGTGGTTTTTCATGCCGGCGGGGGCGGCGGTGAACTTCGTCATGAACTCGGTGTCCATCAGGAAGCACTCAGCGAGGTTGCGCAGCTCGGGCGTTTGGATTTTGCGAAGGATTTCGGCAAGGCGATGGGCCATGCGATCGATTTCTTCGCCGCGAAGGACGAGGAAGTCGGTGTCGTCGACTTCGTCGGTCCGGGCGCGGCGGATCGACGTGGCGATGAGCTGCATCGTGCCTTGGAAGAGCTGCGTGTTGCCTTCGACTTTCACATAGTCGCCGTTTTCGAACGCGCGGTAATCGTTTTCGCTGGCGTTCCACAAGCGGGCCGCGATCGCGCCGCTGCGATCGGAGAGCTGCAGCTGCAGGTAGAGATTGCCGTTGCGGTTGGGGCGGAGTTGTTTTTCAGAGGCCAGGAAGATTTGGCTAATTTGTTCGTTGTGGCCAAGCTGGCAAACGTAACGGCGGTCGGTGGTGGACATCGGGGAGGTGTCAGGTGTCGGGTGTCGGGTGTCAGACAATACTGGAATCGTGTTTGTCTGACAGGCAATTCTAGGTGACACGGCATGGCACAACAACGGCCCCGCGCCGTGACGAAGAGTCTGCGATTTTCGAGCAAGCAACCATCCCATAGAATGCGGCGACAAGACGTTAGCTGCCAGCTATACGCCTGACCCCCGAAACCTGACACCTGACACCTACTCCCCCATGGCCAAACAACCGCAATCTGCTATTAGCCCGACGCGGGCTGAGAATTTTCCTGAATGGTACCAGCAAGTCGTGAAGGGGGCCGACCTGGCTGAGAATTCCGATGTGCGCGGGTGCATGGTGATCAAGCCGTGGGGCTATGCGATTTGGGAGAACATGCAGCGGAAGCTGGATTCGATGTTCAAGGCCACGGGGCATGAGAACGCGTACTTCCCGCTGTTCATTCCCATGAGCTTCCTTGAAAAAGAGGCGGAGCATGTGGAGGGTTTCGCGAAGGAGTGCGCGGTGGTGACGCACCATCGGTTGGAGCCCGATGGCAAGGGGGGATTGCGGCCGGCGCCGTCGGCCCAGTTGGAAGAGCCGCTAATAGTGCGGCCGACGAGCGAGACGATCATTGGCGCCACATTCGCGCGGTGGGTGCAGTCGTATCGTGATTTGCCGATTCTCATCAATCAGTGGGCGAACGTGGTGCGGTGGGAGTTGCGGACACGGCTGTTCTTGCGGACGGCGGAATTTCTGTGGCAGGAAGGTCACACGGTGCATGCGACGGAGCGCGAGGCGCGCGAAGAGACGATGCGGATGCTCGATGTGTATGCCGACTTTGCCGAGCACACGATGGCGATGCCGGTGATCAAGGGCGAGAAGACGGCGGGCGAGCGGTTCCCGGGCGCGGTGAGCACGTACTCGATTGAAGCGATGATGCAGGACCGCAAGGCGCTGCAGGCGGGGACGTCGCACTTTTTGGGACAGAATTTTGCGCGGGCACAGAATATCAAGTTTCAGGATGAGAATGGACAAGAGGTGTTGGCGTGGACCACTTCGTGGGGTGTGTCGACGCGGCTCATCGGCGGGCTTGTGATGACGCACGGCGACGATGACGGCCTTGCACTGCCGCCGAAGCTTGCGCCGGCGCACGTGGTGATCTTGCCGATCTATCGCAACGATGAGGAGAAGGCGCAGGTGATGCCGTATTGTGCGACGCTGGAACGCGAACTGGCGGCGCAGTCGTTTGCCGGCGAGGCGGTGCGGGTGAGGATCGACAATCGGGATCTTCGCGGCGGCGATAAGAAATGGCAATGGGTGAAGCGCGGCGTGCCGGTGCGGGCGGAGATCGGACCGCGAGATGTGGCGAGCGGCAAGGTGTTTTATGGTCGCCGCGATTCGACCGGTAAGTTCGATGCGCCGCGGGCGGAGTTCATTACGCACATTGCGAAGACGCTCGACGAGATTCAACGAGCGCTGTACGACCGGGCGGTGAAGACGCGCGAAGCGGCGACGGTGCGGCTCGATAGCTTGGACGATTTTGAAGCGTTCTTTGCTTCGAAGGATGAAGAGAAGACCGAGGGCGGCGGGCTGGCGTATTGCCACTTTGTGGAATCGCCCGAGATGGAGGAGAAGCTCAAGGCGCTCAAGGTGACGGTGCGGTGCGTGCCGCTCAATGCGCCGGAGGAGGCGGGGGCGTGCATCTTCACGGGGCGGCCGAGTGCGCGGCGCGGGGTGTTTGCGAAGGCGTATTGATGGGTGGCTGATGTGGACGGGCGGCGGAGCGTGCCGGAGGGCGTGGCCCTCCGGCTACTGTCGTTTCAACAAGGTTGGCGGCGGGCGCTGGGGGTAGAAGTGACGGAGGAAGGCGGAGGGCGTGGCCCTCCGGCTGCTGTGGTATAGTCACATTTCTGCAAAAGGTCTGACACCGGTAATAGCCGGACCGCCATGCGGTCCGGAGTGCGGAGGCTGTGGCCATGCCGTGCTACTTGTTCACGTACCATGCCTACGGCAGCTGGATGCCCGATCGCCTACAGGGGTATGTGCAACGGAAGCAAGGGATTTTGCCGCCGGATGCGGTCTTAGCTCAGAAATATCGCGCTGCGATGGAGCAAAGCGAGGCCAAATTCACGAGCGATGTACAGATAGCGCTGATCGACAGCCTGTTAGAATCGCGCGAGAAGCAGAGTTTTCAGTTGTACTTTGTTGCGACGGATATTACCCACGTGCATGCCGTGGTTGGGTGGCGTGATAATCGCAAGTGGTTGCGGATGCGGAGCACGATCAAGGGATCGTTGTCGCGGTACCTCAATGGCAATATTGAACGGCGAGAATGGTTTGTTGACGGCGGCAGTCGACGGCATGTGAACGAGCAGGAGCACTTCGACTACTTGGTGGTGAAGTATTTGCCGCGGCACAATGGATGGAAGTGGAGTCCGGAAAAGGGGAAGTTTCGCTGAGCAGTGGATCGGTATGCTTATGGAGCGACTCCGGAGGGCGTGGCCCTCCGGCTACTGGTCGGGTGATGCGTCTGCATCGATAGCAAGACAATGTGTTTATCGATTTTCAGCGAAGTAGCCGTACCGCCGTACGGTGCGGAGTGCATGTGGGACAGATTCAGCCACCTTCAGCCGTGATGCTCGTCGTGGCCATCGTCAGCCGTCACAGCGAGGCGTTGCAGTGGGCGCGCGAAGCGGCGGCAGGTGAGTATGGTCCGATCGCGCTGGTGAGCGATGCGTTCGACTTCACTGAGACGGAGTACTACACGGCGACGATGGGCACGCAGCTCAAGAAGCAGTTTGTGGCGTTCGAGCGGGCGATCGATCCGGCGGCTCTTGCGGGCATCAAGCGGCAGACGAATGCGTGGGAGGCCGAGTATGCGGCGTCGAGGCGGCATGACGAAGTGCGGCCGCTGAATCTTGATCCGGGCTACATCACGCCGGCCAAGTTGGTGCTCGCCTCGACGAAGGATCACGCGCACCGCATTTATCTTGCGGAGGGCATCTACGCCGAAGTGACGCTGGCGTATCGGGGGAGGCGGTGGCGGCCGCTGGATTGGACGTATCCGGACTATCGCCGCGATGACTATCAAGAATTTTTTACGGCCTGCCGTGAGCGGGCGTTGAATTGCGGCAAGTGGGGTCGCGGGCTAAAATAGGCCTGAACCGTCGCACATCGCGTGTCGTACAGCGTATCAGGCGGGTTTCTAGCCATGCGAATCATCAGCATTATTTTGGCAGCTGCGCTAGCGGGCGTTCTGGTCGGCGGCGCCGTGGGTTACGTCCAGGTGCGTAGCGACTTAGATGCGATCACGCAGTATCCGGGCGAAACGGAAGTTATGCCGGCGGCGAAGGGCGAGGCGGTGCCGGTTGTGAGCGTGCCGGAGCCGCACTTCGATTTCGGTACGATGCAGCGTGGGACATCGAAGAGTCATGAATTCGAGATCAAGAACGTGGGCCAGGCGCCGCTCACGCTGCGAGCCGGCACGACATCGTGCAAGTGTACGCTTTCGGAAGTGAGCGAGGCGGCGATTCCGCCGGGTGGCACGACGAAGGTGAAAGTGCAGTGGACGGCGAAGATCGACAGCGGTCCGTTCCGCCAAACTGCCAATGTGCTCACGAACGATCCGCTGCATTCGACGATCGAGTTCGAGGTTGAAGGCAAGGTGATGAGTGCCAGCGGTGTGGAGCCGCCGGATTTCTTGTTCGAAAAATTGCCGGTGGGCGAGGAGCGATCGAGCCAGGTTTATGTGATGGCGATGTTGCAGGATGATCTCAAGGTATCCGATCCGCAGCTATCGGACCCGCAGCTCCGCGATCGCTTCACGGTGAAGATCGATCCGGTGGATCCCAGCGAGTTGCCGAACAAGACCGCGAAGCGCGGCGTGCGGATCACGGTGACGGTTAAGCCGGGAATGCCGGTCGGCCGGTTTCACCAGTGGCTCTCGTTGACGACGAATTTGCCCGAGGCCGAGCATTTGGAGATTCCAGTATCTGGCCAGGTCGTTGGCGACATTAGCGTGCATGGCACTGGTTGGATCGAGGAACGCGGCGCGCTGCGGATCGGGGCCGTGAAGAGCAGCGAAGGCGCGCACCAGAAAGTCAGCATCATGGTGCGCGGCCCCGAGGCGCCGAGCACGACATTCAAGCTGCAGTCGGTGACGCCGGACGTACTGCAAGTGAAGGTCGGCGAGCCGAAGAAGCTTTCGGAAACGCTCGTGCAGGTGCCGCTCGAGGTCGATATTCCCGCCGGCGCGCGGCCGATGGTTCATCTCGACACGGCGCAGGGCGAGCCGGGGCACATCGTGCTGTCGACCACGCACCCCAAGATCAAAGAGTTGGGAATTAATGTGGAGTTTGCCGTCGAACGGTAATTGACGACTTTCGCTGGTGAACAGGGCCGATCGAGGGGGATTGATTCGGCCGGCGTGCTCTGGTCGAACTAAGTTTCAGATTCATGCCTTGGAGCACGATCGTTTAGTCGCTGAACTCACAGCCAGACAGGAGCAGTAGGGATGCCCGCTCGCCGGACTCAATTGCATTGGATGAAGGTCGCCAGTTTTGTGATGCTGGGGGCGGGGCTGACGGCCGGGGTCATTTTTGCGGCGACTTCGGCAGCGCCCGAAGGCGCCGCGCCGGCGCCGCGCCAGAAGGTCGACCCGATCAAGGCGAATGGCGCGATCTTTGAAGGGTGGCCCAAGCCGGATTTGGCGATCGTGTTCACGGGCGAGCTGGATGGCTATTTGGAGCCGTGCGGTTGTGCCGGGCTAGAGAATCAGAAGGGCGGGCTCAAGCGGCGGGCGACGTTTATCAAGCAGCTGCGCGACCAGGGATGGCCGGTGATTGCGGTGGATGCCGGCGGCCAGGAGAAGCGGACCGGCGAGCAGGCGACGTTGAAAACCGAGTTCGCGTATCAGGCGCTCATGAAGATGGGCTACGATGTCGTCGGGTTCGGCGAAAATGATTTGAAGCTCGACCTGCTGCAAATGGTGCTTAATTTCGAGGACGAGAAGAAGAACCCGCTGGTGTCGGCGAATGTGGGAATCGTCGACTTCGACAGCGGGTACACCAAGCCGTACAAGATTATCGAGCGGGGCGGGATGAAGATCGGCATCACGACGGTGCTCGGTAAGAAGCAGCTTGCACAATTCAAGAATTCGCCCGATTACAAGGTGCTCGATCCCGAGCTGGCGATTCCGCGGTTTGCTGCCGACTTGCTGAACGCGAAGTGCGATCACTTAATTTTGCTCGTGAATGCCGATCCCGACGAAGCGAAGGCGCTGGCCGCGAAATATCGTTCGCTTAATTTCGACTGGGTGATGATTACGCACGGCGCCGAAGAGCCGCCCAATGTGCTGGCGACGGTCACGTATCCGCAGAATAAATTGACGACGAACCTCGTGGAGGTTGGTCACAAGGGCATGTATGCGGTGGTGATCGGCTTCTATAAGAACGGCAGCCCGGCGGTCCGTTACCAGCGTGTGCCGCTGGATCATCGTTTTGCCGATTCGCAGGAAATTTACAACATGCAGGTCGAGTATCAGCGGAAGCTGCAGCAACTCGGCTGGAGCGGTCTGAATTTGAAGACATTGCCGCACCCGAACGGGGGCAAGTTTGCCGGCAGCAAGGTGTGCGCGGACTGCCACACGAACGCGGCGGAAGTGTACGAACACACGCCGCACTCGCACGCGATGGAGACGCTGCAGAAACGCACGAATCCGCCGCGCGAGTTCGACCCGGAATGTGTGAGCTGCCACGTGGTCGGGTGGGAATCGCAGAAGCATTTTCCGTTCGAGAGCGGGTTTGTGAGCATGCAAAAGACGCCGCAACTCGCGGATGTTGGTTGCGAGAATTGCCATGGTCCGGCGGCCGGGCACGTGGCGGCCGAGCAAGGTGAAACGCAGGTCAGCGATGCGGAGAAGGAAAAATTACGCGAGCAGTTGCGGATGAAAATCGTGCCGAATGAAGGCAATCAGCCAGGGCAGGTGTTCGACAAAGGCAAAGTCGTGCAGACCTGCGTGCAATGCCACGACACCGATAATAGCCCGAGCTTCGACTTCCAGAAGTATTGGCCAAAGGTGAAGCACGAAGGCAAGGATTAGCGCCGGCCGCGCTGCATGTTGCGCGTAACATGGCAGGTGTATGGTGGGCATTGCCCACGAGATTCGGCTGGCAGTTGCGCGGTAGAAGTGCCCAGAGCGGGCGTCAGGTGGTCATCAAATTCCGGTGGGCGGCGCCCACCCTACGAAGATGTTACACACTCGGTTGCGGTTGGTGTCGGGCGCATTAGTCGTGGTCGCCGTGGCGATGTCGGCGTTGTCGGCGGTTGCCGCCGGAGACGGCGAGCTGCGCGTGATGTCATTCAATGTTCGCTTCGCGCGAGCAGGGCACAGCGAAGCGGATACGAAGAACAATTGGAACGATGCCGAGCATCCGCGGCGCGAGCGGGCAATTCGCGCGATTCACGAAGCGAACCCGGATTTGCTCGGCGTGCAGGAGGCTCGGCAGGAACAAATTAAGGATTTGCAAGAGGCGCTGCCGGAGTACATGTTTACTGGCGTCGGTCGCGACGACGGGCAGCAAGGCGGTGAGTTCTGCGGTATTTTCTACCGCAAGAGTCGATTCGCTGAGAAGGAGGCCGGTACATTTTGGCTGAGCGAGACGCCCGATAAACCGGGGACGACATTCTCACCGAACAAGCTGCCGCGGATTGCTTCGTGGGTGAAGCTCGGCGACAAGCAGACGGGTCGTGAATTTGTGTATCTCAACATGCATTGGGATCATGAGGATGTGCCAGCGCGGGAGAAAGCGGCGAGCCTCGTGCGAGAACGGCTGGCGACGATCGCGAAGGACTTGCCGGCCATCGTGACCGGTGACCTCAATAGCTTCGAGGACACGAAGGCGTTTGCTACGCTGGTTGGCGCCGATGGGCCCGGCCGGCCGCTGGCAGATAGTTATCGCGAGTTGCACCCCGAGCGCGTGAAAGAGGAAGCGAGCTTCAACAATTGGCGCGGCACGCAGAAGGGCTCGCGGATCGATTTCATTCTGCATACGGCCGAGTTCGCAGCGACGGCCGCGGACATCGTCCGCACGAATTATGAGGGGCTGTGGCCTTCGGATCATTATCCGATGACGGCGACTCTCCAGCTGAAGTAGGTTGGCGGCGCGCAGCCGACGGATCGCCGTCGGTCGTTACCATCGCAAGTGCACCTGGGGCCGGATCAGGCGGTCGTAGATTTCTCGCACCTTTGCCATTGCTGCGTCGGAAATTGGCGGAAGGTCGGCGGCGGCGCAGTTATCATCGGCTTGCTGCGGACGCTTTGCCCCGGGAATCGCGCAGGTGACGCCTTCGTTCATGAGGATCCAGCGGAGGGCGAATTGCGTGAGCGACCAGCCGGCGGGGCAGAGAGCTTTCAATTCTTCGACCGCTTGCAGCGCGGTCTCATAGTCGACGCCGGAGAACGTTTCGCCGACGTCGAACGCTTCGCCGTGCCGATTGAACTGGCGATGGTCGCTGGCTTCGAACTTGGTGTCGCGGTTCATCTTGCCCGTGAGCATTCCCGAGGCGAGCGGCACGCGGGCGAGCACGCCGATTTGCCGGCGATGGGCTTCGTTCAGAAACAGCTCGGCCGGGCGATGGCGGAACATGTTGAAAATGATCTGCACACTCTGGACGTTCGGGAAATCGATTGCCTTGATCGCTTGTTCCGATGTTTCGACGCTGACGCCGTAGTGGCGCAGCTTGCCAGCTGCGACAAGGTCATCCAGAATGCCGAAGACTTCGGGTTTGTAATACACATCGGTAGGCGGGCAATGGAGTTGCAGCAAGTCGATCGCTTCGGTGCGCAGGTTCTTGAGGCTGCGCTCGATGAAAGCCGTGATGTTCTCGCGGCTGTAGCCTGCCACGGTTTGCGTGGGCAGCCGCCGGCCGGCTTTGGTGGCGACATAGATCGGCTCGCGGCGGCGCTGGCGGACGTCGGCCACGAGCTTTTCGCTGCGGCCGTCGCCATACACATCGGCCGTGTCGATAAAGTTCACTCCGAGATCAATCGCCCGTTCGAGGGCCGCGAGCGATTCTTTGTCGTCGACGGCGCCCCAGGCGCCGCCGATGGCCCAGGCGCCGAAGCTGACTGTTGAAACATTCCAACCAGTGCGACCGAGTGGGCGGTATTGCATGATCGACTTCCCAACGGATGATTTCGCCGACGCTGTTGATGTCGGGCTAAAAAATAAACGCAGACGGGCGCGGCAGTGTGCCGCGCCCGTCTATTGGAAGTCTTTCCGCGGTCGTGCTCAAGCCCCTAGATTCGCCCCATCAGCAGCAAAATGAGGAGAATGATCACCACGAGGCCGAGGCCACCGCTAGGGTAGTAACCCCAGCCACGGCTATAGGGCCAGGCGGGCAGGGCACCGAGCAACAACAAGATCAAAATGATCAACAGAATGGTTGGCATAGTTCACGCTACTTTCGTAAGAGTTTGTATTGACGGGATTCTGCTTCGTATTGGTCGTACTCGCGAGCAGGTGGCGAGTCAGCAGAGGTGGGTTACTTGCGATTGACATTCACGTCGACGTTTCCGTTGTCGATGTTGCGATCGACTTGGACATCGCCCGCGGGCGTTTGCACGTCGACCACACGTTCTTTGCGCTCACATCCGACCGACGCAATCACAGCCAGGCAGCAGGCCAAACAGTAAAGGGCGCCCAATAAGCGCGCAACTCGAACGCGGAGACGGGGCATGTTTTACCTCACGTGGGTGAATTGGTATGCGGCTCGGTGGTGGCCGCGTTCATGTCCGCAATCGGATGAGCTGCGGACGCCGGACGCGCTGGCCCGGCAGGGGACGACAGAAAGGCAAACGCTGTGCCCTTTTGGCGGATCGACGGATTTAGCGAAAAACGTAATTACGCAGCCAAATTTAGCTGGGTAATTGAGCGAAAGGCGGAGAATCGCGTAGCGGCTGGATGCGCGCTGGTCGCTTGGCGATCAGACTTGCCCCGACTCGATGGCCGCCATCGCTTCGTCGGGAATGTTGAAGTTAGCCGCCACTTTCTGGACGTCGTCATGGTCGTCGAGCGCGTCCATGAGCTTCAGCAGGGCGGCCCCGGCTGTTGCATCGAGGTCGATCGTATCCTTGGGAACGCGCGTGATTTCGCGTGCTTCGGTTTTAATGTTTGCGGCATCGATCGCGTCGCACACGGTGCTGTAGACATCCGGATTGCAGATGACTTCGAAGGCCGGTCCGTCGCGGACGACGTCATCCGCGCCGGCTTCGAGCGCGAGTTCCATGAGCGCGTCTTCGTCTGTCTGGTCGGCCGCAATCGTAATGACGCCTTTGCGGTCGAACATCCAAGAGACGCAGCCGGTCGCGCCGAGCTTGCCGCCCGAGAGCTCGAAGATCTTGCGTACTTCGCCGGCGGTGCGGTTGCGGTTGTCGGTGAGGATATCGCAGAGAATTGCGACACCGTTGGGCCCGTAACCTTCGTAGAGAATCTCTTCGAAGTTGACGCCTTCGAGCTCGCCGGTGCCTTTTTTGATGGCCCGGTCGATGGTGTCCTTCGGCATGTTGCCGGCTTTGGCGTCGATGATGGCATAGCGCAGGCGGAGGTTGGCGTTGGGGTCGCCGCCGCCGGCTTTGGCAGCGACCATGATCCCCTTGGCCAGCTTGCTCCAGAGCTTGCCGCGCTTGTTGTCGATCAGCGATTTTTTACGGGCGATGTTTGCCCAATGGGAATGTCCGGCCATTGCGGGAGGGTGCGGGATGCAGGATGCGGGGGTGAGGGGATCGATTCAGCTGCGAATGAAGGTTGCGGCGGCGGTATTAGTCGGGGTGCTACAGGCCCTGTCCCCAGCATCCCGCCTCCGGCATCCTCCTACCGTGGTTTCTTTTTCGTCAGTTTGTGGGTCGTCGGCCGCTTGGCGCCTTTCTTCGTTGGCTTTTTGCTCATCGGCTTAGCCGGCTTTTTGGCGGGCGCCGGTTGCTTGGCTGCCGGCTTCTTGGGCGATTCCTTTTTCGGTTCCGGCTTGGCTGGCGGCGCCTGCTTCGCGGCGGATTGCTTCTTTTTCGCTTCGGCGGCCGCGGCCTTCTTTTCAGCAGCGGTTGGCTCGGGCGGTTTTGGCGGAGCGGGCGGAGGCTCTGGCGATTTCACTTGCTTTTTCGGGAGCCGGTCTTTGCAGTTGGGGTCGATCTCGAGCATGAGCTTGCGCGCGGCCGGGCCATACGGGTTGCGGCCGACCTCGACACCGAGCTGATGCAACAGCGACCCCACTTCCGAGCCTTTGCTCTTTGGCACGGCTCGTTCGAGACCGGGCACCACGGCTTTCTCGAACTCGTCATCCGAGATGATGCCGACCGTGTGGAGCGTGATGAGCGCGCCCTTGTTGAGCGGAATCGAATGGCCGCCCAGGGCGTACTGCGTGACGTACGCCACGGCGAAGGGCGTAGTGCCGTTGTACTTCTGCAGCAGCTTCACAGCCGCGCCGATGTTCTGCTTCTTGAGAGACTCGATATCGAACTCGTACACCGATTCGAACACGCTGTGCAGCGACTGTTTGAGCCGCGCGGCCGACTCGGCCGGATTCACCAGCGGTTTGAGCGCGTCGGTGAGCTCGCGAATCGTGCTCACGCGCACTTCGTTCCAGCCGAAGTACTCCTGCTTCAGCGCGCCGAGCACTTGTTCAGCCACTTCGTGCGGCGAATCTTCGAGCAGGCAGGCGAAAACCAGGTGTTCAAATAGCGAGCGATCCTTCGGCGGGATGACCGGCTTATAGTGCTTCCTGAGCACTTTCAAGAGCCGGCCAATGAGTGCAGCGCGATTAGGTGTGGCCATTGATTCCTGAACAATTTGGTGGGTCGATTTGCGGTGGGATGCGGCTCGTAGAACCGCGGAATGGGGCGAAGGACTTTATTTCAATAATAGGTTGAGGCTGGTGATTTCCCGGCGGGCCTGGGCGCTGATCTAACCGCGGGCTAGCGCCCGGCGGCTAGCTCGAACATGAGGCGTGACGGAGCACCGGCTCACTTTTCATTTTCGTTGGGTTCATCGTCCTCGAACGACGGTTCGTTTTCGTCGACTTCGGCGGCGTTATCGGATTTCGATTTGGTATCTGGCAAGAGTTCTTGCAGCATCTGGCTGATCGCGAGCGACTTCTTCACGCCTTCATCGAGCAGGAACTGGATTCGCGGCGTGTAGCGGGTATCGATGCGGTCGGAAATCTTACTCTGCAGATAGCCGGCCGAACTCTTGAGGCCGTGCAGGCAGAGTTTCTGCTGGGCCTCGCTGCCCATGATGGAAACGTGCACCTTGGCTTGCCGCATATCGGCCGAGACCTCGACAAACGTCACGGTCACGCCTTCGATCCGCGGATCGCGCAAGTCGGTGAGAATGGCCATACTGACCACCTCGCGAATCGCTTCAGCAGCTTTTAGAACACGACGGGAAGACATTTTAGCGGGGAGCCGGGAGCGGGGAGCTTGGAGAAGTCTGTCGACCTCTCACTCCTCGCTCCTTGCTCCATGCTCCTAGCTTTCAAATTTCCGGTGGACTTCTTCCACCTTGTAGATTTCGAACAAATCGCCTTCCTTCACGTCGTTGAAGCCGGCGAGCTTGATGCCGCACTCGTAGCCTTCGCGCACTTCCTTGGCGTCATCCTTTTCGCGACGCAGCGTATCGAGGGCGTAATCGCCGATGATCGTGCTGTCGCGGATCACGCGGGCGCGGCTGTCGCGTTGGACGATGCCGGTGAGCACGCGGCAACCAGCCACTGTGCCGACGCGGCTGATCTTGAACACCTGCTGCACCAGCACGCGACCTTGCTCGACTTCGCGTTCTTCCGGCTTGAGCATGCCTTCGAGGGCGAGCTTGAGGTCGTCGGTAATTTTGTAGATGACGTCGTAACGACGCACCTGGACGCCGGTCTTATCGGCGAGCGCGCGAGCCTTTTCATCTGGCACGACGTTGAAGCCGATGATGATCGCATCCGACGCGTGGGCTAGTGTAACATCGGCCTCGGAAATGCCGCCGACGCTTTTCTGCAACAGCTTCACGCGCACTTCCGGGTGTTCGAGCTTGGCGAATTCCTTTTCAATCGCTTCGATCGAGCCGCGGACGTCGGCCCGCAGAATGATGTTGAGCGTTTGGGGTTCGCCGGTGCGATCGAGCCGATCGAACAGGCTTTCGAGCGTGACATGGCGGAAGCCGGTGGCGCCGAGCGCCATTTTGCGTTCTTGTTCGGCCCGCACTTCGGCGATCTGCCGGGCTTTGGCGATATCACCGAGCACGTAGAACCGGCTGCCGGCGCTGGGGGCCTCGTCGAAACCGGTGATGTTGACCGGAATGCTGGGGCCGGCTTCTTCGATGCGGTTGCGCTCGTCGAGCGTATCGAACATGGCCTTCACGCGGCCAAACGCCTGACCGCAGACGACAACGTCGCCGACGCGGAGCGTGCCGTTCTGCACGAGGAGCTTGGCGACGATGCCGCGTTCCGAATCTTGCTGTGCTTCGAGGCAGGTGCCAACCGCGGCGCGGTTCGGGTTGGCTTTGTATTCGTGCAGCTCGGCTACGGTGAGCAGTGTATCGAGGAGCTCATCGATGCCGGTGCCTTTCGTGGCGCTGGTTTTTACGACTTCAATTTCACCGCCCCACTCGCTGGGCTGCAGCTCGTTGGTGCTGAGGCCGGTGTACACGCGGTCGAGGTTGATGCCGGGGAGGTCGATCTTATTAAGGGCGACTACGATGGGCACGTCGGCCGCTTTCACATGGCTGATCGCTTCTTCGGTTTGCGGCATGACGCCGTCGTCGGCGGCGACGACGAGCACGGCGATATCGGTGACGTTTGCGCCGCGGGCCCGCATTTCGGTGAATGCTTCGTGGCCTGGGGTGTCGACGAAGGAAATCCGCTTGCCATTCTTCTCGATCGAGTAGGCGCGGATGTGCTGGGTGATGCCACCGCTTTCGCCGCTGACGACGTCGATGCCGATGATGCGATCGAGCAGCGAGGTTTTGCCGTGGTCGACGTGGCCGAGGAACGTGATGACGGGGGGCCGCTCGACAAGGCTGGCCGGATCTTCGTCCTGCGGTTCCAGATCGGCGAGGAGCTGATCTTCAATGCTGACGGCCTGTTTGAATTCGACATTGATGCCGAGTTCGGCGGCGACGAGTTCGGTCATATCCGGATCCATGGCCGCGGTGATGGTGGTCATCACACCTTCATTCATGAGGATGCGCAGGATTTCGCTTGCCGGCACGCCGGCGGCCTCAGAAAGCTCGCGAACGGTGCAGGGGAGTTGAATGGTGACACGTTCTTTGCGAGGCGCGGCGGTGCTGGCGCCGGTGGGTACGCGGCGCGGTTTGCGGCCGAGCCGACGACCCGTTGGCGCTTCTTCGCCATCGATCGAGACGGTGCGGCGGCGGGCCAGTTGGCGCTGTTCGCGCCCGCCGAGCATGGGGCGATCTTCTTCGCCTTCCGTGCCGCCTTCTTTGCCGCGACGGTGCTTGCCTTTGGCTTTGCGCGCTTCTTCCTCAGGGCTGACGGGCGGCAACGGGGAGCCGGGGGCCCGTAGGCCTTTGAGGCCGCGGGCCTTCTTCTCCTCCTCGAGCGTTTTTTCGTGGCGGCGCAAGTGCGCAGCAAGTGGCTTGCTGCCTTGCTTGCCAGCACCGAGCAGTTCGGCCGGCAGGCGGAGGTCTGGCTTTTGCGCCGGCGGCTCATTCGAGACAGGTTCACTGCTCGGCTGGCGGGTGCGCGGGATTGGCGCCAACTTGATCGCCGGGCGGCGTTCTTGTTGCCCGCCTTCGCCGCGTTTCCGCTCGCCCGAGCGGCCTTCAGCGCCGACGACCGGCACTTTGCCCGATGTCATGCCGGGGCCGATGTATTTTTCGCGACCCATTGCACCCGCTAAAGGGCCGGGACGACGCGATGGTTCGACCGGCTCCGCCACCACCGGCGCAACGGCAGTTTCAGTTGCAGTCGATGTGGCGGCAATGGGCGTTGGCGCCGGCGCTGGTTCAACAACCTCAGGCGTTGGGGCTGGGGCTGCGACCGGGGCCTCTGCCTCGACTTCCTGTTCTGGCTCCGCGGCTTTCGGTCGGAGGGTGGGTTGGGCTGGGCGCGGAGTGACGATGACGGGCATTTTGCCGGTGCGCAGCGGCTCGCTCGGCCGCTGCGGCGCGACTGGCGCGGCCTTGGCCGGTTTCGATTTGGCGGTGCCGCCCCCTTTGAGGAACTGCTTCACCTTCTCGACTTCTTCTTCCGTAAGGCTCGCCAGCGCAGACCCTTTACCAGGGACGCCGGCCTTGGTGCAGATGTCGACCAGTTCCTTGCTATCAACTTTCAGCTCTTTTGCTAATGCGTATATGCGTACCGCCAAGAGGTTATCTCCGTTACATGCGCGAGTCGTTACCCAACCATGATGTAATTTCTCCGTTAGTGGGCGCCGCGAGCCGAGCGGCACTTCTGCGCGTTCTTTGCATTGCCTGTGATCCGGCTCGGCTCGCCGGATGTGTTTTGTTAGGTGGCGCTCTCCGAGTGTTCATCGGCGGCAGACTCGGCGGCGGCAGCGCTATTGGCGTCGGCTTCGCCTGCTTCGAGTACGGCCGGTTCTTCGGCGGCGAATTCTTCGTCGCTGGCGTCGTGCTCGTCGGCTTCGGTTTCTTCCGCTTCAGAGTCGGCCGATTCTTCCCCCTCTTCGTCGTTCGCCGGGGCGAGTTTCATGCCGGCTTCGGCTGCCATTTCAGCGAGCCGTTCCTGCTCGCGTTTCTGGCGGCGGGCTTCGGCAGCGACTGCTTCTGCCTGCTCGGCACGCTCTTCGGCCTGTTCGATAATGGTGTTGGCTGTTTCCTCGCTGAGGTTGCCCATTGCCATGAGCGCATCGGGCTCGATGATCGACAGGTCGTCGTAGCTCAGGAAGCCTTCTTCCACGAGGCGGTTGGCGAGTTCCTCTTCGACGCCGGTCAGCGAGCTGAAGCCGACGACCGCCCGGTCGATGGCCTGGGCCAGCTCATCTTGGGTCATGATTTCGATGTCCCAGCCCGAGAGCTTGCTGGCGAGCCGCACGTTCTGGCCGCGGCGGCCGATGGCGAGCGACAATTGATCTTCGCGCACGAGCACGATGCTGCGGCCGAGCATTTTGCACAAGATCACCTGCTCGACTTCCGCCGGTTGCAGGGCGTTCGGGATGAGCACCTCAAGGTTTTCGTCCCAGCGAACGATGTCGATTCGCTCGCCGGCCAGTTCGTCAACGATATTCTTAATGCGGTTGCCCCGCACGCCGACGCACGCACCGACGCAATCGACGCGCGGATCGCTGCTCGATACCGCGACCTTGGAGCGATAGCCCGGCTCGCGGGACATGGCGCGGATTTGGATGACACCGTCAGCAATTTCGGGAATTTCCTGCTCGAACAACCGCTGCACCAGCTGCGGCCGGGCGCGGCTGAGGATGACCTTTACGCGGCTGCCGGCTTTGCGGACTTCGAACACGGTCGTCCGCACGCGTTCGTTCACGTGGTGCGTTTCACCGGGAATTTGTTCGCCGCGCGGCAGGATGGCTTCGACATTGGCCAGCTGCACGGTGGCCGCGCCGCCTTCGTAGCGTTGAATCACGCCGCTCACCATGTGGCCGACCAGTTCGTTATATTCGTCGAAGAGTGCGTCGCGTTCGGCTTCGCGAATCTTCTGGATCATCACCTGCTTGGCCGTTTGGGCGCCGATGCGGCCCACGGTTTCCTCCGAGTCCAGCACGCGGCCATCGTACTCGGCGTGGATCGAGCCGTCTTCGCGGTCGATCTTTACGGTGATGTTGGCTTCTTCGCCGTAGTGTTTCTTGGCGGCAGAGACGAGCGCAGCCTCGATCCCCTCGAAGACGATCTCCTTGTCGATGTTCTTATCACGATGGATCGCATCGACGATTCTCAAAATCTCTTGGGGATTCATGGCAACCTTTCCGCGACGAATTCCGCCTGCCGCGAAGGCAAATCGAGTTGTTCAAATTGTTCGAGTTGTAACCGGGCGACCGATGGACTTCCGAAAAGTGCAGCGATTGCCCGTGGCCGGACTCGCGAGAGTCCGGCAGTTCGCCAGCCGGGCTGTGGTGAACCCGGCTACGATTTTGTCGACCCACAAGCGCGGCTCGAACTTGGCAAGTCAGGGTGTACAATCTCCCTCTCGCCCTGCCCAGGCAAAGCGGCGGCCACCGTTCGGGACGAAACTTCTTGCGACGAATCGACTTAAAGTCGCTGGCGAATCTTTAAAGGTATCCCTCGCCCGTGCTAGTGTCAAGCCGCGTAGTCTTTCCGCCACACACGATGTAACGCCCGGTTTTTCCGCATTTTCGGAAGATGCGCGGCATTAAGCTGCAACTGCCTGTTTCGTTGGAATTGGATGCACGGCGCGATGCCGCTTCGGCCACATTAAGACCAACCAGGCGACGGCAACCGCCGCCACGGTCGACGACTCGGGGACACTCGGGCCGATGGCGACTCGACTTGCGGGACTGCCAAAAGTGTGGCCGAAGTTGGCCCGCCAAACGTTCAAGTCGGCGAGGTTGATGACGCCGTCGCCGGAGCCATCGGCTGCCAGCTGTGTGGTCGAATTCATCGTATTCCGCCACACGATATAATCGGCGGCATCCACGCGGTCATCGTGGTTGTAGTCGCCGGGGAGCAGGGCGTCGCGATTGATGTTAGCGGCGGCGGCGAGCATGTCGCTGCCGCTAAGGCCCACGCTGTTGATAACGACCAGGAACGGGTCCGATGGTGCATACACGTCGGAAGTTAGCCGCGCGAAGAACGCGTAGGCGCCGTCCGGCGGCAGCGGCGCTGGCAACAAGTAGCGGGCGAGGTTGTGGTTGTGAAAACCCATGTCGGCCGCGGCGGGGACGGCCAGCTTCATGGCCGGCGGCGTGACCGTCGTCGTCGGCGTGAGCAGGATGTTTACCGATTGGGTCTGGCGAATTTGCAATCGGCTGTCGGCCGACGCGGGTTCCACTTTATCAACCGCCACTGAGTTCGGATTCCAATACCACAGCGTGCGTGCTTCAACGGGGTTGGTGTTTGCGGCCGGGCGCGCGATCGCTTGTAAGTACAGGCCACTGTGTTCAGCAAGGCCTTGGAGTTCGAAGCCGGGCACCTGCCAGTACACGGCATCGCCAAAGCCGCCGAAGGTTGCCACATCCTGGGGGTCGCCCGAGCTATCGGTTTCGACGAAAATTTGATCGACGTAGCCATGATCTGCGCCGGCGACACCGCCGCTTACACTGAGACGATTGTTGTCGGCCGTGACGATGATCGGATGCCCGTGGCCGAGCGCGGTCGCCGACCATGCGAGTGCGATCATTAGCGCGAGTGTTGCTTTCATTCGGTGCATTGCTCTGCCTTGAATCTTTTTCACTGCGGTTCCGCAAAGTTGAAGTTGTGGCCGATCCACTCGCCGATCTGTGTGGCGGGAATCATTTCGACGTGGCCGTCGACGTACAGGTAGTGCGACGCATCTGCGTGACGATCCAGCTGTATTTCCCTCTTCACCGCCTTTTCAACCAATCCTTCGGCCGGATCGTCCAAATTCGACTTCGAAAACCAGCTCGACGAATGCGTGTGATCGTACTCCGGCGCAGCGTACTGCATGCGCTGCGCTTCGCGATACGTGAGCGGATTGCGCTCGCGTTTGTCGGCTGCTTCGAACACATAAATCGTGCGGCTCGTGGCAGTGAGCTTGTTGATGTTCCGCACGCGGCCCGGCACTTCATCGGCCGCGAGGTAGTCGTTGACGATGTAGCTTGATCCCCGCACGATTTCGCGCTCGGGCAGCAAAAAGTCTTCGGGGCAAATGCGAATCTTGTCGACACTTTCCAAGTGTGGCGCGAGCGTGTACACCCAGCTGTACTTGCCCTCGGTGTCGCCGGTTGCATGCTTGGCATGGTACCACTCGGGAAATTGTCCGTGGTGCGTGTCGCAGAACTGCAGCACGGCGAGGCCGATCTGTTTGAGATTGTTCTTGCACATGGCCGCGCGGGCCGAAGCGCGCGCGGCCTGAACTGCCGGCAGCAGCAATGAGACCAGCACGCCGATAATCGCGATGACGACGAGTAACTCGACGAGTGTCATGGCTGAACGTTGCCGGGTCATGTGGCGGCTCCGCAGCGATGCCGCCGGGAACGCCGGCAGCTCAACAACCCTGCGCCGATACATCCGGCCGCGATCAGGCATAGGCTGCCCGGCTCTGGTACTGCCGCCACATACTGAACAAAGCTGCTCGCGATCCCTCGGCTAGCCGCGAATGCGTTAACGACGTTCGCCAGTTCGCCCGCCGCGGCGTTTTTGCCCACGACGAAGTAAAACGGATCCGACGGTCTTATGCTCGGCGTCGACTGCGTGGGGAGGAGCTGCAACGCGAGCAAGTAAATGCCGTCGCGGCTCGGGGCGTACGGGTCGAGGCCGTCGCCGAGCAGCGTGTAGCGCACCGAGCTGTGCGCATCGGCCGTATAATTGGGCGTAATCGCAATCGCCAAATAGGTGCCGCCCGGTGCCGTTTTAGCCGTGTCGGCAATGACATTCGACGAGCTCTGCAGCAGCCCAATTTGTTCTTTGCCGGGACCAGTTGGAATGAACGATGTGCCGTCCCAGATCTGCAGGCCCGCCGCATGCAAGTTGAGATTGGCCGAGAAGAACCGGCTGCTGCCGATAGTCTGATCATAGCCATACGTAAAGCCAGGACCGGCGGTCGAAGTGTCGCTGGGTTTCACGCGTGCCACCGCCTGGCCGAGGTACGTCACCGGCGAGGCGGGCATCACATAAATCGCTGCCGGCGCGGTCAGCCCGAGTGTTGACGAGTACGGCTCATCGAGTAGCAACTGCCGAGTTGTGATTTTATTGGTATCAACCGTAATTTGAATTTGCGGTCCGTGAGCGCACGCCGCTGATGCAACGAGCGCAGCGCAGGCGCAAGTGAGAACCATGCCAAAGCGCATGAGCGAGAACTCCTGAAACGCAAGCCCTGAGAAGTCCGAGGCTGTGCATGCGCAGCATCGAACGAATGAAGACGCAGCAAAAACTACGCCCGTTCAGGAGGTGGGACAGTCGGCAGCGACGTAGTGCGGCACGCCACGTCGGACATTGCTGGCCCCAGCCACTCGATCAGCGGCAATGGCTCTTGGCACGTTGGAGATTCAAGCACAAGGGTCGGCGTGGCGGCGAGCCACTTCATCGATTGTCCATGGCATTCCATTGCGCGCCAGGCTACCAGGCGATCACAAATTTTCGTACGGCCGCTGTTCGGGCCGGCGCTTTGTGCGGATGCTTGCGCACCATCGCTGCGATGTGATTGTTGGCAGCACGCGTGTGGCGACTGCTGGCCCGCACGCGGCGCTATGGCCAAACGCCGCTGGCAGCATGTTGGCAGCGGCTTCGCGATGGCAGTTGCGACGGCGTGCTCACGCTCCCGGCCGTGGTCGTGGTCGCAACGATCTGCGGTCGCAGTTTTCGCGGCCGATGTGGTTTCCAACCACGCTAACAGCCCGTTGAAAAACACCACCCTTGCCTCTTCCACTATACTGCAGAGAGAGCGATCAGGACGGCGGTAGGAGACCGAGTTATGGGATTGGGTCGACGTCGAGAGAGTCGGCAGCAGGAGTTATGGATTGCGGCGGACCAGTTGGGCCGCACGCCGCGTCACGTGTTTTACGAGAAGCTCAATCGGGTGTTGGCGCAGGCCAAGTTCGACGCCTGGGTGGAAGCGCGTTGCCGGCCGTACTACGCGGAGGAGGGCCGGCGATCGATTCCGCCGGGCGTGTACTTCCGGATGCTGCTCGTGGGTTACTTCGAAGGGATTGATTCGCAGCGGGGGATCGCTTGGCGGTGTGCCGACAGCCGCTCGCTCCAGTCCTTCCTGGGCTACGGCCTGACCGAGAGCACGCCGGACCACTCGTCGCTCACGAAGATTCGCGAGCGGCTGCCGGTAGAGCTGTACGCCGAGGTGTTCCAGTTCGTGCTGAAGTTGGTCGAGCAGCACAAGCTGCTCACGGCCACGGTGGTGGGCGTCGACAGCACGACGCTGGAAGCCAACGCGGCGATGAAGAGCATCGTTCGCAAAGACACGGGCGAGAACTGGAACGAGTACGTGACGCGGCTGATGCGAGAGGAAGGCGTGATCGAGCCGGACGAAGCGCCCTCGGCCGAGGAGCTGCGCCGCTTCGATCGCGGCCGGAAGGACAAGAAGGTCTCGAACGACGAGTGGCAACACCCCCACGATCCCGAGGCCCAGATCGCGAAACTGAAAGACGGCCGGACGCACCTGGCCTACAAGGCGGAGCACGTGGTGGATCTCCAGACGGAAGCGATTCTGGCGGCTGAGGTCTATGCGGCGAACGCAGCCGACACGGCCACCCTGGTGCCGAGCCTCCAGCAAGCGCAGGCGAACGTCTCGGCGACCGAGAGTGGCCGCACGATCGAGAAGGCGGCGGCTGACAAAGGGTACCACGCGGCCGACACCCTCGTGGCTTGTCAGGAGTTCGACCTCCTGGGCGTGAAGACCTATATTCCCGAACCGCGCGGCCGGCGTCGTTGGACCGACAAGACAGAAGAGCAGAAGGCGGCCGTGCTCCAGAATCGAGCCCGCACCCAGCGGGCCTACGGCAAACGGCTGCAGCGCAAGCGGAGCGAGTTGGTCGAGCGCTCCTTCGCTCACGTCTGCGACACCGGCGGCAGTCGTCGCAGTTGGTTGCGCGGCCTCACCAACGTTCGCAAGCGGCACCTCGTGGCGGCCGCTGCGCACAACCTGGGACTCATCCTTCGCAAGCTGGTGGGCGCCGGCAAGCCGCGGGCCTTCCACGACCTGCTGCGCGCTCTCGCAACGCTCGACTTCGCCCAGGTTACCCGGCGGTCGATGTTATCCAATCTCTACGCCGCCAACTTATCGCATCCCCTTCCGACGGTCCTCGCCACGCGATAATCTCACCACCACCGCGAACTACCATTCTTCAACGGGCTGCTAAGTTCAATCCAGCAGTGCGAGCCGCGGCAAGTGCATAATCCGGCGGTCGCACGTTGTGCTCATGCGCCCAGGCGATCCGCTCGGCCAAGGTGTGGCAACAACAGGAACGCCAACACTGCTCGGCCGTCGCACATCCGCACGCACAGTCGGCGCACGGAAACAATTCGCCGCTCTTGCTGGCGCCAACGACCAGCGGCAGCGGGACGCCGACCGCCGTGGTGGCGTAGATCAACATCAAGCCCGCAACTGCAAGCCGCCGGCGGCTACGCAGAATCGTTTGGAAGTGGAGTAGGGCAGGACGCATGGCAGAGAATTGGCGCGGTTGGCCGAACCGGTCAGCCTAGTTGGGCGACGAACGACCGTCAACCAGATTGTAGACCTCTCGCTCCGCGAGAGGAAAATGCGTCTCGCGGAGCGAGACGCTTACATTGTGCCGCTATCTGGTGTTCCCAGCGTGTTGCGCCGCCGTCGATTCTGCCACAGGCCTAAAACCAGGGCCACGCCGGCGAAAGCTGCGCCGGCGCCGAACGTGGTCGCGGGGCCGTACCACTTCCACAAGGCGCCGGCCATGACGCTCGAAACAACCGCTGCCAGGCCGGTGACGAAATAGAACAGGCCGAACGCCGTGCCACGGCGGTCGGCAGGGGCTGTATCCGCCACGAGTGCTGAGAGGAGCCCCTGCGTGATGCCCAAATGCAAACCCCACAGCGCAGTGCCGACGAGCACGAGATTCAGTCCGGGTGCGAACATGAGCACGGCATCCGCCGCGATGAGGGTCACGAGTCCCGCCATCAAAAGGGCGCCGCGGCCAATGCGGTCGGAGAGAATTCCGACCGGATACGCCGAAATCACGTACGTGATATTCATCACCGCCAGGGCAAGCGGCGTCCAAGTGAGCGAGAGTCCTACATCATGGGCCCGCACGATGAGAAACGCCTCGCTGAAGCGCGCGAGGGTGAACAATGTGCCGGTGATCACGACGAGCCAGAACGGTCGGCCGAGCGTGTGAAGTTCACCCCAGCGAGGCAGCGCGCGGCGTCGCTTCCCGTCGCCATGCTGCTCGGGTTCCTTCACGCCGACCGCGAGCGCCACGACGGCGGCGACGGCGGGCAGTGCCGCCACCCAAAACACGGCGCGCACGTTGTCGGCGAGAACGGTCATCAAGCCGATTGCCAGGAGCGGTCCGAATAATGCACCGGTCGTATCGAGCGCCTGTCGTAGGCCGAACGCGGCGCCGCGCGTTTCCGGCGGCGTGACATCGGCCACCAGCGCATCGCGCGGCGCACCGCGAATTCCCTTGCCGATCCGGTCGGCGAACCGCGCGACCAGCACCCAGCCGGCCGAGTTCGCCAAGGGAAATAACGGTTTCGAAAACGCTGCCAGGCCGTAGCCGAGCACGACCAGCGGCTTGCGCTTGCCGACCCAGTCGCTGATCGCGCCCGAAAAGATTTTGACGATCGACGCCGTCCCCTCGGCGACCCCCTCGATAATGCCGAGCGTCACGGGGCTGGCGCCGAGGGTCGACACCAAAAACACGGGCAGCAATGCGTGGATCATCTCCGACGATAGATCCATGCATAAGCTGACTAGCCCGAGCAGCCAAACGACACGTGGTATTCGGGGAGAGGGCATCTATGCTCGTTCAATAGGCTCCGGATCGCACGTGCCGTTGTCAGCAATCGGATGGAAGTCGATACTGCTGAATTATTGCGTGGCACGCCGTCCGAGGGCGTGGTACATAGTGAGGTTCGCCAGGCCCTTTCGGGGCGTGCCACCCAATGCGTGCAGCCGTGCCGGCCGCACTACGAATTGGCGCCGTTGTTAGAGTACCCCATGAATAGATGGCTGTTAATTGCTGCCGGTGGAGCGTTCGGCTCTGTCATGCGTTGCGCCATGCAAGGCTGGGTGCAACGACTGGCCGGCGGCAGCTTCCCGCTGGGCACGCTGGCCGTGAACGTGCTGGGCTGCCTGCTCATCGGCTTTCTGACGGCCGTTTTCACTGGCCCGGTGCTAATTCGCGAAGAGTATCGCCTTGGCCTCACGGTCGGCATCCTCGGCGGCTTCACCACGTTTTCGACGTTCGGCTTGGAATCGTTCACGCTCATAAATAGCGGCCAATTTGGCTTCGCGGCATTGAATGTTGCTCTCAGCTGTGGCTTAGGAATCCTCGGCGTGTGGGCCGGTTATCGCGTTGGCGAGTATTGGTACGGCGTGTAAGCGATGAAGATTCCGCGAATGGAACGGGCGCGACTGCAGGCTTCCGCTGCGAGAACCGTTAACTAAGCGCACAAAAATAGCCGAACCGCACACGGCCCGGCCATTTCCCGATCGTTCGAGCAACTCGAACGATCGGCTATTAACGCTTGAAATGACGTCATGCTGAAGGTGTGGCCACCTACCACAGCTTCAGCTTCCAGCCCAGCACGAAGCCGATGCCGAAGCACCACAGGCACGCCGTCTCTGGATTGTCGCGGGCATATTCGCGTAAGTACTGGACGAAGTCACGGCCGAGTTCGGCTGGGTCGCTGTCCTTCAGCGTCTGTACCGCTTGCCGAGTATTGGTCATCTTCGGAGCTTGCGTATTAGGCATCGTGGATTCTCCTTCTGCGACGTTTTGTGTTCAATCGGCCGAGCAGATCAGCCGTTGACAATTCTGGTTGCCACTATCAATCGTGTGTCGCCGCGCCCGTTGCACGGCTCCGTAAATTCGACTTGATCCAAGCGACGTTGCGGCTCAACTCTTCGCGCGAGCGCCGCAGCGCGCCCACGCCATTTTTGAAACGCGAATATGCGGTCAACATCAACCCCGCGCTAAGCGCCAACCCCAACAATGTGGAAACTGCGTAACTCAACGCGTGCGACCAGCTTGCCTGTTCGATCAATACCTCGGCAAAGGCGATGAGAGCGATGGGAATCGAACCGAGCAGTATGCCCATCCCCGCAATTAACAACAGCACCGAGGTGCGCGTGCTCAGCGACGTTTCTTTAACGTCGAGGGCAAGCAGCTGTGCCTGCAACTCGGCCAGCTCGATCACGTCGTGCGTCAGCTCCGAGAAGCTAGCCGTCACACTCGGTCCATTGCGGTTTGCGCGGCCGTTCGTAGTCATTTTCGCTTGATTATCCATCCCAGGAGCAGTCCGGCAACAGCCGCTACGGCGAGGGCTGCTTGCGGATGATTTCCCATAAATTTTTCGACGTCCGACTCCCAAATCCGCGCTTTTGCCTTGATTCTCACCGGTTGTCCACCGACATTCGCTTCCGGATTCGTCCAAGCGCGTTCGAGTCGATTAACTGGTGTATCTCGCATCGTAATTACCTTGGCGTATTCCAAGCTTCTGGTTGCGGCGCCGCAGCAGCCTCAGAAGCTTCGTGCTTCGGCTTTGGACTCATGGCGGCGGCAGCCAGTTGTTGTCCAAAGTAGTTCAACCCGGTTCGCACGCCCCACGTAAGTCCCATGACCAGGAGGCTACGCAAAACGCTTTGCGACTCTTTCGATGCTTTCGATGTGTCCACTTTGACCTGCTGTTTGCGGACTAACTCGGCCAGCATTTCGGGATCGGGGGTGATGATCTTCTTTCGTTTCGGCACAAGCGCGTAGCCAACCAACGCGGCCACAGCCACGCTCGCCCACGGAAAGCGCCGAATGTAGAACATCGGGCTGGTGATCTGCTCGGCACTGCGGCGCACCTCGCGCATATCGCTGGTTAAGTCGCGCCGCAATTCGGACATTCGCAAGCGAATCACCTCGGCTGATTCGTCGTTCGTCACAACACTCCCCCGATCGAATAAGTTGCCCACGGGCGGCCGCCAGAGCCAATTGAAGAGGCGACAACCCGTTCAAGTATACGCTGTGCCGCGAACGCTTGTTGTGGACGCGGATCAGCGTATTTGTCGTGTACTTACTTGCCAAAATGTTCGGCCAAGGCTTCTGGAATCAGACTTTCGATCCGGTCCATAATGCGGCGACCGAAACCTTCGGCCATCATCCGCTCGCGCCAGGAACGCGGCCGCGGCGATGGCGCAAGCGATGCACCGAGAACGAGTCCCACGCCCAGACCCGCGGCGAGCGCGATCATGACCGCGGTAGCTTCGCGTTCGCGGACCAGCTCGCGCATCTGATCTTCGCCACGGGTCCAGTAATCGGCCGCCTGATCGCGGACACCTTCTAATGAACCCCAGTTACGATGAGCTTCGTCGGTCCCGCTGGTCGTCGGGTTTGTCGGAGACTGCGGAGCGCGCGGTTGACCCGCCGCAGTCGCAGCCGGCTGCTGGCCACTGCGCGGTGACTGGCCAGTGCCACTGTTCCGGCGTTGATTCGAAGTTTGGTTAGAAGCCATACATCAATCCTTTCCCGGCAAACGTGAGTCTACGCGTCGACAATACGATTGGGAGCGCCTTAGCTGTTCCGAGAGCTCGCAATGATGCCGACGACCAACCCGACGATCAGCCCGGTGCCGAAGGCAATCGCGACCGACTCGGCCGGGCGACTGCGAACCATCTGTTGTGCTTGCTCATAGCCTTCCATACCGCGATCGCGAAGTTGGTCCGTTGCGCCGCGAATTGCCTCAGTCGCTTGATCGGCGTACTGACGCGCCATCTCGCTGGCCTGCGTGAACGTGCCGCCCGCATCGTCGCTGAGACTATTCAAGAACTTCTCGATTTGTTGCCGTCCTTCGCCGGTCTTCTGCTGCACGAGGCCAATAAGCTGATCGATGTTGCCTTCAACTTCTTGCAATTCATCCTCGGTCAACTGACCCCAATGCTGCTTTACTTTGCCCTTAAGCTGGTTCCAATTCCCCATAAGTTTTTCCTGAGTAGCCATTGCCTTGCTCCAAGCTGGAAGGAGGTGAAAACGCACCTGATCCGACTGTTTCTTATGCTAGGTGCGGGATGCGCCAAAACCTAGTAGGTGCGACTGAATCTGCGAATCCCGTACCATGCGAGAGAGTTACCGGGCGTGGCGGCTGCTTAGCATACCAACGAGCAATCGCCGAGCGATTCTAGCCCGCGCGGATCGCAAAGGCGATTTTGGCCGTCATTTTTGCGGCCGATGTGGGGTCGCCAATGGTCCAGGATGGACAATCAGAATCCGCCCCGCAACCTGAGGAAGTTGCTGACCATAAAAACTAGCCGGGTGCTAGCCGCGGTCTCTCGATGCCAGCTAGCAAGCATGAAAATAAGACGCCCGCTAGTTCGCTGCCGCTACATACAGCACAGCCGCTTGGCCCTGTGGCGTCACGCTTAGGTTCAGAAAGCTGCCGCCGCTTTTCGTGGACTCGCCAGCCGCCCTCACTTCACAACTGGGATCGGGGGTTTCAAAATTGAGCACTCGCGGCAAACGGCCGTCGCCGAGCGCGAGCACACTGGCGATGAGTTCCACCACACCGCCGCCGGCCCCAAGATTGCCGAAGTAGCTCTTGATTGCGGTCACAGGAATTTCATCTGCCTGCGGGCCGAACACCGCGCGGATCGCCCGCGCTTCGTCGGCATCGCGTTCGACGGTCCCTAAGCCGTGGGCGTTGATGTGGTCCACATCCGCTGGCGTTTTGCCAGCATCGCGAATCGCTGCCTTCATGGCTCGTGCCAGTGCAATATCGCACCGGCCGCGCAATTCGGCATCGGCCACATTCGCGCTGCCCAGCCCGAGCACTTCCGCGTAAATCGTTGCGCCCCGGGCCTTCGCCGATTCGTACTCTTCGAGCACGATCATGCCCGAGCCTTCGCCCGCGACCATGCCGGTGCGGTCCTTGTCGAACGGCCGGCTGGCTTTCGTGGGGTCGCCATTCTGAACGGCCATTTGTTCGGTCTGGAGCGCGTGAATCGCTTGCATCGGCAGGATGCGCGTGCCCGTTGCGCCGGCGACCATGAGGTTCGCATGCCCACGCTGGATCGTGCGGAACGCCTCGCCGATCGCCAGGTTGCCCGCGGCCTCGCGCATGGTGAGCGAGTTGTTCGGTCCGCGCATGTCGTTGTAGATTGCGATGTGGCTTGCCGGCATGTTGGGCAGATACTTGAGCATCCAGAGCGGGGCCATATCCTTAAGGCCGGCCGTGCCCCACTTCTCGTACTCGAACTCGCCGCCCGGGGCACACGTCTTGATTCCGCCCGAATAATCCTCGGGCATCGTCAGCATGTAATCGCTGCCGAGCACGACGCCCGACATCTCTGGGTCCATCGGCTGCTCGGCGAACCCGGCATCGGCAATCGCCAGCTGCGCCGCGGCGACGGCCATCCGCGTCTCGCGGCACATTACTTTGAGGCCCTTTTTGATGGCCTTTTTGCGTTCTTTTTCAAGCGGCCCGAAGTTCTCGATCTCGCCGGTGAACTCGCGGGCTTCCGCAGCGATTTTGAGCGGTTGATTCTCCGACGGCAGCAGAGAAATCGAGGCCACGCCACTGCGGCCGGCAGCGAGCGCATCCCACAACGCGGCCGGGGTATTACCAAGCGGGGAAATCAAACCAAGGCCGGTGATCATCACTCGGCGGTGGGGGGAAGGAGGACTCATGGGTGTTTCAGCATATCACAAGTTGCCAATCGAATCAGCAGCGACAGCGGAGCCAGGGGAGAGGGGGAGATCGAAATGCCAACAGTGGAACGCTGCCGGCCGATCTCCCTCTCTCCCCGTCTCCCACTCTCCCCCTCTTGCACCAGCAATAATTCCAGTTTCGCCTACGACGCTCGCACTCCACGCGCCTAATACCGTCCCTGGAAAGTCTGCTGCGGCAGGCTGGCCGAACGGGGTGGGGCGGTGGCGGTCGGGGCCGGGGCGGCCGTGCCGGCGCTCTCGACGAACAACAGGGCGTCGGCCCGCGGCGGCGTCTTCAAGATCGGCACAGCGTCCTTTACGGCGTCGGTCACCGGGTTGTCTTTCGTCGGTCCCGGCGTGGCCACCACGCCCATGCTGAGGAGCAGCACCTTATCCGTCGGCCAGCGGAATCGCTCGTGCAAATTCGACGAAGTCATTTGCGGCACATCGACCTGTACGCGCTGGTTCGGCGCCACGGTCGTCGGCAAGTCGAGCTTTACGGGCAGCAACTTTTCAATTTGGTTGAGCTTGAGTTTCACGACAGCGTCGGCCGACGCCAAATCGAGCGCCAGCAGCGGGCTGAACTCGAGCGAAAAGCCTTCCTCGATGTTGCCCATCTCCGGCTGATAGCCGGGCCACGTTGCCTGCGTGACGATCGCGTTCCGCACATAGCTGCGTTGCCGCATCGTCGAAACCACGATCGACTGGCCGTTGTTCACAAGTTGCTGGGCCGAATTGTATTCGCGAAAATCGGTCCGCCGACCGAGTTCGGCGAGGAGCAATCGAGCATTTTCCTTCGCCAGGATCCAACCCTGCACGCCGGGCGACTGCACCGGAATGGGCGTCATCATCGGCAAGGCTTTGGCGCGCCAATTCGGGCTGCCGACCGTGGCGACACGAAGCGTGAACGCATAGTTGCTGGCCGCTGAGTTCACGAATCGATCCACAATATCGGCCACGAGCGCCTGCATTTCCGGCGTGTGATACACACGCAGTGTTTCGCGATTGGCGCTCAACAGCCCGACCGGGTCGGAGTGCCAGGCTTCGTAGCCTGTCTCGCGCAAAATCCAATCGACGATCGCCTGTTCCGGGCGAGCCGTCGTCGTTACGCGCAACGTATAGGGGCGAATGTCGTACTCGCGCCACACCTGGCCTTTATCCTGAGGCAAAGCTCCGCTGCCCTTCGTCACGCGGGCGTGCGTGGTGGTCGCGCCAATCGGGGCGAGCCCACCGCCGCTTTCGACTGGCGTCACGTCGGCGGAAGCCAGTGGCGCCGCATTCCCGGCACCGGGCCCCGGCGTGGATGTCGCCAGTGGACTGGCTGACGGCGCCGGACCGGACGCCGCAAACGGGCTGCGCTTCGGCTCCCCGCCATTAATCGGATCAGTCCCTGGGCTCGACGACTTCCAACCACTATCGGTTTGCGCGAACACAACCGCCGGCGACAAAGTCGCAACGGCCAGGAAGGTGAACACGACCGCGCTGGGACGATTGAACGACATCGTGCGCGAGCCTCCATGCTGCGCGTAAATTCGGGCGAGAACTGCGGGCCGCGGAGTATAGAACCCCCGCCCGCTGCTGGCAAGGCGGATGGCGGGCGATGCTAGCGTACGGTAGTAGGCACGCTCCGCGTGCCGTAACTTGCACCGACGAATTCCTAACCAGTCATCCTTATTCTGCTCGGTGCAAGATCTCCGACGCTTCAACCTCACAAACTTCCACCGCAAAGTCGTGCGTTTGTGCCACGTGAGCTAAATTGGGCGTGAGAATGCGAGCGACGGCCGGCGAACCACCAGGCATCGTATGAACCACCAAATGCACTCGCGCGCCTTCACCGCCTTCTCCGGTGGAAACACACCGTTCTTAAAAATGGCCACGATTTGGTGTTCCACGCGATGCTCCAAATTGTGGGACGCAGTTGCAAAGTAGGACAGTGCTCTGCCGTGAGCTCAATTCGCTTCTTGGATACCCCCGGCATGCTTCCGATTCGCTCCTGACTCGGCCTCCAATCCCTTGGGGTTGCTCGGAAACGCCACGCGTAGATCCTGCGCCGCGTTAATCGACGACGTCGGAATCGCTTCCAATCCCAACAGCCATAGCGCCAGGTTGCCCGTGTCGCCATTGCGAATCGGCTGCCCCGCCGCGGCGTAGTCGACACGGGCATCGCCTGGATCTTTCCGCGACTTTTCGTTCATCGCGTACAGGTCGCCGTGGTCGACGCCCGCGCCCCACGCGAATACGGGCACCGTGTAGTTCTCGCGGTAGATCGGGTCATCGTGCCCGGGCGGCCGGCCGCCATGATCGGCCGTGAGGATGATCACTGTCTTGCCCTTCAGCTGCGCATCGGATTCCACGAGCTGAAAAATCTGGCCCAAGTAGCCGTCGATGCCGTGCACGGCCTGCCGATACGTGCTGCTGCCCCACTGCAACGCGTGACCGACCGAATCGGCATCGCGCAGATGCAGAAACACATAGTTGAAATGGCGCACTCCCATCTCTTCGACGAACCGGTCGACCACCGATTGCGAATACCGCGGCGGCCCGTCGTTCTGCATGAAGTAGCGGTCGATCTTATCGCGCCCGTGCGGGTTTGCGGCGCCGTTGGTTTCGTCGTAGCTCTGGTCGAAGACGTTGAACTTGTCCTTCGAGGCGAACATCGCGGTCGAGCGGCCCGCGTCGTGAGCCACGTCGAACACGCTCGGAATGTAGCCGTCTTTGTGCAGCGTCACGCGATTCTGCACGGCCTTGTTTTCCATCCAGTTGTGGAACGCGACCTGCGGCAAGCCGGCCGGCGCTAGAGTCGGCCGACCGGTGATCATGGTGGTGTGATTCGGCAGCGTGACGGTGTGCGTGTAGTCGGTGCGGGCATTGATCGTCCACGCGCCTTCGTCTTCAAACCGCTTGAAATTCGGCGCCTGCCCGGCGTCGACCAGCGACTGCATGATGTTGACATTGAGCCCATCGACGCTGATGTGCACCACGTACTCCGCGCCGCTTGCCAAAATCAGCGGCGCAAACAGGCCAACCGCCGCGATGGTGACCACAGCGCGACCCAATGCGCTCCAGCGGCACGCCAGATAAGCGACCAACCTAGAGAGACAATTCATCCCACCGCTCACTGTTTCGCCCTTCATTTAGG
Source organism: Pirellulales bacterium (assembly GCA_046349975.1). Lineage (GTDB taxonomy): Bacteria > Planctomycetota > Planctomycetia > Pirellulales > Lacipirellulaceae > JABDGM01. Next base: position 200,624 of record JAXMBH010000007.1, read on the forward strand.
CGAGTCTCTCCGAGACTCGCACCAACAACGTCAGCAACTCAAGGGGCTGCAAACCCGAGAACGCAAATCGGCCGCGCTCAAACCACCGGCCGAACCCGCATTATAAACCGGGGCGAAATGGCCGACGAGGAAGGCGTGGGCGCTGCGGTGCCGCCTGTGGAACGACCACAACACGTGCCGCTGAGCGACAAGAAATGGCCTCAAACCACGGGTGAATTACTGCGAATTCAGCTGCGTGCGTTTCGCGCGATAAGTGCGCGAACGATAAACGAAGCAGCAATTAGCGATACGAGAAGAAATAACATCGCCGGTTCAGGCACAGCATTCACACCGCGTGCCAACAACGGCGCACGGAACGTGGGTAGAAGGGCGAAGCTCGTCATCACATCTTGCCAGAAGAAGGCCGCTGGTTACCGCCGCGGCCGCGTGCGGGCGGCAAACATCGCAGCACAACCGGTGGCGAGCAGCACGCCGCAAGGCTCGGGCACTGCGCCGCCGGCCGCCAGCGCGGCGGCAGTAACGGCCGAACCAAAATGGGCTCGCCAGGTCACCAGGTCGGCATCGTTAACCTGGTTATCGCCGTTGCCATCGGCCCACAGGTTGGCTCCCGTTTGCCCCAGCGAACTTCGCCAGGCGACGAAGTCCGACGAGTCAACCAGCCCGTCATGATTGAAATCCCCCTGCGAAGTTAAAGTCGGCGTCAACATCGTGGCCGCGTTGCCGATCCACACGTTACTCACGGTAAAGCTGCTGTCGGCGCTCGAGAGAATCTTCAAGCCGGTCAGCTGCGGATTGTATTCCGCGCTGCCGTGCGCCGTGAGCATCCAGGCGAAGCCGGGGTCAGTGAAATTGGCCACCAAGCTGCCTGGGGGGAACAGCGATGCTTGCAGCGTGTTGCCGCCGGTGCCATTTCCAGAGATCTTTCCCACGAGCAAATAGGTTGCATTGGCACCGAAGCCAGTTCCGGTGACGTTGTCGGCTGCACCGTCGTTCGGTGTTTCGATAGCGAATTGCTGCTGCAGGCCATAGAACGCCAGATTGAACTCCGTGCTGCCGCCGCTGTTGAGGAAATCGAGCGACAGTCGGCGGTTTGCCGAATTCAATTGCGTTGGCGACAGGCCGCTCGTATTCTCTCGCACCAGAAGTGTGAAGTACGTTTCGGTATTCTGGCCCAGGTCGATGGGCGCCGCGAGATCCGTCTGCATCGCGCGAGGTTGTCCGTTCACGCTGGCAGTGACTTCCGTGTCATTTTGATTGCGAATTGTCACAAACGAATTGCTCCGCTTGCTGCTGCCCGCGCCGGTGCCGTTCCAGGTCAAGAAGTTGGTCGCTTCCTGCCGGAAGTTGCCCGTCTCGATCAACTGGTTCTGCCGCCCGCGCCCGGCCCGCCAGCGGCCATTGATTCCCGTCGCGTTCGAAAAGCTCTCGAACGTGCCGCTGAAGGCCAGCCGATCGGGCAAATTCACACCGAGCGCCGTGTAACGCCCAGAGAGCCAATCGGCGTCGGCCTGGTTCACAAACCCGTTGCCGTCGTGATCGCCGTTCTCCCAGTTTGCGGCGAGGTAGAACGCATCGAACTGCGCGGCGGTCGCCATGCCGGTGTTCGTGCGTGTCGTGCCCATGTTGTTCGCCAGCGCGTTGGCGTCGGCGGCGTCAACTTTTCCATCGAGATTCAAGTCGGGAATGTCCCGCTTCACCATCGCATAGTGCTGCATCACGCGGTGTAGGCCTAGGTTGTTCGTGGCGTCGTAATGCAACGTCCACGTAAACATACCCGGCATGCCGCGGTCGAGCGCCAACTGCGTTTTCTCTCGTACTTGTTTACGGCTTTCGATAGTCCAGGTGCCGGTATTGCTGCCGATCGTGCCGGTGTAGGTGCCGGCGTCATAGGCCAGATTGGGGTTTGCCGCAACGATCGAGCTTAGGCCAATCGTGCTTGGCCCACCTGTGCCCCAGGTGCCGACGCCAATCGTAATCTGGTCATCGGAAAACGCCTTGGCGGCTCCCTGGCCGGTCAGCGCCAACTTGGTATTTGCCCAAGTGCCAGATGACGTCGCTCCGATGTGATACACCATCATCATGAGCTGGTCATACACCTTCGCATCGAACAACGTTGTGTTGTCCCAATTCGAGTCGGTGCTGCCGAAATCGCAAACCGAGATCTCCCAGTTGTTCGTGGTCGGCGTGCTGGGATCCTTGAACGCGGCCCGGAGCTCGCGGGCCAGCTGGGTGTAATTGCCCCATTCGGTGGCACTGCTTGGCCGCTCCCAATCGAAGTTGAAGCCTGTGATGTCATCTGCCGTGCCGGCACCGCCCAGCATGAGCGTCTTGAGTTGGCTGACAAATGTCGCCCGATACGTCGGATTAGCGATGATCGATTCCCAAGTGGGGTCAGTGCCGAGTGTGCCGTTCACTTCGAACATGCTCAGATGCAGCCGGAAGCCGCTCGATTGAGCTTGCGAGCGAATCGTCGTAAGGGCAGCGGCATAGGTCGAAGAGGCCGCCGCAATTTGGCCGGTCGAGTTCGGCCGATAGCCGCCGAAGTACAGCACGTCGGAGACGTGTGAATACAGTCCGCTCGTCGCGAAGCCTTGAATCTGGGTCGAACTTGTCCAATACGGAATATATCCCCAAATGCGGAAGTCGGCTGAATCCCACGCTGAGATGGATGCCTGTTGCCCACTCGCGGTGTGCGGCGACAGGAGCGCAAATGCGACGGCTGCGACCAGCGCACACGCGAACAACCGTCGATAGAAAAACCGATAGCTCATTGCCTCTCCGCAATCTTCGGCTGGCGCCTGTTCTCGTGCCAACCGGCATTTGTACCGCTTGTATATTTGGCGATCGCTCTCATCCGCAGCCGATTAGCGCCGTGCTAATCGCGATCGCCTGGAACTTACCGCGCTTACGATCAATGCGCCTGAGATCAGTGTCATCGAACTTGGTTCCGGCACCGCGGCCTGCCACACCGCGAAGTCGGCGTCATTCACGCGAGCGTCTCCGTTGGCGTCGGCCCCCGAGTAGAGGGGCACGATTTTGCCGTTGTTCGTCTTCCACACATTGTAATCTGCCGCATTGACCAGGCCATCGCGATTGAAATCACCGGGCTTTGCGTTCACATCCTTTCCGACCAGCATCGCCTGCAATTGGGCGAGCGTGCCGTTGAACACATCGCGGTCGACCCGAACGCCTGACCCGAAACCAGTGATCGGCCCGTCCGAAGGATAGGCGGGCGCGTCATCGGTCCACTGCCAGAACGTCCACCCGCGCCAGGGGAGTACGTTGGCCGGCGGCGAGGCGGTCCCGTTCGTCTTCCAGGCGGCCACCCACAAGGGATTGTTCGTGGCCGAGGAGTCAAACAATGACGTGGCCTTCGACTGGCTCGTGTAAACGAGCGGTCGCACACCCAGCGCGTTGTAAATTGTCGTCGAGAAAGAGTTCGTCCACGTCGTGGTGAGCGTCTTTAGCGCGCTGGTAGTTAACCCGGTCGGCCAGCTTTCGATATCGGCCACCGGCGGTAGGTACGTGTTCGCTAGATACTTCGGCTTGATTTTCGAAAGAAAATAGTTGGCTTCTGCCACAGCGTCGGCCGCCGGATCGGAGCTGCCCGATTCCAAGCGGCAAAAATGATATGGCCCAGCCAGCACCCCCGCCGCTTTCGCGCCGGCCAGATTCGTATTGAATGTGCTGTCGGTGTAATAAGTGTCTTCGGTCGCCTTCATGAAGGCGAACTTAATGCCCTTCGGATCGCTGGCAACCTGACTCCAATTGATCGTGCCTTGATAGTGAGATATGTCAATGCCCGGAACGTACTGGGCAACGGCGTGCGGATTGCCCGCTACGAGCAGCGCCAAGCCCAACAGGATTGGATGAGTGGCGGCGCGCCGTACGATTGCCGGGCCGCGAACGCCGCAACGTACGCCAAACGACTGCCAACCAGCATGCGCTAGATGCGCAACCGAACTAAACTCCAGCACGGGGCCCTCTCCGATGAATTGCCTATTCAGGCGATCGTTTAAACTCGAAAAATAGCTAATGCAACGCAGTCAGGAATTTCACAACCTGGGTTGCTTCATTAGCGATTGCCCGAGCGAGAGTTCGGAGTGACAGGAGTGGCGTGTGCGACTGACGCCAGTGGTCGGAGTGCCGACAAGCTCCATTTTATCAAAGCAGCTGCCAAGCTGTCGCTATCGAGAAGTCCACTTTCCGCAGAGGCGAGAAACACCTGCGCAAAATCAGAGGTGAAGCCGCAGTACACTTCTCGTTGGCAACGATGCGATTGGCTGGCATCGTTCAGCGGCTACGCTCAAAATCATCGGCGTGATCGGAGCCCACCGAGCAGGCCCAGCCGGCGCCGCTGATTTCAACCATAGCCGCATCGCTTCCGGCGGCCGTTGCACGCCCCGAGAACCCCCAGAATGGCAAGGCCGATTGTTGCCGGCTCAGGCACCGCCGCGGCCAATACGCCGCTACCACCTCCGGCCCCGCTAGTTTGCCCGAAGTGCGCTCGCCATACATCGAAATCGGCCGATGTGATCTGCCCATCGGCATTGCCATCCGCCCCGCTGCCGGCCACCACAGACTGGCCCAACGAATCCCGCCACAGCGAGTAATCGGCTGCGTCCACCACGCCGTTGTGGTTGTAGTCACCCGGCAAGCCGACTGACGTGGCCGACACGGCCAACTCGTATAGTTGTACCGTATCATCTAATCCCAGAACGCGCGCATAATACGTTCCAGCAGCCGGCAGGGAAATTCCAGAAATGTTTTCTGCCACGCCGGCGGTCGGATCATTGGAAAAGCCAATAATCGTAGTTCCATCACTGCCATAAAGCGTCAGCGACAGATTGTTGCGCGCATTGGCATTGAATGTTGTCGGCGTTTGGTTGTCATCGGCCGAGCCTTGATTAAACACGCCGCCGCGCGGCGTCAGCGTGGCGTTCAGTACGGAAGGCGAAGTCACGGTGAACGAATAGTAATCGATATCGCCAGCGTTGCTGATGCTCACAAAGTCCTTCGCAGTGGGGCTGATCGTTTGTGTCGGCACGTTCGCTGAAGTGCCAACCGCCTTGGCTCCGCCAGCAGGAATGGTTCCCAAGCTGGTCGCAAGTGCGGCCGTGGCGTTGCCCAACCCGCCGTTCGATTTTTCATTTGCGTCGCCGAAGAAATACTGGATGCCGCGCACTTCATCGAGCTGCGGGCCATCGAACGACGTGTCGATGATCGGCTCCATCAGCAGGTTGCTCGTCGTCGACGTCACATGCTCCAGACCAAAAGCGTGGCCGACCTCGTGCAAGATCGTGTTCCGCAGGTTGATAAAGTTCTGCGTATTATTGCCGAAAAACGACGCCTCGCTCGTATCGATCACCATATCGCTGCCGCTCGCGGGCAAGTAAGTAAATGCCAGCACACTGCCGGCGCCGTCGACGTTGGCGCCCGCCAGGCGAATGTCGCCACGCACGCCCAATTGCCCATTCGAACTCGGATGCCGCACGCCGTCATCGTGCGATTCAAACACAAAGTTGGCACCGCTTAATTCCGACCAGCGGCTGAACACATCGGTGTAAATATGAAACCACGGCTGCAGCGTGAGATTCGTCTGCCCGGCAACTCCACCGAAGTTTGTGTTCATGAACGCGATCAAGTTGCTCGGCGCGGTGGCCGAAGTGGTTGTGCTGCGCTCCGTCGTGGTGCCGTCGGGCACGATGCTCCACGTGATTGTCGCGGGCAGGCCGTTACCCGTCCGCGACCCGCTGGCCGTCGTCAACCACGGATCCGGATCCGTCGGCGTAATGATAAATGCGCGCGCCGAGTCGACGCGCATCGCCCCGCCGAGTGCAACCAGAGCGAGAACAACAAGATTACCGTATCGCACCATCGTGAGTTTACCGCAGCGGCATCCGAGCAAGATCTGCCACTGTTGCGGCTTTGTGGAGGGAAGGCGTGGCGCTCCCAGTTCATTGTAACTGCCGTCAGCGACCGATCGCGGAACGCCGGCGAAAGTCCCCAGTATTGGGGCTGAATTCGCAGGGGACTCGGTCGATCGCTGGGGGCGGAATCTTGGCGTGTCCACCTTCCAGCCAGCGGAACGGCACTAGGCAGTAGACCGGTTCCTTCTGCCACGCGCCACGGTGAGCTCGTAATATTGCCGGATTGTCGCAATCTCGCCGCCAGCGACTTTATGCCGCCTTGCGCTTCGCCGGTTTTTCCGCGGTCGGAATGGCCCGACCAATGGCTATCGGCTCTTCATTTGCCCGCGCCTTCCGCGAGCCGCGCACGTAGGCGACCGGCCGCCCCTGGGCATCAACCTTAAACCACATCGTACCGCGGCCGATCCCGCTGGTGCCGGCCGCCCGCGTGTCGTCGACCTGCGGCTTGGTCGTGGAATCGATGACGACGACCCTTACGAGCCCGCCTTCCTCCTCCACCGGCCTGGCATCGACAATCACGACGTGGCCGGTGTTGCCGGGCTTCGCCACCGCATGCCGCCAGGCAATGACGTCGCCGGGCCGCGCATCGACGAGCCGTGCCACACGCTGCCAACGGTCGGCGCCTTCGGCCGTTTCCGGCGCAGACTCAAACGCCTTCTCAAACTTGGCGGCGACTGGCCGGCGATCGCCGTCCAAGAGCGGCCCCTTCGGATCGTCTTTGGCCACCGTGCGATTCAGCACATACCCGACAAAGCCCGAGCAATCGCAGTAGTACTGCCCCTTCGCTTCGTCGATATCGGTTTTGTGCTTGTACTCAGTCTTCTTAATGCTCGCCAGAATCCGCCGCGCCTCATCACTCACCGCCCGCGTCGCCGCGTTCGCCGGCTCATCGGAGCGATTGGGGATATCACGGGCTACGGCCAGGCTGCAAATTGCAGCCACCGCCACGGCAGCCTTTCCAGGAAAAGTGTTGGAGTTCCATACTGATCCAATACTCATACTTATCGCCTCTTCGACCGCACTTCGTTCTCTCACGATGAAACGCGAACTCTCACGACGCGCCTAATCAGCGTTACGACGAAACCAATCCCCATGATAACAAACGCTCGCGGCTCCGGCACGGCGCTGGCCGTGGCTGGCGGCCGATCTTGCCCCGCACCGCCCGCCGCGGTCCGGCCAAACTGCGAGCGCCAGATGATATAGTCGGTCTGCGTGTAAACGCTCCCCAACGCGTTGCGCCACAATACGTAGTCGGGCGCGTCGACAACTCCATTCTGGTTGTAGTCGCCCTGCAACCCGGTAGCGAGACCCGAGCCGATGTTATCAATGCTGGTGTCATCCGGCCCCGTGCGCCACTCGGTCAAAAGATAAAGATGTTGAAGATTGCTCAGCACCGTTTGCATTTGCGCCGGCGTGGCCACCGCACCGGGATTCGGTGAGCCCAGGCCTTCGTCGACGGTCCATAACTTCGGGTCGAACGTCACAACGCGTCGCTGCCACAGGTCGAGCGGTGGTGTCGCGATTGTGTAGAGCAGTGTTAAACTGCCGCTTCGAATGGCCGCCGATGGGTACGGATAACTCGTCTGATCGGTGTACCGAATCCAAATATCGTAGGAAAACGACGAGCCGTACATGTCGGTCTGGTTGCCCAGAAAGGCACTCGGCGCCGAGATCCATGTCGAATAGTAGTTGTCTTCGACGTAGAGCGCGCCGCCCGGATTCCCACGCCCGTCCCAGCCCACTGCTATTTCTGAGTCGATTGTCGGCGGTCCATAATCGGTGCCCGAACCGGCGATCGTCCAACCTTGGTTGTTCGCATCAAAGGTGTGAGTCGGGAAGGCTCCCAGTGCCGCGGTCACCGCGACACCATTCATCCCGATCAATGCGACCACCCTCACGCCGAACCAAGACAATGAATATCGCATACGACGTACTCCTGCTACGCGAACCAGGTCACAGAAAAGCCGGGTGGCAATGTTACCAGCGAGCACAATCAACCAGCCAACAGACGCCGCCGCGCGATGAGCGGCAGCCAGGCAATCAACAACAGCCCCACTGCAGGTTCCGGGACAGTCACTTGAATGGCGGCAGCGGCTCCGCTGGACGCGGTCTCGCCAAAGTGTGCGCGCCAGATGTTGAAGTCGGTCTGCGTATAGGTCGTCCCCAAGTATTCGCGCCAGATTACATAGTCCGGCGCATCGACCACGCCATTCTGGTTGAAGTCGCCAAGCAGGCCGGCGCCCACGCTCAATACGCCGCTCGTGTAAAGCTGCGACGCATCCCACTTCAGCCCCGCGGCCAGGGGCGGTAACGCCAGTTTCGTAAACGTTCCGCCCAAGCTGCAGGAACCGCAGGTGTCGACGAGATCGAACGCATTGCCGAGCGCCGGCGCAAAGCCGGCCGCAAGCGTGACTGTCAACGTGCCGCCGAGTGTCAGCGAATTCGTGCCCTCGAGCACGCCGAAATCGACTTGCGGTATGAGCCCGCCGAGCTTAAATGACAGCGTGCCCGCCGGTGTCAGGTTCAACACATTCGCCCCGATAATGAACAATTCGCCGCTGTCGATCGCCAGCGTTCCCGTGTTGTTGAAGGCGATGGAATGCAGCGAAGAAATCGTCGAGGCGCCGGTCTTGCGCCACGTACCGGCGTTGTTGACGACCGGCGTCGGCGAGCTGTTCGAGATGCTGTTGGTGCCGGTCGAAAGCCAGACTGCGCCCGATTGATTCGCAATCGTTCCGCCCAGCGACATGTTCCCGCCATCGCCTTGGGTAATCGTGCTCGTATTCGTGAGCAGTCCGGCATTATCAATTCGCTGCTCACCCGCCGTGATCGCGAAGTTCGTCGAATTATTGGTGAAGCTGCCGGCAACCGTTCCGTGCACCCACTCGAAATTCCCAAGGTTAATGGTGCTGCCAAGCCCACCGACCGAGCCGCCGGCAGCGCTCGGGTTCCCAGTCAGTTGCACCTTGCTCGTTCCGTTGAGATTGAACGTGAGCGTGCCGCCCGTCTTTCCTTCGACTAGGCCGCCGGTGAGAAGCAGATTCGCGCCGCCAGTGAAATTTGCAAACGCGCCGGAATTACCAGTATCGGCAAACACATGGCCATCGCTGATTTCGAGCGCGCCATTGCCGGAAGCGGAATTCGTGCCGACGACTGAGAAATTGCCCGCATAAAACTCGACTTCATGCCCGCCGGCAAAGGCCATCGTGCCGCCGTTCAACGTGCCGCCGGCGCGGAACCGAAGTTTGCCGCTGGTGACTGCGACCGTGCCCGTGTTGTTTAACGCCGCAGCAACTTCCGAATTGCCGCTGCCGCCCGACTTGCGAAAAGTCCCTGCGTTGTTAATGGTCCCATGGACCGCGTCTCGCGACACGTGACTGTCGTCGATGATGTCGTAAAGTGCGCCCGCTTCATTGTTGATGGCGCCGCTGGTATCCAGGTTGCTGCCACCCGACTGAGTGATTGTGGCTTTGTTGATGAGCGTGCCCTCCAGCGTTCGGCTATTCGTATCGGGACCGACAATAGTGAACGCGCTTGTTGTATTGATGACCTGAGCGCCGGGACGGATCGCTCCCTCGTCGACCCATTGAAACGTGCCGGTGTTCGTGATGTCACCGGGCCCATAGATATTGCCCTTGGAAAACCGGATCGTACCGCTGTTTGTAAACGCGGCTGCCGCATTGAAATCGCCACCGTTGATCTTGAGCGTGCCGGCATTGCTCGTGGGAGCAAGTGTTTTCAGAAAAAACGGAACGTTCAATTCGCCTGTATTGTGAAGCTGCCCGCTGATCTGCAAATAAGTCGAGTTAGCGACGTTCCCGCTGGCCGCAACGGCATCATTCGTGAAGTCGCCACCGACCAGAGCGTTGAAATCTCCAGAGCCATGATTCACAAAATTGTCGCGAACGGTGATGCTGAATCCGCCGTTATCGACGGAAGCGCCGGAATGGATCGTCAGGTTTTGCAGCGTCGGAATCTGGTCGAAATGCATGTGAGCGCCAGATGGAATCGACGCATTGTATTTCGTCGCTTCAATATTCGATGCAATGATGGCGCTGCCCGATTCAACGACGCCCCCCGACCCATCGATGTTGGTGAAAACGACTTGCGTGGCGACGGAACCCTCGGTCGGCCCCGCGAGGCCAAGCACATTTAAATAGGGGCTGCCACCGTTCACCGACGCACTGTACGTACCGCTGCCCGAAGCGGAAATGAACAACCCGCCGGTGTCGAGCGGAAACTTGTTCCAGTTGTTCGGATTGCCCCAATTGAGATTTCCGAGCACCGAGGTCGTGATATCCAGCACCGCCGGCACCGATAAATTGATCCCGCCGCTAATTCCTTGCGTCCAATACCAGTAACTCTGGTTGCCTTCCACGTTGGGGTCGTCCGGCATGAACGCGAACGGCACCATAAGTGAACCCGACAACGACGGATTTACCGCAACCGCCGAAGCAGGAAACGCAATTGCCGCCATCACCACGACGACAGCGCGCACGCAAATCGCCCACGCGCCCTCAAGATGTCGTTTAGCCGCGATCCATGGGTTTTGCGCAGTGGAGCGCGCACCAATTGAATCGCCACTTACTTCTTCGCCAGCTCTCGAACGAAGCCACAACCGCAGCGCAGTGTCACACATCGAGCCTCCCCCGGCGCGGCAAGCGCGCAGACGAAAAGAAAGGGAATGCTCTCGACCCTGTCCCCGCTGACCGGTTAACTCTACCAGCCTCCTCCAGGAAAAGCACGCATTTTTAGCAAGAAAATCAGGCCAAACTTGCTCGCTGCGACAAGTGCGGCCTTCGATCTCGTTGAAATGCGCACAAGAATCACTGCAAAGCGGTCGCCAACCGCACTCGAACCACTACCGCGATAGTCGAGAGAAACGCGACCAGCACAGCAAGCCCCGGCTCCGGCACCGTCGCCAAATCGCCCTGGATCGATTGGCCGCTTCCGGCGGCCCGGCCAAAATTAGCCCGCCACACATCGTAATCGCCTTGTGCGTAAGTTGTGCCCAGTCCTTTGCGCCACACGACAAAATCCGCCGCGTCGACCGTGCCATCGCTGTTGAAATCGCCCGCCAGTGGCGACGGCACCACACTGAGCACACCTGTGTTGTACAACTGCGACGTGTCCCATTGCCCCGCCGCGAGCGTGGGCAGATTGATCGACGAGAACGTCCCGGCGAGCGTGCCCCAATCCATCAGGTCGAACGAGCTGCCGACGGCAGGCATAAAGCCGCCCAGCAAGGAAACGGAGAGCGCGCCGCCTATTGCGAGCTGCCCCGCCACATGCAGTTGATCATATTGTGCACCGGGCGCAGTGCCGGCGAGATCGATCGCCAGCGACGTCCCGCCGGTGAGCACCGCATTTCCACCGAAGGTCGCAAAACCAACGGGGTTGCCGGGCGTCAAGTTTCCCAAGAATACGGCGGTGCCCGTGCCGGTGTAGGCGCCGGAGCCGCCGACGTTCCCAAAGAAGTAGGCCGTCCGGCCGCTCTGAATATTCACCGTGCCGCTATTCGTCACCGGGCCAAAAACCTCCATGTCGCCCCCGCCAATGCTGATCAATCGACCGGTCGCATTGGTGAGTCCGCCCGTGCGTATTGTGCCGTAGCCGTTAATTGTGCCTTGATTCGACAGCAGCTTGCCGGTGTTCTCAAACGTGCCGCCGACGAGGGAAATCGTTCCCGAGTTGCCGGCCATCCCCTGTAAATAAGCGACTGTGCTGCCGGGCATCACTTGCACGGTCGACGGGGCCGGGTTGCTGATGCTTGTCGCGGTGAAATCCAACTCGCCGCCACTTGCTCGAAACACGCCGCTGCTCGATGTGCCCAGCTGCGAGGTAATCGTCCCGAAGCCTTGAATGACGCCGTTGTTCGTAAGGGTGCCCGTGCTGAGTCGAGAGCCGGCGCCTTGCAGATTGATTTGACCAGAGTTGCTAACTGTCTGGCCCACAGAGAAGGTGCTCGTCGGTCCGACATTCACGACCGCTCCGGCGTTGTTCGAAAACGCAAAGGTGAATGCCAGCGCACCGCCCGGCGTCGTCGCGTTCACCACTCCGCCGGCGTTGTTCGCAAAACTATTGCTCGGGCTGGTGACAGTGCCGGCTCCCTGCACGATGCCCGTATTGGTGATCGCAGCCATCAGCGGCCCGTCCACGATCAAAGTGCCCTGGTTCGTAACTTGCGGAGTAATCGTGCCGTGCGCAGTGAGAATGCCACTAACGGTATTGGTGACTTGACCACCTGAGCCAATCGTTCCACTACTAATCGTAAAGTTGCCGAGATTCGTAATACCTCCGGTAGCAGAAAGAGTTTGCCCGCCGGCGACTGACATGCTCGTCTCGTTTTGCAGTGACCCTGAGATCGGCCACCTGGCGCCGAATGATACCGTGCCCGCATTTATGAACTGCGTTTGAACCAAGCCGCTGTCGTACACGAAGTTCGTCGAATTCCGAAACGATGAGCCCGCAATTGTTCCGCCTGCCTGGACGAACGTGCCATAACTCAAGCCCGTGCTGTAAACTGTGAGCAGGCTTCCGGTCTTTAGCGAAATGTCTCCCGTCACAATATGCTTCGTTCCAGCATTGAGGGTAAGATTGAATGCTCCGTTGCCACCGATCGTTTCATTGCCGGTCACTTTTAGGGTGTGCTGATCGAAGAGCGACAAAGAATTTCCAAAGATTGTCGATGTAGAATTTGCGGGTGCACCCGGATCCCAGGTGACGTCGTTCGTGATGTTGAGCATTCCGCCCGTCCAATTAAATAGCGATGGAACTCCACCGACGTTAATTCCGCCCACGTTCAGCGTGCCGCCTAAAGTCAATTTCGTTCCTGGCGTGTTGTAGACAGTGATCGTTCCGGGCACTGTTAGTGTGGCGCTAATCGTGAGTTTTCCCGTACCGCCCGCGCCGCTCGAGTTGCCTCCCACGTAGATATTCGGCGCGCTCGCAAATCCGCCGCTAAGCCCGTACGTGCCGCTCGAGCCCGCATTCGCTCCGATGATGATATCGCCAGCGCTCGCGTTGGAGCCGCCCGTCTGCAAAAAATTGCCGATGCCGCTTCTGCCGATCGACTCAGCTCCAGAACTCACAAACGTTCCGCCCGTAAGGCTCATGGACCCGACAGCACCAGCGTTATGTCCTGTGGACAACGAACCAACCCGATGGACACCACTCGATTGCGAGAACATTCCGCCTGCTTGGTTGCTGTTCCCGATCGCTGATAGCGCGACGTACTCGGGCCCATCCACTGTGAGCGTACCTCCGTCCAGCGAATAGCTGCCCAAAGCGCCTGCATTCGACCCAATGACGAGGCCGCCAGCGCCACTGATCGACGCCGACCCAGAGGTTTGGGCCACGAGGCCGGTGCCGCTTTGGCCAATGACCATGGCATCCGCCGTCAGTTGCCCGGTGCTGTCGAGGGTATATTTGCCTGTCGATGCCGTGTTCTTTCCGACCGTGAGTGTCCCAAGCACGTTATGGGAACCGCCCGAGTGCGAAAACGTCCCGCCACTTTGCGGGCTGTTGCCGGTCGCAGATTCGCCGATGATTACCGGTCCGTTCACTTTGAGGGTGCCGCCGGTCAGCGCATAGGTACCCAATGCTTCCGCAGCAGCGCCGACTTCCAAGCCGCCCGAACCCACAATGTTAGCTCCACCCGTCTGCGTGAACGTGCCGGTGCCGTGTTCGCCAACAACTTCAGTTGTGGCCAGTAATTGCCCGCTGCCGCTGAGTGCATAGCTGCCGGTCGAGCCCGCTTGTTGCGCGATATCGAGCGACGTGGAGATCGAGTTCGTTCCGCCGCTGTGAATGAACGTTCCACCGCTCTGCAGGCTATTGCCCGCAGCCGAGGCGGCCACGATTTCCGGTCCAACCACGGTAAGCGTTCCGCCCATCAGTTGATAGGTGCCGAGGCCTGAGACGCCAACCGTGACGCCGCCGTTGCTCGTGTGGGAGCCTCCCAGTTGCGTGAACAAGCCGACGCCCTGTTCGCCAATGTATTCGTAGCCAAACGTTAGTTGCGATGAACCGCTCAGCGTGTACGAACCACTGCTGCCCGCATTTGCGGCCATGTGGAGTTCACCGCCCGAATGCGTGCCGCCACTCTGATTGAAGGTTCCCGAACCGGACTTTCCAATGGTCTCAATCGCCGGGTTAAGCAACGAACCAGCAGATAACGTGTACGTTCCCACGCCTCCTGTATCAGCGCCGATCACCAGCGGATTGTCATCGTAAATGAAATGTGTGCCGCCCGTTTGCACGAAAGTTCCTGAACCGGCGCCCCCGATTGTTTCTTCACCTTCCATATCAAAGAATCCGCCGCTCAGTTCGTATGTGCCAGCGCTTCCCGCGCTCACGCCAATACGCATATGAACAGATACCCCAGCCGTTCCGCCGCTTTGTTCGACCGTTCCACGACCGAGGGCCCCAATTAAAAAATCATTCACACTGAGCGTTCCGCTCGGCACCGCTAACACGGTAGCGTTTGACCCACCACCAGTTTGGTCAAGCGTAAGTTGTTCAACTCGCAGTTGCGGTGCGGATGAGTCGTGCACCACGGTGCGTGCGAGCCCATCGCTCGGGGCGATCGTGACGGTTTCCGAAGCGCCGGGTACGCCTGCCGGCGACCAGTTAGCCGGGTCTGCCCAATTGCCGCTGCCGGCGATCCACACCTTTTCCGCATGGAGCGCTGGTGGAGCTGCCAGGAGACTGAGTGCCACACACACTGAGCACTTGAGCCTGATCATCGTTGCCCCTTATCGCTTCGAGAGCCGGTGCGGCGCATGACCGCACCAATTAAAGAAGAAACCGCCGTCACTGCTACTGGTTCCGCCGTGTTACAGGATAAACCCGCGCCAAGCGCCCAGCAATTAAACGCCCGCTGCATGGGAGCAGTAATTCCTGCCGGTTGAAGCCGTAGGGTGGGGACCGCCCAGAGGAACCAATGGGCGAAACTGCAGATTGCCAAACGGCGAAAGCTTTCGCCAAACCTACGCCGCCCGACCCGCGATGATCGACGCGTTGTGCCCGCCGAAGCCGAAGCTGTTGCTCATCACTGCCCGCAGCTGACGCTCCCGCGGTGTGTTCGGCGTGTAGTCCAGATCGCAATCTGGATCGGGCGTTGAATAGTTAATCGTTTGCGGGCAGATGTTGTGCGCCAGCGCCTTCATGCAGATGACCAGTTCCACGCCGCCGCTCGCGCCAAGCAAGTGGCCGAGCTGGCTCTTGGTGCTGGAGATGCTCACCTTCCGCGCCGCATCGCCGAATACACTCTTGATGGCGGTCGTCTCGGCCTTGTCGCCCAGCGGCGTGCTCGTGCCATGCGCGTTGATGTAGTCGATCTGCTCCGGGCTCAGTTTGGCATCGCGGAGCGCGCCGGCCATGGCCTTCGCCGCGCCGGTGCCTTCGACATCTGGCTGCGTGATGTGCCCGGCATCGGCACTCGCGCCGTAGCCCAGGATCTCGGCATAAATCCGCGCGCCGCGGGCCTTCGCGTGCTCGAGTTCTTCGAACACCAAGAGCCCCGCGCCTTCGGACAGCACGAACCCGTCGCGCTCCTTATCGAACGGTCGGCTCGCGCCCATTGGGTCGCTGTGCCGCTCCGAGAGAGCCCGCATGTTCGCAAAGCCCGAGAGCCCCATCGGCGTGCAGGCCGCCTCGGTGCCGCCGGAGATCATCACGTCGGCATCGTCATATTGAATTGCCTTGAACGCATCGCCCATGGCGTTGGTTGCGCTCGCACAAGCGGTCGCCACCGCGTAATTCGGCCCACGCAGTCCGTAGCGAATCGAAACATGCCCGCTTGCCGCGTTTACCATCAGCTTCGGAATCGTGAACGCTGAGACTTTGTCCGGCCCCTTCGTAAGCAGCCGTTCGTGCTGGGCTTCAATCTCGTTGAGCCCGCCGATGCCAGAACCCAGGATCACGCCGCAGCGGAACGGGTCTTCTTTCGAGAAGTCGAGGCCGGCGTCGTTCACCGCATCGATGCCCGCCACCAGCGCGAACTGCGTGAACCGGTCGATCCGCTTTTCTTCCTTGCGATCGATGTAGCCGTCGGTCGTCCAATCGTGAATGTCGCCGCCGAACTTCACCTTGTGATCGGTCGTGTCGAACGCTTTGAGCGCATGAATGCCGCTCTCGCCGCGCAGAATCCTTTGCCACAGGTCATCGACCTTGCAGCTCAACGAGGTAACGGCACCGATCCCAGTGACGACGACCCGACGCTTCATAGCCAAACAATTGGGTTCAGGGTTCTGGGTTCAGGCCTCGGGAGCAGAAACTGAACCCTGAACCCCGAACCCGCGCAGGCGGAACATACGAATGTTCATCGCCGATCAAGAATGAACCAGCAGGTTGCTGCCGGCTCAGCTCTTTCCGTTCATGCCGCTTTCAATATATTGCACGGCCTGACCAACGGTTTGAATCTTTTCCGCGGCATCGTCCGGAATATTGATGTCGAACTCTTCTTCGAGTTCCATCACCAGCTCGACCGTATCGAGCGAATCGGCGCCCAGGTCGTTCACGAACGAGGTTTCCGGCGTAATCTTTTCACGATCGACGCCCAGGTTGTCGGCGACGATGTCTTTAACGCGTTCCATTACAGATGCGGCCACCTTTTCATTCCTCCTGCTAACAAGCGATGTATCGTTAAGTCGTTGTATTGTGAAAAGCAGCCGCGGCTGCCTGCCAAAATCCTATCCACGCGCCCAAATCGGACCAGACCGGTCGCGATCGCGGCCAGTTCGGGCGCTCGCCGTAAACCGCCCAAGATAGAGCGTTTCCGTAAGCGAGGTCAAGATATACCAATTTATCGCCCCGGCTGTCCAGGGCGAGTTTACCGCCCCCACACCCTCATATATAGCCGAGCCGTCCCCCGGCTCGGAGACCGTCCAAAAGCGAGGAGTATAGGGCCCGGAGCGTGGAGCAAGAACAGGCCGCGATTTTCGCCTGCTGACTCCCCGCTCCAAGCTCGCCGCTCCCAGCTCTACGGCGTCAGCCCCCCATCGACCGTAATTACTTCACCTGTGATGTAAGCGGCCGAATCGCTCGCGAGAAACAGCACGGCATCCGCCACTTCATCGGCCTCGCCCAGCCGCTTGGTCGGGATTCGCTTCTTCACCTCGTCCAAAATGGCGGGGCCCAGGGCGTCCGTCATTTCCGAGGCAATGAACCCCGGGCAAATTGCGTTCACCGTCACCTTCCGGCTGGCCAGCTCCTGGGCCACCGTTCGCGTCAGGCCGATGACGCCAGCCTTCGACGCTGAGTAATTCGCCTGGCCCGGGTTCCCCATCAGCCCCGACACACTGGCAATATTGATGATTCGCCCCGAACGCTTCCGCATCATCACGAGCGACGCCGCCCGGGTGAACAGGAACACGCTCCGCAGGTTCGTGGCGATGACGGCGTCCCAATCGTCGTCGCTCATCCGCGGCACGAGCGTATCCTTCGTGATGCCCGCGTTGTTAACGACGATATCGATGCCGCCCCACTTCTCGGCGAGGTCTTCAATGAGCTTCGTGACGGCCGCACTGTCGGTCACATCGCACGGGTGCACTTCCGCCGTGCCGCCGGCCGCGGAAATCGCATCGGCTGTCTCTTTGAGCTTGTCGGCACTCCGCGCGACGCACGCGACCTTCGCTCCCGCCGCCGCGAGCCGCAGCGCGATCGCCTTGCCGATGCCACGCGACGCGCCCGTGACGATCGCCGTGCGCTCGCTCAAATCAACCTGAACCCGCCGATTCTTTTCGTCTGCCATTTTTCACCGTTCAATGCAGAATTTAACCACGACGACACGAAGGACACAAAGAAGAATGTGAGATTGCCTTTCTTCGAGTTCTTTGTGTCCTTTGTGGTGAAAATGATACCGTAAGACGCAGCTACGCCGCGATGTTTTCCACCGGCGTTTTGCGGGCGATTCGCTTCAGCAAGCCCGCCAACACGCGGCCGGCGCCGATCTCGTAGAACTGCGTGATGCCCTGTTGTTCGAGCAGGTACCGCATCGAGTCTTCCCAGCGAACCTGCGAGCAAACTTGCCGAATCAAGAGTTCGCGAATCTCCTGCGGATCGCTATGTGGCTGAGCATCAACGTTGGAAACCACCGGAATCCGCGGCGACTTGAGCTGCACATTTGCCAGCGCTGCCCGCAACCGCTCCACTGCCGATTGCATCAGCGACGTGTGAAATGCCCCCGCCACTGCGAGCGGAATCACCTTCATCGCGCCTGCCGCCGTCGCCAGCGACACCAATCGCTCGCAGGCCGCTGTCGACCCCGAGCACACGATATTGCCTGGGCACAACAGGTTCGCGATTTCGAGCACCTCGTCGCTGCGGGCTTCGTCGCATAACTTCTGCACTTGCTCGCGCTCTAAGCCGAGCACGCTGACCATGCCGCTGGAGGTTGCATCGGCCGCCGCCTGCATCGCCCGGCCACGCTCCTGTACGACCCGCAGGCCTGCTTCGAAATCCATCACGCCCGCAAACACGAGCGCCGTATATTCGCCGAGGCTCAAGCCGGCCGTCGCCGCACATTGGTCCACCAGCCCGGGCTGCTCCTGTTTGAGCACCTCCAGCGCCGCCAGGCTGGAAACAAACAGCGCCGGCTGGCTGTGAACGGTCGAATCCAGCTCGGCCTTCGGCCCTTCGGTGCACAACTTATATAAGTCGTACCCGAGCACTTCGGCCGCGCGAGTGAAAAGCGCCTTCGCCGCCGCCGACTTCGCGCAAGCCGCCGCCCCCATGCCGACGTCCTGCGCGCCCTGGCCGGGGAAGAGGAAGGCGATCTTGGTATCGGCGTTCGACATTCGCGCGCTCAAAAAAGAAAGAGTGAGAGACAAGGAGAGTGGGAGAGGGGGAGACTGTGACTGTCCAATCTCCCCCTCTCCCTATCTCCCACTCTCCCCCTCTTATTTCCGTCCGCTCCCCGTGCGTGTGGAAGACTATTCGGTTTCAACAATCCCCCGCCCGCCGTACTGCCCGCAATTCGGGCAAACAACGTGCGACGGCTTCATCGTGCCGCACTTCGGGCAGGCCTGCAGCTGCTTGGCTTTCAGCGCGTCGTGCGCGCGACGCATGCCGGTCCGCGAGTTCGATTGTTTGCGTTTAGGTACGCCCATGGAAACACCTGTAAAAATCGCAAAATACGTGGCTTGTGGAGAATCCACCAGCGTAAACGGTGCCGCCGGGCCCCGTCAAGGGCACGCCTTTTGTAGCAGGCACGCTCCGCGTGCCGCAGCAGCCTTCAAAAACGCGCCCCACCCCGCACCCGATCGAAACCCGCAGCGCAAGCGAGGGCATGCCCAGCGACGCCGGCGTGGCACGCGGCTCTTGCTCGCGCTGCGAACTTCGATCCATACAAGACTTTCTCGCAGAGGCGCAGAGAACACAGAGGGGGAACAAAACGACGATAGCTCGCCACTACCTCCTCCGCGTCCTCCGCGCCTCTGCGAGAGACTGTCTTGAATCGACTTCTGCACTTGCCCCTACAGACTGCGTATCACCCGCGCCGGGTTCCCCACCGCCACCACATTCGCCGGCAGGTCGCGCACGACTACCGCTCCCGCCCCCACCACGGTGTTCTCCCCGATCGTCACGCCCGGGCATACAATCACGCCGCCGCCCAGCCACACGTTGTTCCCGATCGTGATCGGCCGCGAGCTCTCCCACTTCGCACGGCGCGGCTCGGCCTCGACTGGGTGCGTCGCCGTGAGCAGCTGCACGTTCGGTCCGATCTGCACATCGTCACCAATCGTAATCCGGCCGACATCGAGCGCGATGAGGCCCCAGTTGGCAAAAGTTCGCGCCCCAATGTGCGTTTGATATCCATAGTCGCAGCGAAACGGCGGCCGAATCACGCTGCCTTCGCCGATGCTGCCCAAGAGTTCGCGCAAGATGCGAGCGCGGCCGGCATGATCATCGCCGGCCGTGGCGTTGAACTCGGCGGTCAACACTGCCGCCCGATTCGCCTCGCGCAACAGGTCGGGATCATCCGCAATATAATGGTCGCCGGCCAGCATCCGCTCGCGGTTCGACCGGCCATGGGGCTGAAATCTGGGATCATCCATAGCTAAAACCGGGGAAGGAAGCGTTCGATTGGTTTCGCGAACCGGTCCACTGCACTTGCGGCCGGCACCGTGGCGGGAGTAGGTTTCGCATTGGAGGGAGCCTTGCACTCTAATGATGGAGCGCCGTCCCGCATCTGGTTGGCCCGGCAGACTCCGGCTGGCGGCGTCGGTCCAACCCAAACTACGTCCGGAAGAACGTGTCGCGCAGTTAACAATAACTGGCAGGCCGTTGCCTACATCTTAGGCAATTCTCCCGGAGCCGACGGAGATGGTCCGCCGCCAACGGCTGTGGCAGTCTTGACGTATCTCCAATCCAGTAAACACCGTACGGCTGTTGCCGAGATTACGAACTTCCTGTAAATCAGCCCTGGCGCAACGTTTGCTTACGCTAGCAAAGTTTCGTCCGGAATCGGAACCAGTGTGATTTGCATTGGGTGGCTGGGGCAGAGGCTTTGCGATGCCCCAGAGACAACTAGCTGGGGCATCGAAGACTCTGCCCCAGGCACCCCACAGCGGTAAATCCTTACGACCTCCCAAGGCGAATTCCATGGCACCTGAAAATGCAGTAGCGACTCCGACTCGGCGGGGAGCAAATGGCCAATTTCAGCGTCAAGGAGGAGCAATCCAAACTCAGCATCAGAGCTTTGCCGGGTACGAAACCGCCGGCTTCTTCGACGAGATGTTCGACGACGCCGGCGAGCCGCGGCCCGATTGCCAGGCACTCTATAACCGCATCCACACGATGCAGCCCGAGGACCTGGCCCGCCGCCAGCGCGCCGCCGACCGCTCGATGGTCCAGCTCGGCATCACGTTCAATGTGTACGGCGATCGCCACGGCCTCGAACGCATCATTCCATTTGACATCATTCCTCGCATCGTCGCCCGCGATGAATGGCAAACCCTTGAACGCGGCCTCAAGCAGCGCATCACCGCGCTCAACATGCTGATCGACGACCTCTACCACGATCGCAAGATCGTCCGCGATGGCGTCGTACCCGAGCACGTCGTGGCCACTGCGAAAGGCTTCCGCCCGCAGTGCGTTGGCCTCACGCCGCCCAAGGGCATCTGGTGTCACATCACCGGCACCGACCTCGTGCGCAACACCGACGGCCAGTACTACGTGCTGGAAGACAATCTGCGCTGCCCCAGCGGTGTATCATACGTGCTGCAGAACCGGCAGCTCATGAAGCAAACGTTCCCACAGCTGTTCGAACGCGCCGCCATTCGCCCGGTCGACGACTACTGCAGCCGCCTGCTCGATGCGCTCCAATATCTCATGGGCGATCAAACGCGCTCGCCGTCGGTCGCGCTCCTGTCGCCGGGCATGCACAACTCGGCCTACTTCGAACACTCGTTTCTCGCTCAGCAGATGGGCGTCGACCTGGTGGAAGGTCGCGACCTCGTCGTCTCCGACGGTTTCGTTTACATGCGCACGACGAAGGGCTTCGAGCGCATCGATGTGCTCTACCGCCGCATCGATGATGACTTCCTCGACCCGCAAGCCTTTCGCCCCGACTCGATGCTCGGCGTACCGGGCCTGATGGAAGCCTACCGCGCTGGCCGCATTGCCCTCGCCAACGCCCCCGGCACCGGCATCGCCGACGATAAGGTCATGTACGCCTACGTGCCGCAGATTATCAAGTACTACTTGAGCGAAGAAGCGATTATCCCGAACGTGCCGACGTACGTGTGCTGGGACGACAACCAGCGCAAACACGTGCTTGCGAACATCGACAAGCTCGTCGTGAAGCCGGCGAACGAATCCGGCGGCTATGGCCTGATGATCGGCCCGCGCTCTAGCAGCGCAGAGCACGCCAAGTGCGCCGAACAAATCAAAGCCGACCCGCGGAATTACATCGCCCAGCCGATGCTCAGCCTCTCGCGTGTGCCGGTGCTTGCCGAAGCAGGCCTCGAAGGCCGCCACGTCGACCTGCGGCCGTTCATCGTTTACGGTAAAGAAATCTTCGTTCTCCCCGGTGGCCTCACCCGCGTGGCCCTCCAAAAAGGCTCGCTCGTGGTAAATTCATCGCAGGGTGGGGGAAGTAAAGATACGTGGGTGGTTTCCTAGGAGCGAGGAACGAGGATCGAGGAACGAGGATCGAGAAGATTATGTTTGTGATCGCTCGCTCCTCGTTCCTCGCTCCTCGCAACTCGTTTGTGATCGCTCGCTCCTCGTTCCTCGCTCCTCGCAACTCATGTTAAGTCGCGTCGCAGATTCGATCTATTGGATGAGCCGCTACGTTGAGCGGGCCGAGAATGTTGCGCGCTTCATCTCGGTGAACCTTAACCTCAGTCTCGATATGCCTGGCGAGGCAGGGCAGCAGTGGTGGCCGCTGGTGGTCATCACCGGCGATCACACCGAGTTCCAGCAACGCGTCGGCCACACCACGAAAGAGAGCGTCGTTCAGTTTCTCACGTTCGATAAAGAGAACCCGAACTCGATTCTCTCCTGCTTGCGTGCGGCCCGCGAAAATGCCCGCGGCGTACGCGAGATCATTTCCGCCGAGATGTGGGAGCACATCAACAAATTTTACCTATCGATCCGCGATGGCGGCTCGCTCGAAGAAGTGCTCGATAACCCCTACGCGTTCTTCGAGCGCGTGAGCGTTGCCGGCCAGCAATTTCTCGGCGTCACCGACGCCACGATGACCCACGGCGAAGCCTGGCATTTCTGCCAGCTCGGCCGCATGCTCGAGCGGGCCGATAAGACTTCGCGCATCCTCGATGTGAAATACTTTATCCTGCTGCCGAAAGTTTCCGACGTCGGCACGCCGTTCGACGACGTCCAGTGGCTTGCGCTGCTGCGCAGCGCGAGCGCCCTCGAAATGTACCGTCAGCGGCACGGGCGCATCTCGCCCGTGAACGTGGTGAATTTTTTGGTGCTCGATCGTGAGTTCCCGCGGGCCGTGCTCCACTGTCTCACGCGGGCCAACGATTCGCTGCACGCCATTTCCGGTACCATTCCCGGAAGCTACACGAATCTTGCAGAACGCCGGCTAGGCCAATTGCGTGCGGAACTCGCGTACACGCACGCCGAAGACGTCATTGCCGGCGGCCTGCACGAGTTTGTCGATCATTTGCAGACGCGCTTGAACGCCATCGGGGATTCCATCCACGAATCGTTCTTCGCCATGCGGCCCCTCGAATCGGTCGGGATGGGGCGGTAGAACAGTATAAGTTACAGGCGAGTAACTAACTGAAGACGTTGGGAAGATGATGAGGCAGCCCCCGGCTCTGCCGGGGTCGAACAACGCACGAACTTTGCAATGTTCGCAAACCCCGGCAGAGCTGGGGGCTGTCGAGTACACTTCCGCAACGTCTTGAGTAACACGGAGTTACTCCACATGTTGTTTACCATCGAGCACACGACCGAATATCGTTTCAACCGCCCCGTCTTCTTCGAGCCGCATCATCTGCGGTTTTGCCCGCGTACCGATGGCTCGCAGCAGGTCGTGCAGTTCGACCTGCAAATCGACCCTGCGCCCGCCGGCTGCACGCAGGCGTTCGATGCCGAAGGCAATCTCGAAACGCTCGCGTGGTTCAATGATATTCACGACCACATGACAATTCGGGCAACGGCAGAAGTAGAAACGCTGCGCGACAACCCGTACGATTTCGTGCTCGGCCCCACCGCCGTGCGGCTGCCCGTGGGCTACCAACCACGCGAGCTCGCGCTGCTGGCCCCTGCGATGAAACGCTCGGCCGTGCCGATCTACGTCGACCCTTCGCGCGAACTCGCCGAACAATTGCGCCAGGCCTCGCGCGGCGAAGTCGTGCCGTTCCTGTCGCGCCTCACGGAGACTATCTCTCACCGCTTCAAACGTGTTCACCGCGAGAACGGCACACCCTGGCCGCCGGCCACCACGATCGAACAACGCCAAGGCGCGTGCCGCGATCTGGCCGTGTTGTGGGTCGATATCTGCCGCTCCGTCGGCCTCGCCGCCCGCTTTGTGAGCGGCTATTTCGAAGGCCTTGCCAATCGTGAGAAGCATTACCTGCATGCCTGGGGCGAGGTCTATCTGCCCGGCGCCGGCTGGCGCGGGTTCGATCCCACCAACGGCCTGGCCGTTTCCGATCGCCACGTCGCGGTCGCCGCGTCGGCCGATCCGCAATTTGCCTCGCCCGTCACCGCCACGTATCGCGGCAACAATGTTGCAGCCGAGCTGACCGCCGACGTGATCGTCGAACGACAATCCGCCGTCGCACTTCTCGCCTGCTAACGTTTCCTTGATCGAACTTTCACGCAGGCGCGTTAACCTACCCAACCAGCATGTATCAACGCAGCCGCGCAAGCGCTGCGCCGCGATGCCATTCACCCATTAGCCGGAGGGCCATGCCCTGCGGCGCCGGACCGCGTGGCGGTCCGGCTATTTCGCGACATCTGTGCCGCGCGATCTAGCATACCGTACAAGAAACAATCACAGGCGATCGTCCCCTTCGGAGTTTGTAATGCGCAAAGGATTCTTGATCGACATGGATGGCGTGATCTACCGCAGCAGCCAGCTCATTCCTGGCGCCGTTGATTTCATCCGTATGTTGCGAGATTGGGAAATCCCCTTTCTCTTCCTCACCAACAACAGCCAGCGCACGCGCCGCGACGTCGCCACCAAGCTGCAGCGCATGGGCATGCCCGTGGAAGAACGACATATCTTCACCTGCGCCATGGCCACGGCCCGCTTCCTCGCCGGCCAAAAGCCCGATGGCACTGCCTTCGTCATCGGCGAAGGCGGCCTGCTCAACGCGCTGCACCTCAACGGCTACGCCGTCGTCGATAAGTCGCCCGACTACGTCGTCGTCGGCGAAGGCCGCACGCTGAGCTTCGAAATGCTCGAGCATGCCGTGCAAATGGTGATGGACGGAGCAAAGCTCATCGCGACGAACCTCGATCCGAACTGCCCCACGCAGCACGGCACGCGGCCCGGCTGCGGCGCGATTGTGTCACTCATCGAATCCGCGACCGGCATCAAAGCCTTTAGCGTCGGCAAACCGAGTCCCGTCATGATGCGCGTCGCCCGCAAGGAACTCGGCATGGCCACGAGCGAAACGATCATGATCGGCGATACGATGGAGACCGACATCCTCGGCGGCGTCCAGATGGGCTACCGCACCGTGCTCGTCCTCACCGGGTCAACGAAACGCGACGACCTCGCCAAGTACGCCTATCAGCCGGATATGATCGTCGACTCGATCGCCGACCTCTGCGACCCCGATAAAATGCTGCACGAGGTCCTTCCCACGATGAACCGCGACGACGACACCCCGCACGACATCCGCGAATGGGTCGCCGCCCACTCGTGATGTTCCCGTGCCGTCCCGTCGCACAATTCACGCCACCGTTTAGCCGCGAGGCGCAGGCTCTGCGCAGCCGAGCGCCGTAGCGGTGCAAATTGCACTCCGCATACTGCGAATCACGACGCAATGTAAGGTTTAACAAACCCCCACCGCTGCCGCCGCAATCCCTCCTTCAGCGGATTGTCGTCGACGTACTTGATTGTGCGCTCCACCTCCGTATCGCAATCCAAAAACACCTTCCAAGCACCACGCGCAAAACACTTCGGCGGCGCTCCATTGATTAAGGCCAGATGACGAAATGGATGAATCTCTTCCTCAACAAGTCGCCGCGTCGCTGCAGCCTTTAATTGTGTAACGATTCGCTCGACCGACAACTCATGACGCTCCAAAACCAAATGAACATGATCCGGCAAGATCGCGCAAGCGAGCACTGTCAACTCCGATCCGCGCACATACGCCTCAAAACCACGCCCTACCGCCCGCGCTTGAATTCCAGTTAGCTTCACGGCCGGGCGCTTGAGCGACTGCTTCGCCGCGAGTCTCTTATCCGCGTTGTGATTTCGATGCGCCACCGATCGCCGCGTCGATACTTTCGTCGCCGGCCCAAACCGAAACAATTCCCACGCCCCGACAAACGTCGACCACGACCCGCGCGGGTCGTTCGGCAACCAAAAGCCGTACATGCCAAAAATTACGTGACTACCGATAACCATTATGCTGAACTTACTACCTACAAAACAAAATCAACCCCGTTTAGTGGCGCGGCGCTAGCCGAGCGCGGCCCGTCCTGCCAATCATCAATTTTGCCCGCGTGCTTCGCGCTCGGCTCCGCCAAGCCTTCGCCTCGCGGCTAAACTAGCGCCGGTTTCCGTCATTGTCAATTGTTTTGTCATTGTCGCTTCGCTATATTGACCCGCGATGTGTTGCACCGACTCTCGGGCTTGCATTGTCGAAGGATCGCATAGGATGGGGGCCGACTCGTCGACTTTATCAGGGATCGGCGCGCGACCGGTTCATCGCCCAGCGTTGGCAGGCGTATGAGGCCGAGTCACGCGCGAACCTGCTGCGGATCATCGCCGTCGGCGCGTTTTTACCTCGTGCACTTGCTCGCTCCACTTGCGTTGCCGAACGGCAGGATACGGCGAGAGCTCCTCATACGTCGCCAGTCGATCGAGCAGCTCGTTGGTTTCCCCGCGCCCGTGAGCATGGTAACGGCTCCAACGGTAGTCTTCGCCCGCTTCACGAGCAGTTCTGTCCCATTTCTCCCCAGAAAGCACATCGCGACTCGTGGATGGAAACGTGACCGTCGTTGTGGTAACTTCCTGCCTGGTGGAGTAGTTCTGGTGGAATCGGGGGCGTTGCACAACCAAATTCAAACCCAAGTACGCCGCCCTCTTCAACTCCCCATCCACAACTTCTCGTTATCACTCAACGACTTAAGATCACCATGACAAAGAAATCTTACTTGCTAAGTGTTTGTTGCGCTGCCTCCTTGCTGTTCGCGAGTTCCTGCAATACTTCCACCAATAACTCGACCGCAAAAAATGATGAACAGAACATTCAAAGGCTCACTCACCCTGACATGGCGAAAGTAAAAACGGAGATACAAGCAATCGCAACCAAGTGGGCAGCGGCAGAAAATGCCAGAGATGCCAAGACGGTTGCGACTTTCTATGCGGATGATGCAATAAGATTGGTCAACGGCAGCCCAATGATCTCTGGCAAGGCGGCAATCTTAAAAAGCCTTGAAGATGAGTTGGCAAACACTCCGGAAGGTTCAACAATTTCCATTGAGACCCTGGAAGTATTTGGCAATGAAACGGATGTAATTGAAGTCGGTAAATTAACTCAAAAAGACGCTTCGGGAAAAGTTATCTATGCCGGAAAATATTTGACATACTGGCAAAATCGTAACGGGAAATATCTGGCTGTGCGGGACATGACCAATGACGATGCGAAGACAACGAGTCAAAACTAATTGCCATCACGCCTTCCACGGCCAGCCGTGGGGGCGGATCAAATAGTTCTGCCCCGTTGTCTTAACCTGTTGTCCACGCTGACCCGTTTTCCACGCGCTATCCACCACATAAAAAATCGAACACGAGATCAATTACGTCACGTGAGTACACCGAGTAATTACTCTTGCGAAGAAGAAACTGGCGTTGGCCACCTTCCAATCCCAAATTAAATGAATCGAGGAGCTTCAAGACTTCCATGCGTAAATTCTGATCGGCCAAGAGTTGTGCGGCCGACCTGGCCTCCGCGACAGCCCGTGGGGCATCGGATACATACAGGTATTCCGGGCCACAAGGCAATCGCTGTTGCGTCAAGTCGATTCCCGTGCGAAAGGCCACATCATCGAGGTCTGCGCCGGAAAAGTCGTTGCCGTGAAATTCATTTCGCACGCGGCCGAGGTACGGCTGATCTTGTTCCAGCAGCGTGCCATTGAAGATACACCCTTTTAAGCGTCCGGTGAAAACACAGTCGATGAATTCAGCTCCAAAGCACAGCCAGCTTCGAAAATCGATATTCCTGAACGAACAGCGAACGAACCGGGCAAACCCGCCGCCGTGCTGGATGCGAACGCCATCGAAACTGCACTCGATGTATTCCGACATCTCAAGGCCAGAGCCAAAGGACGCATCCTCGATTCTCGCATTATCGAAACGGCATCGTTCGAGTTTAGAACCGATCGAGGTAAATTTGCGAAGCTCCCGCTGCGAATAGTCAGTCCCTTGCACCTGAAGATGATCCAATACGACGAACTCATTTGGATCAACTTTCATGTGACCAACAACTCTAGCTTTCCATTTCATCGTGTACCTCGCGGATTATGGCAGAATGTACTTGGCGTGGACAAACACGGTTCAGAACGATCTTTCTTCACTCCCTTTCGATCAACCGTGGGCCGGGATCGACGTCGTTCTGCTGTGAAGTCGCGGCGCCCGAGCCATGCCGGCCACTACTTGGCGCCGGCCGCCTCGGGCAGTTGAGTTCGTCCGCGGGGCGTGTAGGTGCCTTTCACGAATTGATAGAGCGCATCGTACATCGCGCGCCCTGAGCCGGGTGTTTCAACGCACTGCTTGAGCGTGCCGCCGCCTTCGTAGTAGCCGAGCAAGGCGTGATTCATCCAGCCGTATTTCACGCCGGCGTCCAGATACGCCCAGAACCGGTCTTCACGCTCCGGCGATTCGAAGGCGCGGCTGTCGAGTTCGATTTCAATGCCGCAGCCGGCCTGCGCGGCGCGCTCGGCCGTTTGTGTCAAGCGCTCGGGCGACATCTTATCCGGAAAGAAGTAGTTCGGCTGCAGCATCGTCGCATCGATGCCCCGCTCGCGCCAATGCTCGAGCCCAGCGGCGCCGAAGTACGGAATCCAAAAAAACTTGTAGCCGGCATGGTGTACATAGTCGGACGTTTGCTTCACCAGCGCGGCATCGTCGGCGCCGATCGTTTCTTCCGTCCAGTAGAACCCGGCGAGCCGCAGATGTTTGTAATGGTGGCTTTCCCACGATTTCAAAACGCGGTCGATGTACCAAATGAGTGCCTGCTGGCGGTCTGTCGGTTTGCTGAAATCAAGCTTGCGCTCAATTCCTGACAGCGGGCCAAAGTCTTTGATCGGCGTGAGGGGAACCGGCAACGTGATGACGATGTTCACCATGTGGTCGGGCTGCTGGAGGATTTTCCCAGCTTGCTCGATGGCCTGCTCGGCACCGATGAGCCCGGATCTGTCGCGGAACCACGAATCCGCAAGCCACACCCAATCGTCGGCCGTGGCCTGCGGCTTGCCCGGCAGGTAATGGTGAAACCACACATCGTTGAGCCCGGCATATTCGATAAAGAGCAGGCTGTCGAAGAACCAATCGGTGGGCACGCCCTTCTCGTCGAGGTGAGCGACATACGGCAGAATTGCCGCGGGTGTCCACGTCACACGATGCTCGTTCCCATGATAAATGAGGCACAGATGCCGCACGCCGGCGACCTCTTCAGTGCCACCCTGCTGATAGTGCAGCGGTACGGTCTCGGCGGCAATCGCACTGGTGATGACGAGCTGTAAACATACACCCCACGCGAACATCAGGTGTCTCCCAGCGGTTGGGGGTCGGGCGGCTGACGACAGCAGCAATGCTGATTTTCAATCTAAGGAATATCCGGCTGTGCGCTCACCCCGCCGCAGGCTTAGGCGACTCAAAAACAACTTCCTTAATTCTTACGCTGAAGGCGTTGCACTCCGCAGCCCAGTGTCGCGGCGCATCCGGGCACGCTGGGTGACTCGTGTTGTCTCGCGTCGTTTACGCTGAAAGCGTTAAACACTTTGGCGCATGCGGAGTTTAACGCTTTCAGCGTAAGAGATTGGAAAGGCGATGTGGTAACCCAGAGTGCGGTCGCCGCGGCGACCGACTCTGGGCTGCGGAGTTGAACACCTGCGGTGTAATTGCCAATTCGTGGCAGTTGCGTTGCTGGAAAACCCGAAGTTATTTTTTGAATCGTTCCTTAGCGTGAGTTCATCGATAGCGGGATGAAATCAATTCACCCTGTCGCGGCACGGCCAGTTAACGAAACAGCGGCAACTCCGGTTCTTCCGGCGGCTCCTTGCCGAGGTGCACGTACGCCTGCGGCGTGAGTTTGCGGCCGCGCGGCGTGCGGACGACGAGTTCCGAACGCAGCAGGAAGGGCTCGACTTCGTCGACGAGCGTATCGAGCGCGGCGTTCATTGTGTGGGCGATTGCTTCGACGCCCGCCGGGCCGCCGTGAAAGACGCGAGCGATCGTATCGAGGTATTTGCGATCTTGATTGTCGAGGCCAAGGGCATCGATGCCTTGCATTTCGAGCGCCGCTTCTGCGATGGAAAGTGTAATGTGTCCGCTCGCGCGGCTGGTGGAATAGTCGCGCACCCAACGCAACCGGTTATTGGCAATGCGCGGCGTGCCGCGGCTGCAATGAGCGATCTTGAAAGCGGCTTCGTTGTCGATTTCGACTCGCAATTTCTTGGAGTTGCGGCGCACGATCTCGGTGAGCTCTTGATCGCTATAGAATTCCAGGTGTTCGCGAATTTGAAACCGATCGCGCAGCGGCGCTGAGAGTAGGCCGCTGCGAGTCGTCGCGCCGATCACCGTGAACGGTCGGAGCTTCATGTTCACCGTCCGGGCGCCAGCGCCTTCGCCGAGCGTAATGTCGACGCGAAAATCCTCCATCGCCGGGTACATGAACTCTTCGACCGCCTTCGGCAAGCGATGAATCTCATCGATGAACAGCACCGAGCCTTCTTCGGCGTTCGTGAGATACGGCAGCAGATCCTTGGGCGCGGCGAGCGCGGCGCCGCTGGCGATTTGCAGTGCGACACCGAGGTCGTGCGGAATGCACGTCGCGAACGTCGTTTTGCCGAGACCTGGCGGCCCATCGAGCAGGATGTGCCCCAGCGGCTCCCGACGCTTGCGCGCGGCATCGACGGCGATACCCAATCGTTCGGCCACATTGCGCTGGCCGACCATTTCGTTCATGTGCCGCGGACGCAGCGCGATCTCATCGTCGCGGTTCTTCTCGCCCGAGCTTGAACGCTCGCGCTCTGGCTCAGGCGGGGGCAGGTCGTCGCCGGAGAAGATGGGTTCGCGGGGCATGTTCTATTGGTCCGTCGTCCGTGGTCAGTAGTCCGTTGTCCGTTGTCCGTTGTCCGTTGTCCGTTGTCCGTTGTCCGTTGTCCGTTGTCCGTTGTGGCGCGCAAACCTGCAGCAATGTCGGGGGGCCTAGCGCTCGGCGTATCGGCATTATTCCGGAAACGACGGACTACGGACAGCGGACTACGGACAATACCTAAACGCAGTCGCATACCGTGGCGAAAGCGATGGATTTCGACCGGTGAATCGCCTGTCGCCGCCTGGCCGAGTCGCGCAGTTACGACACCAATTGGCGTTGCCGCGGGCGGAGGCGGCTGGGGAGCTTGCCGCTTTGTTCTTCGACGCGTTCGAGAAACGCCGCCAGGGCCGCATAGTACGCCGGTGGGGGCGTGTCGTTGTGCCGGGCGAAGTTCACTTCGTAGAACTGCTTCATCCGGCTCGGCGAAGCGTCGAACAGCTTTCGGGCCATCCACATGGGGACGACCTCATCATCGGTGCCGTGCGATTGGAAGAACGGCCCGGTGAATTTCTTGATTCGCCGCATCGAGTTATACCGGTTTCGCATCACGAGCCGTACCGGCAAGTAGGGGAAGCGATGTGCCGCGGCATCGGTCATCCGCGAGAAGGTGGCCTCCACCACCAGCGCGCGGGCGCCCTGCTCGGCTGCTGCGGCTATAGAAACGCCGCCTCCCAACGAGCGGCCCATGAGGATGATGTCCTCGGGATGTACGCCTTCGCGTTCTGCGAGCCAGCGTTGGGCGGCCATACCATCGGCCACGCAGCCGCGTTCGACCGGGTTGCCCCGGCTGCGGCCGTAACCACGGTAGTCGTAAAGGAATACGGTGGCCTGGAGATGCTGTTGCAGGCGGGTGACGACGCTTGCCTGATCGGCCACGTGCTCCCGATTTCCGTGTGAGTACACAATCAGCCGGCGGGCATCCTGGTACGGCACATACCAGCCGTGGAGTTTGGTATTATCGGCCGAGCGGAACCAAACGTTCTGAGGCCGCAGCCAGCGTGGCCGCCAGTCGCCGCGTTCGCGCGACGGCCGAGGGTACACCAGGGAACGCTCAATGATTCGGATCAGCATGGGTTAGCGGGCCGCGGGGCCAGTTTTCTGATAGGCCGTTGCCGATGGGATCAATTACTAGGTTCGTGGTCGAATTGTTGGAACGGTGCGTTCGCGGGTCAATTCGGGGGGCTAGGTCGACTTTATCGGAAACGGGAGGTAGGAAAACACAGGATAGCTAGCATCTCGGAGACGGGGAAGTAGCAAAGTCTGGTCCAAGATGCGGGCATACCGCGAAATTCACTCAAAATCGGGTTCCAGTGGTCGCCGCGATGGTCACGAGAGTGTGTCGTCCAGTCGCTGCACCGGAGGTTAGGTGGGAGGATTCTGGGGTGTTTCGGCTGAAATCCGGTGCAGAATCCTTATCGACGCCGTTGGGCGCGGAGCCTCATTATACCGGTCGGGTGTCGGATTGAGCAGATCCATACGGAACTGCGGCCCGCCGGATCGCGAAAATCGGCAAGCTAGCTAAGTGAAACCTGGGACATTTCTAGCTGCTGGGGGATGTCGATTCGCCACGTGTGGGTGGTGGAGCAGCGACATCCGCCGAAATAGCGCCGAGGAAATCGGACAAATCGGCGTAGAAGTTACGCGGCTGCGGGTCGTTGTGGTCGAGGTCAGGGAACTCGATCCAGCGTTTGATTTGGCTCGGTGAAGCGTCGAAAAGTCGGCGGGCCAAGCCGATCGGGATCAGCGTGTCGGCCGTTCCGTGGGTCTGCAGCAGCGGACCGGAATATTGCCGGATGCGGGCAAGGTTGTCGTACCGATTTCTCATGACGAGTCGCACGGGCAGCCAGCGGTAGTGGATGGCAGCGACATCGGGCATAGTCGGAAATGCGTTTTCGAGGACGAGGGCCCGGGCGCCATTTTGGGCCGCGAGGGCAACGGAGATCGCGCTGCCGAGCGAGCGGCCCATGAGGATGACGTCGCGCGGTTTGATGGTCAGGTGGTCGGCGAGCCAGTGTTGGGCGGCGTTGCCGTCGGCAATGCAGCCGGCTTCGTTGGGCTTGCCGGCGCTGTGCCCGTAGCCGCGGTAGTCGTAGATGAAAATGTTGGCATTGAGCCGGTCGCTAAGCTTCGAGGCGAACTCGCCGACGGCGGCGACGTCTTCGCCGTTGCCATGGCTATAGAGAATGGCGTGGGTGGCGCCAGGGCGCTGGAAGTACCAGCCGTGGAGTTTCGTGCCGTCGGCGGAGGCGAAGTCGATGTTTTCGTAACTAAAGTCGGTGGGGGCCCAATTACCCCAATTGCGGGGCGGGGCAGGGTACACGAGCCACGTTTCGAGGAACATCATGACGAGGACGACTAGCAGATAGGCAACGAGAACGGGGCGGACGAGTCGCCAGGCTCGAGCGAGCGGCGTCTTGCGCGGGATTGGACTCTGGTGGTTAGGCGACGTGGCCACGGATTACTGTGCGGAAATTGAACAATGCAAATTGCAAATTGAAAAATGTAAATTGCCGACAGAAAGAGCCGGCAAATTACTGGTTGCAGTTTTCACTGTGCCGTCGAGCGGAGCCATTCGAATGCAACCGCCAAGACGCCAAGAACGTTGAGTAAGACGCGGAACAGATGTTTCTTCCTTTTCCGTGCTCTTGCGTCTTTGTGTTCTTCGCGCCTTGGCGGTTTGCTTTATTGCATTTTTCCGCTCTGTGATCTCGGTGTCCTCTGTGATGAATTCAGTTGCCTACTCGCCGTGGGATTTTTCGTAGACGGCGTGAAGCAGGGCGTCGACGTCTTTGTATTTGGTTTTCTTGTCGAGGGCGGAGTCGAGGAGGCGGCGGGCTTCGGAGTCGCTGTGGCCCAGGACGCGAAGCACTTCGAAGGCTTCGGTGAGGAGGTCGCGTTCGACTTCGGTCCCGGTCGCTGACGCTGCCTCGCCTCGGACTAGGAGGGCGAACTTCGGGACGCGGCGTCTCAATTTGGCGATGACACGTTCGGCGGTGGCGGGACCGATGCCGGGGAGCGTGGCGAGGCCCTTGGCGTCTTGTTCTTCGATCATCGTGGCGACTTCCTGGACGGGGCGGACCATCGCACGGAGCGCTTTCTTGACGCCGACGCCATCGACTTCGCAGAACATTTCGAAGAACTCGCGTTCGACGGGATTGAGGAAGCCGACGAGACGGGGGATCAGCCGGCCTTGCATCGCGTTGCCTTCGAGGTACTCGATGGTGTGCAGGCTGACGTCGCGGCCGACCTTATCCTGCAGGTTGCGGCGGGCGAACTCGGGAATGAGGATTTCGTACTCGAACGCGCCGACGCGGAGCGTGAGTGTATCGGTAGCGACGGCGACGGGGGTGCCGGTGATTTTAGTGATCACGGATTGTGAGGGGGCAGGGGTCGGAGGTCAGGGTTAGAAACGGAGGTCCGTTGTCAGTCGTCCGTTGTCCTTTGTTTGGGCGTGGAGAGCAAGGTGGGGGCGGATAGTTGATAGTGGATAGTTGTTAGTTGTGGTGGGTGCGGTGGCCTTTCGCAGTGGTTTGGATGGATTGGCTAACGGCTACAAGCTAACGGCTGACAGCTTCTATAAAAAAATGCTGGGCCCAGTGACGTGTGGCCTATGGTGAGCTTGACGCGCATGATCACACCTTCCGCGAAGGGAAGGGGATGGCAACGACGCTCGAGGCCGCACTTCAACCGACTTAGCGCTGGTGACTGCTCCGCGGGACCAGAGGTTCCTGGCTTTCTTGCCGGCTCCGTTTTAATTGGCCGAGGAATCGAGTGGTTACGTGTCGGGCCACGAGGCCGGCGCTGCCAGGATTCCGGCGAGACGTCTTCGCTGCAATCACTGGTGCTGGGTCGGTCATTTCAGGGGTGCAGCTTAGCAGGTTACGAAACAAATGTCCACTATTAAAAAGAGCCACTGGCGATTTTGTTAGCGGGGCAGAAATGAGGTGAGTTCAGACGCCGCGGGTTGCGGTGGTGGAAGGCTGCGACCCTTTTCAGGGTCGTAGGGCATTCATGGCGATCTCTTCCGGTGGTGTCGTCGCTGGCGCTCCTCGACCACCGGCTAATGGCTGGCATCCCTACGGGATGCGGTAGTCATCGGGTCGGCGGCTATGATGTCAACTGAAGTATGATGGCGCGATTCGACACCAAGAGTTCTTGCAACCATCGGCGTACCGCTTGTGCGTTTTCGTACATCCAGTGGTGAATGAACTCATCGTCCTGGCATGTCATCGCTCGACGATACGTTTGCATTAGCTCATAGGCTTGTAGGCACTCAAGCGCGTCGCAGAGAGCGAGCTGGCGATTCGAAGGAGTCGCTTCAAAATATGTATTAGAGCCGGATCTTTCAGATTGAGCGAACCATAAAAGCACTTCACAAAACGCGAAGATAGCGCGTGGGAGACCGTAATCTGGTTCTTCTATTCGAAAATGCGAAGAACCGCAGAGAATGCTCGATAGTTCCTCAAACGAGTTTTCCTTTGAATCGTCGATCAGCCGATTTATGAATTGCTCACTAAATTTGCGCGGCATTGCCCGACCCGCCGTTGATAGTTGTACGGTTCTTGAAGTATGTCATTCGGCGATCCCAGCCACACGGCTCAAGTAGCAGTGGCAGAGGGCGATGGCGAGGGCGTCGGCGACGTCGGGGGGCTCGGGGAGTTTCGGGAGGTTGAGCTCGCGGCGGATGGCTTCTTGCATCTGCCATTTGGCGGCGTGGCCATTACCGGTGATGGTTTTTTTGATTTGCGTGGCGCGGTAGTTGACGACCGGGATACCAGCCTCGGCGGCCGCAAGAATGATGACGCCGCGGGCGTGGCCCATGAGGATGGCGGTCGTGGGGCGGTCGTAGTGCGAGTAGAGTTCTTCGATCGCCAGGACCTCGGGTTTGAGCGAGGCGATGACGTCGGCGACGCCAGCGTGGATTTCTTTCACACGGTCGGGGAGTTCAGCGTTCGATTTGCCGCGGATGACGCCGGCTTCGACGAGGCGGGGTTGCCGTAGCCGCAGCTCTCCGAGACGCGGTTGCGAGTCTCGGAGAGACTCGCCTACGAAATCGAGCACGCCGTAGCCGGTGGTGTTGAGGCCGGGATCAATGCCGAGGATGCGCATGAATGCGGGTCGAGGGCTGAGGGTCGAGAGTCGAGGGCCGGAAACGCGCTGGTGGAAGTGTTGGGGAGGATCTGTATTGTAGCGTTTCTGGTTGTGGGGATTAGTGGAGAGTGCTTCGTGCGCCGAACACGGGAGATCGCTTGGGAGAGTTGGCTGAAGGGCGCCAGCATGAGGCAGGCGGTTGCAGTAGTTATTGACAGGGGCGAGGACGCTCCGGCTCGCTGGGATTGTATTGTCGCGGTCTTATCTGAATGGTGGCGGCGGTGATAGCTGGCGGGAGTCGAGAACCAGTCGAGGTCATCTGGATCGTCGGAGCCGGTGCTGATGGAAATGGCGCGGATTCGCGTCGCTCGGACGCTGGTAGCGGTGGCGATGAGCGTGCCGATTTGCTGAAGCTCGCTCTTCGGGAATTGGACGTCGGCCTGGTAGCTGCCGCGGCGCCGGCCGAGGAGCAAGTCGCTCACGGTCGGTTTCTCGAAATCGACAGCGACTTCTATGGCTAAGGCGTCTTTCGTCCACCCGGTGAGGTCGAGAGGGTCTGAGTTGTCGAGCAGTTGGGCTGCTTCGGCGAATTGTTGGATCGCGAGCGCTCGTTGAAATTGGCTCGCGGTTGAAGCGGGGCGGATGCGCCAGTAGAGCGCGCACGCCACGAGCGCGACGGCGATCAGGAAAGTACGGAGAGAGAAGCTGAGATGAAGCGTTGGCAGGGGCATTTGTGAAGCCGTCTTCTTGGTGGATGAAGTTGCGTGCGATCTCAATCCGATGGGCGAACCCTCCCCTAACCCCTCCCTAAAAGAGGATTATGCAACTGCTAGCGGTGACTTGAAAAGAAAAGGTTCGCGTTCCACCTTGTCGGTAGTAACCCCAGACAAGGAGATGTTTTATGGAACGCGAACTCTGGCAGGCACTTTACCTGTTGGCGACCGGCCTCGACAAGCGTTGGGGCCGCTGGAAGTACTCGACGGCGGAGATTGTGGTTGTGTATTTTTGGGCCGTTTTGCACGATCGTCCGACCAGTTGGGCGGCGCAAGCGGAGGAGTGGCCTGTGGACCTGCGTCCCGAGCCGCTGCCTCCCCAAAGCACGCTCAGCCGACGGCTTAAGCAAGCAGACGCCGTGGAGTTGATGACGGCAGTGGAGCAACAACTTGTCATGTTGATCGGACTGGGACAGCACTGGATTCATATCCTGGATGGTAAGCCTCTGGCGATTAGCCCGATCAGTCACGATCGCGATGCCGCCTGGGGACGTGGGGCTCGCGGCATGCAAAAGGGGTATAAAGTGCACGCCGTATGGAACGGGGGACCGTTGTTTACAACGTGGTCGTTAGCCCCCCTGAATATGAGCGAAAAGACCGTGGCGCGACGCATGATGGAGTCCCTGCTCGGCGGTGGCTATCTCCTTGCTGATTCGCAATACGATGTGAATTATCTGTATGATGCCGCGGAAAAAGCAGGATTCCAACTCGTGGCCAAGAAGACTCCTAGCCGAGGACGCGGTGGTCTGGGCCACCGCCGTCACAGCCCAAGTCGACTGCGATCCATCGAGTTACTCACGACCAACTTCGGTGCTGAGTTGTACCGCGAGCGTAACAACATCGAACGTCAATTCGGAGTCCTCACAACTACCGGTGGAATTCTCGGCCCGCTACCGGCTTGGGTCCGTCGATTTCACCGCGTCCGCCATTGGGTTCAAGCAAAACTCATTCTCAACGCTATCCGTTGGATCACAATCCACCAACCACATATGCTGGCACTTGCATAATCCTCTAAAAGGGAGGGGGAACATTCGATGGCGTTAATGCTTCGTCGCGGTCCATTGTTTTTGGAGGGCGGCGGCGACTTCTTTGATGGGGTTCGGGGATTGGGCTTCTGCGAGACCGATGCTGGTAAAGCGGCCGGCGGATTTGGTGTCGATGGTGATGCGGTTTTGCATGTGCGGTTTGACGTAGTATCTCTGCACCTCGATCGCGGTGATTTCGGCCCAAGGAAGCGTGGTGGGCGGGCGCCAGGATTGGGGGAAGAGCGTAACAGATTGGTCGTCGAACGCGACGCGGTAGAAGGCCGCCGAATAGGCGAGCTTGTAGGTGCCAAAGGCGCCGAGGATGGCGAGGAGGAAGCCGAGGGTGTACTTCAGTGCGGTGAAAGGGGGACGCGATTTGTCTTTCTTTTTGAAGCGGGCGCTGGCGAGGAGGTAGAGGCCGATGAGGAGCAGGGCGGCGGTGATGGCGATGACGAGGGAGACGCCGATGGGGGAGCGTGTGAGGAGGGTGTGTTCTTGCATAGGCTTAGCGTCGGAATTCGAGTCGCGAGACGCTCTCGGTGCGATCGATGACTGCGCTGGAGTTGTTGGTCGTGTTCTGTGACGCTTGGATGCCGAACGATGTCGCGGTGAGTTGGGCGCGGATTTCGTGGGTTTCGTCGAGTTCGAAGTACTGCGTGTTGAGTGAGATCGAGCGGCGGCCGGAGACGAGTTGCGCGAGCGACCAGGGGGCGAGTCGGGCGTCGGCGACGAAGCCCCAGTGCTTTTCGTTCGCGCTAACGAGGAAGGCGTCGTTGGAGTTGCGGAGGTAGCCGTCGGCGCTGGTGAAATCTTTGGTGGCGATGGCGGCGACGAACTTTTGGGCTTTGAGCGTGGGGAGGATGAGCCAATAGCAGAGTAGGGCGGTGAGCGTGGTGAGGGCGAGGAGCGTGCGGAGGGAGAAACGGGGGCGCATGGAATGACCACGGGGCGGGACGGCGTGGCTCGCTGGGGTGGTTGTTTCCCCCGGCGACTCGCCGGGGCTAAGTGCGTGCGGTTACGTTTGAGTCCATTCAGTGCCGCCGGCGCGGTCTTCGAGGGTGATGCCGGCGGCGGTGAGCCCGTTACGGATGGCGTCGGCGGTGGCGAAGTCTTTGGCGGCGCGAGCGTCGGCGCGGAGTTGAATGAGGAGTTGCATGAGGGCGTTTGCGCGTTCGGAGGAGTCCCCGCCCGCTGAAGCGGGCTCGCCTGAGGTGATGGTGCTCCATTCGGTGGCGCCGGAGCGGTCTTCGAGGGTGATGCCAAGTGGCGAGAGGCCGTTGCGGATTTTGTCGGCTACCGCGAAGTTTTTGTTTTTGCGGGCGGTGGCGCGGAGGTCGATGACTAGGGGCATGACTTTTTCGAGGAGGTCGTCGCCCGTTCGCCGCGGCGAACTCGCCGGGTGTTGGAAGATGCCGAGGATGTTGGCGAGTTCTTTGAGCGTTGTGAGAAGACTCGTGAATTGGGCGACCGCGACTTCGTTTGACTTGCCTTCGCCTTCGAGGTTGTGGTCGTCGGCGAATTTGTTGGTGAGGGTGGCGAGTTCGAAGAGTTCGCCGATGGCGCCGCCAGTGTTGAAGTCATCATCCATGGCGGTGAGAAATTTTTCGCGGCAGTGGGCGGCGGTGAGGGCGGGGGAAACCCCCGGCAGAGCCGGAGGCTGACTGGTCGTTGCGGTCGCGTCGCGTTTGGTGGGTGCGATTAGGGCGTAGAAGTCTTGGCCGGTGATGCGGGTGTAGCGTTTGAAGAGGCGGTAGAAGGATTCCAGGCCGGTGCCGGCTTCGGCGATGGCGGGTTCGTTGAAGAGGACGGTGCTGCGGTAGTGGGTGCGGAGGAGGAAGAAGCGGATGCGCTCGCCGCCTTGGCGCGTGATGAGATCGGCGAGGCCGCCGGCGCCTTTGGAGCGGGACATTTTTCCGGCGGCATCGCCGCCACCAATTTTGTCGGCGTTCGATCCAGCGCGCAAGAGGCCGTTGTGGGCCCAGTAGAGGACCATTGGGCGGTTGTGGCAGCACTCGCTTTGGGCGATTTCGTTTTCGTGGTGCGGGAAGACGAGGTCGAGGCCGCCGCCGTGGATGTCGAACGTGTCGCCGAGGAGTTTCTTGCTCATGGCCGAGCACTCGATGTGCCAGCCGGGACGGCCGGGGCCCCAGGGACTATCCCACGAGGGCTCGCCCGGTTTGGCGGCCTTCCACAGTGCGAAGTCGGCGATGTGGCGTTTGCGTTCGCCCATCGAGCCGCCTTCGCCTTGCATCGATTCGATCGAGCGATTGGAGAGTTTGCCGTACTCACTGTCTTTGGCGACATCGAAGTACACATCGCCATCGGAGTCGTAGGCGATGCCGCGGTCGACGAGTTGTTTGACGAAGTCGATGATCTCCGGCATGCACTCGGTGGCGCGGGGGAAGTGGTCGATTTGATCGACGCCGAGAGCGGTGAGGTTCGACTCGTAGTCGGCGATGTTCTCTTCGGCGACTTGGAGCATGGAGATGTTGCGCTCGTTGGCTTTCTTGATGAGCTTGTCGTCGACATCGGTGATGTTGACGACCCAGTTCACTTTGTAACCGCAGTAGGTGAGGTAGCGTTTGATGCAGTCGAAGATAACGGGGCCGACCATGTGGCCGATGTGGGCCTTGTCATAGACGGTGGGGCCGCAAAGGTAGATGCCGACGTGGCCTTCACGGACCGTGGCGAATGGTTCTTTACGCTTCGAGAGGGTGTTGTAGACGCGCAGCGTGGGGTGCGGGGCGGAGGTTTTCACGGGCGTGGGTTTGGGGGTCGTGGCTGCGGTCATGATGTCGATGATTGCGGATTGGGGATTTCGGATTGCGGATTTTTAACCGCCAAGGCGCGGAGGACGCGAAGGAATACCGGAGGGGCGAATTGATGGGCGAATCGAACCCTCCCCTGGCCCCTCCCTACGAGGTAGGGGGATTTTGGAGTAAGTCTTGGCGTGCTTGGCGACTTGGCGGTTTAGTTATTGCAATGTTGTTTGGTTGTGAGACTGAACTCTTTCGAGTTCAGCTGCGGATGGATTCCAGGAGGGCGATGCAGCGGGCTTCGATTAGTTCTCCGTTGCCGACGGGGCCGAGGCCTTCGCCGGTTTTGGCTTTGAGTCCGATTTGGTGAGGGTTGAGTTGGAGGATGCCAGCGATCGCGTGGCGGATGGCGTCGTGGTAATCGGCGAGTTTGGGGCGTTCGGCGTGGATCACGCAGTCGATGTTCACCACGCGGTAGCCCGCTTCGTTTACGCGGGCAGCCGCGGCGCGGAGTATTTCGGCGGAGTCGCGCCGGCGATTGGCGGGGTCGGTGTTCGGGAATAGCCGGCCGATATCGGGCAGCGCGGCCGCACCGAGCAGGGCGTCGGTAACGGCGTGCAGCAGGACGTCGGCATCGCTGTGGCCGACGAGCCGGCGATCGTGCGGCACATCGATGCCGCCGATCCGCAGTGGTCCGCCGGGTTCGGTGCGGTGGGAGTCTTCGCCAAGGCCGATGCGTGGGGTGGTCGTGGTTGGGGCTCCTAGAAGTGTTCTAAATCCATTAGCCGGCGGGCGCTCGCCCCCGGTTTATCAAACGACGATGCCAAGAAACCAGAGACGAGCCATCCAAAGGGTGCCCGCCGGCTAATAATTTGGCACTTTAAGTTCGCTGGTAAAACGCGGGGATTATACCGCTCGGCGGAAGATGCGACAACGCGAGCACGGTTGGCGTGCCACCCAGTGAAAGCAGGTGTGCCAGGCAGATCACCCTGTGCCGGCATCGGTGGCGAAGAACTCGATGAGGACGGTGGCGGCTTCCTCGGCGGGTTCGGCGAGGCGGACGTCGAATTGGGCGCCGTTGTGGAGGACCTGCGTCGGCTTCACGGTGGCTTCAAAGTCGTTGGCGAGGTTGACGTCGACGTGCGGCAGGTGTTCGAAGGGCGGACAGAACGACGCGTAGAGCGTGGTCTGACGCTCTCCGGCGGCGAATTCGGCGATGAGTTGGCCGCGGATGGCTTCGTGCCCCTCGGCGGTGCGGACACGCGTGACCTGTTGCAGAACGTGTTCCGATTCCTCGGCGTCGTCGACGAGGATCGTTACGGGTTTGTGGTGTTTGCGATCGCTCCAGTCGAGTTCGTCATCATCGAGTGATTCCAGGATTTTGGGTGAGAGAACGGTGACGAACATGGCGGCGGGCCAGGCGAGCCAATCGATAATGCGCGCGCCGGGGTAAGAGCAGGCGACGGCGAACACGACGATCGTAGTGAGCGTAAGGCCGGTGATGAGCGGG
The DNA here is from genome assembly GCA_046349975.1 of Pirellulales bacterium. GTDB lineage: Bacteria > Planctomycetota > Planctomycetia > Pirellulales > Lacipirellulaceae > JABDGM01. The sequence continues at coordinate 242,692 of JAXMBH010000007.1, forward strand.
TTGCGGCCGGAAAGTTCGCGGAGTGTGTAGGCCCAGAGTGTGATGAATGCGGCGAGCCAGCAGAGCGGGGCGGTGGGGAGCGGTTCAGTGAGTGCGCCGCTGGTTCGTCGGTACAGCAGGAAGCAAGCGACCGCAAGGCCGGCGCACGTGAGCGTGGCGACGAATTGGGTGCGGCGCGCGGAGTGAGTGCCCTCGACGAGCGCGATTCGCATTGTGCCGTCCGTGGCACGCATGAGGAATGACTCCGAATGCCGTTCGGTCGAGCCTGGCGTAGGCATGGTACGAACAGCTCCCGGCTCTGCTAGGGGCAGAGCGACGGTTGGCAACAGATATTGAACAAGAACCCCCGGCAGAGCCGGGGGCTGACGATCGGTAACAAAATCGCGTTAGCGCGCGGCGACGGCGGTGGTTTCCGCCGCGGCGGCGATTTCTTTGGCTTTGTCGGTGCGCTCCCAAGTGAACTCCGGGAGGTTGCGGCCGAAGTGGCCGCCGGCGGCCGTCTTGCGGTAAATCGGGCGACGCAGATCGAGGTGTTTGATAATGCCCGACGGCGTAAGCGGAAAGACTTCACGAATGAGCTCGCAGATGCGGGCGTCTTCGATCTTGCCGGTGCCGTCGGTGTCGACATTCACGCTCACGGGTTCGGAAACGCCGATCGCGTAGGCGAGCTGCACTTCGCAACGGTCGGCCAGGCCAGCGGCGACGATGTTCTTCGCCACGTAGCGGGCCATGTAGGCGGCGCTGCGGTCGACCTTGGTCGGGTCTTTGCCGCTGAACGCGCCACCGCCGTGGCGGCCCCAGCCGCCGTAGGTGTCGACGATGATCTTGCGGCCCGTGAGACCGCAGTCGCCGTGCGGGCCGCCCGTGATGAACTGGCCCGTCGGGTTCACGTGATACTTGATCTTGCCCGTGACAAGTTCCTTCGGCAGGACGGGGTTGATGATCTGGTTGATCACGTAGTCGCCGATCTCGGAGTGCTTCACACTCGGTGCGTGTTGCGTGGAGACGACGACCGTGTCGATGCGCACCGGCACCGGGCCATCGAACTCGATCGTGACCTGGCTCTTGCTATCGGGGCGGAGCCAATCGACTTCCTTCTTGAAGCGGGCTTCCGTGAGACGATTGATGATGCGGTGCGCGAGCGAGATCGGCAGCGGCATGAATTCGTCAGTGTCGTTGCAGGCGTAGCCGAACATCAGGCCTTGGTCGCCGGCGCCAATGTCTTTGCCCTTCGAGGTATCGGAATCGACACCCATCGCGATATCGGCACTTTGTTCGTGCAGGGCGACGAGCACCGAGCAGTGGTCGGCGCTAATGCCCATCGAGGCTTCGGTGTAGCCCACATCGTTGATCACCTCGCGGACGACCTTCTGCATGTCGACGTAGGCTTTGGTCGTAATCTCGCCGGCGATGACGGCGAGGCCCGTGGTGACCATGGTTTCGCAGGCCACGCGGCTCATGGGGTCTTGAGCGAAGAGAGCGTCGAGCACGCCGTCGGAAATCTGGTCGGCCAGTTTATCTGGATGACCCATGCTGACCGATTCGCTGGTGAATAAATGCCTGCCGGATGCCACGTGTGCGCTCCTCGAGTTTGCTGAAAGTTCGTCCGCAAAACCGCCGCGATACCCCCGCCGAGGCGGCGGCTTAAATCGAAACTGCCATTGTAATTGGATTGCGGCGCGGCCGGCAACGGGCGCAGGGTAGGACGGACAATTCTGCCCGTCCGGGCGGCCGTATTATCGGCATGTTCCGTGAATTAGGACGGTGTGTGTGGCGGCGGTGATTTGTCCGATTCAAGCCTCTAATTAAAGGAACGGGGCGGATGGGCAGATTATGTCGTCCGACGCCATGTGGCAGGCGGGCGGCACGCGGAGCGTGCCTGCTACAAAAGGCGGACGGACAGAAGTATCCGTCCTTAACGGAACAATATGAAGCCTGGCCGACGATTATATGCGTGCGATGTGGTTTGCACGGTCGGTCGGGCGGGTTTTCAGGGGTGGATGGGTGCTGTAGGGTGGGTGCGAGGTTCTGCAATAACGCGTGATGATTAATCGATAGCAACCGTACTTGGTTTTATGGCTCGTTGGCCGCGGCACGTCTGGACTTCTCTATTCACGTATGCGACGGTATTCGTGCTGTTTCCGCTGTTGTGTTGGTTGGCGTATGCCTGGGTAAGGGGCTGGTTTTGATGTCGACGACAATGGGTGCCGAGAGTGTTGACGCGCTGGCGGCCAAGCTGGCAGCGTACGGGCAGGATCACGTGCTGCGGTTTTGGGATGAACTGGATGCAGCGGGCCGCGCGCAGCTGGTGAAGCAGTTGACGGCGATTGATCTCGAGCGACTCGCCGAGTTGTACAAACAGGGCGCTGGCAGTTGCGATTGGGCAGCGCTTGCGCGGCGGGCGACGCCGCCGCCGGCGATGCGGCTCAAGGAGCGGACCGACGGCGGCGGCAAGTATTCGGCAAGCGACGCGAAGGCCCGCGCGGTCGATGCGCTGCGGGCCGGCAAGATCGGCGTGCTGCTCGTGGCGGGCGGGCAGGGCAGCCGGCTGGGTTTCGAACATCCGAAGGGGATGTACGAAATTGGGCCGGTGTCGCAGGCGTCGCTGTTGCAGATTCATTTCGAGAAGGCACTCGCGGCGGCGCGGCGGTATGGGGCCTCCGTGCCCATGTACATGATGACCAGTCCGATCACGCACGACGAGCAGACCGCATACTTGCGGACGCACGAGCGGTTTGGGCTGCCGGAAGATGATGTCGTGCTGTTTTGCCAGGGGACGATGCCGGCCGTCGATGAGGCGACCGGTAAGTTGTTGCTGGCATCAAAGGAGGCGTTGTTTTTAAGTCCCGATGGACATGGCGGAGCGGTAGCGGCACTTTCGACGAGTGGTGCAATAGAGCACATGCGGCGGCGGGGGGTTGAGCATTTGTTCTATCTGCAGGTCGACAATCCGCTGGTGCCGATCGGAGATGCGGAGTTCATCGGCTATCACCTGCTGGCCAAGTCGGATCTGACGTCGATGGCCGTGGCCAAGCAGACGCCGCAGGATCGGTTGGGCGTGTTCGCGATGATCGACGGCGAGATGCAGGTCATCGAGTACAGCGACATGCCGGATGACGTGGCGGCCGCTCGCGATGCAGATGGTGCGCTGAAGTTTTGGGCGGGCAGCATTGCGGTTCACGTGTTTGCAGTGTCATTCCTCAAGCGGATGCTCGCGCTCAAGGATGCGCTGCCATTCCACGTGGCTCGGAAGAAGGTGCCGTTTGTCGATGACGCTGGGCAACTCGTGAAGCCGGAGAAGGCGAACGCTTTGAAGTTCGAGCGGTTCATTTTCGACTTGATGCCGCACGCGCGGAACCCCCTCGTGGTGGAGTTTGCCGAGGCGGATGTGTTCGCGCCGCTGAAGAATGCGCCCGGCGCGGAGAAAGATACGCCCGAGTACGTGAAGTGGTATCTGACGAAGCAGCATCGCCGCTGGTTGGAAGAAGCGGGAACCGCGGTGGCAACCGGCGTGGATGTAGAAATCAGTCCGTTGTGGGCGCTCGATGCGGAAGGCGTCAAAGTGCGGGCCGATCGGCCGGCGGCAATCAATCGGGCGACGTACTTGCGGGATTCGAGTTGAGTTCAGATAAGGAGACTTCAACACTGAGAGCACCGAGGACACGGAGGAAGAGTTCGAACCGCTAATTGGCGCTAATCGGACGCTGATAAACGAGAGTAGCACCAGCTTAAAGAACCGGGGCTAGTGCCCTGCGGCTAATGAAATCGGTCATTAGGTCATTAGCGTGTTATTAGCGGAGATTAGCGGTTTAAAGTATTCCTCTGTGCTCTTTGTGTCCTCTGTGTGAATCATGAAATTTGAAGTTGAGCAGAAGCATCGAATTTCGGATGTGTCTGGGCTGACTGCGCGGTTAGCTGAGCGGGGCGTCGAGATTCAGCCGGCGGTCGAGCATGCGGATCGGTATTTCAATCATCCGTGCCGGGATTTCGCGCAAACAGATGAAGCGGTGCGGATTCGGACCGTGGGCGAGCGGAGCTTTGTGACCTACAAGGGGCCGAAGGTCGACGAAACCACGAAAACTCGCCGCGAGTTGGAGTTGCCGCTCGATACCAGCGATACAGGCGGCCTCAAGTTTGCGGAGTTGCTCGGTGCGCTGGGCTTTCGGCCGGTGCTGGTCGTGCACAAGCGGCGGCGGACATTCGAAATTGAGGCGAGCAGCCGAACAGTCGAGGGCACAATCGATGAGATCGATGGCCTCGGGACGTTCGTCGAACTGGAATTGGCGGCGGACGAGGCTGGCGTCGACGAAGCGAAGCGCGTGATTGCCGCGCTCGCGAAAGAGCTCGAACTGGGGCCGACCGAGCGGCTCAGCTATCTGGAATTGATGCTCAAGAAGCTAGGGAAGCTGGTGTCAAATTGAGCTTCTCAACGGTGACTGAACGTCATCCGGCGGTTTCCATTGCTGTGTAGATCTTGCCGCGCTGACTCAGCCACTCAACGTCGCCGCGTTCAGCGCGATCTTTGACCTCGCGCAGGAGTTGCACCGTTTCAGCTTCGTAGCATGGTTCGCTGGGGTCATCCGGTGGGATGACCATCTCGACTTAGACCGCAACGACGAATTTGTCGGTCTGAATCAGCCGAGTTCTTCGAATCCGTGATCCAGGACTTGCACATCGAATGATTTGGTTAACGCCAATTTTGTCCGAAGTCCGATGTGTTGAGCATGGCGCTACCGACCAACTGTCCTGCGCCGAATACCGATACATTTAATGTGCCAATTCCCAACTTGTCGATGTGAACCGAATTGATTTCAACGTATGGCTCTTGGCTCGGCGCTTTTATCGGCAAGCTATCTGGGCTCGTACATGACCAACTTACGCCGCCGTCGGTGGTCACGCCGAACAAGCGTTTGTCGAAGAAATAGACGCAGTTGCGGTTTATGGCAACGAACCTATCTCCAGTGAGCGCCTCAAGACTCGGGACTTGCACCGTTGCAAGCTCTCGCCAAGTGTATTCGGTACACGTTTTTACCTCATATCGGTAAAAGACTCCGGGTGCTGCCAATACAGTGCCTCTCTCCGATAATGAAGTGATCCTGAACCTGAAGTTAGGTTGCGCAAGTACAAGCGTCTCATGCACCTGGCCGATATGCCAATGCGCGTACGTTGATCGGACAAATTCGGGCAGCTTGAGACTTATGGTAAGTGTCACGCAAATTGCCGCCACGCACAGTAGTACTCTACGCAGGGAGAAACGCAACCATCGCAGCGCGACTTGCGGCGGCGCGTCACCACCCGACATCGCCATTCCCAAGTTTTCGAGTCCGTCGCCTGAGTCGCTGGGTAACCGCATCTGTGGATGATGATGGATTGAAAAACCGGGGTCAAATTCGCGGCAACCGAGGCGCAGGTATTGAGCTTCACCGAAATCGCCTATTTTGCCATACTTCCGCCCCGCGTTCTCTCTTGGTGTGGTGCGGGGCCATGCCGAAAACCCCCGGCAGAGCCGGGGGCTGACTGATCTGACGAATGGAAACGTTGGCTATGTGGCGCTGCGTGCGAAGAACCCCCCGCGGAGTCGGGGGCTGACTGATTTGGACGAATGGAAGCGTTGGCGATGAAGATTTTCTTTTCGGTCGGTGAGCCTAGTGGCGATTTGCATGGCGCGAACTTGGTGCGCGAGCTGCGACGGCGTCGGCCGGGGATTGAGTGCGTGGGGTATGGCGGACCGCGGATGGCGGCGGCGGGTTGTGAGCTGCACGAGGATCTCACGAAGCTCGCCGTGATGTGGCTGCTCCACGCGCTCTTGAACATCCACAAGTTCTGGCGGCTCTTGAGCCGCGCCGATCGGTACTTTCGGCATCATCGGCCGGATGCGGTCGTGCTGATCGACTACCCAGGCTTCAACTGGTGGATTGCCCGGCGGGCGAAGGCCCATGGCATCCCGGTGATTTACTACGGTGCGCCGCAGTTGTGGGCGTGGGCCGGGTGGCGGGTGAAGAAAATGCGGCGGTTTGTCGATCATGTGCTGTGCAAGCTGCCCTTCGAGGAAGCGTGGTATCGTGACCGCGGGTGCAATGCGACATTCGTGGGTCATCCGTACTTCGATCAATTACGGTCGGAACAGCTCGATCAGTCGTTTATGGACGGCTTGCGCGGCGACGGCGGGCCGCTCGTGGCGATTCTGCCCGGCTCGCGCACGCAGGAAGTGAAGAGCAACCTGGTGTACTTTCTGAAGGCGGCCGCGCTCGTGCAGGAGCGCCTGCCGGGCGCGCGGTTCGCAATTGCATCGTTCAAGGAGAGCCAGGCTCAGATGGCTCGTGAGGCCGTGGCCGGGTGCAAACTGCCGGTCACAATTCACGTGGGGCGGACGGCCGAGATCATCGAGGCGGCCGATTGTGCGATGGCTGTGTCGGGCTCGGTGTCGCTCGAACTGCTTTATCACACGACGCCGACGGTGATTCTTTACCACATTTCTCGACTGGCCAACGTGGTGCAGAAGGTATTCCGGAAGGTGCGGTATATCACGCTGGTGAACTTGCTCACGGCAACGGATTTGTTCCCGAAGCGCGTGGCGACGTACGACCCGAACGACCCGGTCGATGCCCACGTGCTGATGCCGGAGTATCTCACGTGCGTCGATAAGTCGGCGAACGTGGCGGGCCACATTATTGAGTGGCTCACGAAGCCGGCCCAACGGACCGCGCGGAAGGCCCAATTGGCCGAACTGAAAGAGCGCGTGGGCCACGGTGGTGCTTCGTTGCGCGGAGCAGATTATATTCTGCGGGTGCTCGAAATGCGGAAGTTGGCTGAGCTGAAGACGCATCACAAGTTTTTTGGGGAGCGTGCGGCGGTGACTCGCGATGCGGCGTAGCGGTTAGCAGGCAATTTCACACTACCGCTTTAGGATTGGACTAATCGGCCGACGGAATGTCTAATTCCGGGTGGCATGCCCAGAGGCTCTGTGATGGGCGTGGAGCAATTGACGCTCATCGAAACTACGCCCTTCGAAGACTCAGGGCGTGCCACCCCACATATCTGCGTCCAGTCGCATGTTTCTTAACGAACCGCCGCCGTCGCAGGCTGACCTGCGCTTTCGCTTGTTTGGTATCCCGGTGCGGGTGCATCCGTTTTTTTGGCTGGCGACGTTGTTTCTCGGCATGGGCGGCAGGCAGGCGGAGCCGCGCGACGTGCTCATTTGGATGTGCGTGGTCTTCGTGTCGATCGTTGTGCACGAGATGGGGCACGCACTCATGCAGCAGCGCTTCGGCGGGCATCCCTGGATCACGCTCTACGGTTTTGGTGGACTAGCTTCGTGCAGCGATTGCGATCGGCGGCCGAGTCGGCAGATCCTCATTTCGCTCGCTGGGCCGTTTGCGGGGTTTCTGCTGGCCGGCGTGGTCGTCGCGGTAATTTATGCGACGGGGCACTTCGTGAAGTTTGTTCCGTGGTGGATTCCGGTTGATTGGACCGATTACGAGCCCGTCGCCGAACGGGTTATCGAGTACGTGTTGTTTGTGAACATCATTTGGGGCCTCGTGAACTTGTTGCCGATCTATCCGCTCGATGGCGGACAAGTTTCGCGGCAGTTGTTCTTGATGTGGAATTCTCAAACTGGGACGCTGAAGTCGTTGCAGCTCTCGTTCGGTGCCGCGGTGCTGATGACCGTGTATGCTGTACTGCTGAATCGGTTCTATGTGGCGCTGATGTTCGGTTTCTTGGCGTACGGCAACTATCAAGCGATACAGTTCTACCGCCACCACTGGCGCTGACTGCGGCCGCAGACATTTCCAATGTGGATTGCCACGCGAAAGTGGTTTCAGCGAGTCATATTCGATCGTTTCGTGACCAATTGTTACTCGATTAACTCGCGCGGAATGTTGTTGCGGCATAGCGTTGAGTCATCCCTCTCCTACTCGTCGAGTGATCGTGTTGGGCGCGAGTAACGTGGTGCGCTCGCTGCCGACGATCGTTGAAACCGCGCGGCGCAGTTGGCGCGAACCAATCGAAATGATGGTGGCTATGGGTCATGGAAGGTCCTATGGGGAAGATTCTGTGGTCTTCGGCAGAAAAATTTCCGGAATTTTTCCCTGCGCGCTTTGGCGAGATTTACACTCGCGCGCGGCGCTGCCAACGACGGCGCTCATCACCGATATTGGCAACGATTTACTGTTCGGGGTAACGCCGCAAACGCTCGTGAGCTGGGTCGAGGGGTGCCTCGAACGGCTCGTGAAAGTGGAGGCGCAGATTGTTGTCACGCTGCTGCCCGCCAGCAGCATCGAAACGCTCGGTGAGCGGCGGTTCGCATTCTTTCGGCGGATGCTGTTTCCGCGCAGCAAACTTACGCTCGCAGACGCGAAAGCGCATGTGCGCGAAATCAACGAGCGGTTGATGATGTTCGATGGCTCGCGAAATATCTCGGTAATTCCAGTGTCTGGCCAGTGGTACGGGCTCGACCCGATTCACTTGCTGCGCAAAACGCATCGCGCGGCGTGGCCGGCGATTTTGGCTGGTTGGCGCGCGGCGGGGGAGCCGCTCCAGTTGCGGCGAGCATCGCTGTTTGAGATCGCGTATCTCTCTGCGTTAGCGCCGCTGGAGCGCTCCCAATTCGGTTTTACGCTGCACACTGTGCAACCTTGCGGACGATTTTTCGATGGCACGACGATCTCGTTGTATTAACGTGCGCGTGATGCGCGTGAGCGATCGAATTTGGTGCGCACACGGCGTGATGCAGCGCGTGAAATGCTGTGTCGCGCGAAAAATTTTTTTGCGCGCACGAAAAATTTTTGCGAAAACGTGTTGCACAATTCCAACAATTTCGTACAACTACGATCAAGTGACAACGGATATCACGCATCTCGCATGCAACGAGTTGATGAAGGAAAGTTGATTCGCTGCGAAGTGAGATGCGAGTTACCGGAGCTGCCGCGGATGCGGTGGCTGGTTTAAACCAGGTGATGACGGCTGTGAGTTGAATGGTGTGTCAGCCGGGAAGTCACCAAAACTTTTTTATGGAGGAGTGACTGTGGCCAAGAAGAAACGCGCCGCCAAGAAGAAGGCAGCCAAGAAGACCGCCAAGAAGAAGGGCGCAAAGAAGAAGGGCGGCAAGAAGGCCAAGAAGAAGACCAAAAAGGCCATGTAGTCTTTGGGTCGATAGCCCCCTGGCGTGCTTGAGAGCCCCAGAGTTCTCTCCGCCATTTGAACTAACGGGAAAGAGCCGCGGGATGAAACCTGCGGCTCTAATTTTTTGCGCGGCATATATAGCCCACCCGTTCCGGGTCGGAGTGAACTGCCCACCGGTTTTCTACGAGTGATGTGAGATGGCGCCGCTCTAGGGACCCGCCCGCGGCTCGATCCCAGCCACCCCTTGGCATGTAGTTGGCACACTCCGTGTGCCGTTACGGCGAATCGAGGATACTGCGTCGTCGTGAAGCCTCAAGCGACGGCACGCGGAGCGTGCCCGCTACATCGGCGCGACCCAGCCGAGACGGCTGGGCTATGTGGCGAATGCCTTTCGCCTTCTTAGAGGATGTTCAGCGTGGGGAGCGGCGGGGCGGCTTTGTGGCTGGTGCTGATCTGTCGCACCAGTTTGTGGCAGATGTCGCCAAAGAACTTTGCCGTCGAGTTATCGACGTAGTTGCCGCCGGTGTCGCCGGCGTCGCCGCGTTCGCGGATGCCAATGTTGATCGGCACCGCGCCAAGGAACGGCACAGCGAGTTCGGCCGCACGCTGCTCCGCGCCGCCAGAGCCGAAGATGTTGTACCGCTTGCCGCAGTCGGGGCAGATGAAGTAGCTCATGTTTTCGACCATGCCGAGCATCGGGATGTTCACTTTGCGAAACATCGCGATGGCTTTCACGGCGTCGAGCAGCGCCACGTCTTGCGGCGTGCACACGACGACCGCGCCGGTGAGCGGCAAAATTTGCGAGAGCGTGAGGGCGATGTCGCCGGTGCCCGGCGGCATGTCGATGATGAGATAATCCAGGTTGCCCCACTCGGTGTCGCGGAGGAACTGTGTGATCGCGCCGTGCAGCATCGGCCCGCGCCACACGATCGCTTCGCCCGGCGGCACGAGGAAACCCATGCTCATCACACGCAGGTCGTCTTTCACGATCGGCTGCAGGCGGCCGTTCTCGAGTTGCGGGCGTTCGTTCACGCCCAAGAGGTGCGGCACGCTCGGGCCGTAAACGTCGGCGTCCATGAGGCCGACAGCCGCGCCGCCGTTCTTCAAACCATACGCGAGCGACGCAGCGATGGTGCTCTTGCCGACGCCGCCTTTGCCGGAGCCGACAGCGATCACGCTCTTGGCGGTGAGGCCGATTTCGCCGATGCGCTCCGGCGGGCGAACAAATTCGACCACTTTCACGTTAACGTTTGTCCCGGCGGGGAGCTTCGCGCGGAGCAGCTGTTCTGCTTCGCTACGGGTTTCTTCCCAGAGGAGACTCGACCAGGTCGTGAGGCCCAGCGTGACTTCCACACCGCGGCCGTCGATGGTGATGTGGCGGATCTGCTCCATTCGGGCGAGGCTGCGACCAGTTTCAGGGTCGAGTATATCGGCCAGAATGTTTTCGACCAAATCTCGGGTGTCAGACGCATCAGCCATCGGCGGGGACCTTGTGTGCGGAATGGAAAGTGCCTGGAGCCCTGTGTAGGCAGCCCCCGGCTCTGCCGGGGGAGTACGCTCGCGCAACGGTGACTCAATGGTCGACCCCGGCACGGCCGGGGGCTGCCGAGCGCGTGGCCCCGGCACCGTTTAATTGGGAACCCCAGGCTAACGTGCGTCAGGCGTCTTGCCAAGGAACAGCGGCCTGAGCGAACTCGGCGAGCGTAGCAAGGTCGGCGGCGGCGGCTATAGCGGGGCGGGCCGCGATGCCGCGCGCAACGACCTCTAGAACGCGGGCAATTTGGCGTGGCGTATCCAGTACATCGAGGGCGCCGGCTTCCCCTATCGCCGCGATGATCGCTTCGCGATCGTTCCTGGAAACGTGTCGAGTGAGGTTCTGTTGGTGGAGCGATTCGCCGAGCAGCGCGAAAACCGGTGTCTTGCGATCAAGGCAAGTGGCGATCAGGTGAAGTGCTTCCGCGAGATTTTCGCTGCGGATTTCGACCAGCACTATGGCGTCGCAGTGCTCCTGCAGAGCGGAATCGCATGCGCATACCGAGTAGACCTCGCGGATGTGGCGTGGAAGCTGTGTATGGGCATCCAATGCGAGCTTTCGCACGAGCGCCAGGCGAAGCGATGCCGCCCAGCGGCCGGTGGTTCCGCAGATGAGCCAGGAGGTTGGGTCACGCATGATGCTACGCTTCTGCTTCATCGGTGCCGTCGCCGTCGTGTTCGATAAATTCAGGTGCTTCGGCCCCAGCTTCTGCGCCTGCGTCGTCGGCGGCTTCGGGCGTGATCATGCCGAGTTGAAGGAGGCGGCGATAGAGGCGCGGGCGGGTCATGCCGAGGAGT